>NZ_QGSL01000091.1:944669-956055 GCF_003176655.1 Pseudomonas sp. RW407 | reverse complement strand
GGAGGATCGGGGTCAGCGGGCTGGACATGGGCGGCTCCTGGGCTGCGATGGTCGATGGCCCAGGCTAGCGGCGGCCTGCGCCGGCGGCTTGTCCGAGGCTGCCAGGCGGGCATGACCCCGGCTGCCGGCGTGGCAGCCGTGGACAAGTCCGCCGGCAAGCCTGGGCAAGACGCCAGCAGGCCGCGGGCGCACAGTGGGCGCCAGGCTCCACCGCGCCGCTTGCCGGCGCCCCGGCGCAGGGGAGGGTGGGGCGCGGCCAATCCAACAATAAGCGGCCGCGACGGGGCATCGCCCCTTGCATGCCTAAGCCACAACAAACCAGAACATCTGCTTAGAGGCCCACCACCATGTCCATCCAGCAGCAGCTCGACGCCCACCTGAGGCGCGGCTCGGTCGGTTTTCCCACCGCCCTGGCCAGCACCATCGGCCTGATCATGGCCAGCCCCGTCATCCTCACCGCCACCATGGGCTTCGGCATCGGCGGCAGCGCCTTCGCCGCGGCCATGGTGATCGCCATGCTGATGATGCTGGCGCAGTCCACCACCTTCGCCGAGGCGGCCTCGATGCTGCCCACCAGCGGCTCGGTGTACGACTACATCTCCTGCGGCATGGGGCGCTTCTTCGCCATCACCGGGACCATCGCCGCCTACCTGATCGTCCACGTCTTCGCCGGCACCGCCGAGACCATCCTCGCCGGGGTGATGGCGCTGGTGAACTTCGAGCACCTCAACACCCTGGCCGAGTCCGCCGGCGGCTCCTGGCTGCTGGGCGTGGGCTTCGTGGTGGTGTTCGGCATCCTCAACGTGTTCGGCGTCAACGCCTTCGGCAAGGCCGAGGTGGTGCTGACCTTCGGCATGTGGACCACCCTGATGGTGTTCGGCGTGCTCGGCCTGCTGGCCGCACCGGCGGTGCAGCTGGACGGCTGGTTCGGCGCCTCCCTGGTCGGCACCGACCTGCAGACCATCCTCTCGCTGGTGGGCATGGCCATGTTCATGTTCGTCGGCTGCGAGTTCGTCACCCCGCTGGCGCCGGACCTGCGCAACTCGGCCCGGGTGATGCCGCGGGCCATGGCCCTGGGTCTGTTCGGCGTGGCCTCGTGCATGTTCATCTACGGCGCGGCGATGAAGCGCCAGGTGGAGAACGTGCTGCTCGACCCGGCCGCCGGCGTGCACTTGCTGGATACCCCCATGGCCATCCCGCGCTTCGCCGAGCAGGTGATGGGCCAGGTCGGCCCGCTGTGGCTGGGCGTGGGCTTCCTGTTCGCCGGCGCCGCCACCATCAACACGCTGATGGCCGGCGTGCCGCGGATCATGTACGGCATGGCCGTGGATGGTGCGCTGCCCAAGTGCTTCGCCTACCTGCAGCCGCGCTTCAAGACCCCGGTGCTGTGCATCCTGGCGGCGGTGCTGATCCCCTGCCTGCACGCCCTGTGGCTGCGCGGCAACACCGACCACATCATGAACCTGGTGCTGGCCGCGGTCTGCGCCTGGAGCACCGCCTACCTGCTGGTGACCCTCTCCGTGGTGCTGCTGCGCATCCGCCGCCCGGACCTGCCGCGCGCCTACCGCTCGCCGCTGTTCCCGCTGCCGCAGATCGTCTCCAGCGTCGGTATCCTCATCGGCATGTGGTACATCACCCCGCCGGGCATGAACCCCACCGACATCTACCTGCCCTTCGCCGTGATGCTCGGCCTGACCGCCGCCTACGCGCTGGTCTGGACGCTGCTGGTGCAGAAGGTCAACCCGTTCCGCCCGGTGCCGGTGGAAGAGGTGCTGGAGAAGGAATTCCGCGCCGAACCCGGCATCCATTCCAGCGAGTTCTATGGCCATGCTTCCAAGGCTGTCTGACTGGCTGCGCCGGCCGCCCTCGGGCTACCGCCCGGGGGTGACCCTGGAGCAGGCCCGGCGCAACCTCGGCGGCCTGGCCTTCGAGGCCCTGGCGCCCGGCGCCGGGCGCTTCAGCACGGTGGACGGCGGGCTGGTCTTCGAATTGCGCGAGCGGCCCCAGGCGCAGTTCCTCATGCACCTGGTGCTCACCGAGTTCGTCGTCGAGGGACCGGCCCTGGCGCCTGGCGAGGCGCGCTTCGAGTTGCGCCACCGGGGCGTACTGCGGCGCCGGGGGGTGGAATGCCGGCAGCGCAGTGGCGATGCGGCCCTGGGCGCGCGCCTGGCCGAGCGCCTGGCGGCCGACGAGCACCTGCAACGGGCGCTACCGCCGCTGGACTTCAAGCGCCTGGAACTGGAGTTCGGCGCCGGGCGCTGGCGCATCCGCCTGGAGCACATGGCCGCCAGCGAGGTGGTCAACCGCCTGCCCAGCTTCCGCCGCTACCTGCGCCTGGACCGCGAACAGCGCGACCACCTGCTGCGCACGCTGTTCCACCTGGGGCGCCTGCTCGGCGACCTCTGAGCGCGGCTTGCCGCGCTTCTTTCATTCACTGTTTATCCAAGGCCACTGGCATGCAGGCTGCATGGGAAACGGCTGTCAGAAATTCGTTGCGGGCAATTAGATAACATGTTAACTGTTTCGCGACAACAACAAGGCCACCCTACGGAGGTGCGTATGCAAGCCCATCACGCGGCCCAGGTCGGGCTGGAAGGCTGGAGCGCGGCGTTGCGCGCCATCTGCGGCCAGTTCGAGACCCAGCTGGCTTTCAGCCGCTCGCTGTTCATCGGCGAGATCCACGCGCAATCGCACTCCGGCCTGACCATGGCGCACCTGCGCACCAATGCCGGGCTGATCGCCCGCAAGCGCCTCAACGCGGACCAGGACGACGACCGCCATTGCTTCCTGATCAGCCAGCGCAGCGGCTTCTCCCAGGTCAGCCAGAACGGCGTGGACATCCAGCTGGCCCCCGGCGAGCTGCTGCTGATGGATTCGGTGGGCAGCTGCGAGATCACCCCCTTCGGCCTCATCGAGCACGCCTCCCTGCACCTGCCGCGCACGGCGCTGGACAAGGTGCTGCCCGGGCGCAGCAAGTTCGGCAAGGTCTCCGCCGCCTGCGCCAGCGGGCGCATGCTGCACCTGCTGGTGGACCAGCTGTGCCGCGAGTCCGGCTCGAGCCCCGCCGGCGCCGAAAGCGAGGCCCTGGTGAACGCCTTCATCGCCCTGCTGCCCACGGCCCTGGGCGCCAGCGACGAAGCGCCGGCCGGCGGCGAGGCGCTGCAGGGCGGCAACCTGCGCAGCTACGTGCAGAAGGTCATCGACGAATCCCTCGCCCAGCCGGGCCTGAACCCCCAGGGCCTGGCGCAGCGCCTGAACATCTCGGTACGCCACCTGTACCGCCTGTTCGAGGAGCAGGGCGACAGCGTCTGCCGCTACATCCAGCGGGCGCGTCTGCAGCGCAGCGCCGACGACCTGGCCAACCCCATCCTCAGGGGCGAGTCGATCACCACCATCGCCTACAAGTGGGGCTTCACCGACTCGGCGCACTTCAGCCGCGCCTTCAAGAAGCACTTCGAGCGCTCGCCGAAGGACTACCGCGCCTGCGCCCTGGGCGCGGCCTGAATCACAGCAACTGGTCGATGAGCACGGCGTTGCTGTAGATCAGGCTGCCGTCGCTGGCGCGGTGGCCCACCAGGTGGAAGTGGCCGCGCTCGTCGCGGTCCAGGTAGACGCGCATCCGGCAGTCGGACAGCGGGCTGTATTCCTCGGGCAGGTTCAGCTCCAGGGTGCTCATGTCGACGTCCACCCAGCGCTCGGGCTCATGGGTGCGCTGCAGTTCCTCCTCGGCGTCTTCCAGGTGCCGGCGGTCGGTGCCGCTGAGGTAGAAGTGGATGTCCTCGATGGGCATGGGCTGGGCGTCGGGGTTGGTCTTGCACCAGCCTTCGATGGTCAGGGTGCTCATGGCGTGGCCTCCGTTTCGCTGGCCGGCAGCAATCGCCCGGCCTGTCCCGATTGGACCACGCGTGCGCGGTGCCTGCTGCGGCGCCTGGACAAACGGAGCGATGGCCGGTGCGGGGCACCGGCCATCGGGGCTCAGTCGGCGAGCTGGCGCGCCAGGTCCTGCACGCGCTGGCGGAGGAAGGCCGCCGCTTCGGCGCCCGGCTGCTGCAGCTGGATGAAGTCCAGCAGCGGGTCGTCCACCGCGGTGCGGATGCCGCTCATCTCCTCCAGCACCGCCAGGCCGCAGAAGGGCACGTAGGCCTCGGCGTAGCCGCCCTCGTGGACCAGCACCAGGCGCCCGTCGCAGAGCTGTTCGGCGGCCTCGCGCAGGCGCGCGGTCATGGCGCGGAAGGAGCCGCTGTGCAGCAGCATGCGCGCCAGCGGGTCCACCGCGTTGGCGTCGTAGCCGCAGGCGACGACGATCAGCTGCGGGCGGAAGCGCCGCAGGGCCGGCAGGACGATTTCGTCCAGCGCCTGCAGGTAGGCGTCGTGGCCGCTGCCGGCCGGTAGCGGGACGTTCAGGTTGGCGCCCAGGCCGGCGCCGCGGCCGCGGTCGGCGACGCCGCCGTAGCCCGGCGGGAAGCAGTTCTCCTGGTGCAGCGAGAGGCTCAGCACGTCGCCGCGTTCCTCGTAGATGGCCTGGGTGCCGTTGCCGTGGTGCACGTCCCAGTCCACCACCGCCACCCGCTCGATGCCGTGGTTCGCCCTGGCCGCCTCGATGGCGATGGGGATGTTGGCCAGCATGCAGAAGCCCATGGCCTGGTCGGCCAGGCAGTGGTGGCCCGGCGGGCGCGACAGCGAGTAGGCGTTGTCCGCCTCGCCGCGCAGCACGCAGTCCACCGCGGCCGTGGCCAGGCCGGCGGAGAGCCTGGCGATCTCGTAGCTGCCCGGGCCGATGGGCGCGTGGTCGCCCAGTTCGCCGCCGCCGGCGTCGCTCAGGGCCTTGAAGCGTTGCAGGTAGCGCTCCGGGTGCACGCGCAGCAGGTCCCGCTCGCTGGCCGGCTCGGCGCTGCGCAGGTCCAGCTGGCGGGTGAGGCCGGAAACGTCCATCAGGTTCTTCAGGCGGCGCTTGCTTTCCGGCGATTCGGCGTGGCCGCCGCCGGCCGGCGGCTGCACCCAGCCGCCCACGGGCAGGAACAGGGCGTGCTGGCTGGCGCTGTGCCAGAGGCTCAGTTCGTCGAAGAAGAACGCGGTGCGTCGGGTCATGGAAGGCTCCATTCATAGGTGTTTATAGGTGTTCACAGGGATTCACAGGGGTTGCGCAGTGGCGGCCGCCGCGCGCGGGCGGCTGCCGAGGATCAGCGGCAGGGACAGGGCGGTGAGCGCGGCGGCGCCCAGCAGCAGGCCGTGGAAGCCGCCGTCGGCGCCGATCAGCCGCCCGCCGAGGGCCGGGCCGAGTGCCAGGCCGGCGCCTATCACCAGGTTGCTCAGGCTCATCAGCCGGCCGCTGGCGTCCAGCTCGGCGAGGCAGGCGAGGATGAACGGCAGGGCGTAGGTCCAGGTGAACTTGAACAGCAGCGCGGCCAGGGCGAAGCGCGCCAGGCCCGGGGCGCCGAGCAGCAGCAGGATGGCCACGGCCATCAGGGCGAAGCCGCCGGCCAGCTGGCGTTCGCGGCGCCAGCGCTCGCCCGCCAGGCTGGCGCAGGCGGCCCCGGCGATGCCGGCCAGGGTGGCCACGGCCAGCACCTCGCCGCCCAGGGTGGCGGCCAGCCCGGCGCGTTCGCCGATGGCGCCGACGAAGGTCCAGACCGCGCTGAGGGCGACGTAGAAGCCGAGCAGGCCGAGGATGGCGACGGCGATCTTCCAGCGCGGCGCCTCGACGGCGCCGCGGCTGCCGGCGCTGGCCACGGCGCCGCGGGGGAAGGCGCGCACCAGCGGCAGCGCCAGCAGCATCAGCCCGGCCAGCGCCAGGTAGCCGGCGCCCAGGCCGTAGGCCTGGTACAGGCGCGGCAGCACGGCCAGGCCGACGGCGCCGAGCACCAGTTGGCCGAGCACCCAGATGCCGTAGGCGCGGCTGGGGTTGGGCATGCCGGCGGCGCAGGACAGGCAGAGGATCATCAGCGAGCCGCCGCAGAAGGCGCTGAGGGCGCGCAGGGCGAGCAGCGCCTGGTAGCCGCTGGCGCTGGCCGAGGCCAGGTTGGCCAGGATGAAGCCCAGCGCCGCCAGCAGCCCGGCCAGGCGCCAGTCCACGCGCCTGAGCCAGAACAGCGAAGGCAGGGTGGCCAGGCTCATGGCGCCCAGCTCGACGGCGAACAGGTCGCCGATGCGCGCCGGCGCCAGTTGCAGCTGGGTGGCCAGCTGGCTGGCGATGGCCGGGGCGGTGAGCAGCACCGCCGGGGTGATGGCGGCGAACAGCACCACGGCCGCCAGCAGGGCCGGGGAGGGATTGCGCGGAAGGGGCATGGCGGCGACCTCAGAAGGCGTGGACGAAGCGCAGCAGCAGGTTGTCCTGGGCATACGCGTTGGCGGTGGAGACATTGCGGGTGAGGCCGAGCAGCACCTGGTTGCGCTTGTCCAGCCAGTGGCCGACCTCGAAGCCGGCCTGGGTGTAGCGCTGGTGGCTGTCGTCGATGTCGTGGCCGCCCAGGCGCAGGGCGCCGCCGTCGGCGGCGATCAGCCGCAGCGCGGCGTAGGTGGCGGGAGTGAAGTCGTAGGAGGCGAACGCCTGCAGGCGGTACAGCGGTTTCTGTTCGAGGGTGGCGCCGAGGTAGTCGTCGTTGTCGCCGTAGAGCTGGGCCTCGAGGTTGGCTTCCAGCACCCAGTTCTCGCCGACGCCCCGGGTGTAGTTGTAGTTCAGGTGCAGGGCCCAGCGGTTGGCCCCCGGCGACACGCCCGGGTCCTTGGCGTGGTACTCGCCCAGGGGCAGGCTGACCAGGGCCAGCAGGCCGCTGTAGGTGCGCGTCTGCGGCTCGTCGATGAAGAACAGCGTGCCGCCCACCTGCGGGTCGCCCAGCCCGCGCTCGCGGCTGTGCTCGGCGGCGCCGGGGCCGCGCGCCTCGATGTCGGCGTAGGGCACGATGAACTGCGGCGTGCACAGGCGCCCGCAGATGTCGCTGAACCACAACTGGCGGTAGGCCAGGGCATTGACCTTCAGGTCGGCCTTGCCGGTGCTGTCCGCCGCGCCGTGGTAGTCGTCGGAGCGCGTCAGCGGCAGGTAGGTCACCCCCAGGCTGGTGCCCACAGGGGCGGAAAAGAAGTCGCGGGCGTTGAGGTCGGCGGCCTGGGCCTGGCCGAGGTACAGCGCGCCAAGGGCGCAGAGCGAAAGGCTTGGGTGCAGCTTCATGGTGGTTTTCTTCTTCTGTGAGGCGGGCGAAAGCCTCCCCTGGCGCCGCGCGCGGGCGCGGCGTCGGGATGTGGAGGCGGTGGAGGGAAGCGGCCGGCGTCAGCCGGGCGGGTGGTGCAGCAGCTGGGCGATGCCGGCCTTGCCGTTGACGCCGAGCTTGCTGTAGATGCTGCGGATGTGGTGGCGCACGGTGTTCGGCGCCAGGCCCAGCTCGCGGGCGATTTCCTTGTAGGTGCTGCCCAGGCCGAAGCGCTGCGCCACCTCGGCCTCGCGGGTGCTCAGGCGGGCCATGGCCGGGCACAGGCGGGCGCTGAGCAGCAGCAGGTCGTGCACGGCGGTGGCCTGCAGCTGCAGGCGCTGGCCGCTGTAGCCGGCGGCCGGGTCGACCGCCTCGGGCAGGCACGGGCCGGTCCAGCGCGGCCACTCGTGCAGCAGCAGCTCGACGAAGCCTCGCTCGGCGTAGTGCAGCATGCCGCGCCGGTCGCACACCGCCAGGGCCAGCGGGTTGGGGGCGTCCAGGCGCTCGCGCAGGGCCACCAGCGCGCGGATCTGGTTGGCCCCTTCGGCGGCCACCAGGTGCGGCATCATCTGGTCCACCAGGAAGCGCTCGCGGGCGTCGAAGGGGCGCGCGCCGGCGCGGCGGTACAGGCTCAGGTGCAGGCTGAGCTGGGTGCGCGGGTCGATGTGGATGATGCAGAGGAACTCGCCGAAGCCGTGGCGCTCGGCCAGCCAGCGCAGGCCCGGGGTGCAGTCGGCGGCGCGGGTGTCGATGCGCACCGAGCGGCCCGGGGTGGCATAGACGCGCTTGACGGTGATGTCCTGGTGGCGGATCGCCTGCCAGTCGGCCAGGTAGCTGTCCGGCAGCCGGAACAGGTGGCTGCTGTGCTCCAGCGGCAGGCCGTCGACCAGCGCCGCGCGGCCCCACCAGGCCATGTCGAAGTCCAGCAGTTGCCGCAGGCGGTGCATGGCGGCGGCGTGGAAGCCGGGTAGCGCGCATTCCTGGGCCAGGCGCTGGAGGTCCAGGACCAGGGCGTTGAATTCGCTGAAGCGCTGGGCGCCGAAGGTCAGGTCGAGGGTGCTGCTCATGGGGTCCCCCTGCTGCGACTTTAGTTGTTGTTGTCAGTCATCAGTGAGCGGCCGGGTGTCGGAACGACAGGGCAGGGCCTGGGTTCGAGTATCTTCGCTGCGCTGCGCGCGCACCATCCTGCAGATGCAGGATGGTGGGCCCTTCAGGCCAGCGCGGCGGTGCTTTCCGGCAGGGTGGCGCCGCCGTCCACCACCAGGGTCTGGCCGGTGATGTAGGCGGCGGCGTCGGAGGCGAGGAAGAGCATGGCGTTGGCGATGTCCGCCGGCTGGCCGAGGTGGCCCAGGGGGATGCCGGCGGCGATGCGCGCCTCCAGGGCCTGGTCGCCGAGGTTGGCCATGGCCGGGGTGCGGATCATGCCCGGCTCCACGCCGTTGACGCGCACCTTGCGTGGCGCCAGCTCCAGCGCGGCGTTGCGGATGAAGCCGTTGACCCCGGCCTTGGACGCCGCGTAGTGGCTCAGCCCCGGGTAGGCCACCCGGGGGCCCGTGACCGACGAGGTGGCCAGCACGCAGCCGCCGCCGCGCGCGGCGAACAGCGGCAGGGCGGCCTGGGTCAGCCAGAACAGCGCGCCCAGGTTCACCGCCAGGGTGCGTTGCAGCAGCTCCGGGGTGATGGCGGCGAAGTCGGTCAGCGGGAAGTGGGCGGCGTTGTGCACCAGCACGTCCAGGCCGTCCAGCCCGGCGAGGGCGGCGGCGATGGCCGGGGGATCGGCCAGGTCCACGGCCAGCGCCCGCGCCTCGCGGCCCTGGCTGCGCAGTTCGCCGGCCAGGGCTTCGACGGCGCCTGCCTGGCGGTCGAGCAGCAGCAGGCTGGCACCGGCTTCGGCGAAGCCCTCGGCGATGCGGCGGCCGATGCCCTGGGCCGCGCCGGTGACCAGCACCCGCTTGCCGCCGAAGTCGAAGCGCGTCATGGCCCATCCTCCAGGCGTTCGAAGGCCAGCGTCGGCAGGTCCACCACGCTGGCGCCGCCATCGGCCACCAGGCAGGCGCCGGTGACGATGGCCGCCGCGTCGCTGGCGAGGAACCGGCACAGCCCGGCGATCTCGTCCGCCGTGGCCGGGCGGCGCAGCGGCACCTCGGCGGTGACCCGCGCGTAGGCGGCGTCCAGGCTTTCGCCATGGTGCCGCATCAGCGGCTGCATCTCGGCGTCGGCCATGGGCGTGCGCACCCAGCCCGGGCACAGGGCGTTGACGCGCACGCCGCGCGGGCCGTAGTCCCGCGCCAGGGAGCGCATCAGGCCGATGAGGGCGTGCTTGGCGACGGTGTAGCCACACACGCCGGGCCCGGCCACCAGGGAAGCGATGGAGCCCACCAGCACCATGTTGCCGCGCCGCGCCAGCAGCGACGGCAGGCAGGCGCGGGCGCTGGCGAAGGCGCTGTCGAGGTTGCCACGCAGGGCCTCGCGCCAGGCCGCATCGCTGGTCTCGCCGGCCGTGCCCAGGCCGTGGCCGCCGGCGCAGGCGACGAGCACGTCGATGCCGCCGAACGCCGCCTCGATGCGCTGCACGAAGCCCCGCCAGGTTTCGCCGTCGGCGGCGTCGCCGGCCAGCACCAGGCCGCCGGTGCTGGCCGCCACCTGTTCCAGCGCCTCGCGGCGGCGGCCGATCAGCACCAGCTGGTCGCCCGCTTCGGCGAAGCGCCGCGCGCAGGCCGCGCCTATGCCGGTGCCGGCGCCGGTGACGACGACGACCCGGCCGCTCATGCGTACACCGTGCGGTTGAGCTCGTCGCAGTAGGAGGCGACCGGGAAGTTGGACAGCTCGTCGAAGGCGGCGCCGGCATAGCCGAAGATCTTGCCGTCGCTGCGGTGCTGCTGCAGGTCGATCATCACCAGGCCGAGGGTGGGGACGATCTTCTCGCGCCAGACGAACAGGTACAGCTGGTCGGCGACCTTGTAGTAGTGGCAGCGGTCGGTGTCGCACAGCCCGGCCTCGACGCCGCCCAGGCACTGCCAGGTGTAGAAGTCGTCGTTCAGGTAGATGTGCTCGTAGACCTCGCTGGGGCTGTAGCGGTAGCGGTTGCGCAGGCCCACCAGCTCGCGGGTCGGGGCGTGGGGGCAGGCGCCGTCCTGCCAGGGGCGGTCGAGGCTGCCGTGGAGGATCTGCACCTGCACGCCGGTCAGGTCCTTGCCGGCCAGGGCACGGGCGTAGAGGCCCTCGGCGGTGTCCGCGGCGTCGGGCAGGCGGCCGAGCACGGCGGTGAAGGACTGGCTGTGGCGGTCCAGCACCAGGCTGACCGACCAGGCCTGGCCATCCTCGCGCTTGATGAAGTCGACCAGGACGATGCCGAGGCGCACCGAGGTGGCGCGATAGGGCGCCTCGCCCGCGCAATGGCCGTCGGCGGCGTGCCAGCGGGTGGTCTCGGCGTCGAACTGGTGCTCGATGCGCCAGCCGTTGGCGAAGTGCAGTTCCAGGCGCTGCCCGGCGAGGTCGGCCAGGCGCGGCAGGATGAAGGCTTCGGGGGCGAAACCCTCGGCGAGGGCGCCGACGGTGATCCAGTCGGAAGAGGTGCTCATGGGTGGGACTCCTGTGTCTGTGGAGCCTCCATGCTGCGTGGTGTGGCGCGGGCGGAACATCAACCGGATGGTTGATCCAGGAACAGCCGCGCCAGCAGTTCGGTGCGGCTGGCCACGCCGGCCTTGCGGAACAGGTGGATGAGGTGCGTCTTCACCGTGGCCAGGCCCAGGCCGAGCTGGCGCGCCAGGTCCTTGTTGCTGGCACCGTCGCGCAGCAGCAGGGCGATCTCGCGCTCGCGCGGAGTGAGCTGGGCGAGGGCGCCGGGGCTGCGCGGCAGGGCCTGGGCGGCCAGCTCCAGCAGCCCCTGCAGGGCCCGCAGGCGGTCGAATTCGTCGCTGGAGAAGGGCGCCTCGCCGACGCGCCGCAGCAGGGAAAGCCCGGCCAGCGGGCGGCCCTTGTCGGCGGCGATGACCTCCACCACGTCGATCACCCCGTGCCGGCGCAGGAAACCGTGGTAGCGCTCGCGCTGCGCGTCGGGCTGCTGCGCCATGCCCACGGCCAGGGGCACTACCGGCAGCCCGGTGGCCAGGCAGGCGCGGGGCTGCAGCGGGTCGAGGCGGTGATAGTGGTCGAGGTAGTCGGCATGCATCTGCCGGCCCATGCCGAGCAACTGGAAGTCG
>NZ_QGSL01000091.1:923172-944659 GCF_003176655.1 Pseudomonas sp. RW407 | reverse complement strand
AGGCCATCCGCACCATGCGCGACACCGGCGCCGACATGCACGACAAGTACAAGGAAACCTCCCGCGGCGGCCTCGCCGTCAGCATCATCGAGTGCTGAGGGCAGCGCCATGCACGACACCGCCCCGGCCCACGTGAACTTCCTGCTGCAGGACGGCTTCGACCTGTTCGCCCTGGCGCTGGCCCTGGAGCCGCTGCGCCAGGCCAACCTGCTGGCCGGCGCCAGCCGCCTCGGCTGGGCCCTGCTGAGCCTGGACGGCGGCGCGGTCAGGGCCAGCAGCGGCCTGTGCGTAAACTGCGACGCCAGCCTCGCGCAGCGCCCGGCCGCCGAGCTGCTGGTGCTCTGCGGCCCGGATGGCTGCCGCCCGGCGAGCGGTGACGGCGATTGCGCCAGCGTCCTGCTGCAATTGATCGGCCGCAGCCAGGGCCCGGCGCTGGCCCAGGCCGTGCGCACCATCCTCGACGAGGAACGCAGCCTGGGCGCCACCCAGGCCGCCGCGCCACCCCATGCCGGCCTGCAGCGCGCCATCGCGCTGATGCGCGCGCACCTCACGCGGCCCCTGGGCATGCCGCAGCTGGCGGCCACCCTGGGCCTGTCGCGGCGCCAGGTGGAGCGCCTGTTCCAGCGCTACCTGCAGTGCACGCCGGCGCGCTACTACCAGCGCCTGCGCCTGGCCCACGCCCGCCAGCTGCTGCGCGGCAGCGCCCGGCCCCTGGCCGAGGTGGCGCGGGCCTGCGGTTTCCCCTGCCAGCAGCACTTCGCCCGCTGCTACCGCGAGCACTTCGGCCGCCCGCCCACCCAGGAGCGGCGCCAGGCAGCGCTGCACTAGCCACTTTCCCGGTTGCACCACAGGCCCGCACGTGTCGGCAGCACGTCGCGGGCCTCTTTTTTTCCGCCCACGACACCGAGAAACGCCGCCGTAGGATGGTGTTGAGCGAAGCGATACCCATCAGACCATGGCGATGGGTTTCGCAAGCTCAACCCATCCTACGAAGAGCGCCCTGGCGCGGGCCGAGCGGATACGTCCAAGTTCGGGTCGGATTCGTGCAAAAGAGCGCCCCGGCCTTCTGCTGCAATGCCTTCCAACGACGGGCCAGAAAGGCGCGTCGACCGACAGGAAGCAGCGAGGACGTACGCCATGCAAATGCCCCAGACGATCAGGATCCGCAACGGCCAGAAGGTCCGCCCGACCTTCTCCGAGCAGGAATACGCCAACCGCCAGGCCAGGCTGCGCGCCCACCTGGCCGAGGCGGGCATCGATGCCGCGGTCTTCACCTCCTACCACAACATCAACTACTACTCCGACTTCCTCTACTGCTCCTTCGGCCGCCCCTACGCCCTGGTGGTGACCCAGGACGCCGTGGTCAGCATCAGCGCCAACATCGACGGCGGCCAGCCCTGGCGCCGCACCCAGGGCACCGACAACATCGTCTACACCGACTGGCAGCGCGACAACTACTTCACCGCCATCCAGCAGGCCCTGCCCAAGGCCCGGCGCATCGGCGTGGAGTTCGACCACCTGAACCTGCAGAACCGCGACAAGCTGGCCGCCCGCTACCCCGAGGCCGAGCTGGTGGACGTGGCCGCCGCCTGCATGCGCATGCGCATGATCAAGTCCGCCGAGGAACACGCCATCATCCGCCACGGCGCCCAGGTGGCCGACATCGGCGGCGCCGCGGTGGTCGAGGCGCTGCACGACCAGGTGCCGGAATACGAGGTGGCCCTGCATGCCACCCAGGCCATGGTCCGCGAGATCGCCAAGCGCTTCCCCGACGGCGAGCTGATGGACACCTGGACCTGGTTCCAGTCCGGCATCAACACCGACGGCGCGCACAACCCGGTGACCTCGCGCAAGGTGAACAAGGGCGACATCCTCAGCCTGAACTGCTTCCCGATGATCGCCGGCTACTACACCGCGCTGGAACGCACCCTGTTCCTCGACCACTGCTCCGACGAGCACCTGCGCCTGTGGGAGGTCAACGTCAAGGTCCACGAGGCCGGCCTGAAGCTGATCAGGCCCGGCGCGCGCTGCTGCGACATCGCCCGCGAGCTGAACGAGATCTACCTGGAACACGACCTGCTGCAGTACCGCACCTTCGGCTACGGCCACTCCTTCGGCACCCTCAGCCACTACTACGGGCGCGAGGCGGGCCTTGAGCTGCGCGAGGACATCGACACGGTGCTGGAGCCGGGCATGGTGGTCTCCATGGAGCCGATGATCATGCTCCCCGAGGGCCTGCCGGGCGCCGGCGGCTACCGCGAGCACGACATCCTGATCGTCAACCAGCAGGGCGCCGAGAACATCACCCGGTTCCCCTACGGGCCGCAGCGCAACATCATCCGTAAATGACCCCGCGAGCCGCGTGCGCACAGCACGCGGCTCGTTCGCTTCTGGAGCAAGCACCACCGCCAGTGGCGGTGCCACGACCGATAACGACAACAAGAGGCTGCGCCCGCCGTACCCGCGCAAGCCATGACTCACCCGCTGCCGAACTTCCATTTCGATAACAACAGAGGTATGGGCAATGGTCACCTTCCCGCACGGCGCCAGCGGCGCCCCCGACATCCCCACGCGGCACTACACTGATTCCCACGCACGCCCGGCGGCGCAACGCCCGGGGGGTGCGCAATGAGCCTCTCCCAGCAACCCCTGGCCTACGGCCGAACCGCCATGAACGCCCCCCTCTGCGAGGAACGCCGCGTCCTACGCCGGGCCGCCAGCGCGGCCTTCATGGGCAACTTCGTCGAGTGGTTCGACTACGCCGCCTACGGCTACCTGGCGGCGGTCATCGCCGTGGTGTTCTTCCCGCAGACCGACAAGGTCTCCGGCCTGCTGGCGGCCTTCGCGGTGTTCGCCCTGTCGTTCATCGTGCGGCCCATCGGCGGCATCGTCTGGGGCCACATCGGCGACCGCTTCGGCCGGCGCAACGCGCTGTCGCTGTCGATCCTGATCATGTC
Source organism: Pseudomonas sp. RW407 (assembly GCF_003176655.1). Taxonomy (NCBI): domain Bacteria; kingdom Pseudomonadati; phylum Pseudomonadota; class Gammaproteobacteria; order Pseudomonadales; family Pseudomonadaceae; genus Pseudomonas; species Pseudomonas sp. RW407. The sequence continues at coordinate 941,702 of NZ_QGSL01000091.1, read as the reverse complement.
CGGCTCGACCTTCTGCATCGCCCTGCTGCCCGGCTACGCGCAGGTCGGCCTGGCGGCGCCCGGGCTGCTGCTGGCCATCCGCCTGGTGCAGGGCTTCTCCGCCTCGGGCGAATACGCCGGCGCCTCGGCCTTCCTCGCCGAGTACGCCCCGGAAGGCAAGCGCGGCTTCTACACCTGCCTGGTGCCGGCCAGCACCGCCGCCGGACTGCTGGTGGGCTCGCTGTTCGCCGCGCAGCTGTATGCGCACCTGGACAGCACCCAGCTGCACGAATGGGGCTGGCGCCTGCCCTTCCTGCTGGCCGCGCCCCTGGGCCTGATCGGTCGCTACATCCGCCTGCACCTGGCCGACACGCCCAAGTTCCGCGAGATGGAAGCGGCCATGGAGCACAGGCAGGGCCAGCACCGCACGCCCATCCGCGAGCTGTTCGGCACCCACCGCAAGCAACTGCTGGTAGCCGTGGGCGCCACCTGCCTGAACGCGGTGGCCTTCTACCTGATCCTCAGCTACATGCCGACCTACCTGTCCGCCGAGATGGGCATGAGCGAGAGCGACTCCTTCCTCGCTTCCACCGTGTCGCTGGCCACCTACATCGGCTTCATCTTCCTGATGGGCAAGCTGTCCGACCGCTTCGGCCGCAAGACCATGCTGGTGGCCGCCTCGCTGCTGTTCCTGGCGCTCACCGTGCCGCTGTTCCGCCTGCTGGGCGACCAGGGCTTCGCCTTCATCCTGCTGATCCAGATCGGCTTCGGCCTGATGCTGGCGATGAACGACGGCACGCTGCCCTGCTTCCTCGCGGAGATCTTCCCCACCCGCGTGCGCTACACCGGCTTCGCCTTCAGCTTCAACACCGCCAACGCGCTGTTCGGCGGCACCGCGCCCTTCATCGCCACCTGGCTGATCAGCCTCACCGGCAACAAGCTGGCGCCGGCCTGGATGCTGGTGGCCGCAGCGGCGGTGGCGCTGCTGGCGATGCTCTGCGTGCGGGAGACGGCGCACCGGCCGATGGAGGACTGAGCCGGCCCGTGGCAATGAGCGCAAGGCCGTACCCGCGAGGGTACGGCTTTTCGCGTTTCAGGCCCCCAGCGGGCTCTGCTTGCGCTGGCTGCGCGGCGAGCAGCCGAAGAAGCGGCTATAGCACTTGGAGAAGTGCGCCGGCGAGGTGAAGCCGCAGGACAGGGCGATCTCGCGGATCTGCGCCTCGCTGCGCAGCAGCAGGTCGCGGGCGCGGTTCAGGCGCAGCTCCAGGTAGTACTGGCTGGGGGTGCGCTGCAGGTACTTGTGGAACAGGCGTTCCAGCTGGCGCACCGACACCTCGTTGAGCTGCGCCAGCTCCTCCAGCTCCAGCGGCTCCTCCAGGTTGGCCTCCATGATCGCCACTATCTGGCTCAGCTTGGGCTGGGCGCTGCCCAGCTTCTGCCGCAGGGGGATGCGCTGCTGCTCGCGGGAGCCGCGCATGCGGTCGCACAGCAGCAGCTCGGCGGCGCGGGTGGCGATCTCCACCCCGCCCGGCTCGCGGGCGATCAGCTGCAGGGTCATGTCCATGGCCGCGGTGCCGCCGGAGCAGGTGTAGCGGTCGCGGTCCAGCTCGAACAGCTGGTTGGAGATGACGATGCCGGGGAAGCGCTCCTTGAGCTGCTCGATGTCTTCCCAGTGGATGGTGCAGCGGTAGTCCTTGAGCAGCCCGGCGCTGGCCAGCAGGTGGCTGCCGGTGCAGATGCCGCCCAGCGGCACGCCCTGGCGGGCCAGCTTGCGCAGCCAGTCGAGCAGGCGCCGGTCGCACTTGGCCGGAATGGGGTTGGAGCCGACCACGAAGAGCGCATCCAGATGCGGCACCGCCTCGATGCCGTGGTCGGGCACCACGCGCATGCCGTTGCTGGCGCGCACCGGCTCCAGGTCGGCGGCGATCTGCAGGGTGCGGTACAGCGGCCGGTGCGCCGCCAGGTTGGCCATGCGCAGGGTTTCCACCGCCGAGGCGAAGCCGATGGTGGTGAAGTTGGGCACCAGCAGGAAGCCGAAGGTCCTGGTGGCGGTGGCCGGAACGGCGTCGGGGAGACGTTCGCGGCCGCGGGTCGGTACAGCGCTGAGCATCATTTCGATACCTCCACTGCGATGGCTGGCGCGGCGATTTCCGCGGGGCGGGGCGACGGCAGTCAGGGCAGCCTGCTTTTCTTGTTCTTCTGCGACATGCGCGGGGGCGATGCCGGCCTCAAGCTTACACCCTTGTCGATGTCGCGCCGACGCCTTCGCGGCCGCCGCGGGCCCGGCGCAGACGAAGCAGGGACGGGCGGTGCAGCGCGTGGGTAGGTTTGGGCATTTTGACGTCGCAAACAGGCAAATGGGGGGGCGGGCTATTGAGCACAATCGATCACAACTGGCTAATACCGACCCCTTCGCGCCGAGCTACGCAGGCCCCCGGCGCGGGCGGTCAGGGCAGCCTCCACCCACAAGCGACGCGCCTGTCGCACGGAGACCGCGATGTTCAGCAAGCATGACCAGATCCAGGGCTACGACGACGAACTCTTCGCCGCCATGGCCGCCGAGGAAGAACGCCAGGAAGACCACCTCGAGCTGATCGCCTCGGAGAACTACACCAGCAAGCGCGTCATGCAGGCCCAGGGCAGCGGGCTGACCAACAAGTACGCCGAGGGCTACCCGGGCAAGCGCTACTACGGCGGCTGCGAGCATGTGGACAAGGTCGAGCAGCTGGCCATCGACCGCGCCAAGCAGCTGTTCGGCGCCGACTACGCCAACGTCCAGCCGCACTCCGGCTCCTCGGCCAACTCGGCGGTGTACCTGGCGCTGCTCAACGCCGGCGACACCCTCCTGGGCATGAGCCTGGCCCACGGCGGCCACCTGACCCACGGCGCCAAGGTCTCCTCCTCCGGCAAGCTGTACAACGCCGTGCAGTACGGCCTGGACACCGCCACCGGGCTGATCGACTACGACGAGGTCGAGCGCCTGGCCGTGGAGCACAAGCCGAAGATGATCGTCGCCGGCTTCTCCGCCTACTCCAAGACCCTCGACTTCCCGCGCTTCCGCGCCATCGCCGACAAGGTCGGGGCGCTGCTGTTCGTCGACATGGCCCACGTCGCCGGCCTGGTGGCCGCGGGCCTGTACCCCAACCCGCTGCCCTACGCCGACGTGGTCACCACCACCACCCACAAGACCCTGCGCGGCCCGCGCGGCGGCCTGATCCTGGCCCGTTCCAACGAGGAGATCGAGAAGAAGCTCAACTCCGCGGTGTTCCCCGGCGCCCAGGGCGGCCCGCTGATGCACGTGATCGCCGCCAAGGCGGTGTGCTTCAAGGAAGCCCTGGAGCCGGAGTTCAAGGACTACCAGGCCCAGGTGATCAAGAACGCCAAGGCCATGGCCGAGGTGTTCATCGACCGCGGCTACGACGTGGTCTCCGGCGGTACCGACAACCACCTGATGCTGATCAGCCTGGTCAAGCAGGGCCTGACCGGCAAGGAAGCCGACGCCGCCCTCGGCCGCGTGGGCATCACCGTCAACAAGAACGCCGTGCCGAACGACCCGCAGAGCCCCTTCGTCACCTCGGGCATCCGCGTCGGCACCCCGGCCATCACCACCCGTGGCCTGAAGGAAGACCAGTGCCGCGAGCTGGCCGGCTGGATCTGCGACGTGCTCGACCACCTGGGCGATGCCGACGTCGAGGCCAAGGTGGCCACCCAGGTCGCCGGGCTGTGCGCCGACTACCCGGTCTATCGTTGAGATTCCCGCGGCATCTCCCGTAGGAGCGGGCCCTGCCCGCGAATGGCCGAAAGCATCGCGGGCAGGGCCCGCTCCTACGGGTAGAACGCCGCGACACGAGATTTTCAGGAGCACCCACATGCAACGCTACTCCGGCTTCGGCCTGTTAAAGCACTCACTGAGCCACCACGAGAACTGGCAGCGCATGTGGCGCACGCCCACGCCCAAGCCGGTGTACGACGTGGTCATCGTCGGCGGCGGCGGCCATGGCCTGGCCACGGCCTACTACCTGGCCAAGGAACACGGCATCCGCAACATCGCGGTGGTGGAGAAGGGCTGGCTGGGCGGCGGCAACACCGCGCGCAACACCACCATCGTCCGCTCCAACTACCTGTGGGACGAGTCGGCGCAGCTCTACGAGCACGCCATGAAGCTGTGGGAGGGCCTGTCCCAGGACCTCAACTACAACGTCATGTTCTCCCAGCGCGGCGTCTACAACCTCTGCCACACCCTGCAGGACATGCGCGACGGCGAGCGACGCGTCAGCGCCAACCGCCTCAACGGCGTGGACGGCGAGCTGCTGAACGCCCAGCAGGTGGCCGAGGAAATCCCCTACCTGAACTGCACCAAGAGCGCCCGCTACCCGGTGATGGGCTCCACCGTGCAGCGCCGCGGCGGCGTGGCCCGCCACGACGCGGTGGCCTGGGGCTTCGCCCGCGCCGCCGACGCCCTGGGCGTGGACCTGATCCAGCAGACCGAAGTCATCGGCTTCCGCAAGCAGGATGGCGCGGTGATCGGCGTCGAGACCAACCGCGGCTTCATCGGCGCCAAGCGCGTCGGCGTGGTCACCGCGGGCAACTCCGGGCACATGGCCAAGCTCGCCGGCTTCCGCCTGCCGATCGAGTCGCACCCGCTGCAGGCGCTGGTTTCCGAGCCGCTGAAGCCGATCATCGACAGCGTCATCATGTCCAACGCCGTGCACGGCTACATCAGCCAGTCGGACAAGGGCGACCTGGTCATCGGCGCCGGCATCGACGGCTACAACGGCTACGGCCAGCGCGGCTCCTACCCGGTGATCGAGCACACCCTGCAGGCCATCGTCGAGATGTTCCCGGTGCTCTCCCGCGTGCGCATGAACCGCCAGTGGGGCGGCATCGTCGACACCACCCCGGACGCCTGCCCGATCATCGGCAAGACCCCGGTGAAGAACCTGTTCTTCAACTGCGGCTGGGGCACCGGCGGCTTCAAGGCCACCCCCGGCTCGGGCAACGTCTTCGCCGCCACCCTGGCGACCGGCGAGCCGCACCCGCTGGCCGCTCCCTTCTCCATCGAACGTTTCCACAGTGGCGCGCTCATCGACGAGCACGGCGCTGCGGCTGTCGCACATTGAACATTCGCCCGCAGGGCGACAACTGATTCCCCTCTCCCGCTTGCGGGAGAGGGTGCCCGAAGGGCGGGAGAGGGTGGTTCGGCGAAGAGCCGGCGCCCCGCCTCCCACGGAAGGCAACCCCGGAGGTTTAGACCATGCTTCACATCTTCTGCCCCCATTGCGGCGAGCTGCGCTCCGAAGAGGAATTCCACGCCAAGGGCCAGGCGCACATCCCGCGCCCGCTGGACCCCGGCGCCTGCACCGACGAGGAGTGGGGCGACTACATGTTCTTCCGCGACAACCCGCGCGGCATCCACCACGAGCTGTGGGTGCACGCCGCCGGCTGCCGGCAGTACTTCAACGCCACCCGCCACACCGTGACCTACGAGATCCTCGAAACCTACAAGATCGGCGAGAAACCCAGCGTGACCAGCGCCGAGAAGAAACCCGCCGCCCAGCCCGCAGTCGCGAAGGCCTGAACATGAGCCAGATCAATCGCCTTTCCCGTGGCGGTCGCATCGACCGCAGCAAGCCGCTGACCTTCACCTTCAACGGCCAGCAATACCAGGGCTTCGCCGGCGACAGCCTGGCCGCCGCCCTGCTGGCCAACGGCGTCGACGTGGTCGGCCGCAGCTTCAAGTACTCCCGCGCCCGCGGCATAGTCGCGGCCGGCGCCGAGGAGCCCAACGCCATCCTGCAGATCGGCTCGCGCGAGGCCACCCAGGTGCCCAACGTGCGCGCCACCCAGCAGGCCCTGTACGCCGGCCTTGCGGCCAGCAGCACCAATGGCTGGCCGAACGTGCAGAACGACCTGATGGGCGTGTTCGGCAAGGTCGGCGGCAAGATGATGCCCCCCGGCTTCTACTACAAGACCTTCATGTACCCGCAGTCCATGTGGCTGACGTACGAGAAGTACATCCGCAAGGCCGCGGGCCTGGGCCGCGCGCCCACCGAGGTCGACCCGGACAGCTACGACTGGATGAACCGCCACTGCGACGTGCTGGTGGTCGGCGCCGGCCCCGCCGGCCTGGCCGCGGCCCTGGCCGCCGCGCGCAGCGGCGCCCGGGTGATCCTGGCCGACGAGCAGGAAGAGTTCGGCGGCAGCCTGCTGGACACCCGCGAAACCCTCGACGGCAAGCCCGCCGCCGAATGGGTGGAACAGGTGCTGGCCGAGCTGAAGTCGCTGCCGGAAGTGGTGCTGCTGCCGCGCGCCACGGTGAACGGCTACCACGACCACAACTTCCTCACCATCCACGAGCGTCTCACCGACCATATCGGTGAGACCGCGCCGCTGGGCCAGGTGCGCCACCGCGTGCACCGGGTGCGCGCCAAGCGCGTGGTGCTGGCCGCCGGCGCCCACGAGCGGCCGCTGGTATATGCCAACAACGACCTGCCGGGCAACATGCTGGCCGGCGCCGTCTCCACCTACGTGCGCCGCTACGGCGTGGCGCCGGGCAAGAAGCTGGTGCTCTCCACCAACAACGACTACGCCTACCGCGTGGCCCTGGACTGGCAGGAAGCCGGCCTGGAAGTGGTGGCCATCGCCGACGCCCGCGCCAACCCGCGCGGCGAGTGGGTGGAAGAAGCCCGCAAGCGCGGCATGCGCGTCATCACCGGCAGCGCAGTGATCGAAGCACGCGGCAGCAAGCGCGTGACTGGCGCGAAAATCGCCGCCATCGACCCCATCCGCCTGAAGGTCACCGCCCCCGGCGACTGGCTGGACTGCGACCTGATCGCCAGCTCCGGCGGCTACAGCCCGGTGGTGCACCTGGCCTCGCACCTGGGCGGCAAGCCCGAGTGGCGCGAGGACATCCTCGCCTTCGTCCCCGGCGAAGGCCTGCAGAAGCGCATCTGCGCCGGCGCCGTGAACGGCGTGTTCCGCCTCGCCGACAACCTGCAGGACGGCTACAACGCCGGTACCCAGGCCGCCGAGGACGCCGGCTTCAAGGCCGCGCCCGGCGAACTGCCGAAGGCCTCCGAGCGGGTCGAGGAGCCGACCGTGGCGCTGTTCCAGGTGCCCCACGAGAAGCCCACCTCCCGTGCGCCCAAGCAGTTCGTCGACCCGCAGAACGACGTCACCGCCGCGGCCATCGAGCTGGCCTGCCGCGAGGGCTTCGAGTCCATCGAGCACGTCAAGCGCTACACCGCGCTGGGCTTCGGCACCGACCAGGGCAAGCTGGGCAACATCAACGGCCTGGCCATCGCCGCCCGCGCCCAGGGCAAGAGCATCGCCGACACCGGCACCACCATGTTCCGCCCGAACTACACCCCGGTGACCTTCGGCGCCGTGGCCGGCCGCCACTGCGGCCACCTGTTCGAGCCGGTGCGCTTCACCGCCCTGCACGCCTGGCACGTGAAGAACGGCGCCGAGTTCGAGGACGTCGGCCAGTGGAAGCGCCCCTGGTACTTCCCCAAGGCCGGCGAGGACATGCACGCCGCCGTGGCCCGCGAATGCCGTGCGGTGCGCGAGTCGGTGGGCCTGCTGGACGCCTCCACCCTGGGCAAGATCGACATCCAGGGCCCGGACGCCCGCGAGTTCCTCAACCGCGTCTACACCAACGCCTGGACCAAGCTGGACGTGGGCAAGGCCCGCTACGGCCTGATGTGCAAGGAAGACGGCATGGTCTTCGACGACGGCGTGACCGCGTGCCTTGCGGACAACCACTTCGTCATGACCACCACCACCGGCGGCGCGGCCCGCGTGCTGGAGTGGCTGGAGCTGTACCACCAGACCGAATGGCCGGAACTGAAGGTGTACTTCACCTCGGTCACCGACCACTGGGCCACCCTGACCCTGTCCGGCCCCAACAGCCGCAAGCTGCTGGCCGAGGTCACCGACATCGACCTGGACAAGGACGCCTTCCCCTTCATGACCTGGAAGGAAGGCAAGGTCGCCGGCGTGCCGGCGCGGGTGTTCCGCATCTCCTTCACCGGCGAGCTGAGCTATGAGGTGAACATCCAGGCCAACTACGCCATGGGCGTGCTGGAAGCCATAGTCGAGGCCGGCAGGAAGTACAACCTGACCCCGTACGGCACCGAGACCATGCACGTGCTGCGCGCCGAGAAGGGCTTCATCATCGTCGGCCAGGACACCGACGCCTCGGTGACCCCGGACGACCTCAACATGGGTTGGGCCGTGGGCCGCACCAAGCCCTTCTCGTGGATCGGCTGGCGTGGCATGAACCGCGCCGACTGCCTGCGCGAGGACCGCAAGCAACTGGTCGGGCTGAAACCTACCAACCCCATGGACATGCTGCCCGAGGGCGCCCAGCTGGTGTTCACCACCCAGCAGTCGATCCCGATGAACATGGTCGGCCACGTCACCTCCAGCTACATGAGCAGCACCCTCGGCTACGGCTTCGCCCTGGCGGTGGTCAAGGGCGGCCTGAAGCGCATGGGCGAGAAGGTCTACGCGCCCCTGGTCGACGGCCGGGTGATCGAGGCGGAAATCTGCAGCTCGGTGTTCTACGACCCGAAAGGCGAGCGGCAGAACGTGGATTGATTGAAAGCAGCTCCAGGCGGCAAGCCGCAAGCTGCAAGCTGCAAGCAAAAGCCGATCCGCCCCCTCTCCCTTCCGGGAGAGGGCTGGGGAGAGGGAAAGCGCCAGAATCCCAAGGTGAACAGAACATGAGCAAAGCGAACCTCTACCAGCAATGCCCCGAGGCCGGGGTGAAAGTCGAGACCCCGCTGCACCACGCCGAGCTGGACAAGCTGGCCTCGCGCAGCGTCGCCAATGCGGGCGTCACCCTGCGCGAGAAGAAGCTGCTCGGCCACCTGGTGCTGCGCGGCAGCGCCCATGACGCGGCCTTCGCCGAGGGCGTGCACAAGGCCCTGGGCCTGGAGCTGCCGGTGGCCCTGACCCTGGTGGCCAAGGGCGAGGTCTCGCTGCAGTGGCTGGGCCCGGACGAGTGGCTGCTGATCGTCCCCGGCGGCGAGGAGTTCGCCGTGGAGAAGAAACTGCGCGAAACCCTCGGCGAAGACCTGCACTACTCGGTGGTCAACGTCGGCGGCGGGCAGACCCTGCTGGAGCTCTCCGGGCCGAAGGTGCGCGAGCTGCTGATGAAATCCACCAGCTACGACGTGCACCCGAGCAACTTCCCGGTGGGCAAGGCGGTGGGCAGCATCTTCGCCAAGTCGCAGTGCGTGATCCGCCACACCGGCGAGGACACCTGGGAACTGGTGGTGCGCCGCAGCTTCGCCGACTACTTCTGGCTGTGGCTGCAGGACGCCAGCGCCGAGTACGGCCTGCAGATCGCCGCCTGATCCCGGCGGGCGGGCCAGCCGGCCCGCCCTCCCGCGTCGCCACCGGAGCCACGTCATGAGCCGCACCCCCGATACCTGGATCCTCACCGCCGACAGCCCGAGCCTGCTCGGCACCGTCGACGTGGTGACGCGCCACCTGTTCGAACAGCAGTGCTACGTCACCGAGCACCACTCCTTCGACGACCGCCTGGCCCAGCGCTTCTTCATCCGCGTGGAGTTCCGCGCCCCCTCGGGCTTCGACGAGGCAGCCTTCCGCGCCAGCCTGGCCGAGCGCGTCGAGCCCTTCCAGATGAAGACCGAGCTGACCCCGCCGGGCTACCGCAGCAAGGTAGTGATCATGGTCTCCAAGGCCGACCACTGCCTGAACGACCTGCTCTACCGCCAGCGCATCGGCCAGTTGCCGATGGACGTGGCGGCGGTGGTCTCCAACCACCCGGACCTGGAACCCCTGGCGCGCTGGCACGGCATCCCCTACCACCACTTCGCCCTCGACCCGAACGACAAGGCCGGGCAGGAAGCCAAGGTGTGGCAGGTGATCGAGCAAAGCGGCGCGGAACTGGTGATCCTCGCCCGCTACATGCAGGTGCTCTCGCCGGAGCTGTGCCGCAGGCTGGACGGCTGGGCGATCAACATCCACCACTCGCTGCTGCCCGGCTTCAAGGGCGCCAAGCCCTACCACCAGGCGTACCAGAAGGGCGTCAAGCTGGTCGGCGCCACCGCCCACTACATCAACAACGACCTCGACGAGGGCCCGATCATCGCCCAGGGCGTCGAGGCCGTGGACCACGCCCACTACCCCGAGGACCTGATCGCCAAGGGCCGCGACGTCGAGTGTCTGACCCTGGCGCGGGCGGTGGGTTATCACATCGAGCGGAGGGTTTTCCTCAACGCCAATCGGACGGTGGTCCTTTAGAGCGGCTGCAGGCTGCAAGCCACAAGCTGCAAGCGGGGGCCGCCTGTCGAGCCCCGCGCCGAACAACCCCCCTCTCCCTTCAGGGAGAGGGTTGGGGAGAGGGGCTCTTCATGCTCCTCCCGCCACCCGAGCAACACCGACAGACCCGCCGGCTGCCAGTTGTACCCCGGCCCTGTCGCGCAACAGACGACATCCCAGTGCAAAGCCGCGTGGCCGCCGTGCCGCGCATTTGTACCCACAACGACAAAGAGGAATGCGTATGTCTGGCAATCGTGGTGTGGTTTATCTCGGCCCAGGTAAGGTCGAGGTGCAGAACATCCCCTATCCGAAGATGCAGGACCCGCAGGGCAAGCAGATCGACCACGGGGTGATCCTGCGGGTGGTCTCCACCAACATCTGCGGCTCCGACCAGCACATGGTGCGCGGCCGCACCACCGCGCCCCAGGGCCTGGTGCTCGGCCACGAGATCACCGGCGAGGTGGTGGAGATCGGCCGCGGCGTGGAGACCATGAAGATCGGCGACCTGGTCTCGGTGCCCTTCAACGTCGCCTGCGGCCACTGCCGCACCTGCAAGGAGCAGCACACCGGCGTCTGCCTGACGGTCAACCCGGCCCGCGCCGGCGGTGCCTACGGCTACGTCGACATGGGTGGCTGGGTCGGTGGCCAGGCCGAATACGTGCTGGTGCCCTACGCCGACTTCAACCTGCTGAAGCTGCCGGACCGCGAGAAGGCCATGGAGAAGATCCGCGACCTGACCTGCCTGTCCGACATCCTGCCCACCGGCTACCACGGCGCGGTCACCGCCGGCGTCGGCCCGGGCAGCAGCGTGTACATCGCCGGTGCCGGCCCCGTGGGCCTGGCCGCTGCCGCCTCCGCCCGCCTGCTGGGCGCCGCGGTGGTGATCATCGGCGACGTCAACCCGACCCGCCTGGCCCACGCCAAGGCCCAGGGCTTCGAGATCGCCGACCTGTCCAAGGACACCCCGCTGCACGAGCAGATCGCCGACCTGCTGGGCGAGCCGGAAGTGGACTGCGCGGTCGACGCGGTGGGCTTCGAGGCCCGCGGCCACGGCCACTCGGGTTCGCAGCACGAGGCCCCGGCCACCGTGCTCAACTCGCTGATGGGCATCACCCGCGTAGCCGGCCAGATCGGCATCCCGGGCCTGTACGTCACCGAGGACCCGGGCGCGGTGGACGACGCCGCCAAGCATGGCGCCCTGAGCATCCGCTTCGGCCTGGGCTGGGCCAAGTCGCACAGCTTCCACACCGGCCAGACCCCGGTGATGAAGTACAACCGCCAGCTGATGCAGGCGATCATGTGGGATCGCATCAAGATCGCCGACATCGTCGGGGTGGAAGTCATCACCCTGGACGACGCGCCGAAAGGCTACGGCGAGTTCGACGCCGGCGTGCCGAAGAAATTCGTCATCGACCCGCACAACCTGTTCCGCGCCGCGTAACCCGCGGCCAGCGCTCCGACCGCGGCGTCCCCCGCCGCGGTTTCTCTCCAGGGGAGCCTTCGGGCTCCCTCTTTTTTGCGAAAAACGCCTCGGCGCAGCCGGCAAGACAGGGCGTAGGGCGTATAACCGTTCGCGGTTATACGCCGCTACACCGCTCCCGACACCAACGCCACGGCAAAATCGGGTGACCACGCGTAGACAACGCCTGGCTCATCTTCGTCGCCATCGGTGATGAAGGCCAAACGGCGTATAACGCGGAGCGTTATACGCCCTACGCCAACCCGAGCTTCTGCGCCATGCGCTCGATGGCCTGGCGCTGGAAGGCGCGAAAGCCGTAATGATGGGTATCGCTTCGCTCAACGCCATCCTACAAAAAGCCGTGCTTCCCTGGAGGTGTAGGAGCGGACTTCGTCCGCGATATCCACAGCAGGCCGAGTACGACAGGGACTTCATGGCGCAGCACGGCCGGCGAGCCCGGACTAAGCTGACGGCTCCCCTTTCCCGGAGCCCGCCATGTCGCTGACCAGCCTTCTCGTCCCCTCGTTCACCCATATGCTCACGAACCTCTCGCAATGGCTCGACAAGGCCGCCGCCCGGGAAAGCGCCGCCGGCAACGACGTCGACGGGCTGATGGCGCAACGCCTGGCGCCGGACATGTACCCGCTGGCCGCGCAGGTGCGCTTCGCCTGCTTCCAGGCGCTGGAGCCGATCTACCGGCTACGCGGCCTGGCGGTTCCGCCGGAGTGGCTGCAGGTGCGCAGCGATGGCTGGGCATCGAACGAACGGCCGGGCACCCTGGCCGAGGCCCAGGCCTGCATCGCCGAAGCACTGGCAGCGCTCGCCGACCTGCCCGGCGATGCGCTCGATGGCCGGCCCGAGGCGCCGATCGCGCTCGACCTGCCCAACGGCATCATCTTCGACATGGACAGCGAGCAGTACGCCCGCGATTGGTCGTTCCCGCAGTTCTATTTCCACTGCATCACCGCCTACGCCATCCTGCGCAGCCTGGGCGTCGAACTGGGCAAGGCCGACTACGTCGCGCACGTGCTGGCCTACGTCCGCCCGGGCACGCTGCCGCAGGGCTGAGGCCGCGGTGCCCGGCGAGCCGGGCACCTGCAGCGGCCGTCAGCGCGCCGCCCAGGCGTTGAAGCGCAGTTCCAGTTCCTCGCCGTGGTCGACCCAGAAGGCCGAGTCCACCGAGCGGGCGCCCTGCAGGTTGGCCGGGGCGGTGGGCAGGGCGGCCTGGACGTCGGCCGGCAGCAGTTCCAGGGTGCCCTTGTGCACCGGGCCGTAGGGGATGTTCTCGGAGAACACCTTCTGCGTCTGCGGCTGGCTGGCGAAGGCGATGAACTTCTCGGCCAGGGCCTTGTTCGGCGTGCCCTTGACCACCGCCCAGTATTCCGGGTCGTAGAGGCTGCCCGGCCAGACGATGGCCAGCGGCACGCCTTCCTTCTGCGCGGCGGCGATGCGGCCGTTGTAGGCGGCGCTCATCACCACGTCGCCGGCGGCCAGCCACTGCGGCGGTTGCGCGCCGGCTTCCCACCACTGGATGTAGGGCTTGATCTCGTCGAGCTTCTTGAAGGCGCGGCTGACGCCCTCGGCGGTGCCCAGCACCTTGTACAGGTCCTCGGGCTTCACGCCGTCGGCCAGCAGGGCCACTTCCAGGGTGTACTTGGCGCCCTTGCGCAGGCCGCGCTTGCCCGGGTAGTCCTTGACGTTCCAGAAGTCCGCCCAGGAGGTCGGCGCCTTGGCCAGGCGCTTGCTGTCGTAGGCCATGACCATGGACCAGACGTAGGTGGCCACGCCGCACTCGCTGAAGGTGCCGGGGACGAACTTCGACTCGTCGCCGATGGCGGCCGGGTCGATGCGCTCGAACAGGCCCTCGTCGCAGCCGCGCAGCAGCTCGGGGCTTTCCACCTCGACCACGTCCCAGGTGACCTTGCCGACGTCGACCATGGCCTTCACCTTGGCCATCTCGCCGTTGTACTCGCCGGCGATCACCTTGCCGGCGCCGCTGGCATCGAAGGGTTTGAAGTAGGCCTTGTCCTGGGCGGCCTTGGTGGCGCCGCCGAAGGAGATCACCGTGAGATCCTGCGCCTGGGCGGCGCCGGTGGCGGCGAGGACCGCGCAGGCGAGGATGCAATGCAAGGACGATTTCATGGAACGAACTCCCACAGCCGGTTGGCGTTGTTGGTTGAATTGCTGGGCAGTTGCCGAACGGGCGGCAAAAAGGTTCCACGGCACGGGCCTGCGTGGGCCCGCGGCGTTGTTGTTGTTCGTTTTTCGTAGGAGCGGGCTTGCTCGCGAAGTCCGGCGCAAGATGGATTCCCTCTCCCCCCGCCCTGGCTGCGCGCCCCGCTCCGCAGGGAGAGGGAGCTGTTCGGAGCCGCCGGCTGGATCGGTGCTTACCGGCAGCCCGGGCCTAGGGAGAGGAGCCTTTCCGGCCCTTCGCGAGCAAGCTCGCGCCTACAGGTCGTGCCTTAAAGCACGCCGATCTCCTTCGCGGTGCGGTCTACCGCGATGCGCGTCTTGTCCACCAGCTCGTCCAGCTCGGCGCGGCCGGCCACCAGGGCCGGGGCCATGATCATGCGGCCGAGGGTGGAGCGGATGATCACGCCTTCCTCGAAGCCGATGGTGCGGCAGCGCCAGGCCAGGTCGTTCTCGTTGTCGAAGCGCTTGCGGGTGGCCTTGTCCTGCACGAACTGCAGCGCCGCCACCAGGCCGGCGCCCTGAATCTCGCCGATCAGCGGGTGGTTGCCGAACACCTCGCGCAGGCACTGCTGCAGGTAGGGGCCGGTGTCGTTCTTCACCTGGGTGACGATGCCCTCGTCGCGCAGCGCCCTGAGGTTGGCCACGGCCACCGCCGCCGCCACCGGGTGGCCGGAATAGGTCAGGCCGTGGGCGAACACGCCGCCCTGCTCCACCAGCACCTCGGCGATGCGCTTGCTCAGCACCAGGCCGCCCATGGGGATGTAGCCGCTGGTCAGGCCCTTGGCGATGGACAGGGTGTCCGGCTCGAAGCCGAAGTGCTGGTGGGCCATCCATTCGCCGGTGCGGCCGAAGCCGCCGATCACTTCGTCGGCGCACAGCAGCACGTCGTACTTGCGGCAGATGCGCTGGATTTCCGGCCAGTAGCTTTCCGGCGGGAAGATCATGCCGCCGGCGCCCTGGAAGGGCTCGGCGATGAAGCCGGCGACGTTCTCGGCGCCCAGTTCGAGGATCTTGTCCTCCAGCTGCTGCGCGCAGCGGCGGCCGAATTCCCCGGGGGTGAGGTCGCCGCCGTTGGCGAACCAGTAGGGTTCGTCGATGTGGGCGATGTCCGGGATCATGCCGCCCATCTCGTGCATGAACTTCATGCCGCCCAGCGCGGTGGCCGCCAGGGTCGAGCCGTGGTAGCCGTTCCAGCGGCCGATCATGATCTTCTTCTGCGGCTTGCCGAGGATCTGCCAGTAGCGGCGCACGGTGCGGATCAGCACCTCGTTGGATTCGGAGCCGGAGTTGGTGTAGATGGCGTGGCTGTAGTGGCCCGGCAGCAGGCTGAAGAGCAGCTCGGACAGCTCGATCACCGCCGGGTGGGTGGTGTGGAAGAACATGTTGTAGTACGGCAGCTGGTCCATCTGCGCGCTGGCCGCGGCGGTCAGGTCCTTGCGGCCGTAGCCGAGCTGGGTGCACCACAGGCCGGACATGCCGTCCAGGTAGCGGTTGCCATCGTTGTCCCACAGGTACAGGCCCTCGCCGCGCACCATCACCCGCGGGCCTTCGGCATTCAGCGCCTTCTGGTCGAGGAAGGCGTGGATGTGGTGGGCCGCGTCGGCCGCCTGGTAGTCGCGGGTCTCGCGTTGCGCATTGCGGTTGTCGGTCATCGACTTTCTCCTAGTTCCCTCGGCGGTGCTCCGGCAGCCGGCCTGAGGGGTTGGCAGGGGATCGAGGGCGACGGACTTACCTGGGCAGTCTCACCGGCCGTCTCGAGCGGTTCGCTGGGGCAGGACGGGCCGGCGGTGCGCCGCCGGCCCTGCGCCTGCCCTCAGCGCAGCTGGAACCAGGTGGTTTTCAGCTGGGTGTACTTGTCGAACGAATGCAGCGACAGGTCGCGGCCGAAGCCGGACTGCTTGCCGCCGCCGAAGGGGATCGCCGGGTCCAGGGCATCCACGGTGTTCACCGACACGGTGCCGACGTTCAGCCGGCCGGCCACGCGGTGGGCGCGGTTGAGGTCGTCGCTCCAGACCGAGGCGGCCAGGCCGAAGGGGCTGTCGTTGGCCAGGCGCAGGGCCTCGTCCTCGCTGTCGAAGGCGGTCACCGCCAGCACCGGGCCGAAGACTTCCTCGCGGGCCAGGCGCTGCTGCGGGTCGACATTCGTGAAGATGGTCGGCTCGATGAAGTTGCCCGAGCCGTTGAAGCTCAGCTGGCGGCCGCCGCAGGCCAGGGTGGCGTTGGAGCCGCGGGTTTCCTCGATGAAGCGCAGGATGCTCGCGGTCTGCCTGGCGTCGACGATGGCGCCGGCGCGGCTGGCCGGGTCCAGCGGGTCGCCCGGGGCCCAGTCGCGGGCCTTGGCGATCAGGCGCTCGACGAATTCGTCGTGGATGGAGCGCTCCACCAGCAGCCGCGAGTTGGCCGAGCAGACCTCGCCCTGGTTGAAGAAAATGCCGAATGCCGCTTTTTCAGCCGCAAGATCGAGGTCGCGGCAATCGGCGAACACGAGGTTCGGGCTCTTGCCGCCACACTCCAGCCACACCTGCTTGAGGTTGGACTGGGCGGAATACTGCATGAAGTACTTGCCCACTTCGGTGGAGCCGGTGAACACCAGGCAGTCCACGTCCGGGTGGAGGCCCAGGGCCTTGCCGGCCTGCTCGCCGAGGCCCGGCACCACGTTCAGCACGCCCTCGGGCAGGCCGGCCTCCAGGGCCAGCTCGGCCAGGCGCAGGGCGGAGAACGGCGACTGCTCGGCCGGCTTGAGCACCACCGAGTTGCCGGCGGCCAGGGCCGGGGCCAGCTTCCAGGCGGCCATGTCGAGGGGGAAGTTCCACGGCACCACGGCGCCGATCACGCCCAGGGGTGCGCGGGTGATGGTGGCCAGGGCGTTGGGCGCGGTGGGGGCGACCTGGTCGTAGAGCTTGTCCAGGGCCTCGGCGTACCAGGAGAAGACGCCGGCGGCGCCGGGCACGTCGATGTTCCAGGCGTCCATCACCGGCTTGCCCATGTTCAGCGAGTCCAGCAGGGCCAGCTCGTCGCGGTGGGCCAGCATCAGCTCGGCCAGCTTCAGCAGCACGGCCTTGCGCTCGCGCGGCGCCATGCGCGCCCAGGGGCCCTGCTCGAAGGCGCGGCGGGCGCTGCGCACGGCGGCGTCGACTTCAGCGGCGCCGCAGGCGGCGACGTTGGCCAGCAGGCGGTTGGTGGCCGGGTCGATGGATGCGAAGGTGGCGCCGTCGGCGGCGGCCACGCGGCGGCCATCGATCAGGGCGGCGTCGATGAAGGTCTGGCGGGCTGCACGCTGCTGCCAGTCGCTGAGTTGATACACCAGGGCACTCCTGCTCACGAGCAATTATTGTTTTGTTCTGTGGTGCCCTGATGGTCGCGCATGCCCCGGCGGAGGAAAAATATTAAATATGTCTTCGGGGTATATGAAAAAGCTGGGCAGGCGCGCACCGGCAAAGTGCGCCATGCTGGGTTATGGTGCGGCACCTGGGGGCGCTTCGACGCCCACTGGCGCATGCCGGCGGGCCCGAACCTTGCTTCCCGATGAACCGATGACACAACGAGAGCGCGCACGCCACCGGCGAAGCCGCGCCATAGAGGTCTTGCAGTGGCTTCCTATACCTTGCGGCAACTGAAGTATTTCGTGACCACCGTGGAGTGCGGCAGCGTGGCCGAGGCCTCGCGCAAGCTCTACATCGCCCAGCCGTCTATCTCCACGGCGATCAAGGGCCTTGAGGAGAGCTTCGGCGTGCAGCTGTTCATCCGCCACCACGCCCAGGGCGTGTCCCTCACCCCCAGCGGCGCGCGCTTCTACCGCAAGGCCCAGGAACTGCTGCGCATGGCCCACGAGTTCGAGCAGAACGCCCTGGCCGACAACGACGTGGTGGCCGGACAGATCGACCTGGCCTGCTTCGAGACGGTGGCGCCACTGTACCTGCCGCGGCTGATCGCCGGCTTCCGCGAGCGCTACCCGGGGGTGGAGATCCGCATCCGCGACGGCGAGCAGCAGGAACTGGTGCAGGGCCTGACCTCCGGGCGCTTCGACCTGGCCCTGCTGTACCGCCACGATCTCGACGGCACCATCGAGACCGAGCCGCTGATGCCGGCGCAGCGCCCCTACGCCCTGCTCCCGGCCGACCACCGCTTCGCCCGCCAGGCCCAGGTGTCGCTGCGCGACCTGGCGCTGGAGCCGATGATCCTGCTCGACGTGCAGCCCAGCCGCACCTACTTCGTGAGCATCTTCGAGGAACTGGGGCTGACGCCGAACATCGCCTTCAGCTCGCCCTCCATCGAGATGGTGCGCGGCATGGTCGGCCAGGGCTTCGGCTTCTCGGTGCTGGTCACCCGGCCACATTCGGAATGCACCTACGACGGCAAGAAAGTGGTGATGGTGAACATCGCCGAGGACGTCAGCGCCTCCGGCCTGGTGGCCGCCTGGCTCAAGCGCGCGCAGCTGACCAAGCCGGCGCGGCTGTTCGTCGACTATGCCCGCGAGGAACTGAGCGGCGGGGTGGTGTCAGAGCCCGCACACAAGCCTTCGTAGGATGGGTTGAGCGGAGCGATACCCATCGCCACGACCGCATGGGTTTCGCTCAACCCATCCTACGGGGCTGAATGCCAACCC
>NZ_QGSL01000091.1:921524-923162 GCF_003176655.1 Pseudomonas sp. RW407 | reverse complement strand
GGGTGACCTCAGGGCCGCGACAGCCGCACCGCCATCCCCCGTTGTCGCGATGCCGCTAGCCGCAGCTTCATTGAAGCCCCCAAAACCGCTCGTCAACAACTTTCAGGAAGAGGAGGAGGAAGAGGAAGAGCTGGAGGAGGCCGGCATCGTGCTGCGCCTGGGCCTGTTCTTCGACGGCACCGGCAACAACGAGGCCAACAGCGCGGCTGCTGCCGGCTGCTTCGCCGCCGATGTGGGGCTGGCTGCGGAAGTCGCCGAGGACATTCGCCAGTATTGCGCGACCCTGGGTTATGACGGCCAGGGCGGGGCGCCGGACAACAGTTATGGCAATGACCTCAGCAATGTCGCGCGTCTCTATGGCCTCTATCCGGACGATACGCTCGTGCAATTGTCGCCAGGAGCTGAGGAAGCTCACATCAAGGTTTATCTTGAAGGCATCGGCACCAGCAGTGGCCTGGCTGACTCTCTCTATAGCCAGGGCACTGGCCACGGGGATACCGGTGTGGTGGTGCGGGTTGAACAGATGCCGGCGCTGACTCTGAAGCAATTACGGTTACTGCAAGATACTAACCCCGGCCTCAAAATTCGTCGGATCGAGATCGACCTGTTCGGCTTCAGTCGGGGCGCGGCGGCGGCGCGGCACTGCGCCAACGACCTGCTCAAGGGTGCGAACAGCCTGCTGGCCCGCTCGCTGCCCGCCGGCTCGTCCTTGTTGGTACCCGGGTTCGTCTGGCGCCATCGCAGCGACGTCATCCTCAACTTCATCGGGTTGTTCGATACCGTGGCCGGCATCGTCTCGCCGCAGACCCTCGATTTCAGCCCGCACAATGCCAGGAATTCCGGGTTGCAGCTGCGGCTCGCACCGGGCACGGCCCGCCAGGTGGTTCACCTGGTGGCCGATCATGAATACCGCCACAACTTCTCCCTGACCCAGGCCGAGCTGGACATCGTGCTCCCGGGTTGCCATTCGGACATCGGTGGCGGTTACCTGCCCCAGGCCAGGGAGAAACTGCTGTTGAGCAAGCCCGACAGCAGCCTCGAGATCGCCTCGCTCGCCACCGAGCGCAGCGGGGCCCACTGGCGCACCAGGCAGCGCTTCGATCGGGAGCTGCACCACTGGTCGGCCTATGTACCGCCCGAGGGTTTGAGTGTCGCCACCTGGTCGGTGCAGGTGCGCCATCGCGCACGGGACACGGTGGCGGAAAAGCGGGTGTACGCCGCCATCGCCAGCGAGCGAGAGGTGCGCGGCGAACTGTCGCTGGTGTACCTGCGCATCATGCGGGAATGGGCGGTGCGTGCCGGGGTGGCATTCGATCCGATAGACCCGAACGACGACCGCATGGCCTTGCCGCAAGAACTGCAGCCCATCGCCGCCAAGTTGCAGGCTTTCGCCCTGGGCGAAGCCTTCACGCCCCTCACCGCCGAGGAAACCGCCTTGCTGCGCCGTCGCTACATCCACCTCTCGGCCAACTGGAATGCCGCCAAGGGCTGGAACAACAGCGCCCTGGACGTGGCGTTCATCCATCGCCCAGCCGAGGGTATGCAGCGCAAGGAGCACCCCAATGAGTAGATTCAGAATCCTGGTACTGCTGGGCTTGGTGCTCGGGCTGGCCGGCTGTGCCGGCGGCGCCCACCGGC
>NZ_QGSL01000091.1:918262-921514 GCF_003176655.1 Pseudomonas sp. RW407 | reverse complement strand
CCCGCAAGCGGGAGAGGGGACCGTCCGGCGTGGTGGGAAACCACGAAGCTACCGGACTCCCCGTAGGGCGCATAACGCCTACGGCGTTATCCGCCGAATCGCGGACAGAGTCCGCTCCTACGGTTCCAGGAAGCACAGCCGTAGGAGCGGACTCCGTCCGCGATTGAACTCCCAGGCCGCGCTGGGCCCTCCGGGAGCCCCGGCAAACGATTGGCAAGATCCGTGGGCTACCTGGCATTGCCGCCACACCCCGCCAGGCGCACACTCCCGGCAAACCCCGGGAGCCATCCGCCATGCCCGCCACCCGCCGCATCGCCAGCCTGATCTACCCCGACGTGATGAGCCTGGACGTCACCGGCCCGCTGCAGGTGTTCGCCTCGGCCAACGTCGAGCGCCAGCGCCAGGGCCTGCCGGCGCCTTACCAGCTCCTGGTGCTGGGCGAGGACGAAGGCCCGGTGGCCACCTCCGCCGGCCTGCGTATCTGCGCCGACGCCGCCTGGGGCGACACGGATGCCGCCGGGCTCGACACCCTGCTGGTGCCCGGCGGCCTGGGCGTGGAGGCACAGTGCGCCAATGCCGCGCTGCTAGCCTGGCTGCGCGTCGCCGAGGGCCAGGTGCGGCGCCTCGGCTCGGTGTGCTCCGGCGCCCTGTTGCTGGCCGCCGCCGGGGTGCTCGACGGGCGCACCGCCACCACCCACTGGGCCGACGTCGATACCCTGCGCGCGTGCCACCCCGCGGTCCAGGTGCAGGGCGACCGCCTGCACACCTACGATCCCAGCCGCCGCGACGGCGACGACCACGTGTTCACTTCCGCCGGAGTCACCGCCGGCATCGACCTGGCCCTGGCGCTGGTGGAGGCCGACCTCGGCCGCCCGTTGGCCCTGGCCGTGGCCCGGCGCCTGGTGATGTTCCTCAGGCGCCCCGGCGGCCAGGCGCAGTTCAGCGCCTGGCTGACCCCGGAGCCGGTGCGCGCGCCGCGCCTGGCCGCGCTGCTGGAGTGGATCCCGGCCAACCTCGGCGCCGACCTGTCGCTGGAAGCCCTGGCCGGGCAGGCCTGCATGAGCCCGCGCACCCTCTCGCGGGTGTTCATCGGCGAGCTGGGCGTGGCGCCGGGGCGCTACGTCGAGAAGGTCCGCCTGGAAGCCGCCCGCGCCCTGCTGCAGGACGCCCGGGCGTCGATCGCCACCGTGGCGCGGCTGTGCGGCTTCGGCCACCCGGAGAACCTGCGGCGCACCTTCCACAAGCACCTGGCGGTGAGCCCCCAGGAATACGCCGAACGCTTCGGCCAGCACGCCGACGCCTGATCCCCAGCCAGAAGGACCTCGCCATGCTCGAACTGCGCCCCACCTGCGAATGCTGCGACCGCGAGCTGCCCGGCGACAGCCCGGACGCGCGCATCTGCACCTTCGAATGCACCTTCTGCCGCGACTGCGCCGAAGGCGTGCTCGGCGGCCAATGCCCGAACTGCGGCGGCGAGCTGCTGCAACGGCCGCGCCGCCCGGCCGACGCGCTGCTGCGCCATCCGGCCTCGACGCTGCGGGTGCTCAAGCCCGGCGGCTGCCAGGGTTGAGGGCGCGGACATGCTGCTACTGCGCAACGGCGCGCTGCGCCTGCTGTTCCTCGGCCAGGCGCTGTACTGGTCCTGCTCGCTGATCGGCATCACCCTGACCTCGCTGATCGGTGCGCAACTGGCGCCACTCAACAGCCTGGCCACCCTGCCCCTGGCCCTGCTGGTGCTGGGCAACCTGCTGGCGGTGCAGCCGCTATCGCTGTTCATGCAGCGCCACGGCCGCCGCCCCGGGCTGATGCTGGGCGCCGCCGGCGGCGTGCTCGGCGGGCTGGCCTGCGCCCTGGGCGTGCAGCTCGGCTCGTTCGCCCTGCTGTGCCTGGGCGCCTTGCCCATCGGCGCCTACCAGGCCTCGGCCATGTACTATCGCTTCGCCGCGCTGGAGGCGGTGGGCGAGGCCGAGAAGGGCCGCGCCAGCGCCTACGTGATCGGCGGCGGCGTGCTGGCCGCGCTGCTGGCGCCCAGCCTGGCGCTGTGGGCCCGGCAGGCGCTGCCCACGCCCTTCGTCGGCGCCTACCTGGCCATCGCCGCACTGGCGCTCGCGGGCCTGCTGCTGATGGCGCGGCTGCGCGAAGGCGCCGCGCCGCGCCCGCCCCATGGCGGCCTGGCGGCGATGCGCGCGCTGCTCGGCCGGCCGCTGGTGCGCGCGGCCATGGCCTGCACCGCCGCCGGCCACGGGCTGATGATCCTGATCATGAACGCCACGCCGCTGGCCATGCAGTTCTGCGGGCTGTCGCTGGAAAGCTCGGCGAGCGTGATCCAGTGGCACATCCTCGGCATGTTCCTCCCGGCCTTCGTCGCCGGCCCGCTGGTGGACCTCCTGGGCAGCCGCCGCGTGGCCCTGCTCGGCATCGCCCTGCTGGCGGCCAGCGCCGGCGTGGCCCTGGCCGGGCTGGACCATGGCCACTTCCTGGCCAGCTCGCTGCTGCTGGGCATGGGCTGGAACCTGATGCTGGTGGCCGGCACCACCCTGCTCGGCGAGGGCCATGGCGCGGAGGAACGCGGCCAGGCGCAGGGGCTGATGGAACAGGGCAACAGCCTGATGGCGGCGCTGATGTCGTTCAGCTCCGGCGCGCTCATCACCAGCCTGGGCTGGAGCGCGGTGAACCTGCTGGTGTGGCCGGTGCTGGCATTCGCCCTGGCGCTGCTGTGGCCGGCGCGCAAACGGCAGCCGGCCAGCGCCTGAGCCACGGTATTCCTCCCCCCGTAGGAGCGGACCTTGTCCGCGATAGCCGGCCATCCCGGCGCGATTCGCGGATGAGATCCGCTCCTACGCTGCCCCACCCGCGCCATTCCATGTAGGAGCGCGCCCTGCGCGCGAATCGCGGGCAGGGCCCGCTCCTACAGGTCGCCGGGAGCCACGGTATTCCTCCCCCGGAGCGGACCTTGTCCGCGATAGCCGGCCATCCCGGCGCGATTCGCGGATGAGATCCGCTCCTACGCTGCCCCCACCCGCGCCATTCCCATTGTAGGAGCGCGCCCTGCGCGCGAATCGCGGGCACGTACAGGCAAGCTTGCTCGCGAACAAACGCGGTGCCATGCGGTTCGCGAGCAAGAACTAGGCGTCCCCCTCGCTCCTACGAAGAGCACGGCCGCGGGGGCTTTTGTAGGATGGGTTGAGCGAAGCGATACCCATCACCGCGACCGCGTGCAACACTGCCACGCGCACAAAAAAGCCGCCCCGA
>NZ_QGSL01000091.1:844297-918252 GCF_003176655.1 Pseudomonas sp. RW407 | reverse complement strand
CCCTCTCCCCAGCCCTCTCCCTGAAGGGAGAGGGGGCTTGTCCGTGCCGAGAGGAGGCTTGGTTTCAGCCGGTAGTCTCTGTGCTAGCCGGCTGACGCTGGAACATCCAAATACACCGAACGATCCCCCCTCCCTTATTGAGCGGGGCGTGACTTTTTGTAGGAGCGAGCTTGCTCGCGAACGGCGTTCTGCCGGGTAGGTTCGGTGTGTATCCTCAAGAGCGCCCTCTCCCCAGCCCTCTCCCTGAAGGGAGAGGGGGCTTGTCCGTGCCGAGAGGAGGCTTGGTTTCAGCCGGTAGTCTCTGTGCTAGCCGGCTGACGCCGAAATACCCGAGCATGCCCAACGGTCCCCTCTCCCTTCAGGGAGAGGGTTAGGGAGAGGGAGCGGAGCCAGGCCAAGGCAGCGGAATCGCCGGGAAGCTCCGTTCGCGAGCAAGCCCGCCCCTACAGATACCACCCCCAAGGCTGGTCGGACACATACTCCGTCACCTGCTTCACCTCCAGATAGTTCTCCAGCCCCCACACCCCAAGCTCCCGGCCGATACCGCTCTGCTTCATGCCGCCCCAGGGCGCCTGGGTGAAGGTCGGTTGCGAGCAGTTGACCCAGACGATCCCCGCGCGCAACCCGTCGGCCACCCTCGCGGCACGCTGCGGGTCGCCGGACATCACCGCGCCGGCCAGGCCGAAGCGGCTGTCGTTGGCCAGGCGCAGGGCCTCGGCCTCGGTCCTGAAGCGCTTCACGCAGAGCACCGGGCCGAAGATTTCCTCGCGCCAGATGATGGCGTTCTCCGCCGGCTCGTCGAAGATGGCCGGCTCGACGAACCAGCCCTCGGGCAACCCCGCCGGGCGCCGGCCGCCGGTGAGCAGGCGGGCGCCGCAGGCCTTGCCCTGGTCGATGAAGCCCAGCACCTTGTCGTACTGCCCCTGGCTCACCAGCGGGCCGAGCAGCACGCCCGGCTGCAGGCCGTTGCCGATGGTGATGGTGCGGGTGGCTTCCACCAGGCGTTCCAGCAGCCGCGGGGCGATGCCTTCCTGCACCAGCAGGCGCGAGGTGGCGCTGCACACCTGGCCCTGGTTCCAGAAGATGCCGAAGAGGATCCACTCCACCGCCGCTTCCACGTCGCTGTCGTCGAAGACGATGAAGGCCGACTTGCCGCCCAGCTCCAGGCTGATGTTCTTGATGTCCCGGGCCGCCGCCGACATGATCTTCGCCCCGGTCGGCACGCTGCCGGTGAAGGCCAGCTTGTCCACCCCCGGGTGCTGGGCGAGCGGGCCGCCGGCCTCGCCGCCCAGGCCCGGCAGCACGTTCAGCACGCCGGCCGGCAGGCCGATGGCGTCGGCCGCGGCGGCCAGTTCCAGGGCGCTCAGCGGCGTCAGCTCGGAGGGCTTGAGCACGCAGGTGGCGCCGGCCGCCAGGGCCGGGGCGACCTTCCAGGCGGCCATCAGCAGCGGGTAGTTCCAGGGAATGATCTGCCCGGCCACGCCCACCGGCTCGTGGCGGATGCGGCAGCGGAAGCGCTCGTCGGGCAGGGCCAGCGCCTGGTCCTGGCGGCCGTCCAGCTCGCGTGCCAGCTCCGCGTAGTAGCGGAAGCAGCCGATGGCGTCGGCCACGTCCCACTGCGCCTCGGGCAGCGGCTTGCCGTTGTCGCGCACCTCCAGTTCGGCCAGCCCGGCCTGGTTGCGTTCCAGCTCGTCGGCCAGCGCCTCCAGCCACTCGGCGCGCTCGCCGCCGCGGCTCTGTCCCCAGCCACGGTTGAAGGCCTGGCGCGCCGCGCGCACGGCGTGGTCGACGTCTTCCTCGGTGGCCGCCGGCACCTCGCGCAGCGGCCGCCCGGTCGCCGGGTCGAAGCTGGTGAAGGTCCCGCCCAGGTCCGGGCTGACCCATTGCCCATTGATGTACAGCTGGTCACGCATCGCACGTCTCCTTGTCTGCGGCCATCAGGCGGCCTGAACGCCGGCGCGGCGGTTCTGCAGGTAGCGGGAAGTGAACAGCAGCGCCAGCGAGGCGCAGATGATCACGGTGGATATGGCGTTGATCTCCGGGGTGATGCCGCGGCGGATCGAGGAGAAGATGTAGATCGGCAGCGTGGTCTCGGAGCCGGCGACGAAGAAGGCGATGATGAAGTCGTCGAAGCTGAAGGTGAACGCCAGCAGGAAGCCGGCGAGGATGGCCGGGGCGATCTGCGGCAGGGTCACCCGGCGGAAGGTCTCCAGCGGCGGCGCGTAGAGGTCGGCGGAGGCCTCCAGCAGCGCCTTGTCCATGGCCTCGACGCGGGTGCGGACGATCACCATCACCAGCGCCATGGTGAACAGCGAGTGCGCCGCCACCACCGTGGGGAAGCCCATGCGCAGCTTCGGCAGGCCCATGTCCAGCGCCAGCAGCAGCGGGTTGAGCAGATCGAACAGGGTGATGAAGGCGATCAGCGTGGCGATGCCGATGACGATCCCCGGCACGATGATCGCGCAGTAGGTCAGCGCATCGAACAGCAGGCGCACGCGCCTGCCCACCCGCTGCAGGCCGAACACCGCCTGGGTGCCGAAGAAGGTGGCGATCAGCGCCGAGCACAGGGCGATCAGCGCGCTGTTGCCCAGGGCCTCCATGATGAAGGGGTTGCCGAAGGCGCGGCCGAACCACTGCACCGAGCAGCACTGGAAGCTCAGCCCGCTGCGCCCGGCGTTGAAGGCGAAGAGCATGATCAGCGCGATGGGCGCGTAGAGGAACAGGTACAGCGAGGTCGAATAGCTGCGCAGCCACATCTCAGAGCACCCCGTCGTTGCGCGGCCCGCCGTAGCGCGCCGCGAGTTTCAGGTACAGGCCGATGATCGCCAGCATCATCGCCACCAGGGTCATGGCCACCGCGCTGCCGAACGGCCAGTTGCGCGATTGCAGGAACAGGTCGACCAGGGCGTTGCCGACGAAGAACACCTTGCCGCCGCCGAGGATCGCCGGGATCAGGAACTCGCCCATGAGCAGGATGAACACCAGCATCACCCCGGTGATGACGCCCGGCGCCGACAGCGGCAGGGTCACCCGGCGGAAGGTCTCGAAGGCACTGGCGCCGAGGTCGCCGGAGGCTTCCAGCAGGCGCTTGTCGAGCTTCTCCAGGGTCACGTAGATGGGGAACACCATCAGCGGCAGGTAGCCGTAGACGATGCCGATCAGCACCGCCCAGGGCGTGTTGATCAGGCGCACGTCGGCGATCCCCAGGCTCTCCAGCAGCGCCGGGATGCCCTTGCCGCTGAGGATGAAGATCCAGGCGTAGGTGCGGATCAGGAAGCTGGTCCAGAACGGCACTATCACCAGGGTCAGCAGCAGCGACTTGTTGCGCCGCACCTTCACCGCCAGGAAGTAGGCCAGCGGGTAGGCCGCCAGCAGGCAGGCCAGGGTGCCCAGCGGCGCCAGGGTCAGGGTGTTCCAGAAGGCCTGGGCGCGCGAGCCGAGGTTGAGGTAGTTCTCCAGCGTCAGCCCGCCGCCGTAGCCGCCCACGGCGCTGCGCTCGCCGAAGCTGAAGACCAGGATGATCACCAGCGGCATCAGCAGCAACAGCAGGAACCACAGGGTGGAAGGCAGCAGCAGGAGCAGCGTGACGCGGCGGCCGAGGCTTCTCGCCGGTGCGGCCGCGGGCGTCGCAGCGGCCTGCAGGGGGGCGCTGACAGCGATGTTCATGTTCGATTCCCTACGCATGGAATTGCACGGAGCCCCCGTAGGAGCGAGCTTGCTCGCGAACCGCTTCGGCACGGCTCTGTTCGCGAGCGGGCTCGCGCCTACGAAGGGCCGTCCTCAGGCGGCCTTGAAGCGCGCCATCAGCTCGGCCCGCGCCGGGCTGGTGAGGGTCGCCGCGGCGCCGAACTCCAGGGGCGACAGGCGCTCGGCCGCCGGGTACATGATCGGGTCGTCGAGCATCTCCTTGGGCAGCAGCGCGTCCACCCGCTTGTCGCCGCTGGGGTAGCCGTGGGCCAGGACCTCCAGCTTGTTGTGCTGCGGGTCGAGCAGGTAGTTGATGAAGGCGTAGGCGGCGTCGCGGTGCTCGGCGCCCTTGGGGATGGCGAAGAAGTCGCTCCAGATCTCGCCGCCCTCCTTGCCCAGCACGAAGGTCATGTCCGGGTTGTCGCGGTGCAGCTGCGAGGCGTCGCCGGTCCAGGCCATGGCCATCCAGGCGTCGCCGTTGCGCAGCGAGGGCTGGATGTCGGAGTTGATGGCGAACAGGTGCGGCTTGGCCTTGATCAGCAGTTTCTCGGCGTCGGCCAGTTCCTTCTCGTCCACCGAGTTGAAGCTGTAGCCGTAGTACTTCAGGGCGTTGCCGATGGCGGTGAGCTGGTAGTCGTGGACGATGGTGCGGCCCGAGGCGCTGGTCAGGGTCAGGTCCCAGAACTGTTTCCAGGAGTCCGGGCTGCCCTTGACCCGGCTGGCGTCGTAGACGATGCCGGTGGTGCCCCAGTTCTTCGGCACTGCGTAGACCTTGCCGTCCACCGTGCCCTGGGCCATGAAGCGTTCCTCGAAGGCCGCGGGCTCGAAGTTGGGGATGCGCGAGAGGTCCAGCGGCTCGATCAGCCCCAGCTTCACGTAGGTGCTGATGGTGTAGTTGGTCGGCACGAAGACGTCCCAGCCGCTGCCGCCGGCCTGCAGCTTGGCGAGCATCTCCTCGTTGGAGCCGAACACGTTCATCTGCACCCGCGCGCCGGTGGCCTTGGCGAAGGCCTCGAAGTTCTCCGGGCTGTGGTAGTTCGGCCAGGTGGCCAGGGTCACGCGGTCGCCGAGGTTGCCGCTCTGCCCGGCATAGGCCTTGCCCAGCAGCAGGCCCGGGGTGTTCGCCGCCACCACCGCCGCCGCCAGGCCCAGGCCGGTGCGGCCGAGGAACTCGCGGCGGGTGATCGAACCCTTCTCCCAACTGCGCATCGTCTTGATGAAACTCTTCTTGTCCATCGTCACTCCCCGCCTGTCTGCTGTGGTTATGGTTGGATCGTCCAGGGCCGCGCCGGGCGCAGCCGCATTGCTCAGAGGCCCATGGCCAGGCCGCTGGCCTGGTTCCAGCCGACCTGCACCCGCGCACCGTGCTCGAAGGCCGCGCCGGCCTCGGCGCCCTGCCGCGGCACGCGCACGCAGACGATGCCGAAGGCTTCGGTGCGCACCCGGTATTCGGTGAGGTTGCCCAGGTAGATGCGGTCTTCCACGCTGCCGCCCAGGCGCACCTCGCGGGCCAGCTCGGCGCCGGCGGCGGCGATGCCGACCAGCTCCGGGCGCACGGCGATGCAACCCTCGCTCTGTGGCACCAGGGCCGGGCCGGTGGGCGTCTGCGGGCTGCTCAGCTCCAGGCCGGCGGCGGTGGCGAGCACCACGCGGCCGCCGTCGACGCGGCGCACGGTGCCGCCGAACAGGTTGGATTCGCCGATGAAGTCGGCCACGTAGCGGCTCGCCGGCGTTTCGTAGAGGGCCTCGGGACTGGCGGTCTGGATGATCAGGCCGTCCTTCATGATGCTGATGCTGTCGCTCATCGACAGCGCCTCTTCCTGGTCGTGGGTGACCAGCACGAAGGTGATGCCGACCTCGCGCTGCAGGCGCAGCAGCTCCGACTGCATCTCCTTGCGCAGCTTGCGGTCCAGCGCCGCCAGGGGTTCGTCGAGCAGCAGCACGGTGGGCTTGTTGACCAGCGCACGGGCCAGGGCCACGCGCTGCTGCTGGCCACCGGAGAGCTCGTGGGGCTTGCGCGCGCCGAAGCCGGACAGGCGCACCATCTCCAGCGCCTCGTCGGCCATCCGGCACTGCGCGGCGCGGTCCGGGCGCGGCGTGCGGTAGCGCAGGCCATAGGCGATGTTCTCGGCCACGCTCAGGTGCGGGAACAGCGCGTAGTGCTGGAACACCATGTTCACCGGGCGCCGGTGCGCGGGCACCCCGGCCACCGCCTGGCCGGCCAGCAGCACCTCGCCTTCGCTGGGCTGTTCGAAGCCGGCGATCATCCGCAGGGTGGTGGTCTTGCCGCAGCCGGAGCTGCCGAGGAAGGAATGGAAGGCCCCGCGGCGCACCCTGAAGTTCAGGCCGTTGACCGCCTGCACGCTGCCGTAGCGCTTGACCACGTTGCGGAACTCGATGTCGAAAGCCTGGCTGGAGTCCATCGCCGCACGCCCCTTCAGTGGCTGTTCTTGTTGCCGGTCACGCTAGCAATGGGGCTTTCGGGGTGTATATATCCCTCGGGGGATAGGCCGGCCGCGAATCGCGCCGGAACGCCTGGCCATCGCGGACAAGGTCCGCTCCTACGACTGTGCTTCCCTGGAACCGTAGGAGCGGATCTCATCCGCGATCCGGCCGGCAGGCCGGCACCTCTCCTGTGCTACCGGCGATCAGCCCGTGGCGCGCATCTCGCCGGCATCGTCCTGGCCGGCCAGCTCGCGGATGAACAGGCCCAGCAGCTCCGACTGGCTGCCGATGCCGAGCTTGGCGTAGATGTTCTTGCGGTGGATCTTCACCGTGCCGGGGCTGATGTCCAGCTGCTCGGCCACCGAGGCGCTGGAGTGGCCGCGCAGCAGCAGCTGGACGATCTCCTGCTCGCGCGCGGTGAGCAGCTGCGCGCCGAACTGGTCGAAGGCCTCGCGGATCTTGTAGTCCAGGTCCTGCGCCGGGCGCGGCTGGGCGCGGCGCAGTTCCCAGGCCTCGCGCACCACCTGCTCCACCGCCGGGCGGGCGCAGTCCAGCAGTTGCATCTCGTCGCGGCTGTAGGCCGGGCTCGAAGCCTTGCGCATCAGCGACAGCACCGCCTTGGCGCCGCCGGCCAGGTCGACGAAGAAGGCGATCTCCTCGGTCAGGCCGGTCTGCTGGTAGTAGGTCTGGTAGTACTCGCCCAGGTAGAAGTGGTCCGGGGCGAACTGGCGCAGGCGCCACAGGCCCGGCGCCTGGTTGCGGGTGCAGGCGAGGTAGAAGGGGTCGAGCAGGTAGGGGCCGACCTGGTAGTCCTGCACGTAGACGTGGCGCACGTCCGCCGGGAAGGTGTCGAACAAATCCAGCGGGCGGTGGTTGCCCTCGTAGACGAAGAGCACGAAGTGGTCCACCGGGCAGGCCTGCTGCAGCCACTGGCTGAGGCCGAGCAGGCGCGGGCGTCCGGGGGCGAGCGGGAGCAGTTGGGCGAGCCCGCCGGTCCAGGCTTTGAGTTCCTTGTGGCGCATAGGCTGTCGTTCTTGTTGTGTGCGCGGTGCACACACTATAGGCGTTCAGAATTGCGCACGGAAATGCAGGTTTTGCGCCAGTATCCTGAAAGCCCGCCAGCCGCGGCCCGCAGCGCGAAGGCCAGCGGGCCGGCGCACCAGCACGAGGCGCCCCGCCCCTCAGCGGCCCTTCGGCTTGCCCTTGCCCGCCGGCGCCCTGGCGAAGCCCGGCGCCTTGCGCACCGCCTTCACCTGCGGCTTGTCGGCCAGCAGGTCGCCCAGGTGGATCTTGCCCGGCCTGGCCTCGGGCACCTTGGGCTGCTTGGGTTTCTTCGGCTTCTTCAGCACCTGGCCGCCGGGCGCGGTCTGCGGCACCCGGTGGTCCGGCTCGAATCCCTCCTCCTCGCGGCGCGGCAGGGTCTGGCCGATCAGCGTCTCGATCGCCGCCAGCTGCTGCACCTCGTCGGCGCACACCAGCGACAGGGCCTGGCCGCTGGCGCCGGCGCGGCCGGTGCGGCCGATGCGGTGCACGTAGTCCTCGGCGACGATCGGCAGGTCGAAGTTGACCACCAGCGGCATCTGGTCGATGTCCAGGCCGCGCGCGGCGACGTCGGTGGCCACCAGGAAGTCCACCTCGCCGTCCTTGAACCGCTGCAGCGCGCGCAGGCGCGCCGGCTGCGGCTTGTCGCCGTGGATGGAGTCGGCGGCGATGCCTTCGGCCTGGAGCACGCCGACCAGTTCGTCGACGCCCTTGCGCGTCTTGGCGAACACCAGGGCCTGGCGCCAGCCCCGGCTGTGCAGCAGGTGCAGGAACAGCTCGGCCTTGCGCTTCTTGTCCACCGGCACCAGGTGCTGCTTCACCGTCTTCGCCGCGGTGTTGCGCGGCGCCACCTCGATGGTCAGCGGGTCGCGCAGCAGCCCCTTGGCCATCTGCCGGATGACCTCGGAGAAGGTGGCGGAGAACAGCAGGGTCTGGCGCCGCGCCGGCAGCGCGGCGAAGACCTCTTCCAGCTCGCGGGCGAAGCCCAGGTCGAGCATGCGGTCGGCCTCGTCCAGCACCAGCGCCTGCAGCTGGCCGAACTTCAATGCGTTCTGCCGGTACAGGTCGAGCAGCCGGCCGGGGGTGGCCACCAGCAGGTCGACGCCCTTGCGCAGCTTCATCATCTGCGGGTTGATGCTCACCCCGCCGTAGGCCACCGCCGTGCGCAGCGGCACGTGCTGGCCGTAGGCGCGGAAGCTGTCGTGCACCTGCTCGGCCAGTTCGCGGGTGGGCACCAGCACCAGGGCGCGCACCGAGTTGGCGGCCACCTGCGGGCCTTCCTGCAGCAGCTTCTGCAGCAGCGGCAGGGCGAAGCCGGCGGTCTTGCCGGTGCCGGTCTGCGCCGCGGCCAGCAGGTCGCGGCCCTTGAGCACCGCCGGGATGGCCTGGGCCTGCACCGGCGTCGGGGTCTGGTAGCCGAGGCCGTCGAGGGCGCGCAGCAGGGGTTCGATCAGGCCGAGGGCGGCGAAGGTCATGGAGCACTCACGCAACGGAAGGTGGAATGGCCGGCATTGTAGCCGCTAGTGGCGCAGCAGCAGTTCGCCTTCGATGGGCACGTAGCGCGTCGCCGCGCGGATCAGCGCCTGGGCGGTCAGGCCGGGCACGCCATAGGCGGTGGCCGCCTTGCCCTGGGCGCGGACGCGTTGCAGCAGCAGGTCGAAGTCGCCGTCGCCGGAGCACAGGACGATCTCGTCCACCCGCGCCACGGCGTCGAGCACGTCGATGGTGATGCCCACGTCCCAGTCGCCCTTGGCCGAGCCGTCGCTGCGCTGGATGTAGGGCTTGAGCTTCACCTCGAAGCCGAGGTTGCGGAGGATCTGCTGGAACTGCTGCTGGCGGGGGTCGCCACGGTCGATGGCATAGGCGTAGGCCTCGACGATGCGGCCTTCTCGGCTCAACTCGGCCCACAGGGCGGCGTAGTTGAAATGGCAGCCGTAGGCCTGGCGAACCGTGTAGTAGAGGTTCTGCACATCGGCGAACAGGGCGAGGGTTTTCAACGGCGGCTCCGGATCAGGCGGTGGGCGCGCATTATCGCAGCCCACCGCCGCGCCGCCAGCCCCGCGTCGTCGGCGCGGGGCATCCGCTCAGCTGAACATGTCGCCGTCGTCATCGAAGAAGCTGGAGTCGTCGGCGAAGCCGCCATCGTCGTAGTTGGTGTCGGTGAAGCCGTTGTCGGCGTAGCGGTCACCGTCGAGGAAGGACTGGCCGGAGTCGTCCAGCCCGGCGGGCTGCTCGGCCGGCACTTGTTCCTGGATCACCTCGACGATTTCCTGCGGCTGCGAGTGGTGGAACATGTTGGTCAGCAGGTCCGCCACCACCATGCCGCCAGCCACGCCCGCGGCGGTCTGCAGGGCGCCACGCAGGAAGCCGCCGCCCTGGGCGGGCGCAGCCTGCGCCGTGGCGGGGCGGAAGTCGTTGGGGTTGCTGGCGTAGCCGGCATTGCCGCCGGGCTGGGAGAAGCGCGTCTGGCCCCAGCCGTCCGGGCGCTGCTGCGCCTGCTGCGGCTGCGGCGCCGCCTCGCGCTGGCCGCCGCCGAACAGGCCGGCGAGGAAGCCGCCGCTGCTGGGGCGGTTCTGCTGCAGGCTGGCGACCTGGGCCTCCAGCTCCCTCACGCGCTGGTCCAGGCGCTTGATCGCCGCTTCCTGGATCAGCATCGCCTGCGCCATGTAGTAGGGCGCGGCCGGCTGGCGCACGAGGTGCTGGTTGATCTGCGCCTCGGCCTGGGCGTCGCGCGGCGCGGATTGCCGCTCGGCTTCCTGCAGGCGGGTGAACAGGCCATCGATCAGGGTTTGCTCTTCGGAATTCATCTGGGGCCTCGAGTGAGCACCGGGGGTGGGAACGATCACAAGATTGGATCGGCCGGCGAAAAAACAAGTTCCGGCCGATGAAATCTTCTTCATCCGCGCTATCGGGGGCTCTGGCCTGGGCCGCCGGGCTTGGGTTAGAGTCGATTGCCACCTGGCCTTCTAGACGAGCCGATGAATCCCATCTCCATCCTGCGCGACACCTGGTACTTCTTCAGCCGCCACATCGGCACGCTGCTGCCGCTCTGCCTGCCCTGGATCGTCCTGGAGACGCTCACCCAGCAGCAGCTGAGCATGGCCGCCAATTCCCAGCAGTTCGCGCCCTGGGGCATGGCCGCCGGGTTGATCTTCTACCCCATCTACACCGCCAGCCTGCTGCTCTACCTGGTGGACTTCGGCGAGGGCCGCCAGCGCGGCGTCGGCGAGCTGTGGCGCGCGGCGCTGCGCCTGTGGCCGGCCTTCGCCCTGCTCTCTGCGCTGAGTTCGCTGCTGATCGTCATCGGCCTGTCGCTGATGGTGCTGCCGGGCATCTACGTGATGATCAAGCTAGCCTTCGCCGAGGTGCTGCTGGTCAAGCGCGGCCTGCGCCCTATCGACGCCATGCGCGAGAGCTTCCGCCTCACCGGCGGGCATTTCTTCCTGCTGCTCACCACCGTGCTGGTGATCCTCGCCCCCACCTGGGCCCTGCAGGGCTGGATCGAGCAGTTGAGCGAGAACGCCCTCGGCTACAGCCTGGCGCTCAGCGCCCTCAGCGGCTTCTTCCAGCTGCTGCTGACCGTCGCCGCCTACCGCATCTACATCCTCGGCCCCGAGCGCGAGGAAGCCTGAGGCAGACTCCGGCGCGGGCGGCTAACCTTGTCCCTCCCGACCGCGCCAGGAAGCTGCCATGAGCGACGACCTCATCCCGCCGAGCTGCATTTCCCACGTTTCCATCGGCACCAATGACTACGACCGTGCCCGCGCCTTCTATGACGCGGTGCTGGCCACGCTCGGCTGCCGCCGGGTGATGGAGCACCCCGGCGCCGTGGCCTATGGCCGCGAGTTCCCGGAGTTCTGGGTGCAGACGCCGCTGGACGGCGCGCCGGCCGGTGTCGGCAACGGTACCCACATAGGCTTCATCGCCGGCAGCCGCGAAGCGGTGGATGCCTTCCACGCAGCAGCCCTGGCCCAGGGCGGCCACGACGACGGCGCGCCGGGCCCGCGCCCGCACTATGGCGAGCCCTACTACGGCTGCTTCGTCCGCGATCCGGACGGGCACAAGATCGAGGCCACCTTCTGGGACCTGGGCAAGGCCATACCGCACACCCACTGAGGGGCGCGGCTCAGCGCTGGCCCGGTTTCAGCCCGGACAGGCGCGGCACCAGCAGGCGTTCGAACAGCCAGGGGCAGTAGCGGGCCAGGAGGCGCGCGCGCCAGTTGACGTTGGACAGCACCAGCAAGCGCTTGCGCTGCAGGGCGCCCTGGTAGATCGCCTCGGCCACGTCGCGCGGGGAGGCCACTTCGCTGCCCAGGACCGCGGCCGGCTGGCGGATCACCGAGCCGTCGCCGACCAGGGCGTTCTTGCGCAGGTCGGTGGCGGTAAAGCCGGGGCAGGCGAGGGTCACCGAGACGCCGGTGCCCTCCAGCTCCATGCGCAGGGTGTCGAACAGGCCGTGCAGGGCGTGCTTGCTGGCGTTGTAGGCGCTGCGATAGAGCAAGGGGGCGAAGCCGGTGAGCGAGCTGAGCACGACGATCTGCCCCCGGCGGGCGATCAGGCTGGGCAACGCCGCCCGGGTGCAATGCAGGGCGCCGTAGAAGTTCACCGCCATCACCCGCTGGAACACCTTCAGGTCGGTCTCGGCGAACAGGCTGCGGTGGGTGATGCCGGCATTGTTGACCAGCACGTCGATGCCGCCGAAGCGCTCGATGGCCCCGGCCACGGCCTGCTCCACCGCTGCGGGGTCGGTGATGTCGCAACGCAGCCCCAGCGCCTCGACGTTGAGGTGTTGCTGCAGGTGCTGCACCAGGCTGTCGATCGCGGCCTGGTCCAGGTCGAGGATCACCGGCCGGGCGCCCGCCTGGGCGAAACGCAAGACCAGCGCACGGCCGATGCCCGAGCAGCCACCGGTCACCAGGACCGTCTTGTGCAGGTAGACCTTGCTGGAGAAGACCTTGCGTGGCATGTGCGGAGCCCTCGGCCAGGCGCCGCGGCGGTGCCGGGCGCCCCTCAAGCATAGCCCCCCGGGGAGCGCGGCGAAGGCTCGGCCGGCCGCCACCTGTGCCGCTGGTCGCAGCCCGGGAATGTCACCGCCGCTTTGCCGGCCACGGACTGGACAAGCCCCGGTTGGCGACTCATGCTCAATACAGACACCAACACAAGAACGATAAAGGTGCGGCGCAGCAATGCTCAAGAAACTCCTGCTCCCGTTGGCCTCGTCGCTGCTTCCGGCGTCGCTGGCCCATGCCCTGCCAGGCCCTGCCGGTGGCCCCCAGTCGCTGGCGGTCGGCTATTACGAGTTCCCGCCGTACATCTATACCGACGATGACGGCAGCACCCAGGGCGAAGGTGCCGAGTTGATCCGCAAGCTGCTGCGCCAGGCCGGCTACCGCGCCGAACTCCGGGCCCTGCCCAGTGCCCGCCTCTACCAGGGCCTGCGCGACGGCAGCGTCCAGCTGTGGGCCGGGGCGCCCGGCAAGCCCGAGCTGGCCGAAAGCACCCTGGAGTGCGAGCACGTGCTCGGCCAGGTCACCCTCAACCTCTATCGCCTGGCCTCCCAACCCGCCCCTCACCTGCCCCAGGGGCTGGCCGGCAGCCGGGTGATCCTGATCAGCGGCTACAGCTACTGGCGGCCCGCCACCCAGTTGCTGGACGACCCCGGCCTGAACCTGGAGGTGCACCGCACCACCACCCACAACGCAGCGCTGCAGATGCTGCTGCGCGACCGCGGCGACTACCTGCTGGACTACCAGGCCCCGGTCGAAGAAGCCCGCAACGCCGCCGGCCTGCCACCGCTGGCCTACGACACCCTCTACCGCCTGCCGCTCAAGCTCATCGTCTCCCGCCGTACGCCCGACGCCGAACAACTCCGCCAGCGCCTGGACCAGGCGTTCGAGCAGTTGAGTGCGAAGGGGGAGAAGGTCGAGTTGAACTGAGGGGCAAGCAGGGTCGCGCCGGTGGGTCTGGTGTGGGGGCCGACGGCGGATAACGCTTGGGGCGTTATGCGCCCTACGATTGCGTATTCGAACCAATGTTCCAGGCTGACACCGAACGCCCCGGCCACGCCGAACGGCCCCCTCTCCCGCCTGCGGGAGAGGGCTGGGGAGAGGGAACGGCGTCAACCCGAAACACGACTGTCGCCGGCAAGCACCGTTCGCGAGCAAGCTCGCTCCTACGAGAAGCCATGCTCGCCTGCAACGTAGGAGCGGGCCCTGCCCGCGATTCGCGCGCAGGGCCCGCTCCTACAGGGGAAGGCTTTCCCCGCGCCAAAGCAAAACCCCCGACCAGCCAGGCTGATCAGGGGTTTTGGGATAGGTGCTTGACGATGACCTACTCTCACATGGGGAAACCCCACACTACCATCGGCGATGCGTCGTTTCACTACTGAGTTCGGGATGGGATCAGGTGGTTCCAACGCTCTATGGTCGTCAAGCAATTCTTTCGGATGCCCGTGGCTTGCGCACACGCTCATCCCGATTCGGGTATGTGACAGGTATTTGCGGTTCTCACGAACTTTCGGTTCGTCGACTTCACCGTCCAACACACAAATTGTTTGGGTGTTATATGGTCAAGCCTCACGGGCAATTAGTATCGGTTAGCTCAACGCCTCACAGCGCTTACACACCCGACCTATCAACGTCGTAGTCTTCGACGGCCCTTCAGGGGAATCAAGTTCCCAGTGAGATCTCATCTTGAGGCTAGTTTCCCGCTTAGATGCTTTCAGCGGTTATCTATTCCGAACATAGCTACCCGGCAGTGCCACTGGCGTGACAACCGGAACACCAGAGGTTCGTCCACTCCGGTCCTCTCGTACTAGGAGCAGCCCCTCTCAAATCTCAAACGTCCACGGCAGATAGGGACCGAACTGTCTCACGACGTTCTAAACCCAGCTCGCGTACCACTTTAAATGGCGAACAGCCATACCCTTGGGACCGGCTTCAGCCCCAGGATGTGATGAGCCGACATCGAGGTGCCAAACACCGCCGTCGATATGAACTCTTGGGCGGTATCAGCCTGTTATCCCCGGAGTACCTTTTATCCGTTGAGCGATGGCCCTTCCATACAGAACCACCGGATCACTAAGACCTACTTTCGTACCTGCTCGACGTGTCTGTCTCGCAGTCAAGCGCGCTTTTGCCTTTATACTCTACGACCGATTTCCGACCGGTCTGAGCGCACCTTCGTACTCCTCCGTTACTCTTTAGGAGGAGACCGCCCCAGTCAAACTGCCCACCATACACTGTCCTCGATCCGGATAACGGATCAGAGTTAGAACCTCAAGCATGCCAGGGTGGTATTTCAAGGTTGGCTCCACGCGAACTGGCGTCCACGCTTCAAAGCCTCCCACCTATCCTACACAAGCAGGCTCAAAGTCCAGTGCAAAGCTACAGTAAAGGTTCACGGGGTCTTTCCGTCTAGCCGCGGATACACTGCATCTTCACAGCGATTTCAATTTCACTGAGTCTCGGGTGGAGACAGCGCCGCCATCGTTACGCCATTCGTGCAGGTCGGAACTTACCCGACAAGGAATTTCGCTACCTTAGGACCGTTATAGTTACGGCCGCCGTTTACCGGGGCTTCGATCAAGAGCTTCGCTTTCGCTAACCCCATCAATTAACCTTCCGGCACCGGGCAGGCGTCACACCCTATACGTCCACTTTCGTGTTTGCAGAGTGCTGTGTTTTTAATAAACAGTCGCAGCGGCCTGGTATCTTCGACCGGCGTGGGCTTACGCAGTAAATACTTCACCCTCACCGGCGCACCTTCTCCCGAAGTTACGGTGCCATTTTGCCTAGTTCCTTCACCCGAGTTCTCTCAAGCGCCTTGGTATTCTCTACCCGACCACCTGTGTCGGTTTGGGGTACGGTTCCTAGTTACCTGAAGCTTAGAAGCTTTTCCTGGAAGCATGGCATCAACCACTTCGCTCTCTAAAAGAAAGCTCGTCATCAGCTCTCGGCCTTGAACACCCGGATTTGCCTAAGTGTTCGGCCTACCACCTTAAACTTGGACAACCAACGCCAAGCTGGCCTAGCCTTCTCCGTCCCTCCATCGCAGTAACTAGAAGTACAGGAATATTAACCTGTTTCCCATCGACTACGCTCTTCAGCCTCGCCTTAGGGACCGACTAACCCTGCGTCGATTAACGTTGCGCAGGAACCCTTGGTCTTTCGGCGTGGGAGTTTTTCACTCCCATTGTCGTTACTCATGTCAGCATTCGCACTTCTGATACCTCCAGCAAGCTTCTCAACTCACCTTCACAGGCTTACAGAACGCTCCTCTACCGCGCATCTTGCGATGCACCCGTAGCTTCGGTGTATGGTTTGAGCCCCGTTACATCTTCCGCGCAGGCCGACTCGACTAGTGAGCTATTACGCTTTCTTTAAAGGGTGGCTGCTTCTAAGCCAACCTCCTAGCTGTCTAAGCCTTCCCACATCGTTTACCACTTAACCATAACTTTGGGACCTTAGCTGACGGTCTGGGTTGTTTCCCTTTTCACGACGGACGTTAGCACCCGCCGTGTGTCTCCCACGCTGACACTTCCAGGTATTCGGAGTTTGCATCGGTTTGGTAAGTCGGGATGACCCCCTAGCCGAAACAGTGCTCTACCCCCTGGAGTGATACGTGAGGCGCTACCTAAATAGCTTTCGAGGAGAACCAGCTATCTCCGAGCTTGATTAGCCTTTCACTCCGATCCACAAGTCATCCCCTGCCTTTTCAACGGAAGTGGGTTCGGTCCTCCAGTCAGTGTTACCTAACCTTCAACCTGCTCATGGATAGATCGCCCGGTTTCGGGTCTATACCCAGCGACTAAACGCCCTATTAAGACTCGCTTTCGCTACGCCTCCCCTATTCGGTTAAGCTCGCCACTGAATATAAGTCGCTGACCCATTATACAAAAGGTACGCAGTCACCCAACAACGTGGGCTCCCACTGCTTGTACGCATACGGTTTCAGGTTCTATTTCACTCCCCTCTCCGGGGTTCTTTTCGCCTTTCCCTCACGGTACTGGTTCACTATCGGTCAGTCAGTAGTATTTAGCCTTGGAGGATGGTCCCCCCATGTTCAGACAACGTTTCACGTGCGCCGTCCTACTCGATTTCACTTCCTGGAACCTTTCACATACGGGGCTATCACCCACTATGGCCGCACTTTCCAGAGCGTTCTGTTAGATTCCAAGAAGCTTAAGGGCTAGTCCCCGTTCGCTCGCCACTACTAAGGGAATCTCGGTTGATTTCTGTTCCTCAGGGTACTTAGATGTTTCAGTTCCCCTGGTTCGCCTCACACACCTATGGATTCAGTGTGTGATAACCAGCTTGTGCTGGCTGGGTTCCCCCATTCAGAGATCTCCGGATCAAAGTCTGTTTGCCGACTCCCCGAAGCTTATCGCAGGCTACCACGTCTTTCATCGCCTCTGACTGCCAAGGCATCCACCGTATGCGCTTCTTCACTTGACCATATAACCCCAAGCAATCTGGTCATACGTCTCGAACGTGAAGACGACATTCGCCGAAAATTCGCGCTTGAACTCGCAAATTTTACCTTGACTTGAACAATCCCCAGTGAAAGAGATCATTCAGTCTACTTCTATCACATACCCAAATTTTTAAAGAACGGTTCTGGTACAAAGACCAGACATCAATGTTCGTTCAACACCTTGAACATTCATGTCTGAGCTTTCGACGATTTCGGAGATGGTGGAGCCAAGGAGGATCGAACTCCTGACCTCCTGCGTGCAAAGCAGGCGCTCTCCCAGCTGAGCTATGGCCCCCTCTTTTCCAACGATTGGTGGGTCTGGGCAGATTCGAACTGCCGACCTCACCCTTATCAGGGGTGCGCTCTAACCGACTGAGCTACAGACCCATATAGGGTTGCCTAACCGTCGCTTACCAGTGAATCAAGCAATTCGTGTGGGAGCTTATGAGAAAGCCGGGATCTTCGATTAAGGAGGTGATCCAGCCGCAGGTTCCCCTACGGCTACCTTGTTACGACTTCACCCCAGTCATGAATCACTCCGTGGTAACCGTCCCCCCGAAGGTTAGACTAGCTACTTCTGGAGCAACCCACTCCCATGGTGTGACGGGCGGTGTGTACAAGGCCCGGGAACGTATTCACCGTGACATTCTGATTCACGATTACTAGCGATTCCGACTTCACGCAGTCGAGTTGCAGACTGCGATCCGGACTACGATCGGTTTTCTGGGATTAGCTCCGCCTCGCGGCTTGGCAACCCTCTGTACCGACCATTGTAGCACGTGTGTAGCCCTGGCCGTAAGGGCCATGATGACTTGACGTCATCCCCACCTTCCTCCGGTTTGTCACCGGCAGTCTCCTTAGAGTGCCCGGCATAACCCGCTGGTAACTAAGGACAAGGGTTGCGCTCGTTACGGGACTTAACCCAACATCTCACGACACGAGCTGACGACAGCCATGCAGCACCTGTGTTCCGATTCCCGAAGGCACTCCCGCATCTCTGCAGGATTCCGGACATGTCAAGGCCAGGTAAGGTTCTTCGCGTTGCTTCGAATTAAACCACATGCTCCACCGCTTGTGCGGGCCCCCGTCAATTCATTTGAGTTTTAACCTTGCGGCCGTACTCCCCAGGCGGTCGACTTATCGCGTTAGCTGCGCCACTAAGATCTCAAGGATCCCAACGGCTAGTCGACATCGTTTACGGCGTGGACTACCAGGGTATCTAATCCTGTTTGCTCCCCACGCTTTCGCACCTCAGTGTCAGTATCAGTCCAGGTGGTCGCCTTCGCCACTGGTGTTCCTTCCTATATCTACGCATTTCACCGCTACACAGGAAATTCCACCACCCTCTACCGTACTCTAGTCAGGCAGTTATGGATGCAGTTCCCAGGTTGAGCCCGGGGATTTC
Organism: Pseudomonas sp. RW407; assembly: GCF_003176655.1. Taxonomy (NCBI): domain Bacteria; kingdom Pseudomonadati; phylum Pseudomonadota; class Gammaproteobacteria; order Pseudomonadales; family Pseudomonadaceae; genus Pseudomonas; species Pseudomonas sp. RW407. The sequence goes on along the minus strand of NZ_QGSL01000091.1, from coordinate 900,200 downwards.
ACATCCATCTTACCAAACCACCTACGCGCGCTTTACGCCCAGTAATTCCGATTAACGCTTGCACCCTTCGTATTACCGCGGCTGCTGGCACGAAGTTAGCCGGTGCTTATTCTGTTGGTAACGTCAAAACTACAAGGTATTAACTTGCAGCCCTTCCTCCCAACTTAAAGTGCTTTACAATCCGAAGACCTTCTTCACACACGCGGCATGGCTGGATCAGGCTTTCGCCCATTGTCCAATATTCCCCACTGCTGCCTCCCGTAGGAGTCTGGACCGTGTCTCAGTTCCAGTGTGACTGATCATCCTCTCAGACCAGTTACGGATCGTCGCCTAGGTGAGCCATTACCCCACCTACTAGCTAATCCGACCTAGGCTCATCTGATAGCGTGAGGTCCGAAGATCCCCCACTTTCTCCCGTAGGACGTATGCGGTATTAGCGTCCCTTTCGGAACGTTGTCCCCCACTACCAGGCAGATTCCTAGGCATTACTCACCCGTCCGCCGCTGAATCAGAGAGCAAGCTCCCTTCATCCGCTCGACTTGCATGTGTTAGGCCTGCCGCCAGCGTTCAATCTGAGCCATGATCAAACTCTTCAGTTCAATACTGATCGGGTTTTGAGAAAACCCTAAACTTGGCTCAGCAATCGCAAAAACTCTCGAATTCACGAGTGTTACTTGTGATGCTGATAATCTTGCGATCACCAGTCTTAGCTCACAAGCACCCACACGAATTGCTTGATTCAACTTGTTAAAGAGCAGTGGCTGATTCTTTCGTCTCAACCGAGGCCGCGCATTCTACAGCAACCTCTCTTTCCGTCAACACCTAATTTAAAAAATATTTTCTTTAAATTCAGCGTCTTATGTAAAACCCAACGGGCTTTACCAGTTGACGGGCGGCGAATTATATAGACATCCGAACAGCTGTCAACACCCTCTTTCAAAACGATGTTTCTCGACAGAGGCCAAGCCGGTTCAGACGCCCACCCTATATAGAGCACTGGCATTGCAGCACAGCTGGTCGCCTGCCCCTTGCCTGATCGCCGGCATCACGGCAGCATGCCCGGCGGCACCGCCAAGAGGGATTCCGGGCGGCCGCCACATCTCTATCGGCTTTCCCAAGGAACCTTGGATATGGATATCAAGATCATCGCATTCATCTGCCTGGCAGCCCTGGCACTGGAACTGCTGCGCGTCTACCGCAGCTCCACCGACAGGCGCCGGGGCCAGCGGGAAACAGGGCCGCAGGGCTGATTCCCCCACCCCACCGCTGAAGCATCGCCCGATGCCGGCGAGGCGGGGGAATCGCTTCTGTAGACAGCGCTACGGCAACAAGTTCCCCTTCCTCATATCTACATATCCGTGCAAAGGCGCATTGGCTCCGGCTCGCTTCGGGACATACGGGTGTCACCGACCCAGTGAACGGCGGCCGACCGCTGACCTCAGCCCAGCGGCCGCTCCACACCACGCAGGTGGGCCAGCACCTGGTCCGCCGCGCGGTCCAGGCAGCCCTTGAAGAAGTGGTTGGCGCCGGCGAACAGGCTCACCGCGCGCTGTTCCGGGCGCGCCCAGTCCAGCAGGTTGGCCAGCGGCGCCATCTCGTCGGCCTCGCCGTGCAGCAGCAGGCAGTCCGCCGGCAGCGCCATGGGCTCGTAGTGGCGGCCGCCGGGCACCGTACCCACCGGCAACCCCATCAGTACCGTGGCCGCGGGTGGCTGCGCCAGGTCGCGGACGGCGCGGGCGAACACGTAGGCGCCGAAGGAAAAGCCCACCAGCGCCAGCGGCAGGTCCGAGTAGCGTTCGCGCAGGTAAGCGGCCACCGCCTGGCTGTCCTGCGCCTCGCCGATGCCCTCGGCGTATTCGCCCTCGGTGCCGTCCACCCCGCGGAAGCTCGGCCGCACCGCCAGCCAGCCGGCCTTGCTCAGGCGCCGCGCCAGGGTCAGCGGCACCAGGTGCCGCGGGCTGCCGCCGAGCAGTGGTTGCGGATGGCTGATCATCGCCACGCCACGGGCCGGGCCGACGGGGGCGTCGATCAGCAGCTGGATCTTTCCGGCCAGGCCATCGATCAGCAACGGGTTGCGGTCGTCTTCGGGCATCGCGGTGTTCTCGTTCACAAAGCGGGCGGCCAGGGTACTGCAGGTGGACGCGGGAACACGAGCGGATGGCCACCGCCGGCCCCAGCCGCCTCCCGGGCGAACTGATACACTGCTCAACTGCCCCCGGCCCGGTGCCCGGCGGCCCGCCCCGGACGCCGGGGCAGCGAACAAGAAGTGAACGAGGACAGTATGAAAGCCGATTTCGCGACCACCCACCTGCAAGCGGCGGTGACAGCATGATCGAGGTAACCGAGGTTTCCATTGCCGAGCTGCGCGACGCGCTCGAATCCGGCCGCACCACCGCGGTCGAGCTGGTCAAGGCCTATCTCGCGCGGATCGACGCCTACGATGGCGCCGACACCCCCACCGCCCTGAACGCGGTCGTGGTACGCAACCCCGATGCGCTGGCGGAGGCCGAAGCATCCGACGCCCGCCGCGCCCGTGGCGAGACACTGGGCCCGCTGGACGGCATCCCCTACACCGCCAAGGACAGCTACCTGGTGAAAGGCCTGACCGCGGCCTCCGGCAGCCCCGCCTTCAAGGACCTGGTAGCCTACCGCGACGCCTTCACCATCGAGCGCCTGCGCGCCGCCGGCGCCATCTGCCTGGGCAAGACCAACATGCCGCCCATGGCCAACGGTGGCATGCAGCGCGGCGTCTACGGCCGCGCCGAAAGCCCCTACAACGCCGCCTACCTCACTGCGCCCTTCGCCTCCGGCTCGTCCAACGGCGCGGGCACGGCCACCGCGGCCAGCTTCTCCGCCTTCGGCCTGGCCGAGGAGACCTGGTCCAGCGGCCGCGGCCCGGCCTCGAACAACGGCCTGTGCGCCTATACCCCCTCGCGCGGGGTGATCTCGGTGCGTGGCAACTGGCCGCTGACGCCGACCATGGACGTGGTGGTGCCCTACGCCCGGACCATGGCCGACCTGCTGGAAGTGCTGGACGTGGTGGTGGCCGAGGATGCCGACAAGCGCGGCGACCTGTGGCGCCTGCAGCCCTGGGTGCCGATCCCCGGCGTCGCCTCGGTACGTCCGGCCTCCTACCTGGAACTGGCCGCCAAGGCCGATGCCCTGGCCGGCAAGCGCCTCGGCGTGCCACGCATGTTCATCAACAAGGATGACGCGGCCGGCACCAGCGAGCACCCCGGCATCGGCGGCCCCACCGGGCAACGCATCGATACCCGGCCCTCGGTGATCGCCCTCTGGGAGCAAGCCCGCAAGGCCCTGGAGGCGGCCGGCGCCGAAGTGGTCGAGGTGGACTTCCCGCTGGTCTCCAACTGTGAGGGCGACCGCCCCGGCGCGCCTACCGTGTTCAACCGCGGCCTGGTGTCCGAGCAGTTCCTCCACGACGAACTCTGGGAACTCAGCGGCTGGGCCTTCGACGATTTCCTGCGGGCCAACGGCGATCCCAGGCTGAACCGCCTGGCCGACGTGCAGGGCGAGCTGATCTTCCCCCACGACCCCGGCACCCTGCCCAACCGCGAGGGCGACCTCGCCGCCGGCATGGACGAATACGTGCGCATGGCCCAGCGCGGCATCAGGCCCTGGGACCAGATCGCCAGCCTGCCCGACGGCCTGCGCGGCCTGGAGAAGACGCGCAAGCTCGACCTGGAAGACTGGATGGACCAGCTCGGCCTCGACGCCGTGCTCTTCCCCACCGTGGCCGACGTGGGCCCGGCGGACGCCGACGTCAACCCGGCATCCGCCGACATCGCCTGGAGCAACGGCGTGTGGGTGGCCAACGGCAACCTCGCCATCCGCCACCTGGGCGTGCCCACGGTGACGGTGCCCATGGGCGTGATGGCGGACATCGGCATGCCGGTGGGCCTGACCTTCGCCGGCCGCGCCTATGACGACTCGGCCCTGCTGCGCTACGCCGCGGCCTTCGAGTCGACCGGCAAGCGCCGCATGATCCCGCCGCGCACCCCGCCGCTGGCGCAAGGCTGACGGGGCACGGGCAGGGCCGGCGCGCAGACGTCGGCTCTGCCTGATACGGGACGGCATCGAAACAAGGATGACGAACGGACGATGAACGGCAAAATGACGCTCGCCCTGACCACGCTTTGCGCACTTCTCGCCGCTGGCTGCTCGAACGCCCCGGCGGTCCATCACGACGATACCCCCTACCGCATCACCCGCTACATGCTGCCCGACGGCCAGGCGCTGGATCTCTATCTCGAATACCCCATCTACCCCAGGGCAGCACTGGCGCAGCGCGTCGAAGGCGTCGTGGTCTTCGACATCGCTTTCTCCGGCGCTACCGGGGGCCCCACCGCCGTCGAGATCGTGCAGAGCCCCGACGATCAACTCGCCGAGGCAGTCAGGCGCGCCGCGCTGAGAGCTCATGTGTCCGGCGTATCGGCCCCGCTGAAAGACACGCCCGTCAAGTTCCGCACCGAGTATCGCTTCGAGCTCGCCAGGCCACGCGCGACCTTGCTCTGAGCAGCCGCCCTGCCCCACGCCAAGCGCCTACGACGTTCCCCTTCAGCCAGAAATGAAAGCCCGGTCGCAGGGAACATCACGCCTCTGACACGCCTACCAGGCTCGCGCGTAGGGCGAATAACCGTTCGCGGTTATCCGCCGCCATCCGGAACACCGATGCCCGGCGGTTCGCGCGGCCGGGGCCAATCGCGGACGGAGTCCGCTCCTACGGATGCGAGAGCTACCGTGCCTCACAGTGATCTGTAGGAGCGGGCCCTGCCCGCGAATCGCGCGCAGGGCGCGCTCCTACAGGGCTCCTCCCATCGCCATGGCCGCATGGGTTTCGCCAAGGCTCAGCCCATCCCACGAAGAGCGCTGCCAGCCGGTGGCGTAGGAGCGGACTCCGTCCGCGATTATCCGTCGCCGGAAACGCCCCTCTCAGGAACTGCTCGGTGATTATTTGTAAATGCTAATTATTTTTATTTACAACATATTTACCCTTACATACCATTTTGCCGACGGAGAAATCCCTCTCCGATTTCCTACGTAAACAAGAATCGCAGCCGGCCCCTGCCACGGCCTCATGCGGCTTTCATCCGACCAGGACCCTGCAAAATGAGACAAGTAGTATCCAGCGCCCTGCTGCTAGGCCTCTCCACCCTCCCCCTGGCTATCCAGGCCGCGGCCAAGGATGACCGCGTGGACCTCGGCGCCACCGAGGTGCTCGGCACCCAGGACGCCGCCGCGGCCGCCACCACCGAAGGCAGTGGTTCCTACACCACCAAGGCCATGCGCACCTCGACCAAGATCCCCATGTCGATCCGCGAGACGCCGCAGTCGGTCAGCGTGGTGACGCGCCAGCGCATGGACGACCAGGGCATGAACGACCTCAACGACGCGGTGAAGGGCGTTACCGGCCTGACCGTGCAGCAGTACGGCCCGGCGCGGGTGAGCTATGCCTCGCGCGGCTTCGACGTCGACAACATCATGTACGACGGCCTGCCCACCAGCATCTCCACCTACACCCAGGACGTGATCTCCGCGGCGGACCTTGCGATGTTCGACCGCGTCGAAGTGGTGCGCGGCGCCACCGGCCTGATGCAGGGCGCCGGCAACCCGGCGGCGGCCATCAACATGGTGCGCAAGCGCCCGACCCAGGACTTCCACATGAGCCTGGAAGGCAGCGCCGGCACCTGGGACCGCTACCGCAGCGAGGCCGACGTCTCCGGCCCGCTGAACAGCGAAGGCACCCTCCGCGGCCGCGCCGTGATGGCCTACCAGACCAAGGACAGCTTCCAGGACTACGTCAGCAGCGAGCGCGGCGTGCTCTACGGCATCACCGAGGCCGACCTGAGCCCGGACACCACCCTGGCCATCGGCGCCTCCTACCAGGACGACAACCGCAACGACAACTGGGTGGGCCTGCCCGCCCCGCTGGGCGGCCGCCACCTGGACCTCAAGCGCTCCGACTACTACGGCGCCGACTGGTCCTACTGGGATACCAAGACCACCCACCTGTTCAGCGACCTGACGCACCGCTTCGACAACGGCTGGCAGATGAAGCTGGCGGCCGACAAGCTATGGGCGCGCATCAACATGCTCGGCCTGTACAACAGCTGCTACTACACCCAGGACTGCCCGACCATGACCCAGGGCGCCGGCAAGTACGACTACACCGACGACCACGACAGCTACGACGCCTTCGCCAACGGCCCCTTCCAGCTGCTGGGCCGCGAGCACGAGCTGGTGGTGGGCGCCAGCTACCGCCAGGAACGCTTCGACGGCCACGGCGGCTGGGGCGACCTGTTCAAGAAGGACGGCACGCCCCTGGGCGCGATGGACCCGACCCAGTGGGACCCGACCTCGACCCTCAAGCCGAACATCGACATGAACCTGTGGGGCATGAAGCTCGACCAGGAGCAGAAAGGCACCTACGTCACCACCCGCCTGAACATCGCCGACCCGCTGAAGGTCATCCTCGGCGGCCGCCTGGACTGGTACGAGGCCGACGCCCACGGCGACACCGACGTGTTCAAGGTCACCCGCAAGGTCACCCGCTACGCCGGGGTGATCTACGACCTCAACGAAACCTACTCGGTCTACGCCAGCTACACCGACATCTTCAAACCGCAGGACACGCTGGACGCCAGCGGCAACGTGCTCACCCCCATCACCGGCAAGAACTACGAGATCGGCCTGAAGGGCGAGCACTTCGGCGGTGCGCTGAACTCGCAGATCGCGCTGTTCCAGGTGGACCAGGAAAACCGCGCCACCGACGACACCAGCAGCCCCAACCCGTGCCCGGCCAACCCCAGCTCCTTCGACTACTGCCAGCGCGCTTCCGGCAAGGTGCGCAGCCAGGGCGTGGACATGGAGCTGAGCGGCGCGTTGACCGACAACTGGCAGGCGATGGCGGGCTACACCTACGTCGACGCCAAGTACAAGCACGACGCCGATGAATCCAACGTCGGCAAGCCCTTCGACCCGAGCAAGCCGCGCCACCTGTTCAAGCTGGCCACCACCTACAACCTGCCGGGCGACCTGCACAAGTGGCGCGTGGGCGGCAACCTGACCACCCAGAGCAAGACCGAGGACAACGAGACCGGCTTCCAGCAGGGCGGCTACACCGTGGTCGACGCCATGCTCGGCTACAGGGTCAGCGAGAACATCGACACCCGCGTCAACTTCAACAACATCTTCGACAAGTACTATTACAGCGGCATCAGCTTCGGCAACCTGAACTACGGCGAGCCGCGCAACCTGATGTTCAGCGTCAAGTACTCCATGTAACGCCAGGAGCAAATGTCTTGCAGGCTGCTCTTCGTAGGCGCGAGCTTGCTCGCGCCTACGAGAGGCCGTGCTCGCTCGTACCCTGATCCGCGGTCAGCGATACACGCCGGCCTGCCGGCCGGATCGCGGATAAGATCCGCTCCTACGGTTTGGCCCCTTGCACCGTGCCTCCCTGTAGGAGCGGGCCCTGCCCGCGATTCGCGCGCAGGGCGCGCTCCTACATGGGAATGGCGGCGTAGGAGCGGATCTTATCCGCGAATCACGCCGATACCTCCGGCTATCGCAGACAAACTCCGCTCCCCGGCATCACCGCCGCTCCCGTTCACGGCCGCCGCCCTGCCCCGCGGCGAGCTATCGGCTCGCCGTCCAGGCGCGGCTTGTAGAACAGGAAGTGCTCGGTGCGCGCCGTCCTCAGGTAGGTTCTCGCCCAGGACGGCCTGACATGGCGGTCGTGGAAGTACAGCGCGCCATCGGTACGGTCGCGCAGTTGGCGGTTGAGCGCCTGGCGGGCGATGTCGCGGGCCAGGTCGTAGCGTTTTTCCTCCACCACCTGGTCGGGACGCCCGTCGCACCACCAGGAGAACTGGCAGCTCTTCTTCTCCGAGCCCTGCTTGACCACGGCGCAGACGGTGTCCGGGAAGTCCTTGCTGGCCACCCGGTTCATCACCACGTTGGCCACCGCTTCCATGTCCCCGCGCGAGGCGCCCTTGGCCTCCCAGTAGACGGAGCGGGCCAGGCAGGTGATGGCGTCGTCCAGCGGCGCCTCCCCGGCCGGGTCCACGGCGCGGGCCTCACTGCGGGTGATGGGCTTGACCTGGGCGGCCGTCCCGGACGCCCCCTGCTCGGCCGCCTGTTCCTCGAGCACCTCGGCCTTGTTCTCCGCCACCGCGGCCTTCTGAGCGGCCGGCCCGGCGAATGCCGGGGCGCCGAACAGCAAGGCGACGATGCACGCTACCCTGACTGTCCAACGCATATCGACCTCGCTCGCCGACACCTGACGCGCCGCGACGATTCGCGGCAGTTGGCCGGCTGCATACGGTCTGTAGACCGCCCCATGCCCCGATCATTCCCATTGATTTCGCCGCAGCCCGCGGCTGGCGCGGCCTGTAACGCAACGGCGGGGGCTCGCGAAGGCTCTGGGGCGACGGTAGGCAGGTTCCTCAACCCAGGAAGGCGCACACCTGCGCCAACACCTCGTCGGCCTTCTGCCGATGCGGAACGTGGCCGCAGTCCGCCAGCAGCTTCATGCTGGCTGGTCCGGCGGCGTGGGCGACGAAGCGCTCGGGGTGGCGGGCCGAGCCGAACTCGTCCTGCTCGCCGTGCAGGCACAGCAGCGGGCATTGCAGGCGCGCCAGCTGGGCATCCAGGTTCCAGTCGGCGAAGGCCGGCGACAGCCAGGTATCCACCCAGGCCCGCAGCACCCAGTGGGCCTTGTCGCCATGGTATTTCGCCAGGCGATCCAGTTCGCCCGGCCGGGCGAAGTCACGCTCGGCGGCACGGATACCTTCCAGGGTGCGATCCTCGACGAAGGCCTGGGCCGACTCCAGCACCAGCGCCTCGCAGGCCGGGCCGAAGGCCGCCGCGCAGCCCACCGCCATGCCGCCACCGACGCTGTGGCCGAAGGCGACGAAACGCTCCAGGCCCAGTTGCTCGCGCAGCGCGGCGAAGCCCTGCTGCGCCTCGTCCTCGACGAAACCCCGCGACAGCAGCACCGGATGGGCATCGGACTGGCCGAAGCCCAGGCGGTCATAGGCGATCACCTCGCGCCCGCTGGCCCGGGCCAGTTGCCCGGGGAACTCCCGCCACAGCGCCACACAGCCCAGGGAATCGTGGAACAGCACGATGGGCGCCGCCACGGCGACCCCGGCCGGCGTCCAGCGCCGGGCGAAGAGCCGGCCGTGCGGGGTATCGATCCAGTGTTCGCGGGTGCTGACCGCTTTCATGGCGCTGGCTTCCTCTTTTCGTCCGAACCCGGCCGCCGCTCGGGAGCGGCGGCATGCTGAAGGGACACGCTTTTAGGCCGTCGGCGGGAAGAATGCAACCCGGGAGCGCCTTCGATCCAGAGCGGCTGGCTGTTCCCGCTTCCGATAGCCACGTCACCACCCTGGTGCATTTCGCCATCCCCGGCACCGCACCAGCGATGTAGACGCCGCCCATGCCGGCCATCCCTTCGTCGCAGGAGAGGCTTTACAGGAATACTGTATGTGCATACAGTATTTTCCACAGTACCCGTCAGCCACTTCCCAGACACCAGGGGGACACCATGCACGCCGACACCTACCAGCAACTCGCTGCCCGTGTTAACGCCCAGATCGCCGCCCATGACGCCCGCCAGCGCCCCGGCCTGACCCTGCAGCGCGTCCCCGGCGACGACGCCAAGGCCTGGGAACGGGTGCTGACGGAACTGCGCGGCACGGACAACCTCACCGTACTGCCGCTGCGCGACGGCGCGGTGCGCCTGGCCTGGCACAGCTGGCTGGACTGAGCCGGGTACTGCGGCAGACCAGGTCGGTTATCGCCGGGCAGCTCTCCTGCGGCAGCCTTTTACGGGCCGCGCCGCCGCAGCCATTCGTCCACCACCTCGCCCATGGTCGCCGGGGCGCCGCTGCGTATCCAGGCCATGAAGGCGCGATCGAAACGGAAGCCCTCGCCGCACTGCTCGCGCAGGAAGCGGCGGACGTTCTGGGTGTTGCGGTAGCCCGGGTCGACCGGGGTCTGCCGGGTGATCGGCTGGCTGTGCCAATCGAAGCTCATGGGGCCACTCCCTGGTTGCGGCATGAAGGGAACCAGCCTGCCATGATGTGGCGTGGCCAGCCAGGCTCCGTACCGCGCCAGGGGCGATATGCGTTGCTCGGATGGCATGAGAAAAGCCCCGCTTGTGGTAGGGCCCCGATGAAGGCGAAGAGCATCGCCCGGCGGTCGTGGCACCGGGCGATGACATGCCGGCCTGGCATGGTTTCCAGCGTCGAACCTGGTGGGTTGCGTCGCCCCGCCGGCCTCCTGCCGGCGGTCTTCCTGTTCATCGGTGCGATCCACCGATGTCCATGAAACGAAGCGGATCGTTAGAACCTGTAGCCGAAGCCAACTGTCAGCATGTGCAGTTCCCCACCGGCTTCCACGCCCTCGCTCGCGCCTGTTCCCCTGGTGATGTGGCGGAAGTCGTACATGTAGGCGCCGCTCACCTCGAGCTCGTCGGACAACTGGTAGGTGAAGCCCAGGTGGGCGCTCTTGGGCTGGTTGCACGGCGCAATGGAGATCAGCGTGGCCTCCCGGTCGGGGACCTGGTGATTGGCCAGGGAGACCCCCGTGCGCAGCTGAAGGCGCTCGCTGTACCTGTAGTTCACCCCGAAGCGGAAGACGTTCTGGTCGCGCCAGCCAAAGCCCGGGCCATTGCCGGCGCCCGGCGCTCCGCCTTCGGTCAGTGAGTTGGACAGGGCGCGCTCGCGGCTCCAGTCGATCCACAGGTAGTCGAAGGCGAAGGTCCAGGCGCCCAGGTCATAGGCCAGCCCCAGGCCCGCCTGCTGCGGCATGTTCAGGCGCCCGGCGGGGATGATGTCCTCATGGGCGTCGAGCTTCTGGAACCAGACGGGCGACGAGTAAGTGAGGCCCAGGCGCAGGCCCGGTGCGAGCGTTCCCAGGTAGCCGATGCCCAGGCCGGCGCCCAGGGCATGGTCCCGGTCGTTGGTCGCGCCGAAGTTCTCCAGGCCGTGCAGCATCAGGCTTTCGTAACCGAGCTTGAGCGACAGCCCGAAATAGTGCCCGGGCTGGAACTCATAGGTGGCCGTGGGCGCGACCAGCACCTGGGCCAGTTCGGACTTCACGTTGGATGTCCCGAAGGCCGGGATGGGTTTGCCGTAGTCGATGCCCGCGCCATATCCGGACACCGAAAGGCCGAGGGTGATATCCGGGCGGTACTGGTAGTTGGCGCCGAACCCCGGGACGAACACCAGGACATCGTCGCTGTTCTTCGCGCCATGCACGTCCGAGCGCAATTGCCCGGCCGTTGCCGTCAGGCTGCCGTCCACCCGCGAGCCGACGGCGCCCATGCCGGCCGGGTTGTTGACCGCCGCCAGCGCGTCGGTGGGGTTGGCGATGCCCGCCCCGCCCATGCCCATGGCCTGCACGCCGTAACCGGCGTACTGCGGCCCGTTGGAGGCCTCCGCCTGGGCCGAGAAGATCGCCAGGCACGCAAGAAAAACTCGAACAGACCCACTCATGACCCTGACTCCTTGTATTTGTTTTGCTCAGGTCGACACCGCATCGCCCGCTTGCGGGCAAGCCGAACCCCTGGCGCCTGCGTCGCGGCAGGCGCCATTGGCGGGGTTCGCGGGGTGTAAAAAGAGGACAGGCCCTAACCGAGAGCCCGCCTCACGCTCGAAAAGCGGGGGTCAGGGACGGCCTGCGCCCTTGCCGACGGCCACGCGGGTGGTGAAGATCGTGGTTTCGGTGCGCAGGTTGACCATGGCATCGAAGATGTTGTCGCCATCGACCTTGGTGGCGACGAGGAACAGCGTCTTGCCGTCCTCCCCACCCAGGGTGCTGGCGATGCACTCGTAGCCCGGCATCGTGATGCGGTCGGTGATCACGCCCTGGCTGTCGATGCGCATGAACTGCTCCGCGCGCAGCATGCTCAGCCAGATGCCGCCTTCGGCGTCGATGGACACCCCGTCGATGCAGCCGCGCTTGTGGGCGCGGTCGTCGGCGCTGGGGAACACCTGGGTCATGTCCAGCAGGACACGGCGGTTCTCCAGGCGGCCATCGACGATATCGACCGCGCTGATGCGCTCGACGAAGGTCTCCACGAAGACCAGGGTCTTCTGGTCAGGCGTGATCACGATGCCATTGGGGAAGTTGCAGTCCTCCACTCCCACCGAGATTTCGCCATTGGGCTCGACGATCACGATGCGGCCCGGCTTCAGGCCCTCGCCCTCGAAGACCCGTGCGCCGACGTCGTCGACATAGATGCGCCCGCTCTGGTCGATGACCATGTCGCCGACATAGCCGGTATACACGTCGGACAGGTCCGCGTAGAGCTCGAGGCCTTCAGGGGTGTAGCGGTACAACCGGGTGTCGTGCATGGAGCTGAGGATCAGCTCGCCATTGGGCAGGAAGCCCAGGCCATTGGGCTTGTTCGGCATCTCGGCGATGACCGTCTTGTTGCCGGCGGCATCGATCGCGTACACCTTCTTGCCCAGCATGTCCGAGATGTACAGCGTGCCGTCCCGCCAGCGCGGGCTTTCACCGAAGTACAGGCCGCTGGTGAGCACGTTCAGTTGGTGTTGTTTTTGTTCTACCGACATTTCGCATACCACCTTCGTTGTTTGTGTTTTATCGAGGAAGGCCCCGGGGTTGAGCAGAGCCTTCGGTGCACGCTTGAGCGCCGTTCGGACATCCTGTCCCGGTGGCGCCTACCGGCCGGGTCAGGCGATCTCGAACAGCCCGGCGGCGCCCATGCCGCCACCGACGCACATCGACACCACCACGTAGCGCGCCTTGCGGCGCCGGCCTTCGAGCAGCGCATGGCCGACCTGGCGGGCGCCGGTCATGCCATAGGGATGGCCGATGGCGATGGCCCCGCCGTTGACGTTGCACAGCTCGGGGTCGATGCCGAGCTGGCGCTGGCAGTACAGGGCCTGGCAGGCGAAGGCCTCGTTGAGCTCCCACAGGTCGATGTCCCGGATGCGCAGGCCGTGCCGCTTGAGCAGCTTGGGAACGGCGAGCAGCGGGCCGATGCCCATCTCTTCGGGCGCCAGCCCGGCCACCGCCATGCCGCGGTAGATGCCCAGGGGTTGCAGGCCGTGCCGCTCGGCGAAGCGCCGGTCCGCCAGGACGCAGGCGCTGGCGCCGTCGGACAGCTGGCTCGCGTTGCCGGCCGTGACGCTGCCACCTTCCAGCACCGGCGCCAGGCTCGACAGGCCCGCCAGGGTGGTATCCGGCCGGTTGCCTTCGTCCTGCCGCAACTCCACCGCCTGCAGGCGGGTGACGCCGGAGGCCTTGTCGACCACCCGCTGGAAGGCGCTGACGGGCACTATCTCCTCGCGGAACAGCCCCTGCTCCTGCGCACGCGCGGTGCGCATCTGCGAGGCGAAGGCGAATTCGTCCTGCGCCTCCCGCGGGATGCCGTACTTGCACGCGACGAACTCGGCCGTCTGCAGCATGGGCATGTAGGCATGGGGAGCCGCCTGGACGACCGCGCCGTCCTGCTCGTCGGCAACCCACTGGAAGTAGCGCTGCTGCACGGCGGAAATGTTCTCCTGCCCGCCGGCGGCGACCACGTCCATGCCATCGACGATGATCTGCTTGGCAGCCGTGGCGATCGCCATCAGCCCCGAGGAGCATTGGCGGTCCAGCGTCTGGCCGCTCACCGACAGCGGCAGCCCGGCGGCGAACACCGCGTTGCGGGCCAGGTTGGAGCCAGCCGTGCCGGCGGCCAGGACGGTGCCGATCACCACGTCGTCGATCAGGTTCGGCTCGACGCCAGCACGTTCGACTGCATGGCGCAGAGCATGCCCCATCAGGCTGGGCGACTTGACGTCGTTCAGGGCCCCGCGCATGGCCTTGCCGATGGGCGTGCGCGCGGTGGAGACGATCAGCGCCTCACGCATGGTCCGCTCCCGCCCGCGCCGGGTAGCGCCCGGACAGCAAGGCGCCGGCGCCCGGTACGAAGGGCTCCAGCCCCAGGTGGTCGAGCATCCGCCGCACCGTGCACACGGCCGTCGAAGTCACCGGGATGCCCAGGGCCTCCTCGGCCAACTGGATAGACGGCAGCGACTGCATCTGCACGCAGGCCGACAGCACCACCACGTCGACGCCCCGGGTATCGAGCTGCTTCACGTCCTCGAGCAGCAGTGCGGGATCGCGCCTGCCGACCTCCAGGTTGTCCGGAATCTCGAAGGCGATCGAATCGACGACCTCGATGCCCTCGCTCTCGATGTATTCCACCACGCGGTCGCACAGCGAGCGCATGTAGGGCGCGAGCAGCGAGACCCTCCGCGCGCCCATGAGCTTCAGCCCCTCGACCAGCGCCCCCGCCGAAGTCATCACCGGTGCCTGGCAATGGTTGGCCCGGGCGATCGCGGTCAGCTCCTGCTGGACCTGGCGGTGGTAGCCGTTGCCCATGGCCATGATCGCCACCAGGCAGGCCGTGCTCATGACATCCACCCGCGCATCCGCCAGCTCGGCGGCGCAGCGCAGGGCCTCGCGGTTCATCGCCTCCAGCTCTTCGCGGGTGACCTTGTGCATGCGCATCCGGCTGGAATGGAAGGTGAAGCGCTCGGGACGGACCAGCTGGCGGGCACCGAGCATCGCCGGGATTTCCGTCTCCATCGTGGTGTTGGAACTGGGCACGATCTGGCCAATTCGATAGGTAGCGGTCATGGACGAACCCCTTCGGCAGAAATCTGGTGTTGCTGCAGAACCTCGCGCAATGCCTGCGGGACACTTACGCCGCGGCGTTCCGCCGGCGCGATGCAGACCGGCGAGAAGACGCCCTCGAAAGCCAGCCTGCCGTCGGGCAGGTGGGCATGGGCCAGCAGGTCGAAGCTGCGTTCGCGTATGACACCCACCTGGATGCGGATGTCGACCACCGCGTCTGGCGGCAGGCTCACGTGGAAGGTCAGCGCCATGTGCTTGCAGGGCAGGCCGACGTTCCCCTCGCCCGCCGCCCCCGGGCCCCAGCCGATATGGCGGTAGAAGTGCATGACCGCGCCGATCAGGTACTCGCTGAAACGGCCGGTGAAGGCGACCCCGGCGGGGTCGCAATCGATCCAGCGCACGGTCCGCCGCACCGTGAAGGGCGAATGGCCGACGACGACCTCGATGCTCTCGTTCATGCCGCGCTCCCGGTCTTGCCCAGGCGGGCCATCAGCTCCGGGTACTCGCGCCGCAGCCGCTGGTCATCCACCCGGCCGGTGCGGGTCATGAAGCGGTAGACGAATTCCTCGGGCGAGTAGCTGTCCATCCACTGCGCCATGCGCTCGTACCAGAGGTAGGAACGCTCGGACGCCAGGATAAGCTTCTGCTTGCTGGGCTTGTGGTTGCGCTCGTAGGCGGCCAGGCCCGCCAGGGCGTCCTCGCCGCACCCCAGCAGCGCCCGCGCCAGGGCGATGGAGTCGTTCATCGCGATGCGCGTGCCGGAGCCGATGGAGAAGTGCGCGCTCGCCAGGGCGTCGCCCACCAGCACATGGCGGCCATGGGCCCAGCGGGCGTTGCGAATGACCGGGAACTGGCGCCACACGACACGGGCGTCGCCATCCATCAGCGGGGCCCCCTCCAGCTCGGGCGCGAAGATCTTCTCCATCAGCGCCAGGCGCTGCGCATCGCTGAGGCTGCCGAGGTTCAGGCGCTGCCAGGTGGCGTCGTCGCACTCGGCGACGAAGGTGCTCATCTCGTCGCTGTAGGCGTAGTAGTGCGCGACGAAATGCCCGCCTTCGTACTTGCGGAACACCAGTGCCGAGGCGTCGAAGACTTTCGGCGTGCCGTACCAGGCGAAGTGGTTGCCCAGAGTGCTGGTGGTGGTGCCGAAGGCCTGCTCGAACTCCCGGCGGATCACCGAGTTGACGCCATCGGCGCCGACCACCACATCCGCGTCGTCCAGCCCCAGCCGGGCGAGATCGGCCGTGCCGTCGATACGCTGCCGGTAGTGCACCACCACCCCGGCCTCCTCCGCCTGTTGTTCGAGGATCTGCAGCAGCCGGAGCCTGGGAATCGCGCCTCCCTTCACCGGGAGGCGGATGTCGATCGGCGTTTCCGCCTGCACTATCACCTGGTGCTCGTGTTGCGTGGTGGCGGCACAGAGCGCCTCGTAGGAAGCGACGTCCGCATCGCGCAGCTGCTGCAGGCCGGTATCGGCCAGCACCACGCCGAAGCCGAAGGTCGCGTCCGCCGCATTCTGCTCGATGACTTCCACCTGCCACTGCGGCGCGCCACGCTTGAGCAACAGGCCGAGGTAGAGGCCGGACGGGCCCCCGCCGACGATTGCCACCTTCATCACTGCTCTCCGCGGCTGATCTGCAGCCGATAGCGATCGAACTCGGTCACCTCGCCGACGAAGCCGCCGGTCAGCGCGGCATTCCATAGTGCTGGCACGAAGCCCAGCTTCTTGCGCTCGAAGACCAGCGCGTCTTCGGTGCTGATCTTCCAGTAGCCGTTGTCCAGGTTCTCGACGCTGAACTCCGGGGCCTGCCCGGCGGCCTCGAGCAGGGGGCGGAACTCCGGCGCATCCAGCACGAACAGGGCGACACCTTCCGTGCAGCCGGGGTCGATCCCGTTGGCCTTGGCCAGCCAGACCTGGTCGATGCTGGTGAAGCCGGTCTCCCCGGCCCTCAGGCCATCCTCGAGGGCCATGGCGGCCTCGAGGGTGCGGGTGGCGTCCTGCGCATCCAGGGCGTCCATGGGGCGCTCCTGGATGGTGATCTCCAGGTAATAGCCGTTCGGGTCGTTGAAGTAGATCGACTCGATCAGCTCGTGGCGGATCTGGAAGATCAGCGGGATGCCCTGGCTTTCCAGGCGGTCGCGCCATTGCAGCAGCTCTTCGCGGGTGTCCACGCGCCAGGCGGTGTGGGTCGCCTCGTAGCGGTAGTCCGCCACCGGCCGGGTGTAGTCCGGCTGCTCGGTGTTGATGTAGTAGAAGAAGGCGATGGTGCTGTGGTTGCCGCTGTCGAAGAAGAAGTGCAGGAAATCGGGGTGGTTGGACGGGCCCCAGCCGCGCGCCGATATGGCGTGGACCAGGGGCAGGCCCAGCTTGTCCCGGTAGAACTCGACGGTTTCCCGCAGTTTCCAGGTCGGCCTGGCGCTATGGTGGACGCCCTTGAGGACGGGCTGATCGGTTGCCATCTGACGTACTCCTCTGAACCGTATTTCAGTTCGCTTGTTGTGCCCGCTCACGCTCGACGTTCGCCTTGACCAGCTCGCGCAGCTTCTCCTTGCTGAGCTTGCCGGAGGCGGTCAGGGGGAAGGCGTCGAGCACTTCGATGCGTTCCGGCCACTTGAACTTGGCCAGACCGTAGTCCTGGAGGAAGGCGCCCAGCTCGGCGACGCTGGGCACGGGGAAGCCATTGCGCAGCACGATGGCGGCGCACAGGCGCTCGTCGAACACCGGGCATGGGTAACCGACAGCGGCCACTGCGGCCACGGCCGGGTGGCCCGCCACGGCCATCTCCACTTCTTCGCAATTGATCTTCTCGCCGCCACGGCTGACCAGGTCCTTCAGGCGGCCGCAGAAGACGTAGTAGGTCTTGCCGTCGACCACCTTCGTGTACATGAGGTCGCCCGAGCGGTAGTAGCCGTCGCGGGTGAAGGTCTCGCGGTTGCGCTCTTCTGCGTTGTAGTAGCCGTGGATGGTGTACGGGCCCTTGAATGCGGGCTCGCCAATTTCACCGGGCTTGGCGTCTTGCTCGGTGCCCGGCACCAGGATGCGGATCTCGTCGAACTCGGAGACCGGACGACCGTTCGTGGTGTCGTGCGCTTCGGCGGCGTCATCCTTGTGAGTGAGCGTGATGACTCCCTCGGTGATGCCGAAGATGTTATGGGTGCGTACGCCTAGCAGCTTTTGCAGCTTGGCAGCGCTGTTGGCGACGATCACGCCGCGAGCGTTGGACAGGTCGACCCGGCCTTCATGAATGGCAGACTCGAGACGGGCAATGATCGGCCCGCCCAGCATCAACCATGTCGGCCGGGTCGAAGCGATCAACGAGATCAGGGTTTCCGGCTGCAGGTTGGGGGCCACCGTGACGGTGCCACCGGTCATCAGGAACGGGCCGAAGCAGCAGCCCATGTTGAGGTTGTGGACCATGGGCTGCGGCATGAACAGCACGTCGTCGGGCTGGTAGTCCAGCCAGCGGGCGACGGCCCGCATGTTGTAGAGGTATTCGTTGTGGAAGCGCGGGATGATCTTCGGCACCCCCGTGGTGCCGCCGGACAGCTGGAATACCGCGACCTGGAAGGGGTCCAGTTTCACGTGTTGCAGCAAGGCCTCGGCCTCGGCCAGATCGGTGTCGGCAATCAGGGCATCCTGTACCAGCACACCCTCCTGCGGCTCGCCGCGAACCTGCATGATCAGCCTCAGGGACGGCGCCACATCCTGCATCTTGCGGGCAAACGCGACGCTGTCGAATTTTTCGGGCTCATCCCCTTGAACGATGTGCAATCTGGCCTCGCCATGGTTGGCGAGGTAGCCGATTTCACGCTCGCGGTGAGCGGCCATGGTGCAGATCGGAATCAAGCCGGCCTTGAGGCATGCGAAGAAGGAGATCACCAATTGCTCGCTGTCGCGCAACTGATAGATGACACGATCCAGGGGCTTGAGCCCCTGCTTCAGGAGGGCACCTGCCAGGCGGGAGGACAGCTCATCGAGCTCGCGGTAGGTGATTCGGAGCTCCGGCCCGAGCAGCGCGACGTTGTCCGGATGCTGACGAACGACTGATTTCAGCCCGTCAACAAGGGTTTCGTAACCCAGCGCCCCTCCCGCCACGTAGCGGTCGAGTTCGCTCTGCTTCGGATAGACGACGCCAGGAATGGGCGCGGCTACCCGGCGCAGCCGTTCGCCCTGGGAGGAGGCGCCGGCAGAGAGGGATGAAGTTTCGTTTTTTGTAATTGTCATGGCTGCACGCTCTTGTTGTTTTCAGAAGTTTTCTTGAAGCCACCGCCTCAGGTGTCCGCCGGCGACGAGCTGTCCGGATACCTCGCCCTCCTCCAGGGCCTGGCCATGGTGATTGCCACGCACGCGGTGACGTTCCTTGGCCGAAGCCGGGATGGCATCGAAGATCGCGTCGACATCCGCGGGGAATACGCAGTTGTCGCCGGTGTATTCGACGAGCAGCGTCGGCTGTTCGATGGCATGGGCGCACCTGGCCAGCGAGGCGTTGGACGACAGGCCGGACCAGGTCGAGAGCCAGGACTCCGGCGTCACGATGCGGCCGAAGCCGACGCTGCCCAGGTTCGAGACGAAGGGGTCGCTGCCCCAGAGCGAGCCGACGTAGCGGTCCGACGGGTCGAGGGAGGTATCCCAGCAGCGCAGGTCGGCGTCGGTGCGCCACACCTGGAAGATCGGCCCATGGCTAGCCAGGGCCTTGTCGCTGCGCTCCCGGCCCGACTTCAGCCGGTCACGTGCGGCCTGGCGGCGTTCGACCAGTTGCCTGGCGAAGGCATCGATGCGCGCCACCCGCTGGCGCTGCGCGGCCCGGTAGCGCTCGATGAACCCGGCGGCGTAGCTGGAGGAATCCGGCGGCAGGCGGAAGCCGTTGGCCTCGCTGAACGGGTCCAGGGCCGGGTCGACGGAGAAGGGATCGGCCTCGTCGACCACGGAAGGGTCCAGGGCATTCATCAGCAGCACGCCCTGCCCGGGATGGGGCGACACCAGGGCGATGCCATCGGCCACCGGGAAATCCGCCGTGCCGAATTGGCTAGGCCGCCCCGCCGGCGTCTTCGCGATGCGCCGTTCCGGCGCGCATTGGGCCTGCTGGTTGTAGTAGGCGAACAGCCCCGCCCCGCCCGAGTTGCCGAGCAGTACGATGGTCTGGAAGCCCATTGAGCGCAGGTGGCGCATCCCGGCGGCAACGTCGTACAGCGCGAACTCGTGTTCGAGGCGCAGGTCGTTGCCGATCGAGCGCGCGCCCTGGACCCAGCAGGCCCAGCCGGCATCCAGCACATCCGGGACCAGATAGTGGGTCACCACCAGTTCCCGGGGATGCATGATGAAGACGACCTTGCGCTCTCCCCCTCGGGAAAACAGCACGCCCAGCGCACCCTGGCCATCCTGGGTGACCAGCGGACAGGGGGTCGAACTGAACGGCTCGGCCATGCGCTCCGGCCGCCACGACGCACCACGCAGGCCCGCAGTGACCGCCACCTTCTTGTTGTTGGAATCAGCCGCCATGGGCCCTCCTGAGTGATGCCGGAAATCCTTCGATCGATTAATTGAGATACGCTCAATTAATGCTCGAGACAAGGCTAGGGCAAAAATTGAGATGGTGTCAATTGAGTGTAGTGAAAATTTTTCCGCACCCTGAAAACGCAGGAAGGCCCACGGCGGATCCGACCGATCAGTGGCCCCGATACCCGCCAGGGCCGGCGGCCGCCCTCACCCCTCGTTTGAGCGGCGGGAACGCCAGGTGGTAATCTGAGAGAGTGTCAATTAAATCCAAGGGAATGCCTGGATGTCGGACGGTACCGAAACAGCTGCAACACCCAAGGCGCCGCGCAAACGCGCGGGCCGCCGCCCCAAGAGCGACCAGGACGTCTCGCGGGAGGCGATGATCGACTGCGCGATCCGCATCGCCCGCAGCGAGTCCCTGACGGAAGTCAGCATGGTCAGGATCGGCAAGGAACTTGGGGTGGCGGCCGGCATGGTCCACTACCACCTGGGCAGCCGCGATGAACTGATCAGCACCGTGATCAACGCCGCCTTCAAGGAGCGCGTGCAGTTGCTCCCGGCGCCGACCGGGAACTCGCGCGAGGACATCGCGGCCGTTGCCCGCTCCTCGCTCGCCACCATGGAGCGCTGGCCAGGGCTGGCCACCTACATCCTCACGGAGAACAAGTTCCGCCTGTTCCAGCGCGTGCAACCCGGCGAGACCGACTACGGCCTGGCCTACTTCGACCATATCGGCCGAATCCTCGAACGGGCCGGCCTGGCCGGCCCCTTCGCCGCCATGGCCTATCACCTGCTGATGCTGTTCGTCACGGTGATAGCCGCGGAGAAGGAAAACCACCAAGCCCCCCACTCCCACGGCGATTTCATCGGCGGCTACCTGGCCAGGTTCGCCACCGACGCCTACCCGGGCGCGGCATTCCTGGCGGCGCCTTTCGTCAACGTCGACAGCGCCAACACCTTCGATGCGGGCCTGGAGCTTCTGCTGGATGGGTTCGACGGCTGGCGCGCGGGAGGGGCGAAAGGCAGGTGAGCCCGGCAGCCACCGCCGGGCCCTGCTTCGCCTCCCCTACAAGCTACCTTTGACCGCCTCCAGCCCCGGCCTGCCATCGACGGTGGCGACGTCCTTCAGCCAGGGCGCCAGGGCGTCCGGGTTCTTCCTGAGCCAGGCCCGGGCGGCGTCCTCGGGCTCCATCTTGTCGTCCAGGATGGAGCCCATGATGGTGTTCTCCATGTCCAGCGTGAAGCTGAGGTTCTTCAGCAGGCGACCCACGTTCGGGCATTCGTCCACGTAGCCCTTGCGGGTGCTGGTGTAGACGGTCGCGTCGCCGAAGTCGGGGCCGAAGAATGCGTCGCCGCCGGTGAGGAAGCGGATCCTGAAGCGGGTGTTCATCGGGTGTGGCTCCCAGCCCAGGAAGAGGATCGCGTTCTTCCGGCGGATGGCCCGGTCGACCTGGGACAGCATGCCCGACTCACTGGAAGCCACCACGCTGAAGCCGGCGTCCTTGAGGCCGAAGGCATTCTGCTCGATGGCCTTGAGCACGGCGTTGTTGCCGCCGTCGCCCGGTTCCAGGCCGTAGATCCTGCCGTTCAGCTCGTCCTTGAATTTCGGGATGTCGGCGAAGTCCTTCAGGCCCCGGTTCCACAGGTCTTCCGGCACGGCGAGGGTGTACTTGGCGTGCTGCAGGTTGGCCCGCACGATGTCGATGGTACCGGCTTCGCGGTAGGGCTTCAGGTCCGGCTCCATGGTCGGGATCCAGGTGCCGAGGAAGACGTCCATGTTCCGGCCTTCGGCCAGCGCCTTGTAGGTCAGCGGTACGCCGAGCAAGGTCACCTTGGTCTTGTAGCCCAGCCCCTTGAGCAGGGTGTTGGCGATGGCCGTGGTGGACTGGATGTCCGTCCAGCCGGGGTCGGACATCCGCACGGTCTGGCACTGTGCGGGCTCCGTGGCCTGGGCCAGAACGGGAAGACCGGCCAGCGCGCCCAGGAACAGGAACGATGCAGCTTTCATCTGATGAACCCTCAAGGCAGTGGTTGTCGTTTTGCTTGTTGTCCTGCCCCTGGAACAGGGGCCCGCATCAGCGCCGGATGGCGATGCGTCTCCCGCAGTAGCCGGGGTGACGGGCCCCCTGGTACTGCCTGAAGAGTTCGGAAACCCGGCGGTCCACCGCGTCGGCGAAGACGCAGGCGCGGCCGGCCTGGAAGTCGACGTTCATCAGCATCTGCTCGCTGACGGCCAGCGGCTCGTCGCTTCCCTCCCGGTGGAGGTCGTGGACGATGTGCAGGCGCTTGAGGTCGCGGTCGATGAACCGGGTGCGCACTTCCAGCGCGTCGCCCAGCTTCGCCTGCGCCAGGTAGTTGATGTGCGCTTCCAGGGTGAACAGCGTGTGCCCGGTGTCGGCGCGCCCCGCCTCATCCAGGCCGATGCGCTCCATCAGCGCATCGGTGGCGTAGCTGAAGATCAGCAGGTAGAACGCATCGCGCAGATGCTCGTTGTAGTCGATCCAGTCACGCAGGACCGGCGTCCGGTAGGTCAGCATTCGGTCATTCCCCTGCGCTCAGAGATCCAGTTCCAGCGTGCCGGACAGCGCCCGCGACACGCAGACCATCATGCTGCCGTTGCAACGCCTCTCGGCCTCGCTCAGCACGCTGTCGCGGTGATCGGGAATGCCGGCCAGCACGCGCGTCTCGCAGGATGCGCAGGTGCCCTCGCGGCAGGAGCTCTCGACCTGCACACCGTTGGCTTCCAGCACCTGCAGAAGGCTCTGGTCGGCGGGCACCTCCAGGCACCTGCCGCTGCGTGCCAGCTTCACCGTGAAAGCGGTGTCGGCCCCGGCCTTCTCCACCTGCCTGGGGGTGAACCATTCGAAGTGCACCTGTTCGGCGGGGAAGCCCCGGGCCGCCGCCTCGACGGCCAGCATCAGGGGCGTCGGCCCGCAGGTGTAGAGGTGCGCGCGCCCGGGCAGCCGGGCGACCGTGCCTTCGATGTCGAACAGCCCGCCGGCCTCTTCGTCCGCATGCAGGGTCACCCGCTCGCCGTAGGCCGCCAACTGGTCGAGGAAGGCGGCCCGCTCGCGGCTGCGCACCAGGTAGAACAGCCGCCAGGGGCGCCGGTTGGCCTCGCACCAGCGGATCATCGACAGGATCGGCGTGATGCCGATGCCGCCGGCGAAGAAGACGAACTCGCCGGCGTCCTCGAACAACGGAAAGTGGTTGCGCGGCGGCGTTACCCGGACCAGGTCGCCGACGTGCAGCGACTGGTGGATGTAGCGCGAACCGCCACGGCTGGCCGGCGCCAGCCCCACGCCGACGCGGTAGCTCTCCCGCTCCCGCGCATCGCCGCACAGCGAGTACTGGCGCACCAGGCCGCCGGGCAGGTGCAACTCGATGTGCGCACCGGCCGTGTAGGCCGGCAATTCGCCGCCGGCGGGGTCGCGCAGCTCGACGACGCGCACGTCCCTGGCGGCGCTGGCGATGTCCGTTACCTGCAGTGTCAGACGTTCGACCGACATGTTCACCTCTACTGCATCCGAAGTTGGGGCCCCTGCCCGCCCGCGGCCGGCAGGGAGCCATGCTTCCCCACCCGGCGTCACTTGCGCCGCAGGTTCGCGCTGGCCTTGAGCATCGCGGTGATCAGTTCGTCGCGTGCCTGCGAGAGCTCCGCCTGGCTGCCGTTGGCGGACTCGGCGGCCACGCCCCGCACCAGCTGCGCGGCGGTTTCGGCATCCAGGCGCGGGTCGCCCAGGTCTTCCCACCAGCGGTGGAAGCTCTCGGTGTACTTCTGGCAGAAGGCCTCCAGCCCACCGGGGCCGCCGCCCAGGTGGAACAGCAGGGTCGGGCCCATGGCCGCCCAGCGCAGGCCGGGGCCGGCCCAGACCGCGGTATCCACGTCCTCGACGCTGGCCGCGCCGATCTTCACCAGGTGGATGGCCTCGCGCCAGAGCGCCGCCTGCAGCCGGTTGGCCACATGCCCAGGGACTTCGCGGTGCACGCGGATGGTCACCTTGCCAACCTGCTCGTAGAAGCGCTCCGCGCCCTCGACGGCCGCCTGCGCGGTGCGCTGGTTGCCCATGACCTCCACCAGGGGGATCAAGTGCGGCGGGTTGAACGGATGGCCGAGGACGAAGCGCGACGGGTCCTTCCAGCCGGCCTGCATTTCGCTCAGCGGCAGGCCCGAGGCGGACGAGGCGACGATCGCCCCCGGCTTGAGCAGCGGTTCGATCTCCCCGTAGAGCGCATGCTTGAGCTGGATGCGCTCGGGCACGCTTTCCTGGATGAAGTCGGCATTCTTCACCGCCTCGGCGGCGCTGCGGTAAAAGCTCAGTTCACCCGGTGCGCCGTCCTTCACCAGCCCCAGCTCCACCAGGGTCGGCCAGGCGTTCTTCACATAGTCGCGGACATCGCTTTCCATCCCCTCGGCGGGATCGAATACCGCCACGTTGCGGCCGGAAGCCAGGAACAACGCCGTCCAGCTGGCGCCGATGACGCCGGCGCCCAGTACCGCCACATTCTGGAACTCATTCATCAGAAGAACCTCGGTTGGAGTGGGGAGGCGGCGGTCAGTCCGCCGTCGATGACATAGCACTGCCCGGTGACGAACCCCGCCTGCTCGGAGGCGAGCCAGGCCACCAGCCCGGCGACGTCCCCGGGCCGGCCGAAGCGCCCGGTGGCATGCCGCGCCAGCGCATCGGCCCTGGCTTTGCCGGGGTCGCGGGCCTGGGCGAAACCGTCCTCGGCCATGGCGGTCATGATCCAGCCCGGGCATACGGCGTTGCAGCGCACCCGTGGGCCATGGTCGATGGCGATGGAGCGCGTCAGGCCATGGACGAAGGCCTTGGAGGCGTTGTACAGGGCCATGGACGGATCGGCGTTCAGCCCGGAGATCGAGCCGAGGTTGACGATGCTGCCGCCCCGCTCCGCCATGACCGGCAGCACGGCGCGGCAGAGGTTGAAGGTACCCTTGGCGTTGATGCCCATGACCAGCTCCCAGTCCTCGTCGGAGGTCTGGTCGAGGGTTTTTTCCACCTGTACGCCGGCGTTGTTGACCAGCACGGTCGGCACACCGAAGTGCTCGAGGGTTTGCTCCAGCACGCGGCGGGCATCGTGGGTCCGCGAGACATCCGCCTGCACCCACAGCACGGCTTCGTCCAGGTCCGCCGGACGCATGCCGCGCCCGCAGGTGGCGACCCGCGCGCCCTGGGCGAGGAACTCGTCGACGATGGCGCGGCCGATGCCGCGCCCGCCGCCGGTGACTATCACGATGTCCTGGCTCATGGCAGTTCCCCATGGGCGAACATGACGTGGCGGACCGCGGTGTAGGCCTCCAGGGCGAACACCGACATGTCGCAGCCGTGCCCCGAGCCCTTCATGGCCGCCCAGGGCATTTCCGGCGTCGCCACGCCGTGGGTGTTCACCCAGGTGAAGCCGTAGCGCAGCCGGCTGGTAACGGCCATCGCCCGCGCGCCATCGCGCGTCCACACCGACGAGGCCAGGCCGTAGCGGCCGGCGTTGGCGATGGCCACCGGGTCCTCGTCGGCGCCGAAGCGCGAGACGCTGACCACCGGTCCGAAGACCTCGCAGGTGGCGATTTCGGCATCGTTGTCGACGTTGGCCACCAGCGTGGGGCGGTAGAAGAAGCCCGGGCGATCCTCGGCGAAGCCGCCGGTCACCACCTCCGCCCACCCGCGCGCACGTTCGACGAAGCCGGCCACACGCTGGCGATGCGCCTCGCTGATCAGCGGGCCCATCTGCGTGCCCGCCTCGCGCGGCGCGCCGGTGCGGATCGAACCCACGGCGGCGGCCAGTTCGGCGACGACGCGGTCGTAGATCGCGTCGGCCACCAGCAGCCGGCAGGGCTGCGCGCAATCCTGGCCGGCGTTGAAGAAGGCCGTGGCTCGCAACGTGGCCACCAGCCTGTCGACGTCGGCATCGGCGTAGACGATCACCGGCGCCTTGCCACCCAGCTCCAGATGCACCTGGCGCAGTTGCCGCGAGGCCGCGCGCAGGGCGGCCGCTCCCGTGGCGGGGGAGCCGGTGATGCTGACACCCTCCATGCCCGGAGCATTGACAAGACGATCACCGACACTCGCTCCCTTTCCATTGATCACGTTCACCACGCCCCTGGGCACCACGTCCTGCAGCAGTTCGGCCAGGCGCAGGGTCGACAGCGGCGTGGTTTCCGAGGGCTTGAGCACCACCGTGCAGCCCGCCGCCAGGGGCGCGGCGAGCTTCCAAGCGGCCATCATCAGCGGGTAGTTCCAGGGCGCGATGGCGGCCACCGGCCCCAGCGGGTCGCGACGGATCAGGCTGGTGTGCCCCGCCACGTATTCGCCGGCCGCCACGCCCGACAGCGTGCGCGCCGCGCCGGCGAAGAAGCGGAAGGTGTCGAGGGTCAGCGGCATTTCGTCGTCCAGCGCCGAGGGCCAGGGCTTGCCGGCGTTGGCGCTTTCCAGCGCAGCCAGTTCCGGCGCGTGGGCCGCGATGACATCGGCGATGTCCAGCAACAGTGCGCAACGTTCGGCCGGCGTGGTCTTCGAGAACGTCTGGAAGGCCTCGTCGGCCGCTCGCGCGGCGGCGTCCACCTGTTCCGGGCTGGCCTCGTTGACCTGGGCGATGGGCTCGCCGCTGGCCGGGTCGATCACCGCCAGGGCCTCGCCCTCGCCCGCCACCAGTTCGCCGTCGATCAGCATTCGGGTTTGCATGGGCCTCTCCCCTCTCAGAACTCGACCTTGTCGCCGCCCTTGAGCCCGAGGCGCGCGCGGGCCTCGGCCGGGGTGGCGACCTGCAGGCCGAGGTTCTCGACGATCGAGCGGATCTTGCGCACCTGCTCGGCATTGCTCTTCGCCTTCTCGCCCGGCGCGATGTAGAGGCTGTCTTCCAGGCCGACACGCAGGTTGCCGCCCAGCAGCGCGGCCTGGGTGGCGAAGTGCATCTGGTTCTTGCCGGCCGCCAGCACCGACCACTCGTAGTCCTTGCCGAACAGCTTCTGGGCGATGGTGTGCATGTGCATCAGGTTGTCGAGGTCGGCGCCGACGCCACCGAGCACGCCGAACACCATCTGCACGAAGAACGGCGGCTTGATCCAGCCCTGGTCGATGACCCAGGCCAGGTTGTAGAGGTGGCCCAGGTCGTAGCACTCGAATTCGAAGCGCGTGCCGTGGCCCTCGCCCAGTTCCTTCACGATGTATTCGATGTCGGCGAAGGTGTTGCGGAAGATGAAGTCGCGGGTGCTGTCGAGGAACGCCGGCTCCCACGCGTGCTTCCAGCTCGGGTACCTGGCCTTCATCGGGAAGATGCCGAAGTTCATCGAGCCGACGTTCAGCGAGGCCATTTCCGGGCTCAGGCTGACCGCGGCGCGCAGGCGCTCCTCGCGGCTCATGCCCAGGCCGCCGCCGGTGGAGACGTTGAGCACGGCGTCGCTGCGGTCCCTGATCCGCCCCATGAAGTCGCGGAACAGTTCGGGGCGCGGGTCGGGCTTGCCGGTCTCGGGATGACGGGCATGCAGGTGGATGATCGACGCCCCGGCCTCGGCCGCCTCGATGGACGAGCGGGCGATCTCGTCGGGGGTGATCGGCAGGTATTCCGACATGGTCGGGGTGTGCACGCCGCCGGTGGTGGCGCAGGTGATGATGACGGACTTGGGCATGATCGCTCTCACAGTTTCATTTGCTGGACTTGGGCGGTCAGGCCGCCATCGAGGACCCACAGTTGCCCGGAGGCGTACCGGGCTTCGTCGCTGGCGAGCCAGTTCACCAGGTTGGCGACGTCTTCCGGGGTGCCGTAGCGGCGCACCGGGTGCACGTCGCGCACGGCCGCTTCCAGGCTGTGGATGTCGCCGTGGTCGCGGAAGAAGCTGCGCAGCATCGGCGTGTCGACGTAGCCCGGGCAGACGGCATTGACGCGGATGCCTTCCGGGCCGTGGTCGCAGGCCATGGCGCGCGTCAGTGCGTGCACGGCGCCCTTGGTGGCGCAGTACGCCGCCAGGCCCGGGTCGGCGATGAAGCCGTCGTAGGAACCGAAGTTGACGATGCTCGCCGCACCGCTGTCGCGCAGCAGCGGCAGGGCGAATTTCGAGACGAGGAAGGTGCCGGTGACGTTCACCGCGAAGATGCGGTTCCAGTCGGCCAGGCTGGTCTGCTCGATGGTCTGTTCGATCTCGATGCCGGCGGCGTTGACCAGGATGTCGAGCTTGCCGGCCTGTTCCTGCACCGTCGCCATGGCCTGACGCACGCTCTCCTCCGAGCTGACGTCGAGCGGGACGAAGGTCGTGCCCGGCACGGCCGCGGACTCCTTCAGGTCGGCGGCGAACACCGTGGCGCCTTCCCTGACGAAGCGCGCGCAGATGGCGCGGCCGATCCCGCCCAGGCCGCCGGTGACGAAGGCAACCTTCCCTTGCAGCGCGCCGCTCATGCCTCGACTCCCTGTTCATACGCGCCCAGCACCAGGCCATGGAAGTGGTGCAGCGCGTGCTCGGACTTGCCCGAGCCGTTGGGGCCGGTGACGATGCGCCCCTGCTCGAAGGCCGGCGTGCGCATGCCGCGCTGGACGTTCTCCACCAGGGCGATGTCCTCCACCTGCAGCACTTCGTCGAGGTAGCGGATGGCTTCCTTCTCCATCTCGTTCGCCTCGGGCGTTTCGAGGAAGAAGTCGTAGGTCTCGTAGGTCAGGTCCGGACCGGCCGGGATGATGTGCAGCACGATCATCGAGCTGCGCCCCGGGTAGCGCATCAGGCAGGTGTTGGGCCACAGCCACCACACCGCGTGGGTGCGCACCTTGGCCTGGGAGGTGTCGTAGGCGCTGTTCTGGCCCTGGCCGGCCTCGGCCATGTGGCTGGAGTAGATGCCGTGGGTGCGCACCTTGTAGGTGCTCATGTCCACCAGGGTGCAGAAGTCCTTGTGCGCCGTCGGGCAGTGGTAGCACTCCAGGAAGTTGTCGACGACGTTCTTCCAGTTGGACTTGATGGCGTAGGTCAGGCGGTGGCCGAAGGTCAGGTTGGCGATGTCCGGCGCCCAGTGCAGGATTTCCTCCTGCAACTCGCCGGACTGCTCGCGCAGCGGCCGCGCGGCGGGGTCGAGGTTGACAAAGATGAAGCCGCAGAACTCCTCCACCTGCACGGGGCTGAGGTGGATCTCGCCCTTGTCGAAGTCCTTCAGGCCGCCGACGTGGGGCGCGCCGCTGAGCTGGCCGTCCAGGCCGTAGCACCAGGAGTGGTAGGGGCAGATGATGCGGTTGACCTTGCCCTCGCCGCTGAGCACCGGGTGCGCGCGGTGCTTGCAGACGTTGTAGAAGGCCCGCAGGTTGCCGTCGTGGTCGCGCACCACGGCGATGGGGTTGCCGGCGATTTCCGCAGTGGTGTAGGTGCCCGGCTCGCGGACCTTTTCCACGTGGCAGACCCACTGCCAGGATTTGGCGATGATCTGCTGCTGGTCCAGGCGGAACCATTGCGGGTCGACGTAGGCGTCCGCACGCAGGGACTGGGAGATCAGCGGGTCCGGGTGGTAGCCCCGGGCGATGTTCTGGAGTTGTACTTTGGAGATGACTTCAGACATATCAGCGGCCTTCCGGTACAGGAATTTCCTGGGTTTGTGTTCTTGTCTCGGGGCCGATAGTGGTCGTCGCGGGGCAGGCAAAATGTGCAGGATTCGCCGCGTTTTATTCGTTTTTGGCCATGGTCGCTTTTGGACATGAGCATCCCGTTTGCGACCGCCCTGAGGCAGGCGCGCAGGCTCCCGCCGCCCGTGCGGGGCGGGCTGCAGGGCGTCAGCAGTGGCTTTGGGGGAAAGGCGTCAGGGCGTGACCTGGTGCATCGGCCAGGCCCGGAACTCGAACGGGATGCGCCCGTCCAGGCGGTCGCGGCGCGGCGTCAGGCCGAAGCGCTCGCGGTAGATGCGGCTGAAGTGCGACTGGTTGGCGAAGCCCGATGCCACCGCGATCTCCATCAGCGACATGTCGGTCTGGGTCACCAGGCAACGGGCGCGGTCCAGGCGGATGTCGCGGTAGTAGAGCGCCGGGCTCTTCTGCACGATCTGGTTGAACAGGCGGTCGAGCTGGCGCTGGGAGATGCCGATGCGCTCGCAGATGTCCGGGATCGGCACCGCCTCCTCCAGGTTCTGCTCCATGATGCGGATGGCCTGCTTCACCAGGTCCGGCACGGTGTTGCCCAGCGGCTGCGGCGCCTCGGGGTTCTGCTGCGTGCCCAGCGGGCGCAGGCGCTCGTGAAACAGGTAGCGGGCCGTCTCGTTGGCCAGGGTATCGCCGTGCAGCGAGCGGATGACATGCAGCGCACAGTCGGCCGAGGCCGCACCGCCACAGCAGGTGATGCGCTTGCCGTCCATCACCAGCATGTCCTCGCAGATATCCACGTCCGGGTAGAGCTCCTTCAGCGAATCGATGTGCTCGTAGTGCCCGGTGGCACGCTTGCCATCCAGCAGCCCGGCCCCGGCCAGCAGATAGACACCGGTGTCCAGCGCGCCGAGCACCACCCCTTGCCTCGCCCACAGGCGCAGCGCGGCGCTCAGCGCCGGGCTGTGCAGCGTCTCCGGGTTCCAGCTGGAAGACAGCATCACCAGGTCGGGCGCGCCCTGCACCTCGGCCAGCGCCCGGGTGCCGGTGCTCATCGCATTGCTCGCCACCACCGGACCGCCGGCCATCGACACGACTTCCCAGTGGAAATGGGTGTGCCCGCTCAGGTAGTTGGCCGCGCGGAACGGGTCGATGAAGGCCGTGGTGGCCGCGAGGTTGTAGTGCGGGAAGACCAGGATGAGGATCGAGAACGGCGCGGCGGCTTCGGCGGGCATGGGGGTCTCCGTAGCGGCCCGGAGGGCGGGGCTGCCGGGGAGAAATAGCACAGATCGCCGGGGCCCGCGCGGTCGAAACGACATCGCACGACGCAATGAAAAAAGCCCACCGCCAAGGTGGGCTTCCCGGCGCCGCTCGCGCCTCAGAACGGCAACGGCAGCTTGGCCATGCGGCCGCCATCCACGACTATCACCTGGCCGGTGATGAAGGCCGCCGCGTCGCTGGCCAGGAACACGGCGACGCCGCCGATGTCCCCGGGCTCGCCGGTGCGACCCACCGGGTGCAGCTTCAACAGGCCGGCGCGGGCCAGTTCGGGTTGCGGCTGGGCGTCGATGTAGGCGTCGCTCAGTGCCGAGTTGATCCAGCCCGGGGCGATGGCGTTGCAACGGATGCCGTCGCGCCCCAGGTCAACGGCCATGCCCCGGGTGAAGCCATGCACGCCGGCCTTGGAGCCGCAGTAGGCGGCGTGCCAGGGATTGGCGCCGATGCCTTCGATGGAGCCGATGTTGACGATGCTGCCACCGCCGCGCCGGCGCAACTGGGGCAACAGCGCTTTGGCCAGGAATACCGGGGCGCGCAGGTTGACGGCCATCATGCGGTCCCAGTCGTCCTCGTGCATGTCGTCGAGGGACTTCTCGAACATGAAGCCGGCATTGTTGACCAGGATGTCGGCGCCGCCGAAATGCGCCTCGACGGCCCGGGCGATGGCATAGGGCGCCTCGCGCTCGGCCAGGTCGGCCTGGCACCATGCCACCCGGGGGTTGGCGCCCAGGTCGTCGTCCAGCGGCTGGCGCTGGGCGACCAGCACGCGGGCACCGGCCTCCAGCAGCTTGTCGCTGATCCCGCGGCCGATGCCGCGCCCGCCGCCGGTCACGACGGCTACCTTGTCATTGAGCAGCATGCTCGCCTCCTCAGCCCGAAACCGGCTTGGCGCCAGTGACTTCGACCGTTTCCGCGGCGATGTAGCGCGCCTGGTCGGAGGCCAGGAAGGCGATCACGTCAGCGATGTCCTCCGGTTCCGCGATGCGGCCCAGGGGCACGGTCCTGTTCAGTTCCTCGATGGCCTTCTGCGGGTCCAGGCCACGGCGCTCGAAGCCGCTGCGGATCATCGGCGTGTTGATCTCGTGCGGGCACACGGCATTGACCCGTATGCCGAAGGGCGCGGCGTCCCGCCCCAGGTTCCTGGTCAGCGCGGCTACCGCGCCCTTGCTGGTACAGTAGGCGACATGCCCGGGCCCCGGATAGATGCCCCACACCGAGGAAGTATTGACGATGGCGCCGCCGCCGCGCCGCTTCATGTGCGGTATGGCCGCGCGGCAGAGGAAGAACACGGCGTTGAGGTTGACGTCCATCGCCGTGAACCACATCTCGTCGGTGGTTTCCTCGACGGTGCCACGGGGGATGATGCCGGCGTTGTTGAGCAGGATGTCGACGCCGCCGAAACGCTCGACCGCCCGGGCGACGATCGCCTCGCAGTATTCCTTCTCGCGCAGGTTGCCGGCCAGGCATTCGGCCTCGGCGCCCAGGGCGCGTGCCTCGTCGACCATGGCCCGGCAGCCCTCGGTGTTGATGTCCGAGATCATCAGGCGGGCCCCTTCGGCGGCGAACAGCCGTACCAGCGCCTGACCCACGCCGCCGGCGCTACCGGTAATCACGACAATCTTGTTTTCGAACCGCATTGCCTTGTACCTCAGTGGGATGTGTGAGGCAGATGATCGACAGGCCGGGGGCCGCCGACAAACGACTTCTGCAGCGCATTCGATTGATTTTTAGTTAACCGAAAAACCCATGCATGGGAAGAAATCGATAAAATACTGCCCTGCACGCTTGAGTTTTTCTTAACTGCCCAGGCGTCCTTCCATAGCGGGTGAGTCCCCATGAGCAACCTCCGGCATTCGCTGCCGCCACTGAATGCGCTGCGGACCTTCGAGGCCGCCGCCCGCCACGGCAGTTTCAAGATGGCGGCAGAAGAGCTCTACGTGACCCAGGCGGCGGTCAGCCGCCAGATCCAGGTGCTGGAGGACTTCTACGGGCTCAAGCTGTTCCTGCGCAGCAACCGCAAGGTCGAGCTCACCGACGACGGGCATGCGTTGTACCTGGCCGCGTCGTCGGCCCTGCACCACATCGCCAACGCCTCCAGCGACCTGCTGCGGCGCAACGGCCAGGACCACCTCGCCCTGATCACCACCACGGCCTTCGCCCAGCTGTGGCTGATGCCGCGGCTGAAGCAGCTGCGCGCGCAATATCCCGAACTGCAGCTGCACCTGATCAGCACCGAGGGCAACCCCGACTACCAGGAGAACTTCACGGCGGCGGTGACACTGGGGCTGGAGGAGCACCCGCGCTACGTGGCCGAGTACCTGTTTTCCGAGGAGGTGTTCCCGGTCTGCACCCCGGGCTTTCTCGAACAGCATCCCCAGGTCGCGACGTTGCCGGGGCTGCTGGACGCCACTCTGCTCAACCTCAGCGCGAGCCACTGGAAAGCCAGGCTGTGGGCGCCCATCGACTGGGCGTTCTGGCTGCGGCAGTTCGGCCTGGACGCATCCAGAAGCCGGGAGGCCATGAACTTCAGCCACTTCTCCATGCTCATGGACGCGGTGCACCAGGAGGTCGGCGTCGGCCTGGCCTGGCGCCACCTGGTCCAGCCGCAGTTGGACAGCGGCAGGCTGGTGCGCCCCCTGCAGGAAACCTACTTCGCCGACGACAGGAAGCACTACTTCGTCTGCCGCCGCGACCTGGCCGACTCGACGGGCATCCGCATGCTGCGCGAGTGGCTACTGGCGCAGACCCAGGCGCTGAGAAACCCTGCCCCGTAACAGGGCGCCGACTGGCGCGGGGCAAGGCGGCGACCGCCGCGGCGAAGGCCATCGCTACAGACGATGGCCACCCGCCGCGGTACTCAGGCGCCCTGCCCGGCCGCCTCGAACAGCAGCCCGAACAAGCCTTCGCAATCGGCGCTGGTGGGCAGCGCCGCTATCGCCCCGGCGATCTCCTGCCGGAGGGCCTCGTCCAGGGTGATGCCGGCCAGCAGGTCGAACTTGGCGCGGAACTCTTCGCGGCTCATGGCGGTGGCGGGGTCGCCCTTGGCCGCGGTCACCGGACTGGTGAAGACCTGGCCGTCCTTGAGCGACACCGAGACCCGTGAAAGAATCTCGTTGGGGAAGCGCGCGGAAAGCTCGTCGCTTTCGACGATGTCGACGCGCTGGCTGACGGCCAGGATGTCCGAGGCGTGCACCGCGCCCCCGGTCACTTCCAGCGGCCCCACCTGGCCGCGCACGGCCAGGGCCGCCAGCGGGAAGGCCAGGGCGTACTGCGCCTCATCGGCGTTGGCCGGCGTGTGCCCCTGCAAACGCATGGATTCGTGGAAGGTCTGCACCTTGATGCGCTCGATGTTCTCGCCACGGATCTGCGGGTGCTCGGCAATCAGTGCGGTCAGTGCGGTCAGCGCCGGCTGGGCCCAGCGGCACACCGGCCAGGGCTTGAAGTACTGGGCGTCGATCTCCCAGCGCTGGCCCAGGTCGCACCAGTGGTCGGCGACCTCGTCGAATTCGACCGTCTCGGCTGGGGCCCCGGTGACGCCGGCCTCGGCCAGCAGCAGCGCGTTGAGGCCGGCGAAGGCGCCGGCGCCATGGGCGTCCCGCAGCATGGAGGGGTGGTCCACCAGGCGCATCATCGGGCAGCGCGGGCCGAAGTATTCAGCAATGCCCAGGGCGTGGCGGAACTGCTGTTCGTCGAAGCCCAACAGGCGCGCGCCGCCACACACCACGCCGATGCCGGAGAATGCGCCCGAGGCGTGGTATTGCGGTGCCGTGGCCATGAGCGCGGCGCCGGCGCGCAGGGCGGTTTCGTAGCCGATGGTCAGGGCGCTGAGCAGCTCCGCGCCGCTGATGGTGCGTCCCTGCTGGCGACAGGCGTCCACCAAGGCCAGCAGCGCCGGCACCACGGTGGCGCCGGCGTGGCCCTTGGAGGTGAAGTGGCCCTCGTGGGCATCCAGGCTGTCGACGCAGAAGCCGCCGGCCCAGGCCGCGCCCAGCGGGTGCACCGCGCGGCCGTCGAACAGCAGGCGGCTGGAAAGCACGCCCGCCGGGTAGTGGTTCAAGGCATAACGGCGCAGCGCCTGGTTGGTGGCGTTGTCGCGGGCGCCGGCGGCGACGCCGAGGATGTCCAGCAGGCAGGTCTGCATGAGTTCGCGGGTGTGCGCGGGCGCCTGCTCGAAGCGGAATTCACGGACGAACGAATAGAGCGACATGTGGGGCTCCACAGACGGGTATCGGGAATCGGAGGAACGGGTGCCCGGCGGCGGGCACCCGTTGGCGTCACTGCTTGGCCTGGCTGGCGACCGCGCGCGAGGCCTGCAGCCAGCCGTCCCACTGCTGGCGGTGGGCAGCGATCCATTCCTGGGCGTGGCGGCGAACGTCGGCCGGCTTGTTCTCACCCTTCTGCATGCGCAGGTTCTGCTGGCTTTCGTCGTCGGCGCTGATCTGCAGCTGCGAAAGGAACTTGAGCGCGACCGGGTTCTTGTCGGCGAAGTCCTTGTTCAGCAGCGCCTCCACCTTGTCGATGGCGAAGCCCAGGTTCTTGCCCTGGTAGGTGGTGTTCACGTCGTTGTTGCCGTCGGGCAGGTCGGTCTTGGGCACCTCCAGCCAGACCACGTCGCGGCCTTCCACCAGCACGCCGGCGATCCACTGCGGCACCCAGGTGAAGTAGAGGATCGGCTGGCCCTGCTTGTAGCGGGCGATGGTGTCGGCCATCAGGGCGAAGTAGGAGCCCTGGTTGACGTTGACGCTCTTCTCCAGGTCATAGGCCTTCATGTGGTGGGAGATCACCAGTTCGCAGCCCCAGCCCGGGTTGCAGCCGGTCAGGTTGGCCTTGCCGTCGCCGTCGGTGTCGAACAGCTTGGCGATCTCCGGTTTCTTCAGGTCGGTGATGTAGCGGATGTGGTACTGCTCGGCGGTCTTCTTGTCGATCAGGTAGCCCTGCAGCACACCGGGGATCACGTCGCCGGCCTTGACCAGCGTGTGCGGCCCGTCGACCTTCTGGTAGAAGGCGTCGTGCAGCTTGTCCCAGAAGTGCACGGTGAAGTCCGCGTCGCCGTAGGACAGCGCCACCATCATCGCCGCGTATTCGGTTTCCTTCGGCTCCTGCACGTCGTAGCCCAGCTCGCGCAGCCCGGCCATGGCCAACTCGCCGCGGAAGCGCTCCTCGGCGATCGGCGGGAAGATCGGCGTGACCTTCACGCCCTCCCCCGGCTTGTCCGCCGACGCGGCCATCCCGTACAGCGACACCATGCTCAGGGTGATGGCCGCGGCACAGTGCACAAGCTTGTTCTTGAACGTCTCGAAATGCATCGCTGTATACCTCTTGTTCTTTTCGTTGGGTCGGCAGAATGAATGCAAAGCGGTGGCGGCTCGTTCAGGCCGCCTTGTGCGGCACCGGCTGGCTGCCGAACAGACGCAGCAGCAGGCCCACCGGGCCGCTGTGGTACCAGCGGCGGCTCGGGTCGGAACGGGTGCGTTCGCCCATGGCCTGGGTCAGGCGGTCGAGGAAGATCGCCAGCAGCACCAGGCCGACGCCGCCGACCGTGGCCAGGCCCATGTCCAGGCGGCCGATGCCGCGCAGGACCATCTGGCCGAGCCCGCCGACGGAGATCATCGAGGCGATCACCACCATCGACAGCGACAGCATCAGCGTCTGGTTCACCCCGGCCATGATGGTCGGGGTGGCCAGCGGCAGTTGGACGCGCATGAGCATCTGCCGCGGCGTGCAACCGAAGGCGCGGGCCGCCTCGATCTTGTCTTCGGGCACCTGGCGGATGCCCAGGTTGGTCAGGCGCACCAGCGGCGGCACGGCGAATACGATGGTGACCAGCACGCCCGGCACGTTGCCGATGCCGAACAGCATCACCACCGGCACCAGGTAGACGAACGCCGGCAGCGTCTGCATGGCGTCGAGCAGCGGGCGGACGATGCGCTCGATGCGGTCGCTGCGGGCGGAGAGGATGCCCAGCGGGATGCCGATCACGGCGCAGAAGAGCACGGAGGTCAGCACCAGCGAAAGCGTGGTCATCGACTCGGACCACACGCCGATCAGCCCCAGCAAGGTCAGGGTGACGGCGCACAGCGCGCCCATGCGCGGCCCGGCGAGCTGCCAGCCGAACAGCGCCGCCAGCACGATGGCGATCGTCGGCGGAACGCTCTGCAGCACGTACTCGAAACCGTTGAGCACGTGGTCGATGGGCCAGCGAATGGCGTGGAAGACATCTCGGAAATTGCGTACCAGGAAATTCAGGCTGGTTTCGACCCAATCACCCAGCGGAATGACCGCGTTCTGGAAGGGATCGAGGAAACTGGACTCGGACATGCTCGCTACCTGCTTCTAGGAATGACGAGGACGGCTGTTGCGCAAGGCTGCGCTCAGTGCCGGCTGAGGGTCTGCAACAGCTGGTTCTTGGAGATGGTGCCGTGCAGCGCGCCGCTGCGATCCAGAACCGGCACCGGGTAGGGCAGCTCGGCGACGATGTCGAGCACGTCGTGCAGCGGCGTGTCGGTGTAGACCGGGCGCTGCTCGTGCAGGGTGTAGTGCCCCGCGCCCGCCTCGCCCGCGGCGCCGCCTTCGGCGCCCACGACGCCCATCAGCTGGTTGCGCTCGTTGACCAGGTAGCTGTACGGCACGCCGGCGTTGGGCTGCGGCCCCTTGCCGTTGAGGCGGCAGAGCACCGCCTGGTCGAGTTCGGCGACGTCGCCGGCCTTGAGCACCCGCGAGCTGTCGAAACCCTTGAAGAAGGTCCGCACGTAGTCGTTGGCGGGCTGGTTCAGCAGCTCCTGGGGAGTGCCGATCTGCACTACGCGGCCGCCTTCCATGATCGCGATGCGGTGGCCGATGCGGATGGCTTCCTCGATGTCGTGGGAGATGAAGATGATGGTGCGCTGCTGCTCGGCCTGCAGGCGCATCAGCTCGCCCTGCATCTCGTTGCGGATCAGCGGGTCGAGCGCCGAGAAGGCTTCGTCCATGAGCAGGATGGTGGGGTCGTTGGCCAGCGCCCGGGCCAGGCCGACGCGCTGCTGCATGCCGCCGGAGAGCTGGTGCGGGTAGCTGTGCTCGTGGCCTTCCAGGCCCACCTGGCGCAGCGCCTCGCGGGCCCGGCTGTGGCGTTCCTGCTCCCCTACCCCGGCGATCTCCAGGCCGAAGGCGGTGTTCTCCAGCACGCTCATGTGCGGCATCAGCGCGAAGGACTGGAACACCATGCCCATTTCCTTGCGCCGCACGTCGAGCAGGGCCTTGTCCGACAGCCCGGTGATCTCGCGGCCGTTGAGGTGGATGCTGCCGGAGGTGGGTTCGATCAGCCGGTTGAACAGGCGCACCATGGTGGACTTGCCGGAGCCGGACAGGCCCATGATGACGAAAATCTCGCCACGCTTGACCGAGAAGCTGGCATCGAACACCCCGACGACATGCCCGGACTTGCGGAATATCTCGTTCTTGTCAGCGCCCTTGCGCAGCATCTCCATCGCCTCGTTCGGGCGCGGCCCGAAGACCTTGAAGATGTTGCGTACCGAAAGGATATCGTCGGTCTGACTCATACGTTCCTCACCTTATGCTTATTCTTGTGGCCAAGGTCTTGCTGCGGGGGACCTTACGGCCTCGTAGCACCGGTACCGCCGGAAGAATCACGGCCGCCACTGGCGAGGCGGCCCTTCCGTTCTGCAGAAGCTCCTGCAAGGCTTTACAGCGGCCGTCGAAGGCGACGGCGGCGTGTCTTCAAATTAGGGTTCTGCCTGTCGAGCGTCCAACGACATTTGTTCGCTCAAAACCATAACTTGATGTTATTGATCTGGGCTCAAGCCCTGTACCACGGGCACCTGGGGCGTTATGCGTCCTACATGGTTGAGCGGCTTGTTGGTTAGGCACCATCCTTCACCCCGCCATTCCCGCGAACGCGGGAACCCAGTGGCTTGAGGGCTTGGTGTAGCGCGCCGCTCCGAGTGCTCGGATGTCTCTGGTTTCGCCCCCTCGGGCGAGTCACTTTTGTCAAACGGAGGGAGGCCACCCCCGCAAAAAGGAACCAAAAAGGCTTGCCCCGACATACAGGCCCGATGGAGCCAGGCGACCCTCGCCAACTCCCCCGCCACGGAGGCCCGCCCCGAGGGTACGTCCCTGTAGCCCGCGGGGCTCTCGCGACATCCATGTCGCATGACCTCCTTAGCGCCGGTTTCGCTCGGCCTTCTGAAGGGGCGTTTCGGAGTGCGCGGAGGTTTCTCTGGAAATCCTGCTCTTCGTAGGATCGAGGGGGACGCCTAGTTCTTGCTCGCGAACCTCGCGAACTGGCCGGTGACATCTGCGCACGGGTTCAACTCTGCTCCCTCTCCCTGAAGGGAGAGGGAGCCGTTGGGCAGAACCTGATGTTATGGCGTTAGCCGGCAGCCTCGGTGATGTCCGGCTGGAGCCAATCCTTTTCTCGGCCCAGACAGCCCCTCTCCCGCTTGCGGGAGAGGGTTGGGGTGAGGGCGCTCTCAAGCCCTGGTGCGAGGCCCCCAGGCAAGCTCGGTCGTAGGAGCGGACTCCGTCCGCGATCGGATTCACCGGCCACGCCAGACATCCCCGGCGGCACGGCCAACGGCGTATAACCACGAATGGTTATACGCCCTACGCTCCTAAGTCACGGGCGCCAGCGGCGTTTCCGCGGAGCCCGGGCGGGCCAGGGCGACGGCGGCCAGCAGCACCATGCAGCCGCCGATGAGCATCGACAGGGTCAGCCGCTCGCCCATCAGCAGTACGGCGATAGCCACCGCCACCAATGGCTCGACGGTGGACAGCGTCGCCGCCGCCGAAGGACCGATCGCCGGCGCCCCGGCGAGGAACGCGGCGACAGGTATCAGCGTGGCGAAGACCGCCAACCCCAGGGTTGCCAGCCACGCCTGACCACCCACCGGGAAGGCGGCGTGCTGGAACAGCGCGGCGACGGCGAAGGTGGCGGCGCAGCCCAGCAGGACGATGGCCGCCGAGGCCAGCGGGTGCTCATGGCGAACGCGGTGTGTGCCGTAGATGACCGCCGCTCCGTAGGCCATCGCCGCGAACAGTGCCCACAGTGCGCCGATGGAAGCGCCGGCCAGGCTCAGCCCCGTAGCCAGCGCCACCCCGCCCAGCGCCAGCAACAGGCTGAACAGCTTCGGCAGGCTGGTGCGCTCCCCCAGCCAGACGATGGAAACCAGGGTGACGAAGGCCGGAAAGCTGTAGACCAGGATGATCGCCAGGCTCACCGAACTGGCCCGGCTGGCGCTGTAGTAACCCAGCGCCGCCAGGCCGTAGCCCACGCCCAGCAACAGGTTCTGCCGGACCAGGCGCAGGCTCGGCAAGCCGATGCGCTGCCGGCACAGCAGCGCCAGCAGCACCGCGGCCGCGATGGAGAAGCGCGCCAGCAGCAGGCCGATCGGGTTGGCGCCGCCGACATAGGCGAAGCTGGCGAACAACGGCTGCAGGCCATAGCAGAACGCGGCCAGCAGAACGAGAAGAAAGCCTCGGGAATGAGCGCTCATTCCGGGAAGAAAACGCGGGGTCCGCATGACCTGCTCCCTGGGTATCAGATCGACCGGGCATTCGAAAAAGCCCCGCTTCACCAGAGGGTGAAGCGGGGCCTGTCCGCAGCGAACGGGAAAGGAATCAGTCGGCCAAACGACTGGTCATCTCGGTGCAGTACCAGTCCACGAACTGGCAGACGCCGTTCTCGGCAATCGAGGAATACGGGCCCGGCTCGTACGCCGGCGAGTTCACCCCCGCCTGCGCGCCCTCGACCAGGCGCCGGTCCTGGTCGTTGGTGGCGATCCACACGCGGGTCAGGCGCTCCAGGTCGTAGTCGATGCCTTCCTGGGCATCCTTGGGTACCAGCCACTTGGTGGTCACCAGGGTCTCGTTGGGGCCCTGGGGCAGCACGCGGAAGCTCAGGGCGTGGTCGCCGAGGAAATGGTTCCAGGTGGAGGGGTAGTTGAAGTACAGCAGCGCGCCGATGTTCGGCTCGCCGCTCTTGTCCAGGCGCCGCGCCACCGCCGGCTTGCCGTCCATGGTGTAGCTCACGGCGCCGGCCGAGAGCGGGATGCGCGTCATGCGGAACTGCCCCGCCTCGTCCATCACCAGGCGGCTGGGCAGGCCGGCGGCCTCGCAGCGGTCCCAGTGGGCGCTCAACTCGGGGTCCTCCTCGCCGCCCACGCCGGCCACGGAAAGGTTCTCGACGAAGGAGTTGAGCAGCTCCGGGTGGGTGCCGTCGCAGTGGTAGCACTCGCGATTGTTCTCGAACACCAGCTTCCAGTTGCCGCGCTCGACCAAGTTGGACTCGAAGGCGACCTTGCAGTCTTCCAGGTTGTGCGGCCCGATGAAGGGCGAGACCGCGTCGCGGAAGCGCGAGAAGTCCGGCGCGGTCTCGGCGACGCACACGTAGATGTAGGTGTTCACCACCTCGCAGTGCGCCAGCTTCAGGCCGTAGTCGGCGGGGTTGAATTCAGGCCCCATGTTGCCGGCGAACAGCAGCCTGCCATCTAGGTCGAACACCCATTTGTGGTAGGGGCAGACCAGCTTGGCCACCTTGCCGCTGCTTTCCGTGCACACCTTGGAGCCACGGTGCCGGCAGGCGTTGTGGAACGCCCGGACCTGACCGTCGCCGCCGCGCACCACGGCGATGGGATAGTCGCCGATCTGCAGCGTCAGGTACTGGCCCGGCTTCTCCAGCTCGAAGGTGTGGCCGGCGAAGATCCATTCCTTGTGCCAGAGCTGCTCCAGGTCCTGGCGGTACACCTCGGGGTCGCTATAGACCGCGCGGGGCAGCGCGTGGCGGGCCTTGCGTTGGCGAATCAGGTCGAGCACAGCGGCTTTCTTATCCATTGTTGTATGCACTCCAGAACAGGCGCGGTTTGTATCGGTGCATGCGTGGATCGGCCAGCGGCGGCGTCCGGCGCTGGCGGAAGGGCCCTGCGGCGCGGAGGCTTTCTGTCGTCGGTCGCTTCGGCTAACCTCCATCCACGGAGCCTGCCAGCCCGCCGCGATCACAGCATTTGCGGCAGTCTAGGACCGGGGCCGACGCGAAAGAACCGACATTTTTTCCAAGGTCTTGATTACCTGAAGTTATGGTCAAACACACCGAACCCGATCAGACGCTGATCAAGATGCCGTCGCTGCGCGCGGTGAAGTCCTTCGTGGCCGCGGCCAAATACCAGAACTTCACCCGGGCGGCCGAGGCGCTGTGCGTCACCCAGGCGGCGATCAGCCGGCAGATCCGCGAGCTGGAAACCTACCTGGGCGCCGACCTGTTCAAGCGCGTGGGCCGCGCCGTGGAGCTGACCCCGGCCGGCTCGATCTTCTTCGACGCCGTGCAGCTGTCCTTCGTCAACATCTCCCAGGCGGCCGAGCGCATCCGCCACAACAGCACGTCCAAGTCGATCGTCACCCTCTGCTGCTCGCCGGCCTTCTCGGCGCTCTGGCTCGCCCATCGCCTGCCGGGCTTCTTCGAGGCCAACCCGGACGTGGAGCTCAACCTGATCACCACGCAGAACTTCCTCTCCATGGAGCCGGGGACCAGGCCCGACATCTTCATCACCAAGATGGCCAAGATCCGTGAGGGCTACCGCAGCTACCCGCT
Organism: Pseudomonas sp. RW407; assembly: GCF_003176655.1. Lineage (NCBI taxonomy): Bacteria > Pseudomonadati > Pseudomonadota > Gammaproteobacteria > Pseudomonadales > Pseudomonadaceae > Pseudomonas > Pseudomonas sp. RW407. The sequence continues at coordinate 857,610 of NZ_QGSL01000091.1, read as the reverse complement.
CGTCCACGACGTCATCTACCCTGTCTGCACCCCGGCCTACCTCGCCCAGCATCCGGAGATCGCGAGCCTGGAAGGTCTGCGCGAAGGCGTGCTGCTCAACCTCAGCCCCTACGGCCGCTCGCAGGTGGCCGAGCACGTCGACTGGAGCGTCTGGATGGCCTTCCAGGACATCGACCTGAACGACGGCCCGGGCAAGCGTCCGCACTTCTTCAATGCCAACGACTACAACCTGCTGGTACAGATGGTGCTGAGCCACCAGGGGGTGGCGCTGGGCTGGGACCACCTGATCGGCCACCTGGTGGCCAACGGCTCGCTGATCCGTCCCGTGGAGCAGGAAGTGGTGCTGCAGGACACCCTGCACTACCTCACGTTCAACGAGGACAAGGAAGACGACGACGCCTGCCGCCGGTTGCGTGACTGGCTCATGGCGCAGTTCTGAGCAGCCGCGGGCCCTGGCCCGCGGCGCCCCGCGCTACTTCGCCCTGGCGGAGCGGACGCAACCGTGGCGGACTTCCTTCGACGGCGGGTAGCCGAAGAACGAGGTGTAGCACTTGCTGAAGTGGCTCGGCGAAACGAAGCCGCAGGCCAGCGCCGCCTCCACCAGGGACAGGTCCGAGTGCTGCAGCAGGCGGCGGCTCTCGGTGATGCGCAGCTCCAGGTAGTAACGCACCGGCGAGGTCCCCATCTGCTCCTGGAACAGGCGTTCGAGCTGGCGCTTGGAACGACCCACGCACTGTGACAGCTGGTCGGTGCTCAGCGGCTCCTCGATGTTCGCGCTCATCAGGTTGAGCACGTCGCGCAGCGGTTGCGACATCTTCTCGTGCAAGGCCGGGCGGGTCCGCCGGTAGCGGGACTCCTCGAAAGCCAGGATATCGACGACGCCATCGACCAGCTTACGGCCATACAGGCGGTTGATCCATTCCAGCACCATGTTGAAGGCGCCGGCCGGGCTCCCCGCGGTCAGGCGGTTGCCATCGACGATATAGCTCTCGGCCGTCACCACGCTGTTCCTGGCGACTTCCGCAAGGGCCGCGCGGTTTTCCGGATGCACCGCGCATTTGCGGCAATCCAGCAACCCCGCCTTGCCGAGGAACCAGGCGCCGTTCCAGAGACCGGCCAGGGCCACCCCCCTGTCGTCGGCGAGTTGCAGCAGGCGGTTCAGCGCGGGCAGCTCCCGCAGCGGCGTGCGCAGCCCGCCGCAGACCACCAGCAGGTCCAGGTCCAGATGACGGCTCTCCAGGGCCGCGGACGGGCAGATGACCAGGCCCAGGTCGCTCGTCACCGGCTCCCCATCCAGGCTGAAGGTGCGCGTCGAGAAGGCGCCCTCGCGGATCAGGTTGGCGGTGACCAGCGTGTCCAGCGCCTGGGTGAAGGCCGGCAGTGAAAAGTGCTCCAGCAGGACGAAACCCACGCGCCGCTGGCGCTGCGGTTCCGCCTTCTTCTCGGCCATGAAGCGGAGATTCTTGCCTTGCATGGCTTCGCTGAATTGTCGTCTTTCCACCGTTGGCAGCCTCTATGAGTTCTTGTGGGCAGTTGCGGCGTTCATCAGCCTCGCGGCGGGCCTGGCAGGGCGGCGCGGCGAGGGCTGTTCTGTATACCGTCTGTAGGCAAATGTTATACAGGCGGTCTGCCTCCGACCACTCCCCCACACGGCCCACAGACACGCGCAAACCCTAGATCCCGATCATGGCCGGCCCCCGACCGGCCTCGGCGCGCGCCGCCCCCTCTCGCGTCATAGCAGGCCAGAACCCCCGCCCCGGCAGTGGAAACACCTGTGCCCGCAAAGAAAACCTAGTGATTTCCAGCTGGGAAATGCCCGGCCGACAGAGGCGCCAGGGGCCCCCGCCAGCGCCTCTCCGGCGCCCGAAACCCGCTGTATGCGTATGAATTGATCCCAGAAAATGTAATTAGACACCCCGTCGGCGCGCTCCCTATAGTCATTCCACGAACGGCAGGGATCGCCGGCGACGGACAGGAGGTCCTGCCCGCGCCCCGCACGAGCGGATGATCGACAGCACCCAACGACACGACCCGCAGGCCACAGCGGACATCTTCAAGGCGCCCTTCGAAGCGTCGCACAGACGCCGGCATCGAGGCCGCGCCACAACAGTGAAACTCGGGTAATCCCCCGGCTCTGGTTTTCTCGCGTGAGTGAGTCACTCCACGCAACGGATAGCTATTGGCTGAAATAAATAGAACAGGCCCCTGAAATGACGAAGATCACCCATTTACCTGCCGATGACAAAAGCTGTGGCTGGTACCACCTGAGCAAGGCCAGACAACCCAGGCCCGCGCATACCGGCCAGACTTCGGCGCCTTGGGTGATCGTCGGAGCGGGCTTCACCGGGCTGGCCGCGGCGCGCCAGCTGGCGCTGCATTTCCCCCATGAGGAAATCGTCCTGGTCGAAGCCCAGGAAGTAGGCTTCGGCACCTCCGGGCGCAATGCCGGCTTTGCCATCGACCTGCCCCACGACATCGGGGCCGACGACTACATCGGCGACATCGACATCGCCAGGACCAGCCTCAAGCTCAACCTGATGGGCCAGGACCTGCTGCGCGACCAGGTGGAGCGGCACGGCATCGATTGCCAGATGAAGGCCTGCGGCAAGTACCAGGCGGCCATCGAGGACCGCGGCATCGCCGTGCTGGAAGCCTATCGCCGCGGCCTGGACCGGCTCGGCCAGGCCTACGAGATGATCGAGGCCGACGCGCTGCCCGAGCACATCGGCACGCATTTCTACCGCAAGGCGCTGTTCACCCCCGGCACCGTGCTCATCCAGCCCTCCGCCCTGGTCAAGGGCCTGGCGGACAGCCTGCCGGCGAACGTCAGCCTCTACGAGAACACCCCCATCACCGAGGTGGAGTACGGCGACAAGGTCGTGCTCCGGCACGCCCGCGGCAGCTTCGTCGCCGGCCGCCTGGTGCTCACCAACAACGCCTTCGGCATGAGCTTCGGTTTCCTCAGGGGCAAGATGCTGCCGATCTTCACCTACGCCAGCATCACCCGCCCGCTGACCACCGAGGAGCAGGCCCGCCTCGGCGGCAAGCCCTACTGGGGCGTCATCCCGGCGGACCCGTTCGGCACCACCGTGCGCCGCACCCCCGACAACCGCCTGCTGATCCGCAACAGCTTCAGCTTCAACCCGGACGGGCGCAGCAACGCCAAGTACCTGGAGCGCTTCGTCAACCGCCACCAGGCCTCCTTCGCCAGCCGCTTCCCGATGCTGCCCGAGGTCGATTTCGAATACACCTGGGGCGGTGCGCTGGCCCTGTCGCGAAACCACTCGGGCTACTTCGGGCAACTGGCCGCCAATGTCTATGGTGCCCTTTGCTGCAACGGCCTGGGCGTTACCCGCGGAACGGTCACCGGCAAACTCCTGGCCGACTGGCTGGCGGGCGAGCGCAGCGAGCTCATCGACTTCCTGCTGAACTCGCCGGGCCCCAACGGCAACCCGCCGGAGCCCTTCCTGTCCGCGGGCGTCAACCTGAACCTCAAGTGGGGGCAATACCGAGCCGGCAAGGAAAGCTGAGCCCCCGCCGGTCATTTGCCAGGGAACGTCCGGCCGAGATTGGCCGCACGACACGATTCCCGGCGTGCAGACCTGAAGCCGGAGCTCCGCGAGTTCGACGGCTGAAGCCATTTCAGCTGGCGGGCGCGCTCGGTCCGGACTCCGGGAAACTTTGAAATGAGGAAAACAATGACAACTACTACCCCATCCATCGAAGACGTTCCCATCAACACCTTCCACCAGATGCTGACACTGCGCTCCGGAGGCGGCTCGTTCGTCGACGGCTATGTGCTGAGCATCATCGGCGTCGCCATGCTCCAGGTGACCTCGGCATTGAACCTCAGCGGCACCTGGCAAGGCCTGATCGCCGCCGCGGCCCTGATCGGCATCTTCTTCGGCGGTTTTCTCGGTGGCTGGCTGACCGGCCGCTTCGGCCGCAGGCGGGTGTTCTTCGTCGGGCCAATCCTGTTCGTGGTCGGCTCCCTGGGGCAGTACTGGGTCGAGTCGGCGGAAACCCTCTTCGCCCTGCGCCTGCTGATCGGCCTGGCCGTGGGCATCGAGTATCCCGTGACCACCTCGCTGCTGGTCGAGTTCCTGCCCAAGCGCCACCGCGGCCCGCGGCTGGCATTCCTGACCATCCTCTGGTTCGCCGGCGCCTCAGCGGCCTACCTGGTCGGCGAACTGCTCCAGCGCACCGGCGGCGAGGACGCCTGGCGCCTGACACTGGCCAGCGCGGTGGTGATCGGCGTCGCCCTCTTCGCCCTGCGCCTGGGCACTCCCGAGTCGCCCCGCTGGCTGCTCGGCAAGGGCCGCGAAGCCGAAGCCGAACGCGTCATCCGGCAGGTCTACGGGCCCGGCTTCTCGCTCGGCAACCTCCCCGAACAGCAGGCGCTGAAACACCTCGGCTTCCGCAGCCTGCTGCACAGCGGCTATGGCAAGCGAATGCTCTTCGTCACCGTGTTCTGGACCTGCACGGTCATCCCCCTGTTCGCCGTGTACGCCTTCGCCACCACCGTGCTCCAGGCCCTCAACCTCAAGGGCGACTGGGCCTCCTTCGGTTCGGTGGCGATCACCCTGATCTTCGTCGTCGGCTGCATCATCGCCACCCGCCTGATCAACGCCATCGGCCGGCGCAACATGCTGATCCACAGCTTCCTCTGGTCGAGCCTCGCCCTCTTCGGCCTGGGCCTCTTCCACGCCAGCGCACCCCTGGTGATCCTGGCCCTCTTCGGCATCTACGCCCTGTTCATCGGTGGCGCCCAGGTCCTCTCGCTGGTCTATCCGAACGAGCTTTTCCCCACCGAGATCCGCGCCTTCGCGGTGGGCGTCGGCACCTCGATGTCACGCATCGGCGCCGCGGTAGGCACCTTCCTCGTCCCCCTATCCCTGCAGAGCTACGGCATCGCCCAGACCATGTTCGCCGCGGCGATCGTGACCCTCGTGGGCCTGCTGTTCGCCCTGCTCCTCGCCCCTGAAACCCGCTCGCTCAACCTGCAGCAGGCGGCTTCGCTGACACCCCGTCGCGCCACGTCGACCGACAGCTGGCGCGACAAACAGGCCGTGCCCACCTCACTGGAGAACGCATCATGAAATTCGAAGGCATCTACACACCCGCCATCACCCCCCTGGCGGCCGACGGCCAGATCGACCACCAGGCCTTCGCCGAAGTGCTGGAATACCTGATCGCGTCGAAGGTCCACGGCATCATCATCGGCGGCTCCACCGGCGAGTACTACGCCCACACCGCCCAGGAGCGCTTCGACCTGGCCGCCAAGGCCAGGGACGTCGTCAACGGCCGCCTGCCGCTGATCGTCGGCACCGGCGCCATCCGCACCGAGGACTCGGTGGCCTACGCCAAGGCGGCCAGGGAGATCAAGGCCGACGCCATCCTGGTCGGCTCGCCGCCCTATGCCCTGCCCACCCAGCAGGAAATCGCCGACCACGTGCTGGCCGTCGACGGCGCCGCCGGCCTGCCGATCATGCTGTACAACTACCCGGGACGCATGAGCGTGGACATGGGCGAGGAATTCTTCGCCGCCGTCGCCGGCTGCCAGAACATCGTCGCCATCAAGGAAAGCTCCGGCTCCACCGCCCAGCTGCACCGCCTGGCCTGCAAGCACCCGCGGATCGCGCTGTCCTGCGGCTGGGACGACCAGGCCCTGGAGTTCTTCGCCTGGGGCGCGCGCAGTTGGGTCTGCGCCGGCTCCAACTTCATCCCCAGCGAGCACGTCGCCCTGTACGAAGCCTGCGTATTGCAGAACGACTTCACCAAGGGCCGCCGCATCATGGCGGCGATGATGCCGCTGATGGACTTCCTGGAAGGCGGCAAGTTCGTCCAGTCGATCAAGTACGGCTGCGAGCTGGCCGGCCTGCGCAGCGGTGGCGTGCGCGCCCCGCTCAAGGGCATGACCGAGGCCGAGAAGGCCGAGCTGAAAGAGATCGTCGCCGTACTCAAGCGCGAAGTCGCGCTCATCACCGAGGGCTCCCACAATGGCTGAACTGCTGAGCAAGGCGGAATACGCCGCCATCGCAGCCGAACTGCGCTTCCCCACCCGGGCTTTCATCGACGGCAACTTCCGTGACGCCGTCTCCGGCCGCACCTTCGCCACCACCAACCCGGCCACCGGCGAGTTGCTGGCCAACATCGCCGCCTGCGATGCCGGGGACGTCAACCTGGCCGTGGCCGCCGCGCGCCTGGCCTTCGAGGACGGCCGCTGGAGCAAGCGCTCGCCGGGCGAGCGCAAGGCGGTGATGCAACGCTTCGCCCAGCTGCTCGAAGACCACGCCCACGAGCTGGCGGTGATGGAGAGCCTGGACAGCGGCAAACCGGTGCGCGAATGCCAGAACATCGACGTGCCGGAGACCATCCATACCCTGCGCTGGCACGCCGAGCTGATCGACAAGATCTACGACAGCACCGCGCCGGTAGGCTCCGGCGCCGTGACCATGGTGGTGCGCGAGCCCATCGGCGTGGTCGGCCTGGTGCTGCCGTGGAACTTCCCGCTGCTGATGCTGGCCTGGAAGATCGGCCCGTCGCTGGCCGCCGGCTGCTCCATCGTGGTCAAGCCGGCCAAGGAAACCACCCTCACCGCCCTGCGCGTCGCCGAACTGGCGCACCAGGCCGGCATCCCCGCCGGCGTGTTCAACGTGGTGCCCGGCGGCGGCAAGGACGCCGGCGAGCCCATCGGCCGCCACCCGGACGTGGCCATGGTCAGCTTCACCGGCTCCACCGAGACCGGCCGCCTGTTCCTCAAGTACGCCGCGGAATCCAACCTCAAGCGCGTGGTGCTGGAGTGCGGCGGCAAGAACCCGGCGGTGGTGATGAACGACGTGGAAGACCTCGACCAGGTCGCCCAGCACGTGGTCAACGGCGCCTTCTGGAACATGGGCGAGAACTGCTCGGCCTCCTCGCGCCTGATCGTCCACGCCGACATCAAGGACGCCCTGCTCGAGCGCATCGGCGTGCACATGCGCGAATGGAAACTGGGCGACCCGCTGGACCCGCAAAACCGCCTCGGCGCCATGGTCAGCAAGGCCCACTTCGAGAAGGTGCGCTCCTACATCGAGCAGGCCCGCAACGAGCGCCTGGACTTCGTCTACGGCGGCCAGACCCAGGGCGACATCTTCGTCGAGCCCACCGTGGTCGACGACGTCGACCCGCAGAGCCGGCTGTTCCGCGAGGAAATCTTCGGCCCGGTGCTGTCGGTCACCCCCTTCACCGACATCGACGGCGCCATCGACCTGGCCAACGACACCGTCTACGGCCTGGCCGCCTCGGCCTACACCGGCAGCCTGCGCAACGCCCTGCGCCTGGCCCGGGAAATCCGCGCGGGCATCGTCACCGTCAACTGCTTCGGCGAAGGCGACGCCTCCACGCCCTTCGGCGGCTACAAGGAGTCCGGCTTCGGCGGGCGCGACAAGTCGGTCTGGGCCCACGACCAGTACACCGAGATCAAGACCATCTGGATCGACGCCTCGTGATACCCGCGACAACCCCTTGAACTGACCCGCAGTACAGCCCCCACCGCCGCCACGCCGGCGGTGGGGGCGTTTCTCATCCAGGGTGGCAAGCGCTTGGCACGGCCTGTCGCCGTCGATAGCGCACCGGGCCGCCGCACCCATTTCATTCAGCATTTTATTTCTTTTAAAACAAAGAGATAGCCACGCATATATCCACCGGCACATGGACACCGGAAAGGCCCGTCCCTAGCGTGACCCCCACAGATCTCCCAACCGACAAGCAGGAGAAACCCATGGGACGACTGAACGGCAAAGTGGCGCTGATCACTGGTGGCGCGGGCGGCTGCGGCCTGGCCGCTTCCGAACTCTTCGCCCGCGAGGGGGCCAAGGTCGCCCTGCTCGACCTGCCGCACAGCGACGGCAAGGCCGTGGCCGAGCGGATCAATGCGGCCGGCGGCACGGCGCTGTTCGTGCCCGCCGACGTCTCCGTCGCCGAGCAGGTCGAGCGCGCAGTGGCGCAGGTGGAGGAACGCTTCGGCGCCATCACCGTGCTGATGAACCACGCCGGCACCATCCACGTCGGCCCCTTCCTGGACACCCGGGAGAGCGACTGGGACCGGCTGATGAACATCAACGTCAAGAGCATGTTCCTGGTGACCCGCGCGGTGCTGCCGAAGATGATCGAGGCCGGCGGCGGCAGCGTCATCTGCACCTCGTCCATCTCCGGCGTGGTCGGCACCCCCATGGAGGTCCTGTACTGCACCACCAAGGGCGCCTGCCACATGTTCGCCCGGGCGATCTCGGTGGAGTTCCGCGAACGCAACATCCGCAGCAACGCCATCTGCCCCGGGTTCATCGGCACCGCCCACGGCCGGCGCGAGCTGGACCTGCTGCGCGAGTTCGGCACCGAGGTCTCCGACGAGGCGCTGCAGGCCATGCAGGGGCGCCTGTGCGATCCGCGCGCTGGAGATCGCCGGCTACGTGGGCATCATGCTCTGCGGCGCCTTCCCGATGGTCTACCTGATCAAGCGCTTCCTCTCCCGCCCCATCGAGCACGTGGCCTCGCGCCTGGGCCTGTCGCCGGTAGGCGCGGCGGGCATCCTCGCCGCCTCGGCGAACATCCTCGCGATGTTCCGCCTAGTGGCCGACATGCCGCCCAAGGACAAGGTCCTGGTCATCGCCTTCGCGGTCAGCGCGGCCTTCACCTTCGGCTACCACCTGGCCTACTCGGCGAACTTCCAGCCGAGCTTGATCCTGCCGCTGATCGTTGGAAAACTCGCAGGAGGCCTGGTCGGCATGCTCCTGGCCTACTGGCTGGCGGTGCCCAAGGCGCAGCAACTGGGCAGCCAGGAAGCACCGCAGGACGCTCTGCGCGCCTCGACCGGGCTGTCGCAGGGGCGCCCCGCGGCGCCCCTGCCAGGCCCTGGCGCCCGCCGCCCGCAACCCGGGCGGCGCGGCAATACCGGCTCACCACAGGCAACCCGGCGCCATGACGCAGCCCTCCATGAACAGCCAAGACGCGAATAAGCTGGCGGACGCGATAGCCGCCGTCGGCACCGAAAAGCTGGGGCATGTCCTCTGCTCGCTGCTGAGCGGCGACATCGGCTTCGACATGAGTTGCGCCTACCTCTTCCGCTTCGACCGCAACGCGCAGCTGCTGCACGACGGCTACGACGGCCAGGTGTCGGCGAAGACGCTGGAAGCCTACGCCCGCGGCGGCTACCTGCTCGCCCCCTTCTACGTCGCCAGCATGAACCGCCACCCGGCCGGCCTGTGGCGCATGAGCGACCTGGCGCCGGACAGCTTCTTCTCCTCCGGCTTCGCCATCTCCCGCGACCTGCCCCCCTGCGTGTCCTCCACCCACAGCACCCTGGTCGAGGAAATCGGCTACATCATCCACCTGCAGCCGCGCACGGCCATCGTCTTCTCGCTGATGAAGGCCCAGGACCACGGTCCTTTCGACCCTGCGGAAATCCAGCGGCTCGAAACCCTCTCGCCGGTCATCGGCTCGCTATGGGAACTGCACTGGCGCAACGCCCCGAAGAGCGCCGACGCCATCGCCGACAACCCCGAAAGCGAACTGGAAAGCGCCTTCGTCGACATCCTCCAGGGCCAGCTGACCGACGCCCAGCGCTACATCGCCAAGCTCCTCCTGCAGGGCCACAGCAACGCCTCCATCGCCCGCCTGCTGGGCATCTCCGAAGGCACCGTGAAGGTCCACAAGCACAACATCTACCAGCGCCTGGAAATCTCCAGCAACTCCGACCTGTTCCGGTTGTTCATCGGCTACATCGCGCAATCGGCGAGGTAGGTAGTGCTCGCCCTGCCGGTGGGGAAGGCGCCCGGCCCCGTAGGGCCGATAACGCCTACGGCGTGATCCGCCATCGTTCGCGGGCTTCAGGCGTAGTCGATGATGCCAAACTGCTTCGCCATGAACAGTTCGTTCCGCTCGACGATTTCCTCGACAACCTTCCCCTGTGCGTCGAAGCGGAAGTACGTCAGGGCCGTCCAGGTCACGTCCTTGCCTTCAACTTCGTAGCCGTGCCATGTATTGGAGCCGGTAGCGCCATGTGTCAAGGCGACAACGACGACATCCTCCGTGACGACCTCCTTGGAAAATCTGGTCGTTATCGTCTCGTACCGGTCGAGAACATTTTCGCTCAAGGCTCGCTTGAAGTTCTCCAGGCCACGAATCGGAGCGTCGCAATCAGGCCGATGCACAACGACATCAGCGGCAAAATAATCAGCGACCCTCTCCACGTCTTTCCCGTCGACACAATATTTGAAGTAGTTCTTTACGGCTTCCAGATTCTTGATACTCATGCAGTATTACCTCCGTATTCCACAATAGAAAAGTCAGCCGCAACCACCGCACATATGCAGTCGTGGATGACTGAAGACATGCATTGCTTGCAGTATTTGGACTTCCGCGCAGTTACTTCACCCGGGGCCGCCAGTGCGACCGGGCACATTCTAAAAGTGCATTTTGATATTCGTAAATAAATATTATAGTTAATGTGATATCAGATTCAGGAATACCACATGACACTGGAAAGGCTGGAAAGATGGGCAACGGTCAGGCACTTCCGCCTGGCTATCGCGCTCTTCGAATACGGGAGCGTCCTGCACGCCGCGCGCTCGCTCAACCTCTCTCAGCCAACGGCGAGCAAGCTGCTGCAGGACCTCGAGGAGGCGGTGGGTTCCCAACTCTACGTACGGAACCGCAGGGGCGTTACGCCCACTGACCTGGGCTGCGCGTTCGTGGAACGCAGCCGGATGGTCCTGGCGCAGTTGGACCATGTTTCCCAGGCAATCGAGGCCCTGGGAAAAGGGCATGCAGGACGTGTCGCGATAGGAAGCGTGTTGACCGGGTCGAGCTACCTGGTGCCTGCAGCGATCGCGCGGCTTTGGGCAAGCCGCCCGAGCGTGCGCCTCAAGATCGTCGAGGGGGTCAGCGGCGAACTCATTCCCCGGCTGATATCGGGTGAACTGGACTTCCTGGTTGGCAGGCTTTCCGATGTCAGCTCAAGTGCCGTCGTTGCTCAGGAGGCACTGTTCAGCGAGAACGCCATTATCGTTGCGCGGCGTAGTCACCCGCTCGCCCGGCAATCGAATGTCGAACTCGGGGAACTCGCTCGCGCGGCATGGATTCTCCCCCCCTTGGAAACTACCCTGCGAAAGCAATTCGACAACATCTTCTACCAGGAAAATGTCGAGCCACCCCATGCGACCATAGAGACGACTTCCTTCTTCAACATACTCTGGCTGTTGAAGCAGACCGACCTGCTCGGCATTCTCCCGCAGTCGGTGGCCTTCGACCCGGCGCACAGCAAGGACCTCGTTCGCCTCCCCGCCCTCGAGCCCCTGGTCCTGGAGCAGATTGGCATTTCACGCCTGGCGGGCACCGCCCTGTCGCCCGCCGCCTCTGCCCTGGTTGAGGCGCTGCGGGAAGTGATGCGCAGCACCTCGAAACCCCGGACCGATCCGGAGCACGAGCCTTGATCAAGACAGGTACCTGACGGGCTGGGTCCAGGTGACGGAGGATGTGCGAGGGGTGTCTCGCACATTCCTTTTCGATCCAGCGACAGGTTGCCGGCGGTGCGATAGAGATAGCCCAGCGGGTTGTCCGGCAGCTTCGCGGCATGCCGGGCGGCACGCAACCAGGTTTCCTGGACGATGTCGGCGGCGGTGGAGGCGGAACCGGTCTTGCGCTGGATGTACGTCTTGAGCTCCTCGCAATGAGTCTCGACGAGGCGGGTCAGCGAAAGACGTTCGCGAGGAGCCATTTTCGGAACTGCGCAGGCGGCGGGGAATGGGTGCGCACACCACATAAATCGCAATTGATTCTCAAATACGTCAAACTGTTCAGGGTGGCCAGCCTGCCTGTCAGGCATTGTGGTGTTGCCAGCAGGTAGGGAATTGCTGCCAGCGAATGGCTGCTGTCGGCCAGGAGCGGGCACTCCCTCATTAACAGCAATCTGCAGCGTTATAGAGAGAAAAGGACCGACAATAACGGGCCACGTATTAGCCTGGGCTTCAACCGGACTTCGGCAAAATCGAATTCCTCCACCTCCGCGCTCGCCAGCATCATGCCAGGCATCTCACTCAACGCGGATACAAGGCATGACCGACTTCGATCCCTCGGCATGGCTGGGGCGTACCCAGGAAGTTCACGACCAACTTAGCCGCAACCTCGTGCAACGCATCGCAGCTACCTTCAATGCATCGGCGCCGGCCCACGGCGAAGAGCTGCCATGGCTCTGGCACTGGTGCTTCTTCAACGACCAGGTGGCGGGCAACCGCCTGGGCCCGGACGGCCACCCGGTGCTGGGTACTTTCATGCCACCGGCCCACGGGCGCAATCGCATGTGGGCAGGCGGCCGGCTGGATTTCCTCGAACCCTTGCGGATCGGCGCCGAAGCCTGGCGCAAAACCCGAATCGAACGCATCGAGGAGAAGGCCGGGCGCACCGGTTCTCTGCTGTTCGTCACCCTCGCCCATGAGTATTGGCAGGACCGTCAACTGTGCCTGCGCGAGGAGCAGGACATCGTCTACCGCGAGCCCTCGCCGCCCAAGCTCGGCGCAGGCGAGCCCTCGCCCCAGATGGGTTGGGAAGAGCGCATCGCGCCTGACCCCACCCTGCTCTTCCGCTACTCCGCGGTGACCTTCAACGCCCACCGCATCCATTACGACTGGCCCTACGTCACCGCCAGCGAAGGTTACCCCGGCCTGGTGGTGCACGGCCCACTGACTGCAACCCTGAGCCTCGCTGCCTTCGCCCGCGCCAACCCGCTGGCACGCCTGCGCCGCTTCAGCTTCCGAGGCGTGCGCCCGTTGATCGCACCCGAGCCGTTCCAGGTGGGTGGACGCCACACCGAATCCGGCGTAGCCGAACTGTGGGCCGCCAATTCCACCGGCGTGTGCCAGCGCGCCGAAGTCCTGTTCGACTGACCCTGCCCCGCGTCCATCCCGCTGACGCAGCCCAAAGGAAGAGCGATGAACCACCACGACAACGAAGAACTCAATGCCATCCGCGAAGGCGTGCGCGCCCTCTGTGCGGAGTTCCCCGCCGAGTACTGGCGCAAGATCGATGAAGCGAAAGGCTTCCCCGAGGCCTTCGTCAAGGCCATGACCGAGGCCGGCTGGCTGTCGGCGATGATCCCCGAGGAGTACGGCGGCTCCGGCCTGGGCCTGGCCGAGGCCTCGGTGATCCTCGAGGAGGTCAACCGCTGCGGCGGCAACTCCGGGACCATCCACGGACAGATGTACAACATGTTCACCCTGCTGCGTAACGGCAGCGAGGAGCAGAAGCGCTACTACCTGCCCAAACTCGCCAGCGGCGAA
>NZ_QGSL01000091.1:772314-844287 GCF_003176655.1 Pseudomonas sp. RW407 | reverse complement strand
CCCAAGCCCAAGCCCAAGCCCAAGCCCAAGCCCAAGCCGACCAGGCTGCGGCCGCCGCCGACAAGCCGGCAAGCCCGCCGCCGGAGCCGGCCAAGCCGACCGAGCCGCAGAAACCCTGGCACGTGGTGCTGCGCGACACCCAGCTGCGCGGCTACAAGGTGCACCTGGCCGACCGCGTGCCGGCCAAGCCGGTGGCCCTGGACGTCGGCCCGCTGGACCTCGACCTGCAGGACGTCGACAGCTCGCTGACCCAGGCCCTGCAACTGCGCCTGAAGACCGGCATCGGCAACCGCGGGCAGATCGAGGCCAGCGGCAGCGTCATCCCCAACCCGGTCAGCGCCAGACTCAAGGTCGCCACCCGCGACATCGACCTGCGCCTGGCGCAGTCGTACCTCGAGCCCTTCATCCGCCTGGAACTGCGCAGCGGCTTCCTCGCCAGCAAGCTCGACGTCGACCTCAAGAGCACCGAGCCGCTGGCCTTCAGCGTCGGCGGCAGCGCCGAGGTCAGCCAGTTGCACACCCTGGACACCCTCAAGAGCCGCGACTTCGTCAAATGGCAGAAGCTCACCCTCGACGGGCTGGCCTACAAGCATGGCGACAGCCTGGTGATCCAGAGCCTGTCCTTCGAGCAGCCCTACGCGCGCTTCATCATCAACGAGGACCGCAGCACCAACGTCAGCGAGCTGATCATCGCCCAGCCCGAACAGCCGACGGCCAAGGGCCCCGCCAGCCCGGCCAAGGCTGGCAGCGACAAGCCCCTGGGCATCCACATCGGCGGCATCCGCATCAACGACGGCTCGGCCAACTTCGCCGACCTGACCCTGCGCCCGGACTTCGCCACCGCCATCCAGCAGCTGGGCGGCGAGATCGGCACCCTCGACAACCGCAACCCGCAGCCGGCCAGCGTCGACATCAAGGGCAAGGTCGACAAGTACGCCCCGGTGACCATCAAGGGCAGCCTCAACCCCTTCTCGCCGCTGGAGAAACTGGACATCGCCACCAGCTTCAAGCGCGTCGAGCTGACCACCCTGACGCCCTACTCCGGCAAGTTCGCCGGCTACCGCATCCGCAAGGGCCGGCTCAACCTCGACCTGCACTACCAGATCACCAAGGGCCAGCTGAAGGCCGACAACAAGGTGCTGGTGGAACACCTGCAGCTGGGCGAGAAGGTCGACAGCCCCGACGCCGTCGACCTGCCGGTGAAACTGGCGGTGGCCCTGCTCAAGGACACCAACGGCAACATCGACATCCAGCTGCCGGTGGAAGGCGACCTGAACAACCCGCAGTTCAGCGTCATGCCCATCGTCTGGCAGACCCTGCGCAACCTGGTGCTGCGCGCCGTGCAGGCGCCCTTCAAGTTCATCGCCGGCCTGGCCGCCGGCGGTGGCGACGAGGACCTGGGCAACGTGCCCTTCGCCGCCGGCTCCAGCGAGCTGACGCCCGCCGCCCAGGGCAACCTCGACAAGCTCGCCGGCGCGCTCAAGCAGCGCCCGGCGCTGAAACTGGAAGTCGAAGGGGTCAGCGCCGCCGCGGCCGACGGCCCGCTGCTGGCCGAGCAGCGCCTGCAGCAGGAATTCCGCAGCAACTACTACAAGATGCTGCAGCGCCGCGGCGACAAGGTGCCCAGCGACGCCAGCCAACTGGAGGTGCCGGAAGACCTGCAGCCAGCCCTGCTCGAAGGCATCTACCGCACGCGCCTGAAGAAACAGCCACCGGCCGAGTGGCAGCAGCTGGACAAGGACGAGCGCACCGCCAAGCTGCGCCAGGCGGTGCTCGACTCCTGGAGCGGCAGCCAGCTGCTGTTGCGCAAGCTGGCCCAGGAGCGCGGCGCGCACATCAAGGACTATCTGGTCACCAAGGGCGGCCTGGGGGATGATCGCATCTACCTGATCGACGTCAGCCAGGCCGAGGTGGAAAAGGGCGGCGAGGTCGTCACCCAGCTCCATCTCGACAGCGAATGAGGCGAGCCCCGATGAAGTTCCTGCCCCTGCTGGCCGCCGCCCTGCTGCTGGCCAGCGCCACCGCCCGGGCCGACAGCATGCGCTGCGGCAGCGCCCTGGTCAGCGTCGGCGACCGCGCCTGGGAAGTGGAGCAGAAGTGCGGCGCGCCGGACCACCGCGACGACGTCGGCTACACCCTGGGCGGCTACGATCGCCGCGAGTTCAAGGTCGAGGAATGGGTGTACGGCCCGCGCAACGGCGCCACCTACATCCTCACCTTCGAAGCCAACCGCCTGAAGCGCATCGAATTCAAGCGCGACTGACCCGCGGAGCCCGCATGCGCCCCAGCCTCCTCGCCCTCCCCCTGCTGCTGCTCGCCGCCACGGCGCAGGCCGACAGCCTGCGCTGCGGCAGCCGCCTGATCAGCAGCGGCGACACCACCAGCGACGTGCTCGAGCGCTGCGGCCAGCCAGTGGACCGCTCCTACCTGGGCAACCGTATCGTCGTCGGCGACTGGGGCCAGCGCGAGGAGGTGCGGGTGGAGGAATGGATCTACGGCCCCTGGAACGGCATGCTGTATTTCGTGCGCTTGCGCGGCAACCGCATCGACGCCATCCAGAGCAAGCGCAGCAACTGACAGACAGCGCCCGATGCCGGTGATAGTCTCGCGCCATCACCGCCAAGGACAGGTCGCCCATGCTCATCGTGCCCGCCGAACACCCGCTGGACTGGAAGAAGCCGCCGCTGGTGACGCTGCTGCTGATCCTGCTCAACTGCCTGATCTTCTTCGTCTACCAGGGTGGCGACCGGGCCCGCCAGGAACAGGCCATGGGCGTCTACCTGGAGCTGGACCTGCTGGGCCGCGAGCGTGCGCTGTTCGGCGAGGCGCTGGCGCGCCGCGAGAAGCTGGACGACAACCAGAAGCGCGCCATCGAGGGCCTGCGCCGCCAGGACCTGGCCTGGCTGATCCTCCGCGACCTGGAGTTCGGCCATGAGCTGCGCGGCCTGCCGGCCTTCCAGCAGGACCCGGCCTGGCAATCGGCGCGGGCCAGCGCCGAGGCCGCGCGCGACCGCCTGAGTTCGCTGCGCTTCGGCTTCATCCCCGCGCAGTTCAGCCTGCAGGGGCTGTTCGGCTCCATGTTCCTGCACGGCGACTTCTGGCACCTGGCCGGCAACATGGTGTTCCTGTTCATCTTCGGCTTCGCCCTGGAAATCGCCCTGGGCCGTCTCAAATACCTGGCCCTGTACCTGGTCAGCGGGCTCTGCTCCGGCCTGCTGTGGTGGGCGCTGGACCCGGTGTGGGTCACCGGCATCGGCGCCTCCGGCGCCATTTCCGGGCTCATGGGCATGTACATCGGCGTGTACGGGCTGCGGCGCATCCGCTTCTTCTACTGGCTGGGGCCGCTACTCGGCTACTTCAGTGCGCCGGCGCTGTGGATACTGCCGCTGTGGATGGGCAAGGAGCTCTACGGCCTGCTGCGCGCCGCCGACCACGTCAACTACTACGCCCACCTCGGCGGCCTGGCCTCGGGCTTCCTGCTGGTCTGGCTGCCGCGCCACTTCGGGCGCCTGGAGGTGGACGAGGCCTACCTGGCCAAGGAAGACCCGGACGCCGCCTTCAAGCGCGACCTGGCGGCGCTGGATGCGCTGATCGGCCGCTTCGCCCTGGACCAGGCGGCGAGCCGCGGGCAGGAGCTGCTGCTGCGCCACCCCGGGCGCCTGCTGCTGGTGGAGCGCCTGTACGGCGTGGCCGTGTCCCGCCAGGACGCCGCGCTGCTCGGCGCCGTGCTCAAGCAATTGTTCGCCCTGCCGCCGAACGAGGCCGCCGACCTGCTGCGCCGCCTGGCCGACGACAGCGCCGGGGAGAAACAGCGCCAGCTGGCCCACCCCGTGGTGCAACTGCACCTGCTGCAGAGGCTCCTGCAGCTGGAGGACGGACCGCGGGCCCTGGGGGCCTGGCGGCGCCTGGCGAAAAACGGCCAGCACCCGGCGCAACTCCCGCAGATGACGCTGCAACTGGCCAAGCGCCTCGGCGCCCAGCGCGACAGCCAGGGCCTGCGCGAACTGGCGCAGTTCCTTCGCCAGCGCTACCCCGAGGCCGAGCAGACGCGCCAGCTGGCGCTCTACCAGGAGCAGCTGGCGCGCTGACGAAAAAGGCCCCGCCAGCTTGCGCCGACGGGGCCTGGTGCGAAGCCGCCCGGCGTTACAGGCGGTCGCTGAAGTCGCGCACTTCCTGCTCGGCGCGGTCACGGCTCCAGCCGTAACGCTCCTGCAGCTTGCCGACCAGGTATTCGGCATGTCCGTCCGCCACCTTCAGGTCGTCGTCGGTCAGCTTGCCCCACTTCTCCTTGAGGGTGCCGGACAGCTGCTTCCACTTGCCTTTGATCACATCGGTGTTCATGGGGGACTCCCGTTCGCGGGGGGCCCGGGGCGACCCGGGCCCACATGAATCAGTCCACGGCCTTCAGGCCATCGGCGGAGACCGCCGTGACGCCCTTGATGCCCTTCGCGGTCTGGATCGCCAGGTCGCGTTCGGCCTCGGTCTTGACCGTGCCGGACAGGGCCACCACGCCCTTGTTGGTTTCCACCTTGATGCTGGTGCCGCTGATGTCCTTGTTGGCGATCAGGCTGGATTTCACCTTGCTGGTGATCCAGGTATCGGAAACCGCTTCCTCGGTCTTCTGCACGGTGTCATTCGCAGCGAGGGTCGTCGGTTGCGCGAACACCGAGTTGGCGAACGAGAAGCTCAAAGCGGTAGCGGTGGCAGCGGCCAGGGCCAGTTTGCTGAAACGGTGTTTCATGGCGATCTCTCCTGTACTTTGCAAGGAACTGCGACCATGCCTGGCGGCAGTTTCACAAGGGATATCGCAAGCTCCGGGCCAGCTTTTGCGGAAAAACAAACTCCTTAATATTCAATCACTTATATATACAGATCGACACCGGAACATGGGCAATTTGCACAGTAGGCCCCGCCTGGCCGTGCAAACTGCATGGCCCTAGCCGTCCTGGCGGGCCATCTTCTCCAGCACCTGTTCCAGGCTGGCCACCTCGGCGAGCAGCGGCGAGTCCGGGTAGCGCAGGCGGATGAACGCCAGCAGCTTGCCGGCCGGCTCGAGCTGCCCCAGGCCTTCGGCGAAGCCGCGCGCGGCCATCAGGTAGGCCCGCGGAATCTGCGGGTACTGCGGGAAGCGCTGGTGCAGGTTGCGCAACAGGCTGAGGGCTTCGCGGGCCTTGTGGCGCTGCAGCAGCACCTCGGCGATGCGCTCGCACACCAGCGGGTCGTCCGGCAGGTAGTCGGCCTGCAACTGCCGGGCGTTGAGCAGGGCGCTGGCCGCCAGCTGCGGGTTCAGCCGCGTCGCCAGGGGCAGGTAGAGGGCCAGGTGGGCCAGGCAGGCGTCGCGCTCGTTCAGCCCGTACAGCAACTGGTGGTAGCGCTCGTTCAGGCGCAGGTCCTCGGGGTCCTGGCGCAGGGCCGCCGCCAGGGTCTCCATGGCAGCACCGCCCTGCCCTTCCTTCACCCGCACCTCGGCTTCGGCCAGGGCCCGGCGCCGACGCCATTCGGCCTCGGGGAAGCCTTCCACGACGTCGTCGCCGGCCACCGCGTAGCCCAGCGCGCCCTGGTACTGGAACACGGCGTACCCCATCATCGCGCACATCACCACGCCGAAGTAGCCGAGCAGCGCCACCAGCACCGGCATCAGCACCACCTTGGGCAGGCCGAAGCCGAGCAGCCAGGCCAGGTAGTTCGGCGATTGCCAGAGGATGAACAGGAAGACGCAGAGGATCAGGTAGCGCCAACCCATGGCACCGATCACCTGGCCGACTTCCACCGGGCTGAGCGCCGAGCCCAGGCTCTTGTCCAGGGCCAGGCGGATGACGCTGGCCGGCAGCACCAGCACCAGGGCGACGTTCACCACCCAGAACAGCGAGGGATTGTCGAAGTCCGCGGCCAGCCACAGCAGCACCGCGGCCACGATGAACACCGCCAGCTGGCGCAGGAAGGCGCCCAGGCTGGAGAGGTCGAAGGCCTCACCCAGGCCGGGCGCGTCGTTGCTGCCCAGGCTGACAGCCTCGATGACGCTGTGCAGGTACTTGGTGGCCACGCTCAGCAGGGCCAGCCACAGCAGCAGTACGCTGGGCATGAACAGGCTGGCCAGGGCCAGCGCCGCGGCGAACATCAGCGGGCCCGGCTGCAGGGCGTAGGCGAAGAACTTCGGCAGGCGCTCCCAGAACGGCTGGGCGCTGTTGGCCGCGCCCAGGTACTGCAGGCCGTTGCGGCACAGCGGGCAGGCCGGGGCGTATTCCGGCACGTCGGCGTTCAGCGGCACGCAGCAGTCGCCGTAGTGCCGCTGGCACGGCAGGCAGAACCAGGTGGCGGGCTGCGCCTGGTGGTAGTGGCAGTAGTGCTTGTCCATCGGCCTGGCTTTCCTTGCGTGCTGGCGAGGCGCCATTGTCCAGGCAAAAAAAGAGGGCCCGCAAGGGGCCCTCTTTTCATTTTGCTACCGCTTGGAACCTGTTCACGATCTCGCGCGGTGCGCGGCAGATCGTGGACGGGGTTCCTCAGACGCCGGAAGCTTCGGCAGCGGCAACATCCTTGATGGACAGCTTGATGCGGCCGCGGTTGTCCACGTCCAGCACCAGGACCTTGACTTCCTCGCCTTCCTTGAGCACGTCGGTGACCTTGTCGATGCGCTTGTCGCTGATCTGCGAGATGTGCACCAGGCCGTCCTTGCCCGGCAGGATGTTGACGAAGGCGCCGAAGTCGACGATGCGCTCGACCTTGCCGACGTAGATCTTGCCGATCTCGGCTTCCGCGGTGATGCCCAGGACGCGCTGCTTGGCGGCCTCGGCAGCTTCCTTGGTCTCGCCGTAGATCTTCACGCTGCCGTCGTCCTCGATGTCGATCGAGGCCTTGGTCTCTTCGCAGATGCCGCGGATGGTGGCGCCGCCCTTGCCGATGACGTCGCGGATCTTGTCCGGATCGATCTTCATCGACAGCATGGTCGGGGCGTTTTCCGACAGCTCGGCGCGCGGCTGGGCGATGACCTGGTTCATCTGGCCGAGGATGTTCAGGCGCGCTTCCAGAGCCTGCTCCAGGGCGATCTCCATGATCTCTTCGGTGATGCCGTTGATCTTGATGTCCATCTGCAGGGCGGTGACGCCCTTGTCGGTACCGGCGACCTTGAAGTCCATGTCGCCCAGGTGGTCTTCGTCACCCAGGATGTCGGTCAGGACGGCGAACTTGTCACCTTCCTTCACCAGGCCCATGGCGATACCGGCAACCGGCGCCTTGACCGGCACGCCGGCGTCCATCAGCGCCAGGGAAGCGCCGCACACGGAAGCCATGGAGCTGGAACCGTTGGATTCGGTGATCTCGGAAACCACGCGGATGGTGTAGGGGAACTCGTCCTGCGACGGCAGCATGGCGGCGACGCCACGGCGGGCCAGGCGGCCGTGGCCGATTTCGCGACGGCCCGGGCTGCCCATGCGGCCGCACTCGCCCACCGAGAACGGCGGGAAGTTGTAGTGCAGCATGAAGGGGTCCTTGCGCTCGCCTTCGAGGGTGTCGAGCAGCTGCGCATCACGGGCGGTGCCGAGGGTGGCGACGACCAGGGCCTGGGTTTCGCCGCGGGTGAACAGGGCCGAACCATGGGTCTTGCCGAGCACGCCGACTTCGATCTTCAGCGGACGCACGGTGCGGGTGTCGCGGCCGTCGATACGCGGTTTGCCGTTGACGATGTTCTCGCGAACGGTGCGGTATTCCAGCAGGCCGAACACGTCCTTGACTTCGCTGGCCGGGTACTGGCCTTCGCCTTCGCCGGCGAACCTGGCGACGATTTCCTCGCGCAGGGCGTCCAGGGCGGCGTAGCGGTCCTGCTTGATGGTGACGGTGTAGGCCTCGGAGATCGCAGCGCCGAACTCGGCCTTGATGGCGTTGACCAGGGCGGTGTTCTCGGCCGGGGCGCTCCAGTTCCAGGTCGGCTTGCCGGCTTCGGTCGCCAGTTCGGCGACGGCGCGGATGACCGCCTGGAATTCTTCATGGGCGTACAGCACGGCGCCCAGCATCTGGTCTTCGGTCAGCTCGTCGGCTTCGGACTCGACCATCAGCACGGCGTCGGAGGTACCGGCCACGACCATGTCGAGGCTGGAGCTCTGCAGTTGCTCGTAGGTCGGGTTGAGGATGTAGCCGACTTCCGGGTGGAAGCCTACGCGGGCGGCGCCGATCGGGCCGGCGAAGGGAATGCCGGAGATCGCCAGGGCGGCGGAGGTGCCGATCATGGCGGCGATGTCCGGATCGGTCTTCTTGCCGGTGGAAACGACGGTGCAGACGACCTGCACTTCGTTCATGAAGCCTTCGGGGAACAGCGGGCGGATCGGACGGTCGATCAGGCGCGAGGTCAGGGTTTCCTTCTCGGAAGGACGGCCTTCACGCTTGAAGAAACCGCCGGGGATGCGGCCGGCTGCGTAGGTCTTCTCCTGGTAGTGGACGGACAGCGGGAAGAAGCCCTTGTTCGGGTCGGCCTGCTTGGCGCCCACGACGGTGACCAGCACGGTGACGTCGTCCATGGTGACCAGCACGGCGCCGGTGGCCTGGCGGGCGATGCGGCCAGTCTCGAGGGTTACGGTCGATTGACCGAACTGGAATTTCTTGGTTACCGGGTTCACGGTGTCTTTACCTTCACTTAGTTGCCTTGGGGGAAATCGTGGAAATGCCGGGAGTCGGACCCGATTACATTCCCTAAAAAGCGAGAAGCCGGGAGCCCGAAGCCGAAGGCCGGTTCGCACCGCCCATCAACTCCAGACTCCCAGCTTCCCACTTCAGGCTTGCCGTCTTAGCGACGCAGGCCCAGGCGACCGATCAGGGCGCTGTAACGAGCAGTGTCCTTGTTCTTCAGGTAGTCCAGCAGCTTGCGGCGCTGGTTGACCATGCGGATCAGGCCACGACGGGAGTGGTGGTCTTTGCCGTTGGCCTTGAAGTGGTCCTGCAGCTTGTTGATGTTGGCGGACAGCAGGGCAACCTGCACTTCCGGGGAACCGGTGTCGCCTTCAGCTTGCTTGTACTCGTTTACGATCTGGGCTTTCTCTTGGACGCTCAGTGCCATGATGGGCTTTCCTCTGAGGTAACAGGCCAGGGACTTTTCCCTGTGTTCATAAAGGAGGTGTGACCGTGCCTGTTGACAGCCACCCTCGGGTTTCCGGCCTTACGACCGAATCAGTCGACGCGGCGCGATACGCCCGTCGTCGGTCACCTCACCGATACCGATGAAGCGACCCTCGTGATCCTGTACCCGCAGCATGCCGAACTTCGGTGCCTCGGGTGCGCGTACCGGCTGCCCATGCAGCCAGTAGTAGGCGCTGTGCTCGGACAGCTGCAGCAGCGGCCAGTGTTCCAGGCCGGCATCCACCGGCAGCAGGAAGCGGTCGAGGGCCTCGTTGCCGCCCTCGGCGTGGGCCTGCACCAGTTCATCCAGCGTCACCGCCTGGGCCAGCCCGAAGGGGCCTGCCTGGGTACGGCGCAGTGCGGCCACATGGGCACCGCAGCCCAACTCGCGGCCGATGTCCTCGACCAGGGTGCGGATGTAGGTGCCCTTGCTGCAGGAAACGGCCAGGGTGGCGCAGGGCGCCTCGAAGGCCAGCAGTTCCAGGCGCGCAATAGTAACAGAACGCGCCTCGCGCTCCACTACCTCTCCTGCACGGGCCAGCTTGTACAGCGGCTGGCCGTCCTTCTTCAGTGCCGAATACATCGGCGGCACCTGCTCTATCTCGCCGCGGAACCGCGGCAGCACGGCCTCCAGGGCCTCCCGACCGACGGTCACCTGGCGCTCCTCGAGCACCTCGCCCTCGGCGTCGCCGGTGGTGGTGGTGACGCCCAGCCGGGCCTGGGTCTCGTAGCCCTTGTCGGCATCGAGCAGGTACTGGGAGAACTTGGTCGCCTCGCCGAAGCACAGCGGCAGCACACCGGTGGCCAGGGGGTCGAGGCTGCCGGTGTGCCCGGCCTTCTCGGCGTTGAGCAGCCAGCGCACCTTCTGCAGGGCCTGGTTGGAGCTCATGCCGCGCGGCTTGTCGAGCACCAGCACGCCGTCGACCGCACGGCGGATACGTTTCACCTGGGCCACGCCTTACTCCTCGGAACCGCCACCGTGGCGACGGTCTTCGGCCACCGCCCGCTCGATCAGCGCCGACAGCTCGGCACCGCGACGGATACTGGCGTCGTAGCTGAAATGCAGCTGCGGCACGGTGCGCAGCTTCATCGCCTTGCCCAGGTGCATGCGCAGGAAACCGGCGGCGTCGTTGAGGATCGAGGTGTTCTGCTTGATCACCTCGGCATTGTCGTCCTGCCCCATCACGGTGATGAACACCTTGGCGTGGGACAGGTCGCGCGCCACGTCGACGCCGGTGATGGTCACCAGGCCCAGGCGCGGGTCCTTGACCTCGCGCTGGATGAGCAGCGCCAGTTCGCGCTGCATCTGATCGCCGATACGCTGGGTACGGCTGTACTCTTTGGCCATTTTCCTAACCTGCTTCCGGCAGCCCGAAGGCACCGGACGAATAAGCGGCAAACGCCCGGGACAGCGGATGGCCGGCCCGGGCGCTGCGATTACGCTCGTCTGCCCTTACAGGGTACGAGCGACTTCGACCTTCTCGAACACTTCGATCTTGTCGCCGACGCGGACGTCGTTGTAGCTCTTCACGCCGATACCGCACTCCATGCCGGCACGGACTTCGGCAACGTCGTCCTTGAAGCGGCGCAGCGATTCCAGCTCGCCCTCGAAGATCACCACGTCGTCGCGCAGTACGCGGATCGGACGGTTGCGGTGCACCAGGCCCTCGGTGACCATGCAGCCGGCGACCGCGCCGAACTTCGGCGAACGGAACACGTCACGCACTTCGGCGATACCCAGGATGTTCTCGCGGACATCGCTGCCGAGCATGCCGGTGAGGGCTTTCTTGACGTCTTCGATGATGTCGTAGATCACGTTGTAGTAACGCATGTCCAGGCCTTCGGCCTCGACGATCTTGCGCGCACCGGCGTCGGCACGGACGTTGAAGCCGAACAGCACCGCGTTGGAGGCCAGCGCCAGGTTGGCATCGGACTCGGTGATGCCACCGACGCCGCCGCCGACCACGCGGACCTGCACTTCTTCGTTGCCCAGGCCGCTGAGCGAGCCCTGCAGGGCTTCCAGGGAACCCCGAACGTCGGCCTTGAGGACGATGTTGAGGGTCTTCTTCTCTTCCTGGCCCATGCTCTCGAAGATGTTTTCCAGCTTCGCCGACTGCTGGCGGGCCAGCTTGACCTCGCGGAACTTGCCCTGGCGGAACAGCGCGACTTCGCGGGCCTTCTTCTCGTCGGCGACCACGGTCACTTCGTCACCGGCATCCGGGGTGCCGTCCAGGCCGAGGATCTCGACCGGGATGGACGGGCCGGCTTCCTTGATCGGCTTGCCGTTCTCGTCGAGCATGGCGCGCACGCGGCCATAGTTGACGCCGCAGAGGATCATGTCGCCCTGGCGCAGGGTACCGTCCTGGACCAGCACGGTGGCCACCGGGCCACGGCCCTTGTCCAGGCGCGACTCGACCACCACGCCACGGCCGGGGGCCGACGGGGTGGCCTTGAGCTCCAGGACTTCGGCCTGCAGCAGCACGGCTTCGAGCAGTTCGTCGACGCCGGTACCCATCTTCGCCGAGACCGGTACGAAGGGCGCGTCGCCGCCCCACTCTTCCGGGATCACGTCGAGCGCGGCCAGGCCGTTCTTGATGTTGTCCGGGTTGGCGTCGGGCTTGTCGATCTTGTTGATCGCGACCACGATCGGCACGCCAGCGGCTTTCGCGTGCTGGACGGCTTCCTGGGTCTGCGGCATCACGCCGTCGTCGGCCGCCACCACCAGGATGACGATGTCGGTCGCCTGGGCACCACGGGCACGCATCGCGGTGAACGCGGCGTGGCCGGGGGTGTCGAGGAAGGTGACCATGCCGCGGTCGGTTTCCACGTGGTAGGCGCCGATGTGCTGGGTGATGCCACCGGCTTCGCCCGCGGCCACCTTGGCGCGACGGATGTAGTCGAGCAGCGAGGTCTTGCCGTGGTCGACGTGGCCCATCACGGTCACCACCGGCGCACGGGATACCGCCTCGCCTTCGAACTTCAGCGACTCGGCCAGTTGCTCTTCCAGGGCGTTCTCGCTGACCAGCTTGACCTTGTGGCCGAGTTCTTCGGCGATCAGTTGGGCGGTCTCCTGGTCGAGTACCTGGTTGATGGTCACCGGGGTGCCCATCTTGAACATGAACTTGACGACTTCGGCGCCCTTCACCGACATCTGCTGAGCCAGCTCAGCAACTGTGATGGTCTCGCCGATACTCACTTCGCGCACAATCGGTCCTGTCGGGCTCTGGAACCCGTGCTGGTTACGCTTCTTCAGCTTCGACTTGCCGCGACCGCCGCCACGACGACCGAAACTGTCATCGTCATCCACGCCGGAGCGGACAACGCGCGGAGCAGTGGTCTTTTCCTTTTCCTTGATCGACGGGCGATGCTGGGCATGCTTGCGATCACGACGCTCGTCTTCCTCGCCACGCTTCGGCGGACGGCGCACTTCGGCTTCCTTCTTGCGCTCATCGCCGGCAGCCGGAGCGGCGGCGGGAGCGGCAGCCGCAGCGGCAACGGCCGGCGCCTCGGCAGCGACTGCGGGGGCAGCCGGCTGCGGAGCCTGTTCAGGCTGGCGACGGGCCGCTTCCTCGGCCTGACGGCGGGCTTCGGCCTCGGCCTTCTGACGGGCCTCTTCCTCTGCCTTCAGGCGAGCGGCCTCTTCGGCGGCGCGCTGCTCTTCCAGCTCGCGCTGACGCTCGGCCTCGATCTCGTCGGGGCTGCGCTTGACGTAGGTTTTCTTCTTGCGAACCTCGACGCTCACCGTCTTGCTGCCAGCCACCCGCAGGGTGGAAGTGGTCTTACGCTGCAGGGTGATCTTGCGCGGTTCTTCCAGGCGGTCGCCATGGCTACCCTTGAGGTGCGCCAGCAGAGCCTGCTTCTCGTTGTCGGTCACTACCTGCTCGGCACTGCTGTGCGGCAGGCCCGCCTCGCGCATCTGCTGCAGCAGGCGCTCGACCGGCGTATCGACCGTTTTGGCCAGTTCTTTCACCGTGACTTGCGTCATGCATTTCTCTCCTCAGGCCGCGAATGCTTACTCGAACCAATGGGCCCGGGCGGCCATGATCAACTTGCCGGCACGCTCTTCGTCCATGCCGTCGATGTCGAGCAGGTCGTCGATCGACTGCTCGGCAAGATCTTCACGGGTGGTTACGCCACGCAGCACCAGGTCCAAGGCCAGCTCTTTGGTCATGCCATCGAGGCTGAGCAGGTCTTCGGCCGGTTGCGCGTCGGCAAGTTTTTCCTCGGTCGCGATGGCTTTGGTCAACAGACGGTCCTTGGCGCGCGAGCGCAGCTCGTTGACGATGTCCTCGTCGAAGCCGTCGATGTTGAGCATCTCTTCCATCGGTACGTAGGCGATTTCTTCCAGGGTGGTGAAGCCTTCCTCGACCAGCACCTGGGCCAGCTCCTCGTCGACATCCAGCTCGTCGACGAAGCGCTGCAGGATGTCACCGGTCTCGGCCTGCTGCTTGGCCTGGATGTCGGCCTCGGTCATCACGTTCAGCGTCCAGCCGGTCAGCTGGCTGGCCAGGCGGACGTTCTGGCCGCTGCGGCCGATGGCCTGGGCCAGGTTGTCCTCGGCGACGGCGATATCCATGGTGTGGGTATCTTCGTCGACGATGATCGCCGCCACTTCGGCCGGGGCCATGGCGTTGATGACGAACTGCGCCGGGTTGTCGTCCCAGAGCACGATATCCACGCGCTCACCACCCAGCTCGCCGGAGACGGCCTGGACGCGCGAACCACGCATGCCGATGCAGGCGCCCTGCGGGTCGATGCGCTTGTCCTTGGAGCGTACCGCGATCTTGGCGCGCGAACCCGGGTCCCGGGCGGCGGCCATGACATCGATCAGCTGCTCGGCGATTTCCGGCACCTCGATGCGGAACAGCTCGATCAGCATCTCCGGCGCGGTGCGCGAGAGGACCAGTTGCGGGCCGCGGTTCTCGCTGCGGATTTCCTTGAGCAGGGCACGCACGCGGGTGCCGACGCGGAAGGTCTCGCGCGGGATGATCTGGTCGCGGGCCAGCAGCGCTTCGGCGTTGTTGCCCAGGTCGACGATGACGTTGTCGCGGGTGACCTTCTTGACGGTGCCGGAGATGATCTCGCCGACCTTCTCGCGGTAGGCGTCGACCACCTGGGCGCGCTCGGCCTCGCGGACCTTCTGCACGATGACCTGCTTGGCGGTCTGGGCGGCGATGCGGCCGAACTCGATGGACTCGATCTTCTCTTCGATGACGTCGCCGGCCTTGGTGCCCGGATGGCTTTCCTGCACGTCCTCGACGGTCAGCTCGGCGGCCGGGTTGGAGTAGTCCTCGTCTTCGACCACGGTCCAGCGGCGGAAGGTGTCGTAGTTGCCGTTGGCGCGGTTGATCTGCACGCGCAGGTCGACCTCGTCCTCGAAACGCTTCTTGGTGGCGGTCGCCAGAGCCAGTTCCAGCGCTTCGAAAATCACGCCGGGCGGTACGCCCTTCTCGTTGGACACCGACTCAACAACCAGCAGTACTTCTTTGCTCATCGTACGCCTCGCCTTTCAATCCATTGGAATCCGCTTGATCCGCGGCTCACTCAAATCGGGGAATGATGTTGGCCTTATCGATCGAATCGATCGGCAGCAGGTATTCGTGGTCCTCCACCAGGACCACCACGTCCTGCTCCTCCACACCGCGGAGGATGCCCTGGAAGTTGCGCCGCCGCTCGAAGGGCACGCGCAGCTTGATCTTCACTTGCTCGCCAACGTAGCGGGCGAACTGCTCGAGGGTGAACAGCGGACGGTCCATGCCCGGGGAGGAAACCTCCAGGGTGTATTCGCCGCTGATCGGGTCTTCGACGTCCAGTACGCCGCTGACCTGACGACTGACCTTTTCGCAGTCCTCGATCAGGATGCCGTCGGCCTTGTCGATATAGACCCTCAGCAGGGAATGACGTCCCTGGGACAGGAACTCGAGGCCCCAGCACTCGTAGCCGAGCGCCTCTACCACAGGGGCCAGCAAGGCCTGCAACTGTTCTAGCTTGCTCGACACCTGATCGCCTCGCGTATGCCGTAGAAACGAAAAATGGGCGAAACGCCCATCCCTAAAGGGCCGCCCTGCATCGGCGGCGCGGACTGTCCAGCTAGCAAAAAGCCCCTGAAAAGGGGCTCTGCCATAACTGGTTGCGGGAGCTGGATTTGAACCAACGACCTTCGGGTTATGAGCCCGACGAGCTACCAGACTGCTCCATCCCGCGTCAAAGCTGGTGCGAAATTATACGGTTACACCTTATCCAGGTCAACCGACGCACCGGAAACGAAAGCCCCGCATGCGGGGCTTCGTATATGGTACCGAGGAGGGGACTCGAACCCCTACAGCCTATGGCCACTACCACCTCAAGGTAGCGTGTCTACCAATTCCACCACCTCGGCAAAAACCTTTGCCTTACTTCTGCTCAGGAGCTGCCGGCACGTCACCGTTGCCAGCTGCCGGGGCTTGTTGCTGCCCCTGGGTCGCCGGCACGTCGGAGGTTGCCGGGACCTTCTCCTGCTTCTGCTCCATCACTGCCGGATCAGGAAGTCCGATGTGACGTATCATATCAGCTTTTTCTTTAGCGAAATACGCTAAACCCAAGCTGGTAATGAAAAAAACTGCAGCCAGTACAGCAGTAAAACGACTGAGGAAGGTCGCGGAGCCCTGGCTACCGAAAACGGTACCCGAGGCACCGGCGCCAAAGGAAGCACCGGCATCCGCACCCTTGCCATGCTGAAGCAGGACCAGTACAACCAGACCCAGCGCCATCAGCAGGTGAATCACGATTACAACTGTTTCCAGCATCTTCAGCTTCCCGCGGCGCGACAGATCGCACCGAACTCATCCGCATTCAGGGAGGCACCACCAATCAGCCCCCCATCGATGTCCGGCATGCCGAACAGCTCGACCGCATTCGCCGCCTTGACGCTACCGCCATACAGCAGGCGAACCCCGCGGGCGACCTCGGCATTTTCCGCCGCCAATTGCGCACGGATGGCCGCATGTACTTCCTGAGCCTGCTCGGGCGAAGCGGTCAGCCCCGTCCCGATGGCCCACACGGGCTCGTAAGCCACTACGGCGCGGGAGAAAGCCCCGACGCCCAAATCCTCTATCACCGAACCCAGCTGGCGCCCCACGACCTCGAGGGTCTTGCCGGCTTCGCGCTGCTCGCGGGTCTCACCCACGCACAACACCGGAACCAGGCCACAGGATTGCGCCGCCGCGAACTTGCGACCGATGACCTCGTCGCTTTCGCCCAGAACCTGGCGGCGCTCGGAGTGCCCCACCAGAACCAGGGAACAACCGGCATCGACCAGCTGGCTGGCTGCAACCTCACCCGTGAGGGCACCTTGCATCGGCTCGACTGCGCAATTCTGCGCACCAACCGCAACCGACTTGCCATCCAGCCCTTGCAGGACCTGGTTGATGTACAGACAGGGCGGCAGAACCGCCACGTCGACACCTGTAGGCAGAGCCAGTTGTCGCAAGCCTTTGATCAGCTCCGCAACACTGGAGCGGGTACCGTGCATTTTCCAGTTCCCGGCCACTAAGGGTCGACGCATGCTGTACCTCGCTGAGCAAAGTGGGCGCAGATGTTACTCGACAAAAAGCAGACTGACAAGAGAAATCAAGCACATACCTCGGTAACGACCTTCGCCAGCTGTTCGGCGTAGGCACGCACCCTGCTCTCTTCGTCGCCCTCGACCATAACCCGCACCAGCGGCTCGGTGCCGGACTTGCGCAACAGCACGCGGCCGCGGCCGGCCATGCTTTCGGTGACGCGCGCGCAGGCTTCCTTGACCGCCGGATGCTCGATGGGATCGACGTCCTTGCCCTGGTAGCGCACGTTGATCAGCACCTGCGGGAACTTGCGGATGCCCTGGCGCGCCTCGGCCAGGGTCTGGCCGCGGCTCTTCAGCGCCATCAGCACCTGCAGCGCGGCGATGATGGCATCCCCGGTGGTGGTGTGCTGGGCGCAGACCACGTGGCCGGAGTTCTCGCCACCCAGTTGCCAGCCGCGCCCCAGCATTTCCGCCATCACGTAGCGGTCACCGACCTTGGCGCGGGTGAAGGGGATCTGCAGGTCGGCCAGGGCCAGCTCCAGGCCCAGGTTGCTCATCAGCGTGCCGACCACGCCGCCCTGCAGGCGGTTGCGCTCCTGCATGTCGCGGGCGATCAGGAAGAGGATCTCGTCGCCGTCCACCACCGCGCCGGTGTGGTCGACCATCATCACGCGGTCGCCGTCGCCGTCGAAGGCGATGCCCATGTCGGCCTGCTCGGCGATGACCGCCGCCTGCACCGCGGCGACGTGGGTGGAACCGCAGTTGTCGTTGATGTTCAGGCCGTTGGGCTGCACGCCGATCACCGAGACCTGGGCACCCAGCTCGCGGAACACACTGGGCGCGACCTTGTAGGTGGCGCCGTGGGCGCAGTCGACGACCAGGCGCAGGCCGGAGAAGTCGGTGCTGGTGGGCACGCTGCTCTTGCAGAACTCGATGTAGCGGCCGGCGGCGTCGTTGATCCGCGAGACCTTGCCCAGGCGCGCGGAATCCACCACGGTCATGGGGGTGTCGATGAGCTCCTCGATCATCAGTTCGACTTCGTCCGGCAGCTTGGTGCCCTGGCCGGAGAAGAACTTGATGCCGTTGTCGTCGTGGGGGTTGTGCGAGGCGCTGATGACGATGCCCGCCTCGGCGTGGAAGGTGCGCGTCAGGTAGGCGATGCCCGGGGTCGGCATGGGGCCGAGCAGCATCACGTCGGCGCCGGCGGCCGACAGGCCGGCCTCCAGGGCCGATTCGAACATGTAGCCGGAAATCCGTGTGTCCTTGCCCACCAGCACGCGGCACTTGCCCTGCTGGCGGAAGGCCATGCCCACCGCCCAGCCCAGCTTGAGCACGAAGTCCGGCGTGATCGGCGGCGTGCCGACGCGGCCACGGATGCCATCGGTACCGAAATATTTCCTGCTCATGCTGTCAGTCCTTCTTCCTTAGCTTGTTCCACCGCATCGATCATGCGGACCACATCCACCGTTTCGGCGACGTCGTGCACGCGGATGATCCGCGCACCCTTGGCCACGGCCAACGCCGCCAGCGCCAGGCTGCCATACAGGCGGTCACCGACCTCGCGCCCCAGGGCGCGGCCGATCATGCTCTTGCGCGACACTCCGACCAGCAGCGGGCAGCCCAGTTCCAGCAGACGCTCCATACGCTGGAACAACACCAGGTTGTGCGCCTGGGTCTTGGCGAAGCCGAAGCCGGGGTCGAGCACCAGGCGCTCGCGCGCGATCCCCGCCGCCTCGCAAACGGCGATGCGTTCAGCGAGGAAATCATGCACCTCGGCCAGGATGTCGGGGTAGCGCGGGTCGTTCTGCATGGTGCTCGGCTCGCCGCGCATGTGCATCAGGCACACGGCCAGGCCGGCATCCACCGCGGCATCCAGTGCGCCGTCGCGCTGCAGCGAGCGCACGTCGTTGATCAGCCCGGCGCCCAGGCGCGCGGTCTCGCGCATCACGGCGGGCGTCGAGGTATCGACGGAAATCACCACGTCCAGTTCGCGGGCGATGGCTTCCACCACCGGCGCCACGCGCTCCAGTTCCTCGGTCGGCGACACCAGGCGCGCCCCCGGGCGGGTCGACTCGCCGCCCACGTCGATCAGGCTGGCGCCGGCCTCGACCATCTCGGCGGCATGGCGCAACGCGACGTCGCGCTGGCTGAAGCGGCCGCCATCGGAGAAGGAGTCCGGGGTGACGTTGAGGATACCCATGACATGGGTACGCCCTAAATCAAGAACCCGGTTGCCGCAAGGCAACCGGGTCGGGTACAGCTCGAAACTCATCTAGTGCTCTCAGTGCTCGCCGGCGGGGCCCCCGATGGGGTTTTCCTTGCGGCCACCCTCGTCGCGGCTGGCGCTCGCCGAACCGGAGGAGCCGGAACCGCCGCCCTGCCAGTCGCGCGGCTCACGCGGCACGCGGCCGGCCATGATGTCCTCGATCTGGTCGGCGTCGATGGTTTCGTACTTCATCAGCGCGTCGGCCATCATGTCCAGCTTGTCGCGGTTCTCGTCCAGCAGGCGCTTGGCGGTGCCGTAGCAGTCGTCGATGATGCGCCGCACTTCCTGGTCGATCAGCTTCGCGGTCTCGCCGGAGACGTTGGCATGCTGGCTGCCGGCGCTGCGGCCGAGGAACACCTCGCCCTCCTCTTCGGCGTACATCAGCGGGCCGAGCTTCTCGGACAGGCCCCACTTGGTGACCATGTTCCGCGCCAGTTGGGTGGCACGCATGATGTCGTTGGAGGCGCCGGTGGTGACGCCTTCGAAACCGAGGGTCATCTCTTCCGCGATACGGCCGCCGAACAGCGAGCAGATCTGGCTTTCCAGGGCGCGCTTGGACAGGCTGTAGCGGTCCTCCTCAGGGAGGAACATGGTCACGCCCAGGGCGCGGCCGCGGGGGATGATGGAGACCTTGTAGACCGGGTCGTGCTCCGGCACCAGGCGGCCGACGATGGCGTGGCCGGCCTCGTGGAAGGCGGTGTTCTTCTTCTCTTTCTCGGACATGACCATGGTCTTGCGCTCGGCGCCCATCATGATCTTGTCCTTGGCCAGCTCGAACTCGCGCATGTCGACGATGCGCTTGTTGGAACGGGCGGCGAACAGCGAGGCCTCGTTGACCAGGTTGGCCAGGTCGGCGCCGGAGAAGCCCGGGGTACCGCGGGCGATCACCGCGGCGTCGACGTTTTCGCCCAGCGGGACCTTGCGCATGTGCACCTTGAGGATCTGCTCGCGGCCGCGGATGTCCGGCAGGCCGACCACCACCTGGCGGTCGAAGCGGCCCGGGCGCAGCAGCGCCGGGTCGAGCACGTCCGGACGGTTGGTCGCGGCGATGACGATGATGCCGTCGTTCATCTCGAAGCCGTCCATCTCCACCAGCAGCTGGTTGAGGGTCTGCTCGCGCTCGTCGTGACCGCCGCCCAGGCCGGCGCCACGATGGCGGCCGACAGCGTCGATCTCGTCGATGAAGATGATGCAGGGTGCGTGTTTCTTGGCCTGGTCGAACATGTCACGCACGCGGGAGGCGCCCACGCCGACGAACATCTCGACGAAGTCGGAACCGGAGATGGTGAAGAACGGCACCTTGGCCTCGCCGGCGATGGCCTTGGCGAGCAGGGTCTTGCCGGTACCGGGCGGGCCGACCATCAGCACGCCACGCGGGATACGGCCGCCCAGGCGCTGGAACTTGCCCGGATCGCGGAGGAACTCGACCAGCTCGCTGACCTCTTCCTTGGCCTCGTCGCAGCCGGCGACGTCAGCGAAGGTGGTCTTGACCTGGTCCTCGGACAGCAGGCGCGCCTTGCTCTTGCCGAAGCTCATCGGGCCGCCGCGGCCACCGCCGCCGCCCTGCATCTGGCGCATGAAGAACATGAACACGGCAATGATCACCAGGATCGGGAAGCTGGCGACCAGCAGCTGGGTCCAGATGCTCTGCTGCTCGGGCTGCTTGCCCTCGATGACCACGTTGTTGTTGACCAGGTCGCCGATCAGGCCGTTGTCCTGGATCGCCGGGCGGACGGTCTTGAAGGTGTCCCCGTCCTGGCGCTTGCCAGTGATCACGTAGCCGTCGACGGTAACCCGCTCGACCTTGCCTTCCTTCACCTGCTGGATGAAGTCCGAATAGTTGAGCGTCTGCGGCTCGCTCGGACTGGAGAAGTTGTTCATCACGGTGACCAGCACCGCCGCGATGATCAACCACAGGATCAGGTTCTTTGCCATGTCGTTCAATTGATTACCCTCTGAAGCCGGCTCCGCCCTGGAAACCGCTTCACACGACGGCCAGACTCCTTCCGGCCAAATTACTACACAACCCCTAGCGACGTAGGAGGCGTCTGTAACCCTTTATGAACCCCGGCGCAAGCCGGTACAAGCCCTACTTGCGTGGAGTGGACGGGCAGACGGCCCATTCGTCGCAGTCTAGGCTCCGCGGAAGCCCCGCGCGAGCAGATATTGCTCGCGGGAACGGTCGCGGGAGGACAGCGGCTTGCGCATCTGCACCTTCTCGAAATTCTCGCGGACCATCTTCAGGTAAGCGTCGAAGCCCTCGCCCTGGAAGATCTTGATCAGGAAATCGCCACCCGGGCGCAACACCCGGGTGCACAAATCCAGCGCCAGCTCGCAGAGGAACATGGCCCGGGGCATGTCCACGGCGGGCAGTCCACTCATATTGGGGGCCATATCGGAAATCACAAGGTCCACCGGATTTTCGCCGATGGCCTGGAGCAGCTGGGCGAACACCGCATCCTCGGTGAAGTCGCCCTGGATGAAGGTGACGTCCGGGATGCTGTCCATCGGCAGGATGTCCGAGGCGATCAGCGTGCCCTTGTCGCCGATCACCCGGCTGGTGACCTGCGACCAGCCGCCCGGCGCGGCGCCGAGGTCGACCACGGTCATGCCCGGGCGCAGGATGCGATCCTTCTCCTGGATCTCCAGCAGCTTGTAGCTGGCGCGCGAGCGGTAGCCGTCGCGTTGCGCCATCTTCACGTAAGGATCGTCGAAGTGTTCTTTCAGCCAGCGATGGCTAGTCTTGGAACGGGCCACGTATTACCTCGTCTGAGCGGCACCCGGTCGAACCGTAATTCGGGTAAGATATCCGCCTTTTTTCCCCAGGGGTCTGATTATGGCGCTCACTCAGGAGCAGAAGAAACAGTTCAAATCTATCGGCCACCACCTGAAGCCTGTATTGACCGTTGCCGAAAACGGCCTTACCGAAGGCGTCATGGCCGAGCTTGAGCGTGCGCTCAACGATCACGAACTGATCAAGGTACAGTTCCGCATCACCGAGCGCGACGACCGCCGCGCGCTGATCGACGAACTGTGCAGCAACGGCAGCTGCGAGCTGGTCCAGGCCATCGGCAAGATGGCCCTGGTCTACCGCCGCAATCCCAAGCCGAACCGCAACCTGTCGAACGTCAGCCGCTACAGCGGCCTGTGACAGTGCAGGCCGGGCGCCCAGGCGCCCTGGCCAAGGCCCCGCCGGCCGGCGCTCAGCGCGCCGCGTCCCGCCCCGGCACCGGTTGCAGCACCAGCAGCACGCCGCACAGGGCCAGCACCAGGTAGTTGAACAGCAGCCAGCGCTGGGCATCCGGCGCCAACTGGTTCACCACCAGGTAGCTCGCCACCATCGCCAGCACGGTCAGCAGCAGCTGCCCGCGCATCTCGCGCCAGAGGCTGCCCAGGCCCTGCGCCGTCACCAGCACCAGCGCCTGCAGCAGCGCGCAGAAACCGGCGAAGCCGACCAGCAGCGGCGTCAGCGCATCGGCCACCGACTGCACCAGCAGCGGCGCCAGGCCGACCTTCTGCAGTGCCGGCAGGACCACGAAACGCAACAGCCAGAGGCCGCCGACCCAGAAGGTCTGGGCCAGCAACCAGCTGGCTGCGGCGGCTTTCAGCGGACGCGACTCAGGCGTGGCGGACTTCAACGATCTCGTACTCGACGTCGCCGCCCGGGGTCCTGACCAGCACCGCGTCGCCCTCGGTCTTGCCGATCAGCGCACGGGCGATCGGCGAGTTGACCGAGATCTTGCTGCGCTTGATGTCGGCCTCGTCGTCGCCGACGATCTGGTAGGTCACGGTCTCGTCGGTCTCGACGTTGGCGATGTCCACGGTGGTCCCGAAGATCACCTTCCCGGTATGCGGGATGGTGGTCACGTCGATGATCTGCGCGTTGGACAGCTTGGCCTCGATGTCGCGGATGCGCGCCTCGGACATGCCCTGCTGCTCGCGGGCCGCGTGGTACTCGGCGTTCTCCTTGAGGTCGCCCAGCTCACGCGCCTCGGCGATGGCCTGGGTTATCTGCGGGCGCAGAACGGTC
This sequence comes from Pseudomonas sp. RW407, assembly GCF_003176655.1. Taxonomy (NCBI): domain Bacteria; kingdom Pseudomonadati; phylum Pseudomonadota; class Gammaproteobacteria; order Pseudomonadales; family Pseudomonadaceae; genus Pseudomonas; species Pseudomonas sp. RW407. The sequence goes on along the minus strand of NZ_QGSL01000091.1, from coordinate 821,346 downwards.
TTCAGGTGTTTCAGTTCTTCTTCCAGGGCGCGGGCGCCCTGGACGGTCATCGGGAATTTGCTCATGCGTTGATTCCTGCATGCAGATCCTGCAGCCGGCGAACGGTCTTCTCGGGACCGAACTTGAGCGCCTCGCAGATCGCCTGCCCCGCCGCGATGGTGGTGGTGCAGTAGATCTTGTGCTGCAGGGCGTTACGACGGATCGAATAGGAGTCGGCGATCGACTGGCGACCTTCGGTGGTGTTGATGATCAGGGTGACTTCGTCGTTCTTGATCATGTCGACCACGTGCGGACGGCCTTCGGTCACCTTGTTCACCCGGCGGACCGGCAGGCCGGCCGCTTCGATCACCTTGGCGGTACCGGCGGTGGCGACCACCTCGAAGCCCAGCGCGACCAGGTCACGGGCGACCTGGACGGCCTGCGGCTTGTCGTCCTCGCGGACGCTGATGAAGGCGCAACCGGCGTTCGGCAGGATTTCGCTGGCGCCCAGCTGGGCCTTGGCGAAAGCCTCGCCGAAGCTGTCGCCCACGCCCATGACCTCGCCGGTGGACTTCATTTCCGGGCCGAGGATGGGGTCGACGCCAGGGAACTTGGCGAACGGGAACACCGCTTCCTTGACGCTATAGTACGGCGGGATCACCTCTTCGGTGAAGCCGACTTCGGCAAGGCTCTTGCCGGCCATGACGCGGGCCGCGATCTTGGCCAGGGACTCGCCGATGCACTTGGAGACGAACGGCACGGTACGCGAGGCGCGCGGGTTCACCTCGATGACGTAGATGTCTTCGCCCTGTACGGCCATCTGCACGTTCATCAGGCCGACCACGCCCAGCTCCAGGGCCATTTTCTTGACCTGCTCGCGGATCTCGTCCTGGATGTGCTTGGGCAGCGAGTACGGCGGCAGCGAGCACGCGGAGTCACCGGAGTGCACGCCGGCCTGCTCGATGTGCTGCATGATGGCGCCGATCACCACGTTCTCGCCGTCGCAGACCGCGTCGATGTCGACTTCGATGGCGCAGTTCAGGAAGCGGTCCAGCAGCACCGGGCTGTCGTTGGAGACCTTCACCGCCTCGCGCATGTAGCGCTTGAGCTCTTCTTCCTGGTAGACGATTTCCATCGCCCGGCCGCCCAGCACGTAGGACGGGCGCACCACCATCGGGTAGCCGATGTTCTTCGACAGGCTCAGGGCCTCGTCTTCGCTGCGCGCGGTGGCGTTGGCCGGCTGGCGCAGGTTCAGGCGCTGGACCATCTGCTGGAAGCGCTCGCGGTCCTCGGCGCGGTCGATGGCGTCGGGGCTGGTGCCGATGATCGGCACGCCGGCTTCTTCCAGGGCGCGGCAGAGTTTCAGCGGGGTCTGGCCGCCGTACTGGACGATCACGCCCTTGGGCTGCTCGACGCGGACGATCTCCAGCACGTCTTCCAGGGTCACCGGCTCGAAGTACAGGCGGTCGGAAGTGTCGTAGTCGGTGGAGACGGTCTCCGGGTTGCAGTTGACCATGATGGTCTCGTAGCCGTCTTCGCGCATCGCCAGCGCGGCGTGCACGCAGCAGTAGTCGAACTCGATGCCCTGGCCGATGCGGTTCGGACCGCCGCCCAGGATCATGATCTTGTCGCGGCCGGACGGGTTGGCCTCGCACTCTTCCTCGTAGGTCGAGTACATGTAGGCGGTGTCGGTGGCGAATTCGGCGGCGCAGGTGTCCACGCGCTTGTAGACCGGCAGCACCTTCAGCTTGTGGCGGTGGTTGCGCAGGTTCTTCTCGGTCACGCCGAGCAGCTTGGCCAGGCGCGCGTCGGAGAAGCCCTTGCGCTTGAGCTTGCGCATCAGGTCGGCGTCGATGCCGGACAGGCCGAGGGTCTTGACCTTCTCTTCTTCCTTGATCAGGTCCTCGATCTGCACCAGGAACCACTCGTCGATCTTGGTCAGGGCGAAGACTTCTTCGATGCTCTTGCCGGCGCGGAAGGCGTCGGCCACGTACCAGATGCGCTCGGCGCCCGGCACGGTCAGCTCGCGGCGCAGGATGCCCTCGGCTTCCGGGTCGGCCAGGTCGAGCTTCGGATCGAAGCCGGCAACGCCCACTTCCAGGCCGCGCAGGGCTTTCTGCACCGACTCCTGGAAGGTACGGCCGATGGCCATGACCTCGCCCACGGACTTCATCTGGGTGGTCAGGCGGGCGTCGGCTTTCGGGAACTTCTCGAAGGCGAAGCGCGGCACCTTGGTCACGACGTAGTCGATGGCCGGCTCGAAGGAGGCCGGGGTACGGCCGCCGGTGATGTCGTTCTGCAGCTCGTCGAGGGTGTAGCCGACGGCCAGCTTGGCGGCGATCTTGGCGATCGGGAAGCCGGTGGCCTTGGAGGCCAGGGCCGAGGAGCGCGACACCCGCGGGTTCATCTCGATCACGACCATGCGCCCGGTGTCCGGGCAGATGCCGAACTGCACGTTGGAACCGCCGGTCTCCACGCCGATCTCGCGCAGCACCGCCAGGGAGGCGTTGCGCATGATCTGGTATTCCTTGTCGGTCAGGGTCTGCGCCGGGGCCACGGTGATGGAGTCACCGGTGTGCACGCCCATGGGGTCGAAGTTCTCGATGGAGCAGACGATGATGCAGTTGTCCTTCTTGTCGCGGACAACCTCCATCTCGTATTCCTTCCAGCCGATCAGCGATTCGTCGATCAGCAGCTCGTTGGTCGGCGACAGGTCCAGGCCGCGGGCGCAGATCTCCTCGAATTCCTCGCGGTTGTAGGCGATGCCGCCACCAGTGCCGCCCATGGTGAAGGATGGACGGATGATACAGGGGAAGCCGACCTGCTCCAGCACGCCGTAGGCTTCTTCCATGCTGTGGGCGATGCCCGAGCGCGGGCAGGCCAGGCCGATGGCCTTCATGGCCTTGTCGAAGCGCGAACGGTCCTCGGCCTTGTCGATGGTGTCGGCGTTGGCGCCGATCATCTCGACGCCGAACTTCTCCAGCACGCCGTGGCGTTCCAGATCCAGCGCGCAGTTCAGCGCGGTCTGGCCGCCCATGGTCGGCAGCAGCGCGTCGGGGCGCTCCTTCTCGATGATCTTGGCCACGGTCTGCCACTTGATCGGCTCGATGTAGGTGGCGTCGGCCATGGCCGGGTCGGTCATGATGGTGGCCGGGTTGGAGTTCACCAGGATGACGCGGAAGCCTTCTTCCTTCAGGGCCTTGCAGGCCTGTGCGCCGGAGTAGTCGAACTCGCACGCCTGGCCGATGACGATGGGGCCGGCACCGAGGATCAGGATGCTCTTGATGTCTGTACGCTTGGGCATGGGACTCTCGTTGCAATATTCAGGAAAGGGTTGCGCTGGCCAGCTTCACGCCGAAGCCGACGAACAGGGCGCCGACGCCACTCGAGGCGCCGGCCGCCAGCCGCTGCCGGCGGCGGAACCAGGCCGCCAGGCGCACACCGGAAAAGATCAGGAAGCTGAGGTAGAGGGCGCTGATGACCTCGAGGATCGTGCCCAGCACCAGGAACGACACGCCGGGGTAGGCATAGCCGGGGTCGACGAACTGGATGAAGAAGGACACGAAGAAGAGGATCGCCTTGGGGTTGGACAGGCTCAGCAGCAGCGCCTTGCGGAACGGCTGGGCGACGTCCACGTCCTTCACCGGGGCGGCCTGTTCCAGCGGCTGGCGCAGCTTCTGCAAGCCGCCGCGGAGCATGCCCAGGCCCAGGTAGAACAGGTAGGCGGCGCCGGCGTACTTCAGGCCGAGGAACAGCATCGGCTCGGCCTTGAGCAGCGAGGCGATGCCCAGCGCCGACAGCAGCATCAGGATGGCATCGCCCAGGAACACCGCGCTGGCCGCCCGGTAGCCGCCGGCGACGCCACGCTGGGCGGCGGTGGCCAGCACGAACAGTGAGTTCGGGCCCGGCAGCAGGACGATGAACAGCGTACCCAGGACGTAGGTCCAGAGGTCGGTGATTCCCAGGGTCGGCATCATCTTCGCTTACCTCTTCGCAGATCTCAGCGACGCTCGGCCATGGCCGAGATGAAACGGTCGAACAGCGGCGCCACGTCGTGCGGGCCGGGGCTGGCTTCCGGGTGGCCCTGGAAGCTGAAGGCCACCTTGTCGGTGCGCTCGATGCCCTGCAGGGTACCGTCGAACAGCGACTTGTGGGTGGCGCGCAGGTTGCCCGGCAGGGTTTCCTCGTCCACCGCGAAGCCGTGGTTCTGGCTGGTGATCATCACCACGCCGGAATCCAGGTCCTGCACCGGGTGGTTGGCACCGTGGTGGCCGTGGCCCATCTTCAGGGTCCTGGCGCCCGAGGCCAGGGCCAGCAACTGGTGGCCGAGGCAGATGCCGAACACCGGGATCTCGGTGTCGAGGAACTCGCGGATGGCCTGGATGGCGTAGTCGCACGGCTCGGGGTCGCCGGGGCCGTTGGAGAGGAAGATGCCGTCCGGGTTCAGCGCCAGCACTTCGCTGGCCGGGGTCTGCGCCGGCACCACGGTCAGGCGGCAGCCGCGGGCGACCAGCATGCGCAGGATGTTCAGCTTGACGCCGAAGTCGTAGGCGACCACGTGGTAGGGCAGCTCGGCGGCGGGAATTTCCGGGTGGCTGTCGGTTTCCAGGTTCCACACGCTGGAGCGCCACTCGTAGAGCTCGGTGGAGGACACCACCTTGGCCAGGTCCATGCCTTTCAGGCCGGGGAAGGAGCGCGCCAGTTCCAGCGCCTTTTCCTCGGTGGCGTCGTCGCCGGCCAGGATACAGCCGTTCTGCGAGCCCTTCTCGCGCAGGATGCGCGTCAGGCGGCGGGTATCGATGCCGGCGATGGCGACGGTACCGTTCTCTTTCAGGTAGTCCGGCAGGGACTGCTTGTCGCGCCAGCTGCTGGCCAGCAGCGGCAGGTCGCGGATGATCAGGCCGGCGGCCCAGACCTTGTTCGACTCGGCGTCTTCCGGGGTGGTCCCGGTGTTGCCGATGTGCGGGTAGGTCAGGGTGACGATCTGTTGGGCATAGGAAGGATCGGTAAGGATTTCCTGGTAGCCGGTCATGGCGGTGTTGAACACCACCTCTCCGACGGTCTGGCCGTCGGCACCGATGGCTTCACCGCGAAAAATGCTGCCGTCGGCAAGTGCAAGTATGGCTGGCTTAGTCAAGAAGACCTCCCGTGAATCAAGCCTGGCTGGGCGTGCGCAGGTTGTAAAAAAGCGGGATGACATCTAGAAGAGGTCATCCCGCTTTTTGTATGGTTCATGCTGCGCTGCTTTTAGTGGACACACTAAATCTGTAGTTTACAGAAACGCGACATATTGGTCCACCTTATGCACGACGTATGGCGCTACCACCGGGTCGGTCCGGACCCCCGCCATGCCGACGCGCAGCATTTCGCCGGCCGGCTCTCAGCGCAGACCGAGCACGTCCTGCATGTCGTACAGGCCGCTGCCCTGCCCTTCCAGCCACAGTGCCGCGCGCACCGCGCCACGGGCGAAGGTCATGCGGCTGGAGGCCTTGTGGGTGATTTCCACGCGCTCGCCCTCGGCGGCGAACAGCACGGTGTGGTCGCCCACCACGTCGCCGGCGCGCACGGTGGCGAAGCCGATGGTCTCGCGCTCGCGCGCGCCGGTCTGGCCCTCGCGACCGTAGACCGCCACCTTCTCCAGGTCGCGCCCCAGGGCGTTGGCCACCACCTCGCCCATGCGCAGGGCGGTTCCGGACGGCGCATCGACCTTGTGCCGGTGGTGGGCCTCGATGATCTCGATGTCCACTTCGTCGCCCAGCACGCGGGCGGCGGTGTCCAACAGCTTCAGGCAGAGATTGACGCCGACGCTGTAGTTGGCGGCGAAGACGATCGGGATGTCCTTCGCGGCCTCGGCCAGCAGGGCCTTCTCTTCCACGGAGAAACCGGTGGTGCCGATGACCATGGCCTTGCCGGCCTTGCGGCAGACTTCCAGGTTCTTCAGCGTCACGGTGGGGTGGGTGAAGTCGATCAGCACGTCGAACTCGTCGACCACCTTCGCCAGGTCGCCCGACAGCGGCACGCCGATGCGGCCCAGGCCGGCCAGCTCGCCGGCGTCGGCGCCCACCAGGGTGCTGTCGGGACGGTCGATGGCGGCGGTCAGGCCGGCACTGCCGTTGGTCTGCTGCACCGCCTCGATCAGGTTCTTGCCCATGCGCCCGGCGGCGCCCATTACGGCTATACGTCGCATAACTGAAAGCTCCAAGCTGCAAGCCGCAAGCTGCAAGCGCCGCCCCTTGAGGCTTACGGCTTGCAGCTTGCGGCTCTACGTCATAGATCGTCGAAGAAGCGCTTCATGCCTTCGAACCAGCCACTGGCGCGGGGCGAGTGGGAGGTGTCGCCCTGCAGGCTGCTGCGGAACTCCTCGAGCAGTTCGCGCTGGCGCTTGTCCAGGTTCACCGGGGTCTCGACCACCACGCGGCACATCAGGTCGCCGGCACCGCCGCCGCGCACCGGGGCCACGCCCTTGCCGCGCAGGCGGAACAGCTTGCCGGTCTGGGTGCCCTCGGGGATCTTCAGCTTCACCCGGCCATCCAGGGTCGGCACTTCCAGCTCACCGCCCAGGGCGGCATCGGCGAAGCTGATCGGCACTTCGCAGTACAGGTGCTTGCCGTCGCGCTGGAAGATGTCGTGCTCGCGCACGTTGACCACCACGTATAGGTCGCCCGCCGGGCCGCCATGGGCCCCGGCCTCGCCCTCGCCGGTGAGGCGGATGCGGTCGCCGGTGTCGACGCCGGCCGGTACCTTGACCGACAGCGTCTTCTGCTCTTCCACGCGGCCCTGGCCGTGGCAGGTGCCACAGGGGTCGCTGATCATCTTGCCGCTGCCGTGGCAGCGCGGGCAGGTCTGCTGCACCGAGAAGAAGCCCTGCTGCATGCGCACCTGGCCGATGCCGCCGCAGGTGGTGCAGGTCACCGGCGAGGTGCCGGGCTTGGCGCCGCTGCCGCTGCAGGTCTTGCAGCCGACCAGGGTCGGCACGCGGATGGTCACGGTGGTGCCGCGGACCGCGTCTTCCAGATCCAGGTCGAGGGTGTAGCGCAGGTCGGCGCCGCGCTGCGGGCCGCCGCGGCCGCCCCGGCCACCGCCGCCACCACCGAAGAAGTCGCTGAAGACGTCGCCGAAGATGTCCGAGAAGCTCGCGCCGCCGAAGCCGGCCCCCGCGCCGCCGCCCATCTGCGGGTCGACGCCGGCATGGCCGTACTGGTCGTAGGCCGCGCGCTTGCTGGCATCGGACAGGATCTCGTACGCCTCGTTGGCCTCCTTGAATTTATCCTCGGCCGCCTTGTCGCCGGGATTGCGGTCCGGGTGGTACTTCATGGCGAGCCGGCGGTAGGCCTTCTTCAGGTCCGCGTCGCTGGCGCCACGCTCGACACCCAGTACCTCATAGAAATCACGTTTGGCCATAAATTCTTTGCACCTTGAAAACCTCTCCCCCAGACACGCCGACGCGGGAGCAAGCCCCCGCGTGACGTTTCATGCGCACCGACACGCTGGTCGGTGCGCCGGAGCGCAAGCTTGCACGAGGCTTACTTGTTCTCCTTGACCTCTTCGAACTCGGCGTCGACCACGTCGTCGCCGGCCTTGTGGTCAGCCTCGCCGGACTGGGCTTCGGCGCCCGGCTGCGGCTGTTCGGCGTACATCTTCTGCGCCAGCGGGGTGGACGCCTGGGACAGCGCGTTCATCTTCGCTTCGATCTCGGCCTTGTCGTCGCCCTTCACGGCGGCTTCCAGGTCGGCCAGCGCCTTCTCGATGGCAGCCTTCTCCTCGGCGGTGGCCTTGTCGCCAGCCTCGGTGACCATCTTGCGAGTCGCGTGGACCAGCGCGTCACCCTGGTTGCGGGCGGCGGCCAGTTCCTCGAACTTGCGGTCTTCCTCGGCGTTGGCCTCGGCGTCACGCACCATCTGCTGGATCTCGTCCTCGGACAGGCCCGAAGAGGCCTTGATCACGATGGACTGCTGCTTGCCGGTGGCCTTGTCCTTCGCGCCCACGTGCAGGATGCCGTTGGCGTCGATGTCGAAGGTCACTTCGATCTGCGGCACGCCGCGCGGGGCCGGCGGAATGTCGGCCAGGTCGAACTTGCCGAGGGACTTGTTCTGCGCGGCCTGCTTGCGCTCGCCCTGCAGCACGTGGATGGTCACGGCGCCCTGGTTGTCGTCGGCGGTGGAGAACACCTGCGACTTCTTGGTCGGGATGGTGGTGTTCTTGTCGATCAGCGCGGTCATCACGCCACCCAGGGTCTCGATGCCCAGGGTCAGCGGGGTGACGTCGAGCAGCAGCACGTCCTTCACGTCACCGGCCAGCACGGCGCCCTGGATGGCGGCACCCATGGCCACGGCTTCGTCCGGGTTGACGTCCTTGCGCGCTTCCTTGCCGAAGAACTCGGCGACGGTCTTCTGCACCAGCGGCATGCGGGTCTGGCCACCGACGAGGATCACTTCGTCGATCTTCGACACATCCAGGCCGGCGTCCTTCAGGGCCACGCGGCAGGGCTCGATGGTGCGGGTCACCAGGTCTTCCACCAGGGACTCCAGCTTGGCGCGCGACACCTTGACGTTCAGGTGTTTCGGGCCGCTGGCGTCAGCGGTGATGTACGGCAGGTTGACGTCGGTCTGCTGGGTCGAGGACAGCTCGATCTTGGCCTTCTCGGCAGCTTCCTTCAGGCGCTGCATGGCCAGCGGGTCGCCCTTGAGGTCCATGCCGGTTTCTTTCTTGAACTCGTCGACGAGGTAGTCGATCAGGCGCAGGTCGAAGTCTTCGCCGCCGAGGAAGGTGTCGCCGTTGGTGGCCAGCACTTCGAACTGGTGCTCGCCGTCGACTTCGGCGATCTCGATCACCGACACGTCGAAGGTACCGCCGCCCAGGTCGTAGACGATGATGGTGTGGTCGCCCTTGGCCTTGTCCAGGCCGTAGGCCAGGGCGGCCGCGGTCGGCTCGTTGATGATGCGCTTGACGTCCAGGCCGGCGATGCGGCCGGCGTCCTTGGTGGCCTGGCGCTGGCTGTCGTTGAAGTAGGCCGGAACGGTGATGACCGCTTCGGTGACCGGCTCGCCCAGGTAGTCCTCGGCGGTCTTCTTCATCTTCTTCAGGACTTCGGCGGAGACCTGCGGCGGGGCCATCTTCTGGCCTTTCGCTTCGACCCAGGCGTCGCCGTTGTCAGCCTTGACGATGCTGTACGGCACCATCTTGATGTCTTTCTGCACGACGTCTTCTTCGAAGCGACGACCGATCAGGCGCTTCACCGCGTACAGGGTGTTCTTCGGGTTGGTGACCGCCTGGCGCTTGGCCGGCTGGCCGACCAGGATCTCGCCATCGTTGGCGTAGCCGATGATCGACGGGGTGGTGCGAGCGCCTTCGGCGTTCTCGATCACCTTGACGCTGCCGTTTTCCAGGATGGAGACGCAGGAGTTGGTGGTCCCCAGGTCGATACCAATGATTTTGCCCATATTCACTCTCCAGAAATTAGATTCCGTGCTGATCCCGCTGCGGACCTTGTGCTCGGTTGATTACCCAGATGGGGACCGGGTGGCGGATTTCAAGCCTTCTCGTCGATCGAAGGCGGGGTTTGCTCGGGTGCCTTGCTGACCACGACCATGGCCGGGCGCAGCAGGCGACCGTTGAGCAGGTAGCCCTTCTGGAACACCTTGACCACGCTGCCGGGCTCCAGGTGCACGCTCTCTTCCATCGCCATCGCCTGATGGTGCTCGGGGTTGAACGGCTCGCCGTGGGGGTCGACCGGCTCCAGGTTGTAGCGCTTGAGGGTGTCGTGGAACATCTTGAGGGTCAGCTCGATGCCTTCGCGCATCGGCTTGATCGCCTCGTCGTCCGGGCTGGACATCTCCAGCGCGCGCTCCAGGGTGTCGACCACCGGCAGCAGGTCGCCGGAGAACTTCTCCAGGGCGAACTTGTGCGCCTTCTCCACGTCCTGCTCGGCGCGGCGACGTACGTTCTGCAGCTCGGCGGCGACGCGCAGGCTCTGGTCCTTGGCCGCGGCCAGCTGTTCCTCGAGGTCCAGCACGCGGGCGTTCAGGTCGTCGCCGGCAACCGGTTCCGGCTGCTCGTTCAGGTGCGAACCCTGAGTCTGTTGCTCGTCAGACATGCCACTCTCCTAAAAAAGAAAAAGCCTTTGAAAACAAAGCGAACCCAATGGCTCGCGGCTCTGCCGGCTATATGGGGGCCATTTGCACGGGTTCAAGGGGGTGCGGTGAATTGCCAGCGGCAAAAAATACTGTATAAATAAACAGACCTTTTCACCGGAGCCGCCTTCCATGCTGGTTCATCTCTCCGTGCACAACTACGCCATCGTCGAGCACCTCGATCTCGAGCTCGCCGCCGGCATGACCGTGATCACCGGCGAGACCGGCGCCGGCAAGTCGATCATGCTCGACGCCCTCGGCCTGGCCCTGGGCGACCGCGCCGACAGCGGCGTGGTGCGCCCCGGCGCGGACAAGGCGGACATCCTCGCCAGCTTCGACGTCGGCGCCATCGCCGAGGCCCGCGACTGGCTCGCCGAGCGCGACCTGGAGCAGGACGGCCCGTGCATCCTGCGCCGGGTGATCACCACCGAGGGCCGCTCGCGCGGCTACATCAACGGCACGCCCTGCACCCTGGGCGACCTCAAGGCCCTGGGCGAGCTGCTGATCGATATCCACAGCCAGCACGAGCACCAGTCGCTGCTCAAGGCCGACACCCACCGCCGCCTGCTCGACGAATACGCCGGCAGCCAGGACCTGGCGCGCCAGGTACAGCTGGCCGCGCAGCGCTGGAAGCAGACGCGCCACGAACTCGACCGCCTGTCGCGCAGCGGCGACGAGCAGCGTGCCCGCCACCAGTTGCTCAGCTACCAGCTGGACGAACTGGAGAACCTGGCCCTGGGCGAGAACGAGCTGGAAGAGCTGGAAGCCGCGCACAAGACCCTGAGCAACGCCGGCGCCCTGCTCGGCGCCTGCCGCCAGGTGGTGGACATGTGCAGCGAAAGCGACGCCGGCAACGTGCTGTCGGTGCTGACCGCCTGCCTCAACCGCCTGACCGCCTTCCAGAGCCAGCCCGCCGCGCTGGCCGAGGCGGTCAACCTGCTGTCCAGCGCGCAGATCCAGGTGGAGGAAGCGGTGGGCGAGCTGAACCGCTTCGTCGACAACTTCGACGCCGACCCCGGCCGCCTGCAGCAACTGGAAGAGCGCATGGACGCCATCTACGGCCTGGCCCGCAAGCACCGCGTGCAGCCCCACGACCTGCAAGCCCTGCAACAGCGCCTGCTGGAAGAACTGGAAGCGCTGAATGCCGACGACGAAGCCGCCGAGCGCCTGGCCGAGGAACTGGCCGCCTACCAGCGGCACTACCAGGAAAAGGCGGCGGAACTGAGCACCCTGCGCCGCCAGGCCGCCCCGCAGTTGGCCGCCTCGGTGGAAACCGAGATGCAACGCCTGGGCATGCCCGGCGGGCGCTTCGCCATCGAACTGGACGACACCCCCGCCGCCGAACCCCAGGCCAATGGCCTGGAGCAGTTGGAATTCCTGGTCAGCGCCAACCCCGGGCAGCCGCTCAAGGGCCTGGCGCGGGTGGCCTCCGGCGGCGAACTGTCGCGCATCAGCCTGGCCATCCAGGTGATCACCGCACAGACCTCGCGCGTTCCCACCCTGGTCTTCGACGAAGTCGACGTCGGCATCGGCGGCCCCACCGCGGAAGTGGTCGGCCAACTGCTACGCCGGCTCGGCGAAGGCGGCCAGGTACTGACCGTCACCCACCTGCCGCAGGTCGCGGCCCAGGGCCACCAGCACCTGTTCGTGCACAAGGAACGCGGCAGCAGCGAAACCCGCACCGCGGTGGCCAACCTGAAGAAGGCCGAACGCATAGAAGAAATCGCCCGCATGCTCGGCGGCGTGGACATGACCAAGGAATCCCTGGCCCACGCCCGCAAGATGGTGGACCGGGCGCTGCACAGCTGACGCACGCCTACACGGGAATGCCGTGGGGCTCGGCCAATCGCGGACGGAGTCCGCTCCTACGCCCGTGCTTCCCTGGAACTGCAGGAGCGGACTCTGTCCGCGATTTCGCGCGCCACAGGGCGTAGGGCGAATAACCGTTCGCGGTTATCCGCCACCGGCCAACGCACCGCTGCCCGATGAAAACGGCGGATAACGCCGTAGGCGTTATACGCCCTACGAGGGCATGGCGTATGGGCAACCTGGAGCGGATCTCATCCGCGAATCGCGCCGAAACCTCCGGCCATCGCGGACAAGGTCCTACGCGCCAATCTCACCTGAAATCCCCCTGAAAATGAAAACGGCGGCCCCAGGGCCGCCGTTTTCCGTTCGTTGCAAGGCTTTATTTCTTCTTGCGTACGTACAGGACCAGGTTGTGGTCCACCAGTTCGAAGCCGCGTTCCCTGACGATCTCCTTCTGGCGCTTCTCGATCTCGCTGTCCATGAACTCGATGACTTCGCCGGTATCCACGCAGACCATGTGGTCGTGGTGGCCACTGTCAGCCAACTCGAACACGGCGTGGCCGCCGTCGAAGTTGTGGCGTACCACCAGGCCGGCTGCCTCGAATTGGGTCAGCACGCGGTACACGGTGGCCAGGCCGACATCCTCGCCGGCCTCCATCAGCGCCTTGTAGACATCCTCGGCGCTCATGTGGCGTTGCTCGGCGGAATCGAGCATCTGCAGGATCTTGACGCGCGGCAGGGTGACTTTCAGGCCGGCCTTGCGCAGTTCGCTATTTTCAACCATGTGTGCTTTCTCGGCGCGGAATGCTTCGCAGCATCCTTCAATGCGGGTATGATCGGGGTTTCGTCGCCCAGCCAAGATAGTGGAAGTCACCCCCCGATGCAAAACACCAAGCTCATGCTGACCAGTCTCGCATTCGCAATGGGACTAGCCGCACTCGCCGGTTGTTCGTTCCCGGGGGTCTACAAGATCGACATCCAGCAAGGCAACGTCGTAACACAAGATATGATAGACCAACTGAAGCCGGGAATGACCCGTCGGCAGGTGCGTTTCATCATGGGCAACCCGCTGATCGTGGATACCTTCCACGCCGACCGCTGGGACTACCTGTACAGCATCCAGCCCGGCGGCGGCCAGCGCCAGCAGGAGCGCGTCAGCCTGATGTTCAACGGCAACGACCAGCTGATCGGCCTGAACGGCGACTTCCGCCCGGGCGTCAGCCGCGACGAGGCCATCCTCGGCAAGGAGTCCACCCCCGCTTCGCCCGAGCAGCCGCAGCAACAGAAGCCGGAGCAGCCCAAGGAAGAGCCGGCCAAGCCGGGCTCGGTGGAAGAACAACTGCAGCGCGAAGTCGACGAGGCCAAGCCGGTCGCCGTGCCCACCCCGGAACCGCTGGAAACCAACCCGCGGTAACAGGTACCCCCCATGAAAAAGCCCGGCATCGACCGGGCTTTTTCATGTCCGCATATTTCCCTCAGGCCTTGCCCGCCTTGGCGCGGGCGGCGCGCTGCTTGCGCACCTCCTTGGGGTCGGCGATCAGCGGCCGGTAGATTTCCACCCGCTCGCCCTCTTCCAGCACCCGGCCGTCCGGGTCGGCGACCGCCTTGCCGAAGATGCCCAGCGGGCTGTTGAGCACGTCCAGCTCGGGGAACTGCGCCGCAATGCCGGACAGCCTCACCGCCTCGCGCACCCGCGTGCCGTAGGGCACGCTCAGGCGCAGCAGGCGCTGGCGCTCGGGCAGCGCGCAGACCACCTCGACGGCGATGCTGCGCCCTTCAGCCATACAGCTGCTTGGCGCGCTGGCAGAAGGCGTCGACCATGGTGTTGGCCGCCTGGGTGAACAGCGGCCCGAGGGTCGCCTTGACCAGGGCGCCGGCGTAGTCGAAGGTCAGGTCCAGGGTGATCTTGCAAGCCTTGTCGCCCAGGGCCTTGAAAGTCCACACACCGTGCAGCTCGGAGAACGGGCCGTCCTCGAGGTTCATCTCGATGCTCTGCCCGGGCACCAGCACGTTGCGCGTGCTGAAGCGCTGCAACAGGTTGCCCTTGGCCACACTGAGCTCGGCGCGCATCGCCGTTTCGCTTGCTTCCAGCACCTTGCTCGCCGAGCACCAGGGCAGGAACTCCGGGTAGCGCGCCACATCGTTGACCAGGTCGTACAGCGCCTTCGCGGGATAGGGCAGCAGGGCCGAACGCTGGATATGCGTGCTCATAGGGGTCTCGCTTCTTCAGTGGAGGGGCGCCAGCGGCTCCAGGGCGATCCGGCGTCCCTCTGTGCAAAAAAACAGCGCGCATTCTCCGAGATTAGCCACGCCCTCTCAAGCGCACATCCCGCCGCACTCGCAAATGCATCCTCGTCGCACACCGACTTCGGTTGCGCAGAATCCAAAGACAGCCATTCCCCCGATGGCGGCGCGGCGAGCGACTCCCTATAATGCGCCGCCTATGGCTAAACAGAAGAAACACCCCCAGGGGACCATCGCGCAGAACAAGAAGGCTCTGCACGACTACTTCATCGAGCAACGCTTCGAGGCGGGCATCGCCCTGGCCGGCTGGGAGGTCAAGAGCCTGCGCGCCGGCAAGGCCCAGCTGGTCGACAGCTACGTCCTGCTCAAGGACGGCGAGGCCTGGCTGCTGGGCAGCCACATCACCCCGCTGACCACCGCCAGCACCCATGTGATCGCCGACCCGGTGCGCACGCGCAAGCTGCTGCTGCACAAGCGCGAGCTGGGCAAGCTGTTCGGCGCGGTGCAGCAGAAGGGCTACGCCTGCGTGGCGCTGTCGATGTACTGGAAGAAGCACCTGATCAAGTGCGAGATCGCCCTGGCCAAGGGCAAGAAGGAATACGACAAGCGCGACACCGAGAAGGAACGCGATTCCAATCGCGAGATCCAGCGCGCGATGCGGCACGGCAAGGAAGACTGAAAGCGGCGGCAGGCGGCAGGCTTCAGGCGGCAGGTAAGAGCCGCTCTTGCCTGTAGCCTGTAGCCTGTAGCCGCTCTTAAACCCCCAACCTGCGCTGCGCCCGCTGCAGGCGTCGTACTTCGTCCTGGGCTTCCTCCAGCACCTCCCGCACATAGGAAATGTGCCGGTGGGAAATGTCCCGCGCCTCTTCCGCGCGGCCTTGCATGATCGCCTCGTACAGCTCGCGGTGCTGGCTCATCAACTGCTCGCGGGTTTCCGCGCGCTGGGCGTACATGCCGCCGATGTTGGTCACCACGTTGTGCTTGAGCAGGTCGAACAGGCCGCGGATGGTGTGCAGCAGCACGGTGTTGTGGCTGGCTTCGGCGATGGCCAGGTGGAAGCTGGCGTCGGCCGCTCCTTCCTCGTCGCTGACCTTGTCGTTGTGCTGGTAGCAGGTCTGCAGCGTCTCGAAGGCGCTGGTCAGGCGCTGGTGGTCCACCTCGGTGGCGCGTAGCGCGGCGTAGTAGGCGCAGGAGCCTTCCAGGGTGTGGCGGAACTCCAGCAGGTCGCGCTGCGCCTCGGGGTTGCTCTCCAGCAGGTGCAGCAACGGGTCACTGAAGGTCGAGCCCAGGGACTGCGCGACATAATTGCCACCGCCCTGGCGGCTGACCAGCAGCCCCTTGGCCACCAGCTTCTGGATCGCCTCGCGCAGCGATGGCCGCGACACGCCGAACTGCTCCGCCAGCAGGCGCTCGGCCGGCAGGCGCTCGCCCGCCTTGAGCGTGCCCTCGAGGATCATCGCCTCGAGGCGCTCGACGATATCGTCCGACAAGCGGCGCTGCCGTACCTGATTGAAAGCCATCTTTTCCCCACCTCTTGGCCCGCCTGGCGGAAGGCCCCGTTCCACAGGCGCGGCAGCCTAACCAGCGGCGCCGGCCACAACAAGCCCGACGATCGCCTGGATCGCCCGGTCCGACAAAAGTTGTAGCCCCGCAAATTGACAGGCTACAGGGATGCTTTTACTCTGAGCGCTCGCTTTTGTAAATTGGTATTACCAATTTTCGGAAGACAACGCCGAGACGGTCGTCCGCCTGCCGCCAGCCACTTCCGGGGCTGACGCAAACCCACGACACGGCGCACCAAGACTCCAATCAAAAAACAATTAGGAGCCAAAACAGCATGCAAACCTGGCAGCAGATCTACACCCCGCTCGGCAGCCTCGGCCTGTCCGCGCTGGTCGCCGTGATCCCGATCGTCTTCTTCTTCCTCGCCCTCGCCGTGTTCCGCCTCAAGGGCCACGTCGCCGGCACCATCACCCTGATCCTCTCCATCGTCGTCGCCATCGCCGCCTACGGCATGCCGGTCGGCAAGGCCCTGGGCGCCGCGGTCTACGGCTTCCTCTACGGTCTCTGGCCGATCGCCTGGATCATCGTCGCGGCGGTGTTCCTGTACAAACTGACGGTGAAGAGCGGGCAGTTCGAGATCATCCGCAGCTCGGTCCTGTCGATCACCTCCGACCAACGCCTGCAGGTGCTGCTGATCGGCTTCTCCTTCGGCGCCTTCCTCGAAGGCGCGGCCGGCTTCGGCGCGCCGGTGGCGATCACCGCCGCCCTGCTCGTCGGCCTGGGCTTCAACCCGCTGTACGCCGCCGGCCTGTGCCTGATCGCCAACACCGCGCCGGTGGCCTTCGGCGCCCTGGGCATCCCGATCATCGTCGCCGGCCAGGTCTCGGGCATCGACGCCTTCAAGATCGGCGCCATGGCCGGCCGCCAGCTGCCGCTGCTGTCTCTGCTGGTCCCCTTCTGGCTGGTGTTCATGATGGATGGCCTGAAGGGCGTGAAGGAAACCTGGCCGGCCGCCCTGGTCGCCGGCGGCAGCTTCGCCGTCAGCCAGTACTTCACCTCCAACTTCATCGGCCCGGAACTGCCGGACATCACCTCCGCGCTCATCAGCCTGGTGTGCCTGACGCTGTTCCTGAAGGTCTGGCAGCCGGCCCACGCCGTGGAAGTGCTGGGCGTTTCCGGTGGCGCCGCCGTTGCCGGCGGTGGCGGCAGCGCCCCGCGCGCCGAACCCTCGCCCTACAGCACCGGCGAGATCATCAAGGCCTGGTCGCCGTTCCTGGTGCTCACCGTGCTGGTCACCATCTGGACGCTGAAGCCGTTCAAGGCCATGTTCCTGCCCGGCGGCGCGCTCTACAGCCTGGTGTTCAACTTCCCGATCCCCGGCCTTGACCAGCTGGTGTTCAAGGGCCCGCCGATCGCCGCGGCCGCCACCGCCCTGCCGGCCGTGTTCAAGTTCGACCCGCTGGCCGCCACCGGCACCGCGATCCTGATCTCCGCGATCGTCTCCATGTTCATCCTGCGCATCGCCGCGAAAACTGGTCTGACCACTTTCAAGGAAACCCTGGTCGAGCTGAAGTGGCCGGTGCTGTCCATCGGCATGGTGCTGGCCTTCGCCTTCGTCACCAACTTCTCCGGCATGTCCACCACCCTGGCCCTGGTACTGGCCGGCACCGGCGCGGCCTTCCCGTTCTTCTCGCCGTTCCTCGGCTGGCTGGGCGTGTTCCTGACCGGTTCGGACACCTCGTCCAACGCGCTGTTCGGCGCCCTGCAGGGCACCACCGCGCACCAGATCGGCGTCAACGACACCCTGCTGGTGGCCGCCAACACCACGGGCGGCGTGACCGGCAAGATGATCTCGCCGCAATCCATCGCCGTGGCCTGCGCTGCCACCGGCATGGTCGGCAAGGAGTCCGACCTGTTCCGCTTCACCCTGAAGCACAGCCTGCTGTTCGCCGCGGTGATCGGCGTGATCACCCTGCTGCAGGCCTATGTCTTCACCGGCATGCTCGTTCACTAAGCTGTACCTGCCGGGCCCCTGCGCTGGGGGCCCGGCCTTCACCGTCCACCCCAACCGGTGCCCTGCCAGATGATCATTTCCGCCTCCACCGACTACCGCGCCGCGGCCCAACGCAAGATTCCGCCCTTCCTGTTCCACTACGCCGACGGCGGCGCCTACGCCGAGCACACGCTGCGCCGCAACGTGGCGGACCTCTCGGACATCGCCCTGCGCCAGCGCGTGCTGAAGAACATGTCCGAGCTGAGCCTGGAAACCCGGCTGTTCAACGAGACCCTGGCGATGCCGGTGGCCCTGGCCCCGGTCGGCCTGACCGGCATGTACGCCCGCCGCGGCGAGGTGCAGGCGGCGCGCGCCGCGGCCTCCAAGGGCGTGCCCTTCACCCTGTCGACCGTCTCGGTGTGCCCGATCGAGGAAGTGGCGCCGGCCATCGACCGGCCCATGTGGTTCCAGCTCTACGTCCTGAAGGACCGCGGCTTCATGAAGAACGCCCTGGAGCGGGCCAAGGCCGCCGGCTGCTCGACCCTGGTGTTCACCGTGGACATGCCGGTGCCCGGCGCCCGCTACCGCGACGCCCACTCCGGCATGAGCGGCCCGAACGCGCCGCTGCGGCGCATGTGGCAGGCCATGACCCACCCGCAGTGGGCGCTGGACGTCGGCCTGCTGGGCCGCCCCCACGACCTGGGCAACATCTCCAGGTACCGCGGCAACCCCACGGGCCTGGCCGACTACATCGGTTGGCTGGGCGCCAACTTCGACCCGTCGATTTCCTGGAAGGACCTGGAGTGGATCCGCGACTTCTGGGAAGGCCCGATGGTGATCAAGGGCATCCTCGACCCGGAAGACGCCAGGGACGCGGTGAAATTCGGCGCCGACGGCATAGTCGTGTCCAACCACGGCGGCCGCCAGCTCGACGGCGTGCTGTCCAGCGCCCGCGCCCTGCCGGCCATCGCCGACGCGGTGAAGGGCGACCTGACCATCCTCGCCGACTCCGGCATCCGCAACGGCCTGGACGTGGTCCGCATGATCGCCCTGGGCGCCGACAGCGTGCTGCTCGGCCGCGCCTTCCTCTACGCCCTGGCGGTGGATGGCGAGGCCGGCGTGCGCAACCTGCTGGAGCTGATCGAGAAGGAAATGCGCGTGGCCATGGTGCTCACCGGCGCCAAGTCGATCAGCGAAATCACCCGCGACTCGCTGGTGCGCGAACTGGGCGCCTGAAGGCGCCCCTGTAGGAGCGAGCTTGCTCGCGAACCTGCCCAGCGCCGAGCCCGCCGGGTTCGCGAGCAAGCTCGCTCCTACGAAATCAAAAGAACACCGATGGGCCGTCCAGCGGTCCACGCTCACCGATGATGACTGGAGCCGCCATGAGCCTGCCCGCCGCGTTCCTCGACACGGTCGAACACCTGATCCCCCGCGAGCGCCGCTTCGACGACCCGCTCTCGACCCTGGCCTTCGGCACCGACGCCAGCTTCTACCGGCTGATCCCCAAGCTGGTGATCCGCGTCGAGAGCGAAGACGAGGTGCGCACCCTGCTGCGCGCCGCCCACGCCCAGCAGGTGGCGGTGACCTTCCGCGCCGCCGGCACCAGTCTCTCGGGCCAGGCGGTCAGCGACTCGGTGCTGCTGGTGCTGGGCGACAACTGGAACGGCCGCGACATCCGTGGCGGCGGCGAGCGGATCCGCCTGCAACCCGGGGTGATCGGCGCCCAGGCCAACGCCTGGCTGGCGCCCTTCGGCCGCAAGATCGGCCCCGACCCGGCGTCGATCAATGCCTGCAAGATCGGCGGCATCGTCGCCAACAACGCCAGCGGCATGTGCTGCGGCACCGCGCAGAACAGCTACAACACCCTGGCCGGCCTGCGCCTGGTGCTGGCCGACGGCAGCCTGCTGGACAGCGAGGACCCGGCCAGCGTCGAGGCCTTCCAGGCCAGCCATGGCGAAATCCTCGAAAGCCTGGCCGAACTGGGCCGGCAGACCCGCGCCAACGCCGAGCTGGCAGCGAAGATCCGCCACAAGTACCGGCTGAAGAACACCACCGGCTTCTCCCTCAACGCCCTGGTGGACTACGACCAGCCGCTGGACATCCTCACCCACCTGATGGTCGGCTCCGAAGGCACCCTGGGCTTCATCAGCGCGGTGACCTACGACACCGTGCCGGACCACCCGCACAAGGCCAGCGCGCTCATCGTCTTCCCCGACGTGGAGACCTGCTGCAAGGCCGTGCCGGTGCTCAAGCAGCAGCCGGTGTCCGCCGTGGAGCTGCTGGACCGCCGCAGCCTGCGCTCGGTGGAGAACATGCAGGGCATGCCGGCGTGGGTGAAGAGCCTGTCCGCCGGCGCCTGCGCGCTGCTCATCGAATCCCGCGCGGCGACGCAGACGCTGCTGCACGAACAGCTGGCGCAGATCATGGCCTCCATCGCCGAATTCCCGGTGGAGAAGCAGGTCGACTTCAGCGAAGACCCGCTGGTCTACAACCAGCTCTGGCGCATCCGCAAGGACACCTTCCCGGCGGTGGGCGCGGTGCGCGAGACCGGCACCACGGTGATCATCGAGGACGTCACCTTCCCCGTCGAACAACTGGCCGAGGGCGTCAACCGGCTGATCGAGCTGTTCGACAGGCACGGCTACGACGAGGCGATCCTCTTCGGCCACGCCCTGGAGGGCAACCTGCACTTCGTCTTCACCCAGGGCTTCGACTCGCCCGAGCAGGTGGCGCGCTACTCGGCCTTCATGGACGACGTGGCGCACCTGGTGGCGGTGGAGTACGGCGGCTCGCTGAAGGCCGAGCACGGCACCGGGCGCAACATGGCGCCCTTCGTCGAGCTGGAATGGGGCCACGACGCCTACCAGCTGATGTGGCAGCTCAAGCGCCTGCTGGATCCCCAGGGCATCCTCAACCCCGGCGTGATCCTCACCGACGACCCGCAGCTGCACCTGAAGAACCTCAAGCCGCTGCCGGCCGCCGACGAGATCGTCGACAAGTGCATCGAATGCGGCTTCTGCGAGCCGGTCTGCCCGTCCAGGGGCCTGACCCTCAGCCCGCGCCAGCGCATCGTCATGTGGCGCGACATCCAGGCTAAACGCCGCAGCGGCGCCGACACCACGCAACTGGAGCGCGACTACCAGTACCAGGGCATCGACACCTGCGCCGCCACCGGTCTGTGCGCCCAGCGCTGCCCGGTGAACATCAACACCGGCGAGCTGGTGAAGAAACTGCGCGGCGAGCAGGCCCGCCACGCCGGCACCGCCACCTGGCTGGCGCGCAACTTCGCCACGGCGATGAAGGGCACGCGCTTCATGCTCCACGCGGCCAACGGCGCGCGCATGCTGCTTGGCGCGCCGCGCCTGGCCAGCCTCAGCGCGTCCATCAGCCACGCCAGCAAGGGCCGCGTACCGCAGTGGACGCCGGCCATGCCGCAGCCAGTGCGCTTCACCGCGCCACAGGCCGCCGCCGACGGCGACAAGCCGCGGGTGGTCTACCTGACCGCCTGCGTATCCCGCGCCATGGGCCCGGCGGCCGGCGACGAGGAGCAGGTGCCGTTGATCGACAAAACCCGCCAATTACTGGAGAAAGCCGGCTACCAGGTGGTGTTCCCGGACAACGCCGACAACCTCTGCTGCGGCCAGCCCTTCGCTTCCAAGGGCTACAAGCAGCAGGCCGACGACAAGCGCGACGAACTGCTCGCCGCGCTGCTGCAGGCCAGCCGCGGCGGGCTCGACCCGATCTACTGCGACACCAGCCCCTGCACCCTGCGCCTGGTCCAGGACCTGGCCGACAGCCGGCTGCAAATCTACGACCCGGTGAAGTTCATCCGCACCCACCTGGTCGACCGCCTGGACTTCCAGCCGCTGGACAAGCCGGTGGCGGTGCACGTCACCTGCAGCACCCAGCACCTGGGCGAAAGCCAGGCGCTGATCGACCTGGTGCGCCGCTGCGCCCGGGAAGTGGTGGTCCCCGAGGGCATCCACTGCTGTGGCTTCGCCGGCGACAAGGGCTTCACCACCCCGGAACTCAACGCCCACTCGCTGCGCAGCCTGAAGGACGCGGTGCAGTACTGCGACGAAGGCGTGTCCACCAGCCGCACCTGCGAGATCGGCCTGAGCGCCCACGGTGGCATCGACTACCACGGGGTGGTCTACCTGGTGGACCGGGTAACCCGACCACGCGCAGAGGCAATGAATCGCGGATAAATCCGCTCCTACCACGCCGGTGGGCATGGCTTCTTGTAGGAGCGAGCTTGCTCGCGAACAGACTCCTCTGCGGGGCTCATTCGCGAGCAAGCTCGCTCCTACGAAGAGCATCCCAGACAGTTGCTCCTACAGGTTGACTCCTACCTATCCGCCCACGCCGAACGGCCCCCTCTCCCTTCAGGGAGAGGGCTGGGGAGAGGGTGCGGAGTCAACCCAAAGCACTGCAGCCGCCGGGTAGTCCCGTTCGCGAGCAAGAGCTAGGCGCCCCCCTCGCTCCTGCGATAGCGCTGCCCCGCGGGCTCCTCGTAGGATGGGTGGAGCGAAGCGATACCCATCGCCATGGCCCCATGGGTTTCGCAAGCTCAACCCATCCTACGAAAAGCGCCTCGGCGCGAAGATACGCAATCGCGCGCAGGAGCCCAGCCCCGCCTTAACCAGGCGTTAAGCCGGCGCTGCCAGCCTCTGCCGCGAAACCGCCGCTGCGGCTATCCTGCTGCGGATGGCCGCGGCGGTACCGCGCGAAAGGGGGCGAACATGAGAATCCTGCTGGCTGAAGACGACCCGCTGCTGGGCGACGGCATCCGCGCCGGGCTGGGCCTGGAAGGCGATACCGTGGACTGGGTGACCGACGGCGTGGCCGCCGACCAGGCCCTGGCCACCGACGAATTCGACCTGCTGGTGCTCGACCTCGGCCTGCCGCGCCGCGACGGCATGGAGGTGCTGCGCGGCCTGCGCCGGCGCGGCGACATGACGCCGGTGCTGATCCTCACCGCCCGCGACAAGGTCGCCGACCGCGTGGCCGGCCTGGACGCCGGCGCCGACGACTACCTGAGCAAGCCCTTCGACCTCGACGAACTGCTGGCCCGCGTGCGCGCCCTCACCCGCCGCCACACCGGCCGCGCCCAGCCGGTGCTGGAACACGGCGAGCTGCGCCTGGACCCGGCCACCCACCAGGTCAGCCTGGGCGGTGAGGCGGTGGAACTGGCCCCACGCGAATACGCCCTGCTGCGCCTGCTGCTGGAACAGCGCGGCAAGGTGCTCTCGCGCACCCGCCTGGTGGAAGCCCTGTACGGCTGGGACGGCGAGCTGGAAAGCAACGCCATCGAAGTCCACGTGCACCACCTGCGGCGCAAGCTGGGCAACGAGCTGATCCGCACCGTGCGCGGCATCGGCTACGGCATCGACCGCCCGGCCAAGGACGCGCCTTGAGCGCCACGCCCGGGCGCACGCGCCGCGCCGGCTCGCTGAGCCGGCGCCTGCTGTTGCTGCTGATCGGCGGCGTGAGCCTGTGCTGGGTGCTGGCCGGCACCCTCACCTACCACCTCGCCTCGCGCCAGGTGGACCGCCTCTACGACGAGGACATGATCGACTTCGGCGAGGCCGCCCTGCGCCTGGTGGACGTCGCCGGCGGCCAGGGCGAGCTGATCGCCCGCAGCCGCAAGGCCATCGAGGGGCTGCCGCTGGTCAGGCGCGAATCCGCCCTGGGCTACAGCCTCTGGTACCAGGGCCAGCCGCTGTTCGCCACGGCGGGCCTGCCCTCCGGCCTGGAGGCCCTGGAGACCGGCTTCTCCGAGATCAGCCACGGCGGCATCACCTGGCGCGTCCTGCAGCTGAGCACCCGCGACGAGAACGCGCGCATCTGGGTGGTGGAGAACCTCCACCACCGCAGCCACACCCTGCACCTGCTGCTGCTCAGCGCGCTCTTCCCGCTGCTGCTGGCCCTGCCGCTGCTGGCCCTGCTGGTGTGGTTCGGCGTCAACAACGGCCTGGCGCCGCTGCGCATCCTCACCGCGCAACTGCACCAGCGCGACGCCCACAGCCTGCAACCCCTGGCGCTCAACCGGGCGCCGGTGGAAGTGCACAGCCTGGTCAACGAACTCAACCTGCTGCTCGAACGCCTGGGTACCGCCATGGAGGCCGAGCGCCGCCTCACCAGCGACGCCGCCCACGAAATCCGCACGCCCCTGGCCAGCCTGCGCACCCACGCCCAGGTGGCGCTGCGCTCCTCCGACCCGGCGGTGCTCGCCCATGGCCTGCAGCAGGTCAGCCGCAGCGTCGAGCGCATCGGCACGCTGATGGAGCAGATCCTCCTGCTGGCGCGCCTGGACAACGAGGAACTGCACGAAACCTTCACCCGCGTCGACCTCGGCCAGCTCAGCGAGGAAACCATCGCCGAGCTGGCCCCCCAGGCCATCGACAAGGGCATCGAGCTGACCCTGGAGAACCAGGGCGCCGAGGTCATGGGCGTGTCGGTGTGGCTGGGCATCATGCTCGGCAACCTGGTGGGGAACGCCCTGCGCTACACCCCAGAGGGCGGCCGCGTGGAAGTGCGCCTGGGCACCGAGGGCACCCAGGTGCAGCTGTGGGTGCTGGACTCCGGCCCCGGCGTGGCCGCCGCCGAGCAGGCCGCCATCTTCACCCGCTTCTACCGCAGCCCCGGCGTCGCCTCCGGCAGCGGCGGCAGCGGCCTGGGCCTGCCCATCGTCAAGCGCGTGGTGGAAATCCACCAGGGCCGCATCAGCCTGCACCCGGGCCTGGACGGCCGCGGCCTGGGCGTGCGGGTGGAACTGCCGTCCGCGCAACTTTCCTGAACCCCGGCACGGCCACCGCAGTCCACCGTACAGGCCCCGCTCGCCTGGCGAGTCGCCGCCTGCGTCATGTTCAGCCGTACAGGTACCGCATCATGAAAACCACCATCCTGTTCATCAGTGCCGCGCTGCTCGCGTCGCCGGTGTTCGCCGCCGACCGCTGCAGCGACAACCTGCAGCGGATCGACGAGAGCATGCAGAGCACCAACAGCAGCGACAGCGTGCAGGAGCAGGCCATGCGTCTTCAGGAGAAAGCTGCCCAGGCCCAGGAACAAGGCAATACCCAGGCCTGCGTCGCCATGACCGAGAAAGCCCTGAAACTGCTGAAGGCCTCGTCCAGCAGCTGACCCGCCCCGTGTTGGGCGCCATGCGTCATAAGCCGGGCTGAGGGCCCGTCATTCGCGAGGCCCCGGTTCGTTCCGGGGCCCCGCTTCATCCCTAAGATGGAGCGATTCCACGCCAGAAGAACGACAAGCGGAATCGCCCATGCCCATCACCTGCCTGCTGATCGCCAACCGTGGCGAGATCGCCATCCGCATCGCCCGCGCCGCCGCCGAACTCGGCATCCGCAGCGTCGCCGTCTTCGCCGAGGACGACGCCGCCTCGCTGCACAC
This sequence comes from Pseudomonas sp. RW407, assembly GCF_003176655.1. NCBI lineage: Bacteria > Pseudomonadati > Pseudomonadota > Gammaproteobacteria > Pseudomonadales > Pseudomonadaceae > Pseudomonas > Pseudomonas sp. RW407. The sequence continues at coordinate 796,278 of NZ_QGSL01000091.1, read as the reverse complement.
CCGCCAGGCCGACCAGGCCGTGCCCCTGCGCGGGCGCGGCGCCGCCGCCTACCTGGACATCGCCCAACTGATCGAAGTGGCCCTGGCCCAGGGTTGCGATGCCGTGCACCCCGGCTATGGCTTCCTTTCCGAGAACGCCGGGTTCGCCCACCGCTGCGAAGCGGCCGGCCTGCGCTTCGTCGGCCCCGACGCCGAAGTCCTGGAACGGTTGGGCGACAAGGCCCGCGCCCGCGAGCTGGCCAGCCAGCACGGCGTGGCCCTGGCCGCCGGCACCAACCGCGCCACCAGCCTGGAGGAAGCCGAGCGCTTCTTCGCCCAGCTGCCCAGCGGCGCCGGCATGATGATCAAGGCCCTGGCCGGCGGCGGCGGGCGCGGCATGCGCGCGGTGCGCCGGCGCGAGGACATCGCCGAAGCCTATGCGCGCTGCCAGTCGGAAGCCCGCGCGGCCTTCGGCAACGACGCGCTCTACGTCGAGCGCCTGGTGGAGCGCGCCCGGCACATCGAGATCCAGGTCATCGGCGACGGCAGTGGCCAGGTGAGCCACCTGTGGGAGCGCGACTGCAGCCTGCAGCGGCGCAACCAGAAGCTGCTGGAAATCGCCCCCAGCCCCGGCCTGCACCCGCGCCTGCGCGGCGCCATCACCAGCGCCGCGGTGCGCCTGGCCGAAGCGGTGCGCTACCGCGGCCTGGGCACCTTCGAATTCCTCCTCGACGAGGACAGCGGCGACTTCCTGTTCATGGAAGCCAACCCGCGCCTGCAGGTGGAACACACCATCACCGAGGCCATCACCGGCATCGACCTGGTCCAGGCCCAGCTGCGCCTCGCCGCCGGCGCCAGCCTGGCCGAGCTGGGTTTGCAACAGGCAGACATCCCCGCCCCGCGCGGCTTCGCCCTGCAACTGCGGATCAACCTCGAAAGCCTGGCCGCCGACGGCACACCGCAACCGGCCAGCGGCGTATTGGCCGCCTACCAGCCGCCCAGCGGCCCCGGCCTGCGGGTGGACGGCTACGGCTACCCCGGCTACCGCACCGGCGCCGGCTACGACTCGCTGCTGGCCAAGCTGATCGTCCAGGCGGCGGATTATCCACAGGCCCTGCGCAAGGCCTACCACGCGCTCTGCGAATTCCGCATCGAAGGCGTTGCCAACAACATCCCGCTGCTGCTCAACCTGCTGCGCCGCCCGGAGCTGGCGGACAACCAGGTGAGCACCCGCTTCATCGAGCAGCACCTGGCGGAGCTGCTGGCCGGCGGCGAGCACCCGCACCGCTGGCTGGGCAGCGCCGGCGGCGAACAGGCCGCGCGCAGCCACGCGGCACCGCCCGGCTGCCTCGCCCTGAACGCCCCCGGCGCCGGCGTGCTGGTCAACCTGCTGGCCGCCCCCGGCGACGCCGTGGCCAGCGGCCAGGTGATCGCCATCGTCGAAGCCATGAAGATGGAATTCGAGGTCAAGGCCAGCGCCAGCGGCATCGTCCATAGCCTGGCCGCCGAGCCGGGCGACAGCCTCGACGAAGGCGCGCCGCTGCTGTTCGTCGAACCGGCGGAAGTGGCCGCGCTGGACGAAGGCCAGGCCGGCGAGCTGGACCTCGAACACATCCGCGCCGACCTCGCCGAAGTGCTCGAACGCCACGCCATCGGCCTCGACGAGCGGCGCCCGGAAGCCATCGCCAAGCGCCACGCGGCGGGCAAGCGCAGCGCCCGGGAAAACCTCGCCGACCTGCTCGACCCCGGCAGCTTCATCGAATACGGCGGCCTGGCCATCGCCGCGCAACGCCGGCGGCGCAGCCTGGAGGAGCTGCAGGCGCTCAGCCCGGCCGACGGCCTGGTCACCGGCCTGGGCAGCGTCAACGCCGCGCAGTTCGGCGAGGAAGCCGCGCGCTGCCTGGCCATCGCCTACGACTACACGGTGTTCGCCGGCACCCAGGGCGTGATGAACCACAAGAAGAGCGACCGCATGCTGCAACTCGCCGAGCAATGGCGCATTCCGCTGGTGCTCTACGCCGAAGGCGGCGGCGGGCGCCCCGGCGACAGCGACTACCTGGGCGTGGCCGGGCTGGACTGCGCCACCTTCATGGGCATGGCGAAACTCTCCGGGCTGGTGCCGCTGGTGGGCGTGGTTTCCGGCCGCTGCTTCGCCGGCAACGCCGCGCTGCTGGGCTGCTGCGACGTGATCATCGCCACCCGCGACAGCAGCATCGGCATGGCGGGCCCGGCGATGATCGAGGGCGGCGGCCTGGGCCGCTACGCCGCCGAGGAAGTCGGGCCGAGCAGCGTGCAGGGCCCCAACGGGGTGATCGACGTGCTGGTGGAGGACGAGGCCGAAGCCACCCGCATCGCCCGCCAGTACCTGTCCTACTTCCAGGGCGAAGTCGCCGACTGGCAGTGCGCGGACCAGCGCCACCTGCGCCACGCCGTGCCGGAGAACCGCCTGCGCGCCTACGACATCCGCCAGGTCATCGCCACCCTGGCCGACGAAGGCTCGGTGCTGGAACTACGCCGGCAGTTCGCCCCGGGCATGATCACCGCGCTGGTGCGCATCGAGGGCAAGCCCTTCGGCCTGATCGCCAACAACCCCGCGCACCTGGGCGGCGCCATCGACGCCGTGGCCGGCGACAAGGCCGCGCGCTTCATGCAACTGTGCGACGCCTTCGACCTGCCGATGCTGTCGCTGTGCGACACCCCCGGCTTCATGGTCGGCCCGGAGGCGGAAAAGCAGGGCACGGTGCGCCACGTCTCGCGCATGTTCGTCACCGCCGCCAGCCTGAGCGTGCCCTTCTTCACCGTGGTGCTGCGCAAGGGCTATGGCCTGGGCGCCATGGCCATGGCCGCCGGCAGCTTCCATGCCTCGCTGTTCACCATCGCCTGGCCCAGCGGCGAGTTCGGCGCCATGGGCCTGGAGGGCGCGGTGCGGCTGGGCTACGCCAAGGAGCTGGCGGCCGTGGAGGACGCCGGGGAACGGCAGAAGCTGTTCGACAAGATGGTCGCTGCGGCCTATCGCCACGGCAAAGGGCTGAACATGGCCAGCTTCCTGGAGATCGACGACGTCATCGACCCGGCCGAGACCCGCCGCTGGCTGCTGCGCGGCCTGGCGTCGACGCCGAAAGCGGCGAAACGCGCCGGCAAGAAGCGCCCTTTGATCGACACATGGTGAAACAAGCCCTTGAGCGCGCCGGGCAATCCGCTAGAATGCCCGGCGTCATTGGGGAGTAGCCGCCCGCCCGGAAACACCGGCGGGGACCACGTCAACATCCTTGGCCGGCAGGCCATGGCGTGGCCAGCGCACAGCCTGGCAAGACCTTTGACCATGCAACCTCCGCAGCGGCCGGGGAGGCGCATGGTCATGGGTACTACACCGGCCGGGAGTTCCACCGTGATGCACCGCCTCCGTCCCGTGTCGCCCTCCACCCGCGAGGAGCGCGCCCCATGCTGACCTTCGTCCTCGAACTGCTCGGCATGTTGCTGCTCATCCTGGTCGCCGCCGAACTCTTCACCAACGCCCTGGAACACCTGGGCGAGCGCCTGGGCATTTCCGAAGGCGTCACCGGCTCGCTGTTCGCCGCCATCGGCACCGCCCTGCCGGAAACCCTGGTACCGCTGCTGGCGCTGGTGGCCGGCACCAGCAACGTGTCGCTCAACGAAGAAGTGGGCGTGGGCGCCATCCTCGGCGCGCCGCTGATGCTCTCCACCCTGTCCACCTGCCTGATGGCCTGCTTCGTCCTCCGCGGCCGTGGCCTGCGCGGGCGCCTGGTGCCCGAGCGCAGCGGCCTGCTGCGCGACCTCAACTTCTTCCTCCTGGCCTTCTGCCTGGCCACGGTGGCGATGTTCGTGCCCTCGCAGTTGCACAGCTACCGCATCGGCCTGAGCGTGCTGCTGGTGCTCACCTACATCGGCTACATCACCCTCACCCTGCGCGCCTCCCGCGAACTGGTGGAGGACGGCCACGGCACCGCGGCGGAAAACCCCATGTGGCTGGCGCGCACCGGCCTGCCGACCAACATCGTCACCATAGTCGCGCAACTGGCCCTGGGCCTGGCCCTGCTGGTGCTCGGCGCCAAGGGCTTCATCCACGGCGTGGAAGGCCTGTCCAGCCTGCTCGGCATCTCCGCCCTGCTGCTCTCGCTGCTGATCATCCCCATCGCCACCGAGTTGCCGGAGAAGGTCAACAGCATCCTCTGGGTGCGCCGCGGCAAGGACACCCTGGCCTTCGGCAACATCACCGGCGCCATGGTCTTCCAGGGCACCCTGCTGCCGGCCATCGGCATCCTGCTGACGCCCTGGCAGCCGCGCATCGAAGTGCTCACCGGCGTACTGGTGACCCTCGGCGCGGCGCTCTGGCTGCGCCTCAACGCCCGCCACGACGGCATCGCCGCCTGGGTGTTGCTGGGCAACGGCGCACTCTACGTCGCCTACCTGGCCATCACCCTCGGCCGCTGAACACCGCGCCGCAGCGTGCAAGCCGCGGCGCAGCGCCTAAACTGACGGTTCCGCCAGGCGCCCGGCCGGCGCCTGCCGTCACACCGCTGCATGCAAGGAGAGGCCATGAAGATCCTGGTAGTGCTCACATCCCACGACCAACTGGGCGACACCGGCAAGAAAACCGGCTTCTGGCTGGAGGAATTCGCCGCGCCCTACTACGTGTTCAAGGACGCCGGCGCCGAGCTGACGCTCGCCTCGCCCAAGGGCGGCCAGCCGCCGCTGGACCCCAAGAGCGACGAGCCCGACGCCCAGACCCCGGCCACCGAGCGCTTCCGCAAGGACCCCGAGGCCCAGGCCGCCCTGGCCAGCACCCGCAGGCTGGCCGAGGTGAACGAAGCCGACTACGACGCCATCTTCTACCCTGGCGGCCACGGCCCCCTGTGGGACCTGGCCGAGGATAGGCACTCCATCGCCCTGATCGAGGCCTTCGCCCACGCCGGCAAGCCGGTGGCCACCGTCTGCCACGCCCCCGGCGTGCTGCGCCACGCCAGGAACGGCGACGGCAAGCCGCTGGTCGAGGGCCGCCACGTCACCGGCTTCTCCAACAGCGAGGAAGAAGCCGTGGGCCTGACCGCCGTGGTGCCCTTCCTGGTGCAGACCGAACTCAAGGCCAAGGGCGGCCGCTACAGCAAGGCCGACGACTGGCAGAGCCACGTGGAAGTGGACCGCCTGCTGATCACCGGGCAGAACCCCGCCTCCAGCGAAGCGGTGGCCGAAGCCGTGCTGAAACTCCTGGGCTGACAGGCACTTGCAGGCCCCCCGGTGGACGCGCCGGGGGCTTTGCCGTACACTGGCCGCGACCTTTACGGGTTTTGGGGCCGATTAGGATTCGACGCCGGTAACAAAACTTGAGGGGCATGCCGAGTAGGTGACAGTTCTCGTAAATCCGCTGCCACAATTCATAGTTGCCAACGACGACAACTACGCTCTGGCCGCCTAAGGGCGCCAGCAGACCCTAGGGGATGCCTGTAAACCCGAAGATTAGGTCTGTCAGATAGAACAGGATCGCCGCCAAGTTCGCTGTAGACGTAACGGCTAAAACTCATACAGCTCGCTCCAAGCGCCCTGCCACTCGGGCCGCGCGGAGTTAACTCAGTAGAGATGGCTAAGCATGTAGAACCGATAGCGGAGAGCTGGCGGACGGGGGTTCAAATCCCCCCGGCTCCACCAAACGCAAGACGATAAGCCCCTGAATTTCCTAGTGAATTTCAGGGGCTTTTTTGTTCTCGCCTTTAAATGTCGAGAAACTGTCGATTCCAGGAACTGAAGCGCATCCTGTCGCATGACCTTCCTAGCACACTCAAAGTGGTGGCATTTGGCCTTACTTTTTGGTTCAGTACGCAGCACAGCGCTTACGGCAAAGAGAAGGAACCTCTTGTGATCCCCGCCCTGAATCAGTCTGGTGTCTTACCTCCGTTCATCCAGGAATTGGGTCCTACCACCTCTGCTGCGATGGCGCCCTACGGCACGTCAATGGCAGCAGTAGCCTCTCGGTTTACGTCAACCCCAGAACGAAAAGCTATTTTCGAAGGTCTACTAAACTTCAGAGAGCAACTACGCCAGGCAGGGCTTGTAGACGGCTTCCAATGGCTTGCAGGAAGCTATCTAGAAGACTGTGAACGACACAGAGGAAGACCGCCAAAGGACGTCGACATCGTGACTTTTGCCAGGCGTCCAACTGGATTTGAAGAAATGACTGCATGGCAGGGATTCGTACAGCAAAACATGCATGTCTTTGACATTAGGCTGGTCAAAGACGCACATAAGTGCGACTCATACCACGTTGACTTGAGCCTTCCAACCGAGGCGATAGTATCCAGCACAAGGTTCTGGTTCGGTCTCTTCTCGCATCAAAGAGATACATACCTCTGGAAAGGAATTTTAGCCGTCCCACTAATTGATGACGACGAAGCAGCTCGCCAAATACTAGCGGGAGGTGAGTAAATGCCTCGCAAACTAACAACAGACTCGCTCAAGGCAGAAGAATCTGGTCTAAAAGCACTTTTAGCTGACGCAGAAAAATACGGCGATATCGTCGGCCAAATTCAGTACAAACAGCGCCTAGAAGAAATATCAAAAGATATAGAGACACTAGAAAGCAATCCGAACCCATTTGCCAGTGTCGCACTATACTTCAGCGGACGCCCTGTAATAGGTTCGAGGGGAATCGCTGCAGAGTTTGCTAGCAAAGCCCTCGGCAACTACCAAGACTTGATTTCTAAAACCTTCGCCAAATCTGAATTAGGCGCTATTGGCGAACGAGGAAAAATTCCGCTTAAGCAAAGCACGGAGTTAATGGTTACAGGCCTAACTCATGGATCTTTCGGATTTGTTCTTGATGAGCTATCCAATCAAGATGAGCTGCACGACACAGCGCTAAAGGAAGTAGTAAGCACCGTTACTGAGTTGCTCTATCGAGTGAGCTCCTCAAATGAGGAGGACTTCGAAAGAGCTGCGGAGGAGCTGGACTCAAGAACCCTTATTACATTAAGAGAGTTCTTCAAAGACCTAGATAGCTCCGAGGCCACCATTCGAATCGTCGAAGACAATACCGACATTACACTTGACGATAGATCAATTCATCGTGGAAGAGTACGTACAGAAGCGACTCAGATCGAGGATTCCCTGGAAAGAATTGAAGGAGTGCTGACTGGGTTTCTTCCAGAGCATAGGAAATTCGAGATTAAGATAAGCTCCGGCGAAACCATTTACGGCACCGCCTCCAAGGAAGCGACTGAGCACTTCATGAAAATAGTCGCTCATGGAAACCCAGTCCTCGGAAGATCGTGCAGGGCCAGCATCTACATCAAACATGTTAAATCCCTAAACAGAGAGCCACGCGAAATTTACCGGCTTATCGAGTTCCATCAACTTGGATAACCAAAAGCCCCGTATTAGGGGCTTTTTATTGCAGTGCAATTACGCATATCGGGCCAAACTTGACTGCGTCCTGAAGATGATCCGGTGATAGATGGGCATAGCGCATTGTCATGGTCAGAGTCGAGTGACCCAGGATTTTCTGCAGCGTCAGGATGTTTCCGCCATTCATCATGAAGTGGCTGGCGAAGGTGTGCCGGAGAGCGTGGCTAGCCTGACCTTGCGGCAGTTGAATCGTGGTTCGCTCCAGGGCGCGGCGGAAGGAGGTGATGCAGGACGTAAACGGGCCATGCGTACGCCAATGCACCCTCACCCGTTCAGCCAACTCTGTTGGAATCGGCACATGGCGTACTTTCCCTGACTTGGTCCCGGCATAGGTCGCCACATTGCCCTGGAGTCGTTGCGGCGGCAGTTTCTCAGCCTCGGACCATCGAGCACCGGTAGCCAGGCAGAGTAGAGTTACCAGTTCGGTATGCGGGTTGTCGCAGCGGGTGCGGATGGAGTCGAGAAGCTCGCCGATCTGCTCAGTCGTCAGCCACGACAGCTCCCGCTCTTGCAGCTTCAACAGCTTCACCCCGGCTAGCGGGTTGTCATAGTCGATCTGGCCCAGGTCCCTCAACTCGTTGAACACAGCACGGACGTAGCCGAGCTCGTTGTTCAGTGTCTTATCCCCTCCTCCAGCCGCCTACGTCGCAAGCTCGCATAGGAGGATGCTTCCAGGGCCGTCGCTACCGGGTCACCCAGTCGAACAGACAATTGCAGCAGCTTGGAGAGTCGCCGAGGTGCGTCACGCAGTGAGTGGCCGTGCAAGTCATACCAGAGTTGCACTAGTTCGGAGAGTCGGCGGCGATCCTTGGGTTTGATGCTCCACGCGGGATTCTCGGTGCACTTCTGCCGTACTGTGGCCTCGAAGCGCTGGGCCTCGCCCTTGGTCTTGAACCGCTTGCGGAAGCGCTTGCCCTTGATCGGCTCGACGTCGACGAACCAGAGGCCATCCGGGAGCTTGGTGATGCTCATCAGACGGCATAGCCTCGCCTCAGGTAACGGTCCGAGATGAGGTCTTTGATGTGCTGCTCGAGGTCGCGACGAGTCCAACCCTTGGCCAGATAGTGGTCTTCGATGACGTGCCAGAATTCCAGTCGGTGGGCGGACTCAATCGCCTTTTTTGCGGGGATGCGCTCCCGTGCGATCAGGCTGATGAACTGGCCCAGGAACATCTCGCAGTTCTTGCCGGAGAAGCCCTGAGCCGTCTTGTGATAGCGCCGGTACTCGACTCGTTCGATCAGCGGGTCGCACTCCACCTGGACCTGCACGTCCTGCATGATCAGCGACCAGAACGGGTCGTACACGGCATCACGGGCGAGCAGCTTGTAAGCCTCGCAGGCGTAGCCGAACAAGCCTTGCAGATGCAGGCAGATACCGGCAGCTTGCTCAATCACAAGCAGAGCAAGCCCGAGCAGAGCAGGAAAAACGCTTCAAATCATCCCAGTGCCAGTTCTGGTGGCAGCAGCATGCCCAAAATCCTTCCGAGCGGGCTGAACAAAAGAAGAAGGAGGCCTGTGGAAATTTATAGCAATGCTGTTTAACTGTTATAAATTTATTATCACCCGAAGAAATTTAAACTTCCCTTTATTTTGTATATGAGGGGCTTTGGAGGAAAAATGCTAGATCAATGCGAATATATTTTCGATCGAGCAATTGGGTCTAGTTCGGGCGCAGAGTTCTGCTACGCAGTTGATCCGCTTTTTGAGAACTACAAGATTTTGACTCTCGGCCTGGGTAGGGGAACTGTATTTTGGCGGGCGCGGACTATTAAGAGCAAGCCTTATGAAAACATAAGTGAGCTTGATTATCCGCCAGTGGAGTTATCAAGCGAAGGGAGACTCAATGACAAGGGCGTTCCTGTTTTTTACGCCGCTACTCGAGAGGAAACAGCTCTTGCCGAGGTGAACGTAGAGGATGGACAGTTAGTGCAGCTAGCTGGCTTCAAAGTCGTACCGGGGAATACTATGCGTCTATCGGTAGTTGGCGAGTATTCAAATGTTGTTAAGAGTGGATATATGCATTTTGCGGGCTTGGATCCAGATAAGACAATACTAAATATTGTTCGAAATCTCCCCCACGCCAAAGCTGTTGCAAAAATATACATAGACCGCTTCTTTGCGCACATACTGGCGGACCCTACTGCATCAGAAAGTAGTTACATTCATAGCAGAGCCCTTGGTCACGTCATACACTCGAAGGCCCAAGCGGACGGGATAGCTTTCCCAAGCGTTAAAGATCGAGGAGGATTTAATATTTGCGTGAAGGCAGAGAACTCTGATCTTCATCTGCGGAATGTCGCCTGCTTGGTTGTTAGGATAAACAAGCGTCGACGCTTTGGGCTAATTGATTATGACTTGATTTCAACGGCTGACAATCTGAATGAAAATGGAGATTTTCAATGGCACTCTCAATCGGAGCCTAAGCAAGTTGCATTCTACGGGATGACCAAAGATGAGTTTGAGGAGGCAAGAGCAAATGCAAAAGGCTTCAGTCCGGGGGGATTGGTTTAATCGGAGATATTGAGCGCTTGGTATTCGCAACCAATCTGTCCTTGACGACGCCAAACTTTCTCCTTGGGTCCGGCTTGGATACGACTAGCGTAGCAAGGTCGTCCGGTGGCGCGCGTCGAAAAAGTGTCGAAATCACTTGCCGCTACTTGCTATCAATGTCCTAGGTGGCCCTGCCGAATGCCCCGACTTCAGAGGTGTTAGCCAATCATGACCAACGACAGCCACACTCCAGAACGGGTTCACCTCCCCGAAACCACCAAACACCCTTTACAAATCAGGCACTTACTCTTAACGCGAAGTGCCTTTTTTGTGCCCAAATGGGCCGTTTTGGCTGGGTAATGCCAGCTTAATGACAGCCTGCCACTGTTGGTGCGAATGGAGAGAGGTGACTATGCGGATCACCAAGAATGGTCGTTTCCATGATGCTGGAACCACAATCATGGCTAATGGCGAGCCGGGGATCGGCCGCATTACGGGTAAGGCTGGGAAGGAGGTTGTTCTACGGATTGCCGGCCAAGATCAGGGGAATAATTACGACTACAGAGTAATTCTATCACTTGACGAATTGATCAATGCTGTGCGCTTTGAGCTTTCTAAGGCCTGTACCTCGATAGAATCAAAGGCTATATACGAGGGAGCGCTATCTACCATCGCCACACTACTTGAGCAGCAGTAACTCACTGGCAGGCTTGTACCGCCGCGCGCAGCTGCGCCTCGTAGCCCATACGCTGCAGCCGCTCGGCCAGTAGCGCCCGGACCTTCACCTGCAGCGTGTCGCCTTTCTGCAAGCTCGCCGTGGCCCAAGTCGGCTCCTGCACCGCCGGCGCCCGGCAGGGCACCGCCACCGGCACTTCTACGCGCACCGTGCGCGACTCAGGCTCGACCTGGCCGGCGCATCCCGCCAGCGCGACCAGAACCGCAACCACCCCGCTCCTAAACCAGAATCCACGCCACGCACGGGCCTTCGCACCATGGGCGCCGATTTCACTCCTACGGCTCATAGGCCCAACTCCTTGTCGATGACCGCCTCTGCCGCTGCGCACTGATCACCCTCGGTGCGCTCCTGCTGCAAGCGCTACGCGGCGGCGAAGTGCTGGCCGGCCTGCTGCTGGACATCGGCCACCGCCTGGGCCGCCTTCGCCTGCCGCTGTTCGGCCTGGTTGGCCAGGCTGGATATGGCGGTGTTCTGGTCGCCGACCAGCATCTCCAAGTTTCCGCGGGCGGAGCAACAGGCGGTCAAGCCCTCGGACGCGGCATAGAGCTGCGGCCGGTAGTACCCGGCGGCCAGCCATACACCCAGGCCGGCCGCCTTCCACGGGAAGTTCTGCATGGTTCGCTCCTACGGGACGTCGCGGAAGAAGACGTGCCGGCCGATGGTGGCCGTGCGCTTCGCCTTCGCCGCCCAGACCAGCGGCTTGGCCATGGTGGTGGCGTAGTAGTGGGTGGCACCGCCAGTCGGATCAGGCTGGCTTTCGCTGATCACCGCCAGCGCGGCCTCCCTGGCGCGCAGGTACTCGCCGGCCGGGATCTGCTTCGCGCCGGACAGGTACGGATAGTTCGAATCGTTCTTGTTCCAGCAGCTGAACTGCCAGGGCGCCTGGCAGACACTGACGATGTCCCGCCCCCACCAGCCAGGTTTCGCCGCACGGTTACGGATCGTCCAGCCGACGGCGACCATGCCGGCCGCCCCCACGCCGCGCGCCTCGCCCTACAGCGTCCGCGCCAGCACATCTACTTCACGGTCTTGGCCCATGGTTTCCTCCGGACATGAAAAAGCCCGCCAGGCGGCGGACTACTTGAACAGGGGCGGTCGCCCCCCCTGTAGGGTTGGTTTTTTGCGCCGAGGGCGCACTAGGCTCTTGACTCGAACAACCAGGCCCAGGAGCCAACCATGACCAAGATAGAAATACTCGGCCACGCCAGCCCCTACGCGCTGAACGGCATGTACTGGAGCATCGCCAGCGCGGAGGTGAAGAGCATCATCACGCTCGACGTTCATTGCCTCAAAAGTGGCACTGTCTGGCATCCGCAATACAAGCGGATTGAAAATCACCCGAGCGCCCCTGATATACCGCGCTATGCCTTCATCGGCTGTGTGTAAGTCATACTGGGGCAGGCTCGGCGCCTGCCCCATCACCTGGCCGTCGACCAGGAAGGCGTTCTGGCCGGCGGCCACCGAGGTGCCGCGGGCGAGCACCCGGGTGCCGGTGCACAGCTCCACCACGCTCGTGCCGGCCGCGGTGTCGACGCTGATCACCTCGCCCACGGTCCTGTACCCGCCCGGCAGCAGGCCGATGAGTTTCTTCCACGGGTTCACGGTGGCCATCAGCTGCCGCTCCCGTAGTGCCGTTCGATCCGCAGCGTCTGCCAGACGCGCGAGGCGCCCACGCCGTCGGCGGTGATGTCGACGCCCAGGCACAGGCCACGCCAGGTGACGTCCGGATCGCGGAACTCCACGATCATCCCCGGTTGCACCAGCCCCGGGGCGTTGTCTCCATCCGCGAACAGCGGGATGCGCCGTGTCTCGATGGCCTGGCTGCCGCCCTTCGACAGCTCGCAGATCCCGCGGGCGCGCGCCACGTCGGTGCCGGTCATCCAGTCCTCCATGACGTCCGCCGCCGGCTCATCGCCGGCCGTGCCGGCGCGGCGCGCCTGAACACTCACTCCGTAGTTGGTGCCGCTGACGTAGACGAAATTCCACTCCGGCTGCGGCGACCACTCGCTGCCCCACTCGGCGACGATCTCCGCCGGCACGATGCAGTCAGGAATCGCGCTGCCCCAGTACCAGGTCGCCTCGCGGTTCGCTATCGGCGGCCGTACCAGACGCGCCACACCTACGCCTCGATGATGCTGTCAGCCGGCGAGCACCCGATGTGGGTCGCTCGGCAGATGGGGCACAGCGACTGGACTATGATTGCCCGGGTATATGGACGCTGGATGCCCACGGCTGAGGAGAGAGCGGGGGATAAGGCCGAACAGATGTTCGCCCGCAATGCAGATCCGCCCATCCGGGAGCCGATCAAAGGCCTTTGACTTGATTAAAGCGAAACCCCATGATGCGCCGCGATCAAAACGCCATTACCAAGGAGAGGAGGCACTGGTGCAAGCAGTCACAGCACAGCTATTCCGCGAACAGCTCCCTGCAAGCTGTCCGCCCAGCGACGTTAAACAGCCTAATTGCCAGGTTCTGTGGCGGATGCTGCGCTCACCTTCCGCTGATGATGCTGATTTCGACTCGCAACGCAAACGCCTCCCCAAGCACCCCTACCCCGATGAATGTGAGGCTCGCTCTGTCTCGTTGGTGACGTCCCTGGCGGCCTGCCGAGCAATCGCCAAGTCTCCGCGGTCAAAATTCACTCATGCTGTCGAAGTCAACTACGACCCAAATGCAGGAATTTGGCACCACGACAAGGAAACGCACGTTCATTTATGGCCATATAGTGAAAAGAACCTTCTTTCTCTCACTGGCCAGGTAGTCCCCCTATGAGCAGCCTAAAGATTTACAAGACGCTCTTGGAGTATGAGGTACCGCTGGTGGTACTGGCCAAGAACGATAAAGCCCAGAACTATCTTGGCGTTAATTATGATGACGGCGAGAGTGGCTACCTATTCTATTTTTCCAGAATAAACCCTGAAAACCTGCACCTATTACTAACAGAAAAAATTGACGTCCACTACGCCGTTACGCGCGCTCACAAAGGAAGATATGAGTTCGCCGAAACATGGGGCGTAATAGGCGAAGAATTCAAGACGATAAAAAGCGAAGAGCTAAACCCTGAACTCCTCCCGAAGCCTGGAATGTTCATTCCGGGGCACGCCCCTGTAAGTTCCGATAGCGCAACACGAATTGTTGACATTGATGGCAGATGGGAAGTAAGTGATCTCAAGAAGTTCTCTGACCTTGTTCAGGACTGCTACGCATTTGGTTATGCCCTTCTTAGTGAGACTGGCGCAACATCACGCAGCATCGAAAGACTTTTCCACAAGTATCCATGGAGAGGGGGGTTCAGTGCAGTCAACTTCTTCCGATCGCTTTACAAAGGCATTCCTCGCCAAGATCGAGCAGATATCAAAAGCATAACCTATGCCTCACCAGGTCAGATCAAGTTCATTGTAAACGCGACTGTTGCCGAATCAATTCGCGACCTAATAGTTGACTTAAACACTGACTCAAGCATGGCCACTGAATCGTACCGATATGTTCAGCGTATGCTTCAAGATCGCGGCTGGACTGGAAAAGCGGAAGAAGATTTAGAACTGGACGAGCAGGACAAAGCAGAACTACAAGCGTTGTTAGCTACGGGATGCAACGGTTTTGGTCTCAAAGGCCACGAGGATCACATCATCGGGCTTGCAAGTGGAGATCTTCTCGCTTCGGTGAAAATCATTCTGGCCTATTACCGCCGTCTGAAGCTGCTCGCAGATTATGTTTCTACTGGTAAAGCTCAGAACGTATTTCATGCGTAAATGACAGTTTTATGCCAGCCTCTTCACTGAAAGCCAAGTAGCTACTGGCTTAGATGCGGGTTCAAATCCCCCCGGCCCACCAAACAGACAGATCAGGCACTTGGCGGTTCTCGCAAGTGCCTTTTTTGTGCCTGCGATTTTTGCTCTGGCTGCTCCGTCGACGACATCTCATCCAACAGGACCTTGGCTTTGGCCTCAGCTCGGGCCTGAGCTTGCGGCGACATCTTAGCCTTGAGCTCAGAAAACTTTCTGGACATCAGAACCTCCTTCCAAGCCACTCTCTGGCAGGCGCCGAATAGCGTAGCTCGCTAGTCAACACTCTCGCTTGACTGGCAAACCTTGTCGTTGAAGCGTTTGGCGTTCAGCCGCCTCAAGTCGACCAAGCGAATGCCGGCGATAGTCCGACTCGGCAGCGCGCCAGCCTCGATCCACTCGGCTACCACTCCGATAGGCAAAACGCACATCCGGCCAAAGGCTTCGATAGTGCACAAGTTGAGATGCAGATCTGGTCGGGTCATGACCCCTCCTCAATAGCTTTCACACCCATAACCTTTGCTGCACTATGGCGGCTTATGGACGGCTAATTTCATGAACTATGTTCATGCACATAGTCAAAATACCTTTCAGGTCTATTCCTTGTACATAGTCCAAAACAATCAGTTACCAATTGAATGAGCATCACCGAGAGAGCACTTCGACTGATAAGCCAGAGCAACCTGAGTGAACTGACGCGCGCTGGCGACACGGACTACAACCGCTGGGTCAGCATCAAGCGCGGAAGAGCGCGGGTTGGCGCCGATGAGGTGGAGATCCTCGGCAAGGTCTACCCACACTACCGCTGGTGGTTGAGCACCGGCGAGGTGCTGCCGGAGATCGGGCAGACAAGCCCTGATCACGACCAGGCCAACCCTGCGGGCTAGGGATATCCACAAGGTTCGATCACAGGAAGTGCGGCAAGGAACGCGGCAGGTATGGCAAAGCGCGAAATCGACGAGCAACTGAAAAGCCTCAGCCTCGACATGGACGAGGAAATAGACGATCGCAACGAACGTCTTGGCCGCAGGCTGGCCCCTACCCACCGCGCCCATCAGCCGATGGACCCCAGCCACGCCATCATCCTGGCCGCCTTCATCATTGTCGGTGGTATCTGGGGCGGAAAGCTGTTTTACGACTACATCCAGGAGCAGCGCATCAAGGCCGCGCTCAATGACGCAGGGCTCTACCTGCAGCAAGCCATGCGCCAGGCCGAACGGGACTCGCAAAGAACCCAGGCCGAGTTGCGCCGACGAATAGCGCAGGAAGAAGAAGCGCTGCGACAGCAGAAAGCCGAGCAACTTGCCCAGGCCCAATCGGAACAAGCCAGGGTGGCGCAGGAGAAACGCTTCGCGTCAGCGCAGTGTCAATTCTGGTGGCAGCAGCATGAGCAGCACCCAACCGAGAGAACTGCGCAGAAAAAGGCTGAGGCGTGCACAGGTCGGAATTAAAAGCGGACGTACCCCAACATCGAGTTCGGTCAACATGAATCGGCCGCCCTCATCTTCCGCTTTCTCACTCTTCCCGACCAAAGTATCCGGACCGATACCAAGCCGCTAACAAACCACGCTAAAGGTTTCCCTGCGAAGGCCGCCATGCCGGGTATCCATCACGATCCGGAGCCTTCCGATGTCCAGCATCTCGTCCGTCAGCAACATGAATCTCCGCTTCACCACCTCATCCAGTTCATCCACCGCCACTTCGTCGACGAGTGACGACAGCAGCACTGCTTCTAGTGCAACGAGTTCGTCCCAAACCAATGCAAGCAGTTCGGCGCAAGGTGCTGGCGGAGCCGGTGGCGCGGGAGGCGCTGGAGGAAGCGGCAGCAGTTCCAGCAGCACCTCCGACAGCACGCTGGAGAAACTCAAGGAGGCTGTGGAACAGGCGCAGAAGGAACTGCAGGAAGCCGAACAGGAACTTGCCAAGATCAGCGAGAGCGGTGGCAACCAGACCGAGGAAGAAAAGCAAGCCCGCCAGGTGCAGGAGCAAGCCGCCCGGGCGCGTGTCGCGACCGCCAGTGCAGCGGTAGCAAGCGCCTATGCCGCCTACTCCGAGGCATTGACGGAATCTGGCAGCAGCACTAGTGGGACCGGGGTGAACACCACGGCTTGAAACGAAAAAGGGGATGGTTCTGAATTACACGCTGCGTTCTATCCCCAGGCAGCGTAAAGCTGCGCTCTGCCACGAGGCAAAGCAATGGAAATGCTCTGCGTCCTCATCCTGCTTTCGACGAGCTACTGGTACTTCAAGACTGCGCCAGCCAACACGCCATTGACCCTGCGGCTGGTCTCATCCGCCCATGGAGCAAGTGCACTAGTGCTGCTTCTGCTCGCGTTCGCCGTTGGGTTCGGCGGTTGGCATGGTGAGATCGGTGGGCGGCTGTTCGCCTGGCTCCAATTGATTCCCCTGGCCCTGATAGCCTCGTCCTTCTGGCTGTTCCGCGGCCCCAGGTCGCTCCATTGGCTGCAGTTGCTCAATATCCCGGCCACCCTGTGGCTAGCCCTGATCGGGAACATGCTGGTCACTGGGAAATGGCTGTAACAGGCCGGGGCTGAGGGTCTAGAAGCTCCCACCCGACCACCGGCCACTCTGCCCCGGAATACAAATCGCTATGATGCGGCTTCCAATCAGCCTCTCGTCCGCCCCCCATGACCAACATCGTTTCCTCCCTGCCCGGCCGTATCCGCGTTCGGGACGCCCGGCTGCGCAATGCCGAACGCCTGCGCAGGCTGCGTGACACGCTGGCCGCGCTCGATGGTGTGCTTTCCTGCGAGGCCAATGCGAAGTCGGGTTCGCTGCTTTTGCATTTCACCCCGGCGCAGGTCGAGCTCGCCGCTTTCGAAACGCAGGTCGACGCGCTGGTCGACGCCGAACTGGCCGCCCCGCTGCAGGCCGCCGGCCGGCGGCCGCTGAAGATGCGCGTCAACCGCTATGCCAAGCTGGGGATGATCGCCGGGCTGGGCAGTTCGCTGGCGTTGGTGGGCATGGGTTCCAAGCGCGGGCATGCGGCTTGTGGCGCGGTGTTCGTCGCTTGCCTCGGGGTGCACCTGAGCACGCACCGCCGGCACATCCTGCGCTAGGCGTCCTCGAACGCCTGCGCCTGCAGGCTGACCAGGGCGACCAGTTGCCTGGCCAGCCTCACGGCCTCTTCCTGGTCGCCCTCGGGCAGGTAGACCTCCATGCCGAGGTAGAGGAATTTCGGGTTGTCCCAGATGCGCCGAGGGATCACCGTGGCGACCGCCTCGCCCAGCGGCACCACTTCGATGCCCCGGCCGGCCAGCCCTTCCCGGGCCAGGGCTTCCCCCAGCACCTGGCAGAAGCGCGGATGGCCGCAGTAGAGGTCCACGCTCGGGCCGTCGCGGTCGTGGCCGCTGTGCAGGTCGATCAGCACCCGGTAGCGGCCGCTCGCCAGCGGCAGCAGTTGCTCGTACAGGGCGGCATGCAGGAGTTCGTGGTGGAAGCGCTGGTCCGCCCGCGGGTGGCGCCCGGACAGGCCGTCGGGTATGCGCTGCACGTCCGCTTGGTCGGGCGCCACGCCTTCGGCGACGCGTTCGCCGAAGGCCAGTTCCTCGCGGTGGATGCCGATGACCAGCAGCGCCGGCGGCCGCTTCATGGCCCCGTGCCCCGTGTCACGACGCATTGCCGGGCGTGGCCGCGACCCATTCGTAGACGACGATGGTGGCCGGGTCGCACTTGCAGCAGGTGCCCCCGCCGCAGGACGTGCCACTGGGCAGGCGCCGCACGCGGCCCTTGCGTTCGAGCACCGCGAGCATGCCTTCGAGGGCCTCGGGCGTGGTGTCCAGGTGGTGCTGCATGTCGTGCAGGCTGACCCGCCCGTGCAGCTTCAGGTAGTCACTCAGTTGCGACAGGATCATGGCGAGCCCCCTCCGGAGGACGAGAGCGGCAGGCCGGCCGCCACCCGTGGCGCGCGCTGGCCGGCGATGCGCAGGGAAGCGAAGGCGGCGGCGAAGGCGAGCAACACGCCGGTGCACCAGGCCAGCGAACCCAATGGGTGCGCCGCCCAGTTCGCCAACTGGTAGAACAGCACCGCCACGCCATAGGCCAGGCCGGTGGTCCAGCCCACCACGAAGAGCATCCAGCGGGTGCCGGCCTCCTGGTACACGGCGGCCATGGCGGCCGTGCAGGGCGAGTAGAGCAGGACGAACAGCAGGTAGGCGAAGGCCGCCGAGGCGCTGGCAAAGCGGGTGACCATGGCGCCGAAGATGCTGCTCGACACCTCGTTGGCGGCGGCGACCGCGTCCTGGTCGCCCAGGTCGGCCTCCAGGCCCAGAGGATCGGTCCAGCGCCCGAAGGCCTCGGCCAGGTTGGCCGGCACGGTGGCGAAGGCGTCGACGATGCCGCCGGCCAGGTCGAAGGGCTTGTCCTCCTCCGCCTCCCCCTGCCCGGCCAGCGCGCCATAGGTGGCGTTGAGCGTGCCCACCACCGCTTCCTTGGCCAGGATGCCAGTGATGATGCCCACCGCCGCCGGCCAGTTCTCCTCGGTCACGCCCATGGGGCTGAAGGCCGGCGCTATGCCCCGGCCCACCTCGGCCAGCACCGAGTGGTCGGGCGCCACGCTGGCGAAGCTGCCGTCGGTGCCGGTGGAGTTCAGCATGTTCAGCACCAGCACGGTGGGCACTATGATGCGCCCGGCCTTGATCACGAAGCCCTTGAGCCGCGACCAGGTATGCAGCAGCACGCCCTTGACCGTGGGGATGTGGTACGGCGGCAGCTCCATGATGAAGGGCGTGGCCTCGCCCTCCAGCAGGCTGTGCTTGAGCAGCAGGCCGGTCAGCACGGCGGCGCCGATGCCGATCAGGTACAGGCCGAACACCACGTTCTGGCCGTGCTCCGGGAAGAACGCCGCGGCGAACAGCACGTACACCGGCAGCCGCGCCCCGCAGGACATGAACGGCGCCATGGCGATGGTCAGCAGGCGGTCGCGGCGGTGCTCCAGGGTGCGTGTGGCCATGACCGCCGGCACGGTGCAGCCGAAGCCGACGATCATCGGCACGAAGGACTTGCCGGGCAGCCCGACCCAGCGCATGAAGCGGTCCATGACGAAGGCCGCGCGGGCCATGTAGCCCGAGTCTTCGAGCACGGAGAGGAACAGGAAGAGGAAACCGATCACCGGGATGAAGGTCGCCACCGTCTGCACGCCGGCGCCGATGCCCTTGGTCAGCAGCGCCACCAGCCAGTCGGGGGTGCCGAAGGCGTCGAGCAGCCGGCCGAGGCCGTCGACGAAGAACAGCGCGCCGAGCTGGTCGAACAGGTCGATGAAGGAACTGCCGATGTTGATGGTGAACATGAACATCAGGTACATCATCGCGAAGAAGATCGGGATGCCCAGCATGCGGTTGAGCACCACGCGGTCGATGCGGTCGGTCAGGTCGCGGCTGGTGCGGCCGAGGCGCGTCAGGGCCTCGCGGGTGATGGCGTTGGCCAGCCCGTAGCGGGCGTCCGCCACCAGTATGTCGATGTCGTCGCCCAGTTCCTCCGCCAGCCGCGACGCCGCCTCCGCCGCCCGGGGCCCGGCAATGGCGCGGGCCAGGTCGTCGCCCTCCAGCAGGCGCACCGCCAGCCAGCGCGGCGCCATGCCCGTGCCCGCCTCGGCCAGTTCCGGCAGCAGCTTGTCGATGGCCTGCTCCAGGGCGGCGTCGTAGGTCACCGCCACGGCGGGCCGGCGAGCCTGGCGCAGGGCCTCGCGCAGCGCCACCTTCAGTTCGTCGATGCCGGTGCCTTCCGAGGCCACCACGGGCACCACCGGGCAGCCCAGGCGTTCGGCGAGCTTGCCGGCGTCCACCCGCATGGCCTTTTCCTCGGCCACGTCGACCATGTTCAGCACCACCACCAGCGGCACCTGCATCTCGGCCAGTTGCAGCGTCAGGTAGAGGTTGCGCTCGAGGTTGGAGGCATCGACGATGTTGACCACCAGGCCGGCCTCGTTGGCGTGCACGTAGTCGCGGGCGATCTTCTCGTCCAGCGACACTTCCTGGTCGACCACGTCCAGGGAATAGGTGCCGGGCAGGTCGACCACCTCGTAGCGCTCGCCTTCGAAGCGGTACTCGCCGACCTTGCGCTCCACCGTCACCCCCGGCCAGTTGCCGACGCGCTGGCGCGAACCGGTGAGGGCGTTGAACACCGTGGTCTTGCCGCAATTGGGGTTGCCCACCAGGGCGATGACGCGGTGCTCGCTCATGGCAGCCGCTCCACCATCAGCGCATCGGCCTCGGCCTTGCGCAGCGACAGGGAGAAGCCGCGCACACGGATCTCCACCGGGTCGCCCATCGGCGCCACCCGCGTCACCGACAGCTCGGCGCCGGGGGTCAGCCCCATGGACAGCAGCTTGCGCCGGTAGGCGCTGCCGCCCTGGTTGAAGCCGGTCACCCTGGCCCGGTCACCTACCGCCAGTTCCTTGAGCATTGCCATGGCATGCCTCCCGGTGCGCCATCAGACGGGGCACACCATGATTCTGTGAGCCACTCCGGCACCCAGGGCGAAACGCGTCTCGCCCCGGGATACCACCAGACCGCCGCCCTGGCTCTGCCGCACGGTGATCTCGCTGCCGACGTTCAGCCCCATCTCGGTCAGCCGCCGGGCCATGCCCGGCCCGCCGAGCAGCGCGACTATGCGCACCCTGGCGTTTTCCCCGGCCATGCTCAGCGGCAGCGCGTCCGTGCTCATGGGGCCTCCTGCGGGCGCGGCTGGCCCGGCATCCCGGCGCCGGCCAGGGCGCGCAGGAGGATGCCGATGGTGCAGCCGTTGTGCAGCATCGAGGCCGAGACCGGGCTCAGCAGGCCCAGCGCGGCGGCGCCGAGGATGCTGGAGTTGAGCCCGGCGATGAGCTTGAAGTTGCTGTTGATCAGGTCGCGCGCGGCCATGGCGATGGCCCTGGCGTCGGCCACGCCGGCGATGCCGTCTTCCAGCAGGGCGATGTCCGAGGCCAGGCGGGCGATGTCCGAGCCCTGGCGCATGGAGATGCCGACGTGGGCGCCGCTGAGCGCCGGCGCGTCGTTGATGCCGTCGCCAACGAAGGCGATGCGCGCGCCCTGCTCGGCCAGCGCCTGGATCGCCGCGGCCTTCTCGTCCGGCAGCAGCCCGGCGCGGAAGCCGTCCAGGCCCAGTTCGTCGGCCAGCGCCTGGGCGCGTTCGGGGTGGTCGCCGGTGAGCATGACGATGCGCCGGGCGCCCAGCTCGCGCAGGCGGGCGATGGTGGCGGCGCTGTCCGGGTGGACGCTGTCGAGCATGCCCAGCACGCCGAGCAGTTCGCCGCCGTAGCCGATGTAGAGCAGCGTCTTGCCTTCCCGGCGCAGGCGCTCGATGTCCCGTGCGTAGGCCGCGGTGGCAATGCCCTCGTCCTCTTCGACGAAGTGCCGCGAGCCGACCACGATGCGCTTGCCGTCGATGACGCTGGCCACGCCGTGGGCGACGATGAACTCCACCTCGCCGTGGTTGAAGTGCTGCCGGTGCGGCAGGTGGCTGGCCGCCTCGACCACCGCCATGGCCATGGGGTGGTAGTAGTGTTCTTCCACCGAGGCGGCGATGTTGATCACGTCCTCCGCGCTGTAGCCGGCGCTGCACACCAGCGAGTCGGTGACGCGCAGGGCGCCGGTGGTCAGGGTGCCGGTCTTGTCGAAGACGAAGGTGTCCGCCTCGGCCAGGCGATCCAGCGCATTGGCGCCCTTGACCAGCACGCCGTGGCGGCCGGCCTGGTACATGGAGGCCTTGAAGGCCACCGGGGTGGCCAGCTTGAGGGCGCAGGAATAGTCGGCCTGCAGCACCGCCGAGGCGCGCTGCAGGCTGCCCGACAGCAGCCAGGTGCCGCCGGCCAGGCCGAGCACCATGGGCACCAGGCGGTCGGCCAGGCGCGAGGCCTCCAGCTGGGTGGCGCTCTTCACCGCCAGGGATTGCTCGACGAAGCTGGCGATGCGCGCCGCGGCGGCGTGGCGGCCGACCTTCTCCGCGTAGATGCGCAGGCGCCCCTCCTCCACCAGCGTGCCCGAGAGCACGATGTCGCCGCGGTGGCGCACCACCGGCACGCTCTCGCCGGTCATGGTCGCCTGGTTGACCAGTGCTTCGCCGCCCAGCACGGTGCCATCGACAGGAATCACCGTGCCGGTGGCGACGATCACCGTGTCGCCGAAGGCCACCTCGCGGGCATCGATCAGTTGCTCGACGCCGTCACGCTCCACCCAGACTTCGTTGCTGGCCGGGCGCAGCAGGCTCTTGAGCAGGTTGTCCGAATGGCGCTCGATGGAGCGCTCCAGGTAGTCGCCCAGCGCCAGTAGGAAGGTGGTGATGTTGACGGTGAGGAAGTCGCGGCGGCCGATGGAAATGGCCACCGCCAGCGCCTCCAGCACGTGGGAGGTGATGCCCCGCTGCACCAGCTCCGCCAGGGCCTTGCCGAACAGCGGCAGCGATACCGCCATGGACAGCGGCCCCTGCAGCTCGGGCTGCAGGCGGCGGTCGGCCAGCAGCGCCGCGCCGGTGGTCAGCACCCCGGCCGGCGACTCGTCGCCACGGCCGCCGGCCCGCCCCGCGGCCAGCGGCAGGTCCGGGTACTCCAGGGCGAGGATGTCCTGGCGCAGGCGCTCGGCGTCGGTCAGCGCACCCTCGTATTCGACCACCAGGGCCTGGATCGCCGGGTTGACCCGCACCTTGCGCACCCCGCGCAGGGACTCGACGGCCCACTCGATGCGCTGCAGTTCGCCGCGCCTGCCCTTCTGGCAGCGGTAGCGATAACGCGCCCGCCCGGCGCTACCGTGCACCAGGTCGAGGCCGGCGAACCAGGGGCCCGGCATCACTTGTCACCGTGCTGCTGCGCACCCATCTCGGCCTTGAGGTCGGCCATCTGCTCCTTGAACTCCTCCAGGCCGCCGGCCAGGCTCGCATAGAGCTTCACCGCGGACTTCATCAGCTTGCCGCGCAGTTCCTCGTCGCTCATCACCCAGGCCGCCGCGCCGCCGACCAGCAGGCCGAGGAGGAACTGCTCGGTGTGCCGCGAACGCAGGAAGGTCGGCAGCCCCTGGAGGATGCCGGCATCCATCCCGCCGGCCAGGCCGAACAGCCCGGCCGCTTCCTGCATGCCCGGCGCGCCGCCCATCATCTGCGCTGGCGGCATCTGCCAGCCGGGCGGGTTCTGCGGCGCATAGCCGTAAGCACCGTAACCGTTGCCGGCGTAGGCGTCGTCCCCGTAACCATATCCGGCGGCCTGCTGCCGCCGCTTGCCCTTCTTAGCCATGCTCAGTTCTCCTGGCGGGGCCGTGCCCCGTCGTGCAGCCAACGTTCCACAAGCATCACGCCCACCGCCCCGGCCATGCCGGCGAACAGCGCCCGGGCGTATTCCTGCCGTTGCAGCGCCCGCGCCGCGAGGGTGCCGGCGCACAGCGCGGTGCCGCCCTGCAGGGCATGGCGCGCCACCCGCCGCAGGTCCGGCTGCCCGGCCGCATCCTGGAAGGCGGACAGGCAGGCGCTGGTGACGAAACCCTTGGCGAAATTGGCGTCATCCCAGGCCGCCTGACGAAGTGCCGGATAGGCTTTCATGCTCCAGGCTCCGTGG
>NZ_QGSL01000091.1:757670-772304 GCF_003176655.1 Pseudomonas sp. RW407 | reverse complement strand
CCTCTCCCTGAAGGGAGAGGGGACTGTTCGGAGTGGGGCGGGGCTATGCAGTCAGCCGGTCAGCCCCGTCCTGGCATCACTCGCATTTCGGGCCTGGGGTCCAGGGTTGGGTGGGCTCGTCGGTCAGGCGGCTTTCGTAGGCCGGGTTGCCCAGTACCTTCAGGTATTCCACCAGCGCCCAGCGTTCGTCCGGGCTCAGGGCGCGGCCGATGGCGCCGTCCTTGCGGCAGCCGTCGCGGAATTCGTGGCCGCGGTTGCTGTTGCCGGTGACGCTGGTCTTGTACAGGAAGCCGCCGGGGAAGCGTTCGGTGCGGTAGCCGACGAATTTCGGGTCGAAGTCGAAGGTGCCGACGTAGAACTGGGTATCCCGCTCGGCCACCGGCGAGAGCAGCTGGAACAGGCTGGGCACCGAGCCGTTGTGCAGGAACGGCGGGGTGGCCCACACGCCGTCCAGCGGGCGGGCCTTGTAGGCGGCCAGCTCGCGCACGCCGATCTCCAGGCCGTAGCCGTTCATGCGCTTCTGCTCGTCGGGGCCGATGTTGGCGTCCTTGTAGGCGCGCTGCTCGACGTAGGCGGTGATGTAGGCCAGGCCCTTGGCGGCGGACAGCCTGGACAGGTCCAGCGGCTGGCTGGGCAGCGGCATCAGCACCACGTTGAGCTTGTCCAGTTCGTCGAGCTGCCATTTCAGCGGCGTCAGGTCGTAGGTGTGGGTGGCGATGTTGTCCGCGGTGGTCGGGTCGGTGCCGATCACCGGGGTGGGGATCATGGTCATCTTCCATTCCGGATCGCGCGCGGGGGCCAGGCGCTGGTCCGGCTCCACCACGTGGGGGCCGTGGCAGCGCTGGCAGTTCTCGCGGAACAGCGCGCGGCCCTGGGAGGCGCGCTTGAGGTCGATGGCGCCGAACACCTCTTCCGGCCAGGCCGGCGGCTTGAGGGTCTTGAGGCCTTCTTCCAGGTCGTGGAGGTCCTTCACCCGCACGCTGGAGGCATAGCGCGCGTCGCCCAGCACCGGCTGGCCGTCGGCGTCGAGCAGGCCGAGGGTGGCGCCCACCCCCAGGGCCTCGCCGATGTTGCGGGCCATGGGCTGCATGGCCGAGCCGTTCCACTGCACCCAGTCGAATTTCCAGATGTCCCACAGCTGCGGGTAGTTCACCGGGGCGTTGGCCACGCGGTAGTTGTCGACGCTGATGTGGTCGCCGAACACGCCGTTGGCGATGCGCCCGAAGGCGTCGGCGCGGCCGGGGCCTTCCTCGGTGGGGTAGAGGCGCCGGCGGGTGTCGTTCCAGGCGGTGCCCAGCAGGGTGCCGAGCACGTCCTTGAAGCCCGCGCGCAGTTCGGCCCTGGCCTGCTTGTCGGGGTTCTGGCCCAGCACGTCCTCGGCGAAGCGGTCGAACTTCCAGGGGTTGATGTAGGTGAACAGCATGCTCATGCCCAGCGCCTGGCCGAAGGCGCCGCCGCGCACGGTGGGCACGGTGGAGGCGATGGAGTGCATGGCCGCGCCGCCGTCGATGCGCACAGCCTGGCCGTTGTAGCGCAGCTCGCCGGTGTGGCAGGCGGAGCAGGTGATGTCGAGGTACTCGGGGCCGTTGTCGCCGTTGCGGTGGCGGGCGAAGCCCACCGGCAGGTTGCCGGGGTTGTTCGGGTCGAGCTTGCGCTCCTTGGCCGGCTTGAGCTGCTCGGGGGCGATCAGGAAGCCGTAGCGGGCGAGGTTGGCCGGGTCGGCGAACTTCTCGTCGGAGAAGGGTTGGCGCAGCTGGACGAACCAGTCGTAGAGCAGGCCTTTCACCTGGGTGCCCTGGGGCGTGTAGTAGTAGTGCTCGCGGGCCTGCTGGTCCCATTGCGGCAGCAGGTTGAGCTTGTCGGGTGCGGTGTACTGCGGCACGTTGGGGTGGGCGACGTACCAGAGCAGCACGCCACCCACGAGCAGGAGCAGCAGGACGACAGCGAGTATGATCCGTCCGATGATGCGCATCGCAACTTCCTTGTTCTGGGGGCCCGGGGCCATCGTTATGCCAATACCGGCGCCGCTTGGCAAGGTGATGGCGCACGATGAACAGGGTTTTTGTCCGCCCGGCCGCTTGCGCCGTGGTGGTCGCAGGCGCGGCCCATGTGCGGTTCGCCCGCCGTTTTGAAAGGGACATCACCGCAGGTGATGTCGAAAAGGTGTGTCTTGAGTTCCGATCATTCCCTCGACGACGAATCAGTGGCCGCACGGGTGTCGCGGCATTTTCGCGTGGCCCTGGGCGAGCGCGGCTACAGCGCCGACGCCTCGCAGCAGGCCGCCATCGACCACCTGGCCGACTGGCTGGACGGCTTCCTCGGCGGCCGCCGCTCCTGGCTGCGCAAGCCGCCCGCGGGCGTCTACCTGTGGGGCAGCGTGGGCCGCGGCAAGAGCTTCGTGATGGACTGCTTCTATGCCGCGGCACCCTTGCAGGCCAAGCGCCGCGTGCATTTCCACGCCTTCCTGCAGGAGCTGCAGAAACGCATGATGGCCTTCACCGGCCAGGCCGACCCGCTGGCCCGGGCGGCCCGGGAGATCGCCGCGCAGACGCGGCTGCTGTGCTTCGACGAGTTCCACGTGCACGACATCGGCGACGCCATGCTGCTCGGGCGCATGCTCAAGGTGCTGGTGGAGGAGGGCGTGGGCATGGTCTGCACCTCCAACTACCAGCCCGAGGGCCTGTGCCCCAACCCGCTGTACCGCGAGCGCTTCCGCCCGGCCATCGAGCTGATCGAGAAACGTTTCGACGTGGTGCCGCTGGACGGCGGCGAGGACTACCGCCTGCGCGCCACGCCCCTGGAGAACTGGGGCAGCTACCTGTGGCCGGCGCGCGCCGACGACCTGGCGCTGATCGGCGCGCGCCTGGGCCTGGATGACGCGGCGCAGTTCGACCAGGTGCTGGACGTCAACCACCACCCGCTGCGCATCCACGCCCTGGAGGAAGGCCGCGCCTGGCTCGACTTCAGCGAGCTGTTCGAACGCCCGCGCTCGGCGGCCGACTACCTGTGGCTGATCGAGCATTTCCCGCGCATGGCGGTCAGCGGCCTGGGCCCGCTGGGCGACTACCCGCCGGACGTGAGCATGCGCTTCCTCAACTTCATCGACATCGCCTACGACCGCCAACTGCGCCTGCAGCTGTTCGCCAGTGTGTCGCTGGACCGCCTGGCCGAGGGCGGCGCGGCGGTGGATTTCGCGCGGACCTTGAGCCGGTTGCGGCAGTTGAAGTTGGAGCCGTTATAGGGGGGCCGGGCCCAGCTCCGGAGGGGCGGGTGTGCGTGGTGTATCGGCGTACAACCGCGAACGGTTGTACGCCCTACGCACAGGTCGGCCATGGCGTGGGGCGAATGGCGGGTTATCCGCTGATACAGGTTTGGGCGATTATCGCCCAATTCCATTTGCGATTATCGCCCGACGCTTCGATAATCGGCCAAACCCTCCGCCAGCAGGACAGCGCCATGACCGACGAAAATTCCGCCAGCTCGGGCACCCTGGCCCCGCCCATCGTCGCTTCGCCGGCCAAGCGCATCGAGGCCTTCACCGGCGACCCTAACTTCATGACCTCGCTGGCCCGCGGCCTGGCGGTGATCCATGCGTTCCAGGAGCGCAAGCGCCACCTGACCATCGCCCAGGTCAGCCACCGCACCGAGATTCCCCGCGCCGCCGTGCGCCGCTGCCTGCACACGCTGATGAAGCTGGGCTACGTGACCACCGACGGGCGCACCTATTCGCTGCTGCCCAAGGTGCTGACCCTGGGCCACGCCTACCTGTCCTCGACGCCGCTGGCGGTCACCGCGCAGCCGATCCTCGACCGCGTCAGCGAGCAGCTGCGCGAGGCCTGTTCCATGGCCACCCTGGAGGGCGACGAGATCCTCTACATCGCCCGCTCGGCCACGCCGCAGCGGCTGATCTCGGTGGACCTCAGCGTGGGCAGCCGGCTGCCGGCCTACTGCACGTCCATGGGCCGCATCCTCCTGGCCGGGCTCGACGACCAGGCCCTGGAGGACTACCTGGCCCACGCCGACCTGCAGGTGAAGACCAGCCGCACCGTGTGCACCCCCGAGGGCCTGCGCGCGAGCATCGCCGAGATCCGCCGGCAGGGCTGGGTGATCATCGACCAGGAGCTGGAGATGGGCCTGCGCTCGGTGGCGGTGCCGCTGAAGGACTCCGCCGGCCAGGTGCTGGCGGCGCTGAACGTCGGCACCCACGTCGGCCGGGTGTCGCGCCAGGAACTGGAGACGCGCTTCCTGCCGGTGCTGCTGGAGGCCAGCCGGGAGCTGAGCACGCGGCTGTTCCACTGAGCATCAGGGATGTGGTCGATAATCGCCCGCAATGGCGATTATCGAATTGAAGCTCTGACAGGCAATTCGTACTGTGGGCCGTCCGCCCGCAAGGGCGCCGAATAACAACAATGAGTGACAGCCACCGGTCCATGCCTCGGTGGCGGCCTCATTCCTGTCCGCCTGCAGGAATCGCCGCATGACCCGTTCCGCCACCCTGCCGTCCACCGGCACCCTGGACGTCCAGTCCTTCATCAATGCCCAGCCGCTGTCGGCGTACCAGTACCGCATCGTGCTGCTGTGCTTCCTCATCGTCTTCCTCGACGGCCTCGACACCGCGGCCATGGGCTTCATCGCCCCGGCGCTGACCCAGGACTGGGGCATCGACCGCGCCAGCCTCGGCCCGGTGATGAGCGCCGCGCTGATCGGCATGGTCTTCGGCGCCCTCGGCTCCGGCCCGCTGGCCGACCGCTTCGGGCGCAAGGTGGTGCTGGTGGCGGCAGTGTTCCTGTTCGGCCTGTTCAGCGTGCTCTGCGCCTTCAGCGCCAACCTCGACCAGTTGCTGGTGCTGCGCCTGCTCACCGGCGTCGGCCTGGGCGCGGCCATGCCCAACGCCACCACGCTGCTCGCCGAGTACACCCCCGAACGCCTCAAGTCGCTGCTGGTCACCAGCATGTTCTGCGGCTTCAACCTGGGCATGGCCGGCGGCGGCTTCATTTCCGCCAAGCTGATCCCGGCCTTCGGCTGGCACAGCCTGCTGCTGCTCGGCGGCGTGCTGCCGCTGGTGCTGGCCCTGGTACTGCTGCTGTGGCTGCCGGAGTCGGCGCGCTTCCTGGTGGTGCGCAACCGCGGCGACGCGCGCGTGCGCAAGGCGCTGGCGCCGATAGCCCCGGCGGAGGTGGCCATGGCCGGCGGCTTCAGCGTGCCGGAGCAGGGCAGCGCGCCCAGCGGCAACGTGCTCAAGGTGGTGTTCGCCGGCCGCTACAGCGCCGGCACCCTGCTGCTGTGGCTGACCTACTTCATGGGCCTGGTGATCGTCTACCTGCTCACCAGCTGGCTGCCCACCCTGATGCGCGACAGCGGCGCCAGCCTGGAGCAGGCCGCCTTCATCGGCGCGCTGTTCCAGCTCGGCGGGGTGCTCAGCTCGGTGGCGGTGGGCTGGGCCATGGACCGTTTCAACCCGCACAAGGTGATCGGCCTCTTCTACTGCCTGGCCGGCGTCTTCGCCTACTGCGTGGGCCAGAGCCTGGGCACCCTCGGCCTGCTGGCGACGCTGGTGCTGGCCGCGGGCATGTGCGTGAACGGCGCGCAGTCGGCCATGCCCTCGCTGGCGGCACGCTTCTACCCGACCCAGGGGCGCGCCACCGGGGTGTCCTGGATGCTCGGCATCGGCCGCTTCGGCGCCATCCTCGGCGCCTGGATCGGCGCCACCCTGCTGGGCCTGGGCTGGAACTTCGAACAAGTGCTCACCGCCCTGGTGGTACCGGCCGCCATCGCCGGCACCGCGGTGGTGATCAAGGGCCTGGTCAGCCACGCGGACGCTACCTGAAACCGTAGGGCGAATAACCGTTCGCGGTTATCCGCCGTTGGCCGTGCTACCGGAGCGTCCGGAGTGGCAGATGAGTCCAATCGCGGACGGAGCCCTATATCACCGGCTGGCAGCGCTTTTGTAGGAGCGAGCTTGCTCGCGAACAAATAGGGTGCCATGCGGTTCGCGAGCAAGCTCGTTCCTACGAAGAACCGGCCCTCTTTCCTCCCCCCTCAATGACAACGGACCAGCGGTCGCCCACCGCCTGCGAGCGGTAGCGAATGTATCGCCCCTGAAAAATTAAGGACACATGCCGCCGCTAACGCCGGCCCGACAATAGGCCCATCGCATCCCGGCCCCGGCCGGGGTTTCATGCAACTGTCGTTCGAGCGGTTCGGGCCATGAGTGTTTCTGTCCACCCGCGCAGGCTGGTGCCCATGGAGGGGGCCGGAGGTCAGCGCGCTTTTACCCTGATCGAGCTGATGGTGGTGGTCGCCCTGGTGGCGATCTTCGCCAGCATCGCCGTGCCGGCCTTCGGCTCGCTGATCGAGTCCAGCCGGGTGAAGTCTTCCGCCTCGGCGCTCTACCGCCTGTTCCAGGGCGCCCGCGCCGACGCCGTGAGCACGCGCACCGCCATGAGCCTGTGCCAGAACGGCAGCGCCTACGAGTGGCTGCTGGTGCGCGCCGGCAGCTGCGCCTCGCTCGACGCCAGCCTGGTGGCGCAGCGCCTGAGCCTGCCCAGCAGCATCGGCGTGACCAGCAGCGTCAGCGGCCTGACCTTCCGTGCCGACGGCAGCGCCGCGGTGGCCAGCCTGAGCCTCAGCGGCAGCAAGAGCGGCAGCAGCTACAGCATCAAGGTCGCCGCTTCCGGCTACATGAGCCTGGGCTCGGGGAGCAGCCAATGAAACGTGACCTGGCCGGCTTCAGCCTGATCGAAGTGCTGGTGGCCTTGCTGGTGATCTGCGTCGGCGTGCTGGGCATGCTCGCCATGCAGGGCAGGGCGATCGCCTATTCCCAGGACATGGCGGTGCGCGGCACGGCGGCGGCGCTGGCCGACGAGCTGATGGAAACCATCCGCACCGACCTCTATTCCGCCCAGGATGGCGGCACGCCGCTGACGCCGCCGGCCAGCTCCGACTACTACAAGGCCAGCGGCAGCGCCTTCCCCGCGGCGCCGGCCAGCTGTGCCTCGCTGGCCGCGCTGAGCGCCTCGCAACGCCTGGGCTGCTGGGCGCAGCGGGTGCGCCAGGCGCTGCCCGACGCCGCCAGCCTGATGAGCAGCGATTTCCACGTATGCCGCAGCAATGGCGCCAGCACTTGCAGCGGCAGCGGATCGGCCATCGAGATCCAGCTGGCCTGGCGGGTGAAGTCCGGCGAGTGCCTGGACGCGAATGCCGGCAGCGACCCGACCATCTGCCACTACGTGCTGCGCGAGGAGCCCTGAATGCCCGCCCATCCCCGCCGCCAGGCCGGCCTCTCGCTGGTCGAGCTGATGGTGGCCATGACCCTCGGCCTGTTCCTGGTGCTGGGCGTCACCCAGATGTACCTCGACGGCAGCACCCGCACCCGCTACTTCGCCGGCCAGTCCGAGAACCTGGACAACGCCCGCTACCTGCAGCGGGTGCTGGACGCGCGCCTATCCCGGGCCGGCTACCGGCGCCAGCCGTCGACGCGCATGAGCACCGCCTTCCCGGCGCAGAGCAAGAACGGCTGCAGCTTCGCCGCCGGCCAGGCGCTGGTGCGGGTGGATGCCAACACCCTGTGCCTGCGCTACCAGCCGCGCGACGCCGACGACATCGACTGTACCGGCGCCTCCCTGGGCAGCCTGCCGGGGTTGACCACGCCCTACGCGACCTTCAGCCCGAGCAACGACGTGGTGGAGAAGATCGGCCTCGCCAATGGCCAGCTCAGCTGCAACGGCAGCGTGCTGGCCGACAACGTGGCGGCGGTGCACTTCGACTACGGCGTGGACACCGGCACCGACGAGAACGCCCGCCAGGTCGCCAAGTACGTCGCCAGCCCGACCAGCGCCCAGACCGTGCGCAGCCTGCGCTACACGCTGCTGCTGGCCAGCAGCGGCAGCAACCTGACCGGCGGCATGAGCACCACCAGCTGCACCGACTGGGCGACCCTCAGCGGCGGCAGCGCCTGCACCGACGGCGACGGCACCCTGCGGCGCATCGTCAGCGGCAGCAGCATGTTGAGGAACCTGATGCCATGAGGAGTACCCCGATGCACGGGCGCCAGCGCGGCGCCGTGCTGTTCGTCGCCCTGGTAATGCTGCTGGTGCTGACCCTGCTGGCGGTCGGCGGCATGCGCGAGATGCAGCTGGAAGGGCGGATGACCGGCAACCGCCTGGAGCTGCAGCGGCTGACCAGCGCGGCCGAATCGGCCCTGCGCGAAGGCGAGGGCAGGGTGAGCGAGAGCAGCCGCGCGCTGGAGGCCTGTTCGTCGTCCCGCCCCTGCTACACCGGCCTGGCCAGCAGCTATGCCGTGGACTTCTCCAGCGCCACGGCCTACACCGGGCTGGACGGCGCCACTAGCCTGCCGCGCAACGCGCGCTGGTACCTGCGCTACATCGGCAACAGCTGCAAGGGCGGCTCCGGCGGCAGCGCCAACGCCTACCTGTCCAAGGGCCAGGCCGGCTGCACCTACTACTACGAAGTCAACGCCCAGGCCTACAAGGACAGCGCCAGCACCGGCTGCGCCGCGAACACCCTGTGCCTGCGCTCCAGCACCGCGCTGGTGATCCCATGAGGCCCGCGAGGAGGCTCCCCACCATGAAACCGCTGCGCGCGCTGGCGCTGCTTCTGCTGTCCTGCCTGCTGTGCGCCGGCGCCCGGGCCTCGGTGCTGGCGCAGACGCCGCTGTTCGTCAGCAACATCGCTCCGCCGATGAACATGCTGGTGGTCGGCCGCGACCAGAAGCTCTACTTCCCGGCCTACAACGACGCCTCGGACATCGACGGCGACGGCCAGCTGGACATCTACTACAAGCCGAGCATCGACTACACCGGCTACTTCGACTCGTATAAGTGCTACAGCTACGACAGCAGCAACAACGTCTTCGTCCCGAAGAGCGTCACCAGCACCAAGAAGTGCAGCAGCCAGTGGAGCGGCGACTTCCTCAACTACCTGACCATGTCGCGCCTGGACGTGCTGCGCAAGGTGCTCTACGGCGGCTACCGCTCCACCGACAGCGCCACCGCCACGGTGCTGGAGCGCGCCTTCATCCCCAACGACGCGCACAGCTGGGGCAAGGAATACAAGAGCGTCGCCCGCGACGGCTACAACATCGCCGACTACGCGCCGCTGAGCGTCCCGGACAGCGGCAAGTACATCCTCTTCGCCAACACCTCGCGGCCGGCCAGCGGCACGTCCACGCTCACCGGCTACAGCAGCAGTGCCGTGCCCAAGCTGCGGGTGATCAGCAACACCAGCTACCGCATCTGGAACTGGGTCTCGCGGGAGGACCCGCAGGCCACCAACACCATTTCCTCCAGCACCAGCGTCACCCCCAGCCCGGACATGACGGTACGCGTGCAGGCCTGTGTCAGTGGCCTGCTGGAGAGCAACTGCGTGCAGTACGGCAGCGTCTACAAGCCCACCGGGGTGCTGCACGACTATGGTGCCTCGAACAAGATGTACTTCGGCCTGATGACCGGCACCTACACCAACAACCTGCGTGGCGGCGTGCTGCGCAAGGCGCCGGCCAGCTTCGGCGACGAATACACTGCCAGCACCGGGCGCTTCCTCACCGACTCCACCAGCGGCACCGGCTGCCTGAACTCGCGCTGCTACGTGAACAACAGCGGCATCGTCGCCAACCTCGACCGCCTGGTGTACTACCAGCGCTGCAGCAGCGGCACCCTGCTCAACCCGCTGACCAACGGCAGCTGCCCGGACTGGGGCAACCCGCTGGGCGAGATGGCCTACGAGGCCCTGCGCTACTACGCCGGCAAGGCGCTCAACGGCAACTACGCCGCCGGCACCATCGACACCGGCCTCGGGCTGTCCAGCGTATCCACCTGGAGCAACCCCTACTCGACCTATCCGTCGTGCACCCGGCCGTTCATGACGCTGATGAGCGACATCAACCCCAGCTACGACTCGGACGTGCCCGGCAGCACCCTGGGCAGCGACGTCAAGCCCACCGACGACATCGGCTTCGACTTCGCCAGCATCGGCGCCACCCTGTGGAGCAAGGAGGTGGGCGCCAGCGCCAAGGTCAACATCGGCGAATCCTCCGGCACCACCAACGACTCGGCGCCCACCGCCAAGTCCGCCAGCAGCTTCGCCAGCATCCGCGGCCTGGCCGAGGAGCCGACGCGCCAGGGCAGCTACAGCACCGCCGCGGTGAGCTACTTCGGCAGCCAGACGGTGCTGACCAGCGCCGGCTCGAACAAGGTGCAGAGCTTCTCCATCGCGCTGTCCTCGACCCTGCCCAACATCAGGATCACCACCAGCAAGGGCAGCCTCAAGCTGGTGCCCTTCAGCATGGACGTGACCCAGGGCGTGGTCAGCCAGATCACCGGCTTCTACATCGACACCCTGACCAAGGACAGCAGCGGCAACATCAGCACCATCACCTTCCGCGTGGTCTACGACGATTCGGCCCAGGGCAGCGACTACGACATGGACGCCATCGTGCTCTACACGGTGACGGCCAACAGCGACGGTACCGTGTCGGTCACTTCCAAGACCGAATATTCGGTGGCGTCCTACGAGTCGCACATGGGCTACACCATGTCCGGCACCACCAAGGACGGCGTCTACCTGGAGGTCACCGGCGGCGGCAGCGGGACCACGCGCTACAAGCTCGACACCCCGGACGGCAAGTACCCTGGCGACTGCTCGGCGACCAACGCCAACTGCAGCTACCTGCCGGGCCTGGCGAACAACAGCGCGAGCATCAGCGGGCGTTCCGACTCGCACACCCGCACCTTCACGCCCTCCACCTCCACCGCCGTCACCACCCTGCAGGACCCCCTGTGGTACGCCGCCAAGTACGGCAAGAGCGACCTCAGCACCTGGGATACCGACGGCGACGGCACCCCGGACAACTACTTCCTGGTGAGCAACCCGAGCAAGCTGGCCAGCCAGCTGAAGTCGGCCTTCGACGACATCCTCCAGCTCAACACCTCGGTCACCGCGGTGGCGGTGGACTCGCAGTCGCTGGACGACGGCGACTACGTCTACAGCACCAACTTCAGCTCCAGCGACTGGACCGGCGACCTGATCAAGAAGCAGAAGGTCAAGACCACCTCCAGCAGCGGCGCCACCAGCACGACCACCACCACCCTGTGGAAGGCCTCGGCGCAACTGCCCAGCAGCCGCAACATCTACTTCGCCAAGAACGGCAGCCTGACCTCGTTCACCTGGGCCAACCTCAGCACCGCCCAGCAGACCGCGCTCAACCGCACCGCCGCCGGTGTGGTCGACAGCAAAGGCTCCACCCGCGTGGACTTCCTGCGCGGCAGCAACACCAGCTTCCGCAGCCGCTCCTCGCTGCTCGGCGACATCGTCAACTCCTCGCCGGTGCTGGTCAGCGGCGCCGACTACATCACCGCGCGGGCCGATGCCCTGGAGGGCAGCACCAGCTACGCCACCTACGCCAGTGGCCAGGCCTCCAAGCCGTCGGCGGTCTACGTCGGCGCCAACGACGGCATGCTGCATGCCTTCAACGCCAGCACCGGGGCCGAGCTGTTCGCCTTCATCCCCAGCGCGGTGATCGCCAACCTGAACATCCTCACCGCCAGTGACTACGGCCAGGACGAAGGCACCGAGCACCGCTACTTCGTCGACGGCACCCCGGTGGTGGCCGACGTCTACTACGGCTCGGCCTGGCACAAGGTGCTGGTCGGCAGCCTCGGCGCCGGCGGCCGCGAGGTGTTCGCCCTGGACATCACCGACCCGGCCTCGCCGAGCCTGCTCTGGGAGTTCACCAGCGACAGCGACTCCAGCCTCGGCTACACCGCCGCCAAGCCCAGCATCGCCCGCCTGCACGACGGCAAGTGGGTGGCCCTGGTGCCCAACGGCTACGAGAGCGGCAGCAACAGCGCCTCGCTGCTGATCATCGACATCCAGAGCGGCACCCTGCTGAAAAAGATCACTGCTACCCCCAGCCTGACCACCACCGACACTGGCGCGATCGACAGCCTGGCCAACGGCCTGTCGCGGCTCTACGTGGCCGACGTGAACAGCGACGGCATCGCCGACTACGCCTACGCCGGCGACCTGCTGGGCGACCTCTGGCGCTTCGACCTGATCGACACCAGCGCCAGCAGCCCGCTCACCGCCAGCGCCGCCGACGCCAAGTTCGCCGTGGCCTTCGGCGGCAACCCGCTGTACGTGGCGCGCAACGCCAGCAACGTGCGCCAGCCGATCACCGCGGCGCCGAGCCTGGTCGAGCACCCCAGCGGCACCGGCTACATCGTGGCCTTCGGCACTGGCCGCTACCTGACCACCTCGGACAAGACCGCCACCGCCACCCAGAGCATCTACGGCATCTGGGACCGCAAGACCGCCGGCGAGGCCACCAGCGCCTCGCTGACCGCGGCCAAGACGCGCAGCGACCTGCAACAGCAGACGCTGACCGCCGGCACCACCGACGGCACCACCACCTATACCCTGAGCGACAGCGACGTCGCCTGGTACGACAGCAGCGGCGACACCGCCGACGCCAACGTCGACACCTGGGGCTGGTACTTCGACTTCCCGCGCACTGGCGAGCGGCTGATCTACGACATGACGCTGTACGGTTCCAGCCTGATCTTCGCCAGCTCCACGCCGCAGACCGGCACCTGCGCCGCGGGGTTGTCCGGCACCGTCTACGCGGTGGACCCGGAGAGCGGCGGCAAGACCGACTACAACGTCTTCGACCTGAACAGCGACGGCATTTACGAGTCGATGTCCGGCTTCGTCACCGACGGCGGCGACATCACGCTGTCCGGTGGCTACACCTGGGGCGGTGGGGACGTCTACCTCCCCGATGGCGTACCCACCAATACCGGCACTGTCAGCGGCCGGCGCAGCTGGCAGGTGCTGCCGAGCGATTCCAACTGATGGGGCGAACGATGAAACCCGTACAACGAAGCCGCGGCTTCACCCTGATAGAAATGATGATCGTCGTGGTCATCCTGGCGATACTCGCGGCCATCGCACTGCCCAGCTACCAGAAGTACGTGCTGCGCAGCCACCGCGCCGAAGGCCAGGCGCTGCTGAGCGAGGCGGCGGCGCGGCAGGAGCGCTACTTCGCGCAGAACAACACCTACGCCAGCACCAGCACCGCGCTGAACCTGGCCAGCTACCTGGCGGGCGTGCAGTACTACAGCCTGGCCATCTCCAACGTCACGGCCTCGACCTACACCCTGACCGCCACGGCCACCGGCAGCCAGGCCAGGGACAGCGAATGCCTGACGCTCACCCTCGACCAGGCCGGCACCCGCGGCGCCAGCGGCACCGGCACGGCCAGCACCTGCTGGCAATGAGCCAGGGCGAAAGCGTGCGATAGGCGAACACTCCGCCACAGGTCGAATTGCGCCGCCGGCCATCCCACCTTAGGGTGGCCGGACGGTATGCGGGCCAGCCGTCCCCGGATCGGGGTGGCCGCGCGACCGTCCGTCCTCTGCCGGGCCCTGCCGTCCCGGCCACGGCATAGACTGGACGGGCACGAGCCGCGACGAAGAGCGCGGACGACCACAACAAGAGTGAGTGCCTGTATGCAGAACCTGCTGAGCGAGCGCAGCCGGATCTTCGAACGCGCCGACCCCTACGCGGTGTCCGGCTACGTCAACCAGCACGTCGGCAACCACGCCCTGCGCATGCCCGCCAACGGCCGCCCCGAAGCCAGCCTCAACCACCGCAAGTTCGCCAGCCTCGACCTCTGCCGCATCAGCTACGGCGCCGCGGTGCGCGTCACCTCGCCGGCGCTGGAGACCATCTACCACCTGCAGGTGCTGCTGCACGGCCACTGCCTGTGGCGCGGCCAGGGCCGGGAACACTACCTGGAGCCCGGCGAGCTGTTGCTGATCAACCCGGACGACCCGGTCGACCTGACCTACTCGGACGACTGCGAGAAATTCATCATCAAGATCCCCACCGCGGTGCTCGAAGGCGTCTGCGCCGAACAGCGCTGGGCCCACCCGCGCCAGGGCCCGCGCTTCACCGAGAGCCGCTACCGCCTGGGCGAGCTGGAAGGCTTCGTCAACCTGCTGGGCATGGTCTGCATGGAAGCCGAGGCCGGCGAGCGCCTGCCGCGCATCGAGGAGCACTACCAGCAGATCGTCGCCAGCAAGCTGCTGACCCTGCTGCAGACCAACGTCAGCCGCGAATGCCTGGCCGCGCCCATGGCCTCGTTCGAGCGCATCGACGACTACATCGAGCGCAACCTCAAGCAGGACATCGACATCGAGGAACTGGCCCGCCAGGCCAAGATGAGCCTGCGCTCGCTCTACGCCCTGTTCGAACGCCACGCCAGCAGCACCCCGCGCCAGTACATCCGCCAGCGCAAGCTCGAACGCATCCGCGCAAGCCTCGCCGACCCCAGCTGCAACGTGCGCAACGTCACCGAGCTGGCGCTGGACTACGGCTTCCTGCACCTGGGGCGCTTCTCCGAGAGCTACCGCCAGCAGTTCGGCGAGCTGCCCTCGGAAACCTTCAAGCGCCGCGGCTGATACCGGGCACCATTCGCGGTTATCCGCCGTTGGCCGTGCCACCAGGGCGTCCGGCGTGGCCGGTGAATCCAATCGCGGACGGAGTCCGCTCCTACGACCGAGCCATGCCATTCCCCTGTAGGAGCGCGCCCTGCGCGCGAATCGCGGGCAGGGC
>NZ_QGSL01000091.1:740963-757660 GCF_003176655.1 Pseudomonas sp. RW407 | reverse complement strand
GGCAGGGCCCGCTCCTACAATGGGGCGACATGGGAGACGCGAATTTTGATCCAGTCACCCCCGCGAACGAGGGAGCCCAGAAGACAGTTGCTCCTACGCCCGTGCTTCCCTGAACCTGTCTTGCGCCGAGATGCTCTTCGTAGGATGGGTATCGCTTCGCTCAACACCATCCTACGAAAAGCCGTGCTTCCTGGAACCATAGGAGCGGACTCCGTCCGCGATCAGGCCCGCCGGCCGCACCGAACCGTCCGGGATATCACCCCGCCCGCTTGAGCAACCAGGCCCCCAGCAGCGCGCAGATCGCCGCCGGCAGCAGCACCGCCAGCAGCGGCGGGAAGTTGAACACCTGGCTCGACGGGCCCAGCAGGTCCTGGGCGATGCGGAAGGTGAAGCCCACCAGCACGCCGGTGAACACCCGCTGGCCGAGGGTCACGCTGCGCAGCGGGCCGAAGATGAAGGAAATGGCCATCAGCACCAGGGCCGCGGTCACCGCCGGCTGCAGCACCTTGGTCCAGAACGCCAGCCAGTAGCGGTTGGTGCTCAGGCCCTGGTCCTTGAGGTAGTGGATGTACTCCCACAGGCCGCTGATGGACAGGGCCTCGGGCTCCATCACCACGGTGCTGAGCAGCTGCGGGCTGAGCTGGATGTTCCAGGCTTCCGCAGGCGAGCTGACCAGCTCGCTGCGCTTCTCCTGCGGGTGCAGCAGGGTGGTGGTCACCTCTTCCAGCGTCCACTGGCCGTCGCGGAACACCGCGCGCTTGGCGAAGCTGGAACTCTTGAGCACGTGGCCTTCGGCGAAATCGTAGCGGGTCACGCCCAGCAGGGTGCCGTCGGCCTGCACCACGTTGATGTGGATGAATTCCTGCCCCTGGCGGTGCCACAGGCCGTTGCGCGAGCTGACCGCGCCGCCGCTGCTCTGCGCCAGGGCGCGGTCGCTCTGGGCCTGGGTCTCGGTGTAGGGCACCACGTACTCGCCCACCAGGATGCCGGCGAACATCAGCACCAGCATGGGCTTCATCACCGCCCAGACGATGCGCTGCAGCGACACCCCGGCGGCGCGCATGATGGTCAGCTCGCTGTTGCTGGCCAGGCTGCCCAGGCCCACCAGGCAGCCGATCAGCGCGGCCATCGGCAGCATGTCGTAGGCGCGGCTGGGCGCGGTGAGCAGCACGTATTTCAGGGCCACGCCCAGGGTGTAGTTGTCGTCCAGGGCGCCGAGCTGGTCGATGAAGGCGAACAGCAGGGCCAGGCCGAGGATCACCCCCAGCACGGCGAGGATGGCGACGAAGATGGTGGTGCCGATGTAGCGGTCGAGCTTACGCATGCTTGCGCTCCTTCACGGAGCGCGCACGCGAGGCGGCCCACTTCAGACTCAGGGGCTCCCAGTAGACCAGCAGCAGGCCGATGGCCAGGAAGATCGCGTGGACCCACCATAGGCCCAGGGCCATGGGGATCTTGCCCTTGTCGAGCATGCCGCGGGCGGCGATCAGCAGGGCCAGGTAGGCCATGTACAGCAGCACCGCCGGCAGCAGCTTGAGGAAGCGGCCCTGGCGCGGGTTGACCCTGGACAGCGGCACCGCCAGCAGGGTGACGATGAACACCAGCAGCGGGATGGAGAAGCGCCACTGCAGCTCCGAGCGCATGCGCGGCTCCTTGCTGGCGAACAGGTCGCTGGTGGGGATGGCGTCGCGGTCGTCGATCTCGCTGCTCACCTCCGGCTTGGGCAGCAGCACGCCGTAGGTGTCGTACTTGATGGCGCGGTAGTCGGCCTGGCCCGGGGTGCCGTCGTAGCGGTAGCCGTCCTTGAGGATCAGGTAGCGGCTGCCGTCGGGGTGGATCTGCTGTTCGCCGGTGCTCGCCACCAGCACCGAGAGGCCGCGGTCCTGGCCGTTGCGCGGCGGGTTCTTGTCGGAGATGAAGATGCCGCCGAGCTGGGTGCGGTCGTTGGTCAGCTGCTCGGTGTAGGTCACCCGCGAGCCGTCGCGCATCGACTGGAAGCGGCCCGGCGCCAGGGTGTCGAACTCGGTCATGGCGTCCTGCTTGTTCAGGATCAGCTGCATCTGGGCGATGCCCTGGGGCGCCAGCGACAGGCTCAGCCAGGCCACCAGCAGCGCCACCAGCGCCGCCGGCGCCATACTGTAGGCCAGCAGGCGCTGCTGGCTCATGCCGGTGGCGGTGAGCACGGTCATCTCGCTTTCCAGGTACAGCCGGCCATAGGCCAGCAGGATGCCGAGGAACAGGCCCAGGGGCAGGATCAGCTGGAGGAAGCCAGGCAGGCGCACGCCCATGATCATGAACAGCGAGCCGGGATCCAGCATGCCCTGGGCGGCCTGCGCCAGGTACTTGATGAAGCGGCCGCTCATGATGATCACCAGCAGCACGGCGCTCACCGCGCTCATGGTGATCAGCACTTCACGGGACAGGTAACGGAAGACAATCAAACCGGGCACTCCAGGGTTGTCACGCTCGGGCGGCTACGCTCAAACTAGCCGCCGTGAGGCACTGCCGGCCCGTATAGCACGGGGCCGGTGAAAAATACGCGGCATTATCCTGCGATTCGCCGGGCCTGTCACTGCGCAGAAGCCAAGCCGGGTCGCCGACCACCCGCCACTTCGACCCTTCGTCCCGGGGACACCTTGCCATGGAATTCCTTGTAAAAAGCGTCAGTCCGCAAACCCTGAAGACCGCCACCCTGGTGCTCGCCGTCGGCGAAGGCCGCAAGCTCGGCACCGCGGCCCAGGCCGTGGACGCCGCCAGCGGCGGCGCCATCGCCGCCCTGCTCAAGCGCGGCGACCTGGCCGGCAAGGTCGGCCAGACACTACTCCTGCAAGCTTTGCCCAACCTTAAGGCCGAACGCGTGCTGCTGGTGGGCGCGGGCAAGGAGCGCGAACTCTCCGACCGCCAATACCGCAAACTGGTTTCCTCGGTGCTGGCCAGCCTGAAGAACCTGGGCGGCAGCGACGCCGTGCTGGCCCTGGGCGACCTGGCGGTCAAGGGCCGCAACGCCCACGGCAAGGCGCGCCTGCTGGTGGAGACGCTGGCCGATGGCCTGTACGTCTTCGACCGCTACAAGAGCCAGAAGGCCGAAGCGCCCAAGCTGAAGAAGCTCACCCTGCTGGCCGACAAGGCCGACGCCCCCGCCGTCGAGCAGGGCGCCAGGGAGGCCCGGGCCATCGCCAACGGCATGGCCCTGACCCGCGACCTCGGCAACCTGCCGCCGAACGTCTGCCACCCCAGCTTCCTCGCCGAGCAGGCGAAGACTCTGGCCAAGGAGCACAAGGGCCTGAAGGTCGAGATTCTCGACGAGAAGAAACTGCGCGACCTGGGCATGGGCTCGTTCCTCGCCGTGGCCCAGGGCAGCGACCAGCCGCCGCGGCTGATCGTGCTGCACTACAACGGCGGCAAGAAGGACGAGGCGCCGCACGTGCTGGTCGGCAAGGGCATCACCTTCGACACCGGCGGCATCAGCCTCAAGCCCGGCCTGGGCATGGACGAGATGAAGTTCGACATGTGCGGCGCCGCCAGCGTCTTCGGCACCTTCCGCGCGGTGCTCGAACTGCAGCTGCCGATCAACCTGGTGGGCCTGATGGCCTGTGCCGAGAACATGCCCAGCGGCGGCGCCACCCGCCCCGGCGACATCGTCACCACCATGAGCGGGCAGACCGTCGAGATCCTCAACACCGACGCCGAAGGCCGCCTGGTGCTGTGCGACACCCTGACCTACGCCGAGCGCTTCAAGCCGCAGTCGGTGGTGGACATCGCCACCCTCACCGGCGCCTGCATCGTCGCCCTGGGCGCCAACACCTCGGGCCTGATGGGCAACAACGACACGCTGATCCGCCAGTTGCTCAAGGCCGGCGAGCAGGCCGACGACCGCGCCTGGCAGCTGCCGCTGTTCGACGAGTACCAGGAGCAGCTGGACAGCCCCTTCGCCGACATCGCCAACATCGGCGGGCCGAAGGCCGGCACCATCACCGCCGGCTGCTTCCTCTCGCGCTTCGCCAAGAAGTACCACTGGGCGCACCTGGACATCGCCGGCACCGCCTGGATCAGCGGCGGCAAGGACAAGGGCGCCACCGGCCGCCCGGTACCGCTGCTCACCCAGTACCTGCTGGACCGCGTGAAGTAATGGCAAAGCGCAATCGTTCGATGGGATCGCCGGCATGACGCGGGTCGACTTCTACGTCATCCCCAGCGCCGATCCCGACGCGCGCCTGACCATCGCCTGCCGCCTGGCCGACAAGGCCTGGCGGCAGGGCATGCGGGTGTACCTGCTGTGCGCCGACGAAACCCAGCGCGAGGCCCTGGACGCGCGCCTGTGGAGCTTCCGCAAGGAAGCCTTCGTGCCGCACAACGCCGCCGAGGAAGACGCCCAGGCCCCGGTCACCCTGGGCCTGGGCGAGCCCCCGGCGGGCCGCCGCGACCTGCTGGTCAACCTGACGCTGGCGGTGCCGGCCTTCGCCGGCGAGTTCTCGCGCATCGCCGAACTGGTGGTGGAGGAACCGGCCATCCGCCAGGCGGCGCGGGAGAATTTCCGCTACTACCGCGAGCAGGGCTATCCTTTGCAGGACCATCGCCTGCCGCGCCTCTGACGCTTTACGGAAAAATGGACAGCCGCAAGCCCCCGAAAGACCCCGACCACCTGCTCGACGACCTGGAGTCGATCCACGGCCTGCTCGGCGAGCCGGATGGCGAACCGCCCC
The DNA here is from genome assembly GCF_003176655.1 of Pseudomonas sp. RW407. NCBI lineage: Bacteria > Pseudomonadati > Pseudomonadota > Gammaproteobacteria > Pseudomonadales > Pseudomonadaceae > Pseudomonas > Pseudomonas sp. RW407. The sequence goes on along the minus strand of NZ_QGSL01000091.1, from coordinate 752,957 downwards.
TGCTCACCGAATCCTTCGAGCCGGACAACATCCCGCTGCTCTCCGACGTGGTGCAGGCCTCGCCACGGCCAGCCCCGGCCGAGGAACAGGCCGACGACGACCTGCCCGCGCCCAGCCGCGAGCAAGCCCGCCTGGACAGCGAATTGCGCGCCGCCGCGCAGCTGATCCTGCAGGACGTCATCGACGACTTCGTGCCGCAGATCGAAGCCGAGCTGCAACGCCGCCTGGAAGCGCGCCTGCAAAGGCTGCTGGCGCAGCGCAAGCCCTGACCGACGCAGGGCGTATGACCCTTCGCGGTTATCCGCCGCCGGCCGGAAACACCGATGCCAGGAACAACGGCGGATAACGCCTGCGGCGTTATTCGCCCTACGGTCCCGTGGAGGCCCCGGCGGGCTTTTGCTTGCCGCTTGTAGCTTGTGGCCTGCAGCTTGTTTATATTTGACGGTTTTCCGTTTAGCCGCCTACAGGGTCCCGCCGCGCTCATGGACAAGACCTACCAGCCCCACGCCATCGAATCCCACTGGTACCCCACCTGGGAGCAGAACAACTACTTCGCCCCGCAGGGTTCCGGCGAGCCGTACACCATCATGATCCCGCCGCCGAACGTCACCGGCAGCCTGCACATGGGCCACGGCTTCAACAACGCCATCATGGACGCGCTGATCCGCTACCGCCGCATGCAGGGCCGCAACACCCTGTGGCAGCCGGGCACCGACCACGCCGGCATCGCCACCCAGATGGTGGTGGAGCGCCAGCTGGCCGCCCAGGGCGTGGCGCGCCACGACCTCGGCCGCGAGAAGTTCCTGGACAAGGTCTGGGAGTGGAAGGAGCAGTCCGGCGGCACCATCACCCGGCAGATCCGCCGCCTGGGCTCCTCGGTGGACTGGTCGCGCGAGCGCTTCACCATGGACGACGGCCTGTCCAACGCGGTGAAGGAAGCCTTCGTCCGCCTGTTCGACGACGGCCTGATCTACCGCGGCAAGCGCCTGGTCAACTGGGACACCAAGTTCCACACCGCCATTTCCGACCTGGAAGTGGAGAACCACGACGAGAAGGGCCACCTCTGGCACCTGCGCTACCCGCTGGCCGACGGCCACAAGACCGCCGACGGCAAGGACCACCTGATCGTCGCCACCACCCGCCCGGAAACCATGCTCGGTGACAGCGCGGTCGCCGTGCACCCGGAAGACGAGCGCTACCAGGCCCTGATCGGCACCTTCGTCGAGCTGCCGCTGGTGGGCCGGCGCATCCCGATCATCGCCGACGACTACGTCGACCGCGAGTTCGGCACCGGCTGCGTGAAGATCACCCCGGCCCACGACTTCAACGACTACGAAGTCGGCAAGCGCCACGACCTGCCGCTGATCAACATCTTCGACAAGGACGCGGCGATCCTCGCCACGGCCCAGGTCTTCCACCTCGACGGCAGCGTCAACGCCGAACTGGACGCCAGCCTGCCGGCCGCCTACGCCGGGCTGGACCGCTTCGTCGCGCGCAAGCAGATAGTCGCCGACTTCGAAGCCGCCGGCCTGCTGGAGAAAATCGATGACCACGCGCTGAAAGTGCCCAAGGGCGACCGCTCCGGCACCGTCATCGAGCCCTGGCTGACCGACCAGTGGTACGTCTCCACCAAGCCACTGGCCGAACCCGCCATCGCCGCCGTGGAAGACGGCCGCATCCAGTTCGTGCCCAAGCAGTACGAGAACATGTACTTCAGCTGGATGCGCGACATCCAGGACTGGTGCATCAGCCGCCAGCTGTGGTGGGGCCACCGCATCCCGGCCTGGTACGACGAAGCCGGCAACGTCTACGTCGGCCGCAACGAGGCCGAGGTACGCGCCAAGCACAACCTCGGCGAGGCCAAACTGCGCCAGGACGAGGACGTGCTGGACACCTGGTTCAGCTCGGGCCTGTGGACCTTCTCCACCCTCGGCTGGCCGGAACAGACCGAGTACCTGAAGACCTTCCACCCCACCGACGTGCTGGTGACCGGCTTCGACATCATCTTCTTCTGGGTGGCGCGCATGATCATGCTGACCATGCACCTCATCAAGAACGAGGACGGCACCCCGCAGGTCCCGTTCAAGACCGTGTACGTCCACGGCCTGGTGCGCGACGGCCAGGGCCAAAAGATGTCCAAGTCCAAGGGCAACGTGCTCGACCCGCTGGACATCGTCGACGGCATCAGCCTCGACGCCCTGCTGGAGAAACGCACCAGCGGCATGATGCAGCCCAAGCTGGCCGAGAAGATCGCCAAGCAGACCCGCGCCGAATTCCCCGAAGGCATCGCCAGCTACGGCACCGACGCCCTGCGCTTCACCTTCTGCTCGCTGGCCTCCACCGGCCGCGACATCAAGTTCGACATGGGCCGCGTCGAGGGCTACCGCAACTTCTGCAACAAGCTGTGGAACGCCGCCAACTTCGTCATCGAGAACACCGATGGCCAGGACACCGGCGTGAACGGCGAGCCGGTCGAGCTGTCCGCGGTGGACCGCTGGATCATCTCGGCGCTGCAGCGCACCGAGCAGGAAGTCGCCCGCCAGCTCGACGCCTTCCGCTTCGACCTGGCCACCCAGGCCCTCTATGAGTTCATCTGGGACGAGTACTGCGCCTGGTACCTGGAACTGGTCAAGCCGGTGCTGTGGGACGAGAACGCGCCCATCGAGCGCCAGCGCGGCACCCGCCGCACCCTGGTGCGCGTGCTGGAGACCGCGCTGCGCCTGGCGCACCCGTTCATGCCGTTCATCACCGAGGAAATCTGGCAGCGCATCAAGGCTTCCGCCGGCAAGAGCGGCGACACCCTGATGCTGCAGCCCTGGCCGGTGGCCGACGAAGCGAAGATCGACGCCGCCGCCGAAGGCGACATCGAGTGGGTCAAGGCGCTGATGCTGGGCATCCGCCAGATCCGCGGCGAGATGAACATCTCCATGGCCAAGCGCATCGACCTGGTGCTGAACAACGCCTCCCCCGAGGACCATCGCCGCCTGGCCGACAACGAGCCGCTGCTGATGAAGCTGGCCAAGCTGGAGTCGGTGCGCGTGCTCGACGAAGGCGAGGAACCGCCGATGTCGGCCACCGCGCTGGTCGGCGAGCTGCAGGTGCTGGTGCCCATGGCCGGGCTGATCGACAAGGCCGCGGAACTGGCGCGCCTGGACAAGGAAATCCAGCGCCTGGAAGGCGAGGTCAAGCGCGTCGGCGGCAAGCTGGCCAACGAAGGCTTCGTCGCCAAGGCCCCGGCCGAAGTGATCGAGAAGGAACGCGCCAAGCTGGCCGAGGCCGAGCAGGCGGTGACCAACCTGATCCAGCAGCGCGAGAAGATCGCCAGCCTGTAAGCGTTATCCACAAGGCCCGCGATGCGGGCCTTGTGCTTTTCGCTTGTGCTACCTTCTGGCGTATCCCCCGGAGGACGCCATGAAGCGCACCAACGCCCTGAACCTGCTGCAAAGCTGCAAGCCCGAGCTGGCCGAGCGCTTCGGCGTGGTCCGGCTCGCCCTGTTCGGCTCCACCGTGCGCGATGCTGCCAGGCCGGACAGCGATGTGGACATCCTGGTGGCCTTCGACGGCCCCGCCACCTCGGAACGCTACTTCGGTGTGCAGTTCTACCTGGAGGACCTGCTGGGCAGCAGCGTCGACCTGGTCACCGAAAAGGCCCTGCGCCCCGAACTGCGGCCCTTCATCGAGGCGGAGGCGGTGAATGTCTGAGGCGTCCGGGCGCGTCTGGCACTTCTATGTCGACGACATGATCACCTGCGCGGAGAAAGTCCTGAGCTATTGCGCCGGCCTCGACCAGCAGGCCTTCGTCGATAACCCGCTGGTCTACGACGCCACCCTGCGCAACCTGGAGATCATCGGCGAAGCCGCGACGCATGTTCCCCCGGAAGCGCGCCAGGCCAACCCGCAGATCCCCTGGCGCATGCTCGTCGCCACGCGCAACCGGCTGATCCACGGCTATCTCGGCATCGACGACGATACGCTGTGGAGCATCGTCCGCGACGAGGTCCCTACCCTGCTGACGCAACTGCGAGTCCTACGCCAACAGCAAACGTAGCCCGTTGTCTCCGGGAACCGACGTTACGGCCGGCGGCGGATAACCGCGAACGGTTATCCGCCCTACGTTTCCAGGGAAGCTCGGTCGTAGGAGCGGACCTTGTCCGCGATAACCCAAGCCACCGGCGCGATTCGCGGATGAGATCCGCTCCTACGCCGTCCCACCCACACCATTCCCATGTAGGAGCGCGCCCTGCGCGCGAATCGCGGGCAGGGCCCGCTCCTACAACCAGTCAGAACACCGTACCAACCGGGTAGACGTAGGCATTCACGTCATGGAAGGGCGTGCGCTGGTAGAACCATTCCAGCCGCGCATGCGGGTCCTTGGCGAAGGCCTTGTCGTCCTTCAGCTTCTTCTCGAACTCGGCCTTCAGCTGCGGGTCCTCGGCGAGCATCTTGCGCGCCATGGGCTCCATCACGTATTCCTCCGGTTCCTCGGCGGACACCAGGGTGGCGTTGAAGAAGCCCCAGGACCAGAAGGAGTCCGGGCTCTCGGCGGTCAGCAGGTTGATCGCCAGCACGCCCAGCGGCTGATCGGTGTCGATCACCACCGAGCCGGCCGGGAAGGTCTGCAGGCGCTGGAACGGCTTGCCGTTGCCGCTGACCAGCAGATGCCCCTCGTAGCCGGGGATTTCGTTGGCCGCGGCGCGGTCCGGCTCGAAGCCGCCGGCCAGCTTGATGTCATCCATGCGGTACAGAGTGACCTCGATGGCGGTCGGCTGCTCCAGGGTCTGCATGCGGATGCCGTGGGCCTTGAGCCGGGCGATGACCTCGCGCCACTGCACCGGCACCACGTACTGCTTCGGCCGCTTGACCACCAGGTCGGGCACCGAGTTGTCGCTGATCGGCACCTGCAAGGTCTTCGGCTTGTTGCTCCAGACAATGGTCTTGGCGCCAGTGATGGGCGACTGCTCGTAGTGGTAGTCGCCGACGACGAAGGGCGTGTGCTGCTCCTTGCCCGGCTTCCAGGTCAGGATCACCTCCTTCTGCGCCTCCAGGCGCTCGCGGTCCTTGGCGATGGCGGCCTTGAGCGAGTCGGCGTTGTCGCCGATCACCCGGAACATCGCCTTGAGCATCACGTAGTTGCCCAGCACCTGGGTTTCATACGGGTGCAGCGCGTGCTGCTCGATGAGGATCGAGGGCACGTTGCGGATGTCGCCGTACTGGTTGGAGAAGCGCGCAAGGTCGGTGCGGTAGGGGTAGTAGCCCTTGGCCGGGTCCTGGTTGTCGTTGAGGCTGATGCACTCGTGGACCACGTGGCCGTCGCCTTCCAGTTCCTTGTACACCGGGCCACGCATGACCTCGTCCATCCACTGGCTGGATGCCGGCGACCAGCCGTTGCCGTTGTGGCAGTAGGAGCTGTCGTAGGGGTACATGGCGCCGTCGGTGGAATGGGTGTCGGCGAAGAAGCTCAGGTCGTATTGGTTGAACACCCAGGCGACGTTGCGGATTTCCGCGCTGTCGAGCTTGGTGAAGTCGCGGTTGAGGTTCAGGTTCAGGCCGTTGACGCGCCAGCCGGTGACCTCCGGGCCGTTCTGGTTGATGCGCCCGTAGGGGCTGCGGCGCAGGTCGCCATCGACGTTCACGGCGGGGATGAAGAGGATGTTGACCTTGTCCAGCAGCCCGGCCAGTGGCTTGCTCCCGGCGGTCATGTCGCGCAGCAGCATGAACATCGCGTCCTTGCCGTTGGCCTCGCCGGGGTGGATCTCGGCCTCGACGAAGAGCGTCGGCTTGCCCGAGCCGTTCAGCCCGGCCGGCGATTTGTCGGCCTCGGTCGAGGCGGTCACCAGCAGCATCGGCTCGCCGCTGGCGCTCTTCTCCGGCAGCTCGCTCAGCAGCAGCCTGCCGCCGGAGGCATCGGCCAGCTTCTTCAGGTAGTCGCGGCTCTGGTGGTAGTCGCTGGTCTGCCGGAAGCCGCTGGATTCGGCCAGGGTGATCAGCGGGTCGTCGGGCCTGGCCAGGTAGCGGGTGCTGGCCAGCTTCTGCTCGAACATCGGCGGCAGGATGCGCTGCTTCGCGGCCGCCGGGTAGCCGCTGTCATCGACGTAGCCGGGCGCCTGGGGCAACGCGGCCAGGGCCGGCAGGCTGCCGGCCAGCAGCAGCGCGGCGTACAGCGGGTGGAATCCTCGATGGCGCATGGGGGGCCTCCTTTCGCGGTGAGCCATGGCCCGGAGAACCTTAGACCATGATCTACGCGGCCGAAGGGGCCGGTTGTCGCAGGCGTCATTCCGGGGTGGAATGACTACCCGAAGAAAGCTCGCTTGGCGCGGCACAGGCTTTGGGCCGAAGATCGACGCGCCGGCGCCGCCAAGGCCACCGGCCCGATTTCCACAGGAGCCCGAACCATGTCCGACCTCCCCGCCCGCAATGGCGGCCAGATCCTCGTCGAAGCCCTGCTGCGCAACGCGGTGGACACCGTCTACTGCATCCCCGGCGAAAGCTACCTGCCGGTGCTGGACGCGCTGCACGACGCCAGCGGCATCCGCACCATAGTCACCCGCCACGAAGGCGCCGCCTCGAACATGGCCGACGCCTACGGCAAGCTCACCGGGCGCCCGGGCATCTGCTTCGTCACCCGCGGGCCGGGCGCCACCCACGCGGCCAACGGCGTGCACACGGCGAAGCAGGACTCGACGCCGATGATCCTCTTCGTCGGCCAGGTGGAAAGCGCCTTCAAGGGCCGCGAGGCGTTCCAGGAGGTGGACTACCGGCAGATGTTCGGCGGCCTGGCCAAGTGGGCCACGGAGGTCGACGACATCCGCCGCATCCCCGAGGTGGTCGCCCAGGCCTTCGCCGTGGCCCAGTCCGGGCGCCCCGGCCCAGTGGTGGTGGGGCTGCCGGAGGAAGTGCTGTTCGGCACCGCGCAGGTGACGGACGCGCCCGCCCCGCGCATCCCGCAGGTCGCCCCGCCGCTGGCCGCGCTGGAAGAGCTGCGCAGCCTGCTCGCCCGTGCGCGCAAGCCGCTGCTGATAGTTGGCGGCACCGGCTGGGACGAATCCGCGCGCCGCGCCCTGCAGCGTTTCGCCCGGGCCAACGAATTGCCGGTGGTGGCCTCGTTCCGCCGCCAGGACCTCTACGACAACGACGACGCACGGTACGTCGGCCAGCTCGGCTTCGGCGCCTCGCCCAGGCTCACCGCGCGGCTGCAGGAGGCCGACCTGCTGCTGGTGCTCGGCTCGCGCCTGAGCGAGACGCCCAGCGCCGGCTACACCCTGGTGCAAAGCCCGAAACCCGTCCAGACGTTGATCCACGTCCACCCCGACGCTAGCGAACTGGGCCGCGTCTACCAGGCCGACCTGCCGATCCAGGCCAGCCTGCCGGCCATCGCCGCCGCCCTGGACACCCTGCCGCCAATGGCCGAACGCCCCTGGTCCGAATGGACGGCAGAGGCCCGCGCCGACTACCTGGCCTACTCCACCCCGCCGGCCAGCCCGGCCGAGCTGCAGGGCGTGGACCTGGCCGCGGTGGTCGGCCACCTCGCCGAAACCCTTCCCGAGGACGCGGTGATCAGCAACGGCGCCGGCAACTACGCCGTCTGGGTGCACCGCTTCTACCGCTACCGCGCCGCCCGCAGCCAGTTGGCGCCCACCAACGGCGCCATGGGCTACGGCTTCCCCGCCGCCATCGCCGCCAAGCTGCGCGAGCCGCAGCGCGAGGTGGTGTGCTTCGCCGGCGACGGCTGCTTCATGATGTACCCGCAGGAGCTGGCCACCGCCGTGCAGTTCGGCGCCGCGCTAATCGTCATCGTGGTCAACAACGGCATGCTCGGCACCATCCGCATGCACCAGGAACGCGAGTACCCCGGGCGCATCTCCGCCACCGAGCTGCACAACCCCGACTTCGTCGCCCTGGCCCGGGCCTTCGGCGCCCACGGCGAGCGGGTGGAGCGCACCGCGGACTTCGCCGCCGCCTTCCAGCGCGCCCGGGCCTGCGGCAAGCCGGCGCTGATCGAGCTGCGCACCGACCCACGGCAGATCACCCCGGTGGCGCGGCTTCCCTGAAAAGCGCCAAAGGCTTCGCTAAGCTGCATCGGGTCAAGGCATTGTTCCCCGCGACCGGGAACAATGCCTGCCGATTCGCCGGCTAAGGAAGCGCATGAATCCGCAACTGCTCTGGGTCCTGTTCCTGCTCGCCACCGTGGTGGCGCTGTTCGTCCTCAACCGGCCGCGCATGGACGTGGTCGCCCTGCTGGCCATGGTGGCGCTGCCGCTGACCGGCGTGCTCAGCGTGCAGGAAGCGCTGGCCGGCTTCGCCGACCCCAGCGTGGTGCTGATCGCCGCGCTCTTCGTGATCGGCGAGGGCCTGGTGCGCACCGGCGTGGCCTACCGCATCGGCGAATGGCTGACGCACAAGGCCGACAGCGACGAGACGCGCCTGCTGGTGCTGCTGATGCTGGCGGTGGCCGGCCTCGGCTCGGTGATGAGTTCCACCGGCGTGGTGGCGATCTTCATCCCGGTGGTGCTCACCGTCGCCGCGCGCATGAACGTGGCGCCGGCGCGGCTGATGATGCCGCTGAGCTTCGCCGGGCTGATCAGCGGCATGCTCACCCTGGTGGCGACGCCGCCGAACATGGTGGTGCACAGCGAACTGGTGCGCGAGGGCGAGGCGGGCTTCGGCTTCTTCAGCTTCACCCCCATCGGCCTGGTGATCCTGGCCCTGGGCGTGGCCTACATGCTGGTGGCCCGGCGCTGGCTCGGCCACGGCGACGACAGCCCCGGCAACGCCGCGCAACGCCGCTCGCTGCGCGACCTGATCCGCGACTACCAGCTGGCCGGGCGCGAGCGCCGGCTGCGCATCCGCGCCGACTCCCGGCTGGCGGGCATGACCCTGGGCGACGTGCAGCTGCGCACCGAGCGCGGCACCAACGTCATCGCCATCGAGCGCCTGGCGCGCTTCCGCCTGAAGATCCTCAGCCCCGGCGCCGAGGTGGTGCTGCAGGCCGGCGACGTGCTGCTGGTGGACATCTTCCAGCCGGGCATCGACCTGCTGCAGCTCTACCACGAGTACGGCCTGGAACCGCTGAGCCTGCACGGCGACTACTTCACCGAACGCGCCCACGAGGTGGGCATGGCCGAGGTGACCCTGCCGCCGGAATCCGCCCTGCTGGGCAAGAGCGTGCTGGAGCTGGGCTTCCGCAGCCAGTACGGGCTCAACGTGGTGGGCCTGCGGCGCAACCGCGAGGCAGTGGTGGACGGCCTGCTGGAGGCCAAGCTGAAGGTCGGCGACACCCTGCTGGTGGTGGGCGCCTGGAAGGACATCCGCCAGCTCCAGGGCCAGGGCCGCGACTTCCTGGTGCTGAGCCTGCCGGCGGAGGTGGACGAGGCCGCGCCGGCGGCCAGCCAGGCGCCCCACGCGCTGCTGGCCCTGGGGCTGATGGTGCTGCTGATGGTCAGCGGCCTGGTGCCCAACGTGCTCGCCGCGCTCATCGCCTGCCTGCTCATGGGCCTGTTCCGCTGCATCGACATGGACAGCGCCTACCGCGCCATCCACTGGCAGAGCCTGGTGCTGATCGTCGGCATGCTGCCCTTCGCCCTGGCCCTGCAGAAGACCGGCGGCATCGCCCTGGCGGTGCAGGCGCTGGTCGGCGCGCTGGGCGGCGCCGGGCCCTACCTGATCCTCGCCAGCCTGTTCCTGCTCACCGCGCTGATCGGCCTGTTCATCTCCAACACCGCCACCGCGGTGCTGATGGCGCCGGTGGCCATCGCCACGGCCAAGGCCCTGGGCGCGCAGCCGGCGCCCTTCGCGATGATAGTCGCGCTGGCTGCCTCGGCGGCCTTCATGACGCCCATCTCCTCGCCGGTGAACACCCTGGTGCTGGGCCCGGGGCACTACCGCTTCGGCGACTTCGTCAGGGTCGGGGTGCCCTTCACCCTGCTGGTGATGATCGTCAGCGTGTTGCTGGTACCCTGGCTGCTGCCGTTGTACTGAACGAACAAGGACGCCCCATGGAAGCGAGCAAGACCAAGAGCAGTTTCTACCGCCGCCTGTACGTCGCCTGGCTGGTGGACAGCGGCACGGCCAGCAGCGTGCCGGCGCTGATGGAAGCCACCGGCATGCCCCGCCGCACTGCCCAGGACACCCTGGCGGCGCTGGCCGACCTGGACATCGACTGCGTGTTCGAGCAACACGCCGGCGAGCGCAACAACGCCGGGCACTACCGCATCCGCGACTGGGGCGCCATCGACCCGCGCTGGATCGCGGCGAACCTGGCGAAGATCAAGGCGCTGCTGGGCTATCCCTGACACCGCACCGTAGTCCGCAAGAACGTAGGGCGAATAACGCTCCGCGTTATCCGCCGCTTGACCATGGCCCCAGGCACTCGGAGTCGAACTGGAAGAGCCGCCCAGTTGGAACGCGGAGCCGACGAGAGCCTGGGTGTAGCGGCGGATAACCGCGAACGGTTATTCGCCCTACGCCCAGGCCACCACCGCGCGGGACGCGCCAGACGAGGGGCATCTGTGGGAAAATCCCCCTCCGCTCCCCTGCCCCGCCGCCTGCCATGCCCAAGCCGCCGAAACGCCTCGCCAAGCCGCAACCGCTGCGCGACCCCGCCGCGAAGAAGCCCGACCTGCTGCACCCGCGCAACCGCCACCAGGGGCGCTACGACTTTCCCAGCCTGATCGCCGCCAGCCCCGAGCTGGGCGACTACGTGATCACCAACCCCTACGGCAAGCCCAGCATCGACTTCGCCGACCCGCAGGCGGTACGGGTGTTCAACCGCGCGCTGCTCAAGGCGCAGTACGGCATCGGCCACTGGGAGATCCCCGCCGACTTCCTCTGCCCGCCGATCCCCGGCCGCGCCGACTACGTGCACTACCTGGCCGACCTGCTGGCCGAGGACAACGCCGGCAGCATGCCGCGCGGCCCCGGCGTGCGCGTGCTGGACATCGGCGTGGGGGCCAACTGCATCTACCCGCTGATCGGCCACCGCGACTACGGCTGGCGCTTCCTCGGCGCCGACATCGAGCCCGCCGCCCTGGCCTCGGCGCGCAACATAGTGCTGGGCAACCCGGGCCTGGCCGAGGCCATCGAACTGCGCCAGCAACCCGAGCCGCGGCACATCTTCCACGGCCTGCTGCACAGCGACGAACGCTTCCACGCCAGCCTGTGCAACCCGCCCTTCCACGCCTCGCCCGACGAGGCCCGCGCCGGCAGCCGGCGCAAGTGGAAGAACCTCGGCAAGCTCGACCCGTCGCGCAAGCTGCCGGTGCTGAACTTCGGCGGGCAGAGCAACGAGCTGTGGTGCGAGGGCGGCGAGATCTCCTTCCTCAGGCGCATGGCCAGCGAAAGCCGGGAGGTGGCGCAGCAGGTGCTGTGGTTCAGCTCGCTGGTGTCCAAGGCCGGCAACCTCGACGACTTCCGCCGCGCCCTGAAGAAGGCCGGCGCGCTGCAGGTGCGCACCGTGGACATGGCCCAGGGGCAGAAGCAGAGCCGCTTCGTCGCCTGGACCTTTCTCGACTCCGAGGCGCGCCGCGCCTGGTACGGCTGACTAGCGGATGAACTCGCGGCTGACGGCGCGGAAGGTCTCGCTGCCGGCGCGCTCCAGCCATTCGAAGGCGACCATCTCGCGGTTGACGATCACCGCGCCGGCCTGGCGCATGCGCTCCAGGGCCAGGGCCTTGTCCTCCGGGCGCCGCGAGCCGACCGCCTCGGCCACCACGTAGACCTCGCGGTCCTCGGCCAGCAGGCCGAGCACGGTCTGCAGCACGCAGACGTGGGCCTCGGTGCCGCACACCACGAACTGCCGGCGCTCGCCGCCGGGCAACTGCAGCAGGCCCGGGTCGGCCACCGCGGAGAAGGCGATCTTCTCCAGGATGGCCGCGGCCGGCAGCTGCTCGCGCAACTGCGCCAGGGTCGGGCCCAGGCCCTTGCTGTACTGCTCGGTGGCCAGCGCCGGCACGCCCAGGCGCCGGGCCACGGCCAGCAGCCAGGCGCTGTGCTGCAATA
>NZ_QGSL01000091.1:731476-740953 GCF_003176655.1 Pseudomonas sp. RW407 | reverse complement strand
CAAAATCCGCGGCATTATATACTTCGCCTGCCTGTTCGAAAACGAGACCGGCCCCCGCGACACCGAGTCGCACCCCGCCGCGGAAGCTCCCCATGCCCCCCAAGACACCTGCCAAGAACCCCATCCTCGGCCTTTGCCAGCAAGCAACCTTCCTCATCAGCGCGGCCAAGGTCGAGCAGTGCCCGGAGGACAGCGGCCGCGAAGTCGCCTTCGCCGGCCGTTCCAACGCTGGTAAGTCTAGCGCGCTAAATGCACTCACCCATGCCAATCTGGCGCGAACCTCGAAAACCCCCGGGCGCACCCAGCTGCTGAACTTCTTCCGCCTGGACGACGAGCGCCGCCTGGTCGACCTGCCCGGCTACGGCTACGCCAAGGTGCCGATCCCGCTGAAGCTGCACTGGCAGCAGCACCTGGAGGCCTACCTGAGCAGCCGCGAGAGCCTGGCCGGGGTGGTGTTGCTGATGGACATCCGCCATCCGCTGACCGAGTTCGACCGCCTGATGCTCGACTGGGCCCAGGCCAGCCGGCTGCCGATCCACGTGCTGCTGACCAAGGCCGACAAGCTGGCCTTCGGCGCGGCGAAGAACGCGCTGCTCAAGGTGCGCCGCGAAATCCAGCAGGGCTGGGGCGACGTCGCCAGCGTGCAGCTGTTCTCGGCGCCCAAGCGCGAGGGGGTGGAGGAGGCGCAGCAGGTCCTGGCGGCCTGGCTGGGCCTGCAGCCGGAAGGGGACGAGGAAGCGGCCGAACAGGCCTGAAGGCCCGGCGCAGGGGGTGCCGGCAGGCCGCCGGCACTTTCGCGCGGGCAAAAAAAACCCCGAGCTTCGTATGGGGAGGGGGAAGTTCGGGGTTTAAGTCCGGACCGCTAGGGCGGGGTCCAGGATTCTGCCAACACTAAACACTGCAAAGGAGCATCGAAGGGCTTCTCCAGCCATTCACGAGTTCTGACCCGGGCTGCGGTGGGAAAGTTCAGTGGCGGATGAAAAAAATTTCCCCCGGTCCTTTTCAGGGATTCCCGAGACGCCCCGCAGGGCCCGCCGCACGGGCCCTGCGACCGTTCGTCAGTGGGCTTGGTCCCAGTTCGAACCGCTGCCGGTTTCGACGATGAGCGGTACCGCCAGCTGCGCCGCCGCCCCCATCAGTTCCCGCAGTTTCGCCGCGACTTCCTCGACCAGGCCCTCACGCACTTCCAGCACCAGTTCGTCGTGCACCTGGAGGATGACCCGGGCATCGACGCCGCTGGCCTGCAGCCAGTTATCCACGTCGACCATGGCGCGCTTCATGATGTCCGCCGCGGTGCCCTGCATGGGCGCGTTGATCGCGGTGCGCTCGGCGGCCTTGCGCATGGCCTGGTTCTTCGAGCCGATTTCCGGCAGGTACAGGCGGCGGCCGAAGAGGGTCTCGACGTAGCCCTGCTCGGCGGCCTGGGCGCGGGTGCGCTCCATGTAGGCCAGCACCCCGGGGTAGCGGGCGAAATAGCGGTCGATGTAGGCCTGGGCCTCCTTGCGCTCGACGCCGATCTGCTTGGCCAGGCCGAAGGCGCTCATGCCGTAGATCAGGCCGAAGTTGATGGCCTTGGCGCGGCGGCGCTGCTCGGGGGTGACGTCTTCCAGCGCCAGGCCGAAGACCTCGGCGGCGGTGGCGCGGTGCACGTCGCGGTCGTGGCGGAAGGCATCCAGCAGGCCTTCGTCCTGGGCCAGGTGGGCCATGATGCGCAGTTCGATCTGCGAGTAGTCGGCCGACAGCAGCCGGCAGCCCGCGGGGGCGACGAAGGCCTGGCGGATGCGCCGGCCCTCGGCGGTGCGGATCGGGATGTTCTGCAGGTTCGGGTCGGTGGAGGACAGCCGCCCGGTGGCCGCCACCGCCTGGTGGTAGCTGGTGTGGATGCGCCCGGTGCGCGGGTTGATCTGTTCCGGCAGCTTGTCGGTGTAGGTGCTCTTGAGCTTGCTCAGGGAGCGGTACTGCATGATCACCTTGGGCAGCTCGTAGTCCTGCTCGGCCAGGTCGGCCAGCACGTTCTCGGCGGTGGACGGCTGGCCGGTGGCGGTCTTGGCCAGCACCGGCAGGCCGAGCTTCTCGTAGAGGATGGCGCCGAGCTGCTTGGGCGAGCCGAGGTTGAACTCCTCGCCGGCCAGTTCGAAGGATTTGCGCTCCAGTTCGACCATTTTCTCTCCCAGTTCGCGGCTCTGCAGCCCCAGGAGGTTGGCGTCTACCAGCGCGCCGTTGCGCTCGATGCGCGCCAGCACCGGCACCAGCGGCATCTCGATCTCGGTCAAGACCCTGGCCAGCGACGGGATGGCCTGCAGCTTCTCCCACAGGGCGTGGTGCAGGCGCAGGGTCACGTCGGCGTCCTCGGCGGCGTAGGGGCCGGCCTGCTCCAGGGCGATCTGGTCGAAGGTCAGCTGCTTGGCGCCCTTGCCGGCGATGTCCTCGAAGCGGATGGTGCTGTGGCCCAGGTACTTCAGCGCCAGGCTGTCCATGTCGTGGCGGGTGGCGGTGGAGTTGAGCACGTAGGACTCGAGCATGGTGTCGAAGGCCACGCCCCGCACGGCGATCGGCGTGCTGGCGTTGGCCAGGACGTTGATGTCGTACTTGGCGTGCTGGCCGACCTTGGCCTTGCCCGGGTCTTCCAGCAGCGGCTTGAGGGCCCGCAGCACGGCGTCGCGGTCCAACTGCTGGGGCACGCCCATGTAGCTGTGGGCCAGGGGTACGTAGGCCGCCTCGCCCGGCTCGACGGCGAAGGACACGCCCACCAGCTGCGCCTGCTGGGCGTCGATGCTGGTGGTCTCGGTGTCGAAGGCGACCAGGTCGGCGGCCTGCAGCTTCTGCAGCCAGGCATCGAAGGCGGCCTGTTCCAGCACCGTTTCATAGCGCGACTCCTGGGCCGGGGCGTCCTCGGCGGGGCTCTCGCCGGCCTCCTTGGCCTCGCGCAGCAGGTCGTCCAGCCAGTTCTTGAACTCCAGCTGGCGGTACAGCTCGATCAGCGCCTCGCGGTCCGGCTCGCCCGGGTGCAGCGCGTCCAGCTCGACGTCCAGGGCGACGTCGGTCTTGATGGTGGCCAATTGGTAGGACAGGTAGGCCTGCTCGCGGTTTTCCTCGAGCTTGGCCGGCAGGCCCTTGGCGCCGCGGATCGGCAGCTCGGGCACCTTGTCCAGGCTGGCATAGAGCACGTCGAGGCCGCCGCCGACGCCGGTGAGCAGGCCCAGCGCGGTCTTCTCGCCGACCCCGGGCACGCCGGGGATGTTGTCGACCTTGTCGCCCATCAGCGCCAGGTAGTCGATGATCAGCTCAGGACCGACACCGAATTTCTCTTTCACGCCATCCACGTCCAGCGTGCTACCGGTCATGGTATTGACCAGCGTAATGTGCCCGTCGACCAATTGGGCCATGTCCTTGTCGCCGGTGGAGATCACCACCGGGCGCAGCGCCGCGGCGCTGCTGCGGGCCAGGGTGCCGATCACGTCGTCGGCCTCCACCCCTTCCACGCACAGCAGCGGCAGCCCGAGCGCGCGCACCGCCGCGTGCAGCGGCTCGATCTGCACCCGCAGCTCGTCCGGCATCGGCGGGCGGTGCGACTTGTACTCGGCGAACAGCTCGTCGCGGAAGGTCGGGCCCTTGGCATCGAAGACCACCGCGAAGGGGCTGTCGGGGTACTGCTTGCGCAGGCTCTTGAGCATGTTCAGCACCCCCTTCACCGCGCCTGTGGGCATGCCGGTGGAGGTGGTCAGCGGCGGCAGGGCATGGAAGGCGCGGTACAGGTAGGAAGAGCCGTCCACGAGGACGAGGGGTGCTTGACTCATGAGTGGAATCAACCTTTTCCGGAGGCCAGGGGCTAGAATGACCCCAGCCGAATCGACAAAGGAACAAGGTTATCATGCGCAGTCGCAAACGCTGGTTGCTCGCCGCCCTGCTGGCCGTATCCCCCCTGATCGCCATGGCGGTGGACGAGGAAGCGCCGACGCCCGAACCGGATGTGACCATCCGCCAGGAGGGCGACAAGACCATCCAGGAATACCGGGTCAATGGTTTCCTCTACGCCATCAAGGTCACACCCAAGCATGGCAAGCCGTATTTCCTGGTGCGCCAGGACGGCAGCGATGGCAATTTCATCCGTTCCGACCAGCCGGACAAGCTGATCCCGCAGTGGCAGATCTTCAGCTGGTAACCCATCAACCCCATGGCGCTCACGAGGCCTGAGCATGTCGGTATTCACCCCTCTTGAGCGTTCCACCCTGGAAGGCTTCCTCGCCCCCTACGGACTGGGGCGCCTCCAGGACTTCCGCGGCATCCCCGAGGGCTCGGAGAACAGCAACTTCTTCGTCAGCCTGGAGCGCGGCGAATTCGTCCTGACCCTGGTCGAGCGCGGCCCGGTGCAGGACCTGCCGTTCTTCGTCGAACTGCTCGACGTGCTCCACGAGGCCGACCTGCCAGTGCCCTACGCCCTGCGCACCGAATCCGGCGAGGCCCTGCGCCAGCTGGAGGGCAAGCCGGCGCTGCTGCAGCCGCGCCTGCCCGGCCGCCACGAGCGCCAGCCCAACGCCCACCATTGCGGCGAAGTCGGCGGGTTGCTGGCGCGCCTGCACCTGGCCACCCGCGGGCGCATCATCGAGCGCCCCAGCGACCGCGGCCTGAGCTGGATGCTGCACCAGGGCGAGCAGCTCGCCTCGCACCTGGCCCCGGCCCCACGCGAACTGCTGGAGAACGCCCTGGAGGAAATCGCCCGCCTGCTCGCCGAACAGCCCGAGCTGCCGCGCGCCAACCTGCACGCCGACCTGTTCCGCGACAACGTGCTGTTCGACGGCCCGCACCTGGCCGGGGTGATCGACTTCTACAACGCCTGCTCGGGCTGGATGCTCTACGACCTGGCGATCACCCTGAACGACTGGTGCTCCCACGAAGACGGCGAACTCGACGGCCCCCGCGCCCGTGCATTGCTGGCCGCCTACGCCAGCCGCCGGCCGTTCACCGCCCTGGAGGCGGAGCTGTGGCCGGAGATGCTGCGCGTGGCCTGCGTACGCTTCTGGCTGTCGCGCCTGATCGCCGCCGAGGCCTTCGCCGGCCAGGACGTGCTGATCCACGATCCGGGCGAGTTCGAGCGGCGCCTGGCGAAGCGGCAGCAGGTGGAGATTCATTTGCCGTTTGCGTTGTAGGGCCGGGAGCGTTGGTGGATTTACGCAACTGATCCGGACATGAGGATCAGTTACGAGAACGATAATTTGTAGGAGTATTACGACCCGGAATATCCAGGCGCTTGGATGCATGTCAGGACTTTCGTCTTTGCGCCTCAAGGACTATTCCAAGCCACGCGAATCCTTTCTGCTAGGGCCTTTTATGCCTTTATGAACGAGGCCCCGTATGGAAACGCAACAACAGTCGGTTTGTAGCAGCCAAGGCATCTGTTTCGCACTGACCCGCATCCGTTTGCAGCCCCATGAGCGCAATCGTCTGAGATTGCTGCGTTATTCCTCTACGTCGCTGCTGAATCAGGATATCGCCGACTTTGTCACGGAAGTCTTCGACTATATGCAGGTCAAGAACAGGGAATGCAGCCTTGAAGTCGCCCTGTCCGAACCGCTGACTCGGCAACTGGCGGATGCCCTCAATACGCAGAATCTCCAGGTCGCCCTTACCCTGAGCAGCATTGCCGGGGCCCTGGTAGGCTTCGGCAACAAGGTCGCCGGAGTTGCCGCAGGCGGAGCGGTGAGAAAGTACGCGCGCTCTCGACTGAGAAACTTTCATTCCGGCGACAGGATACTGAGTGTGGCGGCCAGGGTCAGTGGCGGTATCGGTCCTCAGGCTACCCTGCAATCAACCCTGATCACCCGAGCCCGCCCGACATGACGCTCAGCGAGTTCATCCATCTGTTCGTCGCCATCGTCCTGATGTTGGTGTTGTTCCGCTTCGTGCGGAAAAGTTCGAGCCGGACCTGGCTGGCGGTGGCGCTGGTGATAGTGGGCGGAGCCTTGATGTATGGGCGCCCGTCATTCCAGTTATGGATACTCGATTTGCCGATGGTGGGGTTGTTCTGTTTCATCATCGGCGTTTGCTTCTTCTTCGAACGCAATAAGGCGGCTGGCGAGTAGGAGCGGATCTCATCCGCGAATCGCGCCGGGGCGTCCGGCTATCGCGGACAAGGTCCGCTCCTACAGGGGTATGGCATGGGTGGGGTGGCACCGTAGGGCGAATAACCGTTCGCGGTTATCCGCCGTTGGCCGGAATGCCGGTGCCCGATGGCAACGGCGGATAACGCCGGAGGCGTTATTCGCCCTACGACCGCACCACCGGAGGGGACACGTGGCCGGCGGCAATCGCGGACAGAGTCCGCTCCTACGGCTCCAGGGAAGCACGATCGTAGGAGCGGACTCTATCCGCGATTAGTTCGGCCCCGGCACGGCCATCCGGTCGTTTATCAGCGCGACGCATGCGGGTGTAAAGATCCAGGCCGGAGTGGACATCCCTGTCGATACTCCTCTGCCCAAGGTCAACCCCGGCCCGGCCATCCATGGCCGGTCGTTCGCCGGGCGAAGCATGCTTCGCAAAGACTCCGGCTCACCCACATTTCGAATATCCGCAGTTCAGGCAGGTCGCGCAGCCGTCCATCTGTACCACCGCCATGGTGTTGCACTTGCCGCACAGCTGGGCGCCGGCGGGGAAGCCTTCGCCGGGTTCGGCCTTGTTGGTGCCCTGGGCCGCTTCGTAGGCTGCGCGTTTTTCGGCCAGGTACAGGCGTTGTTCCTCGTCGATCTCCGGGCCCTGCATCAGGCCGATGGCCACCAGGTGGCGTTCCACCACCGCGCCTATCTCGGCGACGATGGAGGGCATGTAGATGCCGCCGCGCTTGAGGTAGCCGCCGCGCGGGTCGAACACGGCCTTCATTTCCTCGACCAGGAAGGTGCAGTCGCCGCCCTTGCGGAACACCGCCGACATGATGCGGGTGAGGGCGACTATCCACTGGAAGTGGTCCATGTTCTTCGAGTTGATGAAGATTTCGAAGGGCCGGCGCTGCTCGTAGGGGGTGCCCGGGTTGAGCACCACGTCGTTGATGGTCACGTAGAGCGCGTGCTCGAACAGCGGCGACTTCACCTTGTAGGTGGCGCCCACCAGCATTTCCGGGCGCTGCAGGGTTTCGTCCATCTTCACCACGGCGGCCGCCGCCGCGGCTTCGGCGCGGGCCTTTTCCTCGGCCACGTCGACCACTTCGAAGCCCTTGATCTTCTGGGCGATTTTCACTGTCATCTGCGATCTCCGCGGCTCAGAACTTGCCGTAGTAGCCTTCTTTCAAGGCGTCGAACAGGTTCGCGGCGCTGTGTATCTCGCCGTCGTACTCGACTTCCTCGTTGCCCTTGAGCTCCACCGTGCTGCCGTCTTCCAGCTCGAAGCGGTAGAGGGTCTTCTCCAGGTCGGCGTCCTTGACCAGCACGCCCTGGAACGCCGCCGGGTTGAAGCGGAAGGTGGTGCAGCCCTTCAGGCCCTGGCGCCAGGCGTAGAGGTAGATGTCCTTGAACTGCTCGAAGGGGTAGTCGGTGGGCACGTTGGCGGTCTTGGAGATGGACGAGTCGATCCACTTCTGCGCCGCCGCCTGGATGTCCACGTGCTGCTGCGGGGTGATGTCGTCGGCGGTGACGAAGTACTCCGGCAGGCGGTGCTTGCCATCCTCGGCGTCGGGCACGGCCTTGGCGTCGACCTTGGCGCGGTAGGCCAGTAGCTCGTAGCTGAACACCGAGATCTTTTCCTTGGTCTTGCGCCCGGCGCGGATCAGGTTGCGCGAGTAGTGGTGGGCGAAGCTCGGCTCGATGCCGTTGGAGGCGTTGTTGGCCAGGCTCAGGCTGATGGTGCCGGTGGGCGCGATGGAGCTGTGGTGGGTGAAGCGCGCGCCGTGCCGGGCCAGGGCCTCGACCAGCTGCGGGGCGTGCTCGGCGATGCGCTGCATGTAGCGCGAATACTTGGAGTGGAGGACGCGGCCGGGCACGCGGTCGCCCACTTTCAGGCCGTCGGCGACCATTTCCGGGCGCTTGCGCAGCATTTCCGCGGTCACTTCGTAGTCCTGCGCCAGCACCGGCGCCGGGCCTTTCTCCAGGGCCAGGTCGAGGGCCACTTCCCAGCCCACCAGGGCCATCTCGCGCGCCACTTCCTCGGTGAACACGCAGGCCTCGGGGCTGCCGTAGCGCAGCTTGAGCATGGTCAGCGTCGAGCCCAGGCCGAGGAAGCCCATGCCGTGGCGGCGCTTGCCGAGGATTTCCTCGCGCTGCTGGGCCAGCGGCAGGCCGTTGACCTCCACCACGTTGTCGAGCATGCGGGTGAACACCCGCACCACCTCGCGGTAGCGCTCCCAGTCGAAGTGCGGCTCCTCGCCGAAGGCGTCGATGACGAAGCCGGTGAGGTTCACCGAGCCCAGCAGGCACGAGCCGTAGGGCGGCAGCGGCTGCTCGCCGCAGGGGTTGGTGGCGCGGATGGCCTCGCACCACCAGTTGTTGTTCAGCTCGTTGACGCGGTCGATGAGGATGAAGCCCGGCTCGGCGTAGTCGTAGGTGGACACCATGATCATGTCCCACAGGTGCCGTGCCTTGACGCGCCCGTAGATGCGGCAGGCGACGCGGCCGTCGTCGCCGACCAGGTAGTCGTCGTGCACCGGCCAGTCGCGCCAGAGCACCTGGGCCGGGTCGTCCAGGTCGACCTCGTCGACCTCCTTGTGGTGCACCGGGAACACCAGCGGCCAGTCGGCGTCGGCCTGCACCGCCTGCATGAAGTCGTCGGTGACCAGCAGGCTGAGGTTGAACTGGCGCAGCCGGCCGTCCTCGCGCTTGGCGCGGATGAACTCGCGCACGTCCGGGTGGGCGACGTCGAAGGTGCCCATCTGCGCGCCGCGGCGGCCGCCGGCGGAGCTCACGGTGAAGCACATCTTGTCGAAGATATCCATGAACGACAGCGGCCCGCTGGTGTGCGCGCCGGCGCCGGAGACGTAGGCGCCGCGCGGGCGCAGGGTGCTGAACTCGTAGCCGATGCCGCAGCCGGCCTTGAGCGTCAGCCCGGCCTCGTGGACCTTCTGCAGGATGTCGTCCATGGAGTCGTGGATGATCCCGGAGACGGTGCAGTTGATGGTCGAGGTAGCCGGCTTGTGCCCCTGGGCGCCGGCGTTGGAGATGATCCGCCCGGCCGGGATGGCGCCGTGGCGCAGGGCCCAGAGGAAGCGCTCGTACCAGTGCTCGCGGGTGGCGGCGTCGGGCTCGACCTCGGCCAGGGCGCGGGCCACCCGCTGCCAGGTCGCGTCGACGGTGGCGTCGATGGGCGTGCCGTCCTTCTGCTTGAGCCGGTACTTGCTGTCCCAGATGTCCTGGGACGCCGGCTGCAGTTCGAGTGCCGCCTGGTCCATGCCCTGCGGGCGCGCATCGGTCTTGGCCATCCGCTGAAGATCCTCCCGTTGGTGCGCGGCCGGCTTGGGGCAGACCGCAATATCTAGTTATCCAGTAAATACACGAAACT
>NZ_QGSL01000091.1:713670-731466 GCF_003176655.1 Pseudomonas sp. RW407 | reverse complement strand
GCGGGGCCACTGTGATCAAGCGCAGGGTGATTTCGTAGTCCTCGGCTGGCCCCGGGTTCACCGTGCGGTGTACCTGGGAGGCCTCGAGCGGCGCCTGGCCGTTGGCCCGGTTCCACGTCACCGAGAACTCCCGGCCGTCGGGCAGCACCAGGTCCATCACCTTCAGCCGCTGGTCGCGCAGGACCTCCAGCTGCCGCACGACCGACAGCGGCGTCCAGGCGCCGCCGTTGGCCTGCAGGGTGATGGGCCGACCGTGCAGCTTGATGCCCTCCTGCACCAGGAGGGCGCCGGTGATGGAGCGCTCCTGCTCCTGCGCCACCGAGTCCCAGGTGAACTCATCGGTCCATTCGAGCTGGTCGTCCAGTTCGATGCTGTCGAGCATCATCAGCTAGTCCTCAAGGCAGCCTTGCCGAGCAGGTCGAGCAGTTGGCTACCGTCATCGGTGACGCCGACATCCACGCTCCGCCCCTGGACCTCGAGGCGGATGGTCTTCATCGGCTGGGAAGGTGTTGCAGCAGGCGCCGCCGCGGCCGCCGCGGGAGCCTGTGCCTGCGCAGCGTTCTGCGCGTCCACCCGGGCCTGCTGCTCCGCCAGTTGGCGCTTGGCATCGGTCTCGGCTTGGATCTGCTGCAGCGTGGCCAAGGCCTGCATCAGGTTCTGCACGGCGTTGAGGTCGCCGGCCTTCTGTGCGTCGGCCAACTGCGTCGTCAGATCCTGCTTGCGGCTGTTGAACCGACTACGGTCCACCGCATCCTGCTCGCCGCGCAGGCCCGCCAGCTCTTCCCGCAGGCTCGCCAGGGTGTCGCGCGAGCCCTCGGACAGCTGCTGCATCCGCTGTTTGGCCGAGTCAATGCTGCTCTCCAACTGCCGCAAGTCGGAGTCGCCCAACAGGTTCATGCCATTGCGCGCGGCCTTGGCCTGCTCCAGGAACTGACGCAAGGTGATCTCGCCCGTCTCGTAGCCATCGAGCAGGCTTAGCAGTTGCCGCTTCTGCTCCAGATACGACACCGCCACGCTGTCACTGTCGGCCTTCATCGACAGCGCCCACTTCCCGAGGCTGGAAACGCCAGGCATCGAGGCAGCGGCCTCGACCTTGCCCATCTCCTCGCGCACGCGCTGTAGCGACTCGGTGGTGCTCTCCAGCGAACTGGTGTCGATCTGTGGGGCCGCGCTGGAGAGTCCGCGCAGTTGGTCGAAGGCCGCCAGCGCCTCGGCGCTGAGCTGGGCCAGCGGCGCGCGGGTGGAACTGATCACGCCGGAGAAGAAATTCGCGAAGTCGGACATGTCCTCCTTCACGAACCCCACCGACTTACGTTCCTCCTCCATGGCATCGCCGATGGCCTTGCGCTGGGCCTCCAGGGAGTCGGTGGCCTTGTCCGTCGACTCAGCGAAGGCATCCATGCCCTGGGCGCCAGTGGTGCCGGCAGCCTTCATCTCGGCGATCTTCTCGCTGAGTTCCTTCTGCGAGCGGTTGAACTCATCCGCTTTGATCTTGCCGTCGTTGTACAGCTTGTTCAGCGCGGTGCGGATGTTCGAGATATCCGCCGAGGTCCTGGCATTGGCGATGGCGTTCTGTACATCCTTCAGCGACTCCAGGCCTGTGCTCAGGTCAGAGACACCCAGGGCCGCACCGCCCGCTGCCTTCTGCAGCTCCTTCAGCTTGGCGTTCAGTACGCCGGCACCGTTGGCATATTCCTGCTGGCTGAGATTGCCGGCCTGGTAGGCCTTGCGCATTTCCTCCTGCAGCTTGGTCAGTTGGCCCACCGAGGTAGCCGTACTGATCTGGTCCAGCGCGTTCTGCAGGCCGGTGACGGCCTGGACCGCCTGAGCGCTGGCGTCCTGTGCGCCGGTCTTCAGGCTATCGAAGTGTTCGGTGATGACCTGGCTCTGCTCGCCAGCCGCGCTCGCCGTGTCCTTGGTGCTGGTGTCCCAGGCTGCCGCAATGTCCTTGGCATCTTGCTCGACCTGAGCCTTGAATCCCGCCGTCAACCCATCCAGGACTTCCCGGGCTTGCGCTGCGGAAGCCTTGAGCTTCTCGCCGCCGAGCAGCGAGGGCACCTTGTCGGCGACCGTCTCGATTGCGCCCAGCATTTCGCTGAGCTTGTTGGTAACCGCCGCAGCCGCCAGCGAAAGACCAGCAGTCAAGCCATTGAACAACGTGCGGAAGGGCGCGATAAACAACTGCACCCGGGTGGCCATCTCGTCGATTTCCGACCGGAACCCACTGAGCCAGGTGGAGGTGTTGTCGACCAGCGCCTTGAAGTCCACCTCCCCGAGGCGCTTGATGAAGTCGCCAACCCACTCGGCGCCCTGCACGAAGGCGTCCGACAGGCCCTCGGCCAGTTTGTCCAGGCGCCCGTCAGCATCCATCTGCGCGATGGTGTCGGCCAGGGCCTGCAGCTTGCCCTTGACGTAGTCCAGCGCCCCCGCGTTGGCGATGCGGTTGAGGAAGTTGGTGGCGGTGTCCTGCAGGTTGCTGATCAACCCGCTCAGGCGGCTCATGTTCGCCGCGGCAGCACCGCCCGAGGTGCGGCCCATTTCGTCGATCAGGGCCTTGATCACGTCGCGGCCGAGCTTGCCCTTGCTCGCCAGCTCCTGCAATTGCTCGACGTTCTTCCCGGTGACGTTGGACAGCATGTCCCACACCGGCACGCCGCGCTCGACGAGCTGCAGGATTTCCTCGGTCTGCAGCTTCTGCTTGGCCCAGGCCTGGCCAACCGCCGTAGCGATCCCCTCCAGGCGCTCCATGCCGCCGCCCAACTTCTCCGACTGGTCCTCCAGGGCCTTGAAGGTCCCATCCATCGGATCAATGCCGTAGGCCTTCAGCAGCGCGAAGGCATCGGTGACCTCCTGCAGTTGCAGGGGGGTGTCCTTGGCGAACTTGGTGATCCAGGCGGCAGCCTCCTGCCCTTTCTCCACCGAGCCCATCAGCGACGTCAGGCGAGTTTGCAGGCCTTCAAACTCATCGCCTGTCTTCAGCATCGAGACGATGCCATCACGTACCGCGCCAACGCCGCGCCCGATCAGGCCGAAGGCAGCATTGATCCCCACGAAGGCGGCCGCATACCCAACGGCCTGGCGCACGCCAGCGGACATCGCAGAGCGAAGCGCATCCACGCGCGACACATGGTTTTCCGCCTCGCGCCGTGCGCGAGCCTGGGCGCGCTCCAGATCACGCAGCTCCTTGGCGTTCTGGCTGATCGCCTCCTTGGTACGCGTGACCTCGGCCGCCAGGCGCCGCTCCTCGTCGGCCAGCTTGTCGGTGTCGATGCCGGCAGCCCGGGCGGCCTGTTGCTGGTCGGCCAGTTTGGCGTTGAGGGCGTCCAGGGTGCGCCGCAGGGTGGCTGCGTCCTTCTCGGCAGCCTTCAGCGCGACTTCCAGCCCCTTGTTGCCGGGCTCCTTGTTCAGCGCCTCTCGCAGGTCGTTGACATACTTCTCAGCACGATTCACCGAGGTCTCGGTGACGCTTACCGCACGCTGGGTGCTCGACAGGGCGCTAATCAGGCCGCGGGCACTCTTGGCATTGTCGAGGGCCTCGCCGAGCTGGCTGGCCTTGGAGCGCAGCGCCTCCAGCGCCTCGGCGGACTGCTTGGCGGCGGGAGACATCTCGTCCTTGCCGCGCAGAACGAATTGAATCAGGCGTTGAACTGGATTGGCCATGGATATCCTCGGGTAAGAAAAAGCCCGCCAGATGGCGGGCTGATGTCATTCAAAATCGTGGAAACCCAGGCGCCGGCTGAGCCAGAGGAACAACGGGATAAACACGAACCGGCCGAGCAATAGCCAAACCACAAGAAAGCCGATATAGAAGGCCCACTCGGCAGTCCAGGCGGATACCGACGCAATGTAAGGGCCTACTCGCAAGCAGGAGCTAATGGTGAACAAGAGGAAGAAGAAGACGTGGAGAAAAGAATATCTGCGCATTTTGCTCAATGGCCCCGCATCTACGAATGACTATGCTCTGGCCTCTGAACTGCTAGATGAGCAGCTAGCCAAAGGGAAATATCTCCGCAACCGGGCACAACCGAACGACATCGCCAACCTTGTGTGGCAAGGAATAACCACTAAAGGTCGTCTCTTTGCGGATGAGCTAGAGGATGAAATCAGGCGTAGCACTTGGTGGCACCGCACTCTTGTGGCCAGCGGCGGCACCGGGCTTTGGCTGCTGGGGTACTGCACCGAGTCGATCCTCGATTACGGCAAAGCAATGCTCTTCAGCGGATGAGGCCATCCATGGCCAGGCCGCCTTAGGCCGCCAGGTCCATCTGCAGGAACTTCGAGATGTCGTCGGCGACGACGGTCGGATCAGCGAGCAGCTCGATGGGGCCGGTCAGTTTGAGGTAGTCCTGGCCCAGGATCGGCATCTCCTGGAGCAGACCGAATTTCGCGCGACGGATGCGCAGCGCGTAGGGCTCGCCCGACTGAGCGTCGTTCAGGCCGGCGATGAAGATCTCGAACTCCTTCTCCGAGCTGTTGAGCATCTGCACGGCAGTGCTCTTGCGCGGGGTGTAGTCAACCAGCACGCCGGTCTCGTCGATGGTGGTGCCGGACAGCACCTGGATGCCGTGGGGCGTCAGCAGGTAGTCGGTGCCAGCCGCCAGGGGATCGCCGCCGGCGGTCTTGACGGTGATGGTCTTGGTCATGTCCGGCATGTACTTGAACGGGATCAGCTCGAAGGCCACGCCGGCGGAGGTGTGAGCCTCGCCGGTGATCGCCGCGGTGGGCGCCACGGTGATGGTGCCGCGAGTGATCGCCGCCACGTTCTCCGGGGTGATGTCGTAGAGGCCGATGGAGCCGGTCACGTCGGTGGGACGGGTGCGCACGTTGCGGTTGCCGCCGCCGCCCATGTAGTTCGGCAGGGCCTTGCGGTCAGTGGCATAGCTGACGCTGAAGGCGTCGCAGTTGCCGAACGGCAGCAGGCCATCCTGCGAGCCGTACAGGCGGGCGAAGGGCTGGCCCTCGCCGATGAAAGAACGATCAATGGGCTGGAGCATGTAGGTCTCCTCGAGGGATTGGCCGGCGCTTACTTGGCGCCGCTGGTTTCAGTGGTCGGCGCCGGGACGGGCGCAACGGGCTGGGCGGCGGCCTTCTCGACCTTGGGCTTGGGCGCGAAGCCATGGGCCCAGGCGTGTTCCGCGACGGTCTGGGAAACCTCGACGGGCTGGCTCGACTTCGGGTAGTGCGTCACGCCGGCCCCCGCGCGGTGGTTGAAGGACTTGGTGATGGTGATCTCGGGCATGTGGCCCTCCAGAAATGAGAAGGCCGCCCGAAGGCGGCCTGGTGGATGGGTTACAGCTGCTGCACGTAGGTGACGGTGATGGGGATCACCCGGAACGCCCATCGGCGCCCCCTGTCGGGGTACCGCGGCGCGGAGGTGGGGAACGCCACCTTGATCAGGCCGTCGACGGTGAACCCGGCCTTGATGCCCTTCAGCGCCCGCTTGATGTCCAGCCTGGCGGTGCGCAGCGGCTGGGCATGGTCACGAAGCCGGGTCATCGCCACGATGTTGATGGTCAGCTCCTCGCGCACCGTCGCCCCGGACCGGTCCAGCTCCGAGGTGTCGCCCTCCTGCAGGACGATCAGCTGGTCGGGCAGTTCCTCGTCCTCGGCGTCGATCAGGTCCAGCACGTTGTCCTCGCGGATCTCAGCGCCGAAGCCGGGAACGCCGGCGAGCAGCGTCTGCAGCTGGCCGATGATGTCGGCCTGCACGTTGGGTACGTCGCTCATCAGGGCACCACGTAGAAGGTGATGAGATGGCCGTCATCCGCATGGATGTCGTCGATGTGCCATTCCTTGCCGTTGGCGTCGCGGAACCGACCCTGACGATCCAGGGGCGCAAGCTGATGCTTCTGGACGGCAATTGTCCGGTATCGATCGATGGCTCCGATCTCGCCGAGTCGCTCCACGCCGTCGCTGACTATGACGGCCAGGCCGGAAGCTATGACGGCGCCCTGACGGTCCAGAAAGTCCATGGGACCGTCGTTGAAAGCCCGGATGGATAGGCGATCCAGGCGATCACGCATGCTCGCCCAGCCCATGGTTTAGGTCGCCGCCGCCGGCGCGGAGACGCCGTTGAGGCGCACGCGACCGAACGCCGACGGGTTGGCCGCGGCCTCGGTGGCCACGCCCACCAGCACCAGGCCGGTGGCCGAGGCGTTGCTCAGGCTGCCGCTGGTGGTGTTCATGTACACCAGGTCGCCGACCGCCCAGGCCTGCGCGCTGGTCTTGGTCAGCTCGAAGACACCGGTCAGCTTCAGCTCCACCGGATCGCCAGCGGCTTCGGTGGTAGCGGCCACGCCGATGAAGGCGCCGACCTTGTAGAGCTTGCCGGAGACAGTGCCGCCGGCCGGCGCCGCGACGGTGATGATGTCGCCGTTCTGGATGAAGGTCTTCATGTGGTCTCTCTCTCGAAGGTGCAGAAACACGAAGGGCGCCTTCCGGCGCCCTGGTGAGGTGAGGCTCGATCAGTTGCCCGCGTTCATGTAGGTGCCGCGGTAGTCGATCCAGGCGGCGCCGAACACCAGGCGGGCCTTGATCTCCATGCCGTCCACCTCGAAGCCCTGGCGGGTTTCGGTGAAGACGCCCTGCTCGCCCTCGAGGTAGGCGTACTCGAAGGTGTCCACGACGCCCGGGGCGGCGTAGAGGAACCACTGGTTGCCTTCGATGCGCGCGTCGACGATCACGGTCAGCGTGGTGTTGCGGCTGTCGTTGATGTCGGCGTTCTTGGCCGGCACATAGTTGGAACTGGTGAACTGGAAGGCCTCCAGTTCCTTGTCCGGGCCCACCACCAGGAACTCCGGCCCCAGGTTGAGGAAGTGACCGGCCTTGGACTTCTGCTTGCGCATCGCGGCGCGGGCAGCGGCCAGGGAGGCGGTGCTGATCGCCCCGCCGCTGGCGGCGACGTTGCCGTGCGCGGCGGAGTAGATTTCCTGGTTGTCCACGAAGGCGGGGTTGCCCAGCAGCAGGTCCCATACCACGTTGGACTCGGTCTGGCCGGCGGCCGCGCCGAGGGCCTGCGGGATGCGGGTCAGCGCCGAAAGGTCATCGTTGACGATGGCCTCCCAGGTGATGGCGATGATCTTGCCGAACTTCGCCACCTTGATCGGCGCGCCCTCCTCGTCGAGGGTGCCGTACTTGTACTCGCCGGACTCGTTGACCTTCTCCAGGGCCGCGATGTCGCCCAGGGCCACGCGGGTGGCCTCGCGGAAGTCCGGCAGGCTGGTCTGGCGGCCCAGTGGACGCCAGGTCTGCGGCGCGAGCTCGTAGGCCGCGCGCAGGGTGCGGTTCACGGTGCTGCCCAGCAGCAGCGGGAAGTCGCTGATGGCGTGCATGCCGGCGGCGCGCATCGACTCGGCGCTGCAGCCCAGGGCGGCGGTGGCGATCTCGCGCGGCGTCAGGCCGCGGGAGTTACCACCGGCCAGGCTGATGCACTCGCGGGCCAGGTCCAGCAGGCGCATGCCGCGGAACTCGCGGGCGGTGTCTTCCAGCTTGGTGGTCGGGCTGCAGCGGTGCTGCAGGGCGTTCTCCATGGCGGAGCGCTTGGCGCGGACCACCGACAGGTCGATGGTGCCCGACGGGGTCGGCTGCGCACTGCGGCTTTCCGGCTGCTCCGTCTGCTGACGCTCGGCCAGCTTGTCGATCATGGCGGCGCTGGCCTGCTCGGCGGTGACGCCGCGCTCCACCAGGTCATCGGCGAAGGCCTCGTCCAGGCCCACCTTGCGGGCCATCAGGCGGATGGCCTGGCCGCGCTTGCGCTCGGCCTCGGCAGCCTCGCGACGGGCGGTTTCCTCGGCCGCGCGAATTTCTTCTTCGGTCATCTTGGGTTCCTCTTGGGTCTTGGCCGAGACGGCCGGTTGCTCGGTCGGCGCGGCGGCCTCCCGGGTTTCGAAAACGGTGCTGAAACGCGGTCCCTGGTAGTCGGCTTCCGTCTTGGTGCTGCGCGTCTTGGCGCCATCGTCGAAGCCGATCGGCACCAGCGAGAGCTCCATGGGCTCCCAGTCCACCGCGCGATAGGTGGGCAGCTTGTCGTCCGGCTCCTCGGTCATCTCGTAGCGATGCACCGAGTAGCCGACGCTGATGTTGCGCAAGATGCCGTCACGCACATCGCGGAAGATCGGCTCCACATCCTCGCGCTGGCTGAAGCGGACCAGTGCCCGGCCCTCCCCGCCCTCGAGCCAGGCACGCTCGACGACGCCAATGACGTCGCCCAGCTCCCAGGTGCTGTGGGTATTGAGGAAGGGTGCGCCGTTGTTCAGCCGCTCCAGGCGCACCGCCGACTCGCTTACCTCCAACTCCTCCATGTAACTGCCGATGTCCCAGGACCAGCGGCGCCCCTTGGCGCCGGTGGTCCAGGTGATCTCGACGGTGCGATCTTCGATGTTCACCGAGTCGGGGCGGATGGCCGCCCGCAACTGGAGCATCGGCGTGTCATGCGTCTGTGCTTTCGCCGTCATCTGTCGTTTTCTCTTCAGTGGGGTTGTCGGTGGGTGCCGCATTGCCGGCACCCGACATCCGCCGGGGATCGCAGTCGAGCACCAGGCCCAGCTTGTCCAGCAGGTCGTTGGCCTTCTGGATCTGCTCGGCGTGGGCTTCCGGATCGGTCACGCCCAACTCGCGCAAGGCATCCGTCCAGGGCGTGAAGCCGTTGCGCACACGGTCCTTGAGGTTCGAGGTCTCGGTGGAGGGATCGACCATCTCCCGGCGCGGCGGAATCCACTCGGCGGAGGCCTCGCCGGTCACTCCGGCAGGCACCAGCAACTGTGCCTCCATGAACCAGCGCCAGACGCTTTCGCACAGCTGCGGAATCAGCATCCGCCACTGCCATACGTCCACCCGCCGGGCGAAGTGCAGCCAGCCCATGCGCCCGCTGGAGAAGTTCACCCCCTTAAGGTCGTGGGAGAGCAGCTCGTAGGGGATGCCCAGGCCCACCGAGATGGCATGCAGGGCCTGCCAGGAATAGGTGGAGTAGCCATTGAATGCCGGCGGCGAGGCGAAGCTCACATCCTCGCCAGGGCCAAGCTCCTGGATGATCCCCGGTTCGATTCGCTCGATCAGCGGAGGCTTCTTCGCCCCGCCGCCCGCCGCATCGTCCTTGGTGACGAAGGCGGCGTAGCAGGCAGCGATCTTCGCCTGCTCCATCACCGCGTCTTCCATCTCGTCGAAGCTGCGCACACGCTGCATCACCGGCGCCAGCCAGGTGTAGCCGCGCGCCTGCCCCGGGCGCTTCGGCAGGAAGATGTGTGCCACGTCCTCCGCCGGGATGCGCCGCGACTGCATGCTGCGCCAGGTTCCGCTGGAGCCGGGGTGCTCGTCGAACAGCCAGTAAGCGACGCGCCGGCCGATGGAATCGAACTCGACACCCTGGATGATCAGGTTGCCGCCGTTCTGCCCGTTCTTCTCCTCGTCGAGGAAGTCCGGCTCCAGGACCTGCAGCTGGAGCGGAACGGCCAGGCCGTCTGCGCTCTTGCGGCGCCGGCGGCGCACCAGGCATTCGCCGGACTCGACCACCGTCTCCATGATCTTGTGCTGCAGCCCGGAGAAGTTCTCCAGCCCGTCGGCATCGCACTGGACGGAGTCGGCCCAGGCGCGCCAGAGTGCGGCCAGTTTCTTCCCGGCACGCTCACTGCCGCCGATTGGTCGCGGCACGATGCCGGCGCCCACCACGTTGTCGGCGATGCCGGTGATGGCCCGCTCGACATAGGGGTTGTTGCGGCGCAGGTCCCTGGCGCGGTTGCGCAACACGGCCAGGGCCGGGGCGTTCTCGGTGTTGGCATCGGTGCCGGCCGAGCGCCAGCCATCGTTCCGGCGTCCGCCGGCGGCCCCCTCGAAACGGCGCTCCATGAGCTGCAGCCGGAGCTCCGCCTGCTTTTGTCGTAGGCGAGCCTCGGCGCGCTTCGCGGCGCGGCCGGGAAGCCAGGTGTCAAGGAAGCCCATGTCAGAAGCCTTTCGAGAAGGAGGCGAAGCGGCGAGTGCCATTGCTGTTGGCGTTCAGGCCCAAGTCGGATTCCATGTGCCGCAGGATCCGGATCATCTCGTCGACCGACCGATAGGTGACGCTGCGGTCGGCGAAGCGCACCGACAAGGCGCCTTCTGCGATGGCTGCCTTCAGCGCCTCGTACTGTTCCAGGGTGTAGGCCATCAGTTCCGCTTCCAGTAGTTGGATTTCGCCCGCGGGCGTTCCTGCTTGTCGTCTGCCGCAGCCGAGCCGCCCGGCTCTGGCTCCGCGGCCAAGGCATTGAGATCAAGGCCGAAGCGCTGCTGGCTGATGCGCAGCGCGGCCAAGGCATACACGAAGCAATCCAGCGCCTCGTTGCGCCGCCCCTGGTTGTCCCAGCGGTACTGCTGCGCACCCTTGACGACCTTGAGCACCTTGCTTTCGGAGGTCAGTTGCTTAACCTCGGCCTCGTCGCACACCTGGTCGTTAGCCGGCAGGTGGATTACCTGGGGCTGGGTCACCCCAGCCTGGGACTTCGAAACGTCCAGCGGCAGGCGCAGGCGGCTGTAGAAAAGCTCTTTGGCGTTGTCAGTGCCGACGGTTGTCAGGTACACGCCACGCTTGTCGCGCTTCGTAGGGAAGCTGGCGATGGGCTTGCCGTAAACCGGTGCGCCGATGATGGGAATCATCCAGAGCAAGCCGTTCTTCTTGCTGTCGTCGCAGACTTGATCGATGTAGTGGCCGCCTGCGTCCCAGCACCAGCGCTCGACCTTCATCACGAGGCCGTCGGTCCGAGTGAATTGGCGGTGCAGTTCCAGGTCGCGCTTGCGGCGCAGTTCTTCGCCACCCGGATCTCCCATCAGCACGAAGCGATAAACCAGCCAGCATTCCTCGTTGGGGCCCCAGGCCCAGACTCTCCCCTCATAGCGATCATCTTGGGTATCGCCGCCACCAGTGAGGACCACAGCCTGGGCCGGGATTTCGCCTTGCCAGACCTCGCGGCGCCCAAGCAGTACGTCCCACTCGACGCGCTCGCCCTGGTCTTCCTCCCATGTCTCGCCAAGGGTGGTGTTGACGAATGTCTTCAGGTCGCTGCGGCTGCCCTTGGCCTGAAGGAAGTCCTGTGCGATGCGCCCCCAGGGAACGAAGAAGCTATAGGCCGTCCAGATGTGGAAGCTGATGGACTCGGGGGTAGGGACCGGCTCCCCCTCGGCATCGAAGAAGTCGAAGCCATCCCGTGTCCAAATTCCGGTCTTCTCGCAGATCCAGCGCGCCTGACGTTGCGCCTCGAGCGCCTCGGAATAGCGGATCAGACAGCCGGTGGCCTCACACACGTACCAGGCATTTTCCGGCTGGCCAGGATCCCATTTGATGCCGTAGGCGCAATCCTTGCCGCCCCACTTCAGGTATTGCTCCGCACCGCAGTGCGGGCAAGGAATGTGATAGCGCAGCAGGTGCGGCGACTTCTGGACGGCACCTTCGATCTGGCAGCCGCCTCGGTCGATAGGCCCGCGCAGCTTAGGCGTGCTGCCCCTGATCGACTTCGGGAAGGTAGAGCCTTCAATCCGCTTGTCACCCAAGACCAGCGGAGAGCCCTCCTTATCGA
Source organism: Pseudomonas sp. RW407 (assembly GCF_003176655.1). NCBI lineage: Bacteria > Pseudomonadati > Pseudomonadota > Gammaproteobacteria > Pseudomonadales > Pseudomonadaceae > Pseudomonas > Pseudomonas sp. RW407. Next base: position 719,926 of record NZ_QGSL01000091.1, on the reverse strand, counting down.
TGTCATGATCGAAGGCGGCCAGTTCATCATAGATGACGGTATCGGCCGAGATAGCCCGATAGTTCTTCGCGGCCTTGCCGCCGCGGCACCACAGCTGCTTGCCGTGGCTGAATTTCTTGATGTCGAGCGTATTGTCCCGGTGCTTCTTGCCGCACCAAGGCGCGAGCGCGCGGACGGCGCCGACGTCCCGGATCATGGTTTCGATCTCGGACTTCATGAACAGGTCGGCGCTGCCGTCGTCCGGCACGAAGAACGCGATGTGCCGGCGCTTGTGCTCGATCTGGTAGGCCGAGGCCGCCAGCAGCATCTTCGAGTAGCCGACGCGGGCGGACTTGATCACGTTGACGATTCGAATCTCGTCGTTGCCCATGGCGTTGAGCATCGCCACCTGGTAGGGCAACGTCTCCCAGCGGCCCTCCTGGTAGGAAGATTCGCTGGACAGGTAGAAGTTTTCGTCAGCCCATGCGACAGGTGTCTGTGGCGCGTCGCGTCGCAGCGACAGCAGGCCGGCAGACATAGCAGCCTGGCAGGCCTCAATCTGCGCTGTCGATAAACTCGTCATGCCACTCCGGTAGGCGATCCGCCGCCTGGGCGATGGTGTTGCGCGCCTTGGTCAGCTCGCGACTGATCGAGTCGAGCTGCCCCGGGGTGAGATCGGGGTGTCGGCGACGCAGCGTCATGACCACCGTGTCGAAGATCGAGCCAGCGGCCGGGATGAATTTTGCAAAAGCGAAGGTGATGAACTCGGCTGGGATCAACCGCTTCTTGGTCACTTCGTTCTTCAGTTCCTGGGCCTCGGACTGGGCCGCAGTAAGCCGAAGGCGCTCTTGCGTGAGCCGATACTCAATCAGCGGATCAATGTCGTCCGAATCCGGGGCCGTTTCCGGTTTGACCTGGGCGTTTCCAAGGCCGCGCAGATAGCGGATATAGGCCAGTCGACAGGCGTCCACGTCGAAGCCGCCTTTGCCCTTGGAGCCAGGCAGGACGCCGTCTGCAAGGAGATTGCGCACCTGGCGATCGCTGAGATCGAGGTGCTTCGCCACTTCGATCTGAGTTGCCATGCGATACCCAACCGGAACCGGAAACGGAAGTCCTGAAAAATGCCCGTGTATAGAGCGAGAACGGGGTTCGAATTACCCTCGACGGCCCCACCCCGGGGGAGAACCTAGACAGGGGGTGCCCCAACCAGGGATTTTTTCGCCTTGAGGGTTCCAGCTGGTTTTAGGTTTTGTGCTGGACAATAAGAATCCCGCACCAAAACCGTGCAGCCACTCAAGGCACGGCGCGGAAGGTCACAGGCCCAGGCTTAAGCCCGCGGGCCTGACTGGCGCCGGCGCCTCCATTCGGTCGGCGTCCGCCCCTGTGCAGCCTTGGCCAGGGCCTTCTCGATGTTCGCCTCCAGCAGCGCATCGTCCTCGGCAATGCGCCGGACGACATCGAAGAAGCGGAATCGCTCGCGGTATTGGGGCTGCCGCACGAAGGCGAGCACCATGACCAAGTTCTCGCCACGGCGCTCGGCGATGCCGATGGGCCGCTTGCCTCGCTTCATGACGAAGAAGGCCTGCTCGTGCCCCTTATCCTTAGAGCGCTTGCTCTGTGTCGCATTCGCTCTGTAGCCAGAGGTGTACTCCGCCGCGCCGAGGCCCGAGAGAATCTGGCGCATCTGGCCGCGGCCCACGTTGCCGTACTGATCCAGCCGCGCACCCGCGGCCGGCACGATGAACATGCCCGCGGGCAGGATGCCCTTGGCCCGCAGGTTGCGCTCCGAAGCCTTGTCCACCCGGGGACCGCCGAATACCTGGGGTGCCACCCAGTCTTCCGGCGCCTGCCCCTTCGATGCATGGTCCTTCTCGTCCTTCACCCACAGCGCAGCCTCCAGGCGGTTCGGCGTAGCGCTCAGGATGCGGATGGCGTTGCGAGTGAAGGGCGTCGGCTGATCGAACACATCGTCAATCTCCGACCGCAGTGCCTGGTTCGCCTGGTTGGCGGTGTGGTTCAGGGCGTCGGCCAGCACACGGTTGGGCAGATCGCCGCCAAGGCCAGCCAGGGAGGCGACTGCGTCGTCCAGGTCCTGGGCACTGATGCTTCCGCGCATGGTCAGCCCTCGCGCTTCGGCAGCTTCCAGTCGGCAAAGCGATCGGCGATCTCGGCCAGCTTCTTCACGCCCAGGAAACCGGTGAATACTCCGGCGGCAGTGGCCATGTTCTGGGGCAGGCCGAGCCACTCCATGACGGGGATCAGGCCCAGGGTGATCAGCGTGCAGAGCGCAGCCTCAAGGAACGCCTGCCGACGAGTGCCGCCGCCATAGATCACGCGGGTAAGTGCGACCAGGAAGGACAGACCGCCTGCGTACAGCACGGGCGCGTGCTGGCTCAGCCAAGCAAGCACGATCGCCCACGTCTCCGGTTTGTCGGGCATGTTGGCCATCTCGATATCCCCTCTGAGGGGCGGTGAATAGAAAGGCCCGGGCGTACCCGGGCAAGGCGCAGGAGCGCACCATGAAATCGTGGGCAACAAAAAACCCGGCGCAAGGACCGGGTTTATTTGTTCGCCAATCCTTCAAACGCAAGATCGGCAGGATGGGATAAATAGTGATGGAACGATGGGCCGCCGTCAAGCGGCCTCGCTCAACAGCAGGCCCTCAGCCCGCAGGATCTCTCCGGCGCTGTCCATGGCTTCGGCCAGCATCTCGTCGAGGACCTTGTGGATATTGCGACGCCACTCCCGGCGGGTGGACTCCGGCCGGCCATCGGGGTCCCAGGTGTTCATGTCGTAGAAGCTGTCCTTCAGCACGATCATCCCGCCAGCCCTCTCCTCGAGTCGCTTGCGCTTGACACGCTCGGCCTCGATGGCGGCGCTGACGATCTTCGCCTTCTTGCTCGCGGGCGCGTCCAGCGGGATCTCGACACTGACCACCGCAGGGGGCAGGTGGCGAACGCCCCGCAGCTTCGGGATGGCCCAGGTAGTCACCGCCTTGTAGAGGAACAGTGCCGGCGCCGGCGTAGCGACGACAGCCTTCAGCTCGCCAATGGCCGCCACCTTCCGACCGGCATGGGTTCCGTACTTGGCCACCAGCGCGTTCCAGTGGCGGGGAATCAGTTGGGAATGCAGCCGGGCAAACACCCAGCAATCGACCTGGGTTCGCAGTTCTCCCGTGACTGCGCCGGCCTTGGCGACCTCTTCCCCCGGCGCGCGCATCCGCTGCCAGGCCTGCTTGCTGGTGTTGTCGATCGCCTCGGCAGCCAGGGCCGAGACCACTGCGGAAAGCACACTTTCATAAACCATCGTTTCCCCCTCAATCCCCAGTGAAATGCGAACCGCCGGGCCCGCGGCGGTTGTTTTCTTCGATCCACACCGAGGCCTTCACCTGGTTCACCAGCCGCTGCTCGGCCTCGGTGACGCGCCGCCCCAGCGCCCGGATAAGCGCGGCTGGCTCCACCGGCATTCCGTCCATCCCCAGCCACCCGGTGCCGTCGCATGCCGCGCAGTCGAGCTCGAAGAACACCCCCTTTGTGAAGCCCTGGCCGCGGCACGCACGGCAGCGCTGAATGGCCGGCACGGCCTTCTGCAGGTCAGGCCCGGTCTTGCGCATGCGCCCTCCTCTTCAATTCATCGGCCAGGCGCGCCCGTTCGATGCGCATGGCGTCGATCTCCCGCCGGCAGCGATCAACGACAGAACGGCGCGCGGCGGCGACCTTGCGGGGCCGGCCGACGCGGTTGCCGACCACCCGCCCCTCGCGATAGCCGAGGGCAACCCGCTCCTGCTGGTAGCCGAGCCCCATCTGCTGATCCAGCACCTCGATGCGCCGCTCGATGTCCGCGCTGAGCGCCGCGGCCAGCACCTCGTCAGCTCGACGCGACAGCGCACCGAGTACGGTGATGCCCGGTACACCCGGACCGGAGCAGCGCGCCAGCGCCTCCCGCCGATGCTCCGGCGTCACCGACCACGAACTGCCGATGATCTGGCAGATGTCCTCCCAGATATCCATCACCGCACCGCCTCCGTCCTGGGCTGGGCCAGGTACTGCTCAATGACGCGCAGGGCGTCGTCGACGCCGCGGCAGACGGTGGCGTAGTAGCCCTCCCGCTCCATGCGCACCAGGAAGGCGCTCTGCTCGGGCGACACCCGGGCGTCGTTCGGCGGGGCCGCCTTGAACTCGACGAACAGGCCGAACCACCCGCCGCGCGCCATGGGCAGCACGATGTCGCTCACGCCGGCCTTTACGCCCTGTCGCTTCATCTCGGCGGCGACCTTGATGTGCCTGTGGCCACCGTTGGGGACGTGGAAGGCCAGGCGGGCGGCCTCGGGGTGCTTCACCGTCAGGATGGCGAACAGCGTGGCCTGCTCCATGCCCTCCCAATCGACCTTGGGCCGGCGCATCGGGCGCGGAGTGCGTGCAATAGGACGGGGCGACTTCATGCCATCACCTCGTCGCCGTCGAGCCAGGCCAGGAAGCCGGCCTGGATGTCGCGGCCAGCCTCGGCGACGATGCGAGCGCACTGCCCTACCAGGTCAGCCTGGCGGCCGTAGCGAGCCTCGAACCTGGTCTTGTACGGATGCACGGCCACGCCCGGGAAGTTCTCCGGGCCGGTGCCGTGCTGATGATGCGGGCCGCAGAGCGGGAGCACGTACCAGTGCGCGTGCGGCTTCACGCGGCCATCGACGTGGTGGATGCTGCAGAAGTCATTCACCACGCCGTGTTCGACGCGGCAGGCGATGCAGCCGACCACGCTGACGAGCAGGTCGTGCCAGCGCTTCTGCTCGGCGGTGGGGTTGCGGCCCTTCATGCCGACACCCCGCTGGCCTTCATGTCGGCCCGGATGACCGACACCACCTCCTCGCGACTGCCCAGGTAGGCGAACGGGTCGGCATCGCCCGGGCGGGTGACGGTGAAGCGCTTCTCCGGCAGCCGGCACTCGGAGACGGTGTAGCCGCTGTCGGTGATCCAGCAGTTCGGGATCTGCTGGCCATCGCGGTTGCGCTTGGCGCGCCACTTCAAGGGGTTCAGGTCAGACATTCGGCACCTCCTGGGCGCGCTTGGCGCGCTTGGTGATCTCGTTCAGTTCATCAGCCACAAGGCGATCGCCCTGGGCCTGGGCCGCCAGCAGGTTGGCCAGCAATTGCTTCGCACGAGCTTCGCGCCGCCCCCGCAACGCAGTTCGCTGCTCATCAGTCATATCCTCACGCTGGGCGCGGCGCTCCTGCCTCTGCTCGTGCTCGGCCTTCTCTATCCCCGCGCGCAGGTCGGCCAATCGGCTGCGGACAACTGGCGAGGCCTTCACCACGTCGCCGGTGAGCAGGCCGGCAATGGCCCGGCCGTCATCATTCAGCGCTGGCAGGTTGTGATGGGCGAGCAGCAGGCTTGCCGCCGGTGCCGGCAGGCGCCCAAGCACTCGCGCCTCCTCGATGGCACGCGCCCGGCGCTCCTGGTCATGCCCGAGGGAAAGCCGCCACTCAACCGGCAGAGCCTGCTGGCGGGCTCCGCACACCAGCCGCTCGTAGGCCGAGAGAAACGCCATCCGGGCGCCGACCTTGTCGCCGGCCTGGTAGATCGGCGCGGCGGCGGCGGCGGCCTTCTGGATCTCCGGCGTCATCAGCACCGTCTCGGCCTCGTCCATCGACTGCATGGCGATCCCCCAGGCCTCGTTCGGCTCGGGGCGGCCGTCAGCGCCATGTACCCGCTGGAGGATGGCCGCCAGGGTGAGCTTGCCGGTCAGCTCGCGGCGGCAGGCGCGCAGCGCCGCTGCGATCAGTTCGGCGGGATGCTCGGCCAGGTCTTCGGCCATCATCTCGGCAGCCTGGGCGCTGATGGTCTGCCCCAGTGTCTCGGCAGTGGCACAGATCGCCATGGCCAGTTCGGCCTGTTCGTCAGAGGAAAGCATTCTTCTTGCCCTCCCCTTTGCCCCGCAGGTTCTGCGCCGCGGCCTGGGCGGCGTTGATGTTCGCTTGCGTCTGCTCGATCTGGCGGGCCGTGGTGCCGTTGACCTGGGCGCCAGTGGCCCACTGGGTGCGGTATGCCTCGGCCCTGGCCAGCAGCGAGCCCAGTTCGTGGCAGTTGCGGATCAGGTAGGCGTCGTTGATCCCGACGAAGTAGGCAGCCACCGCCGGGGCCTCCTCGGCGCCCAGGCGCTTCAGCAGATCGCGGACCTGGCCATTGACCTTGGAGTTGCGCACCGGAGCCGTGCCGTACCGCTGCAGGTATGCCGCTGCGTATGCCGACCAGATCGCCCGGCAGGCCTCCTGGCGAGCCGACTC
>NZ_QGSL01000091.1:700549-713660 GCF_003176655.1 Pseudomonas sp. RW407 | reverse complement strand
CAAGGCTGCGGGGCAGCCGGGTTCAGTGATCGGTTCGCGACGGGGCTGGCGGGGGAACGAGCGGGAAGCGGGAAAGCAGGAGGAATGAAGGCATGGCGCAATCGCTCGTTGTTGTTGTCGGGAGCCGTTGCGCAATTTTTTAGCACCGGCCCGTTGCGGGCCGGTAAGCATAAAAACTCAAGGAGCTATGAGTTCAACTCATAACCGGGGGATCAGATGCCGACCTTGTCCAGGGCCTTGCCCACGCCCTGCCAGAAGCGTTGCTGGCGGCGCACCTCGTAGCCGCTGGCGGCGATCTGCGCCGGTTCCTGGACCAGCCGGGTGCGGGCGATCTCCGGCTCGGCCAGGCGCGCCTCGATCAGCTGCAGCGGGCCGTCGCCCTCGCTGTGGCTGCGCTTGCCGGGCACGCGGTCCTCGTCGTAGCGCAGGTAGTAGACGCCGCCGGCCCTGGCTTCGAGCATGAAGCTGGCGATGCGGGTGAAGTCCAGCGGGCCGTCGGCGAAGAAGGTCCAGAAGCTGCCGAACAGCGGGCGGCGCATTTCCAGCTTGAAGCTGCCCGGCTCGAACTCCAGGGCCAGGTAGCCGTTGCTCGGCAGGCTGCCGATCAGCTCGTTGTTGAGGAACAGCCCGGGCGCCTCCAGTTCCTCGTCGGCCCACTGGTTCTGCGGGCGGTAGAGGTAGACCAGGGCGTGGCGCGCATCGCTGGGCTGCAGCGGCGCGAAGGCCTGGCCGTCGGTGGCGCCGAAGAAGGCGCCGGGGGTACTGCAGCCGGCCAGCAGCAGGAGAACCAGGCCCAGCAGCGATCGCAACATGCGTCAGTCCCTTCTTGTGGTCATGCCTTGAGCATAACCAGCGACGGCCGCCAGACCACCCGCCGAAAGTCCGGGGGGCGGCGCCTCAGGGCAGGGTCGCCGGGCGCCGCTGCGCCGCCTGCGGTAACAGGTGGCGCACCAGCCACTTGCGCGTGGGTACCACCAAGCGTTCCTGGAACAGCACGCAGCTGACCACCATGAACAGCAGGAACAGCGGGTACAGCCACAGCGACAGCTGCTGCTCGGTGGCCGCGGTGATGCAGTAGGCCCAGTCGGCCAGGCAATCGCCCGGCGCGCGGATCAGCTTCTCGGTGCGCGAGAACAGGGTGAACAGCGGCACGTGCAGGGCGAACAGCGACAGCGAGGCCGCCCCCAGGCGCGGCGACCAGTGGCGGATCGCCGGGCTGTGCGGGTCGCGCGGCAACGCGCTGATGTACACCAGCATCAGTTGCGCCGGCAGCAGCAGGCCGTTGTGCAGCAGGAAGTACCAGTGCCGCGCGCCCTGGGTATAGAGGTAGTCGGCGGCTAGGAAGTTGGCCACCACGAAGCCGCCCAGCGCCAGCACCGCGCCGGTGCCGGGCAGGCGGCCGCCGTCCTTGTGCTCGCGGAACAGGCCGTAGGCGAGGATGCCGCCGAGGAACTCCGGCAGGCGCAGGATGGGGTTGCGGTGCAACAGGCCGGTCCAGGGCATGCCGTACTGCTGGTGCAGCGCCAGCAGCAGCGGCGGCACCAGGTACAGCAGCCAGAGCGCCAGCAGCGCCCGCCGCTTGTTGCCGATGCGCATCAGCCGCGGCGCCAGCGCCGGGAAGCAGAGGTAGAAGAAGAACAGCGTCGACAGCGACCAGAGCGGCGCGTTGAAGGTCAGGTACAGCGGGTTCCAGGCCTGCAGCATGGTCAGCTGGAGGATGCTGTTGAACAGCAGCTCGCGGTCGCTCATCCAGTGGCGGAACAGCTCCGGGTGGGTCTGGCCGAGGTGGTCATGGGTGTCGTAGACGACGAAGCGCGGGGTGGCCTGGTCCAGGTCCGGGCCTATGCCCAGCTGGCTGATCAGCAGCAGCACGCCGATGGTCAGCAGGATCGAGAAGATGTGGATCGGGTAGAGGTTGGAGAAGCGCTTGGTGAGGAAGCTGCGCGGGCTCTCGCGCAGCTGGCCGTCGGTGACGTAGACGTGGGCCAGGAGGAAGCCGGAGAGCACGAAGAAGGTGCTGGTGGCGAAGAAGCCCAGGCTGGTCAGCTCGTCCAGCCCGCGGAACTTCTGCTCCGTCGGGTAGACGTGCAGGGTGTGGTAGACCACCACGTACATCCCGAGCAGGAAGCGCAACCACTCCAGCCCGATGAACCTTTCCTTGCGGATCTTGTTCACGACCTTCTCCCGTTTCCCCGGGTGCCTGCCCCGGCGGGCGGCTCAACGGCGGCGGTCTAGGAAATTCACCACCACCCGGTCGAGCCAGCCCCACAACCGCTGGTGCAGGCGCATCCACAGGGAGCGGCCGTGCCACAGCGTGAAATCGATCTCCCGGCTGGCGGCGAAGTCGGCGATCAGGCAATCGGCCACCGCCGCCGTGAAGTCGGCGTCCAGTATCTCGATATTGGCATCCAGATTGAACCGCAAGTTCCAATGATCGAAGTTGCACGAGCCCACGCTCGCCCAGTCGTCCACCAGCGCCACCTTCATGTGCAGGAAGCGCGGCTGGTACTCGAAGATGCGGATGCCGGCGCGCAGCAGGCGCGGGTAATAACGCTGCCCAGCATAGCGCACGGGGGCGTGGTCGGTGAGCCGCCCGGTCAGCAGCAGGCGCACCTCCACCCCGCGCCGCGCGGCCTTGCGCAGGGCCCGGCGGACCTTCCAGGTGGGCAGGAAATACGGCGTGGCCAGCCAGATGCGCTGCTGCGCGCCGTTCAGGCTGCGCACCAGCGACTGCAGGATGTCGCGGTGCTGGCGGGCGTCGGCGTAGGCCACCCGGCCCAGGCCGCTGCTGCCGATAGGCGTGGGCGGCAGGCGCGCCGGGTGCACTGCCTCCAGCGGGCGCCAGGCCTTGGCCTGCAGGCAGGCGTGCCACTGGCGCTCGAACAGCACCAGCCAGTCGGCCAGCACCGGGCCCTGCATCTGCACCATCACCTCGTGCCAGGCGCTGGTGTTCTCCGGCACCGACCAGAACTCGTCGGTGGCGCCGGCGCCGCCGACGTAGCCGACGTCCTGGTCCACCAGCAGCAGCTTGCGGTGGTCGCGGAACAGGTTGCGCCAGCCGCCGCGCCAGCGCAGCGGGTTGTACAGCCGCAGCTCGCCGCCGGCCTCGCGCAGCCGGCGGCCCCAGGCGCTGCCCAGGCGCAGGGCGCCGAAGCCGTCGAACAGGCAGCGCACCGCCACGCCGCGGCGCAGGGCGTCGATCAGGGTTTCCAGCAGCAGTTCGGCGCAGGTGCCGCCTTCCACCAGGTACAGCTCCAGGTCGACCTGGTGCTGCGCCCGGGCGATGGCCGTGAGCATGCTCGGGAAGAAGTTCTCCCCGTCCACCAGCAGGGCGAAGCGGTTGCCGCTGCGCCAGGGGAAGACCGGCCCGCTCACCGCTGGGCGAAGATCAGCACGGCGCCCACCGGCACCGCCAGGTTGATGGTCTGCAGGCCGGCGAGCTTGCGCAGCCGCTCCAGCCCCGGCGCCAGGCCGAAGTCGGCGGCGTCGAGGATCAGCGGCGACAGCGTCACCACCTGGAAGCGCCGTTCGTCCAGGCGCGTCACCAGCACTTCGGCGCGGTAGCCGTGGCTGGCGCCGTGCAGGTTCAGGCGCAGCGGCAGCGGCATCTCCAGTTGCGCGCCATTGGCCAGGCCGAGGATCGGCCCCAGGTCCAGTTGCGCGTCCACCGTGGCCTCGGGGTAGCGCTCGGTCTCGAACAGCAGCTCGCGGATGCGCTCGTCGCGCAGCGGCACGCCGCTGAGCACCGAGTCCAGCTCGATGCGCAGGCTGGCCTTGCCGTGGTCGTCGACGGCGCCGTGCATGACCAGGAAGCGGTTGCCGTCGGCGCCGGCGGCGCCGCGGCCGGTGACGAAGTTCAACCGCGAGGATTCGTAGTCGAGGTACCAGGCCGCCTGGGCGGAAGCGGCGAAGCAGGCCACGAGGAGGAAAGCGAACAGCGAGCGCATGGAGTCCCTTACATGGAAAACGGCTGGATCAGGCCAACGATAGCGGCCCGCCGCCGCCTTGCAAACCGGCCGACCGGCGAGCCCATTGGGCAGGTGGCAGCGCCAATGGTTCAGTCGGCCGGCAGCGCGGCAATCCCAGGCGAGAACGTAGGGCGCATAACCGTTCGCGGTTATCCGCCGATACACCGGGGCCATGGCCAACGCCCAGGTCAACCCCGGAGCCGCCGGGGACCGAGGCCAAGCGGCGGATAACGCCGTAGGCGTTATGCGCCCTACACCAGGCGTAGGGCGCATAACCGTTCGCGGTTATCCGCCGGATACACCGGGGCCATGGCCAGCGCCCAGGTCAACCCCGGAGCCGCCGGGGATCGAGGCCAAGCGGCGGATAACGCCGTAGGCGTTATTCGCCCTACAAAGCGTCCGCCTGGGGCAGCAGCCGGCAGCCCTCGCGCGGGCCGAACCAGGCGGCGGTCTGGGTGCTGCCCAGGCCGCGGGCGGTCACGCGCTTGTGCTCGGCGTCGTCGAGGAAGGCGCTGGTGGGCACGTACTGCCTGGTGTAGCCCTGGCAGTACTCGGCGCTGTTGCCCATGACGTAGCGGCAGGAGCAGTACTCCTTGGCCGTGTAGGCGCCGATGATCGGCGGGAAGGATTCCAGGTGCACGCGGTTGGCCCAGGCCCAGCCGGCCAGGGCGACCAGCAGCAGGAGCAACAGGCTGAGCAGCGGATGGCGGCGGATCATGGCTTGGCCTCCGGCTGGGCGAAGGCCGCGAGGGCCCGCTTGAGGAAGTCGTCGTGGCGGTAGCTGCCGTCGCGGTCGTCGGCGTAGCGCACTATCACTAGCTTCTGGTCGGGCAGCACGTACAGCGCCTGGCCCCAGTGGCCGAGGGCGGCGAAGGTGGTCTCCGGGGCGTTCGGCCAGGGCAGGCCGGCGCCGGCCGGGGCGCGGTTCAGCCACCACTGGCCGCCGGGCACGCCGTCGGCGGCGTCCTCCGCGGTGGGGTGGTAGTTGGCGAACGGCGTGAGGGCGAACTGCATCCAGGCCTGGGGCAGCAGCTGGCGTTCCTTCCAGCGCCCGCCGCGCTGCATCAGCAAGCCGATGCGCGCCAGGTCGCGGGCGGTCATGTAGGCGTAGGAGGAACCGACGAAGGTGCCGCTGGCATCGCGCTCCCACACCGCCGAGCGGATGCCCAGGGGCTCGAACAGCGCGGTCCAGGGATAGTCCGCGTAGGCGTCCTCGCCGACCATCTGCTTCAGGCTGGCGGCGAGCACGTTGCTGTCGCCGCTGGAGTAGCGGAAGCGCTGGCCCGGCTCGGCGTCGGCGGGGAAGCCGGCGACGAAGCCGGCCATGTCGTCGCGGCCGCGGGTGTAGAGCATGGCCACCACCGAGGACTTCAGCGGGGCGTATTCGTAGTCCTCTTCCCAGGCCAGGCCCGAGGCCCAGTTGAGCAGGTGGCGCATCTTCACCTGCGGGTGCGCGGCGAAGGGCGCGAAGTGCTGCGCCACCGCGTCGTCCAGCTGGAAGCGGCCCTCGCCGTAGGCCACGCCGAGCACGCAGGCCATGATGCTCTTGCTTATGGACCAGGCCAGGTGCGGGGTCTGCGCGCGGGTCGGCCCGGCATAGCGCTCGTAGACCAGTTGGCCGTCGCGGATCACCACCACGGCGTCGCTGCGCACGCCCTGGCGGGTGGCGTCGTCGCGCGCCGGGAAGGCATAGGCCTCGAAGGCCTGCAACGCCGGGCCGCTGGCCGCGGGGCCGGGCTGCCAGTCGGCGTCCGGCCAGGTTTGCGCGTGGGCCGGCGCCAGCAGGCACAGGCTGGCGACCAGGGTGGCGCCACGCAGCAGCGGGCGCAGGCAGGGCATGGGCATCGGCGGGCCTCTTGTTTTCAGCTCCGGCGGAACCCTAGCACGGCGCCATGACGGCCATAAGCGCCGATCACGCCGTAATGGCGGACGGATTCAGCGCGGCACCTGGTAGTCGGCCGGGCCGAGCAGGTCCATGCCGCATTCCAGGCCGCTTATCCAGTCGAGGAAGGCGTCGATCATCGGCCGCCCGGCGAAGGGCCGGCCGTGCTGCGGCACCATCATCTGCACGTCGAGGGTGCGCACCATGTCCGCCCACAGCCGGCACACCTTGTTGCTGGCCATGTAGCGGCGGTGGAAGCCGAGCATGTGCGGCAGGTGCTCGGCGAAGTCCTGCACCGGGTTGGCGTCGTCCACCAGGGAGGCGCCCATGTCGCCGGAGAAGAGGATGCGGCTGACCGGGTCGTAGATCTGGAAGTTGCCCACCGAGTGCAGGAAGTGCGCCGGCAGTATCTTCAGCTGGCAGCGGCCGAGGTTCAGCGACTGGCCGCGGTCGGGCACGGCGATGACGCGGTCGTAGGTGGAGATGCCGTGGCTGACCGCCAGGTAGTTGGCCGTCAGGTGCGGCAGGAAGCGCGCCCAGAGCTTGGAGCAGATGACCTTGGCGCGGGTGTGCAGCAGCCATTTGTCCAGCGCGGCGATGATGTCCGGGTCCTGGTGCGAGGCGAAGATGTAGTCCAGCTCCTGCAGCGGCATCAGCTTCGACAGTTCCAGCGACAGCGGCGTGTAGGTCAGGTCGCCGCCCGGGTCCAGCAGCAGGTACTGGCCGTGGTCGACGATGAGGAACTGGTTGGACTGCACCCCGTCGCCGGTGACGAGGTCATCGAAGCACAGGCACTGGTGGGTGCCGTTGTCGAACAGCACTATGGGTTCGCGACGCATGGAGCTTCCTGCGGATCATGCCGGTGGGCGGCGGAATGTCGCGCAGGGTACCCAGGCGCGGGCGCAGGCCTCACTGACCTGGGTCAAGCCCCAGTGCCGCCCAGGCCTTGTCCAGGCGCCTGGCGCGGGCGCTGCCGCCCAGGGCGAGCACCGCGCGGTCGCGCTTCCACAGCTGCGCCCAGTGCTCCGGGCCCTGGGCGATGGCGGCGTCCAGCGCCGGGGTCAGGGCGTCGAACTGGGCGAACAGGCCGCCCAGCAGCAGGTGCGTCGCCGTGTCGCCCACCGGGTGCCGCGCCACTTCGGCGCAGCCGGCCAGCAGCCCGGCCAGGCGCAGGGGCAATTCCCGCGGCCAGCGGCTGGCCAGGCCCACGCCGTACAGCCAGGCCAGCAGCGCGGCCATCACGTGCAGGTCCTCCAGGCCGCGGAACGGCTTGCTGTAGGCGTCCCAGCCGTCGCCCGGCAGGCGCTCGCAGTGGGCGCCGTCGAGGACCAGCCGGGCATGGGGGATGTCGGGGATCAGCGGCATGGCCGGCATCGGCTCCAGGCGCGCGCCGGGGGCGCCGGCCAGCACCACGGTCATCGCCAGGCGCGGGGCGTCGCCGGCCGGCTCGTCGCGTGCCGCCACCAGGTACCAGGCGGCGCTGTCGGCGGCGGTGGCGAAGTCCTTGCGGCCGTGCAGGGTCAGGCCGTCCAGGCGGGTGGCCAGGTCCGCCGGGCGCAGGCTCTTGCCCTCGCTGACGCAGAGCGCGCCAAGGCCGGCCGGGGCCGCCGGCCACAGGGCGCGCAGGGCCGCCTGGTAGCCGCCGAGGAAGGCCAGGCCGGGGGTGGCCGCCAGGCGCCCGGCGAGCACCGCCAGCTCCAGCGGCCCGGCGCCGTCGGCGCAGGCCAGCAGTTCGGCGTACCAGTCCTCCAGGGCCAGGCCGGCGGGCAGTGGCTCCAGTGGGCCGAGCAGGCGGTTCCAGGGCATGGGGCGATCCTCATCCAGGGGTGGTTGTCATACAAGCATCACGCCAGGGTCACGAGCGTGACACCGCCGCTTCCTAGCCTGAGCTTGCACAACAAAGGCGACCGGCCGCAACCCGCCTGGCCGGCCCATGGAGGCCTCCGCATGAGTCAGACCGCCCACGCCTGCGACACCCCGCGCGAAGAACGCCGCCTCAAGGCCGTGCGCCTGCGCGGCGCCCGCGCCCTGCGCGAAGCCCAGGCCCTGCGCTTCCGCGTGTTCAGCACCGAGTTCGAGGCACGCCTGAAGGGGGCCGAACTCGGCCTGGACCTGGACGACTACGACAGCCACTGCCTGCACATCGGCGTGCGCGACCTGGCCAGCGGCGCCCTGGTGGCCACCACCCGCCTGCTCGACCACCGCGCCGCCGGGCGCCTGGGGCGCTTCTACAGCGAAGAGGAATTCCACCTCGACGGCCTGGCCGAGCTGCAGGGCCCGGTGCTGGAGATCGGCCGCACCTGCGTCGACCCGGCCTACCGCAACGGCGCCACCATCGCCGTGCTCTGGGGCGAGCTGGCCGAGGTGCTCAACGAGGGCGGCTACCGCTACCTGATGGGCTGCGCCAGCATCCCCATGCGCGACGGCGGCGTCCAGGCCCTGGCGGTGATGCAGCGCCTGCGCGAGCGCTACCTGTGCCGCGAGCACCTGCGCGCCGAGCCGAAGACGCCGCTGCCGGCCCGGGAGCTGCCGGACAACCTCACCGCCGAGCTGCCGCCCCTGCTCAAGGCCTACATGCGCCTGGGCGCGAAGATCTGCGGCGAGCCCTGCTGGGACCCGGACTTCCAGGTCGCCGACGTGTTCATCCTGCTCAAGCGCGACGAGCTGTGCCCGCGCTACGCCCGCCACTTCAAGGCGGCCGTGTGATGCGCGGCGCCTGGCGAACCGCCCGCCTGCTGGCGGTGGTCGGCCTGGGCCTGGCGCTGGCCGCCGCGGTGGCGCTGCTCGAACGCCTGCCCGGCTACGACTGGACCGCCCTGCGCCAGGGCCTGACGCGCTGGTGGCTGGCCCGCCTGCGCCGCGCCCTGCCGCTGCGGGTGACGGTCCATGGCGAGCTGCCCCGGGGCCCGGCGCTGTGGGTCAGCAACCACGTGTCCTGGCTCGACATCCCGCTGCTCGGCGCCCTGGCCCCGCTGACCTTCCTGTCCAAGGCCGAGGTGCGCCAGTGGCCGCTGGCCGGCTGGCTGGCGGAAAAGGCCGGCACCCTGTTCATCCGCCGCGGCTCGGGCGATGGCAGCCGCCTTGGCGAGCAGATCGCCGGGGCCCTGCAGCTGGGCCGCTCGACGCTGATCTTCCCCGAAGGCACCACCACCGACGGCCGCGGCCTGCGCAATTTCCACCCGCGCCTGCTGGCCGGCGCCATCCACGCCGGGGTGCCGCTGCAGCCGGTGGCCCTGCGCTACCTGCGCGACGGCGAGCCGGACCAGCTGGCGCCCTTCATCGGCGACGACGACCTGCTCAGCCACCTGCTGCGGCTGCTGCGCAACGACCGCGGCTGCGTGGAGATCCACCTGCTCGCGCCGCTGCCCAGCCAGGGCCGCGACCGCGCCCAACTGGCGCAGCAGGCCCACGCCGCCATCGGCACGGTGATCTACGGGGAAATCGCTCGGGACCAGGCGCTGGCCGCCTGAAACAGGAAGGAAGTCGAACCTGCCGGGCGCCACGGCTGGCAGGTTCCGCCCCGGACGGCGGCGCAGGCCCCGGCCCCCGGAAAGACCGGCGCCCGCCATTGGCGGGCGCCGTCGTTCCAGTGGCGCGCGGGGCCTGCGCGGCGCCGCCCTATACGTCGGTGTCCGGCGGCACGACCAGGATGTCGCAATCCAGTTCGCGCAGGGCGTAGTCGGCAACACTGCCGATCAGGGCACGCTTGATCCCTCCCATGCCCCGGGTACCCATCACCAGCAGGTCCGGCCGGTGCTTCTCGGACATGCGCTCCAGCACGTTGCCCGGCAGGCCGACGGCGACCAGCTGTTCGTCGATCCAGGGCTCCAGCTGCTGGTCCCTGAGGAACGCCTTGAACTCGTCCACCGCCTGTCGCGTCTCGGTGCCGACGAACTCGTCGATGCGCTCCTCGCTGACCCCGGAGTACTGCATCATGCCCTTGGCCAGCGGGCTGAAGGCGTAGATGGCGCGGCGCACCGCGCCCTGCAGCAGGCCCAGGCGCTCGGCGACACGCACCGCGTTGGCCGAGGCCGGCGAGGTGTCCAGCGCCAGCAGCAGGTCGCGGTATTCGCCGGCGGCCGGCTGGTTGACCATCAGCACCGGCAGCTTGCCGGCGCGCACCACCCGCTCCACCGTGGTGCCGACGAAGATGTCGCGCAATACGCTCTTGCGGTGCGAGCCCATCACCAGCAGGTCGACGTCCTCCTCCAGCGCGCAGCTGACGATCTTCTGGTTCGGGTCGCCCACCTCGACGCGGATGCGCGGGCAACTGCCGCCCAAGGCGGTGAGCTCGACCAGGCGCGCCTCCAGCAGCAGCCGGACCTGCGTCGCCTCCTGCTCGACCAGCGCCGCCGGCTGGTCCTCGTCGACCACGCAGAGCACCGTCCACGGGCAGCCGAAGCGCTTGGCCAGGGCCCCGGCGCGTTGCAGGGCCTTCTCCGAGCGCGACGACAAGTCCGTGGCGATCATCAATGATTTGAGCATGCAGCACCTCCCTCTCCGTCGTGGGTTCTATTGCATCCTTTCATGGCTTTCCTACGTTTGATGCATATCAAGCCGGGGGGCGATCCCCAGGCAAATCGTCGCGCCGCCCGGCCAGCGCCAGCAGTTGCGGGTAGAATGCGCGGAAGTCGTCGCTCAGCACCTGGTAGCGCTCGGCCAGCTCCTCCCAGGCGCCGTCCAGCAGGCCCGGGCGCGACAGCCGCCGGGCCATGCCGGCGAGCACGTCCTGCAGCACCGCGAAGTCGCGGTAGCTGCCCAGCCAGTCCTGCGCCGCCATGCGCGGGGCGATGCGCGCCAGGCGCTCGGGCAGTTGCGGGGTCTGGTTCAGTACACCATAGACGCGGCGGGTGAATTCGCTGAGCGGCTCGTTGCTGAATGTGTCCCAGTCCCGGGCCAGGCAATGGTCGAAGAACACGTCCAGCAGCACCCCGGCCAGACGCCGCCGCTCGGCGGGAAAACGCAGCTTCGCCGCGTGCACCAGCGGATGGCTGTCGGTGAAGGCATCGATGCGCCGGTGCAGGCGGATGGCCGCCTCGACGTCCGCCGGCCAGCGCCCGGCCAGCGGCCCCTTGACGAAGTCGCCATAGAGGCTGCCGAGCAGCTGCGCCGGCTGCGAGCCGCCGAGGTGGAGGTGGGCGAGGTAGTTCATCGTCCAAGCTTAGCGCGAAAGCGGCCGCGGCGGGGTGCGGGCAGGCCCGCGGATTTGCCCGCAAGGCCCGTCTCTGCTAGTGTCGCCGGGTTCCGAATACCCCGCCGAGATGTCCCATGGCCCGCAAGAAAGCCGTCGATTTCGAACAGTCCCTCGCCGAACTGCAAACCCTGGTGGAACGCCTGGAGAGCGGCGAGCTGTCCCTGGAGGACTCGCTCGGCGCCTTCGAGCAGGGCATCCGCCTGACCCGCGAATGCCAGGCGGCGCTGAGCCAGGCCGAGCAGAAGGTGCAGGTGCTGCTGGAGCGCGATGGAGAGCTGAGCGAGGCGCCCTTCGACAGCGAAGGCGAAGACGCATGATCGCCGCCTACCAGGCGCGCTGCCAGGCGCGCGTCGATGCCGCCCTGGAAACCCTGTTCACCCCGCCCCGCGAAGACCTCCAGCGCCTCTACCGGGCCATGCGCTACAGCGTGGTCAACGGCGGCAAGCGCGTGCGCCCGCTGCTGGCCTACGCCGCCTGCGAGGCCCTCGGCGGCGACCCCGCCCGGGCCGACGGCGCGGCCTGCGCGGTGGAGCTGATCCACGCCTACTCGCTGGTCCACGACGACCTGCCGGCGATGGACGACGACGCCCTGCGCCGCGGCCAGCCGACCACCCACATCGCCTTCGACGAGGCCTGCGCCATCCTCGCCGGCGACGGCCTGCAGGCGCTGGCCTTCGAGGTGCTGGCCGACGCCCGGCTGAACCCGCAGGACGCCGAGACGCGCCTGGCCATGGTCAGCGCCCTGGCCCGCGCCGCCGGTTCCGCCGGCATGGTCGGCGGCCAGGCCATCGACCTCGAGGCGGTGGGCCGGCGCATCGACCAGGCGGCCCTGGAAACCATGCACCGGCACAAGACCGGCGCGCTGATCGAGGCCAGCGTGCGCCTCGGCGCCCTGGCCAGCGGCCACGCCGACGCCGAGCGCCTGGAGGCCCTGGCCCGCTACGCCGGCGCCGTCGGCCTGGCGTTCCAGGTGCAGGACGACATCCTCGACGTGGAAAGCGACACCGCCACCCTGGGCAAGACCCAGGGCAAGGACCAGGCCCACGACAAGCCCACCTACCCCGCGCTGCTCGGCCTGGAACCCGCCAAGGCCTACGCCCTGGCCCTGCGCGACCAGGCCCTGGCGGCCCTGGAAGGCTTCGGCGCCGGCGCCGAGCCGCTGCGCGACCTGGCCCGCTACATCGTCGAGCGGCGCAACTGACCGACCGGTCGTTTCGCGTACAACCGCACGCCCCTGGAACTGTAGGAGCGGACTCCGCCCTACACCAGACGTAGGGCGCATAACCGTTCGCGGTTATCCGCCGTTGGCCGTGCCACCGGGGTGTCCGGCGTGGCGGGGCCCCCCCATCGCGGACGGAGTCCGCTCCTACGACCGTGTTTCCCTGGAGCTGTAGGAGCGCGCCATATCCGCGCCGACAGCTCTAGGTTGCCGTGTTCGCCGGTGTGGCAGGTTCGTAGGGCGTATAACCGTTCGCGGTTATACGCCGTCGGCTGCTGCAGCGAAGCCCATGGCCGATGGCCATGACTGTAGGAGCGAGCTTGCTCGCGAACGGGGTTTACTGGGAACGTAGGTGCTAGGGTTAAGAGCGCCCTCTCCCCAGCCCTCTCCCTGAAGGGAGAGGGGGCTGTCCTGAGTGGTCTGGAAGTTAGGCACTATCCTTCCACACCGTCATTCCCGCGAACGCGGGAACCCAGTGACTGCCAGGGTTCGCGAGCAAGCTCGCTCCTACGAAAAGCAAAAGCGCGTTTGCTCTTGGGACTTCCAGAGAAATAGCCGAGCGCACCGGAACGCCCCTTCAGAAGGCCGAGCGAAGCCCCCGCTCAGGAGGTCATGCGACATGGATGTCGCGAGAGCCCCGCGGGCTACAGGGACGTACCCTCGGGGCGGGCCTCCGTGGCGGGGGAGTTCGTGAGGGTAGCCCGACTCTGTCGGGCCCGTATGTCGGGGCAAGCCTTTTTGGTTCCTTTTTGCGGGGGTGGCCTTCCACCGTTTGACAAAAGGGACTCGCCCGAGGGGGCGAAACAAGAAACATCCGCAGACTCGGAGCGGCGCGCTACACCGAGCCC
>NZ_QGSL01000091.1:688980-700539 GCF_003176655.1 Pseudomonas sp. RW407 | reverse complement strand
CCGGCTTCATCGGGCCCGTATGCGGGGCAAGCCTTTTTGGTTCCTTTTGTGGCGTTTGACAAAAGGGACTCGCCCGAGGGGGCGAAACAAGAAACATCAACGCACTCGGAGCGGCGCGCCACACCCAAACCCAATAGACAGTTGCTCCTACGCCACCCTTACCCATGCCATTTTCGTCCGCGATGCCCTGCGCTGCGTTCGTCTCAGAGCTTCTCGTCAGGCTCTTCGCTGGGCCGGGTCTTGTTCACCCCGGGCAGGTGCAGGCCGCTTTCGGCCAGTTGGCCGCCTTCGAGCTGCGGCTGGGTCACCCAGGTGAGGATGTCGTAGTAGCGCCGTACGTTCTGCACGAAGTGCACGGTCTCGCCGCCGCGTGCGTAGCCGTAGCGGGTCTTGCGGAACCACTGCTTCTGCGACAGGCGCGGCAGCATCTTCTTCACGTCCAGCCACTTGTCCGGGTTCAGGCCTTCCTGCTGGGCCAGCTTGCGGGCGTCGTCCAGGTGGGCGCTGCCGATGTTGTAGGAGGCCAGGGCGAACCAGCTGCGGTCCGGCTCCTTGATGCTGTCTGGCAGTTCGTCGCGGATCTGGTCGAAGTACTTGCCGCCGCCCTGGATGCTCTGCTTGGCGTCCAGGCGGTTGGACACGCCCATGGCCTGGGCGGTGCGGTTGGTCAGCATCATCAGGCCGCGCACCCCGGTCTTGGAGGTGGCGTCGGGCTGCCACATGGATTCCTGGTAGCCGATGGCGGCGAGCAGGCGCCAGTCCATCTTCAGCGTCTGGGCGATCTGCTTGAAGTGCGGCTCGTAGCGCGGCAGGCGCTGCTGCAGGTGCTGGGCGAAGGTGTAGGCGCCGACGTAGCCGAGCACGTCGACATGGCCGTAGTAGCGGTCCTTCAGGTGCTGCAGGGTGCCGTCCTGCTTGACCTTGTCGAGGAACCTGTTGACCTCGGCGTACAGGCTGTCGTCCGTCCCGCCGGGCAGGGCCCAGGCCAGGCCGCGGGCGTCGCCGAGGTCGAAGGCGACGCGCACGTTGGGGAAGTAGACCTGGTTCATCGCCAGCTCGTTGGAGTCGATCAGCGTCAGGTCGATGTCGCCGACGTCCACCATGCGCAGCAGGTCGACCATCTCGTCGGCGTCGGATTCCTTGTACTCCAGCTTCGGGTAGCGCTTCTTCAGCTCAGCCAACTGCATGGCGTGGCTGCTGCCCTTGAGCACCACGATGCGCTTGCCGATCAGGTCGTCCGGACGGGTGGGGCGCGGGTCGCCGTTGCGGTAGACCACCTGGGGGGTGACGTCCAGGTAGGAGTGCGAGAAGCGCACCGAGGTCTCCCGCTCGCCGCCGGGGGTGAGGCCGGCGGCGGCCAGGTCGGGGCCGCCGGATTGGCCGAGCTTGCTGTAGAGGTCGTCGAGGTTGTCGGCGGTCTCCATCTGCAGCTTCACCCCCAGGTGATCGGCGAAGCGCTTGGCCAGTTCGTATTCGAAGCCGGTCTCGCCGTTGCGATCCTGGAAGTAGGTGGCCGGGCTGTTACGGGTTATCACCCGCAGCACTCCGTCCTTCTGCACCCGCTCCAGGGCTGTCGGGGCTTTCGCCTCGCTACAGCCGGAGATCAGCAGAAAGATACAGGTCGCCAGGATCCATACGGCGGAGCGCACGCGTGACGGGTTCAGGGCAAACATCGGCGCAGTATACGCCAAGGTCGCGGAGCCCAATATCTGGACAGCTCGGGGCATCTCTGCTAGCGGCTTCGTTTCAGACGCCGTGCCAGACGCCGGTCAGGGGCCCCGGGGCGCGCCTGGAGCGGGCGTGCGGCGAGCTCGCTCGAAAGCGCTCGAAGATGAATGGCGCCGCTCCCCCGCCCAATGGCAGAAAGCCCTCGCCGTCGGCCGAGCTGCAGGTGCCGCCGGGGCACGCTTTACGGTAGAATGCACGGCCTCTGCGGGCCGGCCCTCCCGGCCCTGCGAATTCCCCTGTCTCCAGAGGCTGTTCCGACAATGCTGATCCTGCGCGGCGCTCCCGCCCTTTCCGCCTTCCGCCACGGCAAACTGCTCGACCTGCTCACCCGGCAGGTACCCGCTGTCACCGGGCTGTACGCCGAGTTTGCGCACTTCGCCGAGGTCAGTGGCGTGCTGACCGCCGATGAGGAACAGGTGCTCGGCCGGCTGCTGAAGTACGGCCCGAGCGTGCCGGTGCAGGAGCCCAGGGGCCGGCTGTGCCTGGTGGTGCCGCGCTTCGGCACCATCTCGCCGTGGTCCAGCAAGGCCACCGACATCGCCCATAACTGCGGCCTGGCGAAGCTCGAGCGTATCGAGCGCGGCATCGCCTACTACGTCGCCGGCGAGCTCTCCGAGGCCGACGTCGCGCAAGTCGCAGCGCGCCTGCACGACCGCATGACCCAGCTTGTCCTGAAGGATCTGGAAGAGGCCGCCGGCCTGTTCAGCCATGCCCAGCCCAAGCCGCTGACCGTGGTCGACATCCTCGGCGGTGGCCGCGCCGCGCTGGAGCAGGCCAACGTCCAGTTGGGCCTGGCCCTGGCCGAGGACGAGATCGACTACCTGGTGAAGAGCTTCGTCGAGCTGGGCCGCAACCCCCACGACGTCGAGCTGATGATGTTCGCCCAGGCCAACTCCGAGCACTGCCGCCACAAGATCTTCAACGCCAGTTGGGACATCGACGGCCAGGCCCAGGACAAGAGCCTGTTCGGCATGATCAAGAACACCTTCGAGATGCACCGCGAAGGCGTGCTGTCCGCGTACAAGGACAACGCCGCGGTGATGACCGGCTCGGTCGCCGGGCGCTTCTACCCCGACCCGCAGACCCGCCAGTACGCCGCCAGCGAACAGCCGGTGCATATCCTGATGAAGGTCGAGACGCATAACCACCCGACCGCCATCGCCCCGTTCCCCGGCGCCTCCACCGGCTCCGGCGGCGAAATCCGCGACGAGGGCGCCACCGGCCGCGGCGCCAAGCCCAAGGCCGGCCTGGTCGGCTTCACCGTCTCCAACCTGAACATCCCCGGTTTCGAGCAGCCCTGGGAAGTGCCCTACGGCAAGCCCGAGCGCATCGTCACCGCGCTGGACATCATGATCGAAGGCCCGCTGGGTGGCGCGGCCTTCAACAACGAGTTCGGCCGCCCGAACCTGACCGGCTACTTCCGTACCTTCGAGCAGGCCGTCGCCACTCCGCGTGGCGAGGAAGTGCGCGGCTACCACAAGCCGATCATGATCGCCGGCGGCCTCGGCAACATCCGTGAAGACCACGTGCAGAAGGGCGAGATCAGCGTCGGCGCCAAGCTCATCGTGCTCGGCGGCCCGGCCATGCTCATCGGCCTGGGCGGCGGCGCCGCCTCGTCCATGGCCACCGGCGCCAGTGCCGCCGACCTGGACTTCGCCTCGGTGCAGCGCGAGAACCCGGAAATGGAACGCCGCTGCCAGGAGGTCATCGACCGCTGCTGGCAACTGGGCGAGCAGAACCCGATCAAGTTCATCCACGACGTCGGTGCCGGCGGCATCTCCAATGCCCTGCCGGAGCTGATCAACGACGGCGGCCGCGGCGGCCGCTTCGAACTGCGCGCGGTGCCCAACGACGAGCCGGGCATGAGCCCGCTGGAAATCTGGTGCAACGAGTCCCAGGAGCGCTACGTGCTCTCGGTCGACGCCGCCGACTTCGAGACCTTCAAGGCCATCTGCGAGCGCGAGCGCTGCCCGTTCGCCGTGGTCGGCGAGGCCACCGAGGAAAAACACCTGACCGTCGCCGACAGCCACTTCGGCAACAAGCCGGTGGACATGCCGCTCGACGTGCTGCTCGGCAAGCCGCCGCGCATGCACCGTTCGGTCAGCCGTGAAGCGGAGGTCGGCGACGACTTCGCCGCCGCCGGCCTGGACCTGGCCGAAGCCGCCGAGCGCGTGCTGCGCCACCCGGCCGTGGCCAGCAAGAACTTCCTGATCACCATCGGCGACCGCACCATCACCGGCCTGGTGGCCCGCGACCAGCTGGTCGGCCCCTGGCAGGTACCGGTGGCCGACTGCGCCGTCACCGCCACCAGCTTCGACGTCTACACCGGCGAAGCCATGGCCATGGGCGAGCGCACCCCGCTGGCGCTGCTCGACGCCCCGGCCTCGGGGCGCATGGCGATCGGCGAGACCATCACCAACCTGGCCGCCGCGAGCATCGACAAGATCGCCGACATCAAGCTGTCCGCCAACTGGATGGCCGCCGCCGGCCACCCGGGCGAGGACGCGCGCCTGTACGACACCGTCAAGGCGGTGGGCATGGAACTGTGCCCGGCGCTGGGCATCACCATCCCGGTGGGCAAGGACTCCATGTCCATGAAGACCCGCTGGCAGGATGGCGAGGTGGAGAAGAGCGTGACCGCGCCGATGTCGCTGATCATCTCCGGCTTCGCCCCGGTGACCGACGTGCGCCGCACCCTGACCCCGCAGCTGCGCCTGGACAAGGGCGAGACCGACCTGATCCTGATCGACCTCGGCCGCGGCAAGAACCGCCTGGGCGGCTCGATCCTGGCGCAGACCTACGGCAAGCTCGGCCAGCAGGCCCCGGACGTCGACGACGCCGAAGACCTCAAGGCCTTCTTCGCGGTGATCCAGGGCCTGAATGCCGACGGCCACCTGCTGGCCTACCACGACCGTTCCGACGGTGGCCTGCTGGCCGCCGCCGTGGAAATGGCCTTCGCTGGCCACTGCGGCCTGTCGCTGCGCCTCGACGCCCTGGCCGCCAGCCGTGAAGAGCTGGGTGCCGCGCTGTTCAGCGAGGAGCTGGGGGCGATCATCCAGGTGCACGAAGGCGCCACCCCGGAAGTGCTGGCGCAGTTCAGCGCCGCCGGCCTGGACGACTGCGTGGCGGTGATCGGCCAGCCGGTCAACGGCGACGAGGTCGAGCTGAGCTTCAACGGCGAAATCGTCTACCGCGCCGAGCGCCGCCTGCTGCAGCGCATCTGGAGCGAGACCAGCTACCAGATCCAGCGCCTGCGCGACAACGCCGCCTGCGCCGACCAGGAGTTCGACGGCCTGCTGGAGGAAGACAACCCCGGCCTGTCCGTCAAGCTTTCCTTCGACGTCAATGACGACATCGCCGCGCCCTACATCAAGAAGGGCGTGCGTCCGCGGGTGGCGATCCTCCGCGAGCAGGGCGTCAACGGCCAGGTGGAAATGGCCGCGGCCTTCGACCGCGCCGGCTTCGCCGCGGTGGACGTGCACATGAGCGACATCCTCGCCGGCCGCGTCAGCCTGGAAGACTTCAAGGGCCTGGTGGCCTGCGGCGGTTTCTCCTACGGCGACGTGCTCGGCGCCGGCGAAGGCTGGGCCAAGTCGATCCTGTTCAACGCCCGTGCCCGCGACGGCTTCCAGGCCTTCTTCGAGCGCAAGGACAGCTTCGCCCTGGGCGTGTGCAACGGTTGCCAGATGATGTCCAACCTGCACGAGCTGATCCCCGGCACCGAGTTCTGGCCGCACTTCGTGCGCAACCGCTCCGAGCAGTTCGAGGCGCGCGTGGCCATGGTCCAGGTGCAGGAGTCGCAGTCGATCTTCCTGCAGGGCATGGCTGGCTCGCGCCTGCCGATCGCCATCGCCCACGGCGAGGGCCATGCGGAGTACGAGAGCGAGGAGGCGCTGCTGGAGTCCGACCTGTCCGGCTGCGTGGCGCTGCGCTTCGTCGACAACCACGGCAAGGTCACCGAGACCTACCCGGCCAACCCCAACGGCTCGCCGCGCGGGATCACCGGCCTGACCAGCCGCGACGGCCGCGTGACCATCATGATGCCGCACCCGGAGCGGGTGTTCCGCGCCGTTCAGAACTCCTGGCGCCCGGACGAGTGGCAGGAAGACGGCGGCTGGATGCGCATGTTCCGCAACGCCCGCGTCTGGGTGGGCTGAGTTCGAGCCCGGGACGGGAAAAGGGGAAGGCTTCGGCCTTCCCCTTTTTCGTTGTGGCGCCGTTTTTCCCGGGTCGATGGCGCGTGGGGCGGGCCATCGCGGACGGAGTCCGCTCCTACGGGGGAGTGGCGTGGGTGGGGATGGCGTAGGGCGCATAACGCCTAAAGCGTTATCCGCCATTTTTCATCGGGCTTCGGTGCATTGGCCGGCGGCGGATAACCGCGAACGGTTATGCGCCCTACGGTCGAGCGCGGGTGTAGGAGCGGACTCCGTCCGCGATAATCACTGCTACGGGAATCCAGGAGAGGAGGGGGCATTGGCCGAGTCGGAGATCCTTCCCGAAGTCCGCCACGTGGAGGCCGGCCAGGCCCTGCGCCTGTGCCGTTGCGGCCGTTCGCCGACACTGCCGGATTGCCCGGCGGACTGCGCCCGGGCGCTGGCGTGGGTCGCGCCGCGCGAGCAGTTCCTGCTGCTCTGCCGCTGCGGCCGTTCGGCCGACCTGCCTTACTGCGACGGCAGCCACGCGCCCCCCACCGAAGGTTGGGCTGGGCGCTGGCGGCGCTTTATCGGAAAGTGATTTCGACTGAATCTGCACTCCATCACGTTTTACAAATCTTGGGAATTTTCCTCCAGAACGTGAAGGCAATCGCGCTGTCGAAATTTGCCGAGCATGACCGTCGAGTCACTGGAGGCAAAATGCCACTATCTGTGGCAGCATTCGCTCCTCGACTCCCCACCCGGTCCAGTTTTCCGCCACGGAGCGTCCGATGTACAAACTCTGCTTCTATGTTCCCGAGACTCACCTGGAGACGGTGAAGAAAGCGGTGTTCGCCGCAGGTGCAGGACGCATCGGTGCCTATGACAGTTGCTGCTGGCAGGCCCTCGGCCAGGGCCAGTTCCGCCCGCTGCAGGGCAGCAACCCCTTCCTCGGCGCGGCCGGCCTCGTCGAGCAGGTGGCCGAGTGGAAGGTGGAGATGGTGGTGGCCGACGAGCTGATCCACGACTCGGTCAAGGCGCTCAAGGCCGCGCACCCCTACGAGACGCCGGCCTTCGAAGTGTGGCGGCTGTCGGACATGGTGTTCTAGCCGCCGCGGACATGAAAAAGGCGCCCTCGGGCGCCTTTTCGTTTCCCGCTCAGGGGCGGATCTCGATCAGCGTACCGTCCTTGACCAGGCTCCAGACCTCCTGCATGTCCGGGTTGGTCATGGCGATGCAGCCGTTGGTCCAGTCCAGGGTGGAGAAGTACCACTCCGGGTATTCGTCGCTCTGCGGGGTGCCGTGGATCATGATCATGCCGCCGGGCGACAGGTTCTTCTCGCGGGCACGCATCACGTCGCGGGCGTTGGGGTAGGAGATGTGCATGGACAGGTTGAACTTGTCGCTGGTCTTGCGCCAGTCGATCCAGTAGAAGCCTTCCGGCGTGCGGTTGTCGCCCTCGGCCAGCTTGGTGCCGCGCGGGCTCTTGCCCAGGGAGATGCGGTAGCTCTTGAGGATCTTGCCGTTGCTCAGCAGGTGCAGCTTGTGCTCGGACTTGAGCACCAGCACCTTGTCGATGCGGCCTTCCAGGGTCGGCGTCGCATTGGCCTGCGAGAAGGCGGCAAAGGTCAGGCACAGAAAGGCAAGCAGCCAGCGCATGGAAAGACGATCCCCCGGATGTTCGATAAAGCGCCGCGATGCACGGCCCTGCAAAGTGTTCAGGTCTTCTTATGGTGGCCCAGCATGGGTGCTATGGCCTCGTTGCGCACCGGGAAGTCCTGCCTCTGCCGGTCGCTGAAGTAGCATTCTAAGGTACGGCCCACGGTGGGGAAAGCCAGCTCCGACCAGGGAATCGCCGATTCTTCGAACAGGCCCACCTCCAGGCTTTCCTCGCCGGCGGCGAAGTCCAGGTCGGCCAGCTCGGCGCGGAAGAACATGTACACCTGGCTGATGTGCGGCAGGTCGAACAGGGTGTAGAGCTGCAACTGGCGCACGCGGGCGCAGGCTTCCTCCAGCGTCTCGCGGGCGGCGGCCTGCTCGAGGGTCTCGCCGTTCTCCATGAAGCCCGCCGGCAGCGTCCAGAAGCCCTGGCGCGGGGCGATGGCGCGGCGGCACAGGAGGATGCGCCCCTCCCACACAGGCAGGCAGCCGGCGACGATGCGCGGGTTCTGGTAATGCACCGTCTGGCACTGGTCGCAGACATAGCGTGGCCGGTTGTCGCCGCTGGGGATGCGCAGGCTCACGCTGGCGCCGCACTGGCTGCAGAATTTCATGCACTTTCCTTGGGAATCGATCTTGCCATCTTGCTCGCCGGAAGGCCCGCGCAGCAAGGGGGTGGGGCTTGGGGCGAGGCCGTCTTTCGTGCCATGATTCCATAATTGAGCGAATGCCTTACACGCAGGATGTCCGCATGCTGGACGAGCTGCGCCGGCGTATCACGGCGCACACCCCACAGGACCTGAACAGCGAACACGGCTTCCCCGAAGCCGCGGTGCTGTTGCCCATCACCCGGAGCGAGGAGCTGGTGCTGACCCTGCGCGCCACCGGGTTGTCCACCCACAGCGGCGAGGTGGCCTTCCCCGGCGGGCGGCGCGACCCCGAGGACGTCGACCTGATCCACACCGCCCTGCGCGAGGCCGAGGAGGAGATCGCCCTGCCGCCGAGCCTGGTGGACGTGGTCGGGCCGCTGAGCACCCTGGTCTCGCGCCACGGCATCAAGGTGACGCCGTTCGTCGGTTTCGTACCCGACTTCGTCGAGTACACCCCCAACGACGGCGAGATCGCCGCGGTGTTCAAGGTGCCGCTGGAGTTCTTCCGCGGCGACCCGCGGGAAATGACCCACCGCATCGACTACTTCGGGCGCAGCTGGTACGTGCCCAGCTACCGCTTCGGCGAGTACAAGATCTGGGGCCTGTCGGCGATCATGGTCGTCGAGCTGGTCAACCTGCTGTTCGATGACCACATCGACCTGCACCAAGCGCCGCCGCAATTCATCAAGCTCAGCTGAGCGGCGCGGTACGACAACAAGATGCCTGAGGAGCCACCGATGAAATACCGCCTGGGCGATGCCCGAGTCGAAACCCACCCCGACAGCTGGATCGCGCCGAACGCCGCGGTGATCGGCAAGGTGCGCCTGGACGCCGGCGCCAGCGTCTGGTTCAACGCCGTGCTGCGGGGCGACAACGAGCTGATCCACATCGGCGAGAACAGCAACGTCCAGGACGGCACCGTGATGCACACCGACATGGGCTTCCCGCTCACCCTCGGCAAGGGCGTGACCATCGGCCACAACGTCATGCTGCATGGCTGCACGGTGGACGACTACAGCCTGATCGGCATCAACGCGGTGGTGCTCAACGGCGCGAAGATCGGCAAGTACTGCATCATCGGCGCCAATTCGCTGATCCCCGAGGGCAAGGTGATTCCCGATGGCTCGCTGGTCATGGGCTCGCCCGGTAAGGTGGTGCGCGAGCTGACCGAGCAGCAGAAGAAGATGCTCGAGGCCAGCGCCGCCCACTACGTGCACAACGCCCAGCGCTATGCCCGCGACCTGGCCGAGCAGGAAGAATGAGCCAGGAACGCCCGGTGGCCTCGCCCTGCGTCTACGTCTGCACCCTGGACGAGCAGGACCTGTGCATCGGCTGCCAGCGCACGGCGGACGAGATCACCCGCTGGGGCCGCATGGACAACGACGAGCGCCGCGAGGTGCTGCGCCAGTGCCACGAGCGCGCCCGCGAACAGGGCGTGCTGCTCTAGCGCGCCGAAGAACATCCCCTTCCCGAGGTTGCACGCAATGCCCCGTATTGGAACCCCCCTGTCGCCCACCGCGACCCGCGTACTGCTCTGTGGCTCCGGCGAGCTGGGCAAGGAAGTGGTGATCGAGCTGCAACGCCTGGGCTGCGAAGTGATCGCCTGCGACCGCTACGCCGACGCCCCGGCCATGCAGGTGGCGCACCGCAGCCACGTGCTGAGCATGCTCGACGGCGCCGCCCTGCGTGCGGTGATCGAGCAGGAGAAGCCGCACTACATAGTCCCGGAAATCGAGGCCATCGCCACCGCCACCCTGGTCGAGCTGGAGGCCGAAGGCTACACCGTGGTGCCCAGCGCCCGCGCCGCGCAGCTGACCATGAACCGCGAGGGTATCCGCCGCCTGGCCGCCGAGGAGCTGGGCCTGCCCACCTCGCCGTACCACTTCGCCGACACCTACGAGGAATATGCCGCCGGCGCCGCCGCCGTGGGCTACCCCTGCGTGGTCAAGCCGATCATGAGTTCCTCGGGCAAGGGCCAGAGCGTGCTCAAGTCCGACGCCGACCTCAGGGCCGCCTGGGACTACGCCCAGGAAGGCGGCCGCGCCGGCAAGGGGCGGGTCATCGTCGAAGGCTTCATCGACTTCGACTACGAGATCACCCTGCTCACCGTGCGCCACGTCGGCGGCACCACCTTCTGCGCGCCCATCGGCCACCGCCAGGTGAAGGGCGACTACCACGAGTCCTGGCAGCCCCAGGCCATGAGCCCGAAGGCCCTGGCCGAGTCGGAGCGCGTGGCAAAGGCGGTCACCGAGGCCCTGGGCGGCCGCGGCCTGTTCGGCGTCGAGCTGTTCGTCAAGGGCGACCAGGTGTGGTTCAGCGAAGTCTCGCCGCGCCCCCACGACACCGGCCTGGTCACCCTGATCTCCCAGGACCTCTCCGAGTTCGCCCTGCACGCGCGGGCCATCCTTGGCCTGCCGATCCCGGCGATCCGCCAGTTCGGGCCCTCGGCCTCGGCGGTGATCCTGGTGGAAGGCGAGTCGCGGCAGGTCAGCTTCGGCAACCTGGGCGCCGCGCTGACCGAGCCGGACAGCGCCCTGCGCCTGTTCGGCAAGCCGGAAGTCT
This sequence comes from Pseudomonas sp. RW407, assembly GCF_003176655.1. Lineage (NCBI taxonomy): Bacteria > Pseudomonadati > Pseudomonadota > Gammaproteobacteria > Pseudomonadales > Pseudomonadaceae > Pseudomonas > Pseudomonas sp. RW407. The sequence goes on along the minus strand of NZ_QGSL01000091.1, from coordinate 689,807 downwards.
CCGGCCAGCGGCGCATGGGTGTGGCCCTGGCGCGCGCCGAGTCCGTCGAGGAAGCGCGGGCCAAGGCCACCCGTTCGGCCGAGGCGGTGGTCATCGAGCTGTGAACCGCCTGGCGGGGCTGGCCTGGTGGGCGGCGGCGCTGCCGCTGATGCCGCTGGCCCTGCCATTGGCCGTGCGCACCCGGCGCACGGCCCTGCGCCTGGCGCCGGCGGCCGGTTCCCGCGAGGGGCTGGCCGGCGCCGAACTTCCCGGCGAACCGTTGCGGCTGCTGTTGCTCGGCGAGTCGACCGTCGCCGGCGTCGGCGCCTCCTGCCTCGACTTCGCCCTGGCCGGCCGCCTGGCTATTGCCCTGGCGGCGCGCCTGCAGCGGCCGGTGGCCTGGCGGGCGCTGGGGGAGAACGGCATCACCGCGAGCGAAGCCTGCGAGCGCCTGCTGCCGCTGGCCGACGGGCGCTACGACCTGGTGGCGCTGGTCTTCGGCGTCAACGACACCACCCATTTCAGTTCCAGCGAGCGCTGGCAGGCATCCATCGCCCGCCTGGTCGGGCATTTCCAGGCCGGCGGCGCGCGGGTGGTGTGCACCGCCGTGCCGCCGCTGCGGCATTTTTCCGCATTACCCTGGCTGCTGCGGCAGTTGTTGGGCTGGCGCGCGGCCCTGCTGGATCGCCAGCTACAGGCGTTGGCCCAGGCGCAAGGCGCCGGCTACTGCGCGGTGGGGTTGGAGATGCAGCCGCAGTATCTCGCTATCGATGGCTATCACCCGTCCGCGCTGGGCTACCAGGTGTGGGGCGAGCATCTGGCGGACTGGCTGGTGGCCGCGGACCGCG
>NZ_QGSL01000091.1:670633-688970 GCF_003176655.1 Pseudomonas sp. RW407 | reverse complement strand
TGGCATCGAATGTTCTGCGTTTACGGCTCATGAATGACTCCTCTATTCAGTGGATTTTCCACCTATCGAGGTGTCCGAGGAAATTGAACCACCACAGGGCTCAAGGGGGGATATCCATGATGTTTCTGGTGTTGGCGGACAGTCTTGCCCTCTCCCTAACCCTCTCCCTGAAGGGAGAGGGGACTGTCCTCTGCGCACTGAAATCCCCGAGCACTCCTGTGGCTTCTGGCTGAAACCAGGCTATCCGCGCACGCCGAACGGCTCCCTCTCCCTTCAGGGAGAGGGCTGGGGAGAGGGGCGGAGTCAGCCCGATGCTCCGGCACCACCGGGAAACTCCGTTCGCGAGCAAGCTCGCTCCTATAGGTGCAGGAGACATGCTTCGTCGTAGGATGGGTTGAGCGAAGCGATACCCATCACCACGGCCACATGGGTTTCGTAAACTCAACCCATCCTACGAAAAGCGCCTATGGCGCAGCGGACATAAAAAAGCCCCGCGGTCAGCAGCGTGCTCCGCGGGGCCAAGTGGCCGGAGAGTGGCCAGGGAGGAACCTTCAGGCCTGGGGCTGTGGCTGCCAGCCGCCCCCCAGTGCCTTGTAGATGGCGACTATGCCGCGGTACACGTCGACCTCGGCCAGCGCCTGGGCGTCTTCGGCGGCCAGTTGCTCGCGCTCGGCGTCCAGCAGGTTGAGGAAGTCCAGGGTGCCTTCGCGGTACTGCACGCCGGCCAGTTCGGCGGCCTTGCGGCTGGCCTCGGACTGGCGCACCAGCACCAGCATGCGCTGCTGGCGCTTGCCGTAGTCGCTGAAGGCGTTGGAGGATTCTTCCAGGGCCAGCAGCACCTGCTGCTCGTAGGTGGCGAGCGCGGCGTCGGCGTCGGCCTTGGAGGCGCGCAGGCGGGCGCGCACGCTGCCCAGGTCGAAGGCCGCCCAGCTGATGGTCGGTGCCACGCCCCAGGCGCGGGCGGCGCCCGAGCCGATCTGCGAGCCGCGCCCGGCGGTGTAGCCGAGGAAGCCGCCGAGGCTGATCTTCGGGAACAGGTCGGCGGTGGCCACGCCGACATCGGCGGTGGCCGAGGCCAGGCGCCGTTCGGCGGCGGCGACGTCGGCGCGGCGGCGCAGCAGGTCGCCCGGGTCGCCGATCGGCAGGGCCTTGGCGATGGCCGGCAGCTGCTTGGGCGCCAGGTCCACGCTCAGCTGGTCCGGGCGCTGGCCGAGGAGGGTGGCGATGCGGTTGCGCTGGCGCACTTCCTCGGCCTGCAGTTGCGGCAGGGTGGCTTCGGTGGCGGCCAGGCGCGCTTCGGCGCGCTGCACGTCCAGTTCGTTGCCCACGCCGTTGTCGCGCAGCTGGATGGTCAGGTCACGGGATTCGCGCTGGTTCTTCAGGTTGTCGCGGGCGATGCCTTCGCGCAGCTGCGCGCCGCGCAACTGCCCGTAGGCGTCGGCCAGTTCGGCGATCAGGCTGACCTGCAGCTGCTGCAGGTCGGCCTGGGCGGCCTGGCTCTGGGCGTCGGCCGATTCCAGTTCGCGGCGCACGCGGCCGAACAGGTCGACTTCCCAGATCATGTCCAGGCCCAGGTCGTAGCGCTCCTGGTTGACGCGGTCCTCGGTCTGCCCCGGCACCTGGCCCTTGCCGACCTCGGAAGACACCCGGCTGGTCACGGTGGGGAAGCGGTCGTTGGAGACGTCGTCGCGGATCGCCCGCGAGGCCAGCACGCGGTCGTAGGCCACGCGCAGCTCACGGTTTTCCTTCAGGGCCTGGTCGACCAGCTGGGTCAGCACCGGGTCGTCGAACTGTTTCCACCAGGCGTCTTCGTAGCGGCTGCGGTCGAAGGACGTGGCGCTGGTGTCGAGCTTGGCCGGCGCGGTGTCCGGCTGTTTGTAGTCAGGGCCGACCATGCAGGCGCTGAGGCTCAGGGCCAGCAGCGCCGGGGCGAAGAGTTGCAGTTTCATGCGTGGTGAGCCTCGTGGGTCAGGCGCGCTTGTTTCTTCGCTTCACGGGCTTCCATGAAGCGGCGGATGAGGACGTAGAACACCGGCGTCAGCAGCAGGCCGAAGAAGGTCACCCCGAGCATCCCGGAGAACACCGCGACGCCCATGGCGTGGCGCATTTCGGCGCCGGCGCCGGTGGACAGCACCAGCGGCACCACGCCCATGATGAAGGCGATGGAGGTCATCAGGATCGGCCGCAGCCGCAGGCGGCAGGCTTCCAGCACCGCGCTGACGCGGTCCATGCCTTCTTCCTGCTTGTCCTTGGCGAACTCGACGATGAGGATGGCGTTCTTGCACGCCAGGCCCACCAGTACGATCAGGCCGATCTGGGTGAAGATGTTGTTGTCGCCGCCGGCGACTATCACCCCGCCGATGGCCGACAGCAGGGTCATCGGCACGATCAGGATCACCGCCAGCGGCAGGCCCCAGCTTTCGTACAGCGCGGCCAGCACCAGGAAGGCCAGGAGCACGCAGAGCGGGAACACGAAGGCCGCGGTGTTGCCGGCGAGGATCTGCTGGTAGGTCAGGTCGGTCCACTCGTAGGTCATGCCGTTGGGCAGTTCCTGCTTGAGCAGTTTCTCCATCGCCGCCTCGGCCTGGCCGGAGCTGTAGCCGGGGGCCGCGGCGCCGTTGATCTCGGCGGTGATGAAGCCGTTGTAGTGCATCACCCGGTCGGGGCCGGAGGTGTCGCTGATCTTGATGAAGGTGGCCAGCGGGACCATTTCGCCCTGGTTGTTGCGCACCTTCAGCTGGCCGATCTGTTCCGGGTCCAGGCGGAAGTTCTGGTCGGCCTGGACGTTGACCTGGTAGGTGCGGCCGAAGCGGTTGAAGTCGTTGGCGTACAGCGAGCCCAGGTACACCTGCAGGGTGTCGAAGATGTCGCTGATGGCCACGCCGTGGGTCTTGGCCTTCTCGCGGTCGATGGCGGCGTCCACCTGCGGCACGTTCACCTGGTAGCTGGTGAACACCGACATGGGGTTCAGCTCGGGCAGCGCGCGGGCCTTGGCCAGGACGTTCTGGGTCTGGTTGTAGAGTTCCTCGTAGCCCAGGCTGCCACGGTCCTCGACCTGCACCCGGAAGCCGCCGATGGTCCCCAGGCCCTGTACCGGCGGCGGCGGGAAGATGGCGATGTAGGCGTCCTGGATGCCGGCGAATTCCTGGTTCAGCTCGGCGGCAATCTCGCCGGCGGACATGCCCGGGCCCTTGCGCTGGTCGAAGTCCTTCAGCGGGGTGAAGACGATGCCGCTGTTGGGGCTGTTGGTGAAGCCGTTGATCGACAGGCCGGGGAAGGACACGGTGTGCTCGATGCCCGGGTGCTTGCCGGCGATTTCCGACATGCGCTTGATCACCGCCTCGGTGCGGTCCAGGGTGGCCGCGTCGGGCAGCTGGGCGAAGGCCACCAGGTACTGCTTGTCCTGCTGCGGCACGAAGCCGGTGGGGGTGCTGGAGAAGCCCAGGTAGGTCAGGCCGATCAGCCCGGCGTAGAGGAGCAGCGCGATGGAGCTGCTGCGCAGCACGCGGGTCACGGTGCCGACGTAGCCATGGCTGGCGCGGTCGAAGAAGCGGTTGAACGGGCGGAACAGCCAGCTGCCCAGCAGCGTGTCGAGGATCCGCGAGAAGCGGTCCTTGGGCTCGTCGTGGCCCTTGAGCAGCACCGCGGCCAGCGCCGGCGACAGGGTCAGCGAGTTGAACGCGGAGATCACCGTGGAAATCGCGATGGTCAGCGCGAACTGCCGGTAGAACTGCCCGGTGAGGCCGGAGATGAACGCGGTCGGCACGAACACCGCGCATAGCACCAGGGCGGTGGCGATGATCGGCCCGGTCACTTCCTTCATGGCGCGCTTGGTCGCCTCGATGGGCGTGAGCCCCAGGCCGATGTTGCGTTCGACGTTCTCCACCACCACGATGGCGTCGTCCACCACGATGCCGATGGCCAGCACCAGGCCGAACAGCGACAGCGCGTTGAGCGAGAAGCCGAAGAAGTGCATCACCGCGAAGGTGCCGATCAGCGACACCGGCACGGCGGCCAGCGGGATGATCGAGGCGCGCCAGGTCTGCAGGAACAGCACCACCACCAGCACCACCAGGATCAGCGCTTCGAACAGGGTGTGCACCACCGCCTCGATGGAGCCGCGGACGAAGATGGTCGGGTCATAGACGATGGAGTAGTCCACGCCCTGGGGGAATTCCTTCTTCAGCTCGGCCATCTTCGCCCGCACCTCGTTGGAGATGGCGATGGCGTTGGAGCCGGGGCGCTGGAAGATCGGGATGGCTACCGCCGGCTGGTTGTCCAGCAGCGAGCGCAGGGCGTACTGGCTGGAGCCCAGCTCGATGCGGGCGATGTCCTTCAGGCGGGTGATCTCGCCGTCCGGGCCGCTGCGGATGATGATGTTCTCGAACTCTTCCTCGCTGACCAGGCGGCCCTGGGTGTTGATCGACAGCTGGAAGCTGGTGGCGTTGGGAGCGGGCGGCGCGCCCAGGGCGCCGGCGGCGACCTGGCGGTTCTGCTCGCGGATGGCCGCGACCACGTCGCTGGCGGTGAGGTTGCGCGAGGCCACCTTGTTCGGGTCCAGCCACACGCGCAGCGAGTAGTCGCCCATGCCGAACAGCTGCACGTCGCCCACGCCGTCCAGGCGCGCCAGCTCGTCCTTGATGTTGAGGATGGCGTAGTTGGACAGGTAGAGCATGTCGTAGCGCTGGTCCGGCGAGGTCAGGTGCACGACCATGGTCAGGTCGGGCGAGGCCTTGTCGACGGTGATGCCGATGTGGGTGACCTCTTCGGGCAGCTTCGGCTCGGTCCGCGTCACGCGGTTCTGCACCTGCACCTGGGCGTTGTCCAGGTCGGTGCCCAGGGCGAAGGTGATGGTCAGGGTCATCTTGCCGTCGGCGGTGGACTGCGAGGACATGTAGAGCATGTTCTCGACGCCGGTGATGGCCTGCTCCAGGGGCGCGGCGACGGTCTCGCCGATCACCTTGGGGTTGGCGCCGGGGAAGTTGGCGCGCACCACCACGGTGGGCGGCACCACTTCGGGGTATTCGCTGATCGGTAGCTGGAACAGCGAGATGGCCCCGCCGATCAGGATGATCAGCGAGAGCACGGCGGCGAAGATCGGCCGCTGCACGAAGAATTGCGAGAAGTTCATGGTTCGTTCCTGGAGCGCGACGCGCTAAACCCTGGACAAAGGTCACCCGCGGCCCTGGGTGGGGCCAGGGCCGGGTACTGCGTTCTCTTTCTTGGCCCCGCTCAGGGGCGGGTTGCGGTCAGCCGCGGTTGGGCTTTCCCGGCGACTGCTCGGCCACCTTCGGCGGCTCGCTGTCTTCCACCGCCTGGCGCGAGCGGGCGAGGGCGGCGAGGGTGGCCGGGCTGGCCATGGGCACGCCCTCGGCATCCACCTCGGCGCCGGGGCGCACGCGCTGCAGGCCGTTGACCACGATGCGATCGCCCTTGGCCAGGCCGCTGCGGACGATGCGCAGGCCTTCCAGCTTCGGCCCCAGCTCGATGCTGCGGTAGGCCACCTTCTTGTCGGCGCCCAGCACCAGCACGAACTTCTTGCCCAGGTCGGTGCCGACCGCCTCGTCCTTGATCAGCGCCGCCGGGTAGGTGCCGGAGCCGACCAGCTTGATGCGGGCATAGAGGCCGGGGGTGTAGAAGCCGTCCTTGTTGTCGAACACCGCGCGGCCGCGGATGGTGCCGGTCTTCGGGTTGACCTGGTTGTCGAGGAAGTCCAGGCGGCCCAGGTGCGGGAAGCCGTCCTCGCCGGTCAGGCCCAGGTACACCGGGGTGCTGCCGCGGGCGTCCGGGCCGCCGGCGCGGGCCATGGCCACGTACTTCAGGTACACGCGCTCGTCGGCGTCGAAGTAGGCGTAGACCTTGTCGGTGGAAACCACGCTGGTGAGCAGGGTCTGGCCGGAGTTGACCAGGTTGCCGGCGGTGATTTCGGCGCGCGACACGCGGCCGTCGATGGGCGCGGTGATCTGGGTGAACGACAGGTTGAGCTTGGCGTTGTCCAGCTCGGCCTGGGTCGCGGCGACCTGGGCGCGGGCTTCGGTGGCGGCGGCGCTGCGGGCGTCGGCCAGCTCGGCGGAGATGGCGTTGGTGGCGCGCAGGCGGTCGCCGCGGGCGGCTTCGTTGACGGTGCGGGTCTGGTTGGCGCGGGCCTGTTGCAGCTGGGCTTCCAGGCGGTGCACCTCGGCCAGGAACGGCCGCGGGTCGATCTGGAACAGCAGGTCGCCTTTCTTCACCAGGGCGCCTTCGCGGAAGGTCACCTTGTCGATGTAGCCGGAGACGCGCGGGCGCAGCTCGACGGATTCCGGCGCCTCCAGGCGGCCGGTGAACTCGTCCCACTCGTTGACCGGTTGTTCGATGACTTCGGCGACGCTGACCTTGGGCGCGGGCATGTTCTGCGCGGCGTCCTGGGTCTTGCCGCAGGCGCTGAGCACCAGGATGGCGGCCAGTGCCAGGGGAATACGCAAGGGGTGGGGTGAACGCTCCATGGGGAAGACTCCGGCATTTTTGATCTAATGCAGCGGAGTCTGCGTTCGAAGCCTCTAAGTCGCTAATCGAACGGGAGCATTCTTATTATCACGGCCAGTGATAAACCCTGTTGCATTATCCGTATCAATCGATGGGGGATTTTCTGCTACCGGCTGCGCCGAAACCCTGTAGGAGCGAGCTTGCTCGCGAACGCTCTTCCCCTGGTAGGCAAGGTGCCAAGCGGGTTCGCGAGCAAGCTCGCTCCTACGAAGAACGGGTCGGGTTTCAGGCCGTAGGGGAGCCGCCGTAGGATGGGTTGAGCGAAGCGATACCCATCGCCACGACCGCATGGGTATCGCTCAACCCATCCTACGAAGAGCAATAGTGGCGCGGGGTCAGGCCTTGGCCAGGCGGGCGCGGGCCACGCGCGAACCGTTTTCCTTGCCGAGCACCTGGCAGATGCGCTGGCCGGCGGCGATCAGGGCGTCGAGGTCGATGCCGGTGTGGATGCCCAGGCCGTTAAGCAGGTAGAGCACGTCCTCGGTGGCGACATTGCCGGTGGCGCCCTTGGCGTAGGGGCAGCCGCCCAGGCCTGCGACCGAGCTGTCGAACACCGCGATGCCTTCCAGCAGGCTTGCGTAGATGTTCGCCAGGGCCTGGCCGTAGGTGTCGTGGAAGTGCCCGGCCAGGCGCTCGCGGGGCACGCGGGCGCCGACTACTTCGAACATGGCGCGGGTGGCGCCGGCGGTGCCGACGCCGATGGTGTCGCCCAGGGAGACCTCATAGCAGCCCATGGCATCCAGCTCGGCGGCCACGGCGGCCACCTGCTGCACATCCACCTCGCCCTGGTACGGGCAGCCGAGTACGCAGGACACATAGCCGCGCACGCGGATGCCGTGCTCGCGGGCGGCGTCCATCACCGGCACGAAGCGCTCCAGGCTCTCCTTGATCGAGCAGTTGATGTTCTTCTGCGAGAAGGCCTCGGAAGCGGCGGCGAACACCGCGACTTCCTTCACCCCGGCCTCCAGCGCGGCCTCGAAGCCCTTGAGGTTGGGCGCCAGGGCGGCGTAGGTCACTCCGGGCTTCTGCTGGATGCCGGCGAACACCTCGGCGGAGCCGGCCATCTGCGGCACCCATTTGGGCGAGACGAAGCTGCCGACCTCGACGTAGGCCAGGCCGGCGGTGCTCAGGTCGTCCACCAGGCGCACCTTGTCGGCGACGCTGATCGGCTGTTTCTCGTTCTGCAGGCCGTCGCGCGGGCCGACTTCGACCAGGCGGACGTGTTGGGGCAGGGGCATGGGGTTGTCCTCTTGAGGTTCAGGCGAAGGGCAGTTGCTCTTGTAGGAGCGAGCTTGCTCGCGAACCCGCTTCGCACCGGACGTTCATGGTGCAATGCGTTCGCGAGCAAGCTCGCTCCTACGAAGAGCCGGGCGGGGGCTTTATGCCGGGGTTTCTTCCAACTCCACCAGCGCCGTACCCTCGGCCACCAGTTCGCCTTCGCTGCAATACAGCGATTTCACCACGCCGGCGTGCGGCGCGCGAATGCTGTGTTCCATCTTCATCGCTTCCAGCACCACCAGGGCGGCGCCGGCTTCCACCGTTTGCCCGGGTTCGACCAGGATGCGCACGATGCTGCCGTTCATCGGCGCGCCCAGGCCGCCGTGGTGGGCGTGGGCCGCCTCGGCCTCGGCGATGGCGTCGTAGCGGCGCACCGGCACCAGTTTGCCCTGCCATTCCAGGTACAGGCTGTCGCCCTGGCGCAGGGCCAGGTGGCGGCGGCGCACGCCTTCGATGTCCACTTCCAGCCATTCGCCCTTCAGCGTTGCGCCGCGCACGCCATTGGCGTGGCGCAGGCGCACCACCTGGGCTTCGCCCTTGGCCAGCAGGTGCAGGTCGGTTTCCCCCGGCAGGCCGCTGCGCCAGCCGTCGCGGGCGCTCCACGGCGAGTGGGCGTCGTCGCCGCGCACGCGCTCGGCTTCGCTCTGCGCCCAGGCCTCGGCGGCCAGTTGCCAGAACGGCGGCGGTAGCTCGCTCGCGGCCGGCAGCAGTTGCTCCTGGTGGCGGCCGATGAAGCCGGTGTCCAGCTCGGCGGCGGCGAAGGCCGGGTGGGCCAGCACGCGGCGGAGGAACGCCAGGTTGGTCTTGAAGCCGCCCACGGCGGTTTCGGCGAGCATCGCCAGCAGGCGCTGGCGGGCTTCCTCGCGGTTCTCGCCCCAGGCGATCAGCTTGGCCAGCATGGGGTCGTAGAACGGCGAGATGTCGTCGCCCTCGCGGATGCCGCTGTCCACCCGGCGGCCGGGGCCGGCCGGCGGTTCGCGGTACAGCGCCAGGTGGCCGCTGGCGGGCAGGAAGCCACCCTCCGGGTCCTCGGCGTAGAGCCGCACTTCGATGGCGTGGCCGTTCAGCGGCACTTGCTCCTGGGTGATCGGCAGCGTTTCGCCACGGGCCACGCGGATCTGCCAGGCCACCAGGTCGAGGCCGGTGATGGCTTCGGTGACCGGGTGCTCCACCTGCAGGCGGGTGTTCATTTCCATGAAGAAGAACTGGCCGCTGCCTTCGTCGTAGAGGAACTCCACGGTGCCGGCGCCGACGTAGCCGATGGCCTGGGCGGCGCGCACGGCGGCTTCGCCCATGCCGCGGCGCAGCTCGGCGGAAAGGCCGGGGGCGGGGGCTTCCTCGACCACCTTCTGGTGGCGGCGCTGGATCGAGCAGTCGCGCTCGTTGAGGTACAGGCAGTTGCCGTGCTTATCGGCGAACACCTGGATTTCCACGTGGCGCGGCTTGGTCAGGTACTTCTCCACCAGCATGCGAGCGTCGCCGAAGCCGGACTGGGCTTCGCGCTGGGCGGATTCCAGGGCCTCGGCCAGCTCGCTTTCGCGCTCCACCACCTTCATGCCCTTGCCGCCACCGCCGGCGGCGGCCTTGAGCAGCACCGGGTAGCCGATGCGCGCGGCCTCGCGCTGGAAGGTGGCGTAGTCCTGGGCTTCGCCGTGGTAGCCGGGCACCAGCGGCACGCCGGCGTCTTCCATCAGCGCCTTGGCCGCGGACTTGCTGCCCATGGCGTCGATGGCGCTGGCCGGCGGGCCGAGGAACACCAGCCCGGCCTCTTCGCAGGCACGGGCGAAGCCGGCGTTCTCCGAGAGGAAGCCGTAGCCGGGGTGGATGGCCTGGGCCCCGGCGGCCTTGGCCGCGGCCAGCACGGCGTCGGCGCGCAGGTAGGATTCGGCCGGCTTGGCGCCGCCCAGGTCGATGGCGATGTCCGCCTCCTCGACGTGGCGGGCATGGCGGTCTGTGGCGCTGTGCACGGCCACGGTGGTCAGGCCCAGGGCCTTGGCGGTGCGCATCACCCGGCAGGCGATCTCGCCGCGGTTGGCAATCAGTAGCGTTGTAATCATTGTTCTGCTCCGTTGGAGGGCGGTAAGCCGCTTGGGGCTTGCGGCCTAAAGCTTCTAGCTGCTCTTCTGCCAGGCCGGCTTGCGCTTCTCGAGGAAGGCGTGCAGGCCTTCCTGGCCCTCGGGGCTGATGCGGATGCGGGCGATGGCGGCCTCGGTGTAGCGGCGCAGGGTGGGGCTCAGCTCGCCGCTGCCGATTTCCTGGAACAGCGCCTTGCAGGCCACCAGCGCGGCCGGGCTGTTGTTCAGCAGGTTGGCGATCCAGGCCTCGACCTTCTCGTCCAGCTCCTCGGCGCCATAGCACTCGTCCAGCAGGCCCAGCTCGCGGGCGCGCTTGCCGTCGAAGCGCTCGGCGGTGAGCGCGTAGCGGGTGGCCGCGCGCTGGCCGATGGCCTTGGTCACGAAGGGCCCGATGGTCGCCGGGATCAGCCCGATACGCACCTCGGACAGGCAGAACTGCGCCTGCTCGCTGCCCAGGGCCATGTCGCAGCAGGCCACCAGGCCCACGCCGCCGCCGAAGGCCGCGCCCTGGACCACGGCCAGGGTCGGCTTCTTCAGCAGGTGCAGGTTGTTCAGCAGCTCGGCCAGTTGCTGGGCGTCGGCCAGGTTGCCCTGGTAGTCGAGCTTCACCGCCTCCTGCATCCAGGCCAGATCGGCGCCGCCGCAGAAGTGCTTGCCGCGCCCGCGCAGCACCAGCAGGCGTACGCGCGCGTCGTCGGCCACCTGGTCCAGCGCCTGGATCAGCTCGGCGATGGTCTGGGCGTTGAAGGCGTTGTTCTTGTCCGGACGGTTCAGCCAGAGGCTGGCCACGCCACGGTCGTCGATGTCGAGCTGGATGTTTTCAAAAGTAGTCATAAGGGCCTCTTGGGCTGCAGGCCGCAGGCTACAGGCTGCAGGCAAGAGCGCTCTCGCCTGCGGCCTGCAGCCTGTAGCCTGCCGCCGCTTACATCCTGAATACGCCGAATCTGGTCGGCTCGATGGGCGCGTTGAGCGAGGCGGAGAGAGCCAGGGCGAGGACCTCGCGGGTCTGCGCCGGGTCGATCACGCCGTCGTCCCACAGCCGCGCGCTGGAGTAGTAGGGGTGGCCCTGGCGCTCGTACTGCTCGAGGATAGGCGCCTTGATCTTTGCCTCGTCCTCGGCACTCAGCGCGTTGCCGGCGCGTTCGGCCTGTTCGCGCTTGACCTGGGCCAGCACGCCGGCGGCCTGCTCGCCGCCCATCACGCCGATCCGCGCGTTGGGCCACATCCACAGGAAGCGCGGGTCGTAGGCGCGGCCGCACATGCCGTAGTTGCCGGCGCCGAAGCTGCCGCCGATGATCACGGTGAACTTCGGCACCTGGGCGCAGGCTACTGCCGTCACCAGCTTGGCGCCGTGCTTGGCGATGCCGCCGGCCTCGTACTTCTGGCCGACCATGAAGCCGGTGATGTTCTGCAGGAACAGCAGCGGGATGCCGCGCTGGCAGGCCAGTTCGATGAAGTGCGCGCCTTTCTGCGCGGCCTCGGCGAAGAGGATGCCGTTGTTGGCGAGGATGGCGATGGGGTAACCGTGCAGGTGGGCGAAGCCGCACACCAGGGTGGTGCCGAACAGCGCCTTGAACTCGTCGAACTCGCTGCCGTCGACCAGACGGGCGATGATCTCGCGCACGTCGAACGGCTGCTTGCTGTCCACCGGGATCACCCCGTACAGCTCCTCGGCGGGGTACAGCGGCGCGCGCGGGGGCAGGGTGTTGAGCTTGCCCCGCTTGCTCCAGTTGAGGTTGGCGACGCAGCGGCGGGCGATGGCCAGGGCATGCTCGTCGTCCTCGGCGTAGTGGTCGGCCACGCCGGAAGTCTTGCAGTGCACGTCGGCGCCGCCGAGGTCCTCGGCGCTGACCACCTCGCCGGTGGCGGCCTTCACCAGCGGCGGGCCGGCGAGGAAGATGGTGGCCTGCTCGCGGACCATGATGGTCTCGTCGCTCATGGCCGGCACGTAGGCGCCGCCGGCGGTGCACGAGCCCATGACCACGGCGATCTGCGGGATGCCCTGGGCGCTCATGTTGGCCTGGTTGAAGAAGATCCGCCCGAAGTGCTCGCGGTCCGGGAACACCTCGTCCTGGCGCGGCAGGTTGGCGCCGCCGGAGTCCACCAGGTAGATGCACGGCAGGCGGTTCTGCTGGGCGATGGCCTGGGCGCGCAGGTGCTTCTTCACGGTCAGCGGGTAGTAGCTGCCGCCTTTAACCGTGGCGTCGTTGCCGACGATCATGCATTCCACGCCTTCCACGCGGCCGATGCCGGCGACCACGCCGGCGGCGGCCACGTCCTCGCCGTAAACCTCGTGGGCGGCGAGGGCGGAAACCTCGAGGAACGGCGAGCCGGCATCGAGCAGGCGGTTGATGCGCTCGCGCACCAGCAGCTTGCCGCGTGCGCTGTGCTTGGCCTGCGCGGCGGCGCCGCCGCCTTCGTGGACGCGGCCGAGCAGGGCGCGCAGGTCCTGGACGCTCTCCAGCATGGTCGCGGCGTTGGCGGCGTATTCGGGGGAGCGCGTATTGATCTGGGTGCTAAGGATGGTCATCACGGACTCCGTCCGGGCTACAGGCTTCAGGCTGCAAGCGGCAGGCCGGCCTGAAGCCTGTAGCCTGCCGCCTGTAGCCGTTGTTATTTCGTTTCGTTGAACAGCTCACGGCCGATCAGCATGCGGCGGATCTCGCTGGTGCCGGCACCGATCTCGTAGAGCTTGGCGTCACGCAGCAGGCGGCCGGTGGGGAACTCGTTGATGTAGCCGTTGCCGCCGAGGATCTGGATGGCGTCCAGGGCCATTTGCGTCGCGCGCTCGGCGGTGTAGAGGATCACCCCGGCGGCGTCCTTGCGGGTGGTCTCGCCGCGGTCGCAGGCCTGGGCCACCGCGTACAGGTAGGCGCGGCTGGCGTTGAGCTGGGTGTACATGTCGGCGACCTTGCCCTGGATCAGCTGGAACTCGCCGATGCTCTGGCCGAACTGCTTGCGGTCGTGGATGTAGGGCACGACCACGTCCATGCACGCCTGCATGATGCCGATCGGGCCGCCGGCGAGCACCACGCGCTCGTAGTCCAGGCCGCTCATCAGCACCTTCACGCCGCCGTTGACCGCGCCCAGCACGTTCTCTTCCGGCACTTCCACGTCGTCGAAGAACAGCTCGCAGGTGTTGGAGCCGCGCATGCCCAGCTTGTCGAACTTGTTGCCGCGGCTGAAGCCCTTCCAGTCACGCTCGACGATGAACGCGGTGATGCCGTGGGCGCCCTTTTCCGGCTCGGTCTTGGCGTAGATCACGTAGGTGTTGGCGTCCGGGCCGTTGGTGATCCAGGTCTTGCTGCCGTTGAGCACGAAACGGTCGCCGCGCTTCTCGGCGCGCAGCTTCATGGAGACCACGTCGGAACCGGCGTTGGGCTCGCTCATGGCCAGCGCGCCTATGTGCTCGCCGCTGATCAGCTTGGGCAGGTACTTGGCCTTCTGCTCGGCGTTGCCGTTGCGCTTGATCTGGTTGACGCACAGGTTGGAATGCGCGCCGTAGGACAGGCCGACGGAAGCCGAACCACGGCTGATCTCCTCGATGGCGATGACGTGGGCCAGGTAGCCCATGTTGGCACCGCCGTACTCCTCGGCGACGGTGATGCCGAGCAGGCCCATGTCGCCGAACTTCTTCCACATGTCCACGGGGAACAGGTTGTCGGCGTCGATCTGCGCGGCGCGCGGGGCCAGTTCGCTGGCGACGAAGCCCTGCACCTGCTCGCGGAGCATGTCGATGGTTTCGCCGAGGCCGAAGTTGAGGGACGGGTAGCTCATGGTTGCACCTTTGTTGTACTTGGAATGCGGGGTAGGGCGCGTCAGGCGTTGGCGCGCTGTTTCTTCTCGGTCTCGGCCAGGGCCGCCAGGCAGCGTTCCTCGGCCGTGTCCAGTTCCAGCTTCATCTGCTCGATGTCGAGCAACTGCTGCTCCAGCTGCGCGCGGCGGGCGGCGATCTTCTGCATGAAGGTCTCCAGCTGCTTGCGGTTGCCGCCGCTGGGGTCGTAGAGGTCGATCAGTTCCTTGCACTCGGCCAGCGAGAAGCCGATGCGCTTGCCGCGCAGGATCAGCTTCAGCGCCACCAGGTCCTTGGGGCTGTAGATGCGCTCCTGGCCGCGGCGCTCCGGGCTGAGCATGCCCTGCTCCTCGTAGAAGCGGATGGCGCGGGTGGTCACGTCCAGTTCGCGGGCCAGGTCGGAAATGCTATAGGTGGTCGGCATCGGGCTTGCTCGTTCGTTTACCTTTACGTTAACGTAAACCTGCGCCGAGGGGCTGTCAATCACTTCGCCTCAAGCCGGCTGGCCCGCTAATTGCGTGCGTTGCCGGGCAACCGAGCGTCCTCTTTACTCAAGGGGAGGACGGGTGTAGACAGTCCCTGACCAGCCTGAGCGTCCCGCGCGGCCATGCACTGCGCGGACAAGCGGAGCCGAGATCGACATGACAAGAACAATAGGCAGCGACCTGCTGCGCGAGGCCCACCGGGCCCGTGAACGCCTGCAGCGCGAGGGCGAGCTACCCGCCGGCGTGCTGCGCGAGGAAATCGACGCCTCCTGGCGGCGCAGCCTGGGCCACGGTCTGGACTGCGGCGGCGCCAACGACCAGGAGCTGGACAATCGCGCCGGCATCGAGCTGCTGCTGGAGAACAACCGCCTGCTGCTCGACGCCGCCACCCCCGAGCTGGATTTCCTGCGCCAGCGCCAGGGCCACGACGCCCTGGTGATCCTGGCCAACGCCGACGCCACCATCGTCTCGGTGGCCGGCGCCCACGAGCGCCTGCGCCGCATCGGCCTGGAAGACATCACCCTGGGCGCCTGCTGGAGCGAGGCCGCGCGCGGCACCAACGCCCTGGGCACCGCCCTGGTGGAAGGCCGAGCCACCCAGATCGACTGCGGCGAGCACTACCTGGAGCGCCTCAGCCGCTTCTCCTGCACCTCGGTGCCCATCAGCTGCCCGCAGGGCACGCTGCTCGGGGTGCTCGACCTGACCCGCGAAGGTCCCCTGGCCGGCCCGGTGGAAAGCCTCAGCCTGCTCAACCGCGCCGCGGTGCAGATCGAGGAACGGCTGTTCGCCGCCAGCTTCCCGGGGCAGGTGGTGCTGTCCTTCCACAGCCGCCGCCAGTACCTGGATTCGCCCTGGCAGGGCCTGCTGGCGCTGAGCCTGGAGGGCCGCATCCTGGCCCTCAGCACGCCGGCCTGCCAACTGCTCGGCGCCGCCCGCGAGGTTCTGATAGGGCGCCGCTGCGAGGACCTGCTGGGCGCCCGCGGCGAACAGCTGCTGGCGCGCCTGCAGCCCGGCGCCCTGGGCAGCCTGCAGACGGCCAAGGGCGAGTTCTTCTACAAGGTGCTGCAGGCGCCGCTGCGCAGCACCGCGGTGTCGGTGCCGGCGCGCCAGCCGCAGCGCCCGGCCCCGGCCTCGCCGGACCTGGAGGCCCTGGCCGGCGGCAACCCGCGCTACGCCCGCGCCCTGCGCATGGCCCGCCAGGGCCTGCTGAACGAGTTGCCGGTGCTGCTGCTGGGCGAGACCGGCAGCGGCAAGGAGGTGGTGGCGCGCGCCCTGCACCAGGGCAGTGCGCGGGCCGGCAAGCCGTTCATCGCGGTGAACTGCGCGGCCATCCCCGAAGGCCTGATCGAATCCGAACTGTTCGGCTACCGCGAGGGCGCCTTCACCGGCTCGCGCCGCGGCGGCATGGTCGGCCGGCTGCAGCAGGCCCACGGCGGCACCCTGTTCCTCGACGAGATCGGCGACATGCCCCTGGCCCTGCAGGCGCGGCTGCTGCGCGTGCTGCAGGAGCGCAAGGTGGCGCCGCTGGGCGCGGGCGAGGAGCAGGACATCGACGTGGCGCTGATCTGCGCCACCCACCGCGACCTCAAGCGCCAGGTGGAAGAGAAGCAGTTCCGCGAGGACCTCTACTACCGCGTCAACGGCATCAGCGTGCGCCTGCCGGCATTGCGCGAGCGCGACGACCTCGGCGAGCTGGCCCAGGGCCTGCTGGCCAAGCTGGGCGCGCCCGGGGTGCGCCTGGACGACGAACTCTTCGCGCTGCTGGCCGATTATCACTGGCCGGGCAACATCCGCCAGCTGGAGATGGTCCTGCGCACCGCCCTGGCCATGCGCGGGGAAGGCGAGGCCACGCTGGGCCTGGAGCACCTGCCCGACAGTACCCTGGAAGAGCTCGCCACCGGCGAGCGGCAGCCCTGCGGGCGCATCCGCGAGACCGAGATGGAGCTGATCCGCCAGGCCCTGGACCGCCACCAGGGCAACGTCTCGGCGGCGGCCGACGCGCTGGGTATCAGCCGCGCCACCCTGTACCGCAAGCTCAAGCAACTGAAGGGCGGCTGATGTTCTTCACCCGCCTGATCGACAGCGACGACCCCAAGGCCCTCAAGGACGCGCTGCACTGGCTGTACGGCTTCGTCCGCCCGCAGCGCCTGGCCATCCTCGGCCTGCTCGGCCTGGCCCTGTGCGCCTCGCTGCTGGCGCTGGCGCAACCCTGGCTGACCAAGCTGCTGATCGACGACGGCCTGCTGGCCCGCGACTTCCCCATGCTGGCGCTGCTGGCCGGGGCGATGATCGTGATCGGGCTGGTGGGCACGGTCCTCTCGGGGCTCAACCGCTACCTGCACACGCGCCTGTCCGGGCGCATCCTGTTCGCCCTGCGCGACGCGCTGTACCGCCACCTGCAGAGCCTCTCGCCGACCTTCTTCGCGCGCCGCCGCATCGGCGACCTGATGTCGCGGCTGGACGGCGACGTCGCCGAGATCCAGCGCTTCGCCGTGGACTCGCTGTTCTCCGCGGTGTCCGCGGTGATCGGCCTGGTCGGCTCGCTGGCGCTGCTGCTGACGCTGAGCTGGAAGCTGTCGCTGCTGGTGGCCGTGCTGATCCCGCTGGACGTGCTCTGGCTGCGCTGGATGCGCAAGAAGGTGGAGCGCGAGGCGCGCCAGCTGCGCGAGCGCTCGGCGGACCTGTCGTCGTTCTTCGTCGAGACCCTGCCGGCGATGAAGTTCATCCAGTCCGCCGGCCAGCAGGGCCGCGAGGCGCGGCGCCTGGAGGGCCTCGGGCAGGGCTACCTGGGCCAGCTGCTGCGCCTGCAGGTCACCGAGTTCTTCACCCAGGCGCTGCCGGGGACGCTGATGTCGCTGTCGCGCGCCTGCGCCTTCCTGGTTGGCGGCTACTGGGTGGTGCAGGGCACCTGGCAGCTGGGCTCGCTGATCGCCTTCTCCACTTACCTGGGCATGGCCATCGGCCCGGTGCAGAGCCTGCTCGGCCTGTACGTGGCGCTGCAGCGCATGACCGTCAGCCTGGGCCGGGTGATGGAGCTGCGCGGCGAGGCGCCGGGCGTGGCGTCGCCGGCGCAGCCCAGGCCGATGCCGAGCGTCGGCGAGCTGCGCCTGGAGGGCGTGAGCTTCAACCACGCCGGCCGCAGCCAGCCGCTGCTGGAGGGCGTGGACGCCTGCATCCCGGCCGGACGCAAGGTGGCCCTGAGCGGGCCGTCGGGCGTCGGCAAGTCGACCCTGACCGACCTGCTGCAACGCTTCTACGACCCGGACCAGGGGCGCATCCTGCTCGACGGCGTGGACCTGCGCGAGCTGGACCTGTTCGAGCTGCGCCGGCGCATCGCCGTGGTCAGCCAGGAGCTGGTGCTGTTCCGCGGCAGCCTGGCCGACAACCTGTCGTACAGCGCGCCCCACGTCAGCCGCGAAGAGATCGAAAGGGTGGCGACCCTGGCCCAGCTGGACGGCCTGGTCGCCAGCCTGCCCGAGGGCCTCGACAGCCCCCTGGGCGAGCGCGGCCAGCAGCTTTCCGGCGGGCAGAAGCAGCGCATCGCCATCGCCCGCGCCTTGCTGCAGGACCCGCTGGTGCTGATCCTCGACGAAGCCACCTCGCAGGTGGACGAAAGCACCGAGCGCGAAGTGATAGCCGCCATCGACCGGCTGTTCGCCGGGCGCACCCGCATCCTCGTCAGCCACCGTCCCTCGACCCTGGCCGAGGCCGACCTGCGCCTGGAGCTGCAGGACGGCCGGCTGAGCGTGCGCGAGGTGCCGCTGGTGGCCGTGGGAGGGCAGGGTGGCTGAGGTCCGGGTGGGCGTGGTCGATAGCGGCCATGCCGAGATACAGGCCGGCGCCGTGCTGGCCGGCCAGCGTTTCTGTCTGGCCGATGATGGACTGGACCGACTGCCATTGGCGACGGATGCCCTGGGCCATGGCTCGGCCGTGATCCAGGCGATTCTTTTCCGCGCGCCGCAAGCGCGCTTCAGCGTGGCCCAGGTGTTCGACGGGCGCGGCGTGACCAGCCCGTTGCAGATCGCCGCCGCGCTGCAGTGGCTGGGCGGGCAGGGCGTGCGCGTGGTCAACCTGAGCCTGGGGGTGCGCCAGGACCGGCCTCTGCTGCGTGAGGCGGTGGCCGAGCTGGTGGCGGCCGGGGTGCTGGTCTGCGCATCCAGCCCGGCGCGGGGCGAGCCGGTGTT
>NZ_QGSL01000091.1:666002-670623 GCF_003176655.1 Pseudomonas sp. RW407 | reverse complement strand
CCGCCCATGAGCTGGACCCAGTGCTCGACGATGGCCAGGCCGAGCCCGGCGCCCTCGACGTCGCCGCCGGCGCCGGCGCCGCGGAAGAACGGCGTGAAGAGTTTCGGCAGGTCCTCGGCGGGAATGCCGCAGCCGGTATCGCTCACGCAGAAGCGCAGTTGCGCCAGGCCAGCCTGGGGCGCGCGCTCGGTGGCCTCCACCTGCAGGCCGATGCGCCCGTCGTGGGTGAACTTGGCGGCGTTGTCCAGCAGGTTGATCAGCACCTGGCGCAGGCGCTTGGCATCCAGTTGCAGCACCGTGGGGATGTCGCCGGCCAGCGTCAGCCGGAATGCGTTGCGGTTGCGCCGGGCGAGGATGTGCGCGTCCATCGCCACCGCGTCGAGCAGGCCGTGGATGTAGACCGGCTGGACGTCCAGCTGGTCGCTGGAAACGCCGCGGGCATGGTCGATCAGATCATTGACCAGGGCCAGCATGTGGCTCGCGCTGCGCAGGATGACGCCGGCCTTGCGGGTGCCGCGCCCGCCCTCCTCCTGCAGCAGCTGGGCATAGCCGATGATGGAGGTCAGCGGCGAGCGCAGGTCGTGGCTGACCCGCCCGAGGAACTCGACCTTCGCCTGGTTGGCGTCCTTGGCCTTCACCAGCGCCGCCTGCAGCTCCGCGGTGCGCCGGGAGACCGCCTCCTCCAGCCGGGCGTTCTGCCGGCGCTCGCTCTGCAGGCTCTCCCGCTCCATCCATTGCTTGCGCATCTGCTGCTGCAGGCTGAACAGGCCGATGATGCCGACGATGACGCTCAGCCGGAGCATGAGCGCATCGATGCTGAACAGCCCGCTGTAGCCGCGGTTGAGGACGTAGGAAAGGGTGAACCAGAAGCTTTCCGCCCAGCTCAGCAGGAACAGCGCCACCAGGACCTGCCGGCAGAAGTCGCCGCGCAGCCGCAGGGATAGCAGCGACAGCGGCCAGCACGCCAGGATGCAGAGGCTCAGCGCCAGGTTCAGCGTGCGCGCCTGGTTGTTCCCGAGCCCGGGCAGGGCGACGAGCAGCGCCAGGCAGGCGAAGATGCCGGCCAGGTACAGGCGCCGCCAGGTGCCCCGCCCGGCCAGGCCGAGCAGGCGCCGGGCGGCGACCAGGAAGCCGACCAGGGAAACCAGCCAGAAGGCGATGCGCATGCCCGGGCCATGGGCGGACAGCCCGCTGAACAGGTGGAAGGCCAGGTAGCCTTCCTTTTCCGCCTCCATCGCGTAGGCGGCGCCCAGCCACAGGGCGAGCATGGCGAAGCTCCAGTCCAGGCGCAGCAACAGCAGCACGGCCAGGGTGAGCACGCAGCCGAGCAGCATCGACTGGGTCAGCTGCTCGAGGTTGTCCTGGGCCAGCACGGCGCCCATGTCCCACAGGCTCAGGGCCAGGCTCCGGCGGTTCTCGCTGTACACCCGCAGCAACAGCTCGCGGCTCTCCCCCGGAGCCAGCGCCACCGGCAGGAGGTTGCGCCGGCTATGCAGCGAGCGTTCGGCCAGGGGCACCGACAGGCCGACGTGCCAGTGCCCGACGACGCGTTCGCCGGCCGCGTCCAGGCGGTACAGGTCGACCTCGCCGACCCGCCAGGGCGCCACTTCCAGCCAGCGCTCCCAGGCGATGGCATCCGGGTTGGTCAGCCGCAGGCGCAGCCACAGCGTCGACTCCCGCCGCGGCGCGGCCAGGCTTCGCGCATCGGCCGGCTGCCAGCCCTGCCGCCGCCAGGCCTGCGCCGGCGTGAGCACCTGGCCGGGCGCCTCCTCCAGCACCTGGGCGGCGCGGGTCAGGTCGATGTGGGGCTCCTGCAGGTCGCCACGGTTGAGCAGCAGCGACACGCCCACCACCAGCAGCAGCGCCAGGCACCCCAGCAGGGCGGTGAAGGCGGCGCGGGGGTCAGGGCGCATCGCCGGGCTCCAGGTCCAGGCGCGACTGCCGGAACTGACTGGGCGAGAGGCCGTAGCGCTCGCGGAAGGCGGTGGAGAAGTTGGCGCCGCTGGTGAAGCCCACTTCCAGGGCGATGGCCTGGATCGGCAGGCCGGTGCCGCTGAGCAGCACGCAGGCCTCCTTCATGCGCTCCTCGCGCAGGTACTCGAACACCGTCACCCCCACGCACTGGCGGAAGGCCTCGTTCAGGCGCTTGCTGTTGGTGCCCACAGCGTCCGCCAGCTCCTGCAGCTCCGGGGTGTGCGACAGCGAACGCACCAGCAGCTGGCGGGCCGACTGGAACAGGATGCTGTCGAGGTTGCCGACGTGGTTGAGCGGCGTGGACTCGGCCTGCCTGTCCGTGCCCCAGCGGCGCAGGTGGATGGTCAGGCGCAGGCGCACCTCTTCCAGGTTGAAGGGCTTGGAGATGTAGTCGACGGCGCCGACGAGCAGGCCGCGGACGCGCTCCTCTGGGGTGCAGGCGCCGGTCAGGAAGACCACGGGAATGTTCCGCGTATGGGCGTTGGCCTGCATCATCCGGCAGCAGGTCAGGCCATCCCAGACGGGCATCAGCACATCCATCAGCACCAGGTCGGGGTTGACCAGCTGGACCTTCTTGAAGGCGTCCTGGCCGTTGCTCGCCAGGTAGATGCGGCAACCCCGCTGCTGCAGGTATTCGGCGAGCAGCCGGCGCTCGCTCTCGACGTCATCGACGACCAGGATGCGCTGCCCCTCCAGCACATCGGGAATAAAGCTCGGCATTCCGATGAGTTCCTACACGTCAGTCTCCGACCGACCGTTACTTTGCCATTACAGAGCGGGTTTTCCGTATTCGACGAAAATATTTTCCCCGCTGGCAAAGGGCCTCTACGCTCCGGCAGAAGCGCCACTTCCTGGCGCCGAGATAATGGCACTCGACGAAGACAGCCCTTGGCCCACAGGTGCCCCATGCTTAAGCGGATCCACACCGACCAGGTTCGCCTGGGAATGTTCATCCAGTCGCTGGAGGGCAACTGGCTTTCCCACCCCTTCTGGAAGACCCGCTTCATGCTGGAAAACCCCGGCGACCTTCGCGCCCTGCAGAACAGCGGCGTGCAGTGGCTATGGATCGACGATGCCCGCGGCCTGGGCGTCACCGGCACCGCCGATGCCCAAGCGCCGGCGCAGAGCCCCGCGGCGCCTGCCGCAGGCGTCGCCGGCCTGGTCATCGAGCCCGTCATCGAACCGCCGCCGCCCAGCTACCCGGACGAATTCCACGAGGCCGCGCGCATCCTCGAACGCTCCAGGAAGACCCTGATCGGCCTGTTCCACGAGGCCCGCATGGGCCGGGCGATCGACCTGGACCTGTGCCTGCCGCTGGTGGAGGACATCTGCGCCTCGCTGGCCCGCGACGCCTCGGCGCTGATCAGCCTGGCCCGGCTGAAGAACAAGGACGAATACACCTACATGCACTCGGTGACGGTGTGCGCGCTGATGGTGGCCCTGGCCCGGCAGCTCGGCCTGGACGTCGAGGCCCAGCGCGAGGCCGGCCTGGCCGGGATGCTCCACGACATCGGCAAGATGGCCATGCCGCCGGCGATCCTCAACAAGCCCGGCAAGCTCGACGAAGCCGAGCTCGCCATCATGCGTACCCACCCCGAGCGCGGCCACGAGATACTGCGCCAGCACACCCGCCTGTCGGCGCAGGTGCTGGACGTGTGCCTGCACCACCACGAGCGCTACGACGGCACCGGCTACCCGCACCGTCTGGCGGGTAACCAGATCAGCCTGCTGGCCCGCATGGCGGCGATCTGCGACGTCTACGACGCCATCACCTCGGACCGCCCCTACAAGTGCGCCTGGGAAGCCGCCGGCTCCCTGGCCCGCATGGCCAGCTGGGAGGGGCATTTCGACCCGCAGCTGTTCCAGGCGTTCGTCAAGGCCATCGGCATCTACCCCATCGGCAGCCTGGTGCGCCTGGAGTCCGGGCAGCTCGGCGTGGTGGTCCAGCAGAACCCGGAGAACCTGACGCGCCCGCAAGTGAAGGTGTTCTTCTGCACCCACCGGCGCCAGGCGATCGCCAAGGAGCTGCGCGACCTGGCCGACGTGCGCATCTACGACCGCATCGTGCAGCGCGAGGACCCGGCGCGCTGGGGCTTCCGCAACCTGGAGCGGCTCTGGCTGCCCGACGGCCTGGTGCTGCCCGGCACGCTCCCGGAGCGGGACAGGAACGGCGGGCGCCACTGAGCGACGGGTAGCGCACGGGGCGCCACCCGTCCGGGCTCAGACGTGGAAACGCCCGACCAGCGCCTGCAGCTGCCCGCCCAGGCGCGCCAGTTCCACGCTGGAGGCGGCGACCTGCTCGCTGGCGGCGGCGGTCTGCTCGGACACGTCGCGCACGCTCACCACGCTGCGGCTGATTTCCTCGGCCACGGCGCTCTGCTGTTCGGCGGCGGTGGCGATCTGCTGGTTCATCGCCTGGATGCTGGACACGGTGCGGGTGATGCTGCCCAGGGATTCGCCGGCCTGGCGGCTCAGGGCCACGCTGCTGGCGGTCAGTTCGCGGCTGCCGAGCATGGCGCTGGAGACCTGGCGGGTGCCGCTCTGCAGGGCGGCGACCAGGGCCTCGATCTCCTCGGTGGACTGCCGGGTGCGCCGGGCCAGGCCGCGCACCTCGTCGGCCACCACGGCGAAACCGCGGCCCGCCTCG
>NZ_QGSL01000091.1:664047-665992 GCF_003176655.1 Pseudomonas sp. RW407 | reverse complement strand
AAAAAAGGCGCCCGCGGGGGGCGCCTCAGGGGCCATCCCTCACCAAAGGAGCTTTCGCTGCCGGGACGGCCGTCAGTTCACACGAGTGGGGCTGACGGGGGTATTGGAACCTGTGGCTGGTAACAGGATGCTGAGGTGGGGATGACGATTTTGATAGGGAGGGGTTGGGCTTTTGCGTAGGAGCGAGCTTGCTTGCGAACAGCGTTTCCAGGTGGCCTCGGTATTTTGGTTTGACTCCGCTCCCTCTCCCCAGCCCTCGGCTGCGCGCCCCGCCCTGAAGGGAGAGGGGGCTAGTCCGTGCCGAGAGGAGGAATGGTTTCGGCCGGAAACCAACGGTGCTGCCCGGCTAACGCCGAAATACCCGAGCACACCGAACGGTCCCCTCTCCCTTCAGGGAGAGGGTTAGGGAGAGGGTGCTCTTCAGGCCAGGCACCGAAGTCCCGGCAGACCACCATTCGCGAGCAAGCTCGCTCCTACGAAAAGCCAAACCACCCCCGCAAACGAAAAAAGGCCCCCGCAGGGGCCTTTCTCCACACCCGAACCTCAAAGCACCCGCAGCGGGTACTCGACGATCAGCCGCACCTCGTCCAGGTCCGACTCGAAGGCCGTGGCCCGCGTCGTCGCCTGGCGCAGGCGGAAGGACAGGTCCTTCAGGCTGCCGTCCTGCACCACGTACTTCGCCTCGATGTCGCGCTCCCAGCGCTTCTGGTCGGTCAGCGGGTCGCCGTTTTCGTCGCGGCGCATGTACACCGCGTTGGCGTGGCTGTAGTCGGCGTCGCTGCCGCGGGCGTAGCGGGTCATGAAGCTCAGGCCGGGCACGCCGTAGGCCTGCATGTCGAGGTCGTAGCGGAGCATCCAGGAGCGCTCCCTGGGCGAGTTGAAGTCGGTGTACTGGATGGAGTTGTCCAGGTAGATCGAGTCCGACTGGCGCAGGTAGTCGAAGTCGTTGCTGCCGTTGTTGCGCTGGTGGCTCAGGGCCAGGGTGTGGGCGCCGAAGCGTACGCCGAGCTTGCCGCTCCAGATATTGGTATTGAATTCGCCCAGCAGCTCGCGGCCGCCGTCGTCCACCGACTTGTAGTAGGTGAAGCCGCCGAACAGGTCGAGGCCGTCGGCCAGCGGGTAGGTCGCCGAGGTGGCCGCGTAGTACTGCTTCCAGGCGTCCTTCAGGCGGCTGCCGTAGAGGCTCACGCTGACCTTGTCGGTGAGCGCGTAGTCGCCGCCCAGGTAGGCGATCCAGGGGGCGTCCACGGGGCCGGCGTAGAAGGTCGAGAAGCCTTCGCTCATCTTGCGCTCGTTGGGCTGGCTCATCGAATGCAGGCGCCCGGCCTGCAGGTCCAGGCCCTCGAGGCTGGCGTTGTTCAGGGTCACGCCGCGGAAGGTCTCGGGCAGCAGGCGCGAGTCGCCGTAGTGCACCACCGGGGTCTGCGGGAACACGTCGCCGGCCCGCAGCTCGGTGTCGAACAGGCGCAACCTGGCGGCGCCGCCGGCCTTGGCGTATTCGTTCTGCGTGCGGCCGCGGGCGTCCACCGGCAGCACGTCGAAGGAGCTGTGCCCGCCGTTGCGGCCGTCGCCGCTGTCCAGCTGGATGCCGAGCATGGCGAAGGCGTCGACGCCGAAACCCACCGTGCCCTGGGTGTAGCCGGACTGGTAGCGGCCCACCAGGCCCTGGGCCCAGGCCTCGGAATAGCCGTTGCCCTTGGGGCTGGCCTGGCCGTGGCGGTCGTCGCGGTTGAAGTAGAAGTTGCGGTTGAGGATGTCCAGGCGGCTGCCTTCGAGGAAGCCTTCGGCGCTTTCCTCGGCGCCGGCCAGGGGGCTGGCCAGCCCGGCGGCGAGCAGGGAAAGGGCCAGGGGAATGTTCCGCTGTGTCATCGATCGCTCCATGGTGTGCAGGCGGCTGCGCGGGGCGCGCCGCGTTGTCGTTGTGCGCCCGCGGCGGCGGGGCCGC
>NZ_QGSL01000091.1:639503-664037 GCF_003176655.1 Pseudomonas sp. RW407 | reverse complement strand
GAAGTCCCCCAGGCCCCACCGCCGACAGGGAGCGCAGCGGACGTGCTTGACCGCTACCAGTTGCTCCAGTCCCTGCGCGCCACGCGCATCTCGCGCATGCCGGTGAGCCCGGTGCTGCAGGAAGTGGCCTCGCCCACCGGGCAATTGCTGTTCTTCCTCCTGCTCGGCGGTGGCCTGGTCTACACCTTCGGCAACCTGGCCCTGGACATCCTCGCCCAGGGCGGCCAGTTGCGCCTGAACGGCACCCTGCTGGTGCTGGCCCTGGCGCTGCTGATCGCCCTGGGCTTCGAATTCATCAACGGCTTCCACGACACCGCCAACGCGGTGGCCACGGTGATCTACACCAACGCCCTGCCGCCGCAGGTGGCCGTGGGCTGGTCGGGGCTGTGGAACCTGCTCGGCGTGCTCTTCTCCAGCGGTGCGGTGGCCTTCGGCATCGTCACCCTGCTGCCGCTGGACCTGCTGTTGCGGGTGGACAGCGATGCCGGCCTGGCGATGATCTTCGCCCTGCTCGGCGCCTCCATCCTGTGGAACCTCGGCACCTGGTGGCTGGGCCTGCCGGTGTCGTCGTCGCACACCCTGATCGGTTCCATCGTCGGCGTGAGCCTGGCCCACGGCGCGCTGAACGGCGAGCTGGGCATCGACGGCAGCGCCTGGGAGCAGTTGCAGAAGGTCGGCTACACCCTGCTGCTGTCGCCGCTGCTGGGCTTTATCGGCGCCGGCCTGCTGCTCCTGGGCATGCGCGCGGTGGCACGGAGCAAGGTGTTGTTCAGCGCCCCGCAGGGCCGCCGGCCGCCGCCGCTGGGTATCCGCGCGCTGCTGGTGCTGACCTGCACCGGGGTGTCCTTCGCCCATGGTTCCAACGACGGGCAGAAGGGCATCGGCCTGATCATGCTGATCCTGGCCGCGCTGATGCCGCTGAGTTTCGCCGTCGACCGCAGCCAGGCGCCGACCCAGGTGCAGCAGCTGCGCGAGCTGGCGCACCGGGCCGAGCTGCAGCTGCGCCGGCTGGCCCCGCAGGACATCCCCATGGCGCCGCGCCAGGTGCTGCTGGACTACCAGAACGAGCAGCACCTGACCCCCGAGGTACTGCCGGCGCTGGCCGCGCAGCTGCACAACATAGGCGCCCGCCTGCGCGGCCACGACGACCTGACCGGGCTGCCCGACGACGAGGTGCTGGCGCTGCACAACGAGCTGTACCTGAGCGTGGAGACCATCCGCCAGCTCGACCGCACCGAGCAGCTCTTCGACGTGGACACCTGGAGCACCCTGCAGGCCCTGCGCGACCGCAGCCTGGACACCGTCCAGTTCATCCCGCCGTGGGTCAAGGTGGCGGTGGCCCTGGCCCTCGGCCTGGGCACCCTGGTGGGCTGGCGGCGCATCGTCACCACCGTCGGCGAGGGCATCGGCAAGCAGCCGCTGACCTACGCCCAGGGCGCCAGCGCGCAGCTCACCGCGATGCTCACCATCGGCGCGGCGGATATCTACGGCCTGCCGGTATCCACCACCCAGGTGCTCTCCTCCGGCGTCGCCGGGACCATGACCGCCAACGGCAGCGGCCTGCAATGGCAGACCATCCGCAACATGGCGCTGGCCTGGGTACTGACGCTGCCGGCGGCGATCTGCCTGGCGGCGTTGCTGTACTGGTCGTTGCGGGTGCTGCTCTGAACGGGCGCTGCCGGGGCTACGAACGGCCATTCGCCCCAACGTAGGGCGCATAACGCCTACGGCGTTATCCGCCGCTTGACCTTGGTGCCATGCGCGCTTCGGGTTCGGCCTCGGAGCACCTGTTTCCGGGCGCTCCGGACTCGGCCGAGACGCCGGACATGAGGCCGGTGTAGCGGCGGATAACCGCGAACGGTTATTCGCCCTACGTCGAGGGAGGACTGAACGTAGGGCGGA
The DNA here is from genome assembly GCF_003176655.1 of Pseudomonas sp. RW407. Classification (NCBI taxonomy): domain Bacteria; kingdom Pseudomonadati; phylum Pseudomonadota; class Gammaproteobacteria; order Pseudomonadales; family Pseudomonadaceae; genus Pseudomonas; species Pseudomonas sp. RW407. The sequence continues at coordinate 662,135 of NZ_QGSL01000091.1, read as the reverse complement.
TAACGCCTACGGCGTTATCCGCCGTTTGACCTTGGTGCCATGCGCGCCTCGGGCTTGGCCTCGGAGCACCTGTTTCCGGGCGCTCCGGACTCGGCCGGGACGCCGGACATGAGGTCGGTGCAGCGGCGGATAACCGCGAACGGTTATTCGCCCTACGTCGAGGGAGGGCTGAACGTAGGGCGCATAACGCCTACGGCGTTATCCGCCGCTTGACCTTGGCGCCAGGCGCGCCTCGGGCTCGGCCTCGGAGCACCTGCTTCCGGGCGCTTCGGGCTCGGCCGAGACGCCGGACATGAGGTCGGTGCAGCGGCGGATAACCGCGAACGGTTATTCGCCCTACGCCCAGCCCGCCATCCATCGGTGGGGGCTGTCATTCGAAAAATAATACTGTATTTATATACAGTACTTTTCCGGAGCCAGCTCATGTCCAGCATCCTGCCACCGCGTGGTCGCGGCACCGCCAGCAATCCGCACAACCGCTTCGCCCCGACCCGCAGCGAGGCCGAGGACGATGGCTGGTACCAGGACGAGGCGCCGCCCTGCCGCGCCACCGAGGTGCGCAGTGAACAGGCGAAGACGGTGATCAGCCGCAACCAGTCGCCGGACGTCGGCTTCGACCGCTCGGTCAACCCCTACCGCGGTTGCGAGCATGGCTGCATCTACTGCTTCGCGCGGCCCAGCCATGCCTACTGGGACCTGTCGCCGGGCATCGACTTCGAGACGCGGCTGATCGCCAAGACCAACCTCGCCGAGCGCCTGGAGGCCGAGCTGAGCAAGCCCGGCTACGTGCCGCGGCCCATCGCCCTGGGCATCAATACCGACGCCTACCAGCCGCTGGAGCGCGAGCAGCGCCTGACGCGCCAGGCGCTGGAGATACTGCTGCGCTTCCGCCACCCGCTGCACATCATCACCAAGGGCTCGCTGATCCTGCGCGACCTCGACCTGCTGGGCGAGCTGGCCAGCCTCAACCTGGTCAGCGTGGCCTTCAGCCTCACCACCCTGGACAACGAGCTCAAACGCATCATGGAACCGCGCACCGCCAGCCCTGGCGCGCGCCTGCGCGCCATGCGCACCCTGCACGAGCACGGCGTGCCGGTCAGCGCGGTGCTGGCGCCGATGATCCCGATGGTCAACGACATGGAGCTGGAGCGCCTGCTGGAAGCCGCCTGCGACAACGGCGCGCGTTCGGCCGGCTACATCCTGCTGCGCCTGCCGCTGGAGATTGCCGAGCTGTTCCAGCAATGGCTGCAGGCGCATTTCCCCGACCGGGCCGAGCACGTGATGAGCCTGATCCGCCAGAGCCGCGGCGGCAAGGACTACGACAGCCGCTTCGGCACGCGCATGCGCGGCGAGGGCGTGTTCGCCGACCTGCTGGCCAAGCGCTTCCAGGTGGCCGCGCGGCGCCTGGGGCTGGACCGCCGCGACTATGCCGGGCTGGACTGCTCGCTGTTCCAGGTGCCGCGGGCGCAGATGAGCCTGTTCTGAGGAAAATTCGCAACATGCCCCTGCCATGATGGCTCGTCGACATCAGCCACGATCATGCTGGCAAAATCCAGCCAAAATCCGATATAGGGCGGCTGTTGAATTTTCGATTAAGCTGGCCGGACCAGGCTCGTGCAACCGGTGACTGGATAGTCACGAAAGACTTTTCCGATGGCTTGTGCCTTTTCCCCCAGGGCGGAACGTCGGCAAGCATGGGAAAATTCATCGTCACTCTTCGAGGCTCATACATGAACGACAAAACGCACGGTGAGGAGCACATCACGGAGAACGCCGACGAGGCCCTGCGGCACATCGTCGAAGGTTTCCGCCAGTTCCGCGAGGAAGTCTTCCCGCAGCAGGAAGCGCTGTTCAAGAAACTCGCCCATGCACAGAACCCGCGCGCCATGTTCATCACCTGCGCGGACTCGCGCATCGTCCCCGAGCTGATCACCCAGAGCTCGCCGGGCGACCTCTTCGTCACCCGCAACGTCGGCAACGTGGTACCGCCCTACGGGCAGATGAACGGCGGCGTGTCCACCGCCATCGAGTTCGCCGTGATGGCCCTGGGCGTGCACCACATCATCGTCTGCGGCCACTCCGACTGCGGCGCCATGAAGGCCGTGCTCGACCCGCAGACGCTGGAGCGCATGCCCACGGTCAAGGCCTGGCTGCGCCACGCCGAGGTGGCCAAGACGGTGGTCGAGCAGAACTGCGGCTGCGCCAGCCACGAGACCCTGGGCATCCTCACCGAGGAAAACGTGGTGGCCCAGCTCGACCACCTGAAGACCCACCCCTCGGTGGCCGCGCGCCTGGCCAGCGGCCAGCTGTTCATCCACGGCTGGGTCTATGACATCGAGACCAGCCAGATCAAGGCCTACGACGCCGAGGCCGGCCGCTTCCGCCCGCTGGACGGCGAAGGCCCGATCCCCATGGCGACGCCGCGCCCGCGTTATAGGCAATAAGGGCGGCGGCAAGCTGCAAGCTGCAAGCTGCAAGCTGCAAGCTGCAAGCTGCAAGCTAGGAGCTTAGTCCCCCTGCTCCCTGGGCCTATGCGTTTCGTAGGAGCGAGCCTGCTCGCGAATGGGCCCTGCTGCGGAGTGTGTTCGCGAGCAAGCTCGCTCCTACGAAGAGCATCCCGGCACGGCCTGCAAGACAGTTGCTCCTACCAGGCTCTTCGCTCTTGCCTGCAGCTTGCAGCCTGCCGCCTGCAGCCGCTCCTGATCAATTCAAATGCAATTCGACGCCGAAGCGCCGCGACAGGCACGGCCACTGCTTCCAGGCGGTGACCGTCTGCGGGTCGCTCAGGCGGGCGCGGTAGGCCTGCGCCGCGGGGCTGGAGAAGACACTGTCGTCGAGCATGGATTCCACCGCGTGGTGCACGGCCTCGTCCAGTTGGTTGGCGAAGGGCTCGCCGATCAGCTGGTGCGCCACCAGGTTGGCCACGGTGGTGTCCAGCGGGATCAACGGCTGGCCGAAATGGGCGATGTAGCGGTCGTTCACTTCCTCCACCAGGCGGTGTGCCAGGTAGGCCTCGTCGAGCAGCGCGTCCAGGCCGTCGTGGCCGGCCAGCAGGTCCGGCGGGGTCAGGAAGAAGTGCTCGGCGACCTTCAGTACCGGCTTGATCCTTTCCTCTATGCCGGCATTGCGCGCCACGCTGGTGGCGGCTTCGAGGAACTCGGGGACCTGCTCGATATAGGCATGGACGAAGCGGGTGAGCACCTGGGCGGCGTCGTCGCCGCTGAGGTTGATGCTCGGGTGCAGGCTTGCCATCTGGCTGTGGATGAGCCGCGCCAGGTGCCCGTTGCGCGCCTCGAGCTGGTGGGCCTGCTGAATCAGTTCGCGCAGTGCTGCGATATTCATGACAACTCCAAGACAACTCGATTTGGAAAGTGAAGAAAGACCTTAGCCGGGCGGGGCCGCCAGCTAAGACGCGATCGTCATAATCACGCAACCTTTATGAGGTTCGGGCATATCAAGCCGCCACCATGGTAGCGCAAAGCCGCAGGTGGCGTGGCTTTGAGAGCACCTTTCGCAATTGCGGAGGAGTTTTTTGCGCTGCGTTGTTATGTCGCAACCCCTGGCTATACTCCGACTCGACACACCTGAACCTGATGAACCCGGCCTGCCTTGCACGTGCCGAGGCTCGGCGGTCAAAGTTTGCTGTCTTGGCGGTCGCTCCCTTGGCCGCTGGCATTTGCCGGCGGGATAAGAACAACGATAAGGGGAACCCGAATGCTGCGACATCCGCGTACCTGGATGGGCTTGCTGTCGCTCCTCGTGTTCGCTCCGGCGCACGCCGCCTGGACGGTGAACATGACCCCGGGGGCGACCGAGGTCAGTCGTAACGTGTTCGACCTGCACATGACCATTTTCTGGATCTGTGTGGTCATCGGCATCATCGTCTTCGGCGCCATGTTCTGGTCGATGATCGTCCACCGCCGCTCCACCGGCCAGCAGCCGGCGCATTTCCACGAGAGTACCGCAGTGGAGATCCTCTGGACCGTGGTGCCGTTCCTGATTCTGGTGGTGATGGCCATCCCCGCCACCCGCACCCTGATCCACATGTACGACACCACCGAGCCGGAGCTGGACGTGCAGATCACCGGCTACCAGTGGAAGTGGCAGTACAAGTACCTGGGCCAGGACGTGGAGTTCTTCAGCAACCTGGCCACCAGCCAGGAGCAGATCCACAACAGGGACCCCAAGGACGACCACTACCTGCTGGAAGTGGACAACCCGCTGGTGCTGCCGGCCGGGGTCAAGGTGCGCTTCCTGGTGACCTCCAGCGACGTCATCCACTCCTGGTGGGTGCCGGCCTTCGCGGTCAAGCGCGACGCCATCCCCGGCTTCGTCAACGAGGCCTGGACCAAGGTCGACGAGCCCGGCGTCTACCGCGGCCAGTGCGCCGAGCTGTGCGGCAAGGACCACGGCTTCATGCCCATCGTGGTCGACGTGAAGGCCAAGCCGGACTTCGACAAGTGGCTGGCCGAACGCAAGGAAGAGGCCGCCAAGCTCAAGGAGCTGACCAGCAAGGAGTGGACCAAGGAAGAACTCGTCACCCGCGGCGACAAGGTCTACCACACCATCTGCGCCGCCTGTCACCAGCCCGAAGGCCAGGGCATGCCGCCGATGTTCCCGGCGCTCAAGGGCTCGAAGATCGTCACCGGGCCCAAGGAACACCACCTGGAGACCGTGTTCAACGGCGTCCCGGGCACGGCCATGGCGGCCTTCGGCAAGCAGCTCTCGGAAGTGGACATCGCCGCGGTGATCACCTTCGAGCGCAACGCCTGGGGCAACAACGACGGCGACATGGTCACACCGCAAGAAGTAGTGGCCTACAAGCAGAAGCAAAAATAACGAGGAGCCTGCGATGAGCGCTGTGATCGACCATCCCGAGCATTCGCACGCCGGCGAGCACCACCACGGCCCGGCCAAGGGCCTGATGCGCTGGGTCCTGACCACCAACCACAAGGACATCGGCACCCTGTACCTGTGGTTCAGCTTCTGCGCCTTCCTCCTCGGCGGCTCCTTCGCCATGGTGATCCGCGCCGAGCTGTTCCAGCCGGGGCTGCAGATCGTCGAGCCGGCCTTCTTCAACCAGATGACCACCATGCACGGCCTGGTGATGGTGTTCGGCGCGGTGATGCCGGCCTTCGTCGGCCTGGCCAACTGGATGGTGCCGCTGATGATAGGCGCGCCGGACATGGCCCTGCCGCGCATGAACAACTTCAGCTTCTGGCTGCTGCCGGCGGCCTTCGGCCTGCTGGTGAGCACCCTGTTCATGCCCGGCGGCGGCCCCAACTTCGGCTGGACCTTCTACGCCCCGCTGTCCACCACCTTCGCCCCGCACAGCGTGACCTTCTTCATCTTCGCCCTGCACATGATGGGGATGAGCTCGATCATGGGCGCGATCAACGTGATCGCCACCATCCTCAACCTGCGCGCCCCGGGCATGACGCTGATGAAGATGCCGCTGTTCGTCTGGACCTGGCTGATCACCGCCTTCCTGCTGATCGCGGTGATGCCGGTGCTGGCCGGCTGCGTGACCATGATGCTGATGGACATCCACTTCGGCACCAGCTTCTTCAGCGCGGCCGGCGGCGGCGACCCGGTGCTGTTCCAGCACGTGTTCTGGTTCTTCGGCCACCCCGAGGTGTACATCATGATCCTGCCGGCGTTCGGCGCGGTCAGCGCGATCATCCCGGCGTTCAGCCGCAAGCCGCTGTTCGGCTACACCTCGATGGTCTACGCCACCGCCTCGATCGCCTTCCTGTCGTTCATCGTCTGGGCGCACCACATGTTCGTGGTCGGCATCCCGCTGGTGGGCGAGCTGTTCTTCATGTACGCCACCATGCTGATCGCCGTGCCCACCGGGGTGAAGGTGTTCAACTGGGCCTCGACCATGTGGCAGGGCTCGCTGACCTTCGAGGCGCCCATGCTGTTCGCCGTGGCCTTCGTCATCCTCTTCACCATCGGCGGCTTCTCCGGGCTGATGCTGGCCATCGCCCCGGCGGACTTCCAGTACCAGGACACCTACTTCGTGGTGGCGCACTTCCACTACGTGCTGGTGCCCGGGGCGATCTTCGGCATCTTCGCCTCGGTGTACTACTGGATACCCAAGTGGACCGGGCACATGTACGACGAGACCCTGGCCAAGCTGCACTTCTGGCTCTCCTTCATCGGCATGAACATGGCCTTCTTCCCCATGCACTTCCTGGGGCTGGCCGGCATGCCGCGGCGGATTCCGGACTACAACCTGCAGTTCGCCAACTTCAACATGGTCTCGTCCATCGGCGCCTTCCTGTTCGGCACCACCCAGCTGCTGTTCCTGTTCATCGTCATCAAGACCATCCGCGGCGGCAAGCCGGCCCCGGCCAAGCCCTGGGACGGCGCCGAAGGCCTGGAGTGGACGGTGCCTTCGCCGGCGCCCTACCACACTTTCAGCACCCCGCCGGAAGTGAAATGAACCGCCCTTCGTAGGAGCGAGCCTGCTCGCGAACCCGGCCCCGCTGCGGAGCTGTTCGCGAGCAAGCTCGCTCCTACAGGAGACCCGACATGAGCGACGGCAACATCGAGACGCGCAAGCTGGTCATCCGCCTGCTGGTGGTGGTGGTGGCCATGTTCGCCTTCGGCTTCGCCCTGGTGCCGATCTACAACGTCATGTGCAAGGCCCTGGGCATCAACGGCAAGACTTCCGGCAGCGCCTACCAGGGCGGCCTCCAGCAGGTGGACGTGGCGCGCCAGGTGAAGGTGGACTTCGTCGCCAACAACAACATCGACATGGTCTGGGAATTCCGCCCCGAGAGCGAAATGATCGTGGTGCACCCCGGGGCGGTGAACCAGATGCTGTTCGTCGCGCAGAACCCCACCAACAAGCCGATGACCGCCCAGGCCATCCCCAGCATCGCGCCCTCCACGGCCGCGCGCTACTTCCACAAGACCGAGTGCTTCTGCTTCACCCAGCAGGTCCTGCAGCCCGGCGAGCGCATCGAGATGCCGGTGCGCTTCATCGTCGACCGCGACCTGCCGGCGGACGTCCACCGCATCACCCTCGCCTACACGCTGTTCGACATCACCGCACGCAAGCCACCGGTGGCCAGCAACGACCGCTGACCGGCCCAGGAGAACAAGAATGGCAACCCACGATCCGTACTATGTCCCCGCGCAGAGCAAATGGCCGATCATCGCCACCATCGGCCTGCTCACCACGCTGTTCGGCGTCGGCACCTGGATGAACGACTACAGCGCCGGCAAGGAGGCCTCCCACGGGCCCTGGATACTCTTCGCCGGCGGGCTGATCGTCGCCTACATGCTGTTCGGCTGGTTCGGCAACGTCATCAAGGAAAGCCGCTCCGGCCTCTACAGCCCGCAGATGGACCGCTCGTTCCGCTGGGGCATGAGCTGGTTCATCTTCTCCGAGGTGATGTTCTTCGCCGCCTTCTTCGGCGCGCTCTTCTACATCCGCCACTTCGCCGGGCCCTGGCTGGGCGGCGAGGGCCACAAGGGCATCGCCCACATGCTCTGGCCGGAGTTCCAGTACACCTGGCCGCTGCTGAGCAACCCGGACAACAAGCTGTTCCCGCCGCCGAAGGAAGTCATCGAGCCGTGGAAGCTGCCGCTGATCAACACCATCCTGCTGGTCACCTCCAGCTTCACCGTGACCTTCGCCCACCACGCGCTGAAGAAGAACCACCGCGGCCCGCTGAAACTGTGGCTGGCGATCACCGTGGCCCTGGGCGTGGCCTTCCTGTTCCTGCAGGCCCACGAATACCACGAGGCCTACAGCGAGCTGGGCCTGACCCTCGGCTCGGGCATCTACGGCACCACCTTCTTCATGCTCACCGGCTTCCACGGCGCCCACGTGACCATAGGCGCGCTGATGCTGAGCATCATGCTGGTCCGCATCCTGCGCGGGCACTTCGACGCCGAGCACCACTTCGGCTTCGAGGCGGCCAGTTGGTACTGGCACTTCGTGGATGTGGTCTGGATCGGGCTGTTCATCTTCGTGTACGTGCTTTGAGGCGGCACGGCCTGTAGGAGCGAGCTTGCTCGCGAACCAGCTCCGCTGCGGAGTCGTTCGCGAGCAAGCTCGCTCCTACGAAAAGCTCAGAAGGTAGCGGTAGTGACCAGTTGTCCGGAGTAGAAGCCCCAGGCGACCAGGGCCAGGGTGAGCGCGGCGAGGATGACGCGCACGGTGAGGGCGTTGACCACGCGGGAACCGTGGCCCTCGTCCTTGACCAGGAAGAACAGTCCGCTGAACAGGCTGGCCACGGTGGCCAGCAGCAGAACGACGATCGCGGCCTTGAGCATGACGTGGCTCCGATTGCTGAGGGGGTAACTTGCAGTATAGCCAGCACGCCATCGACTCCCGCCCGCGCCATGGCGTGGCGGCGGTCTTCCGGCCGGGCCTGGCGCCGACCCTGGTGGTCCTGGCGCTGCTCCCGCTGCTGGTGGCCCTCGGCTGCTGGCAGCTTTCCCGCGCCGCCGAGAAGCGCGTGCTGCTGGCCGCCGCCGAAGCGCGCCGCGAGGCCGCGCCGATTCCCCTCACGCAGCTCGAAGCCCTGGCCGAGCCGGCCTACGTGCGGGTGCGCCTGCAAGGCCGCCTGGACGCCGAGCACACCCTGCTGCTGGACAACCGCACCCGCGACGGCGCCGCCGGCGTCGAGGTGCTGCAGCCCTTCCACGACAAGGCCAGCGGCCTGTGGGTGCTGGTCAACCGCGGCTGGCTGCCCTGGCCCAACCGCCGCATGGCGCCGGCCGTCGATACGCCCGGCGGCGAGCTGCTGCTCGATGCCTGGGCCTACGTCCCGCCACCCGGCGGCCTGCAGCTGGCCGATGCCCGGCAGCAGGCCTGGCCGCAGCTGGTCACCCGCGTCGACCCGGACGCCACCTGGCAGGCCCTGGACCGCAACGGCCTGCCCCTGGAGCTGCGCCTGGAACCGGGCGACGCCGCCTTCGAGACCAACTGGCCGGTGGTCGCCATGGCCCCCGAACGCCACACCGGCTACGCCGTGCAGTGGTTCGCCATGGCCACCGCCCTGTCCGCCCTCTACCTCTACCTCGGCATCCGCCGCGCACGGGAGAAGCCCGCCCATGACCAGCCTGACCCTCGATGAAACCCAGCTGCGCCGCCGCAACCGCGGGCGCATGCAGTTGCTGCTGATCCTCGCCGTGGTATTCGGCCCCATGCTGCTGGCCACCGGCATGTACAAGTTCCGCTTCTGGGTGCCGGAAAGCCGCAGCTACCACGGCGAGCTGATCGCCAACGGCAGCACGCCCGCCGACCTGGGCGTGCAGGCCGACGCCGCCAGCGACCGCTGGCAACTGCTGGTCACCGCCCCCGCCGCCTGCGCCGCCGACTGCCAGCAGCTGGTGTACCTGGCGCGGCAGATCAACATCGGCCTGAACCGCGACGCCAACCGCGCCGAGCACGCCCTGGCCGCCGCCCAGGCGCTGCCGGCGGAGTTCCAGGCGCAGCTGGACAAGGACTACCCGCGCCTGAAGCGCTACGCCATGCAGCCCGCCGCCGGCGAGCAGGCGCCGCAGCTGTGGATAGTCGACCCCCACGGCAACCTGGTGCTGCGCTACGCCGCCGGCGCCAACGGCAAGCAGATCCTCGGCGACCTGCAACTGCTGCTGAAGCTCTCCCACATCGGCTGAGCGCAGGCCACGACAACGACAAGAACGGGGGCTGTGCATGACGAACACACCGCGTAAACCCGGCTTCCACGTCGCCGCCTTCGCCACCGCCCTGGCGCTGGTGGTGGTGCTGCTCGGCGCCTACACCCGGCTCACCCACGCGGGCCTGGGCTGCCCGGACTGGCCCGGCTGCTACGGCTTCATCCACGTGCCCAGCAGCGAGGCGCAGCTGGCCCATGCCGAGCAGCACTTCCCCGAGGCCCCGGTGGAGGCGCAGAAGGGCTGGAACGAGATGATCCACCGCTACTTCGCCGGCACCCTCGGCCTGCTCATCGCCGGCCTGGCGGTGCACGCCCTGCTGCGCCGCGGCCGCGACGGCCAGCCGCTGCGCCTGCCGTTGCTGCTGCTGGGCGTGGTGATCGCCCAGGCCGCCTTCGGCATGTGGACGGTGACCCTCAAGCTGTGGCCGCAGGTGGTCACCGCGCACTTGCTCGGCGGCTTCACCACCCTGTCGCTGCTGTTCCTCCTCGCCCTGCGCCTGTCCGGCGCGGTGCAACCGCTACAGCGCGCCGGCGCGCCGCGCCGCCTGGCGGCCTTCGCCCTGGCCCTGGTGGCGCTGCAGATCGCCCTGGGCGGCTGGGTGAGCAGCAACTACGCGGCGGTGGCCTGCATCGACCTGCCCATGTGCCACGGCCAGTGGTGGCCGCAGATGGATTTCGCCAACGGCTTCCACCTGACCCAGCACATCGGCCCCAACTACCTCGGCGGGCAGCTCGACAGCGACGCCCGCACGGCCATCCACATGACCCACCGCATGGGCGCCTTCTGCGTGGTGGCGGTGCTGCTGGTGCTGGCCTGGCGCATGCAGCGCGTCGGCCTGATCTACCCCACCGCGCTGATGCTGCTGGCGCTGTCGCTGCAGGTCGGCCTGGGCATCAGCAACGTGCTGCTGCACCTGCCGCTGCCGGTGGCAGTGGCGCACAACGGCGGCGGCGCCTGCCTGCTGCTGAGCCTGGTGCTGGTCAACTACCGGCTGCGCTCGCCGGTCACCGCGGCCAGCGTCGCCAAAGCCGGCCGGGCCCGCGCCCTGCCGGCGCTGGAACGGCCGGTGGCCTATCCCTCGCAGGGCTGAACCCACTTCGACCAACGGAGAACCGAACATGGCCAGCGTACTGAGCGGCACCCGCAGCCAACCCGGCTGGCGCGATTACCTGGAGCTGACCAAACCCAAGGTGGTCCTGCTGATGCTGATCACCTCGCTGATCGGCATGCTGCTCGCCACCCGCAGCGGCGTGCCCTGGACAGTGCTGCTGTTCGGCAACCTGGGCATCGGCCTGTGCGCCGGCGCGGCGGCGGCGGTGAACCACGTGGTGGACCGGCGCATCGACTCGATCATGGCCCGCACCCACCGCCGCCCGCTGGTGGAGGGACGCCTCTCGCCCAGCGTGGCCCTGGGCTTCGCCCTGCTCCTGGCGCTGGCCGGGATGAGCCTGCTGCTGACCTTCACCAACGCCCTCACCGCCTGGCTGACCCTCGCCTCGCTGCTGGGCTACGCGGCGCTGTACACCGGCTTCCTCAAGCGCGCCACGCCACAAAACATCGTGATCGGCGGCCTGGCCGGCGCCGCCCCGCCGATGCTCGGCTGGGTGGCGGTGACCGGGCACCTGTCGGCCGAGCCGCTGCTGCTGGTGCTGATCATCTTCGCCTGGACGCCGCCGCACTTCTGGGCCCTGTGCCTGCACCGCAAGGACGAGTACGCCAAGGCCGAGATCCCCATGCTGCCGGTGACCCACGGCGAGCGCTACACCAAGCTGCACATCCTGCTCTACAGCCTGGTGCTGTTCGCCGTCAGCCTGATGCCCTTCGCCATCCACATGAGCGGGCTGGTCTACCTGCTGGCCGCGCTGGCCCTGGGCGCGCGCTTCCTCGACTGGGCCTGGGCGCTGTACAGCGACAGCAGGCCCCATGCGGCCATCGGCACCTTCAAGTACTCTATCGCCTACCTGTTCCTGCTGTTCATCGCCCTGCTGGTGGACCATTACCTGCCCATCCACATCGCGCTGTAACAGGAGTCGTAGGGCGAATAACGCTCCGCGTTATCCGCCGTTTGGCCTTGGCCCCAGACGGCTCCGAGGTTGACCTGGGAGTTGGCTGCAGGCTTGGGTGTAGCGGCGTATAACCGCGAACGGTTATACGCCCTACGTCCATGAACGCCCCTCGACCGCTCCCGACCACGAGAACCCCATGTCCCGAGTCAACAAGACCGTCCTCATCCTGGTAGCCATAGTCGCCGTCATCCTCGGCCTCACCGTGCAGAAGGTGCTCACCGAGAAACACCGCCTCGACCCCGCCGCCCTGCTCGACGCCGGCATCGTGCTGCTGCCGCAGAGCCGCGAGGTGCCGGCCCTGACCTTCCAGGACCAGGACGGCAAGCCGTTCGACACCGCCAGCCTCAAGGGCCGCTGGAGCCTGCTGTTCTTCGGCTACACCTTCTGCCCGGACGTCTGCCCCACCACCCTGGCGCAACTGCGCGAGCTGCAGGGCAAGCTGGCCCCCGAGGTGCGCGAGAAGCTGCAGGTGGTGTTCGTCAGCGTCGACCCGCACCGCGACACCCCGGCGCGCCTGAAGGAATACCTGGGCTTCTTCAACGCCGGCTTCCAGGGCCTGGTGGGCAGCGACGAGGCCATCCAGAAGCTGGCCAACGCCATGAGCATCCCCTACATCCCGGCCGACACCAGCAAGCCCAACTACACCGTCGACCACAGCGGCAACCTGGTGGTCATCGGCCCGGACGGCACCCAGCACGGCTTCATCCGCGCCCCGCTGAACAACGCCAAGCTCGCCGAACAGCTGCCCAAGGTGCTCGCCGACCAGGGCTGAGCCATTCGCCGGCACGCAGCCGGCCCATTCACCGCGCTGCTTTGTCGCAGCCAGGCAACGGCCACCCTCGGGTGGCCGTTCTTTTTTTTCATCACCCGCCTGCACAGCCTTGGACCAGGCCGTTTTTCCAGGCCTGCCCCGTCGCCTGCCCGAAAGCCAGGAAACATGCGACGTGAGGCGCTTGCTGAGGACTTCCTGACTCTGTAGTCAATGTAAAAAATCTGCTACGGAATTCCAGGCATCAGGGATCACTCATATTTCAGATTAAAAACATTAATTAACACCTATAGATGCGCCTGAGGCAGGATTGACGGGCCTCTCACCGGGTTGCCGGGGGTTCTGATGAGCGGACATTCACGCCAGGGATAGCATTCTCCCCCGGTCACAATAGGCAATTAGGCTAAAAGCCAGGGCGGTAGCGCCCCTTGCCGGAACGGGGGAACTGCGGGTCCGAACGTGACTTGTAGTTCTTTTTTAGTACTACTTCAGAACTTCTTGCCGACCCAGTGGCTCGATTGCACAATGCCGCCGCCCAGCGGGTTCTGGACCCGCCCTTATCGCGGCATGCGTTGCCAGTTCGACAACCCGGCCGCCTTCCGGCGCCGGACTACTCAAGGATCACGCAGGAGATTTGTGAGTGCAGATCGGTGTCCCTCTCGAGACCCATGCCGGTGAAACACGGGTCGCCGCCACCGCTGAAACCGTCAAGAAACTGGTTGGCCAAGGCCACCAGGTGATCGTTCAGAGTGGCGCCGGCGTCAACGCCAGCCAGCCGGACAGCGCCTACGAGGCCGCCGGGGCGAAGATCGGCTCCGCCGCCGAAGCCCTGGGCGCCGAGCTGGTGCTCAAGGTGGTCGCGCCCAGCGCCGAGGAACTGGCGCAGATGAAGCCGGGCGCCGTGCTGATCGGCATGCTCAACCCCTTCGACAACGACAACATCGCGCGCATGGCCGAACGCGGCATCACCGCCTTCGCCCTGGAAGCGGCGCCGCGCACCTCGCGGGCGCAGAGCCTCGACGTGCTGTCGTCCCAGGCCAACATCGCCGGCTACAAGGCGGTGATGCTGGCGGCCAACCACTACCCGCGCTTCATGCCCATGCTGATGACCGCCGCCGGCACCGTGAAGGCCGCCCGCGTGCTGATCCTCGGCGCCGGCGTCGCCGGCCTGCAGGCCATCGCCACGGCCAAGCGCCTGGGCGCGGTGATCGAGGCCTCGGACGTGCGCCCGGCGGTGAAGGAGCAGATCGAGTCGCTCGGCGCCAAGTTCGTCGACGTGCCCTACGAGACCGACGAGGAGCGCGAGTGCGCCGAAGGCGTCGGCGGCTACGCCCGCCCCATGCCGGCCTCGTGGATGGAGCGCCAGGCCAAGGCGGTGCACGAGCGCGCCAAGCAGGCCGACATCGTCATCACCACCGCGCTGATCCCCGGCCGCAAGGCGCCGACACTGCTGCACGAAGCCACAGTGCAAGAAATGAAGCCGGGCTCGGTGGTCATCGACCTGGCCGCGGCCCAGGGCGGCAACTGCCCGCTGACCGAAGCCGGGCAGGTGGTGGTCAAGCACGGCGTGACCCTGGTCGGCCACACCAACCTGGCCGCCATGGTCCCGGCGGACGCCTCGGCCCTGTACGCGCGCAACCTGCTCGACTTCCTCAAGCTGACCCTCTCCGCCGAAGGCTTCAAGGTCAACCTGGAAGACGACATCGTCGCCGCCTGCCTGATGTGCCGCGACGGCCAGGCCGTGCGCAAGAACGGCTGAGCCCTCCTTAATAAAGAAGAACCCGCCGGGCTTCTGCCCGGCCTAGAGACCGGTGAAAGACGATGGAAGAAATGCTGATCTCCCACGGGATCTACAACCTGATCATCTTCGTGCTGGCCGTGTACGTCGGCTACCACGTGGTATGGAACGTCACCCCCGCCCTGCACACCCCGCTGATGGCGGTGACCAACGCCATCTCGGCGATCGTCATCGTCGGCGCCATGCTGGCCGCCGCCCTGACCGTCACCCCGCTGGGCAAGATCATGGGCACCCTGGCCGTGGCCCTGGCCGCGGTGAACGTTTTCGGTGGCTTCCTGGTCACCCGCCGCATGCTGGAAATGTTCAAGAAGAAAGCGCCGAAAGCGCCGGCGGAGAAGCACTGACCATGAGCATGAACCTCGTCACTCTCCTTTACCTGATCGCCTCGGTCTGCTTCATCCAGGCCCTGAAGGGCCTGTCGCACCCGACCAGCTCGCGGCGCGGCAACCTGTTCGGCATGATCGGCATGGCCATCGCCGTGCTCACCACCGTGGGCCTGGTGTTCAAGCTCGGCGCGCAACTGGCCGAGGGCGACAACGCCGCCGCCGGCATCGGCTACATCCTGGTCGGCCTGCTGATCGGCGGCAGCGCCGGTTCGATCATGGCCAAGCGCGTCGAGATGACCAAGATGCCCGAACTGGTCGCCTTCATGCACAGCATGATCGGCCTGGCCGCGGTCTTCATCGCCATCGCCGCCGTAGTCGAGCCGCAGTCGCTGGGCATCGTCCAGCACCTGGGCGACACCATCCCCACCGGCAACCGCCTGGAGCTGTTCCTCGGCGCGGCCATCGGCGCCATCACCTTCTCCGGCTCGGTGATCGCCTTCGGCAAGCTGTCCGGCAAGTACAAGTTCCGCCTGTTCCAGGGCGCGCCGGTACAGTTCGCCGGCCAGCACCTGCTGAACCTGGTGCTGGGCCTGGCCACCCTCGGCCTGGGCCTGGTGTTCATGTTCACCGGCAACCTCGCCGCCTTCGCCCTGATGCTGGCCCTGGCCTTCATCCTCGGCGTGCTGATCATCATCCCCATCGGCGGCGCCGACATGCCGGTGGTGGTGTCGATGCTCAACTCCTACTCCGGCTGGGCCGCGGCGGGCATCGGCTTCTCGCTGAACAACTCGATGCTGATCATCGCCGGCTCCCTGGTGGGCTCCTCGGGCGCCATCCTCTCGTACATCATGTGCAAGGCGATGAACCGCTCGTTCTTCAACGTCATCCTCGGCGGCTTCGGCGCCAGCACCGACGACGCCGGCCCTGCCGGCGCGAAGGAAGCCCGCCCGGTGAAATCCGGCTCGGCCGACGACGCCTCCTTCCTGCTGACCAACGCCGACAGCGTGATCATCGTCCCCGGCTACGGCCTGGCGGTGGCCCGCGCCCAGCACGCGCTGATGGAACTGGCGGAGAAGCTGACCCACCGCGGCGTCACCGTGAAGTTCGCCATCCACCCGGTCGCCGGGCGTATGCCGGGCCACATGAACGTGCTGCTGGCCGAGGCCGAAGTGCCCTACGAGCAGGTGTTCGAGATGGAGGACATCAACTCCGAGTTCGGCCAGACCGACGTGGTGCTGGTGCTGGGCGCCAACGACGTGGTCAACCCGGCGGCGAAGAACGATCCGAAGTCGCCGATCGCCGGCATGCCGATCCTCGAGGCCTACAAGGCCAAGACCGTGATCGTCAACAAGCGCTCGATGGCCAGCGGCTACGCCGGCCTGGACAACGAACTGTTCTACCTGGACAAGACCATGATGGTCTTCGGCGACGCCAAGAAGGTCATCGAGGACATGGTCAAGGCCGTCGAATAACGACAGCCGTCGATCCACGAGACACCGGCCGCGCGCCGGTGTCTTGCTTTGCCGCAAAGGAAAACCCTCTGGACTTTGGTAGTAAGGAAGGCAGTGGCGGGGCGATTTTTCGACCTTGGTATAAGGGCGAAAAATCGCCGAATCCCTAGACTGGCCGCCTTGCACTCCCCATAAAGCCTGAGGTTTTTCCATGTACCGTGATCGCGTGCGCCTGCCTTCCCTGCTCGAGAAGGTGATGACTGCTGACCAGGCCGCAGCCCTGATCCAGGACGGCATGACCGTCGGCATGAGCGGCTTCACCCGCGCCGGCGAAGCCAAGGCCGTGCCGGAAGCCCTGGCGCAGCGCGCCAAGCAGCAGCCGCTGAAGATCAGCCTGATGACCGGCGCGAGCCTGGGCAACGACCTCGACAAGCACCTGACCGAGGCCGGCGTGCTGGCCCGGCGCATGCCCTTCCAGGTCGACAGCACCCTGCGCAAGGCGATCAACGACGGCTCGGTGATGTTCATCGACCAGCACCTGTCGGAAACCGTCGAGCAACTGCGCAACCACCAGCTCAAGCTGCCGGACATCGCGGTCATCGAAGCCGTGGCCATCACCGAGCAAGGCCACATCGTACCGACCACCTCCGTGGGCAACTCGGCCAGCTTCGCGATCTTCGCCAAGCAGGTGATAGTCGAGATCAACCTGGCGCACAACACCAACCTGGAAGGCCTGCACGACATCTACATCCCGACCTACCGGCCGACCCGCACGCCGATCCCGCTGACCCGCGTCGACGATCGCATCGGCAGCACCGCCATCCCGATCCCGCCGGAAAAGATCGTCGCCATCGTCATCAACAACCAGCCGGACTCGCCCTCCACCGTGCTGCCGCCGGACAGCGAGACCCAGGCCATCGCCAACCACCTGATCGACTTCTTCAAGCGCGAAGTGGACGCCGGCCGCCTGGCGAAGAACCTCGCGCCGCTGCAGGCGGGCATCGGCAGCATCGCCAACGCGGTGATGTGCGGCCTGATGGAATCGCCCTTCGAAGACCTGACCATGTACTCCGAAGTGCTGCAGGACTCCACCTTCGACCTGATGGACTCGGGCAAGCTGCGCTTCGCCTCGGGCAGCTCCATCACCCTGTCGAGCCGCCGCAACGCCGACGTCTTCGGCAACCTGGAGCGCTACAAGGACAAGCTGGTGCTGCGCCCGCAGGAAATCTCCAACCACCCCGAGGTGGTGCGGCGCCTGGGGATCATCGGCATCAACACCGCGCTGGAGTTCGACATCTACGGCAACGTCAACTCCACCCACGTCGGCGGCACCAGGATGATGAACGGCATCGGCGGCTCGGGCGACTTCGCCCGCAACGCCCACCTGGCGATCTTCGTCACCAAGTCCATCGCCAAGGGCGGCAACATCTCCAGCGTGGTGCCCATGGTCAGCCACGTCGACCATACCGAGCACGACGTCGACATCCTGGTCACCGAGCAGGGCCTGGCCGACTTGCGCGGCCTGGCGCCGCGCGAGCGCGCCCGGGTGGTCATCGAGAACTGCGTGCACCCCTCCTACCGCGACGCCCTGGCCGCCTACTTCGAGGCCGCCTGCCAGCGCGGCGGGCACACCCCGCACATCCTGCGCGAAGCCATGAACTGGCACATCAACCTGGAAGAACGCGGCCACATGCTCGCCGCCAGCTGATCCGGCACGCCGGCGGGCCATTCCACAAAGAATGGCCCGCCAGGCTGGACAGTCGGAAAAAAACCACGTAAAAACACTCTCGAACAGTTTTTTATCCCACAGCGACTGTTCCACTTTTCCTACTGCCAACCCCGGCAGACCCTCTGAAAACCCCGCATTCCCCACCACCTGTGCACCATAACGGAGCACGGCGGTACAGTTCGCACCAAAAACGCCATTACAGTTCGCTGAAACAATTCGCTGACGCTATTTAATTCAAGGCAACTGTACCTATCGCGGCTGACCAAAAAGTCAGAAGATACTCCTCAACAACTTCCGCAACCCCACTACCCGCCAAAAGCGGGAAGGACGAAAATCATGGAACGTACCCTCGGTTCCGCCAACGTCAGCAGCATCCGTTCTTCCTCCACCGCCCACCGCAGCCTGGTCGGCACCGTCCGCCTGTGGCAGCGCCGCATCGAGAGCCGCCGCCAACTGGCCCGCCTCGACTCGCGCCTGCTGGCCGACGCCGGCATCAGCGAAGCCCAGCGCTACGCCGAGCTGAACAAGCCGTTCTGGAAGTAAGCGATACAGCTTCAAACTGTTACGGTCCGCAATAGCTTTCACGGACTGTATCGGTCATACCGTAACGGGCCGCTCCCCTCCAGGAAGCGGCCCGTACTGTTTTCGGCCTCCACGAAAGGCGCCCCGACAGGGTGCGGCCAAGCCGTACAGCCAGGCCCGACCACAGCCGTACAGTTGCCTCCTGCCGCAGCACTGTTCTCCCGGAATTTCCCCTGCCTGCCTCTGCCTCCCCCCGGGCGCCCGGTGCGAAGCTGAATCGCCCAGCACAACCGCGGAGGCCGCCAGCATGGAACGGGTTCTCGAAGGCAACAGCACGGACAGCAGTACAGTTCAAAACATCAGGGCAATGGTTCCACGCCTGTTCGCCCTCTACCACCAGTGGCGCCGCAACGCCCACACCCGCCAGCAACTGGCCCTGCTCGGCGAACGCGAGCTGGCCGACGCCGGCATCGACCGCTGCCAGCGCGAGCGGGAACTTTCGAAACCTTTCTGGCGCTGACCGGCTGGTCGCCGCGGGCTGGCTCCGCTAGTCTGCATCGGTAACGCGCGGCAGCGTTGGCCGCGCGGTTTCATCTCGACTGGGAGTGTCCATCCATGAATCGTCTGCGCCTGCTCACCGCCGCCGCCCTGCTTACCTGCGCCAGCGGCGCCTTCGCCTCCAGCTTCATCGTCACCACCGATGCGCTGGTCGGCGCCACCAAGGCCACCTCCGACGGTACCACCGACATCACCAACTCCTTCCGCGACGACAAGATCGTCCTGGACGCCCGCGACGACGCCGCCACCTTCGTCGCCACCCAGGGGCAGGTGCGGGGCGCGCACCTGGAAGCGGCGCTGCGGCACATCCGCGGCAAGCTGCCGAGCCTGGCCGCCAACGACCTGCAACTGGCCCAGGCGATCCTGGTCATCTGATTCCCCGCCCCACCTGGCCCGGAGGCGCCTTTTCAGAGGGCCCGCCGGGCCTGCGAGGCTGGCTCTTGCCGGCGCATTCCGTTAGCCTTGTCGGCTGTGCTTTTCCGATCGCCTCAGCCCATGCGCAGCCTGCCATTCCTGCTCACCGGCCTCTGCCTGGCCACCCCCGTGCTGGCCTTCGAACAGACCACCATGTTCGTCGCCGGCAGCAGCTACGTGACCAGCAAAGTCACCAGTACGCCTTTCGAGAACAAACTGCTCGGTGCCGCCCGCGATGATGCCGCCAGCTACATCGCCACCGACGGCCAGGTGCGCGGAGCGCGCCTGGAACAGGCGTTGCGCTGGCTGCGCAAACAGCATCCGGAGCTCGCGGCGAACGATCGGGAACTGGCCGAAGCCATTCTTGCCCAATAAACCGTGAGCAGCCCTCGCTGCCGTTTCGGAGACACCCATGCGCCTCAGCTCGATCCCCAAGAGCCCCCTGATCCTCGGCCTGCTGCTGGCCGCCTGCGCCTCCAGCGTCCAGGCCCACTCGGTCGTCCGCCTGTTCAACATCAGCACCAACGCCACCGGCCGCAGCCTGGACTTCACCTCCGACACCACCACCTCGATCCGCGACATGAAGATCGTCCGCGAAGCCCGTGACGACGCCGCCAGCTTCGTCGCAAGCCAGGGCGCCATCCGCGGTGCGCAGCTGGAAGCGGCGCTGAAGGTGGTGCGCGAGCAGCTCCCGGAAGCGCGCGATGCCTCCGACCAGCAGCTGGCCGAAGCCATTCTCGCTCTGTGATCCCCCGCGGCCGCCGCTGGCTGGCGGCACTGAGCCTGCTCGCCGCCGCCAGCGCCCAGGCCGACCTGCGCCTGGCGCTGCAGCCCGACGGCCTCGCCCCGGCACAGCGCCAGGCCAGCCAGCAGCTGCTGGATGACGTCCGCCAGGCGCTGCCGCCGGCTTTCGTCCAGGCCCTGGACCGCCGCGTCGAAGTGGAGTGGCGCGACGACCTGCCGGGCAACGGCATGGGCCAGGCCCTGCGCCCCGGCGCCATCGCGCTGAACCGCAAGTACCTCGCCGCCCTCGCCGACGGCAGCGCCGCCACCCTCAGGACCGGCCGCAGCCATGGCACCCTGCGCCGCGAGCTGCAGGCCACGGTGGTCCACGAGCTGACCCACCTGTACGACCGCGGGCGCCTCTGGCTGCCCGCCGAGGCCCGGCTGATCCAGCGTTGCACGCGCCAGCAGGACAGCATCGGGCGCATCGGCGAGGGCGCCGAGTGCCGCGGCCAGGCCAACCGCCGCTTCACCCTCTCCGACGACCCGCGCCTGCTCGACCTCGCCGGCTGGCCGCAGCTGGCCGGCAAGCGCGGCCAGCGCGAGCACGACAACCGCTTCGTCCTGCGCAGCCCGGACCGCTACGAGCTGAGCAACCCGCGCGAGTTCGTCGCGGTGAACATGGAATACTTCGTCCTCGACCCCAGCTACGCCTGCCGCCGCCCGGCACTGTACCGCTACTACGCCGAGCGCTTCGGCGAGCGCCCGCAACGCCAGGCCTGCGAGCCATCCTTCGCCTACCTCAACGCCGGCCGCGACTTCGGCCGCCAGCCGCTGGGCAGGCTGGACCCGGAGCGGGTCTACGAGGTCGACTACCTGCTGGCCGAGGCCAACGACCAGTGGGTCAGCCGCTGGGGCCACGCCATGCTGCGCCTGGTGGTCTGCGCCCCGGGCCGGCCGCGCGGCCCGGACTGCCGGCTGGACCTGGACCAGCACCTGGTGCTGTCCTACCGCGCCTTCGTCGGCGACCTGCAGCTGTCCAGCTGGGACGGCCTGACCGGCTCCTACCCGTCGCGGCTGTTCGTGCTGCCGCTGTCCCAGGTGATCGAGGAATACACCAAGATCGAGCTGCGCAGCCTGGCCTCGATCCCGCTCAGGCTCAGCCGCCAGCAGATCGACGAGCTGGTGGAGCGCGCCATGCAGGTGCACTGGGGCTACGACGGCAACTACTACTTCATCTCCAACAACTGCGCGGTGGAGACCCTCAAGCTGCTGCGCAGCGGCATCCCCGACGTGCGCCTGCAGGACCTCGACAGCATCACCCCCTATGGCGTGGTGGAGATCATGGAGAACCGCGGCCTGGCCGACGCCAGCGTGCTCGACGAGCCCAAGCGCGCGCTGCGCCTGGGCTACCGCTTCGACTCCTTCCGCGACCGCTACCAGGCGATGTTCGAGGTGCTGCGCCAGCGCCTGGACATCCCCCAGGCCAAGGTCGAGGACTGGCTGGCCCTGCCCGCCAGCGAACGCCGCGCCTGGTTCGACAAGGCCGACCTGCGCGCCAGCGCCGCCATGCTGCTGCTGGAACAGGCCTCGCTGCGGCGCCAGCTGCAGCTGGCCCAGGACGAGCTGAAGCGCCTGTACCTGGGGCACCTCAACGATGCCCGCGCCGACCCCAAGCTGGTGGCGGCGGGCAAGACGCTGCAGCAGATCCTCGACGACAGCGGCTTCCTCAGCCAGCCGGCGGAGCTGCTGGACAGCGGCTACGGCCTGCCGCAGCCGGGCGAGTCGACGCGCCTGGAGCAGCAGACCCAGGCCCGCCAGGCGCGCCTGCGCCAGCTCAGCGACAACCTCGACCAGGAGGTCCGCGCGCTGCTGGAGCCGGAGCGCCGCGAGGAACTGCAGGCCCTGGAGGCCAACCTCAAGCAGCTCGGCGCGCACCTGCGGGCGCTGCACAAGGCGGCGGGCGGGTTCGAGTTGCCCTGAGGTCCCGTGCTGGCGAATGGTGCTCACCTGCAGCTTCGGTGCGTTGGTTTGACTTCGGCCCCTCTCCCTAACCCTCTCCCTGAAGGGAGAGGGGACCGTTCGGTGTGCCTGGATGCTCTGGAGTCAGCCGGCAACACCGAAGGCATTCATTTGAAACCTTGCCTTATCTCGGCACGGACAAGCCCCCTCTCCCTTCAGGGCGGGGCGCGCAGCCGAGGGTTGGGGAGAGGGAAAGAAGCCGGACCGATACACCGAAGCTGCAGGTGAGCACCATTCGCCAGCAAGCCCGCTCCCACAACAGCCACCCCAAACGAAAAACGCGCCTTCAAGCGCGTTTTTCATCGACCGGGAAGCGCCTCAGCGGCGCCCCTCCAGCTTGAAGTAGAAGACCTTGGTCGCCTGCCGCGCGACGATGCGGCCGCCGCTGACGCGGGGCTCGAAGCGCCAGGTGTCCATGGCCTGGCGCACGGCGCTGTCGAACATCCGCGGCGGCGAGGAATCCAGCACCTGGATGTCGTCGATGCGGCCGTCGGCGGTGATGGTGAACAGCACCTTCACGTGGCCTTCGATACCGCGGCGCTGGGCCATCAGCGGGTACTTCGGCGAGTCCATGCGCAGCGGCTTGATGTC
>NZ_QGSL01000091.1:622614-639493 GCF_003176655.1 Pseudomonas sp. RW407 | reverse complement strand
GAATTGATGGCCTGATGTTCCCCAGAAAAGCCAACGCCCCGAACCAGTCGGGGCGTTGGCTTGGCCTTGCTCTCAGCGTGTTTTCACACAGTCTGCATGTGCCGGCCTTTTTCGTTTCTGCGCCGGCCTTGCCGGCGCAATCGCGGGCAGGGCCCGCTCCTACAGGTCGAGGGGGAAATTCTGGCGTAGGATGGGTGGAGCGACGCGATACCCATCCTACGACGGCGCCTCGGTGCGGATTCCCCTGTAGGAGCGCGCCCTGCGCGCGAATCGCGGGCAGGGCCCGCCCAAGGCAGCTCAGCCGCTGCGCTCGGCGCTGTGCCGCGTGGCTACCGGCTCTTCCGGTTCGCGCGGTACGCCGTCGGGCATGCCCTTGTCGCGGCGCAGCCACAGCCAGCCGATCAGCAGCAGGGTGGGGATGCCGAGCACGGCGGTGACGAAGAAGAAGTGCTCGTAGCCCATGTGCTCGACCATCTTGCCCGAGTAGCCGCCGATGAAGCGTGGCAGCAGCAGCATGGTGGAGCTGAGCATGGCGTACTGGGTGGCGGAGAACTTCAGGTTGGTCAGGCTCGACAGGTAGGCGACGAAGGCCGAGGCGGCCAGGCCGCCGCTGAAGTTGTCGAGCATGATGGTCAGCACGAACATGCTGATGTGGGGCTCGAACTCGCGCAGCAGGGTGAAGACGTCCTCGCCGATCACGCTCGGGTCGGTGATTGGCCCCATGTGCGCCAGCATGGCGAACAGCAGGTTGGTGCCGGCCGAGGCGGCGCCGGCGAGGAACAGGATCGGCAGGATGCTGAAGCGGGCGATGAGCAGGCCGCCGGCCGCCGCGCCGACCAGGGTCATGATGACGCCGAACAGCTTGCTGACGGTGGCGATCACTTCCTTGGAGAAGCCCATGTCGATGTAGAACACCCCGGCCATCACGCCCATCACGGTGTCGGAGAGCCGGTAGGTGGAGATCAGCCCGAGCAGCAGCAGCGCCTGCCAGCGGTAGCGGCGGATGAACTCGGTGATGGGCGTGAGCACCGGCGCCATCAGCAGGCGGCCGGGGGCCGACAGGCAGCTCAGGGCGATCAGCAGGTAGAGGCTCGCCAGCCACCATTTGCCGGCGCCCGCGGAGTTGGTCATGGCGGTGCCGGTCACCAGCAGGATGATCAGCACTATCACCGACACCGCCTGGTGGACGAAGTCGAACTGCGGCACGCCCTTGCCGTGGGCGGCGACCAGCAGTGGCCGGCGCACCCGCGAGAGCAGCTCGCGCACCGGGCGGATCTGCTTGCGCCCGCGCGGGCTCAGGCAGAGGACGATGAACAGGGCATAGAGCCCCGCCCGCGGCCAGGCCTGGTTGGTCAGCGCGGTGAGCATGGCCGGCACCGAGATCAGCAGCACCAGCAGTTGCAGCACCGAGAGCAACTGGTGGTTGAAGGCGTAGGCGGAGTTGCCCACCGCCTGCGGTTGGACGTTCACGTCGGGCTCGCGGATCAGCAGGCTGGTGATCAGGCCGGGGAGGATCAGCAGGGCGAACAGCGCGTAGGTCAGGCCCCAGGCCGCCTGGCTGTAGTGCAGGCTGCTGGAGCCCAGCCACTCGGCGAGGAACAGCGCGCCGGCGCTGGCCAGCAGCACGGCGCCGCGGTAGCCGGTCATGTAGCAGGCGGCCAGGGCGGCCTGGCGGGTGTTCTCGGCGATCTCCAGGCGGTAGGCGTCGATGGCGATGTCCTGGGTGGCCGAGGCGAAGGCCACCACCAGGGCCAGGCCGATCAGCCAGGGCAGGTGGCTCTGCGGGTTGCACAGGGCCATGCCGAGCAGGCCGATGGCGATCAGCGCCTGGGAGAACACCAGCCAGGAGCGGCGCCGGCCGAGCCGGCCGACGATGGGCAGGCGCCACTGGTCGAGCATCGGCGACCACACCCACTTGAACGCGTAGACCAGCCCCAGCCAACTGGCGAAGCCGATGGTTTCCCGCGCCACGCCGGCTTCCCGCAGCCACACCGAGAGGGTGGTGAAGACCAGCATCGTCGGCAGCCCGGCGGCGAAGCCGAGCAGCAAAAGCGCGAGACTGGCGGGAGACTTGTAGGCAACCAGTGCCTCTCGCCAGGAGTGCTTCTTCATGAAAGGTTTCCAGCACGCAAAAAATTACGCGAACTCTACTCGCAGAGCCCGCCGTGAAGCCAGCCGTGCCGACGTATGTCCACCCGATCGTTGTGGATTCGGACTCCCTCGGCGCGCAATCGTGCCCGCTGTTCGTCGCCACCCGGGCTGCCCAGCGGCAGGCTGATGCGCCCGCCGGCGGCGATCACTCGGTGCCAGGGCAGGCGCGAGCCCTCCGGCAACTGGCTGAGCACCCGGCCCACCAGGCGCGCCGAGCGGCCCAGGCCGGCCATGCGGGCCAGCTCGCCGTAGCTCACCACGTAGCCTTCGGGTACCTGCGACAAGGCCAGGTAGATGGCCTCGCGGCGTACCTGCAGGCTTTCCAGGCCCAGGTCTGCGGTGTTTTCCGGAAGGGGCGCGGGCGGTTTTCTCGAGGGCATGGGGCGGTTTTCCACTGGCAGTGGGGCCTGGTCGACAGCATAGAGCCGCCATGATGCAGGAGGTGCCCTTCATCCATCCAGTTGAACTCCCCGCATGGGGGCCGGTCAGTCGTTGCTCTGGTGTCGGGTGTGCGGATAATGCCCGGCTTTTGTTCCAGCCGTCCGAATTGAATGCCACTCATGCTGTCGAGAACCCTGCTGTGCCTTGCCGTCGCCGCCGCTCCGCTGACCTCCCTGGCCGATACCGTCTGGTTGAAGAACGGTGACCGGCTGACCGGCAAGATCAAGCTCTACGACGGGGGCCGCCTGGTGCTGGCCACCGACTACGCCGGCGAGGTCACCCTGACCGGCGACAAGATCGCCACCCTGCAGACCGAGCAGAACCTGCTGGTCAAGCACGACGAGGACGCTACCGGCGAGCATTCCAAGGGCCTGAAGGCCGCCGAGCCGGGCAAGGTCACCCTGGTCAACGGCGCCGAGGAAACGGTGCCCCTGGCCAGCATCGAGCAGATAGTGCCGCCGCGTCCGCTGCTGCAGGACTGGGTGTGGAAGGGCCAGGTGGACTTCTCCGTCGACCACAGCATGGCCGAGAACGATGTCGAGGACTACGACGTCGACTTCAAGACCAACGCCCGCCACGGCATGTGGCGGCACAACCTGCAGGGCGAGTACAACCGCGAGAAGAAGGACGACTCGGTCAGCGTCAACAATTACTCCGCCGAGTACGCCCTGGACCGCTTCCTGGACGAGCACTGGTTCTGGCAGGGCAAGGTGGAATACAAGCGCGACTGGGTCGAGGACCTGGAGAAGAAGCGCACCGTCGGTACCGGCCCCGGCTACCAGTTCTGGGACAACGAGCTGGGCGCCTTCTCCCTGGCCACCCTGGTCAACCGCAACGACTACGACTTCGTGGGCGGCGAGAAGGACCATTTCTACTCGGCGAGCGTGAAGTGGGACTACAACCGCTACCTGCTAGCCAAGCAGTTCGAGATCTTCACCAACGGCGAGGTGGGCAAGCCGCTGTCGTCGAAGGTGGACTACGAGGTGGAGAGCGAGGCGGGCATCCGCTACAAGCTGACCTCCTGGGCGGCGCTGAGCCTGAAGGGCGAGTGGGACCGCCTGAGCGCCGAGGACGGCGGTGTGAACCAGCGGCGCTATACGCTGGGGATCGGGGTGGGTTGGTAAGAGAGGGCTACAGGCGGCAGGCTACAGGCTACAGGCGAAGAGCGTAGCGATTCGGCTCTTCGCTCCTGCCTGCCGCCTGCCGCCTGAAGCCTGTCGCCGCTTTACAGCCTCAGCCCCCCATCCAGCTCCAGCACGCGGCCGGTGTAGTAGTCGTTCTCGAGGATGTAGGCCACCGAGTGGGCGATCTCGTCCGGGCGGCCCAGGCGCTTGAGCGGGATGCCGGCGGTCATTTTCTCCAGGGCCTCGGGCTTCATGCTGGCGACCATGTCGGTCTCGATGAAGCCCGGCGCCACGCCGGCCACGCGGATGCCGTAGCGCGCCAGTTCCTTGGCCCAGACCACGGTGTCGGCGGCGACGCCGGCCTTGGCCGCGGAGTAGTTGGCCTGGCCCATGTTGCCGGCGCGGGAGATGGAGGAGATATTGACGATCGCGCCCTGGTTGTCCAGCTCGATCATCTTCGCCGCCACTTCGCGGGTGCAGAGAAACACGCCGGTCAGGTTGACGTCGATCACAGCCTGCCACTGGGCCAGGCTCATCTTGCTCAGCTGGCCGTCCTTGACCTTGATGGTCAGGCCGTCGCGCAGGATGCCGGCGTTGTTCACCAGGCCGTTGATGGCGCCGAAGTCGCTGGCCACCTGGGCCACCATGTGACTAACCTGTTCCTCGTTGGCCACGTTGCACAGGTAGGCGCGGGCGTCGCCGCCGGCGGCCTTGCAGGCGGCGACCGCCTCGTCCAGTTTCTCCTGGTTCAGGTCGACCAGCGCCAGTTTCGCTCCCTTGGCGGCGAGGAACTCGCCCATGGCGCGGCCCAGGCCCTGGCCGCCGCCGGTGATGATGATGACCTTGTCTTGCAATTGCATGGTTGGAATCCCCACGGCAATGTCTGGTGAATGGCCTCGCCGGCAACGGTGAACGAATTTTCTGTGCCCGTCCGTTTGCGACGGATTCTTAGCGAGGAGTCATAAGGTGAGCGTGAAAGCTGCCAAGAATGCCCGAGAATTGCTGCTCAAGGAATACCGCGCAGTGCTTTCCACCCAGTCGAAGAAGTGGCCGGGCTACCCCTTCGGCTCGGTGGTCCCATACTGCCTGGATGGCGCCGGCCGGCCGCTGATCCTGATCAGCCGGATCGCCCAGCACACCCACAACCTGCAGGCCGACGCCAAGTGCTCGCTGCTGGTGGGCGAACGTGGCGCCGACGACATCCAGGCCGCCGGCCGCCTGACCCTGCTGGCCGAGGCCCGTCCGCTGGAGGACGTCGAGGAGATCGAGGCCGCGGCGCAGCGCTACTACGCCTACTTCCCCGGCTCGCGCGACTACCACAAGGCCCACGACTTCGATTTCTGGGTGCTGCAACCGGTGCAGTGGCGCTTCATCGGCGGTTTCGGCGACATCCACTGGCTGGGCGCCGACAGCGTGCCCCTGGCCAACCCCTTCGCCGGCGAGGTGGAGCAGGGCATGGCCGGGCACATGAACCAGGACCACGCCAATGCCATCGTGCATTACCTGGAACTGGCCGGCCTGCCGGTGGGCGAGGCCCCGGAACTGGTGGGAATCGATACAGAAGGTTTCCACCTGCGCGTCGGCTCCATCCTCCACTGGCTGCCGTTCCCGGCGCCCTGTGCCAACCCTGGCGAGGTGCGCCAGGCGCTGGTGCAACTGGCGCGGGCGCAGGCCTGGCCGGGCAACGAGGTGATCCAGGCTTGAAATAGGCGGGTGTCGGCGCCAACTACGGAATATCCGGGCCGACGCCCCGCCAAGGACCCCTGAAATGCGAGTCACCCTGTTCTTCCTGCTGCTCTTCCCGCTGATCGAACTGGCCGTACTGATCAAGGTCGGCAGCGTCATCGGCGTTGGCTGGACCCTGCTGTTGCTGGTCGCCAGCGCCTTCCTCGGCGCGGCGCTGCTGCGCGTGGCCGGCCTGGCCACCCTGTGGCGCGCCCGCGAGCGTCTGTCCCGCGGCGAGGTGCCCGAGCAGGAAATGCTCGAGGGCCTGCTGATCGCGGTCGGCGGCGCCCTGCTGATGCTGCCGGGCTTCATCAGCGACATTCTCGGCCTGCTCTGCCTGCTGCCGTTCACCCGCAGCCTGCTGCTGGGCGGGTTGCGCCGGCGCATGCGCGAGCAGGAGGAGCGCCGCCGCGCCTTCGCCGACGACCCGTCGGCGCAATCGCGCGGCCCACAAGGGCCGAACGTGATCGAGGGCGAGTTCGAACGCCGCGACAATGATCGCCTGCGCTGAAATTTTTTTCCCCTCGGCCTTGAAATGCCCCACGACGACCTCATGTAGCAGGCACCGCAAGGTCCCTGTCATTCGGACAGGCTGTCTTATGCGGCTCGCCCGTCGGGCCGCAAACCGGCGAAGCCGGCTTCAACAAAACCTGCCGGACATCGATCCGGCCGTTGGAAACCACTGTTTGGGAGAGTTACGACTATGAAGCTTCGTCCTCTGCATGACCGCGTCGTCATTCGTCGCAGCGAGGAAGAAACCAAGACCGCGGGCGGCATCGTGCTGCCGGGTTCCGCCGCCGAGAAGCCGAACCGTGGCGAAGTGGTCGCCGTCGGTGCCGGCCGCGTGCTGGACAACGGCGAAGTTCGCGCCCTGGCAGTGAAGGTGGGTGACAAGGTGGTATTCGGCCCCTACTCGGGCAGCAACGCCATCAAGGTCGACGGCGAAGAACTGCTGGTGATGGGCGAGTCCGAGATCCTCGCCGTCCTGGAAGACTGATCCGGTCCGCCACCCACCCCACCGAATTCGATTTAGAGGAAAGAGAACATGGCTGCCAAAGAAGTTAAGTTCGGCGATTCCGCTCGCAAGAAAATGCTGGTCGGCGTGAACGTGCTGGCCGACGCCGTCAAGGCCACCCTCGGCCCGAAAGGCCGTAACGTCGTGCTGGACAAGTCCTTCGGCGCACCGACCATCACCAAGGATGGCGTGTCCGTCGCCAAGGAAATCGAGCTGAAGGACAAGTTCGAGAACATGGGCGCCCAACTGGTGAAGGACGTTGCCTCCAAGGCCAACGACGCCGCCGGTGACGGCACCACCACCGCCACCGTCCTGGCCCAGGCCATCGTCAACGAAGGCCTGAAGGCCGTTGCCGCCGGCATGAACCCGATGGACCTCAAGCGCGGCATCGACAAGGCCACCGTGGCCATCGTCGCCCAGCTGAAGGACCTGGCCAAGCCCTGCGCCGACTCCAAGGCCATCGCCCAGGTAGGCACCATCTCCGCCAACTCCGACGAATCCATCGGCCAGATCATCGCCGAAGCCATGGACAAGGTCGGCAAGGAAGGCGTCATCACCGTCGAGGAAGGCTCGGGCCTGGAGAACGAACTGTCCGTCGTCGAAGGCATGCAGTTCGACCGCGGCTACCTGTCGCCCTACTTCATCAACAAGCCGGACACCATGGTGGCCGAGCTGGAAAACCCGCTGCTGCTGCTGGTCGACAAGAAGATCTCCAACATCCGCGAAATGCTGCCGGTGCTGGAAGCCGTCGCCAAGGCCGGCCGTCCGCTGCTGATCGTCGCCGAGGACGTCGAGGGCGAAGCCCTGGCCACCCTGGTGGTCAACAACATGCGCGGCATCGTCAAGGTCGCCGCCGTCAAGGCCCCGGGCTTCGGCGATCGCCGCAAGGCCATGCTGCAGGACATCGCCATCCTGACCGGCGGTACCGTCATCTCCGAAGAAGTCGGCCTGAGCCTGGAAGGCGCCACCCTGGAGCACCTGGGCAACGCCAAGCGTGTTTCCATCAACAAGGAAAACACCACCATCATCGACGGCGCCGGCTCCCAGGCCGACATCGAGGCCCGTGTCGCCCAGATCCGCAAGCAGGTCGAAGAGACCTCCTCGGACTACGACCGTGAGAAGCTGCAAGAGCGCCTGGCCAAGCTGGCCGGCGGTGTTGCCGTGATCAAGGTCGGCGCTGCCACCGAAGTCGAGATGAAAGAGAAGAAGGCCCGCGTCGAAGACGCCCTGCACGCTACCCGTGCCGCGGTGGAAGAGGGCGTGGTTCCCGGCGGTGGCGTGGCCCTGGTGCGCGCACTGCAGGCCATCGAAGGCCTGAAGGGCGACAACGAAGACCAGAACGTCGGCATCGCCCTGCTGCGTCGCGCCGTCGAAGCCCCGCTGCGCCAGATCGTCGCCAACGCCGGTGACGAGCCGAGCGTGGTGGTCGACAAGGTCAAGCAAGGCGCCGGCAACTTCGGCTTCAACGCCGCTACCGGTGTCTACGGCGACATGATCGAGATGGGCATCCTGGACCCGGCCAAGGTCACCCGTTCGGCCCTGCAGGCCGCTGCCTCCATCGGCGGCCTGATGGTCACCACCGAGGCGATGGTTGCCGAAGTGGTCGACGACAAGGCCGCTCCGGCCATGCCGGACATGGGCGGCATGGGTGGCATGGGCGGCATGATGTAAGCCTCCCGGCCCCTGGCTGAGAAAGAGCCCCGCTTCGGCGGGGCTTTTTCGTTTCCGGCGCTTTGTGCCAAGATGTGCCGCGCAGGAGATGGCATTCCTCCTTCAACCGCCCCCGTGGCTGATGATGCCTACGCATTCACCTGGACCAGGCGCGTAGGCGTTCGCCTGCGGCCTGTCCGAAAGCCCCTCAAGGACAGGATCATGTGGAAACCGGTTCTCGCCATCGCCCTCGGCGCCGCCATCGGCGCGTTGCTGCGCTGGTACCTCGGCCTCAAGCTGAACAGCCTGATGCCCACCGTGCCCCCCGGCACCCTGGCCGCCAACCTGATCGGCGGCTACATCATCGGCCTCGCTGTCGCCTACTTCGCCAGCGCCCAGGGCATAGCGCCGGAATGGCGGCTGTTGATCATCACCGGCTTCTGCGGTGGCCTGACCACCTTCTCGACCTTCTCCGCGGAGGTCGTCACCCTGCTGCAGGAAGGCCGCCTGGCCTGGGCCATGGGGGCGATCGTGGTGCACGTCAGCGGTTCCCTGGCGATGACCCTGCTCGGCCTGTTCACCGGCAACTGGCTGATGGGCAAGTGAGCCGTCGCGGGGGCGCCGGATGGCAGCCCCGCAGGCAAGCCCCCCGCGCATTCGCAGCACCTCGCATCCGCTCCCTTCACGCCAAGGCTGGCGCGGCCTCGCCGCCGGCCCGGGGCGTTGTGAAAAAAACGTCAAAGACGCTTAAGTTCCAATTAAGCGAGCTAGTCTAGGGTGCCCTGCAAAGCGGAGAGGAACATGCGGATTCTGTTGGTTGAAGACAATCGGGACATCCTGGCCAATATGGCGGATTACCTGGGGCTCAAGGGTTACACGGTGGATTGCGCGCAGGACGGCTTGTCCGGCCTGCACCTGGCGGCGACCGCGCACTACGACCTGATCGTCCTGGACGTGATGCTGCCCGGCCTGGACGGTTTCACCCTGTGCCGGCGCCTGCGCGAGGACGCGCGGCGCGACACCCCGGTGATCATGCTGACCGCCCGCGACCAACTGGACGACCGCCTGCAGGGCTTCCGTTCCGGCGCCGACGACTACCTGCTCAAGCCCTTCGCCCTGTCGGAGCTGGCCGCGCGCATCGAGGCGGTGCTGCGCCGGACCCAGGGCGGCGGCCGTCGAGAACTGCAGGTGGCGGACCTGAGCTACAACCTCGATACCCTGGAAGTGAACCGCGGCGGCAGGCCGCTCAAGCTCAACCCCATCGGCCTCAAGCTGCTGGCGGTGCTGATGCAGAAGAGCCCGCACGTGGTTCGCCGCGACGTGCTCGAGGAAGCCGTCTGGGGCGACGACTGCCCGGACAGCGACAGCCTGCGCAGCCACGTCCACCAGCTGCGCCAGGTGATCGACAAGCCTTTCGCCATGCCCTTGCTGCACACCGTCCACGGTGTCGGCTACCGCCTGGCGGAGGAAACGAATGGAGTATAGGCAGAGCCTTTCCCGCCGGATCGTCTTTGCTTTCGTGTTCATGACCGCGCTGGTCGGCGGCCTGTTTTCGCTGAGCATCGTCGGCGTGGTGCACGTGGTCGAGGAGCGCCTGATTTCCCGTGACCTGGGGGGCGAGCTGGACCGCATCATCAACGAGGACCTGCGCAGCGGCAGGGGCCCGCGGCTGGACCCCGGCATGCGCTTCTTCGTCAGCGACGGCGTCGGCGTCTATGCCATGCCGCCGGCGCTGCAGCGCCTGGAGTCGGGCTTCCACGAGGTGTTCGACGGCGAGCTGTCGTTCCATGCGCTGGTGCGCGACGCCGATGGCCGCCGCTACGTGCTGCTGCAGGACCAGAGCGATTTCGAGGCGCGCGAGCAGGTCCTGTACGCCGCCGTGGTGACCGGCTACGTGCTCAGCCTGGCGCTGGCCGGCCTGCTCGGCTGGCTGCTCTCGCGCAAGGTGATGGAGCCGGTGGTGCGCCTGGCGCGCCAGGTGCGGCACCGCGACCAGTTGCTGGACCTGGCGCCGCCGCTGGCGCCGGACTACGCCCACGACGAGGTCGGCGAGCTGGCGGCGGCGTTCGACTATGCCATCGGGCAACTGCACCAGGTGCTGACCCGGGAAAAACTGTTCACCAGCGATGTCAGCCATGAGCTGCGCACGCCGCTGATGGTGATCGCCAGCAGCAGCGAGCTGCTCGCCGAGGAACCGGGCCTGAGCCCGAAGGCGCGTACCCAGCTGGCGCGGATCACCACCGCCAGCGAGGAAATGCGCGACCTGGTGCAGACCTTCCTGATGCTGGCGCGCTCGCGCACCAAGGAGCTGGACATCGCCCCGCGGGCCGGCCTGCAGCGCATCGCCGACGACCTGGCCGGGCAATGGCGCGGGCCGATCGAGGCCAAGGGGCTGCAGCTGATCTACGAGGTACAGGCGGTGCCGCCGGAGCAATACAACGCGGCCTTCCTGCGCTCGGTGATGAGCAACCTGCTGCGCAACGCCATGCACTACACGGATGCAGGACACATCCGCTTGCAATTGTCCGCCAGCGGTTTCGTCGTCGAGGACAGTGGCCTGGGCATCCCCGAGGAGCAGCGCGAGCGCATGTTCCAGCCCTTCGTCCGCGGCCCGCAACAGCGCGGCGAGGGCCTTGGCCTGGGCCTTTCGCTGGTGAAGAGGATCTGCTCGGCGGAAGGCTGGGAGGTCAAGCTGACGCCGGCCCAGCCGCACGGCTGCCGTTTCGAGGTCCGCCTGGTCGGCGAGGCTTGACGAATTTTTCACATGCGCATGACCGCATGGATACAGAATCACCCGTAGTTTCGTATAAAAAATGAGCAGGAACCCCATCATGAGCGACAAGCCCGTCGAGCTCGAGTTTTCCCAGAAGTACGACCGTCAGCATGCCGAGCGCTACCTGCGCAAGCATCGCAGTGGGCTGTCCCGGAAACTTTCCCATTGGCGCGATGTCCAGATCGCCCGCCAGGCGCTCAAGCTGGCCGGCCAGCCGAACCTGGTGCTGGACCTGCCGTGCGGCGCCGGCCGCTTCTGGCCGATGCTGGCCGAGAAGGACAACCGGGTGATCATCGGTGCGGACAATTCCGCCGACATGATCGCCGTGGCCTGCGCCGGCCAGCCGGTGGAGGTTGTCAAACGCGTGCGGCCTTTGCAGACTTCGGCATTCGCCATCGATTTGCCGGACAACGCCGTCGACAGCATCTTCAGCATGCGCCTGATGCACCACATCGGTGAATCGAGCGACCGCATGACCATGCTGCGCGAGTTCCACCGCGTGACCCGCGACAGTGTGATCCTCTCGCTGTGGGTCGACGGCAATTTCAAGGCCTGGAAACGTCGTCGCGCCGAGACTGGGCGCAAGAAGCACACGTACCAGAACCGCTTCGTGATTCCTGCCCGTACCATCGAGGAGGAGTTCCGCCAGGCCGGGTTCGCGGTGCAGGACCATATCGATTTCGTCCCGCTGGTGCACATGTGGCGGGTCTACATTCTGCGTAAGGAGTAATGATGGGCGCTGATTTGGCAGCTCTGCAGCGAATTTCCGGTGAAGATGCCATCGATCGCTGGTTGCAGATTCCCGGCAAATGGGTAGAGGAGCCGAACCGGCGCCGCGGCGGCGAGAGCGGGGTCCAGCGCGTGCTGACCGACGATGGCCGCCTGCTCTATCGCAAGCAGCAGGTCGGGCACATCTACCGTGACCTGCTGCACCCCTTCGGCTACCCGACCGCCATCCGCGAGCGCGATGCGCTGCAGGCCGCCGCGTCCCTCGGCGTCAAGGTACCGACCCTGGTCTACGCCGGCTGCCGCAAGGTGGACGGCGAATGGCAGGCCCTGCTGGTCACCGAGTCGCTGGACGGCTATTCGAGCCTGGAAGACTGCTACGCCCGCGGCGACCAAGAGCGCTGGGGCGAGGCCGTGCACCAGCGCGTCCTGCAGCAGTACGGCAGGACCCTGGCCAGGCTCAACCTGGGCCGCTGGCAGCATGGCTGCCTGTACCTCAAGCATGTCTTCGTCAAGGTCGAGGGCGAGCAGATCGACGTTGCCCTGATCGACATGGAAAAGGCCCGCCAGCGCTTCAGCGCCAGGCGCGCGGCCCGTCACGACCTGCGCCAGGTGAAGCGCCGTTCGTCGTGGACGGAAGCGCAGTGGCAAGCCTTTGTCTATGGTTACGAGGCGGCGTTTGGCAGCGCCATCAAAGGGTTGCAGACATGAAACTAGAAATCACACGAAGTTTGCTCCTCGTTGGCGCCCTGGGCGTGGCAACGTTGGCGGCAGCTGCCTGGCACGAGCCGGGCCCCGAAGTGATCGGCTCCCACGGCCAGCAGGCCAGCTGCCGTGTGCCGGCGAACGTGCAGGCCAAGCAGGCGGCGCGTCCCGACCACGACCTGTTGCTGTTCCTCTTCGGCATGTCCCAGGGCGGTGTCAGCGCGCCGCGTTGAGTCGAGTCCGCCTCGGCGGTGAAGAAAAGAATGCCGTTTCTCCCTATGGGGGAAACGGCATTTTTCATAATGCACTGGGGCGCCCGGCGTGGCCGGTGAGTCCAATCGCGGACAAAGTCCGCTCCTACACCCGTGCTTCCCTGTACCCGTAGGAGCAACTGTCTTGCGGCCCGCGCCGAAATGCTCTTCGTAGGAGCGAGCTTGCTCGCGAATAAACCCCGCTGCGGAGTCCGTTCGCGAGCAAGCTCGCTCCTACAGGTTGCCGGAAGGCGTGGCATTTCCCTGTAGGAGCAACTTTGTCCGCGATCGGATTCACCGGCCACGCCGGACGTCCTGGTGGCATGGATGGCGGCGGATAACCGCGAACGGTTATTCGCCCTACGCTTGGCCGCTGTCGTAGGCGCGGACTCCGCCCGCGATCTAAGGCGCCGCCAGCCGCCCCTGCAACCTCTGCCGATAAGCC
The DNA here is from genome assembly GCF_003176655.1 of Pseudomonas sp. RW407. Lineage (NCBI taxonomy): Bacteria > Pseudomonadati > Pseudomonadota > Gammaproteobacteria > Pseudomonadales > Pseudomonadaceae > Pseudomonas > Pseudomonas sp. RW407. Next base: position 626,487 of record NZ_QGSL01000091.1, on the reverse strand, counting down.
CCCGGCGACTCCCCGCACAACTGCTTGAACAACCGCGCGAAACTGGCCCGGTCGGCATAGCCCACCTCGTTGGCGATGCGCTCCAGCGAGCGCGCCGGATCGGCCAGGGCCTCGCGGGCGGCGTCCATGCGCAGGCGTTGCAGGTATTCGTTGGGCGTCATGCCCAGTTCGGCGTGGAAGCGCCGCAGCAGGGTGCGGCTGGAGCAGTGGGCGCGGTGGGCCATGGCCGGCAGGTCGATGGGCTCGGCGTGGTGCTGGCGCAACCAGTCCAGCAGCGGCGCCAGGGTGCTGCGTGGTGGTTGCGGCAATAGCGGCGCGTAGCGCGCCTGGCTGCCGCGTGCGTCGTCGAACACCAGGACGGCGGCCACCTGGCGGGCCAGGGCGCGGCCTCCGTGGCGGGCGATCAGTTGCAGGCACAGGTCCAGCCCGGCCTGGGCGCCGCCGGAGCACAGGCGGGCGCCGTCCTCCGTGCACAGGGCGTCGGCCTCCAGCTTCACCCGCGGGTAGCGCCGGCGGAACTCCGCGGCCAGCGCCCAGTGGGTCGTGGCGCGGTGGCCGTCGAGCTGGCCGGCCTCGGCCAGCAGGAAGGCGCTGCTGCACAGGCTGCCCAGCGCCCGCTGCCGCGGCTGTTGGCGCAGCCAGGCGAGCAGCGCCGGGTTGCCGGCGAGCATGGCCGGGATGTCGCTGCCGGTGGCCGGGATCAGCAGCAGCTCGTCTCTGGCGACGGCGGCCAGCGCCGCCTGCGCCTCGATGCGCGCGTGGGTGAGTGGCACCGCGGCGCCATCGGCGCTGACCTGGCGCACGCGGAACAGCTCGCGGCCGGCCAGGCGGTTGGCCAGCTGCAGGCCGTCCAGGGCCAGGCCCAGGCTGGACAGCACGGTTTGCGGGCAGACGTAGAGGGCGACTGGCAACATGGCGTGGCGCTTGATGGATGGCGGTATCGGTCACAATGTTGTCGATAATGACAATGGTGTCCAGCCCCGGCGGCCGGACAATGGCCCGTACCCACCCTTGCGAGCCCCGCCATGGCCCATCCCAACGCTGAGCTGATCACCCGCTTCTACCAGGCGTTCCAGCGCCGCGACGGCGAGGCCATGGCCGCCTGCTACGCGCCGGACGTGCACTTCCGCGACCCCGCCTTCGGCGAGCTGGTCGGCGTGGAGGCCGCCGACATGTGGCGCATGCTCATGCGCCGCGCCCAGGACCTGCAGCTGGAGTTCGACCAGGTCTGGGCCGACGAGCGCAACGGCGGCGCCCGCTGGACCGCGTGCTACACCTTCACCCAGACCGGGCGCCCGGTGGTCAACCGCATCCAGGCGCGCTTCGCCTTCGAGGCCGGGCTGATCGTCCGCCACCAGGACGACTTCGATCTCTGGCGCTGGGCCCGCCAGGCGCTGGGCGCCAAGGGCCTGCTGCTGGGCTGGGCGCCGCCGGTGCAGGCGGCCATCCGCCGCCAGGCGCGCAAGGGCTTGGCGGCGTTCCAGGCCCGGGGCTAGCGCGGCCCGGGCATCAGTCAAGTCTGATAGCACTGTGACAGGGCTCGCCGGGGCGCGAGCCATGGGCTTAAATGTCAGGCGAGCCCGCGCAGGAAGCCCCGCCATGATCACCCTGTTCCAGTTTCCCCCGGCCTTCAATGTGCCCAACGTCAGCCCCTTCTGCCTGAAGCTGGAGACCTTCCTGCGCCTGTCCGGGCTGGAATACCAGGTGCAGCACGTGACGGACCCGCGCAAGGGGCCCAAGGGCAAGCTGCCCTTCATCAAGGTCGAGGGGCAGACCGTCGCCGACACCGAGATCATCATCCACGACCTGCAGCAGCGCTTCGCCCTGGACCTGGACGCCGGCCTCGACGCCCGCGGCCGTGGCTGGGCGGTGTCGATCACGCGGCTGTGCGACGAGCACCTGACGCCGCTGCTGATGTACTTCCGCTGGCTGGAGGCGGACGGCTGGCGGCAGGTCGCCCCGGTGCTGCTGCGCGGCGTGCCCGGCCCGGTGCGGCCGCTGGTGGGGGCGCTGATCCGCCGCAAGATCCGCGGCGAGATGCGCGGCCGCGGGCTGACCGCCCACAGCCGCGAGGAACTGCTGAGTTTCGCCCGCCAGGACCTCGACGCCCTCGACGGCATGCTCGGCGACCTGCCGTACTTCGGCGGCGCCCAGCCTTGCAGCGCCGATGCCGCGGCCTATGGGATACTCGCCAACCTGATCCTCAGCACCCTGGAAACCCCCTTGAACCACATGGCGCGCGAATACGAGCGGCTGGTCGGCTACTGCGAGCGCATGCAGCAGCGGGTCTGGACATGAGCCTGGCCGAGCCCAAGCCCTGGTTCGTCTACCTGGTGCGTGCCGCCAACGGCGCGCTCTACTGCGGCATCAGCGACGACCCGCAGCGGCGCTTCGAGGCGCACTGCAGCGGGCGCGGCGCGCGCTTCTTCCATTCCAGCCCGGCGCAGGCGCTGGTCTATGTCGAGGCCTGCGCCGGCAAGGGCGAGGCGCTGCGCCGCGAGCGCGCGATCAAGGCCCTGGGCAAGCCGGCCAAGGAGCGCCTGGTGCTGGCCGGCGCGGCCCTGGCCATCAGCGCGGCGGATAGCCCGCCATAGTTTCGAACGGGTAGGACCGCGCACCGCGGCGGGGTAAGCTGGAAAGCCCTCAACGCCGGCCAACGGAGCCCCGCATGTCCGAGCTGATCCTGCACCACTACCCGACCTCCCCCTTCGCCGAGAAGGCCCGCCTGCTGCTGGGCTTCAAGCAGCTGTCGTGGCGCTCGGTGCTGATCCCGCCGATCATGCCCAAGCCGGACCTGATGGCGCTCACCGGCGGCTACCGCAAGACCCCGGTGCTGCAGGTGGGCGCCGACGTCTACTGCGACACCGCGCTGATCGCCCGCCGCCTGGAGCAGGAAAAGGCCACCCCGGCGCTGTTCCCCGAAGGCCAGGAGTTCACCGTCGCGGCCTTCGCCGCCTGGGCCGACTCGGTGCTGTTCCAGCACGGCGTGAGCCTGGTGTTCCAGCCCGAATCCATCGCCGTGCGCTTCGGCAAGCTGCCGCCGGAATTCCTCAAGGCCTTCGTCGCCGACCGCAGCCAACTGTTCAGCGGCGGCAGCGCCGCGCGCCTGCCGGCCGAGCAGGCGCGCCAGCAGTGGCCGGTGTTCATGGCGCGGCTGGAGCAGCAACTGGCGCGGGAGGAGGGCGACTTCCTGTTCGGCGAGCCGTCCCTGGCGGACTTCGCCGTGGCCCACGTGCTCTGGTTCGTCAAGGCCACCCCGGTGACCTCGCCGCTGGTGGACGCCTACCCCGCGGTGCAGGCCTGGCTGGGCCGGGTGCTCGGCTTCGGCCATGGCGCGTCGAGCGAGATGAGCAGCGAGGATGCCATCGCCGTGGCCCGCGGCAGCCAGCCGGCGGCGCTGCCGGACGAACCCTTCGCCGATCCCAACGGCCTGCAGGCCGGCCAGCGGGTGGTGGCGGCGGCGACCGACTACGGCGTCGACCCGGTGGAAGGGGAATTGCTGCACCTGGGCAGCGAGGAACTGATCCTGCGCCGCGAGGACCCGCGCGCTGGGGTGGTGCATGTGCATTTCCCGCGGGTGGGGTTCCGCATCGAGGCGCGCTGAAACGCAGGAGCCACGGCCCTTGGCCCTTCGTAGGAGCAAGCTCGCTCCTACGAAAAGCGCCAGCCACGCCATTCCCTTCACGCCATTCCCTTGTAGGAGCGCGCCCTGCGCGCGAATCGCGGGCAGGGCCCGCTCCTACAGCCGGGACAACGGCGGATAACGCCGTAGGTGTTATGCGCCCTACGGGGAATGGCGTGGGTGGGGGGACGTAGGAGCGGATCTAATCCGCGAATCGCGCCGGAATGTCCGGCTATCGCGGACAAGGTCCG
>NZ_QGSL01000091.1:612453-622604 GCF_003176655.1 Pseudomonas sp. RW407 | reverse complement strand
CAGTGGATTTTCCACCTATCGAGGTGTCCGAGGAAATTGAACCACCACAAACACCGAAGTCCCGGGTGAGCACTATTCGCGAGCAAGCTCGCTCCTACAGGAGAAGCGCCTACGGCATAGGCCTCAAGGCCGATAAGCCCTCAGAAACAACTCCACCACCTCCTGCACATGCCTTTCGCTTTCCTCCACCGGCGGCAGCTCGACGCAGCCGATCAGCAGGCGGAAGTGCAGGCAGCCCTGCACCAGCATCAGGAAGTGCTCGGCGGCGTTGCGTGCGTCGCCCTCGCGCAGTTCGCCCTTGCGCTGGGCCTGGGCGATCAGCCTTTCCATCTGGTCCAGCACGCGCTGCGGGCCGGCGTCGAAGAACATCTGCGACAGCGCCGGGTTCTGCCCGCCCTGGGCGATCATCAGGCGGCTCAGGGCGATGGCCTCGGGGCTGTTGATCAGGCGGTTGAAGCCCCGCGCGATGTTCAGCAGCAGCTCGCGGGTGGGCGCGTCGGCCGGCGGTTCGTGGAACAGCTCCGGCACCTGCTCGGCGCACTTGGCCTGCACCGCCTCGCAGAACAGCGTCTCCTTGTCGGTGAAGTGGCTGTACACGGTGAGCTTGGAAACCCCGGCCTCGGCGGCGATGGCTTCCATGCTGCTGCCATCGTAGCCGTTGCACAGGAACAGTTCCTTGGCGGCGTCGAGGATCGCCTGGCGCTTGGCCAGGTCCTTGGGGCGGCCGGGGCCGTTGGAAAGGGGAGGCTGGGACATTTTTTTTACAATTCAAATACTGGACTGGTTGGTTTTGTATTCTTACTATACCGACAAGTATAAAAATTCAACTGCGTTTCGCGAAAGGTCATCCATCATGTTCCGCCATGTCTTGTCCGTCGCTGCTCCCCTGGTCCTCTCCCTGTCCCTCGCTGCCTGTGGCAACGGCGAGCCGGCCAAGCCGGCGCTGCGCCCGGCCATGGTCGTGCAGCCGCAACTGGCGCGCTCGGTCACCGAGGCCTACCCGGGCGAGGTGCATGCCCGCCACGAGCCGGAGCTGGCCTTCCGCATCGGCGGCAAGGTGGCCAAGCGCCTGGTGGAGACCGGCGAGCGGGTGCGCCGCGACCAGCCGCTGGCCGAGCTCGACCCCGAGGACGTGCGCCTGCAGCTGGAGGCCAACCGCGCCCAGGTCGCCGCCGCCGAGGCCAACCTGCAGACCGTGCGTTCGGAATACCTGCGCTACAAGACGCTGCTGGAACGCAAGCTGGTCAGCCAGTCGCAGTTCGACAACATCGAGAACACCTACCGCGCCGGCGAGGCGCGCATGAAGCAGGTGCGCGCCGAGTACGACGTGGCGCGCAACCAGGCCGACTACGCCGTGCTGCGCGCGTCGCAGGACGGGGTGATTTCGGCGCGGCGCGTCGAGGTGGGCCAGGTGGTGGCCGCCGGGCAGACGGTCTTCACCCTTGCCGCCGACGGCGACCGCGAGGTGCTGATCAGCTTCCCCGAGCACGCCATCGAGCGCTTCCGCATCGGCGAGGGCGTCAGCGTCGAGCTCTGGTCGCAGCCGGACAAGCGCTTCAGCGGGCACATCCGCGAGCTGTCGCCGGCCGCCGACCCGCAGTCGCGCACCTTCGCCGCGCGGGTGGCCTTCGACGACGCCAAGGTGCCGGCCGAACTGGGCCAGAGCGCCCGCGTCTACATCCACAACGAGGGCGCCGTGCCCCTGGCCGTGCCGCTGGCGGCGGTGAGCGCCGAGGGCGGCCAGCCGTTCGTCTGGGTGGTCGACCCGAAGGATTCCAGCCTGCACCGCCGGCCGGTGCGCATCGGGCCCTACACCGAGGACCGGGTGCCGGTGCTGGAAGGGCTGCAGCCCGACGACTGGGTGGTCGCCGCGGGCGTCCAGGTATTGCGCGAAGGCCAGCAGGTACGCCCGGTCGACCGCGAGAACCGTTCGGTCAAGCTGCTGGCGAAGGAGTGACGCAGGATGCGCTTCAACCTCTCCGCCTGGGCCCTGCAGAACCGACCGATCGTACTCTTCCTGATGTTGCTGCTGGGCATCGCCGGGGTGTTGTCCTACACCCAGCTCGGCCAGAGCGAGGACCCGCCCTTCACCTTCAAGGCCATGGTGGTCAAGACCAACTGGCCCGGCGCCACCGCCGAGGAGGTCTCGCGCCAGGTCACCGAGCGCATCGAGAAGAAGCTGATGGAGACCGGCGACTACGACCGCATCGTCTCCTTCTCGCGCCCGGGCGAGTCCCAGGTGACCTTCGTCGCCCGCGAGGACTTCAAGTCCAGGGACATCCCCGAGCTGTGGTACCAGATCCGCAAGAAGGTCGGCGACATCCGCTACACCCTGCCGCAGGGCATCCAGGGGCCGTTCTTCAACGATGAGTTCGGCACCACCTTCGGCAACATCTACGCGCTGTCCGGCAAGGGCTTCGACTATGCGGTGCTGAAGGACTACGCCGACCGCATCCAGCTGCAACTGCAGCGCATCAAGGACGTCGGCAAGGTCGAGCTGGTCGGCCTGCAGGACGAGAAGATCTGGATCGACCTGTCGAACACCAAGCTGGCCACCCTCGGCCTGCCCCTGGCCGCGGTGCAGAAGGCCCTGGAGGAGCAGAACGCGGTGAGCGCCACCGGCTTCTTCGAGACCGCCAGCGACCGCGTGCAACTGCGCGTGACCGGCCGTTTCGACTCGGTGGAGGACATCCGCCAGTTCCCCATCCGCGTGGGCGACCGCACCTTCCGCATCGGCGACGTGGCCGAGGTGCACCGCGGCTTCAACGACCCGCCGGCGCCGCGCATGCGCTTCATGGGCGAGGACGCCATCGGCATCGCCGTGTCTATGAAGAGCGGCGGCGACATCCTGGTCCTGGGCAAGGCCCTGGAGAACGAGTTCCAGCGCCTGCAGCAGAACCTGCCGGCGGGCATGGAGCTGCGCAAGGTGTCGGACCAGCCGGCGGCGGTGCGCGAGGGCGTGGGCGAGTTCGTCCGGGTGCTGGCCGAGGCGCTGATCATCGTGCTGCTGGTGAGCTTCTTCTCCCTGGGCCTGCGCACTGGCCTGGTGGTGGCGCTGTCGATCCCGCTGGTGCTGGCGATGACCTTCGTCTGCATGCGTTACTTCGACATCGGCCTGCACAAGATTTCCCTGGGCGCCCTGGTGCTGGCGCTGGGCCTGCTGGTGGACGACGCCATCATCGCCGTGGAGATGATGGCGGTGAAGATGGAGCAGGGCTACGACCGCCTCAAGGCGGCCAGCTTCGCCTGGACCAGCACGGCCTTCCCGATGCTCACCGGTACCCTGGTGACCGCCGCCGGCTTCCTGCCCATCGCCACCGCGCAGTCGGGCACCGGCGAATACACCCGCTCGCTGTTCCAGGTGGTGACCATCGCGCTGCTGGTGTCCTGGATCGCCGCGGTGGTCTTCGTGCCCTACCTGGGCGCCAAGCTGCTGCCGGACCTGGCCAAGCGCTACGCCGAGAAGCACGGCGGCAGCGACCAGGGCCACGATCCGTACTCGACGGCCTTCTACCAGCGCTTCCGGCGCCTGGTGGAGTGGTGCGTGCGCTACCGCAAGACGGTGATAGTGCTGACGCTGCTGGCCTTCGTCGGCTCCATCGCCGCCTTCCGCCTGGTGCCGCAGCAGTTCTTCCCGCCGTCGGCGCGGCTGGAGCTGCTGGTGGACCTGAAGCTGGCCGAGGGCGACTCCCTGGCCGCCACCGCCGAGCAGGCCCAGCGCCTGGAGAAACTGCTGGCCGGGCACCCGGGCATCGAGAACTACGTGGCCTACGTCGGCACCGGCTCGCCGCGCTTCTACCTGCCGCTGGACCAGCAGTTGCCGGCGGCGAGCTTCGCCCAGTTCGTGGTCCTGGCCAAGGACCTGCAGAGCCGCGAGGAAGTGCGCCAATGGCTGATCCAGCGCATGGCCGAGGACTTCCCCACGGTGCGCAGCCGCATCAGCCGCCTGGAGAACGGCCCGCCGGTGGGCTACCCGGTGCAGTTCCGCGTTTCCGGCGAGCACATCGCCGAAGTGCGCGCCCTGGCGCGCAAGGTCGCGGACAAGATGCGCGAGAACCCCCACGTGGTGAACGTGCACCTGGACTGGGAGGAGCCGAGCAAGGCGATCTTCCTCAACGTCGACCAGGACCGCGCCCGCGCCCTGGGCGTGAGCACCCGGGACATCTCGCAGTTCCTGCAGAGCTCGCTGACCGGCTCCACTGTCAGCTACTACCGCGAGGACAACGAGCTGATCGAGATCCTCCTGCGCGGCGACGCCCGCGAGCGCCAGGACCTGTCGCAGCTGCCGAGCCTGGCCATCCCCACCAACAACGGCCGCAGCGTGGCGCTGTCGCAGGTGGCGACCCTGGAGTACGGTTTCGAGGAAGGCATCATCTGGCGGCGCAACCGCCTGCCCACGGTGACGGTGCGCGCGGACATCTACGACGACTCGCTGCCGGCGACGCTGGTCAAGCAGATCTCGCCGACCCTCGACCCGGTCCGCGCCCAACTGCCCGACGGCTACCTGCTGGAGGTGGGCGGCACCGTGGAGGACTCGGCCAAGGGGCAGAATTCGGTGAACGCCGGCATCCCGCTGTTCCTAGTGGTGGTGATGACCCTGCTGATGGTCCAGCTACGCAGTTTCTCGCGCATGGCCATGGTGTTCCTCACCGCGCCCCTGGGGCTGATCGGCGTGACCCTGTTCCTGCTGGTGTTCCAGAAGCCCTTCGGCTTCGTCGCCATGCTCGGCACCATCGCCCTGGCCGGGATGATCATGCGCAACTCGGTGATCCTGGTGGACCAGATCGAGCAGGACATCGCCCACGGCCTGGACCGCTGGCACGCCATCATCGAGGCCACGGTGCGGCGCTTCCGCCCCATCGTGCTCACCGCCCTGGCGGCGGTGCTGGCGATGATCCCGCTGTCGCGCAGCGTATTCTTCGGGCCCATGGCGGTGGCCATCATGGGCGGCCTGATCGTCGCCACGGCGCTGACCTTGCTGTTCCTGCCGGCGCTCTACGCCGCCTGGTTCAGGGTCAAGAAGGAACCTGCGTAGGGCGTATGACCGTTCGCGGTCATACGCCGATTGACCTTGGCTCCAGGCCGCTTCGGTATCGACCTCGGAGCACCATTGCGAGGCGCTTCGGGCTCGGCCATAGCGTTGGCCGGCGAGCGAGGTGTAACGGCGGATAACCGCGAACGGTTATTCGCCCTACGCACTGTCTAGTGCGAAGGTGTGAGGTTGACGCCGGCCTTTCCTCCTGCAGAGGACAGCCCCCTCTCCCGCTTGCGGGAGAGGGCGCTCTTGATCCCAATGCCTACGTCACCGGGAAACGTTATCCGCCGTTTTCAACGACGGATGATCGCGGACGGAGTCCGCTCCTACGGTCCTGGGAAGCACGGTCGTAGGAGCAACTGTCTTGCGGCCCGCGCCGAAATGCTCTTCGTAGGAGCGAGCTTGCTCGCGAATAAACCCCGCTGCGGAGTCCGTTCGCGAGCAAGCTCGCTCCTACAGGTTGCCGGAAGGCGTGGCATTTCCCTGTAGGAGCGGACTTTGTCCGCGATTGGATTCATCCGCCACGCCGGACACCCCGATGGCACGGCCGACGGCGGATAACCGCGAACGGTTATTCGCCCTACGAGCAGGATGTGGCGGTTCAGGGAATCGGTGCTCCCGAATCCCGCTCGCGCACCGCCTGGGCGAAGCCCACTTCCTCGCAACGCGCCTTGAAGCGCACGCCTTCGGGGCTATGGCGGGTGATGCCGTCGAACAGGGTGGCGAACATCTGCGTGGTCTCCAGGCCCATGTTGTGGAAGGCCTGGTTGATCATCAGCTTCTGCATCATCAGCTGGTTCTTCGGGATGCCCTGCATGCGCGCGGCCAGGGCGTCCACCGTGGCGTCCAGCTCGGCCAGCGGCACGCTCTGGTAGACCAGCCCCAGGCGCTGGGCCTCGCGGCCATCGACCAGGTCGCCGGTGAGCAGCATGCGCTTGGCCTTCTCCGGGCCCAGGCGGTAGACCCACATGGCGGTGGTGGGGCAGCCCCAGACGCGCGCCGGCGGGTAGCCGATCTGCGCTTCCTCGGCCATGACGATCAGGTCGCAGCACAGGGCGATGTCGCTGCCGCCGGCCACCGCCGGGCCGTTGACCTTGGCGATCACCGGCTTGTAGCTGCGGAACAGGCTCATGAACTGCTCGGTGTTCCGCTTCATCAGCGCGTAGTCGAGCATCGGGTCCCAGGGCATTTCCTGGCTGCCGTAGACGCCGCGCGGGTTCTCGGCGAAGAACTTGAGGTCGTAGCCGCTGCAGAAGCCGCGCCCGGCGCCGGTGAGGACGATGACGTGCACGGCGTCGTCGGCGTTGGCGCGGGCCACGGCCGCTTCCAGCTCTGCAGGCATGCGGTCGTCGATGGCGTTGAGCCGCTCGGGGCGGTTGAGGGTGAGGGTGGCGACGCGTCCGTCGACGCGGTACAGCACGCAGGGTTCGCTCATGGCCGGGGCTCTCGTGGTGGCTTCCTGGGATGGGGGCTTGGCTTGCTCGCAGAAATAAGTAAACTGAATTCACTTTTCCTGTCCAGCCCCATGAGCCCTGCCATGCCCGACCTGTCCGCCAAGGCCCTGAAAACCCGCGCCAGCCTGCTGGAGGCCGCGCGCGCCGAACTGCTGGAGTTCGGCGGCGGCCTGGAAGTGGGGCGGGTGGCCGAGCGCGCCGGCGTCTCGGTGGGGCTGATCTACCGCTACTTCGCCTCCCGCGCCGGGTTGCTGGCGGCAGTGGCGGAGGACTTCTACGACCGCTACCAGGCCCAGGTGATGGCCGCCGACCCGCTGCCCCAGGCCCAGGACTGGAGCGAGCGCGAGGCGCAGCGGGTGCGTCGCGCGGTGGAGTTCGTCTATGCCGAGCCGCTGGCGCCGCTGGTGCTGGTCAGCCTGGCGCGCGAACCCGAGGTGGCCGCGCTGGAGGCCCAGCGCATCGCCGAGAACATCCGCCAGGGCGCCGACAACATCCGCCGCGGCCAGGCCGCCGGGCAGCTCAACGCACAACTGGATGCGCAACTGGTCTCGGCGATGATCCTCGGCGGCCTGCACCAGGCCCTGCTGGAAGCCCTGGCGCGCCAGCCCCGGCCGCCGGCCGCGCAACTGGCGCGGCAGCTGTGGCATTTCATCCGCGGCGCGCTGGCGCCCCTGTCGAACTGAACAGAAGGAGTCGCCCCATGCAGCATGCAACCCAGGTGGAGCTGTTGAGCAAGGTCCTGGCCCTGGCCGAGCGGAGCGTTTCCGATGGCGCGGCGGAGCCGTCGTCGTTGCCGGTGTCCGCCTACCTGGACGAGGAACGCTACCGCCGCGAACGCGACGAGGTGCTGCTGCGCGAGCCGGTTCTGGTGGCGCGTTCCAGCGAGATCACCAAGGGCGCCTTCCTCACCCGCGAGCTGATGGTGCCGCTGCTGCTGACCCGCGACGAACAGGGGCGGCTGCGGGCCTTCCTGAACGTGTGCAAGCACCGTGGCACGCAACTGGTAGGCGAGGCGGCGGGGCGCAACCGGGTGTTCGTCTGCCCCTACCACGCCTGGGCCTACAATCCGGACGGGCAACTGCGCGGCATTCCCCACGGCTACGGCTTCGAAGGCGTCGACAGGGCCTGCCTGAACCTCACCGAACTGCCGGTGGCCGAGCGCTTCGGCGCGGTCTGGGCGCGCCTTTCACCCGGGCCGGCGCTGGACCTGGACAGCTTCTTCGGCGAAGCGCTGTGCGCCGACTTCGACAGCTTCGCCATCGACGACCACGTGCTCTTCGACCCGCGCGACATCCGCCGCCCGGTGAACTGGAAGCTGACGGTGGACACCTTCCTGGAGAACTACCACGTGGCCAAGGCCCACCAGGCCACCATCGACCACCTGTTCTGGCCCAACCTGGGCAGCTTCGAGCGCTTCGGCCGGCACATCCGCAACTACTACGTGAAACGCAACCTGCGCGAGCTGCAGGGGCAGCCGGAAGAGCAATGGGACCTGCGCCGCCACGGCAACCTGCTGTACCTGCTGTGGCCGAACACCCTGGTGCTGGTGGAGCCGGACCACATCGACTTCTCCAGCGTATTCCCCGACGGCCCGCTGGCCACGCGGGTGCTCAGCCACACACTGCTGCCGGAGGAGCCGCAGACGGAGAAGGCGCGGCGCTATTTCGAGAAGAACAACGAAATCCTCTACGCCGCCCTGGAAGAAGACTTCGCCATGGCGACGCGGGTGCAGAACGGCATCCGCGCCGGCGCCAGCGAACGCCTGTGGCACGGGACCTACGAGGTGGCGCTGCGGTGGTTCCACCAGAGCCTGGAGCAGGGCTTGTAGGAGCAACTGTCCGCGATTCGCGCGCAGGGCGCGCTCCTACATTTGAATGGTGCGGGTGGGGCAGCGTAGGAGCGGATCTCATCCGCGATCCGCGCCGATACGTCTGGCTATCGCGGACAAGGTCCGCTCCTACGGGGAGGAATACCGCGCCTCCCGGCAACCTGTAGGAGCGGACTCCGTCCGCGATGGGCTGAGCCCATGCATGGCTATCGCGGATAAATCCGCTCCTACGGTTCCAGGGACGCACAGTCGTCGCCGGATGACGCCTGTCTACCAGGCAGCTCAGGACAGCTCCCTCTCCCGCTTGCGGGAGAGGGCTGGGGAGAGGGCGCGAAGCCACCCGATACGACGATGCAACCGGGAAACACCCTTCGCGAGTTCTGCAGGCTTCAGAGCGCCCCGAAAACCTTCTTCGCCAGACTGGTAGCCGCCCCCGCCGGATTCTCGCGAATCCCTTTCTCCTGCTGGGCGATCACCTTGAACAGCCCATCCAGCGCCTGCTCGGTAACGTAGCCCTCGACGTTCGCATCCTTGGCATCGACCACGCCGAAGGCCGCGGCCTGGCTGGCGAAGGCGTTGTACTGCTTGGCCAGGCCGACCTTGTCGGTGGCCTGCTTGACGATCGGCAGGAAGCGCTGGCGCAGCTGTTCGCGGCTGCTGCGCTCCAGGTACTGGGTGGCGGAATCGTCGGCGCCGGCGAGAATGCCCTTGGCGTCCTGCACGGTCATCTTCTTCACCGCATCCACCAGCAGCGCCTGGGCCTGCGGCACGGCGGCCTCGGCGGCCTGGTTCATGCTGGCTTCCAACTGGTCGACCTGGGCGCCCATGCCGAACTGCTTCATCACCTTGGCGGCCTTGCCCAGCTTGCCCGGCAGCTCGATGCGCACGGCCGGATCGTTAGTGAAGCCGCCGGGCTTGCCCAGTTGCTTGACGGCGATCTGCGCGCCCTGGCTCAGGGCATCCTTGAGGCCGCCGCTGGCGTCGGCCTGGCTGAGGTTGGCGAGGGACAGGGCGAAGGCATTGGCGGACAGCAGGGCGCCGGCCAGCAGGGCGGTGAAACGCAGCATCGGGATTCCTTGTGGGGCGGGGCGGAACCTTCGCCGAGGGCCTCGGCGAAGGACGAAGGGACAAGCTTAGCGAGGCCGGGCCGGCAACGGAACCCGGCCGCGGGAGGACGGATCAGCGCACCGCGTCGACGCGGATGCGCAGCGGCTGCGGATCGCTGCCGTCGAGCTTGACGCCGTGGCGCTCGGTGCTGATGAACAGCAGCCTGCCGGCATTCTCGATGCGCGCGCTGACCGCATAGCTGTGGCCAGGCTGGACCTGCTGCGGGTCGTAATCGAGCTTGAAGGCAACCGGCACCTGCTGGCCGCCGGGCAGCGTCTGCGAAGCCAGCTCCACGGCCGGCGCATCGGCCAGGGAAACATCCTGCAGGCTCACCGAAACCTGCGCACCCGGCGGCAGCGCGATGCGCTGCAGGTAGAACACCTCGCCACTGAGCGAAGCATGCTGCGAAGGCGAGTTGGAAGCGCAGGCGGCGAGCACGCCGGCCATGAGCAGGAGGGGGAGGGCGGTGAGCTTCATCGGCGGATTCCTTCCGGATAGAACGGGCGTCATCCGACACAGCTTAGGCGCAAAGGTTGCGAGGGGGTTTGTAAACGCAGGTTTCGCTGATTTGCGGCAAACAGCCCCGCCGTTGCGGCGGGGCTTGGGGAACCAGTGGTCAGTCGTAGCATTCGGCGTCGCTGAATGACTTGCCGACCTGGTCCTTGGCCGAGAGCTGCGGAGCGATGCCATCGAGACGCTCGAGTATCCAGTCCACGCCCACCTCGGC
>NZ_QGSL01000091.1:579411-612443 GCF_003176655.1 Pseudomonas sp. RW407 | reverse complement strand
CTCGCGCAGGTGCGCGAGGTCGGTGTGGATCAGCCGTGCGTAGCGGATCACGCAGCGCCCCAGGTCGTTGGGCTGCAGGCCCTTGGGCGTGCGCTCGAAGAGGGTGGCGCCGAGGGTCGACTCTATCTCGTGCAGCGCCTTGGTGGCGCCGGGCTGGGTGATCGCCACCGCTTCGGCGGCCTTGTGCAGCGAGCCGTGTTCGTCGAGGGCGATCAGCAGGCGCAGCTGCTTCAGGCGCAGGCGCGAGGCGATGGTGGTCAGCGAGGGCAGCATGGGGATGAGGAAAAGTTATCGCTCAATCAGCAGCTCTCATTAGGCAGCATTTGCCCACGAATTTACAGTGGCTCCCACGAGGTTCCTGCGCAGGGCCGTTGGACAACAACAATGCGAGCCGAATCATGAGACTGATCCAATTCCTCACCGACCAGGGCTGCCGCCGGGTCGGCGTCGTCGAAGGCCAACAGGTCGAGACCCTGCGCGACTGCTCCAGCACCCGGGAACTGGCCCTGGCGGCGATCCGCGCCGGCCGCGGCCTGGTCGACGAGGTGCTGGCGCGCGGCAGCGAACCCTGCGCCGAGACCTACGCCCAGCTGCTGGAAGCCGGCCGTGTACTGCCGCCGCTGGACCACGAGGACCCCGCCCACTGCCTGATCAGCGGCACCGGCCTGACCCACCTGGGCAGCGCCTCCACCCGCGACAAGATGCACCAGCAGAAGGACGAGGACGAAAGCGCCCTGACCGACACCATGCGCATCTTCCGCTGGGGCATCGAGGGCGGCCGCCCCGCGCCCGGTTCGGTGGGCGTACAGCCGGAATGGTTCTACAAGGGCGACGGCAGCATCGTGGTGCCGCCCGGCGGCGCCTTCCGCGTCCCGCACTTCGCCGAGGATGCCGGCGAGGAACCCGAGCTGACCGGCCTCTACGTGATCGGCGACGACGGCCAGCCGTACCGCCTGGGCTTCGCCCTGGGCAACGAGTTTTCCGACCATGTGATGGAACGCCGCAACTACCTGTACCTGGCGCACTCCAAGCTGCGCAGCTGCTCCTACGGGCCCGAGCTGCGGGTGGGCGAGCTGCCGCGCCACCTGGAAGGCAGCAGCCGTATCCTGCGCGACGGCCAGGTCGTCTGGGAGAAGGCCTTCCTCTCCGGCGAGGACAACATGTGCCACAGCCTGGAGAACCTGGAGTACCACCACTTCAAGTACGCCCAGTTCCTCCGCCCCGGCGACGTGCACGTGCACTTCTTCGGCACTGCCACGCTGTCCTTCGCCGACGGCGTCCGCACCCGGGCGGGCGACCGCTTCGAGATCAGCCTGGCCGAGTTCGGCGAGCCGCTGGTCAATGCCATCGAGCAGGTCGAGCCGGCGTTCGCCGCCGGCGGCGTCGTCCCGCTCTGAGCGACGCGCGGGGCCCCGGCCGGGCTCCGCCGCCGCGCTACGTCCACCCGCACGGCCATGGCCGCGCGGGTGCCCATAACAAACATAAGAAAGAGACGGCCATGAAAACCACCAACGCCCAGACGTTGTATGCCGATGTCGCTCCCGCCCGCGTGGCCCAGGCCACCACGGTGCGCTGGCGGATCTTCCTGCTCCTGCTGCTGCTCGCGGCGATCAACTACATCGACCGCGCCTCGCTGTCGGTGGCGCTGCCGCTGATCTCCCAGGAATTCAACCTGACCCCGGCCCTGGAAGGCCTGCTGCTCAGCTCGTTCTTCTGGTCCTACGCGCTGATGCAGATTCCCGCCGGCATGCTCCTGGACCGCTTCCAGGCGCGCAACATCGTCGGCATCGCCACCGTCGCCTGGGGCAGCTTCCAGGCCCTGGGCGCGGCCTCGCACAACTGGATCCTGCTGCTGGCCACGCGCATCGGCCTGGGCGTGGCCGAGTCGCCGATCATGCCGGCCGGGGCCAAGCTCAACGGCGCCTGGCTCACCCCCAACGAGCGCGGCCGCGGCGCCACCCTGGTGGACGGCGGCGCGCCGCTGGGCACCGCCCTGGGCGCGATCATCATCGCCGGGCTGATTTCCTGGTTCGGCTCCTGGCGCACCGCCTTCGTCATCGCCGGCATCGGCACCGTGGTGGTCGGCCTCTGGGCCTGGTGGTACATCCGCAACAACCCCGCCGAGCACCCGGGGGTGAACGAGGAGGAACTGCGGCACATCCGCGAGGCCAACGAGGCCGCCGCGCGCGAGCATGGCCACGGCCGCAGGGCGGTGCTGCGCGAGATGCTCCGCGACCGCTCGGTGCTGGCCATGATCTGCGGGTACATGTGCTACAACAGCGTGTTCTACGGCCTGATGACCTGGATGCCGAGCTACCTGCACCAGGCCCACGGCCTCGACATCAAGGCCATGGGCGGGGCGACCTTCCTGATCTTCATGTGCGGCTTCGTCGGCGAACTGGTCGGCGGCTGGCTGGCCGACAAGTGGAAGGCCGCCGGCGGCGCGCCGAACCGGGTGATGCGCAGCATGTTCGCCGGCTCGGCCATGATCGCCTCGCTGTGCATCCTGCTGGTGGCCTACACCGCCGATGCCGCCGGGGTCATCGCGCTGCTCTGCGTCGCACTCTTCTTCATCCGCTGGTGCGGCATGTACTGGTGCCTGCCGGCGATCCTCGGCGGCAAGTCGCGCGCCGGCGTGCTGGGCGGCAGCATGAACTTCGGCGGCAACATGGTCGGGGTGATAGTGCCGATCCTCATCGGCCTGATCGTGCAGTTCACCGGCTCGTACTTCCTGGCCCTGATCTTCTTCGTCGTGATGGCCCTCGGCCTGGTGCTGTTCTCCAGCCTGATCGACTACCGTGAGCGCGGGCTGGCCTGAGCCGGCGCGCCGATGTGAGGTTGCTGTAATGGAACTGATAAGCAGAACCGGCGGGCAAGACACCGCCAACGCGGTGATCCGCCTGAACCCGCTGGACGACGTGCTGATCGCCCGCCTGGCCCTGCCCGCCGGCCTGGCGCTGGCGGGGGAGGGGCTGAAGGTGCGCGAGGCGATCCCCGCCGGGCACAAGGTCGCCACCCGGCGCATCGAGGCCGGCCAGCCGCTGCGCCGCTACGGCCAGATCATCGGCTTCGCCAGCCGGGCGATCGAGGCCGGCGAACACGTCCACGTGCACAACCTGGCCATGGGCGACTTCGCCCGTGACTACGCCTTCGGCGTCGACGCCGTGGCCGCCGCGCCCCTGCGCGAGGAAAGCTTCCTCGGCATCCGCCGCGCCGACGGCCGCGTCGCCACGCGCAACTACATCGGCATCCTCACCTCGGTGAACTGCTCGGCCACGGTGGCGCGGGCCATCGCCGACCACTTCCGCCGCGACATCAACCCCGCCGCGCTGGCCGACTACCCCAACGTCGACGGCGTGGTGGCCCTGACCCATGGCGTGGGCTGCGCCGTCGACCCGGGCGGCGAGGCCCTGGCCATGCTGCGCCGGACCCTCGGCGGCTATGCGGTACACCCGAACTTCGCCGCGGTGCTGATGATCGGCCTGGGCTGCGAGACCAACCAGATCCCCGACCTGCTGGCGGCCCAGGGGTTGAGCAGCGGCGAGCAACTGCGCACCTTCACCATCCAGGACAGCGGCGGCACCTCGAAGACCGTGGCCAGCGGCATCGAGCAGGTGAAGAGCCTGCTGCCCATGGCCAACCGCGTGCAACGCGAGCCGGTCAGCGCGCGCTACCTGACCGTGGGCCTGCAGTGCGGCGGCTCCGACGGTTACTCGGGCATCACCGCCAACCCGGCGCTGGGCAACGCGGTGGACCGCCTGGTGGGCGCCGGCGGCACCGCCATCCTCTCGGAAACCCCGGAGATCTACGGCGCCGAGCACCTGCTGACGCGCCGCGCGGTGAGCCGCGAAGTGGGCGAGAAGCTGATCGCCCGCATCCGCTGGTGGGAAGCCTACTGCGAGCGGATGGGCGCCGAGCTGAACAACAACCCCTCGGCCGGCAACAAGGCCGGGGGCCTGACCACCATCCTGGAGAAGTCCCTGGGGGCGGTGGCCAAGGCCGGCTCCAGCAACCTGGTGGACGTCTACGAATACGCCGAGCAGGTGCGCGCCCACGGCCTGGTGTTCATGGACACCCCCGGCTACGACCCGATCTCCGCCACCGGCCAGGTCGCCGGCGGCGCCAACCTGATCGCCTTCACCACCGGGCGTGGCTCGGCCTACGGCTGCGCGCCCTCGCCGTCGATCAAGCTGGCCACCAACTCGCGCCTGTGGGAGCGCCAGGAGGAGGACATGGACGTCAACTGCGGCGGCATCGCCGACGGCTCCACCAGCATCGAGGAACGCGGCGAGCACATCTTCCGCCTGATGCTGCGCATCGCCTCCGGCGAGCGCAGCAAGAGCGAACTGCACGGATACGGCCAGAACGAATTCGTGCCCTGGCAGATCGGCGCCATCACCTGATCCGCCACCCCTGGCGGGCGCCTATCCGCGCACGCCGGCCTTCCTTCCCAGCGGGGCCTTGGCGGCCCCACCCGCCGGCACGCCCGGCGGGCATCCGAACCCACAAGGCAAGGAGTCTTGCATGTCGCCGATACTCGGCCGCAACTTCATCGGCAACGCCCGCAGCGGCGCCGGTTCCATCCACCTGCAGAGCCTCGACGCCAGCACCGGCGAGGCGCTGCCCTACAGCTTCCACCAGGCCACGCCGGCGGAGGTGGACGCCGCGGCGCTCGCCGCCGAAGCGGCGTTCCCGGCCTACCGCGCCTTGCCCGACGCGCGCCGCGCCGAATTCCTCGAGGCCATCGCCGCCGAGCTGGATGCCCTGGGCGAGGCCTTCGTCGCCATCGTCTGCCGCGAGACCGCACTGCCCCCGGCGCGCATCCAGGGCGAGCGCGCCCGCACCAGCAACCAGTTGCGCCTGTTCGCCCAGGTGCTGCGCCGCGGCGACTACCATGGCGCGCGCATCGACCGCGCACTGCCCCAGCGCCAGCCGCTGCCACGCCCGGACCTGCGCCAGTGCCGCATCGGCGTGGGCCCGGTGGCGGTGTTCGGCGCCAGCAACTTCCCGCTGGCCTTCTCCACCGCCGGCGGCGACACCGCCGCCGCGCTGGCCGCGGGCTGCCCGGTGGTGTTCAAGGCCCACAGCGGGCACATGGCCACCGCCGACTGCGTGGCCGCGGCCATCGTCCGCGCGGCGGAGGCCACCGGCATGCCGGCCGGGGTGTTCAACATGATCTTCGGCGCCGGCGTCGGCGAGCAACTGGTCAAGCACCCGGCGATCCAGGCGGTCGGCTTCACCGGCTCGCTCAGGGGCGGCCGCGCCCTATGCGACCTGGCCGCGGCGCGGCCGCAGCCGATCCCGGTGTTCGCCGAGATGAGCAGCATCAACCCGGTGCTGGTCCTGCCCGCGGCGCTGGCGGCACGCGGCGAGCAGGTGGCCGCCGAGCTGGCCGCGTCGGTGGTGCTGGGCTGCGGGCAGTTCTGCACCAACCCCGGCCTGGTGATCGGCATCGCCTCGGCGGAATTCTCCGCCTTCGTCGCCAGCCTGGCCGGGCGCATGGCCGACCAGCCGGCGCAGACCATGCTCAACACCGGCACCCTGCACAGCTACGAACAGGGCCTGCAGCGCCTGCACGCGCACCCCGGCATCCGCCACCTGGCGGGCCAGGCCCAGGAGGGCAGGCAGGCCCGCGCCCAGTTGTTCCAGGCCGACGTCGAACTGCTGCTGCAGGGGGACGAGCTGCTGCAGGAGGAAGTCTTCGGGCCGACCACGGTGGTCGTCGAGGCGGCCGACGAGGCCGAGCTGCGCCGGGCCCTGGAAGGCCTGCGCGGGCAACTCACCGCCACCCTGCTCGCCGAGCCGGAAGACCTCTCGCGCTTCGCCGCCCTGGTGCCGTTGCTGGAGCGCAAGGCCGGGCGCCTGCTGCTCAATGGCTACCCCACCGGCGTCGAGGTGTGCGACGCCATGGTCCACGGCGGCCCGTACCCGGCCACCTCGGATGCCCGCGGCACCTCCGTGGGCACCCTGGCCATCGACCGCTTCCTGCGCCCGGTGTGCTACCAGAACTACCCGGACGCGCTGCTGCCCCCCGCCCTCAAGGACGCCAACCCGCTGGGCATCGCCCGCCTGGTGGACGGCGTCGCCAGCCGCGAGTCCCTCTAGGGTTCGCCATGGCCTGCATCGCCCGCGCCCGCGGGCGATGTATCGGCTGTTTTATCCAGTGCAGGCGGCCATCTGTGCCCGGTACTGCAATCAAGCTTGCCGTCGCAAGCTGTGTTCAGGATGCCTGGGCAAGCCCTCGACAACCTCCAGATTCGGTGCAGTTGTAGGGGGAGCACTGCCTAAGGCTTCGCTCATTTCTCTATTGGTTGCGGGATTCTTCCTGAGGTCAGGTTTCGTCCGCGTACTGGATTTTCTTGTGTTAGTTGTCGTCGCGGATTGACTGACCGAGGAGTTGAGCGTGGCACTCGAGGAGTATCTGCAGAAGGATGGCGGCTGGCTTGAGTCGAAGGAAGGTACCTATCGAGGTCTGGCCGGCATTGTGGCAGGCGGGGCCGATGCGCAGGGAGCGTGCAGATGAGCAGAATATATTGCTATGCGGGCGAGTGCGGTTTTACCGCGACGGATCTGTTCTGGACCATCGCGATTGAAACGACATTGGAAGAACTGGGACTTGATGACGTCGCCGCTGCCTTGGCCATTGTCGGTGGTATGAATATCGTGGCACCGCCCCGTGGAAAACTCGCGGGTACTACACCGAATACGAGCCTGCTGTCGCTGCATCTGAGGCGTGTGCTGAAAAAGAAACGGTTTCCCGGCAATTTGCGGTTGCCCACCCTGACAGGCTGGGGGCCGCCCAGAGTCGCCTACACGAGAAGTGTGGGCGCATTCATAGCTAGAGCTGTCCCAGTTGCAGGCTGGGCTTATACCGTGGCTGAGATCGGGACAATCGCATATAAGATCGTCAGGAAGTACGACTCGCTTGTCTCGGCGGAGGACAGGTTCTTTTGAATACGTTGCCCGAGCTGCCGATAGATAGAAAGCTGCTGGACGAAGTGGTGATTTTCTATCAGGAGAACCTCGGCTTCGGAAAAAGGGACTTCGAGACGCTCAGTTTCGCGACCCGGATCAATCAGGACCTGGGTGTCGACGGCGATGACTCCAATGACCTGGTTCCCCCTTTTTTCCAGCATTTCCAGGTGGATATCACCGAATACGATTGCTTGCGCTACTTCCACCCGGAAGGCTTCGGCCCTTTCTTCTACAGAAGGCCGAAAGACAAGGAGCGCCGGGGCAGCAGGGCCTTCACGTTCGGCATGCTCTACCAGGCGGCCCTGACGAAGAAATGGTGCCAGGCGGTATTCGAATCGGCCCAATGGCGGAGCGAGAGGCTCTACGAGCGGACGGAGGAGTTGCCGGTGAGGGGGTTCGTCATCCGCAGATGATACCTACGCGCCGGTTGCACTCCCATTCACCGTGATTCGCGCCCGCGGGCGATGTATCGGCTGTTTTACCCAGTCTTTACCAAGTGCTGACAACCAACGGCCGGCGGAACGGCGATGATAGGCACCATGAAAGGCGGGTGCTCGGGCGCCCGTGTCCGGAGGTGCAATCAATATGTCGTCGCAAGCCGTGCTCAAGTCGATCGCCGCTGCCCTGGCGCTGAGCCTGTCGGCCGCCGCCGTGGCCGGGCCGCCCGGTTATGGTCCCGGCCCGGGGCATGGTTGGGGTCCGGGCCCCGGGCATGGCCATGGCCTGCCGGATTACGCGCGGTCGCTGTGGATCGGCAGTGCGCTCTACTTCGTGGCCGCAGGTACCTACTACCTGTGGAATGCCGACCGCCGCCAGTACGTGGTGGTGGAGCCGCCACCGGCGGTGCAGCAGGCCCCGGCGGGCGTGAGCTACGACGTGATCGCCTACCCGGCGCGCGGGCAGACCCCCGACCAGCAGAGCCGCGACCGCTACGAGTGCCACACCTGGGCCGTGGGCCAGAGCGGCTTCGACCCGGCCGCGGCCAGCCAGGCGCCGGTACCCGGCGTGGCGGACACCTACCGGCGGGCGCTGGGCGCCTGCCTGAACGGGCGCGGCTACAGCATCAACTGAAACAACCGGCCCCCGGGCCGGACCGAACAGGCCGCTTCGCAGGCAATCGTGCGGTGAGTCCTTGGCAATCCCTCCCCGGGGCAAGGAGTCGGGTTACGCATGCTGCGAGGCGGCCTTCTTATTTGCGCTGGGAATGATGGTTCGCGAGCAAGCTCGCTCCTACGAAGAGCAGGTCCAAGGCCGTGCCACTGGGGCGTCTGGCGTGGCCGGTGAATCCAATCGCGGACGGAGTCCGCTCCTACAATCGTGTTTCCCGGTGACGTAGGCGTTGGGGTCAAGAGCGCCCTCTCCCCAACCCTCTCCCGCAAGCGGGAGAGGGGGCTGTCCTCTGCAGGAGGAAAGGCCGGCGTCATCCTCATACCTTCGTCATTCCCGCGAACGCGGCAGTTGCTCCTACAGGTTCGCTACCCGGTATGGCATTCCACCTGTAGGAGCGGACTCTGTCCGCGATCCGGCGCATAACGCCCTAGGTTGCGCTGCGCGCGCTGAGGAAGGTGGCGAAGATGATCAGCGCGCCGCCGGCCAGCATGCGCAGGCTCGGCTGTTCGCCGAACAGCACGGCGGCGAAGGCGATGCCGTAGACCGGCTCCAGGGCGAAGATCACCGCCGCGGTGCGTGCCTTGATCAACTGCAGGCTGGCGACGAACAGGCTGTGCGCCACCCCCGTGCACAGCACCCCCAGCAGCACCAGCCACAGCCAGTCCAGCGCGCGCACCGCGGGCAGCTCGAACACGGCCAGCGGCGCCAGGCACAGGACGATGGTGAGGTTCTGGGCGAAGGCCGAGAGGATCGGGTCCAGCCCGCGCACGCTGGCGCGGTTGGCCAGCGACAGCAGGGCGAACAGCAGGCCCGAGGCGATGCCCCAGAACAGCCCGGCGGTGGCGCCCTGGCTGAAGTCCAGGTTCGGCGTCACCAGCACCAGGCCCAGGCACACCAGGCCCACCACCAGGTACTCGGCGCGGCGGATGCGCTCGCGGAACAGCAGCCCTTCCAGCAGCACGGTGAAGGCCGGGAAACTGGCGAAGCCGAGGGTGGCCACGGCGACGTTGCCCACCTTCACCGCCAGGAAGAAGGTCAGCCAGTGGGCGCACAGCAGCAGCCCGCTGCCGGCCAGCGCGGCGGCCTGGCGCAGGCCCGGCCGCGGTTGCGCGGCCAGGTGCCCGGCGAAGGCGCCGCCCAGGGCCAACAGGCCGAACAGCGCGCGGCCGAAGACGATCACCAGCGGGGCGGCGAGGATGAGTTTGCCGAAGATGCCGCTCAGGCCGAACATCAGGGCGCCTACGTGCAGGCCCACCAGGGCCGAGCGGGGTGTCAGTCGGGGAACGCGCATTGCTTCTCTATCGTGGGTGCCGGGGAGCCAGTCGCCTGGCGGTGGAAGGCCTCAGGCCAGGCGCGCGCCGTTGGGCAGCGGCTTGTCGAAGCCGGCCAGCACCACCTTGTCGTCGCTGTCGTAGGCGCCGGTCACCAGCACCTCGGAACGCACCCCGGCGATGGACTTGGGGGCGAAGTTGCAGACGCACAGGACCTGGCGCCCGAGCAGTTCCTCGATGGCGTAGTGCGCGGTGACCTGCGCGCTGGAGGTCTTCAGCCCCAGCGGGCCGAGGTCGACCTGGAGGATGTACGCCGGCTTGCGCGCCTTCACGTTGGGTTCGGCGTGGACGATGGTGCCCACGCGCAGTTCGACGCGCTCGAAGTCCTGCCACTCGATGGTGTCTGCCGACATCGCTGATCTCCTTGATGATGGCGGCAGTCTAGGGCGTGGCGGGGCTTTTGTCTGTCGGCGGACTAGCGGGAATTGTCGCGCGCCTCGCGGCGGATCTGCCGCGGGGTGCTGCCGAACTGGCGGGCCAGCGCGGCGGTGAAGGCGCTCTGCGAGGCATAGCCGACCCGCGCGGCGATCTCGCCCACCGCCAGGTGCGTGCTGCCGAGCAGCTCGCGGCCCAGTTGCAGGCGGCGCTGGCGCACGTAGTCCATGGGCGTCTGCCCGGTCTCGGCGAGGAACCGGGCGTGGAAGCGCGCCGCCGACAGCCCGGCGATGCGCGCCAGGTCGGCGACCTGCAGCGGGTGCCCGGCGTGGCGGTCGATGTAGGCGTCCAGGCTGGCCAGCGGCAGCTGCGCCGGCGCCTCGGCGACGTGCATGCCGGCCAGGCTGGCGAGCAGCAGCAGGGCGCCCTGGCGGGCGATCACCGGGTCCTGCAGGGGGCTGGCGGCCAGCCAGTGCACCAGTTGCCCCTGGGCCGGGTTGAGGGCAAGGGCGGCGGGGCGTTCCAGCAGGCGGCGGATGCTCTCGGCGTGGTCGCCCAGGCCGCGCAGCAGCAGGTCCTCGTCCTCCAGGTCGAACACCAGGCACTGGCTGCCGCCTGGGGCGGCGCAGGCGTGGTGCGTGCCGCGCGGGACCACGGCGAAGCGCTGGCGGGTGACGCGGCTGCCCAGGCCGGCGACCTCGAACTCCAGGTCGCCGGACAGGCCGAGGACCAGCTGCGCGTGGTCGTGGCTGTGGGCGAGGTGTTCGTGGCTGTAGCGGCGCAGGGAGAGGATCTGGCTCATGGCGGGCTCCGGGGGCAGGCCCACAGTCTAGCGCGGCGCGGGCTGTCACGGGACTGTCGCGCGGCCGTCATGCGCGGGTCACCCCCTGGCCGGAGAATCGGCTAAACCCCGCCGGAGGCCGCCCATGACCAGCGCCCAACGCCTGATGCCGACCAAGAAACAACGGGTGCGCACCCTGTGGATATCCGACGTCCACCTGGGCACGCGCGACTGCCAGGCCGAGCACCTGGCGGGCTTTCTCAAGCGCTACCACGCCGAGCGCATCTACCTGGTGGGCGACATCATCGACGGCTGGAAGCTGCGCGGCGGCATCTACTGGCCGCAGGCGCACACCAACGTGATCCGCCGCCTGCTGACCATGAGCAAGCGTGGCACCGAGGTGATCTACGTCACCGGCAACCACGACGAGTTCCTGCGCCGCTACTCCACGCTGCTGCTGGGCAACATCCGCCTGGTCGACGAGATCGAGCACACCACCGCCGACGGCCGACGCCTGCTGGTGATCCACGGCGACCAGTTCGACGTCATCACCCGCTACCACCGCTGGCTGGCGTTCCTCGGCGACTCGGCCTACGAGTTCACCCTGACCCTCAACCGCTGGCTGAACCACTGGCGCAGCCGCTACGGCTATGGCTACTGGTCGCTGTCGGCGTACCTGAAGCACAAGGTGAAGACCGCGGTGAACTTCATCAGCGACTTCGAGGAGGCGATCGCCCACGAAGTCCACAAGCGTGGGCTGAACGGCGTGGTCTGCGGGCATATCCACCATGCCGAGATTCGCCAGATCGGCGAGGTGGAGTACCTCAACTGCGGCGACTGGGTGGAATCCTGCACGGCGCTGATCGAGCACTGGGACGGCAGCATCCAGCTCTACCGCCTGGCCGACGAGCAGCTCCAGCGCGCCGGCGAGGCCCTCGCCGTCGAGCCGGTGGCATGAGGCTGCTGATCGTCAGTGACGCCTGGGCGCCGCAGGTGAACGGCGTGGTGACCAGCCTGCGCGCGCTGGTGGCCGAGCTGGAAGCGATGGGGCACCAGGTGCGCCTGCTGTCGCCCGTGGAATTCCGCAGCCGGCCCTGCCCGAGCTACCCGGAAATCCCCCTGGCCTGGGACCTGTGGAAGGTCGGCCCGGCCATCGAGGCCTTCGCCCCGGACTGCGTGCACCTGGCCACCGAGGGCCCGCTGGGCTGGGCCGCGCGGCGCTGGCTGCTGCGCCGCGGGCTGGCCTTCACCACGGCGATCCACACGCGCTTCCCGGAATACCTGAACAACCGCTGGCCCTGGCTGCCGCTGTCCTTCGGCTATGCAATGCTGCGCCGCTTCCATGGGCCCAGCGCGGCGGTGCTGGTAAGCAGCGAGCGCATGCGCGGCGCCTTCGCCGACTGGGGCGTGCAGGGCCTGGCGTTGTGGCGCAAGGGCGTCGACACCACGCAGTTCCTGGCGGGCGCAGCGCCGGCCGTGGGGCCGGTGTTCCTCTATGTGGGGCGCCTGGCGCCGGAGAAGAACCTGGAGGCCTTCCTCGGCCTGGACCTGCCCGGCCTCAAGCGCGTGGTAGGTGACGGCCCGCTGCGCAGCGAACTGCAGGCACGTTATCCCCAGGTGGAGTTCCTCGGCTATCGCCATGGCCAGGCGCTGGCCGAGGTCTATCGCGCGGCCAGCGTGCTGGTGTTCCCCTCGCGCACCGACACCCTCGGCCTGGTGATGTACGAGGCCCTGGCATGCGGTACGCCGGTGGCCGCCTTCCCGGTGCCGGGCCCGCTGGACGTGCTGGAGGACGGCGTCACCGGCGCCATCGATATCGACCTGGGCAAGGCCTGCCGGCGCGCCCTGCTGCTGGACCGCCAGGCCTGCGCCGAGTGGGCCGCCGGGCAGTCCTGGCGGCTCTCGGCGCAACAGTTCCTGGCCCTGCAGCGGCCGCTCGGCGAGCCGGGCGGGGTGGTCGAGGCCCTGGCCGACTGAGGCCTAGTGGAACAGGTCGCGGTCGCTGTCCAGGCTCTGGTCCACCAGCCACTTGCCGTGGGCGATGGAGGCGTGCTGCGCGGCGTCCAGGTCGGCGAGGAAGGCCATCTTCGTCGGCAGCGGCTGGCGCCGTGTGCTGCGTCCGTCCGGGGCGATGATCTGGCAGCCGCCGGCATAGGGCGTGGGCAGCCCCGGGTGCTCGAAGACGCGGGCGATGATGGTGTAGTCGCGATGGGTGCATTGCAGGGTTTGCATGGAATGGACCTCGCTGTCGGGCCAGGGGCGCCACCCGCGCCATTGCCGGCGCCAGGCGCCGCGCCGCTCTGGCGTGGCTGTCCCGCCGGGGGCGGGGCCTGTGCTTTCGCGTAACCCCACCTTAGAACAGCGGGCCGAGCGCGCAAGGACGGGGCGACGAAGGGCGTCGTGGCACTTTTCTTCCGTCGCGCCCGGCGCCAGACTGTCGGCATGCCTATCCACAGACTTTCCCGCCTCGGCGACCTCGCGCCCGGCCAGTGGGATGCCCTGCTGCCGGACGCCCAGCCGTTCCTGCGCCACGCCTTCCTCGCCAGCCTGGAGGACAGCGGCAGCGTCACCGCGCGCACTGGTTGGCGCCCGGCGCACCACGTGCTGCTCGACGACGCTGGGCGGCTGCGCGCGGCCCTGCCGGCCTACGTGAAGGCGCATTCCTACGGCGAATACGTGTTCGACTGGGGCTGGGCGGACGCCTGCCAGCGCGCCGGTATCCGCTACTACCCCAAGCTGCTGGTGGGCGTGCCCTTCTCGCCGGTGAGCGGCGCGCGCCTGCTCGGCACGGACGACGGCATCGCCGAACTGCTGGGCGTGCTGGCCGAGGGCACCGCGGAAGGCGTCTGGTCCGGCGTGCACGTGAACTTCACCGACCCGCGCGCTGACGGCCTGATCGCCGCGCAGGACGGCTGGCTGGAGCGCCTGGGCTGCCAGTACCACTGGTTCAACCGCGGCTACCGGGACTTCCAGGACTTCCTCGACGCCCTGGCCTCGCGCAAGCGCAAGCAACTGCGCAAGGAGCGCGAGCAGGTGGCCGGGCAGGGCATGGAGTTCCGCTGGATGGAAGGCCCCGAGCTGGCCGAGGCCGACTGGGACTTCGTCTACGCCTGCTACGCCAGCACCTACGAGGTGCGCGGCCAGGCGCCGTACCTGACGCGGGAGTTCTTCAGCCTGCTGGCCGAGCGCATGGGCGCGGCGATCCGCGTAGTCTTCGCCCGCCGGAACGGCCGGCCGGTGGCCATGGCTTTCAGCCTGGTGGACGGCAACACCCTCTACGGGCGCTACTGGGGTTGCCTGGCGGAGTACGACCGCCTGCACTTCGAGACCTGCTTCTACCAGGGCCTGGACTACGCGCTGGCCAACGGCCTGCGCCGCTTCGACGCCGGCGCCCAGGGCGAGCACAAGCTGGTCCGCGGCTTCGAGCCGGTGCTCACGCGCTCCTGGCACCAGCTCGGGCACCCGGGCCTGCGCGCCGCGGTGGCCGACTTCCTCGAACAGGAACGCGCCGGCATCCGCGCCTACGCCGAGGAGGCGAGGGCGGCGCTGCCCTATCGGCAGGCGTAGCTGGGGAAGTCGGGAAGAAGGTCGGCCCCCGGCCGCTACGACAGGCTCGCGGGGTGGCCAAGTCGGCCAGGGACCGAGACCGGGTCGGGGCTCAGACGTGGCTCGCCTGGCCGCCCCATTCGAGGAAGCGCACGCGGTGCGTCTCGCCGTCGTGGTCCTGGTACACCAGGTAGGCGGGGACCATGCCCACCCTGTGCGAGTTGTCGGTACGGTGCAGCACCTTGTCGATGTCCAGCGGCATGCCGTAGTGGTATTCGACCGTCGGAAGGTCGGCGCCCGGCTCCTTGATCGCGTCCTGGGCGAAGGCCATGGGAGCGAGGCTGGAAATCACCGCCGATACGACAGAAGCAATCTTCATTCTGGTGGTCCTCATAGCGAAGGGGATGAAGCCCCGCCCTGGAGCACTGGCATCCGATGTCTGGCCGCGGGTCCGGGGGCGGGCAGGGGGCGATGCGTCAGGCGTCCACTGCATGGCGGGGCGTGGAACAGATATGACCACCGAACCACCCCAGGCGAGAAATTGATGTGCTTGCTAATGATCATCGACCGGGGTGATGCGGCGACTTGTCGCAGGGTTCAGGGTCGAGGCTTAAGGCTTCATTAACGGACTGGGCGATACGCCGCAGGATTCCTGTAGGAGCGGGCTCTGCCCGCGATTTCGCGCGCAGGGCGCGCTCCTACAAGGTACGGTGCCTCACGGGCTGTTCGATGTGGGCGGGAGATTCGGCGTCAACCTGTAGGAGCGGGCCCTGCCCGCGATTCGCGCAGAGGGCGCGCTGCTACAGCCAGACCGCGTTCCAGAAGGGGTAATCGCCAACCTTGGCCGCCAGGCCGGCACGTAGCGGATTGGCGATGACATAGCGTGCGGCGGCACGTAGGTCCTCATCTCGGCGTAGTGCGCGATCATGATACGCCCGTGCCCATAGTGTTCCGGACCTGCCCAGGCACTGGTTCACGTGCCGGGCACTGCATGATTTCAGACGGTTCACAAGACTGTTCAAGCTCGCCCCAGAACCGATCTGGAGCAGCCAGTGGGCATGGTCGGGCATCAGTACCCAAGCCAGCATATGGCAGTCGTCAAGAAGCCTCGGGTCGCCAAAGCAGCGTGCAGCCGCACAGGCGGCAGGAAAACAACGAAAAATGGGTGTGCGGTCGCGAGTGGTTGTTGTAACCAGGTAGATCGTATGAGGCTGGGAAAACCGACCTTTGCGCAGCGCCGAATGGCCTGGGGATCGTTCGTCCATATTCCGTCCTCAGGGGAAAGGACTGAATATCGCTTCCAATCCCTGAGGAAAGAGCGCTGGCCGCTACTGAATGCGCTGCCTGCCCTGTAGGAGCGGGCCCTGCCCGCGAAATCGCGCGCAGGGCGCGCTCCTACAGGGTTAATCCACGCCCACGAACCCTCCGGTCTGGTGCCGCCACAGGCGGGCGTAGAGGCCGCCGTGTTCGATCAGCTCGGCGTGGCTGCCGCTTTCGACGATGCGGCCGTGTTCCAGCACCACCAGGCGGTCCATGCGGGCGATGGTGGAGAGGCGGTGGGCGATGGCGATCACCGTCTTGCCCTGCATCAGCGTCTCCAGGCTTTCCTGGATGGCCGATTCCACTTCCGAGTCCAGCGCCGAGGTGGCTTCGTCGAGGATCAGGATGGGCGCGTCCTTGAGCAGCACGCGGGCGATGGC
This sequence comes from Pseudomonas sp. RW407, assembly GCF_003176655.1. NCBI lineage: Bacteria > Pseudomonadati > Pseudomonadota > Gammaproteobacteria > Pseudomonadales > Pseudomonadaceae > Pseudomonas > Pseudomonas sp. RW407. Next base: position 596,625 of record NZ_QGSL01000091.1, on the reverse strand, counting down.
GATGCGCTGGCGCTGGCCGCCGGAGAGCTTCACGCCGCGCTCGCCGACGTGGGCGTCCAGGCCGGTGCGGCCCTGGGCGTCGTACAGTTGTGGGATGAACTCGCTGGCGCGGGCCTTGTGGATCGCTTCCTGCACTTCCGCCTCGCTGGCGCCGGGGCGGCCGTAGAGCAGGTTGTCGCGGATCGAGCGGTGCAGCAGCGAGGTGTCCTGGGTGACCATGCCGATCTGCGCGCGCAGGCTCTCCTGGGTCACGTGGGCGATGTCCTGGCCGTCGATGAGGATGCGCCCGCCCTCGATGTCATACAGGCGCAGCAGCAGGTTGACCAGGGTCGACTTGCCGGCGCCAGAGGGGCCCACCAGGCCGATCTTCTCGCCCGGGCGCACCACCAGGTCGAGGCCCTGGATCAGGCCGCTGCCCTTGCCGTAGCTGAAGTCGACGTGGTCGAAGTTGACCTCGCCATGGTCCACCACCAGCGGCTTGGCGCCGGGCGCATCGACCACCTGGCGGGGGATGGCGATGGTCTGCATGCCGTCCTGCACCTGGCCGATGTTCTCGAAGATGCCGCCGACCACCCACATGATCCAGCCGGACATGTTGTTGATGCGGATCACCAGGCTGGTGGACAGGGCGATGGCGCCCACCGAGATCAGCTCCTGGCTCCACAGCCACAGGGCCAGGCCCGTGGTGCCGGCGATGAGGATGCCGTTCATGATGGTGATGCTGACGTCCATGGAGGTCACCACGCGCCCGGCGCGCTGGGCCTTGTGCGTCTGCTCGGCGATGGCCTCGCGGGCGTAGTCCTCTTCCTGGCGGGTGTGGGCGAACAGCTTGAGGGTGGTGATGTTGGTGTAGCCGTCGACGATGCGCCCCATCAGCTTGGAGCGCGAGTCCGAGGCGGCCACCGAGCGGCGCTTCACCTGCGGTACGAAGTAGGCGAGGGCGCCGACGTAGGCGATCACCCAGAGCACCAGCGGGATCATCAGCCGCCAGTCGGCCTCGGCGAACAGCACCAGGGCGCTGATGGTGTAGATCGCCACGTGCCAGAGCGCGTCCACCACCTGCACCGCCGAGTCGCGCAGCGAGTTGCCGGTCTGCATGATGCGCTGGGCGATGCGCCCGGCGAAGTCGTTCTGGAAGAAGCCCAGACTCTGCTTGAGCACGTAGCGGTGGTTCTGCCAGCGGATCAGGTTGGTCATGCTGGGGTTGATGCTCTGGTGCACCAGCATGTCGTGCAGGGCGTTGAACAGCGGGCGCAGCACCAGCGCCACCACGGCCATCCAGGCCAGTTCGTTGCCGTGCAGGCGGAAGAAGTCGGCCGGCGCGGTGTTCTGCGCCAGGTCGACGATGCGCCCCAGGTAGCTGAACAGTGCCACCTCGATCAGGGCGACGACCAGGCCGACCACCAGCAGGACCGAGAACACCGGCCAGACCTGGCGCAGGTAGTAGGTGTAGAAGCGCCAGACGTCGGCCGGCGGCATGCGCTCGGGGGCATCGCGGAAGGGGTCGATGAGCTTTTCGAAGCGGCGGTACATGATGTCTCTCGGTTGTCGCGGGCCCTTCCTGGGCCCGCCGTTTCAGGCCTCCGTCAGCGCGGGAATCGGGGATTCTCAGAGACGCTTGGCGGAGAGTATGACCACCGGCTCGGCGGGCACGTTCTGGTACATGCCGCGGTTGGTGGTGGGCACCTTGGCGATCATGTCGACCACGCCCATGCCGCGCACGACCTTGCCGAACACGGCATAGCCGAAGTCGCGCTGGCCGTGGTCGAGGAAGTCGTTGTCGGTCAGGTTGATGAAGAACTGGCTGGTGGCCGAGTCCACTTCGCTGGTACGCGCCATGGCCAGGGTGCCGCGGGCGTTGAGCAGGCCGTTGTCGGCCTCGTTCTTGATCGGCTCGCCGGTGTCCTTCTCCTGCATCTTCTCGGTGAAGCCGCCGGTCTGGACCATGAAGCCGGGGATCACGCGGTGGAAGATGGTGCCGTTGTAGAAGCCGCTGTCGACGTAGCCGAGGAAGTTCTTCACGCTGATCGGCGCCTTGGCGCTGTCGAGTTCGACCTCGATCTCGCCCAGGGTGGTGGACAGCAGCACGTGGGGCCTGGCTGGGTCGGCGGCGAGCGCCGAGGTGGCCAGGACGAGGGTACAGGCGGCGAGCAGGAAGCGTTTGAACAGGGTCATTTGGCGGATGTTTCCTGAGGTGTTTTAGGAATGGTCTACCTGCTCGAGGAAGTCGAGCAGGGTGCTGTTGAAGGCTTGCGGCTGGTCCAGCGGGGTGGCGTGGCGCGAGTCCTCGATCACCACCAGGCGCGCGTTGGGCAGGCGCTCCACGTAGGCCTGCTTGAGCGTCACCGGGGTGTAGTCGCGGTCGGCGCTGACCACCAGCGTCGGACAGGTTATGCGCCCGAGGCGCTCCTGCACACCCCAGCCGATGATGGCGTGCAGGCTGGAAAGGTAAGCGCGTTTGTCGTTCTGCGGCCAGCGCTCCCGGATCTTGCGTCGCAGGTCGGCCTGCTCCGGCTTGGGGAACAGCAGCTTGCCCAGGGCCTTGCCCACGGTGTCCAGCCCCAGCACGTGGGCCAGGAACAGCCGGCGCGCCACTTCCAGGTACTCGCGCGGGGTGCGCGGCTTCACTTCCGGGGCACTGTTGACGATGGTCAGGCTCTTGAGCAGTTCCGGCCGACGGGTGGCCAGCTCGAAGCCGATCATCCCGCCCATGCTGATGCCCACCAGGTGCACCGGGGCCAGGCGCAGTTGCTCGATCAGCGCCGCCACATCCGCGGCGAAGCCGGCGATGCTGTAGCGCTCCCGCGGCTTGTCGGACTGGCCGTGGCCGCGCACGTCGAGGGTGATCACCCGGTGCCGCTTGAGCAGCTCCGGCACCTGGTACTCCCAGTCGCGGCTGCTCGAGCCCAGGCCGTGGACCAGCAGCACGGGCGTGCCCTGGCCGCTGTCCTCGAAGTACAGGCGCTGGCCGTCGTGGTGCAGGTAGGGCATCGGCGGTTCTCCCGGTCAGGCGCTCGGCGGCGCGGCGAAGGGGGCGTCCAGGGGCACGTTGGCGAAGGTCTTGAGCAGCTCGACGAGGATCTGCGTGGCCGGGCCCAGGGGCTTTTCCTTGTTCGGGTAAAGATAGAAGCGGCTCTCGCGGGTGACGCCCTGGATCAGCGGCAGCGGCTTGAGCGAGCCGTCGCGCAGCTCGCGCTCGATCATGTGCCGCGGCAGCCAGGCGAAGCCCAGGCCGTTGCCGACGAAGGTGGCGGCGGTGGCCAGGCTGCCCACCGTCCAGCGCTGCTCGGCGCCCAGCCAGCCGACGTCGCGCGGCTGCAGGCGGCCGGAATCGCGGATCACCACCTGCATCTGGGTTTCCAGGTCCTGGTGCGTCAGCTCGCGTTGCAGGCGGTGCAACGGATGGTCGGGGTTGGCTACTGCGATGAATTCCACGGTGCACAGGTCGGCGCCCAGGTAGCCGGCGATGTTCAGGCCGCTGATGGCCAGGTCCGCGTGGCCCTGCTGCAGCGCCTCCTCGACGCCGGAAAGCACTTCCTCGCGCAGCAGCACGCGGCAGCCGCGGCTCTGCGGCACGAAGGCGGACAGCGCGCGGACCAGGCGCAGGGTGGGGTAGGCGGCATCCACCACCAGGCGCACTTCCGGTTCCCAGCCCTGCTCCATGTGGTGGGCCAGTTCCTCCAGCTGCCCGGCGCTCTTCACCAGTTGCCGCGAGCGCCGCAGCAGCACCTCGCCGGCCTCGGTGAGCACCGCCTTGCGGCCGTCGATGCGCAGCAGCGGCACGCCGAGCTGCTCCTGCATGCGCGCCACCGTATAGCTGATGGAGGACTGCGAGCGGTGCAGGGCCTCGGCGGCCTGGGCGAAGCCGCCGTGGTCGACCACCGCCTGCAGCGTTCGCCATTGATCCAGGGTAACGCGGGGCGCTTTCATCCTCGCCTCCTCTTGTCTAATCTGGCGCTCTGCCTGAACCGAGCGAGACCGCCACATGAAAAGAATCTGCTGTGCGTTGCTGCTGTCGCTGCCGTTGACCGCCCTGGCCTATCCGATCGAGGTGGAAAAGTCCCTCAACGGAACGGAGATCGACGTCCAGACCCAGGACATCGGCGACAGCATGGGCGCCGTGCTGCTGCAGAACTACGGCAAGCAGGACGTCGCCTGCACCGCGGTGTTCCAGAACGGCCCGGAGACGCCCAAGGTGCGCAAGACGGTGCTCGCCGCCGGCAAGAGCAGCAACCTCACCGCCAGCTTCGGCCGCGCCATCATCAAGCTGCGCATCAAGCTGACCTGCAAGCCGGCCTGAGGCCCCGGCACATGTCCTCCAGACTAGGAGCAGACAAGATACAAATCAACTAAATCGATATTTTGAAGCAATTATTTCTGCTTTTTTATCGATCTGCTCCGCCCTAAGCTGACCTCCATCGACGCAATCGACCGCTGGAGGTCAAGCCCATGTCCCGTGTCCTGGTCATCGAAAGCAGTGCCCGCCAACAAGGTTCGGTCTCCCGCCAGCTGACCGCCGAATTCATTGCCAACTGGCGCGCCGCCCACCCGGCCGACGAGATCCAGGTCCGCGACCTGGCCGTGGAACAGGTGCCGCACCTGGACGCCGACCTGCTGGGCGGCTGGATGAAGCCGGCCGAACAGCACAGCGCCGCCGAGCAGGCCGCGCTGCAGCGCTCCAACCTGCTCACCGAGGAGCTGCTGGCCGCCGACGTGCTGGTGCTGGCCGCGCCCATGTACAACTTCGCCATCCCCAGCACCCTGAAGTCCTGGCTGGACCACGTGCTGCGCGCCGGCGTCACCTTCAAGTACACCGAGACCGGCCCCCAGGGCCTGCTCGGCGGCAAGCGCGCCTACATCCTGACCAGCCGCGGCGGCGTCTACGCCGGCGGCCCGCTGGACCACCAGGAACCCTACCTGCGCCAGGCCCTGGCCTTCATCGGCATCCACGACGTCACCTTCGTCCACGCCGAGGGCCTGAACATGGGCGCCGAGTTCGCCGAGAAAGGCCTGGCCAGGGCCCGCGAGCAACTGGCCGCGGTGGCCTGACCGCCGCGCGGATTCCGGTTTTCCGCTTGCGCGCCCGTCGCACCTGGGCGCGACGCCCGGTCGACGCACTTCCCCCCGCGAATGTCGACCGGGCTTTTTCTTTGCCGGGGTTCGCGAGCAAGCTCGCTCCTACGAAAAGCGCTGGGCTCCTGTAGGAGCGAGCTTGCTCGCGAATGAGGTTTTCCGTGATGACATGGGGCGCCGGCCCTGCCGGCGGGATCGCGGATGAATCCTAGCCACGTCGTTCCCATGTAGGAGCGCGCCCTGCGCGCGAATCGCGGGCAGGGCCCGCTCCTACAGGTTGACGCTGAACCTCCCGTTCATGCCGGACAGCACCCTGGCCCTTTCTTCGCCCCGGCAAAACCGCTATTTTCCACGCCCCTTTTCGGTGCGCCTGTCCGGTCATGCCTTACCTGCTTTTCGTAACCGTCCTCTGGGCGTTTTCCTTCAGCCTGATCGGCGAGTACCTCGCCGGCCAGGTCGACAGCTATTTCGCCGTGCTCACCCGGGTGCTGCTGGCCGGCGCGGTGTTCCTGCCGCTGACCCGCTGGCGCGGGGTGGCGCCGCGCTTCATCGGCGGGGTGATGCTGGTCGGCGCGCTGCAGTTCGGCATCACCTACGTCTGCCTGTACCAGAGCTTCCGCGTGCTGACGGTGCCCGAGGTACTGCTGTTCACCGTGCTCACGCCGTTGCACGTGGCGCTGATCGACGACGCCCTGAACCGCCGCTTCAACCCCTGGGCGCTGCTGGCCGCGGCGGTGGCCGTGCTGGGCGCGGCGATCATCCGCTACGACGGCGTCAGCGGCGACTTCATCGAGGGCTTCCTGCTGCTGCAGCTGGCCAACGCCACCTTCGCCGCCGGCCAGGTGCTGTACAAGCACCTGGTGGCGCGCTACCCGTCGGACATCCCGCAGTACCGGCGCTTCGGCTACTTCTTCGTCGGCGCGCTGCTGGTCGCGCTGCCCGGCTGGCTGCTGCTGGGCAACCCGGCCAAGCTGCCGACCACCGAGGTGCAGTGGCTGGTGCTGCTGTTCATGGGCCTGCTGGCCACCGCCCTGGGGCAGTTCTGGTGGAACAAGGGCGCTACCCTGGTGGACGGCGGCACCCTGGCGGTGATGAACAACCTGCACGTGCCGGTGGGGCTGCTGATCAACCTGCTGATCTGGAACGAGCACGCCGACCTGGCCCGCCTGGCCCTGGGCGGCGCGGTGATAGTGGCCTCGCTCGGGGTGAACCGCCTGGGGCTGGCGCGGAGGGCCGTGGCATGAACATCTCCGGTCGCGGCGTGGCCCTGTCCCTGGCCGCCTCGGTACTCTTCGTCACCCTGCCGGGCTACCTGCGCTGGCTGGCGCCGCTGGACAGCATCCAGATCGTGGCGCACCGGGTGGTCTGGTCGATCCCCATGGTCCTGCTGCTGGTGGCCTTCACCGGCCAGGGCGAGGTGCTGCGCGCGGCCGGCCGGCGCCTGCTGCGCGAGCGCTGGCTGCTGCTGTGCTTCCCGCTGAGCGCGGCGATGATGCTGGTGCAGTGGGGCGTGTTCATCTACGCGCCCATGGTCGGCCAGACCCTGCAGCTGTCCCTGGGCTACTTCCTGCTGCCGCTGACCATGGTGCTTTGCGGCCGGCTGTTCTATGGCGAGCGCCTGACGCCGCTGCAGGGCATTGCCGTGGCCTGCGCGCTGGTCGGCGTGCTCCACGAGCTGTGGCTGACCCGCGCTTTCTCCTGGTTCAGCCTGATCACCGCCCTGGGTTATCCACCGTATTTCATGCTGCGCCGGCGCATGGGCGTGGACGCGCTGTCCGGCTTCGTCTTCGAGATGCTGGTGCTGCTGCCCTTCGCCCTGTGGACCATCTGGCACTTCGGCGACCGCCAGGTGTTCGCCGAAACGCCGCGCCTGTGGGCGCTGCTGCCGATGCTTGGGCTGATCAGCGCCCTGGCCTTCGCCGCCATGATGGCGTCCAGCCGGCTGCTGCCCATGGGGCTGTTCGGCATCCTCAGCTACGTCGAGCCGATGCTGTTGTTCCTGCTGGCGGTGCTGTTCCTCGGCGAGGCGTTCCAGCCGCAGCAGTTGTGGACCTACGGGCCGATCTGGCTGGCCATCCTGCTCACCGGCTGGGACAGCGCGCGGCTGCTGCGCAAGCAGGCGCGGCGTGAGCGGCGGGGTGAGTAGGGTGGATAATCGTTCGCGGTTATCCGCTCTACATATCGTCATTCCCGTGAACGCGGGAACCAAAAAAAGATGTCGGGTTTGGGTGTAACGCGCCGCTCCGAGTGTTCGGATGTTTCTCGTTTCGCCCCCTCGGGCGAGTCACTTTTGTCAGTCGCCACAAAAGTAACCAAAAAGGCTTGCCCCGGCATACGGGCCCGATGAAGCCGGGCTACCCTCACGAACTCCCCCGCCACGGAGGCCCGCCCCGACAGCACGTCCCTGTGCTGATCGGGGCTCTCGCGACATCCATGTCGCATGACCTCCTGAGCGCCGGTTTCGCTCGGCCTTCTGAAGGGGCGTTCCGGTGCGCTCGGTTGTTTCTCTGGAAGTCCAAAAACCAGAGCAAGAGCCGCTTTTGCTCTTCGTAGGAGCGAGCTTGCTCGCGAACCCCGGCTTCCCGCGCTCGCGGGAATGGCGACGGGGAGATAGGCGTCTCAGGATAACTCAGGATTCTCCCTTCGCTCAGGACAGCCCCCTCTCCCTTCAGGGCGGGGCGCGCAGCCGAGGGTTGGGGAGAGGGCGCTCTTGAACCCAACACCTACGTCACCGGTAACCACTGTTCGCGAGCAAGCTCGCTCCTACGAAAAGCCGCCCCCACAGGCCGTCACAAAGAAAAAGCCCGCCGCTCCCCTGGCGGAGAGGGCGGGCTTTTTCACGACGTCGCCCTCAGATAGGGCGGCTGCCGTATTTGCTGTCCGGCTTCTTCGGCGGATCGGCGACCACGTTGGGCTCGATCTCCTGGACCTTGCCACCACGGGAGAGGAAGTCTTCCATGGCCTTGGCCAGGGCGTCGCGCTCTTTCTGCTTGGCCTCGACCGAGGGCAGTTCCTCTTCTTCTACGGCTGCCTTGGCTTTCTTGCCGCCAGAGGAAGCCGGGGCCTCGTCGGCTTCGCCTTCGGCGTCGCCATCGTCAGCTGCAGCCAACTCCTCGCCGTCGTCCTCGTCGCCGCTTTCCAACTCGTCTTGTTCCAGTTCTTCGTCGCTCATTATTCAACCTCGTGGTGCTGCAAAGCAGGTTAGTTATAGCCCAGCCGCGCGCTTTGACGAACGCTGCCGGAAAAAATTCACAGAGCCTCGCCCTGCAGGGTCGCCAGCACCTTGCGCGGCCCGCCGTGATCGCGGTGTTCGCCCAGGTAGATGCCCTGCCAGGTGCCCAGCGCCAGTCTCCCGGCGCTGACCGGCAGGGTCAGCTGGCAGCCCAGCAGGCTGGCCTTGAAGTGCGCGGGCAAGTCGTCCGGCCCTTCGTAATCGTGCTCGTAGCCACGCTCGCCCTGCGGCACCAGGCGATTGAAGAATCGCTCGAAGTCCCGCCGGACCGAGGGGTCGGCATTCTCGTTCAGCGTCAGCGACGCCGAGGTGTGCTGCAATAGCAGGTGCAGCAGGCCGGCCCGGCAATGCGCCAGGTCCGGCAATGCCGCCAGCACCTCGTCGGTGACCAGGTGGAAACCGCGCGACCGCGGGCGCAGGGTGATCAGGGTCTGCTTCCACATGGCGGGGCCTCCTGTTGGCTACCGATCGGGGCGCATTCTAGCGAAGCGCAGAAAAAAACAAAGGGCGCCCGAGGGCGCCCTTCGTCGAACCCGAGCGAACTTACAGGTTGTAGCCGCGCTCGTTGTGCAGGGCCAGGTCCAGGCCCACGGTTTCTTCTTCCTCGGTGACGCGCAGGCCGATGACCAGGTCCAGCACCTTGAGGATCACGAAGCTGACGATACCGGTGTAGACGATGGTGAAGGCCACGCCCTTGAACTGGATGAACAGCTGGGCGCCGATGTCGGTGACGGTGCCGAAGCCGCCCAGGGCGGGCGCGGCGAACACGCCGGTCAGCAGGGCGCCGACGATGCCGCCGACGGCGTGCACGCCGAAGGCGTCCAGGGAGTCGTCGTAGCCGATGGCGCGCTTGAGGCTGGTGGCGGCGAAGAAGCAGATCACGCCGGCGGCCAGGCCGAGGATGATCGCGCCCATCGGGCCGCAGGTGCCGGCGGCCGGGGTCACGGCCACCAGGCCGGCGACCACGCCCGAGGCGATGCCCAGGGCGCTGGGCTTACCGTGGGTGATCCACTCGGCGAACATCCAGCCCAGGGCGGCGGCGGCGGTGGCGATCTGGGTCACCAGCATGGCCATGCCGGCGGTGCCGTTGGCGGCGGCGGCGGAACCGGCGTTGAAGCCGAACCAGCCCACCCACAGCAGGGCGGCGCCGACCAGGGTGTAGCCCAGGTTGTGCGGGGCCATGGCGGCGGTCGGGTAGCCCTTGCGCTTGCCCATCACCAGGCAGGCCACCAGGCCGGCGACACCGGCGTTGATGTGCACCACGGTGCCACCGGCGAAGTCCAGTACGCCCCAGTCCCACAGCAGGCCGCCGTCACCGCTCCAGACCATGTGCGCGATGGGGGCATAGACCAGGGTGAACCACAGGCCGGTGAAGATCAGCAGCGCGGAGAACTTCATGCGCTCGGCGAAGGCGCCGACGATCAGCGCCGGGGTGATGATCGCGAAGGTCATCTGGAACATCACGAAGACGCTTTCCGGGAACAGCGCCGAGGCGGAGGTCAGGCCTTCGCTGGTCAGGCCGCTGAGGAAGGCCTTGTCGAAGCCGCCGACGAAGGAGGCGAAGTTGATCACGCCCTTCTCCATGCCGACGGTGTCGAAGGCCAGGCTGTAGCCGTAGACGACCCACAGGATGCTGATCAGCGCGGTGATCGCGAAGCACTGCATCATGATCGACAGGACGTTCTTGGCGCGCACCATGCCGCCGTAGAACAGCGCCAGGCCGGGGATGGTCATCATCAGCACCAGGGCGCTGGAAATCAGCATCCAGGCGGTGTCACCACTGTTCAGGACGGGGGCCGCTGCCTCGTCGGCCATGGCCAGTGCGGGCATTGCGAGGGGCAATAGGGCGCCTAGCCCTGCGAACTTGCGCAGAGTCATTGTTGTTTCTCCTGGGGCGGGGGGTTCGGTTGGCTTAGATGGCGTCGGTACCGGTCTCGCCGGTACGGATGCGGATCGCCTGTTCCAGATTCACGACGAAAATCTTGCCGTCGCCGATCTTGCCGGTGTTGGCGGCCTTGGTGATGGCCTCGATGACGCGGTCCAACTGGTCATCGGCGATGGCCACATCGATCTTCACCTTGGGCAGGAAGTCGACGACGTATTCCGCACCACGGTACAGCTCGGTGTGCCCCTTCTGCCGGCCGAAGCCCTTGACTTCGGTCACAGTGATGCCCTGCACGCCGATCTCGGACAGCGACTCGCGCACGTCGTCGAGCTTGAACGGCTTGATGATGGCTGTGACTAGCTTCATGAAACTCTCTCCCGTGTTTTGGTGGACTCGCCCCAGGAAAACGAACCCGGGGACAAGTCTAAGCGCAGTGTCTGGCTTTGTAACGCGCCGGCCGCCCTACCTCAGCACTCCGACCTCTTCCAGCCGCTTCCCGCGAAGCGCTCGTCAGCTCCGCCAGCCGCACCGGACCTGCATCGGTGCACGCTATGTCAGCGCCGAAGCAGGAACCTTGCCAGCTCGGCGAAAAGCCCGCCGATTCAGCCTCTTAGCGAAAAACAGCGGCGCCGGGGCGATGGCCGGGTGCCATGTCGCGCACCAGAACCGGGCAGTCATGCCGCCAAGCCTGCGCAAAAATCGTGCAGCGACCCCTTTTTCCCGCCAACCCGGGGGGCCGACCTGGGCCATCCGGGCTGCGCCATAGGGAAGAGGCTCGACCAGCGCTGGACCAGGGCCATCTCTCCGAAGGGATTTTCCGAAAGCCTGAAGGCAAGTTCCTCAGCATCCGAGCGGGCGTCGCCGCAGGAGTCGAAAGACCTATCTTTCGCCGATTTGCGGAAAACCAGCGATGAGCCTTCTCCCCAGCCGCCGCGCCCGGTCCGGCCTGACGAAACCCACGCCCGCCAACCACTTCAGGCAGGACATCAACGGCCTGCGCGCCCTGGCGGTGGTCGCGGTCACCCTCTATCACTTCGACGTCGGCGGACTGGACGGCGGATTCGCCGGCGTGGATGTGTTCTTCGTGCTCTCCGGCTACCTCATGGCGGGGATCATCGGCACCGGCCTGCAGCGTGGCGACTTCTCCGTCCTGGCGTTCTACTGGGCCCGGGCCAGACGCATCCTTCCGGCGTTGCTGGTGGTCTGCGCGGTCGTGCTGGCCGTCGGCTGGCTGCTGCTCGCGCCAAACGACTACAAGACCCTCGGCCGGCACGCCCGACAGTCCCTGGCCTTCCTCTCCAATCACCTGTATCTGAAGGAAGCCGGCTACTTCGACAGCGCCAGCCAGGCAAAATGGCTGCTGCACACCTGGTCGCTGTCCGTCGAGTGGCAGTTCTACCTGGCGTTGCCGCTAATCCTCACCCTCGCCTGGAAGCTGCTGCCCCGGCGCGGCACGCTCGTGGGCGTGCACCTGGCGCTGTTCTCCTGCTCGCTGGCGCTGTGCATCACGCTGACCGCCAGCCATCCGGAAAAGGCTTTCTACCTCCTGCCCGCCCGCGCCTGGGAAATGCTCCTGGGCGGATTGTGCTTCCTGCTCTGCTCGAACCTCGGGCTCCCGGCGACGGCGCGGCGCCTGCTGGAAGCCGGCGGCCTGGCGCTGGTAGGGGCGTCGGTGTTCCTGCTCGACGAGTCCGCCGCCTGGCCCGGTGCGCTGGCGCCGCTGCCGACCCTGGGAACCGCCATGGTGCTGGCGGCCCGGCGGGAAACCTCGCCGTGGTGCACCCATGGCGCCGTTCAGTGGCTGGGCACGCGCTCCTACTCCCTGTACCTGTGGCACTGGCCGCTGGTCGCCTGGCTGTTCCATACCGGCCACCGGCAAGCACCTCTGTGGATCGCCGCAGCCCTGCTGCTGACGCTATTGCTGGGCGAGCTCTCCTACCGGCTGGTGGAACAACCGACGCGGCGCTGGCTGGGCACGAGCAGGCGAGCGTTCGCCGTGGCCGGACTGGCCGGCCTGATGATCCTTGCCGGCTACATGGCGCAGGTGGTGGTCAGGGCGAAAGGCTTCCCGCAACGGATGCCCGCGGACATCCTGGCGATGCGGGAACAGGCCCTGCAGGGCACGCCGCGCAACGGGGAGTGCCTGAGCAAGGGCGCGGGCTGCGTGTATGGCGGGCCGGACATCCAGGCCATGCTCATCGGCGACAGCCACGCCGCCTCCGTGGTCACCGCCGCACAACTCGCACTGCCTGACGCCGGCCAGGGCATCTATCTGCGGGCCGCACCGGCCTGCCTGCCGGTTCCCGGGCTGCACATCCGCGAACACCCGCGCGACAACCCGGAGGACACCTGCAACCGCATGCGCCGGCAACTGCCGGCCGAACTCGGCGACGCGCCCAGCCGGGTGCCGCTGATCATCGTTACCCGCACCTCCGTCTACCCGTTGGGTTACAACGGCATCGACCAGAACCGCAAGAACCGGCCGCAGGCCTACGTCAGCTCGCCCGTGGACGAGCCCAGCAGCGAATGGCTCGAGGCGTTCACCCGGCTCTACATCGACCACGCCTGCGCCCTGGCGCGGCAGCGCCCGGTCTACCTGGTGCGGCCGATACCGGAAATGCGCGTCGACGTGCCGGATGTGATGAGCAGGAAGATGCTCCAGGGGAAGGCGCCGCAAGTCACCCTCAGCCGGGCCGACTACGAGGCGCGCAACGGCTTCGTCTGGGGCGTGCAGGACCGCGCCCGCGAAGCCTGCGGCGTGAACATTCTTGATCCGCTTCCCTACCTGTGCGACGAAGGGCAGTGCTACGGCGGCCGGGAAGGACAGGCCTACTACGCCGATGACAACCACCTGAACGCGGCGGGCAGCCGGCTCCTGGCGCCCATGTTCGCCAAGGTCTTCGCGGACCTGTCCACGGCCCAGGCCGATGCCCCGCGCTAGCACGCAGAACCTGCGGCGGCTGCCCCGGTCCGCGCCAGCGGCACCGGGCAGCGTGATAGACTCCCCACCCAGTCCCAACTGGAAACCCTCGCCATGCTGCCGCCCAAAGCCTTCCTCGACGCCCTCGGCCAACAGGCCAGCCGCCTCTTCGGCGGTGAATCGCCGCTGCCCCGCGCCGAGCTGGAGGCGCAGTTCAAGGTCCTGCTGCAGAGCGCCTTCGGCAAGCTCGACCTGGTCAGCCGCGACGAGTTCGACAGCCAGATGGTGGTGCTCGCCCGCACCCGCGCCCGCCTGGAGGCGCTGGAAGCCAAGGTCGCCGAACTGGAGGCCAAACTCGCGCCGCCCGCCGAGGCCGAATGACCCGGCGCGTGGCTGCACGGCATCGACTTGGGCCGGCTTACGAAAGCCCCCTTCCATTGCCCCTGACCAACGGGAAGTTTCCTACCGGACATTAGCGCCCTTACAGCGGCAGCGAGCATGACCCCGGCATCAGTGACCTCCTAAACTCGGGGTTTGCTCTGGAAGAAGCTGCCCTGCCATGTCCCTGGCCATCGTCCACAGCCGCGCCCAGGTAGGCGTGGAAGCCCCCGGTGTCACCGTCGAGGCGCACCTGGCCAATGGCCTGCCGTCGCTGACCCTGGTCGGCCTGCCGGAAACCGCGGTCAAGGAAAGCAAGGACCGCGTGCGCAGCGCCATCCTCAACGCCGGCTTCGAGTTCCCCGCCCGGCGCATCACCCTCAACCTCGCCCCGGCCGACCTGCCCAAGGACGGCGGGCGCTTCGACCTGGCCATCGCCCTGGGCCTGCTCGCCGCCAACGGCCAGTTGGCCGGCGCCAACCTGGACGGCCTGGAATGCCTCGGTGAACTGGCCCTGTCCGGCGCCCTGCGCCCGGTCCAGGGCGTGCTGCCGGCCGCCCTGGCGGCGCGCGCGGCGGGCCGCGCCCTGGTGGTTCCGAAGGAAAACGCCGAAGAAGCCAGCCTGGCCAGCGGCCTGACCGTCTACGCCGTGGGCCACCTGCTGGAGCTGGCCGCGCACCTGACCGGCCAGGCGCCCCTGCCGCCCTACCAGGCCCGCGGCCTGCTGCGGGAAACCCCGCCCTACCCCGACCTCGCCGAGGTCCAGGGCCAGGCCGCGGCCAAGCGCGCCCTGCTGGTGGCTGCCGCCGGGTCGCACAACATGCTGCTGAGCGGCCCGCCGGGCACCGGCAAGACGCTATTGGCCAGCCGCCTGCCGGGGCTTCTGCCGCCGCTGAGCGAAGACGAAGCGCTGCAGGTGGCGGCCATCCACTCCGTGTCCGGGCGTGGGCCGCTGACGCACTGGCCACAGCGCCCGTTCCGCCAGCCGCACCACAGCGCCTCGGCCGCCGCGCTGGTGGGCGGCGGCAGCCGGCCGCAACCGGGGGAGATCACCCTGGCCCACGAAGGCGTGCTGTTCCTCGACGAATTGCCGGAATTCGACCGCAAGGTCCTGGAAGTGCTGCGCGAGCCCCTGGAAGGGGGAGAAATCGTGATCGCCCGGGCCAACGGCCGGGTGCGCTTCCCGGCGCGCTTCCAACTGGTGGCGGCGATGAACCCCTGCCCCTGCGGCTACCTCGGCGACCCCAGCGGCCGCTGCCGCTGCACCCCGGAGCAGATCCAGCGCTACCGCGCCAAGCTGTCCGGCCCGCTGCTGGACCGCATCGACCTGCACCTGACAGTGGGCCGCGAGACCACGCGCCTCGCCCCCCAGGAGGGCAGCCTGGGCAGCGCCGAGGTCGCCGCGCAGGTGGCCCGCGCCCGCGAGCGGCAGCTGGCGCGGCAGGGTTGCGCGAACGCCGTTCTCGACCTCAAGGCGATGCACCAGAATTGTGCACTGGACGACCAGGACCAGGCCTGGCTGGAAACCGCCGGAGAACGCCTGGACCTGTCCCTGCGCGCCCTGCACCGCATCCTCAAGGTCGCCCGCACCCTGGCCGACCTGGAAAGCGCCGAACACATCGCCCGGGCGCACCTGGCCGAAGCCCTGCAATACCGCGCCGGGCACTGAAGCTCAGCAGCGCCAGAACGGCCGCAGCGCCTCGATGCGCGCCTGCTCGCGGGAAATGCCGATGTCGCGCAGCTGTTCGTCGCTGAGTTCGAGCAGTTGCCTGCGCGTGCGCACCCGCCGCCAGAACTGCCGCCAGCGACTTTCCGCCGGGCCGCGCGGGGCCAGCTTGCCGTCGTCGAGGCCGAGCAGTTCGCGCTGGTACAGGGTCAAGCGCACATCTGTCATGCCGTTCATGTCGCCCCTCCTTCTCCGAGCCTGTGGATAGGGTGGCGAATGGGCTGGCTTCATTACAGATTCAAAGAAATGGAATTTTTTCCATACAGAAAGCGGAAAAAACCAACTGAATGGCGTATTTTTGCCCGATCTGTACTGGTCTTCGCCGCCATGGCGCGGCACGGGGCAACTGTCATGAAGCGCTACGCACAACTGGCCAGCACCCTGGGCGAACGCATCGAGCAGGGGCTTTACCGCCCCGGCGACCGCCTGCCCTCGGTGCGCGCGCTGAGCGAGGAGCACGGCGTCAGCATCAGCACCGTGCAGCAGGCCTACCGGGTGCTGGAGGATGCGGGGCTGGTCGAGCCGCGGCCCAAATCCGGCTTCTTCGTCCCCGAACGACGCCCGCAGCCGGCCATGCCGGCGATGACCCGCCCGGCGCAGCGGCCGGTGGACGTCTCGCAGTGGGACCAGGTGCTGGAGCAGGTGCGCCGCGCCCCCGGCGGCGATTTCGTCCAGCTCGGCCGCGGCACCCCGGACATCGCCAGCCCTTCGCTCAAGCCGCTGCAGCGCGCCATGGCCAATGCCGCGCGGCGCACCGACCTGCAGGCCCTGGGCTACGAGGGCATCCAGGGCTCGCTGGCCCTGCGCGAACAGATTTCCCGGCTGATGCTGGACTCCGGCTGCCAGGTGCCGCCCAGCGAAATCGTCATCACCACCGGCTGCCAGGAGGCCCTGGCCATCACCCTGCACGCCATCTGCCAGCCGGGCGACATCGTCGCCATCGACTCACCGAGCTTCCACGGCGCCATGCAGGCGCTCAAGGCGTACGGCCTGAAGGCCCTGGAAATCCCCACCGACCCGACCAACGGGGTAAGCCTGGAAGCCCTGGCGCTGGCCATGGAGCAATGGCCGGTGAAGCTGATCCTGCTCACCCCCAACTGCAACAACCCGCTGGGCTACATCATGCCCGACGCGCGCAAGCGCGCCCTGCTCAGCCTGGCCCAGCGCTACGACGTGCCCATCCTCGAGGACGACGTCTACGGCGAGCTGGCCTATGCCTACCCGCGGCCGCGCAGCATCAAGTCGTTCGACACCGACGACCGCGTGCTGCTGGCCAGCTCCTTCTCCAAGACGGTGGCGCCGGGCCTGCGCACCGGCTGGGTGGTGCCGGGGCGCTACCTGGACCGCATCCTCCACTTCAAGTACATCGCCAGCGGCACCTGCGCGCCGCAGCCGCAGATGGCCCTGGCCGAGTTCGTCGGCGGCGGCCACTACGAGCCGCACATCCGCCGCATGCGCGCCCAGTACCAGCGCCACCGCGACCTGATGACCGACTGGATCGCCCGCTACTTCCCCGAGGGCACCCGCGCCACCCGGCCACAGGGCGGCTTCATGCTCTGGGTGGAACTGCACCCGCAGTTCGACAGCGTGCGGCTGAACCGCGAACTGCAGGCCGAGCGCGTGCAGGTGGCGGCCGGCAGCATCTTCTCGGCCTCCGGCAAGTACCGCAATTGCCTGCGCCTGAACTACTCCAACCGCGACCTGCCGCGCATCGAAGAAGCCGTGCGCAAGGTCGGCGCCTGCGCCACGCGTCTGGTGGAGGAGCTGCACGCCGAGGCCGGGGAAGACACAGCCCTGGCGTGAGGAGGCACGGTCGTAGGAGCAACTGTCTTGCGGCCCGCGCCGAAATGCTCTTCGTAGGAGCGAGCTTGCTCGCGAATAAACCCCGCTGCGAAGTCCGTTCGCGAGCAAGCTCGCTCCTACAGGTTGCCGGAAGGTGTGGCATTTCCCTGTGTAGGACTTTGTCCGCGATTGGATTTGCCCGCCACGCCGGACACCCA
>NZ_QGSL01000091.1:579146-579401 GCF_003176655.1 Pseudomonas sp. RW407 | reverse complement strand
TCCGGCGCCGAGGTCGGCTGCCAGGGCGAGGTCGGCTCCGCCTGCGCCATGGCCGCCGCCGGCCTGGCCGAGGTCCTCGGCGCCAGCCCCGAGCAGGTCGAGAACGCCGCCGAGATCGGCCTGGAGCACAACCTCGGCCTCACCTGCGACCCCGTCGGCGGCCTCGTCCAGGTGCCCTGCATCGAGCGCAACGCCATCGCCGCGGTCAAGGCCATCAACGCCGCCCAGATGGCCCTGCGCGGCGACGGCCAGCAC
>NZ_QGSL01000091.1:494556-579136 GCF_003176655.1 Pseudomonas sp. RW407 | reverse complement strand
GCCCCCTGGCCCCTGCTCCTGCTCGCCGACCCCAGCCGCGAGCAGGTCGAGCGCTACCTGCCGCAGTCGCGACTGCTGGCTTTGCTCGAGGGCGAGGCAGTCCGCGGCGTGCTGGCGCTGACGCCGGTGAGCTGGGGTGTGCTGGAGGTCACCAACCTGGCGGTGGACGAGGCCTGTCAGGGCCGTGGGCTGGGCAAGCGGTTGCTGGGGGCGGCCATCGAGGCGGCGCGGGCGGCCGGGGCGCTGCGGCTGGATATCGCCACCGGCAATTCCAGCCTGGCGCAGCTGGGGCTCTACCAGCGCATGGGCTTTCGCATCTGCGCGGTGGAGCCCGACTACTTCAGCCTCAACTACCCCGAGCCCATCGTCGAGAACGGCATTCCCTGCCGCGACCGCCTGCGCCTGAGCCTGGTGCTCTAGTCGCCCAGCGCCTGGTACAGGGTGTCGACGTTGCTGCGGTACAGGCCCAGGTAGGTGCTGGCCGGGCCTTCGCTGGCCAGGGCGTCGGAATGCAGGGTGCCGCCGATCTTCGCGCCGCTTTCCTCGGCGATCTGCCGCATCAGCCGCGGGTCCTTGATGTTCTCCACGAAGACCGCGCGGATGTGCTGCTCGCGGATCTGCCGGATCAGCTCGGCGACTTCCGTGGCCGAGGCCTCGCGCTCGGTGGACAGGCCCTGGGGCGCCAGCAGCTTCAGGCCGTAGGCCTGGCCGAGGTAGCCGAAGGCGTCGTGGGAGGTGACCAGGGTGCGGCGGTCGGCGGGCAGCTTGCCGAGCTTGTCCTTGGCGTAGGCCAGCAGTGCGTGGGCCTGCTCCAGGTAGGCCTTGGCGTTGCGCTGGTAGTCGGCGGCGTTGGCCGGGTCGATCTGCGCCAGGGCCCTGGCGATGTTGCCGACGTAGAGGTCGGCGTTGGCCAGGTTGTTCCAGGCGTGCGGGTCGGGGATGGTCCGGCCGTCCTCCTCCAGGCTGCGCGGGATCACCCCGTGGCTGGCCTGGATGACCCTGGCGCCGGTCTCGGTGCTCTTCACCAGGCGGTCGAGCCAGGGCTCGAAGCCCAGGCCGTTCTCCACCACCAGCTGCGCCTGGCGCACGGCGCGGGCGTCGTCCGGGGTGGTCTCGTAGGTGTGGGCGTCGCTGTCGGGGCCGACCAGGTTGTTCAGCTGGATGTGTTCTCCGCCGACCGCGCGGGTCATGTCGGCGAGGATGCTGAAGCTGGTCACCACCCTCGGCTTTTCGGCGGCGGGCAGCGACAGGGGCAGGCAGAACGCGAGCAGGAGCAGCAGGACACGCATGGTGGTTTTCCTCGAAGGGGACGTCATTGCGGGATGGGCAGCAGGCCGCGGCGCAACAGGCCGTGCACCGGGCCGAACAGCACGGAGAACAGGTAGAACAGGCCGGCGAGCAGGACGATGGCCGGCCCGCTGGGCAGCGACCAGGCGTAGGACGCCGCCAGACCCAGCCACACCGCGAGCGCGCCGAAGCCCGCGGCCAGCGCCAGCAGCGCCGGCAGGCGGCGGCTCCAGAAGCGTGCGGCGGCGGCCGGCAGCATCATCAGGCCGACCATCATCAATGCGCCCAGGGCCTGGAAGCCGATCACCAGGTTAAGCACCACCAGGCCCAGGAACAGCCCGTGGGCGAAGGGCCCGAGGCGGCTGACGCTGCGCAGGAACAGCGGGTCGAGGCTGTCCAGCAGCAGGCTGCGGTAGATCAGCGCGAGCACGCCGAGGCTGAGCACGGCCACGCCGAGCATGCCCAGCAGGGTCGTGCGGTCCACCGCCAGGGCCGAGCCGAACAGCAGCTCCAGCAGGTTCAGGCGCTTGCCGGCCAGGCCCAGCAGGAGCACGCCGCTGGCCAGGGAAATGGGGTAGACCGCGGCCAGGCTGGCGTCCTCGCGCAGGCCGGTGTGGCGCGTCACCCAGGCGGCCAGGCCGGCCACCGCCAGGCCCGCGCCGAGGCCGCCGAGGGTCAGCGCCGGCAGCGACAGCCCGGCCAGCCAGAAGCCGATGGCGGCGCCGGGGAGGATGCCGTGGGCGATGGCGTCGCCGATCAGGCTCATGCGCCGCAGGATGAGGAATACGCCCAGCGGCGCGGCGCTCAGCGCCAGGACCACGCCGCCGAGCAGCGCCCGGCGCATGAAGGCGAACTCGACGAAGGGCTGCCAGAGCGCGTGCAGGGCCATCATGCCACCCGCGCCAGGCCGCCCGGGCCCAGGAGGTCGCGGCAGCGGCCGTGGCGGCAGCCCTCGGCGGCCACGCGCAGGCAGTCGGGCACGCGCTCGCGCACTAGCGCCAGGTCGTGGCAGACCAGCAGCAGGGTGCGGCCCTCGCGGTGCCAGGCCTGGATGCGTTGCCAGAGCAGCGCCTGGCCGGCTTCGTCGAGGCAGGCGTCGGGCTCGTCGAGCAGCAGCAGCGGGCTGTCCAGCAGCCCCAGGCGGGCCAGCAGGGCGCGTTGCAACTGGCCGCCGGAGAGCGCCGCCAGCGGGCGTTGCTCCAGGCCTTCCAGCTGCCACTCGGCCAGCGCCCGGCGCAGCTGTTCGCGGCGCGCGGCGCTGGGCAGGCGGCTGTTCCAGAAACCGGCGCCGACCAGCTCGCCGAGGCTGATGGGGAACTGCCGGTCGAGGGTCTGCTGCTGCACCAGGTAGCCGATTTCCCGCGGCCGCAATTCCACCCGCACGCGCCCGGCCAGGGGCTTCTGCAGGCCGGCGATGACCTTCAGCAGGCTGCTCTTGCCGCAGCCGTTGGCGCCGACCACGGCGGTCAGGCTGCCGGCGGCCAGGTCGAGGTTCAGCGGCGGCGTCAGCGGCAGGCGCGGCGGGCCCCACTGCAGGGCCTGGCAATGGATCATGGGGCCTCCCGGCGCCACTGGCTGCGGGCCACGGCGTCATGGGCGTGGAGGCTTTCGGCATGCACCACGCTCAGCCCGAAGGCGTCCAGTTCGTCGCGTTGCGCCAGGGCGCGGTGCAGGCGGCGGGCGGCGTCCTCGCAGAACATCAGGTTCTGCCCGTTGGCCAGGGCGAAGGCCTGCTCGTCGGCGCGCTTCACCGCGGTCTGCACGGCGGTACCCAGGGCGGCCTCGGCGCAGTCGAGCAGCTCGCGCAGCGGCAGGCCCGGCAGCTCTTCGCGCAGGTGCAGGCGCAGGTCGGCGAAGCTGCGCTGGCTGTGGGGCGTGGCGACTATGCCGGCGCTGCTGCCGAGCCAGGTGTGGACTTCCCGGTGGCTCGGTTCGCGGCCGGCGAAGTCCGCGGCGAAGCGCTGCTGGATCAGCTGGCGGGCCAGGGCTGCCGAGCAGGGGCAGGTGGAGGAATAGGCCAGGCGCAGGCGCAGTTCCAGGCGCAGGCCTTGCTCGTCCAGCTGCGCGTGGACCTCGCAGGGGTAGCGCTTCCAGCCGCTGAGCGGGCTGACCAGCGCCGGGCGTTCGAGCAGGGCGTCGAAGGCCAGGCGCAGGCTGGCGCGGCGCGACAGGCCGGCGTGGCTGGCGAGGAAGTCGTCGAGGACTTCGCGCAGCAGCCGCGGGCCCAGCTCGGCCCGTTCCAGGCGGGACAGGGCCAGGTACAGGCGCGACATGTGGATACCGCGGGTGGCGGCGTCGTCCAGGCTGACGCCGGCGTCGGCCAGCGCGCCCAGGCGTTCGCCGTGCAGGCGCAGCGGCAGGGCGATGCCCTGCATGCCGACCCAGTCGAGGGCGAGGGTGTCGGACGCGGCCTGGCTGGCGACGTCCGGGAGGAAGGCGGTCATGGGGAATGGCTGGTGCTCGTGAATGTTATAATATAACGTATTGCTTCCTCCTCCTTCCTGCAAGCGCCATGAATCGACGCCGCCTGCTGCAAAGCCTGCTCGCCAGCGCCGCCTGGCTCCCCGCCCTGGACCTGCTCGCCGGCCCACGCCTGCTGGGGGCCCGCAGCGAGCCCAGCGGCGACGGCCTGCGCCTGGTGCTGGACCTCGACGGTCCGTTCCGCTACCGCACCTTCAGCCTTTCCGCGCCGGAACGCCTGGTGGTGGACCTGGAAGGCGCCGGCCTCGGCGCGCCCCTGGCCTCCCCTGCCCCGTCCGGCCCGCTGCGCGGCCTGCGCAGCGGGCGTCTGGCCGACGGCGGCACGCGCCTGGTGCTGGACCTGGCCGAGCCGGTGCGGCTGCAGGCCTTCGCCCTGGCGCCCGAGGCTGGCAAAGGCCATCGCCTGGTGCTCGACCTGCATCCGGCGCGGGCGCCGGCTGCGGCGCCCGCGGTGGCCGCGGCGAAAGCCAGCGGCAAGGGCCGCGACATCCTCGTGGTGGTGGACGCCGGCCACGGCGGCAAGGACCCTGGCGCGCTGGGCTCGCGCGGCGAGCGGGAGAAGGACGTGGCCTTGCTGATCGCGCAGAACCTGGCCCGGCGCATCGACCGGCAACCCGGCTTCAGGGCGCGCCTGGTGCGCAACGTCGACGTGTTCATCCCTTTGCGCCAGCGTGTGGAAGTGGCGCGGAAATACAACGCCGACATGTTCGTCTCGGTGCACGCCGATGCCGCGCCCCGCCGCACGGCTTCCGGCGCCTCGGTGTTCGCCCTCTCCGAGCACGGCGCCACCTCGACCCTGGCGCGCTTCATGGCCCAGCGCGAGAACGGCGCCGACCTGATCGGCGCCAGCGGCAACCTGCCCCTGCAGGACAAGGACCCGGCGCTGGCCAAGGTGATCCTCGACATGTCGCTGAACGCCACCATCGCCTCCAGCCTGGACCTGGGCCACAGCGTGCTGCGCAGCCTGGGCGGCATCACCCGGCTGCACCAGGAACGCGTCGACCAGGCCGGCTTCGCCGTGCTCAAGTCGCCGGACATCCCCTCGATCCTGGTGGAGACCGGCTTCATCTCCAACGACGCCGACTGCCGACGTCTGCACGACGCACGGCACCAACAGGCCCTGGCCGGGGCGATCTTCGATGGCCTGCACGGTTATTTCCGCCAGCGCCCGCCGGTGGGGAGCCTGTTGGCGGCGTTGCGGGAGCAGGGGAAGGCGTAGGGCGTATAACCGTTCGCGGTTATACGCCGCTACACCCAGCTCATGCCCGGCGTCGTGGTCGAGCTCGGAGTGCCCGGAAACAGGTACTTCGTGGCCGAACCCGAAGCGCGCCTGGGATCGAGGTCAAACGGCGGATAACGCCGTAGGCGTTATGCGCCCTACGCCTGGCCCACCCTTGGCGTAGGGCGTATAACCGTTCGCGGTTATACGCCGCTACACCCAGCTCATGCCCGGCGTCGCGGTCGAGCTCGGAGTGCCCCGAAACAGGTGCTCCGTGGCCGAACCCGAAGCGCGCCTGGGATCGAGGTCAAACGGCGGATAACGCCGTAGGCGTTATGCGCCCTACCGCACCCGCTGGCTGCACCCGCTGACCCGGCCGCAGGTCAGCTTCGCCTGGCCGCCGCTGGAGCTGCTGAGGCGGCTGACGTGGGTCCAGCCGATGCCGCGGCTGGAGCCCACCCACACCTGGCCGTCGCTGCTCACGCCGCTGAAGAAGGTCAGGCGCCCGTAGCGCGTGCCGGTCTGCGCCCAGCGCTGGCCGCTGGCGGCGTCGAAGCCGCGCAGGTAGGTGTCGTGGCCGAGGGTGGCGACGCTGTAGTGGCTGCCGTCGCGGTCCATGCAGGCCAGCACGTTGGCCAGCCAGGCGCAGGCCGCCGGCGGCAGGCCGGGGAACGGCAGCGGCGGCTCGCCCGCGGCCTGCGCCAGGGGCGCCAGGAGCAGCAGGCAGAGCGTCAGGGCGGCGGCTTTCATCGGGACCTCGGGGCGGGCTTGGCGGGCCTCCATGGTACGCCGTCGGATTGTCGAAACTGAAATGTTATATTATAACAATTCGATCCCATCCTTCCGGAGGCCGCCATGACCCCGCAACCCGAGCCGGTCCTCAGCGAACGGCAACTGCTGGCCCAACCCGCCAGCGCCTACATGAACGAGGCCCAGCGGGCCTTCTTCCAGGCCCTTCTGCTGCGCCAGCGCGAGGAGCTGCAGGCGCGCATCGAGGGCGAGTTCGACGCGCTGCGCGAGGACGAGCGGCCCGGCGACGAGGCCGACGTCGCCAGCCGCGAGGAGCAGCGCCAGTGGCAACTGCGCCTGCTGGAGCGCGAGAAGAAGCTGCTGGACAAGATCGACCAGGCCCTGGAGCGCCTGGCCCGCGGCGACTACGGCTGGTGCGCCGAGACCGGCGAGCCGATCGGCCTGCGCCGCCTGCTGCTGCGCCCCACCGCCAGCCTCAGCGTCGAGGCCAAGGAACGCCAGGAGCGCCGCGAGCAGCACCTGCGCGACGCCTGAAGAACATCAGAAAAGAGAGCCACCACCGTGAACCAACGCCTACCCGTCACCGTCCTTTCCGGCTTCCTCGGCGCCGGCAAGAGCACCCTGCTCAACCAGGTGCTGAAGAACCGCGAGCACCGCCGCGTGGCGGTGATCGTCAACGACATGAGCGAGATCAACATCGACGGCGCGCAGGTACAGCGCGACGTCAGCCTCAACCGCGCCGAAGAGAAGCTGGTGGAGATGAGCAACGGCTGCATCTGCTGCACCCTGCGCGAGGACCTGCTGGAGGAAGTCGCGCGGCTGGCCGCCGAGGGCCGCTTCGACTACCTGCTGATCGAGTCCACCGGCATCTCCGAGCCGCTGCCGGTGGCCGAGACCTTCACCTTCCGCGACGAACAGGGCCGCAGCCTGTCCGACCTGGCGCGGCTGGACACCCTGGTCACCGTGGTCGACGGCCTGAACTTCCTGCGCGACTACCAGGGCAGCGACAGCCTGGCCAGCCGCGGCGAGAGCCTGGGCGAGGAAGACCAGCGCTCCATCGCCGACCTGCTGATCGACCAGGTGGAGTTCGCCGACGTCATCCTGGTCAGCAAGGTCGACCTCATCTCCAGCGACGAGCGCGAGGAGCTGCTGGCGATCCTCCGCGGCCTCAACCCCGATGCCGAAATCCGCCCCATGGTCATGGGCCAGGTGCCGCTGGAGTGGATCCTCGACACCGGCCGCTTCGACTTCGAACGCGCCGCCCAGGCCCCCGGCTGGCTCAAGGAGCTGCGCGGCGAGCACGTGCCGGAGACCGAGGAATACGGCATCGCCTCCCGCGCCTACCGGGCGCGCCGGCCCTTCCACCCGCAGCGCTTCCACGCCTTCCTCGCCCAGCCCTGGGCCAACGGCCGGCTGCTGCGCTCCAAGGGTTTCTTCTGGCTGGCCAGCCGCTACCGCGAGGCCGGCAGCTGGTCCCAGGCCGGCGGCCTGATGCGCCACGGCCTGGCCGGGCGCTGGTGGCGCTTCGTGCCGAAGGAACGCTGGCCGCAGGACGAGGACGGCCTGCGTCAGGTGCTGCGCCACTGGAGCGCCGACACCGGCGATTGCCGCCAGGAACTGGTGTTCATCGGCCAGGGCATCGACTTCGAGCGCCTGGAGGAAGCGCTCGACGCCTGCCTGCTGGACGACGCCGAGTTCGCCGCCGGGCCCCAGGCCTGGGCGCGCCTGGCCGACCCCTTCGAGTCCTGGACGGAGGACGCCTGATGCTCGCCCCGCAGTTGCAGCGCACGCCGCGCCAGGTGCTGGGCGAGGACCCGCAGGTGCTCGCCGAGGTGCTGCGCGACGACGTCAACCTGGCGGTCTGGCGCCGCCGCCTGTACCCGGACGTGGCGGCCTTCGCCGCCCACCTGCTCGCTGGTGAGACGCTCTACGGCTGTCAGGCGAACCTCGAACTGGACGAGGCCGGGCGCAGCCGGCAGCTGGACGGCCTGTTCGGCGACGGCCCCGGCGCCGCGCTCTTCGCCAACGACCTGGCCTGGCTGGTGGAAGCCTTCGCCTGCCTCACCGGCGCGCGCCGCGTGGGCCTGCGCTTGCGCGCGCTGGAGCGGGCTATGTGCCCGCGCTTCCATGTCGACCAGGTGCCGCTGCGGCTGGTCACCAGCTACGCCGGCTGCGCCAGCGAATGGCTGGAGGAAGGCGCCCTGCCCCGCGATCGCCTCGGCGAGGCTGAGCCGACGTGCGTCCAGCGCCTGGAGGTGGGCGACGTGGGGCTGTTCAAGGGCGAGAAATGGATCGGCAACGAGGGCGCCGGCATCGTCCACCGCTCGCCCTGCCCGGCGCCGGGCTCGCGGCGCCTGCTGCTAACCCTGGACTGGCTCTAGGCCGGGCGGCGCATGTCGATGTGCGGGATGTCGTCTTCCAGGTACACCTCGCCCTCGGCGACGAAGCCGTAGCGGCCGTAGTAGCCCTGCAGGTGTGCCTGCGCCGAGAGGTACACCGGGCTGCCCGGCCAGCGCCGCGCCGCTTCGTCCAGGGCGCGCTGCATCAATTGGTGGCCAAGGCCGCGGCCGCGCCCGGCGGCGGCGGTGATGACGCGGCCGATGATCACCTCGCCGTCGTGCGTCGCCGGGTCGAGCAGGCGCAGGTAGGCCAGCAACTGGCCGTCCTCGTGGGCCATCAGGTGGCAGGTGTCGCCGGACAGGTCCTGGCCGTCGATGTCCTGGTAGGGGCAGTTCTGCTCCACCACGAATACCTCGCAGCGCAGGCGCAGGAGGGCGTACAGCGTCTCCTTGCTCAGTTCGCTGTGGTGTTGGCAGCTCCAGGTGAGGTCCATGGCGTGAGGCTCCGGCGGAAGGTGGAAAGGACCGCCCATCCTCTCACGCCCGGGCGCTTCACACAGCCACCCGCGGCCCCGTCGGCGACAGCCCGCCGAGGTGCCGGCGCAGCGCCTCGATGGCCACCCGCACCTTGGCCGGCTGGGCGTCGCGCCGCGGCGTCACGGCGTAGATGCCATAGGTGGGCAGGCGCCACTGCGGCAGCAGGCGCAGCAGCCTGCCCTCCTCCAGCGCGTCGCGCACCTCCGGCTCCGGCTGCAGCGACACGCCCAGGCCGTCGAGGGTGAACTGGCGCAGGGCGAGCATGCTGTTGGCCGCCACCCGCGGCTCCAGGCGCAGCCGGCAGCTCTCCCCGTCCGGCCCTTCGAAGTGCAGCGGCTGGCTGTGGCCGCGGGTGTTCAGCGCCAGCCAGTCGACCTGCAGCAATTGCTCGGGATGGTCGATAGCCCCGCAGCGACGCAGGTAGGCCGGGGCCACGCAGACCAGGTTGTGCCAGTCGCCCAGGTGGCGCGCCACCAGGCTGGAGTCGGCCAGGTTGCCGACGCGGATGGCCAGGTCGATGCGTTGTTCGACCAGGTCGATCTGCTCGTCGTGGAAGAACAGCTGCAGGCGCAGCTGGCGGTGGTTCTCCAGCAGCGGGCGCAGCGCCTCGGTGATCAGCCGCCCGGAAAAGCCCACCGGCGCCGCCAGGCGCAATTCGCCCACCGGTGCTTCGCGCCACTCGCCCAGGCGCTGCTCGGCCTCCTCGGCGATCGCCAGCATCTGCGCGCAGCTGCGGTAGAAGGCCTCGCCGGCCTCGGTGAGGGTGAGCTTGCGGGTGGTGCGGTGCAGCAGGGTCACCTGGGCCTGCGCCTCCAGCTTGCGAATCTGCTGGCTGACCGCCGAGGGGCTCATGTCCAGGGCCTCGGCGGCGGCCGCCATGGAGCCGCGGGTGACCACGGTGGCGAAGATGGCCATGCCTCGGAGGTTGTCCATTGTGAAGCTCCGCTTAAGAGTGAAAGGCACGATAGCCGGTTTTTCCCGGGCTTTCTCCTGCCTAGCATGCGAAGGCTCTGAAAGAAGAGGATGAACGATGCCGACTTCCCGTGCCGACGTGCCCACCCCCGATGGCGCCCGCTACCTCAAGCGCCTGTGCAACCATTTCGCCCACAAGCTGCCGGTGGAACTGAGCGAGGACAGCGGCGTGCTGAGCTTCGAGTTCGGCACCTGCCGGCTGAAGGCCGACGCCGCCGCCCTGCATCTGCAGGCCGAGGCCGAAGACGCCGAACGCCTGGCGCGGGTGCAGCAGGTGGTGGTCAGCCACCTCGACCGCTTCGCCTGGAAGGAAGGCCAACTGCCGGTGAACTGGAGCTGAGCCCCCTGCCCTTTTCCTTTGCCGCCGTGGCCGGCGCGGTTCAGCGCTGGCCGCTGAGAATCTGCTGGATCAGGCCGCTGGCCAGTTCGATCAGCAGGTAGTTCCCGTCCACTTCCTGCCACTGGTAGCCATAGGCCGGCGGCGGTAGCTGGCGGCTGCGCCAGTCTTCCACGTAATAACGCCGCGCGCGGTATTCCGGCGGCAGGTACTGGCCGGTCTGCCAGTGCCGGCGCTCGGCCTCCTGGCGGCGCATGGCGTCTTCCCATTCGCGTTGCCGCTGTTCCTGCTGGCGGCGTTGTGCCTCTTCCCACTGGCGCTGGCGCTCATCGGCCTGGCGGCGCTGCTCGTCCTGCCACTGGCGGTCGCGCTCGGCCTGCTGGCGTTGTTCTTCCTGCCAGCGCCGCTGCTGTTCCTGCTGGCGGCGCTGGGCTTCCTGGCGCTGCTGCTGCTCGGCCTGGCGGCGCTGTTCGTCGCGCTGGCGCTGGAACTCCTGTTGCTGGCGCTGCCGGTCCTCCATCTGCCGACGTTGCTGCTCGGCCATCTGCCGCTGCTGTTCCTGCTGCTGGCGTTGCTGCTCCTGCTGGCGGCGCTGCTGTTCCTCGTTCTGCCGGCGCTGCTGCTCGGCCATCTGGCGTTGCTGTTCCTGTTGCTGGCGCTGTTGCTCCTGCCATTGCTGCTGTTGCTGGGCGTCGTTGGCGTTCCAGGCGAGGGCCGCGCCGGCGGGCAGCAGCAGGCCCAGGCAGAGGGCGCGGAGAGAGGCTGTGTTGGGCATGGTCGGGTCGTCGGGCAGGGCGGCGAAATGGCCGGGAAAGTCAGGAAAGTGGACAGGGAAATGCCGGGAAAAGTTCCGATCTCGGAAAAATGCGTCGCTACACGAAAAGACGAAATGTCATTATTCGGTCGTAACTGGATCGATTTTGCACTTTATGGTCGCAAATAGACCAAATTATCTTGAATGATGTATTTGATCTATTTTTGTACAAAATCAACAAGTCAATACTTTGAAATATTTTGTAACCGTGTGGCCACTTTTACCCCGGGTTATCCACAGAATCAATGCGCAAAATTTGGACATCCCGGCCCTTCACCCTGTAGGCGGCCTGGTAGGGCCAGCGTTCGAGGGGCAATTCGCGCACGCCGGGTACTTCGCTGGGCCGGCCGACGCTGCTCAGGCTGAGGTCGGCCAGCGCCTTCACCTGGCCGACCATGTCCTGGACGGCCTTCAGCGCCTTCTCCGGGCCGATCAGTACCACGTAGTGGTCGTACAGGCCGTCCAGGTCGGCCGCCGCCTTGTGCGTCCACTGCAGGCTCATGCCAGCCCCCACTTGGCTTCTATCTCCGCGTGCGGCAGCAGGTGCCCGGCGTTGGCGTCGGCCAGGCCCTCGTCGATGGCCGCCACGTGCCAGCTCTGGCGTTCCAGGTACTGCGCCAGGGCCTGGCGCAGGTGATAGGGGCGGTCCCGGTGGGTGGCCCGGGCCAACTGGTCCAGGGCCCTGGCCAGGGCGTCATCGGCGCGGAAGGAGATTACGGTGGTCAATTTCTGAGCAGTCCGTTTACGCTGTATACAGTGTCTACAACGATAACATACGTATACGAATCAGGCACTTGGCGGTGCCGAAAAGATCGCGGCGGGGCAGGGGAGGCAAACCGGAGGAGGCTGCGCCGCGGTTTCGCCAGGATGGGCTGAAACGCCCGGGTGGCGCGGCCTACAAGGCACTTTCGCGGCGGCGCAAGTCGAGTTGCCGCATCCGGGATTTGCCGCCGCCACGGGGTGGTCCAGGCTAGCCGGACAGCCCTTCCCGACCAGGAGACGACCCCGTGCCCCATGACTACCCGCAACCCCTGGATGCCGCCGAGATTCCGCGTTTCGCCGGCATCCCCAGCTTCATGCGCCTGCCGATCTTCGAGGACCCGGCCCAGCTGGACATCGCCCTGGTCGGCGTGCCCTGGGACGGCGGCACCACCAACCGCGCCGGCGCCCGCCATGGCCCGCGCGAGGTGCGCAACCAGTCGAGCCTGATGCGCAAGGTGCACCACGTCAGCCGCATCGCGCCCTACGACCTGGTGCGCGTCGGCGACCTGGGCGACGCCCCGGTGAACCCCATCGACCTGCTCGACGCGCTCAAGCGCATCGAGGGCTTCTACCGGCGCATCCACGCCGCCGGCGCGGTGCCGCTGTCGGTGGGCGGCGACCACCTGGTGACGCTGCCGATCTTCCGCGCCCTGGCCGCCGAGCGGCCGATCGGCATGGTCCACTTCGACGCCCATTCCGACACCAACGACCGCTACTTCGGCGACAACCCCTACACCCACGGCACGCCGTTCCGCCGCGCCATCGAGGAGGGCCTGCTGGACCCGCAGCGCACCGTGCAGATCGGCATCCGCGGCTCGGTGTACTCGGCGGACGACGAGGCTTTCGCCAAGGAATGCGGCATCCGTGTCATCCACATGGAAGAGTTCGCCGCGCTGGGCGTCGAGGCGACCCTCGCCGAGGCGCGCCGGGTGGTGGGTGACGGGCCGACCTACGTCAGCTTCGACGTCGACGTGCTCGACCCGGCCTTCGCCCCCGGCACCGGCACCCCGGAGATCGGCGGCATGACCACGCTGCAGGCGCAGCACATGGTCCGCGGCCTGCAGGGCCTGAACCTGGTCGGTGCGGACGTGGTGGAAGTTTCGCCGCCGTTCGACCTGGGCGGCGCCACCGCGCTGGTCGGCGCGACCATGATGTTCGAGCTACTGTGCATCCTCGCCGACGCCCTCGCGCAACGCCGCTGACCGCCGCGGGGGTTCACGCGGCGGCGCCCGCGGGGCTATAACGAAGACCTGCGCCCGCCGCCGCGAGAACCCTCATGCTCGGCAACCTTTCCGACATCGACCTGCGCCTGCTGCGCACCTTCTGCGCCATCGTCGAGGCCGGCGGCTTCACCGCCGCCCAGGTGCGCCTGAACACCAGCCTGTCGCGCTTGAGCGTGCTGGTGCGCGACCTCGAGCTGCGCCTGGGCTATTCGCTGTGCCGCCGCGGCAGCAGCGGCTTCCAGCTCACCGAGGAGGGGCAGGAACTGTACGACGCGGCCCAGGGCCTGTTCGTCGACATCGAGCGTTTTCGCGAGCAGGTCACCGGCCTTGGCGGGCGCGACCGCGAGACCCTGTACCTGGGCTGCGTCGACGGCGTGGTCGGGCAGCATTGCTGGCCGTTGCCGTTGGCCATCCGCCTGTTCCGCCAGGACAACCCCGGCGTGCGCCTGAACCTGCACACCCAGCGCCCGGACGAGTTGGAGAACGCCGTGCTGGAGGAGCGCCTGCAACTGGCCATCGGCGCCTTCCACCATCGCCTGTCCGGGCTGCGCTACCAACTGCTGTTCAGCGAAGAGCAGAACCTCTACTGCGCCCCCGGCCACCCGTTCTTCGCCCGCGCCGACGACGAGCCGGACCTGGAGGCGATCTGCGCCGCCGACTACGTCGGCCGCGGCTACATGGCCGAGAGCCGGCGCCCCCACGGCCTGGTGTTCAACCGCACGACCACCGCCTACAGCATGGAGGCCATCGCCAACCTGGTGTTCAGCGGTACCTTCATCGGCTACCTGCCGACGCCCTACGCCGCCGCCTGGGCCGCCGAGGGGCGCTTGCGGGCGATCCGCCCGGCGCAGCTGGCCTACCACTCGGAATTCCACTGCGTAACGCGCCAGGGCGCCGAGCCCGGCGAAGCCCTGGGCGCTTTCCTCGCCGCCCTGGAGCGGGCCCAGGCGCAGCTGGGCAGGGGAGGGCTGGAAGCATGAACGCGCTGCACGCCTTGCACGAGGATGGCTTCGTACTGCTGCCCGGCCTGCTGGACGCCGTGCAGGTCGCCGAGGTGCGCGGGCTGATCGACGGACTGCGGCCGATCCACTGGGACTACGAGGGCCTGGTGGACCATTACAAGTGCGTGTTCAACCGCTCGCCGCGCTGGCTGCCGTACCTCGACCCGCCGGGGCTGATCGAGGTGGCCGAGGCGGCCCTGGGCGAGGACTGCCACGCCATTGGCCAGACCGCCTGGCGCTGCCACCCCGGCTTCATCGGCAGCGACATGCACCTGGACCACCTGCCGCTGCGCCTGCCGGAGGCGCTGCTGCTGGGCGGCTTCGAGCTGCCGATGTTCATCTGCACGGCGCAGGTCTACCTCGACGACATAGACCATGAACTCTGCCCGACCTGGGTGATTCCCGGCAGTCACTGCGCCGGCCGCGCGCCGCGCCCGGACGAGCGCAGCTGGCGGGGCAGGGCGGCCGAGCCGGTGCTGTGCCGCGCCGGCGACTGCCTGTTGTTCCGCAGCGAGCTGTGGCATTCCGGCAGCCGCAACCTGAGCCAGCGCACGCGCTACCTGTTGCAGGTGCACTATGGCCGGCGCATGGTGGCGCAGAAGTTCTCGCCCTATCTCGACTGGCGCTTCGACCCCGAAGTGCTGGCCGCCTGCACACCCCGCCAGCGCCGCCTGCTGGGCGACCACGAGGCAGCGGAATACGACTGAGGAACCCGGCCATGAGCCAGACCCACCAGGGGGGCTGCCACTGCGGCGCCCTGCGCTACGAATTCACCGCCGAGCTGGACGACGTCGGCCACTGCCACTGCTCCATCTGCCGGCGCAGCAGCGGCGGCATCGTGGTCACCTGGGCGACGGTGCCGCGTAGTAGCTTTCGTTGGTTGAAGGGGGAGCCGGCCTGCTATGTGTCGAGTCCGGGCAATCGGCGGTTGTTCTGTGGGAACTGTGGGGCTCAGATGGTGTTCGAGACGGAGCGGACGCCGGAGACGTTGGATGTGACTGTGGCGACGTTCGATCATCCGGAAGTGGCGCCGCCGCAAAGGCATGTTTGGGTGAAGAGCCGGGTGCCTTGGTTGCATCTGGATGAGCAGTTGCCGGGGGAGGATGAGGAGGTTTTGTAGGGGCGAGCTAGCCGGCGGTTCTTGTGCGCTGGATCGGTTCCGTACCCTCTCCCCAGCCCTCTCCCTGAAGGGAGAGGGGGCTTGTCCGTGCCGAGAGAAGGCCTGTAGTCAGTCGGCAGTCACGGTGCTAGCCGGCTGACTCCAGAACATCAGCATCTGCCCAACGGTCCCCTCTCCCTTCAGGGCGGGGCGCGCAGCCGAGGGTTAGGGAGAGGGCGCTCTTCAGGCCATACACCGAACCTCGCCGGCAGACTGCTGTTCGCGAGCAAGCTCGCTCCTACGAAAAGCCCCTGGCATGCTTTAGAACACCATCTGCCACTGCGCAACCAGCGCATGGTTCTGCGCCTGGCTGCCTTTCTCGCCGCTGTAGGCCAGGCCGATGCTGTGGCGGGCCGAGAGGCCCAGGTCCAGGCCCAGGTCCAGCAGCAGGCTGTTGCGGTCCAGCGCGGTGCCCTGGACGCTGAAGGCGCCGCCGCCGGCGAGGAAGGCCTGGCGGGTGGTGCTGTCCAGGTCGCCGTAGGTGTGGCGCCAGCCCAGGCCCAGGCGCGGGGTCAGGCTCATGCCGTTGTCCAGGCTGGCGAGCCAGGCCGTGCGCACGCCGAGGGTGCTGCTGAAGTTGTGCTGGCTTTGCTCGTCCACGTGCAGGGCCGCGGCGCCGCCTTTCTCGTCGTAGGCATCGCGCTTGTAGTACTGGTAGCCGAGGTTGGCGTAGGGCTCGGCGCTCAGGCGGCCTTCGCCGAGCTGGTAGCCGGCCTCGGCGAAGGCCTGCCAGCTGTGGGCGTCGTAGTTGCCCCTGGGGCGGTCGCTGAAGCCGTCGAACTCGACGCGGCGCTTGCTCTCGCCGTCGTGGCTGCTGTAGGCCGCGCCCAGGCGCAGGGCCAGCGGGCCGTCCTGGCGCAGGGCGTAGGTGCCCAGGTGCCAGCTGTCGATGTCGCCGGCGGTGCCGCCCTGGCCGTCGAGGTCGGTGTGCGAGTAGCCGCCCAGCACGCCCAGGCGCCAGTGGCCGTCCACTGCCCAGTCGGCGCCCAGCAGGGTGCCGCCGGTGTTCTGGTCGAGGTCGCCGCTGCCGTGTTCGCCGTCCAGTTGGCCGTGGCTGCCGATGCCTTGCAGCCAGAGGCGGCCGGCGGCGTTGGGGTCGTTCAGGTTG
Organism: Pseudomonas sp. RW407; assembly: GCF_003176655.1. Taxonomy (NCBI): domain Bacteria; kingdom Pseudomonadati; phylum Pseudomonadota; class Gammaproteobacteria; order Pseudomonadales; family Pseudomonadaceae; genus Pseudomonas; species Pseudomonas sp. RW407. Next base: position 563,147 of record NZ_QGSL01000091.1, on the reverse strand, counting down.
CGCGCTTCGCTGGGCACGCCAAGGGCGGCCAACTGCGGGGTGTCGCGGTCGTCGCTGGCCACCAGCAGGCCGCCGCCGAGCTGGCGCAGGGCGCCGAGCATGGCGCTGCCCACCGCCTGGCTGCCGGCCAGGGTGGCGGCGGCCAGGTTGGCGTTGCTGGCGCCGGCCAGCTGCTCCACGGCGCGGCCGGCGTTGCCGGTGTCGCTGGTGATCAGCGCGTCGTACAGGGTGCCCAGGCCCTGGCCCTGCAGGGCGTTGGCGGCGGCGCGGCCGTTGCCGCTGCTGGCCAGGTCGGCGAACTGCACGTCGTTGCGCGTCAGCTGCAGGTCCACGCTGTTGGCGCCGTAGCTGAGGCTCGGGGTGAGGAAGGCGAAGTTGCTGCTGACCTCGGCGAAGCGGCCGTCGACGCCGCCGTTGGCGCTCAGCACCTGGTAGCTGCTCTGCCAGGGGTAGTTGCCGGGGCCGGCCTGCAGGGCCAGGCGCGCGCCGTCCAGGGCCGCGTGGCCGTCCACCTGCAGGGTGGCATGGCTGCCGTCGGCCTCCACGCCGTAGGCCAGGGTCGAACCGCTGCGCAGCGCCAGGTCGCCGGTCACCTGGGCGGCACCTTGTTGCGGGTTGGCCAGCAGGGTGCCGCTGACGTCCAGGCCGCCGACGCTGCCGCTGCCGGCGTAGCTGGCGCCGCTGTCCACCCGCAGGCTGCCGGCGATGCCACCCTGGTTGGTCAGCCGGGCGCCGGCGAAGACCTCGCCGCCTTCGCTGAAGTCGCCGGCGCCAGTTAGGGTCCAGGCGCCCTGGCGCACTTCCAGGCGCTCGAAGCCGCGGCTCTGGCCGAAGCTGCCGCCGCGGGCGTCGTCGAAGGCCACCAGGTCCCGGCCATCGCCGCCGTCCACCAGGCCTTCGAAGCGGCTGCCGGCGAGCAGGGTGAGGCTGTCGTCGCCGCCGCCCAACTCCAGGGCGATGCCGTTGCCGCCGTGGATGAGGCCGTCGTTGATCACGCTGTCGGCGAAGTCGCCGACCAGGGTCACGCCGCTGGAAGCCAGGCCTTCGATGGTGCCGTGGTTCTCCAGGGTGGTGGCGCCGTAGCCACTGCCGGCGGAGCCGTCGTCCACCAGGATGCCGCGGTTGGCGCCGCTGATCAGGGCTCCGGCGGCGTTGTAGACGCTACCGCCACCCATGGCGATGCCCTCGCTGCCGTTGGGCTGACCACCCTTGTCGACGCCAGCCGCGCCCGTGCCTTCGATGATGCCGTGGTTCTCGATGTGGCCGATCAGGTCGATGTCCACGCCATCGCCGTCGCCATCGGGCACCAGGCCGTTGTAGGCGCCGGTGATGCGCCCGTAGTTGGTGACGGTGCCGTTGCCGTCGGAGCCGAAGCCCGAGCCGTTGCGGCCGATGATGACGCCGTCGGCGTAGTTGACCAGGGTGGCGCCGACGTCGGTGGTGATGCCGTGGCGGCCGCCGGAGATCAGCCCGTGGTTCTCCACGGTGCCGCCCTCGGCGTCCTGGAAGTCGATGCCGTCGTTCTTGGCGTCGGCGTTGACCATGTCGCCGCTGCTGATCTCGCCGTAGTTGCTGATGGTGGCGTTGGCGCCGGGGCGGATGCCGTCGTTGGCGTCGCCGTGGATCACCCCGCCGGCGCGGTTGACGATGGTCACCGGCACGCCGCTGCGCAGGTCGTCGAAGTCCACTGCCTGGCCGCCGCCGGTGGAGCGGATGGTGCCGGCGTTGTCCAGCAGCAGGCTGCCGTTGTCGAAGCCGTCCTTCACCCGCACCGCGTCGTCGGTGGCGCTGATGCCGGCACCGGCGCGGTTGTAGATCTGGTAGTCGCGGGTGGTGGCGGTGTTGCCCGAGCTTTCGATGGCGCGGCCGGCGGTGGCGGTGATCTGCCCGCTGTTGTCGACCACCACGCCCGTGCCGCTGGTGGCGTCCTTCAGGGCGACGGTCTTGTCGCTGGCGGTGATGCTGCCGCTGCTGGTGACCTGCAGGCTGGTCTGGCCGGACAGGGTCTGCTTGCTGGTGCTGGGCGTGCTGATGACGATGGGGCCGGCGGGCGCGGCGTGGGCGCCGGCGCTGAAGACGAGGGCGATGCTGAACGCCAGCGGGGAAGGCTTGAACGACATGGCGACGACCTTTTTTCTTCTGGAAGTGGCCGTCGTTTATAGCGATGCAATCTTACGTTTTTGTAACCATGCTGGCTTTTTGCCAAGGCCGGGCGCCGCGGCGCCCGGCCACTGCCGTCACTGCTTGTAGTAGACGATCTGGTTGCTGGTGGCGAGCAACTCGCCAGCCTCGCTCCACAGCTCGGCGGCCTGGTCGAAGTAGCCGTTGCGGAAGGCCTGGCCGCGGGCGTCGCCGAGCAGGTAGCCGCTGCCGACCTCGGCCAGTTGCGCGGCGTCGGTGTGAAAGTAGGTGGTGATCGACACGGTGCCCGCCGGCACCGGGGTGGCGCGGCGCAGCCAGACGCGCGGGTAGAAGATGTCGCTCATCGCCGCCAGGGCCGGGAAGTCCAGCGCCCGCGCCCGGGCGTCGCGCAGCCAGAGGCGGGTGCGGCTGTGCTCGCCGCTGCCGTCCCAGGTGCTGGGGAAGGCGCCGTCGATGGCGCGCATCTCGTACTGCTGCACCCAGGCCACGCCCTTGCCGCTGGTGTTCAGCGGCGGCGTCTGTGCCGGCGCCTCGGCCTGCGGGCGCACCAGGTCGAGTTCGCTCCAGGTCTCGCGGCGCAGGGCGGTGACCGCGGTGCCGGTGGTGGAGACCTGCTCCACGCCGTCGGCGTCGACCTGGCTCAGCTGCAGCAGCCAGTGCTGGGTGGAGCGGTTGGTGCGGATCGGCGTGGCGCGCACGGCGAAGGCGCCGGCCTCGATGGCGGCGGCGAAGTTCACCGTCAGCGCGATGGGCGCGCCGAGCAGCCGCGGGTGGCGCAGCACGGCCTGCAGCAGGATGGCGGCGGTGATGCCGCCGAAGGGGCCGACCATGTTCCAGTAGTCGTCGCTGGTGTGGCCGTGGAACAGGTCGGCGTCGCCGGCGTCGGCCTCCAGGGCCAGGGCGCGGTCGAAGGGGTGCAGGGCGGAATCGGTCATGCTCGGTGCTCTCGGCGCGGGTATCCGGTCCTTTTAGGGGAGCGGCCCGGGCGCGGTCAAGCGAACCGGGCGGTCAGGGCGTGACCTCGAAGCGCAGGGTGCCGATCACCTGGCCGACCTCGGTGAGCACCTGCACCTGCCAGCGCCCGACCGGGTCGCCGGGGAAGTTCTGCTTGTGCGTCCAGGCGCGGTAGCCGGCCTCGCGGCCGCCGTGGATGTCCAGGGCGATGCGGTCGACTTCCTGGCCGTTGTGCCGCCACACATGGAAGATGCGCTCGTCCAGGCCGCGCGGGGCGCTGATGGCGGTGTAGGCGTAGAGGCCCTGGCTGCGGATCTGCGCGGCGCTGACCTGCTCGACGCTGTCGCCGGGGGTGCGCTGGCTGTTGTCGAACTGCTCGGTGACCGCCATTTCCGCCAGCCACAGGGTGGAGGGCGGCACCCAGGCGCGGCCGAACCAGCCGACCACGCCGATGCACAGGGTCAGGCCTAGCAGGGCGAACCAGCGCCACCACTTGTGGATGCCCACCGACACCACCAGGCTGGGGAAGGACAGCGCCACGGCGATGCCCAGCGCCCAGCGGTAGCTTTCCGGGGTGCTCAGCTGGAGGATCAGCGGCAGCGCGGTGAGCAGCACGGCGAACAGCGTCAGGGTGTGGTAGCCGAGGAAGGTCCAGCGCCGCGGCGCCAGCCATTTGTAGTAGACCGGGTCGGTGATGGCGATCAGCCCGGCCAGCCCCAGGGCGCCGGTGAACAGGGCCTGGCCGCTGTTCCAGGTGGTGGTGACGAAGAAGAACGGCAGGACGAAGAACAGGCTTTCCTGGTGGATCAGCTGGGTCGCGTAGCGCAGCAGCCCCGGCGGCACCGACCAGCCGAAGCGCTCCTTGAAGCGCTGGGTGAGCAGGTTCTCCAGCATCAGCCAGAGCCAGCTGATCAGCATGACGATGGCCATGACGCGGGCGAAGCCGGCGCGGTGGCGGTCGACCATCATGAAGCTGAATAGCCCCGAGCAGAAGCCGAACAGGGCGATCAGCCGCGGATAGCGTTCCAGGATCGAGAGGGCCAGCGCCACCAGGCGCTGCACGCGGGTTTTCAACACAAGCATGACGAGGGGCCGAAGCCGGACAACGGAAAAGGCCGGGGATTGTAGCGCTTGTGCCGGCCGCGGGGCAGCGGTGCTGGACGGAGGGTAGGGGCCGGCGGCTCTTCGTAGGAGCGGACCTCACCCACGCCATTCCCCTGTAGGAGCGCGCCCTGCGCGCGATTCGCGGGCAGGGCTGAACCGGTCAAGAAATTTTGGACACCGCTTTAGGTTCATGCTGCTGCCTTGAGCTTTTCCTCCATGGCTACCGGGGTTTCATATCCGTTGTAGCTGTGGAGGCGCTTAAGGTTGTACCGCGTTATATAGGCCTGGATATCGACCCTGGCCTGCTCATCACTCTTGTATCCATCCCTTGGTACCCACTCTGACTTCAGCGCGCCGAAGAAGCGCTCCATGGCTGCGTTATCCCAGCATTGGCCGCGATGACTCATGCTTTGAGTCACGCCATACTTTTCAAGCGTCTCCCTGAATTTATGACTGGCGTACTGGCAGCCCTGGTCTGAGTGGAACATCACGCCTTTTGGTTTACCGCGCGCCTCAACTGCTATCTGAAGTGCTTCACAGGCCAATCGAGCATCGGCAATCAGTGAAAACGCCCAGCCCACGATTCGTCGGGCGTAAAGATCCATCACCACCGCCAGATACAACCAGCGCTTACCAATCTGGATGTAAGTCACATCACCGCACCACACCTCGTTAACAGTCGAGACGCGGAAGTTACGCTTGAGCCGATTACTCACGATCAAGGCCTCTGCGCCTGACGAGCGATATCGATGCGGACGCCGCTGCCGGCACTCCAGCCCCATTTCTTTCATCAGGCTTCGCGCCTTGTAGCGGCCCACATCGTGCCCTGCGCGTCGCAACTCCTGGGACAGCGTACGCGCCCCGGCAGAGCTGCGTGACGCTTTGAAAAGCTCGACCACAGTGGCCTGGAGCACCTGCCTGGCTGGACTCATTGGCCCCTGACGTTTGCGCCAGGCGTAAAAGCTACTGCGAGGGACTTCCAATACCCGGCAGCAGTCGGAAATACCGTATTGCTCACTCAACTCGTCGATTAGCGCGAATAATCTTTGGAGTCCAAAAGCAGGAGAGCACTGGCCTTTTTTAGGATTTCGATATCCCGATCCTTTTGCCGCAACTGCGCTTCGAGTTCTTGAATTCGCTGTTGGTCCGGCGTAATCGCCTTGGCACCGACCGGAGTCTGACCTTCGCGCTCTTTTCGGACTTGATCAATCCACCGACGCAGCGCAGTAGGGCCTACGTCTTGTTGCTTACAGACGTCCGGAACGGACATCCCGCCATCAAGCACCATCTCGGCAGTCTTGATTTTGAATTCATTTGAATAGGACTTTCGCACTATTTTTGCCTCCAGTTGGGCGCCATGATAGCGCCCGATGAAGGTGTCCAAGATCATTAGGCCAGCTCAGGCCCGCTTGTGTCTGCGACTTTCGATAGGATCGAAGGTGAGAGCGACGGGAGGCAAGCTGCAGGTCCGCGGTGTTCGCAGCACGAGTAGGAGTCCAAGCTGCTTCCCGTCGTCCCTCTGACTAAGCCCGAACAGTTGAACGAGCTAAACCTCGAACCACAAGCGTGGGCAGTCAGAGTGCTCTCGCCGTGCAGTTTACGAGGGTTTGATCATGACGTGTTGGGTAGGTATCGATGTCGCCAAGGATTCGCTAGCCGTATGGCTGCGTCCGCAGGGCAAGAGCTTCAGCGTTTCCAATGACGAGCAAGGTCACCAGCAATTGCTGGCGCTGTTCGCCGAGGAAAAGCCCGGCCGTATCGTGCTGGAGGCGACCGGTGGTTATGAGTGCGGCGTGATGTTCAGCCTGTTTCGCGCCGGTCACGCGGTCTCGCGCCTGAACCCCACGCGGGTGCGAGCCTTTGCCACGGCCATGGGCAAGCTAGCCAAGACCGATCCCATCGACGCGGCGGTACTGGCGCATCTGGCGCAGACGCTGGAAGAAGCCCCCAGTACCGTGCCTTCGCCGGAACGCGAGCGGCTGCGGGAGCTGGTGCAGCGCCGCGAGCAGTTGGTCAGCCAGCGCGATGATGAGCGCCGCCGTTTGCATCAAGCCCGGGATCCGTTTGTCCGCAAATGCCTAGAGGACGCCATCAAGGCGCTCAAAGAAGCGATCCGCCGCTACGACAAGGAAATTGCCAAGGCGATGAAGGTCGTGGACGCAGAACAGGCCCAGCAACTCAGCCAGGTCAAAGGCGTGGGACCAGTGACCGTGGCCGGGCTGCTGGCCTATCTGCCGGAGCTGGGACAATTGAACCGCCGCCAGATTGCCGCCCTGGTGGGCCTGGCGCCTTACAACAGCGACAGCGGGCAGAAGTCGGGGCAGCGCCGGATCCGAGGAGGACGAGGCATGATCCGGCGCATCCTGTACATGGCGGTTTTGTCGATCATTCGCTATCAGGAAGACTTCGCTCGCCGCTACCAGAGCCTGCGTGAGAACGGTCGATGCGCCAAGGTTGCCCTGGTGGCCTGCATGCGTGTACTCATCGTGCGACTGAACGCCATGGTCAGGGACGGTACCTGCTGGAGAACAGATACCGTGCAGCAGTGAAAGACAGTTGCTCCTACGTCCGTGCTTCCCTGGAACTGTAGGAGCGGACTTTGTCCGCGATTCGTGCGCATTGTGGCTCAGGGAGCCTGGTGATTGCGCTTCATGCCGGACGGTCCCCTCTCCCGCTTGCGGGGGAGGGTTAGGGAGGGGGCGGAGTACAGGTTTGGCAGAGGTGTGTGGGCGAAATTTCCTACCGACTCTCCGCCACCGCCTCCAGGAACCGCTCCAGCACCAGGTTCGGCCGCCGCCCCTTGCGCGTCACCACCGTCAGCGGGATGTCGTAGTGGAAGCGTTCCGGGCGCAGCGCGCGCATGCGGCCCTGGGCCACCCAGTCGGCGGCGTAGTGGTCGGGCAGGTAGCCGATGTAGCTGCCGGTGAGGATCAGGAAGGCCATGCCCTCGCGGTCCGAGGCGTTGGCGCTGGCGGTCAGCTCCTGGTGGCGCTCCTGGGCCTCGGCGGGGATGCGGTAGCTGGGCGCCACCGCGGCGCAGGCGTGGATTTCCGCCACCGTGATGCCCGCGTCCTCGCGTTCGAACAGCGGATGCTCGCGGCTGCAGAACAGCAGCGACCGCTCGTCGTACAGCGGCGAGTACTCCAGCCCCGACAGCGGGCTGATGAGCGGCACCACGCCGACGTGCAGGCGGCCGTCGAGCACGCCCAGCTCGATTTCGTTGGGCGTGGTCATGCCGATGTTGATGCGCACCCCCGGCCCGCTCGCCTTGAGCGCGCGCAGGGCGTGGGTGATGCGCATCTGCGGCAGGGTCACCAGGTTGTTGATGATGCCGATGTTCAGCTCGCCGCGCAGGTGCTGGTGCAGCTCGTTGACCTCGGCGCGGAAGCCCTCCAGCGCCGCCAGCAGCGACTGGGTGGCGCGGTACACCTCGCGGCCCTCGTCGGTCAGCGCGAAGCCGGCCCGGCCACGCTGGCACAGGCGCATGCCCAGGCGTTTCTCCAGGTCGCCCATGTGCAGGCTGATGGCCGAGCGGCTGATGCCCAGGGTGCTTTCCGCGGCGGAAAAGCTGCCGCACTCGACTATGGTCTTGAAGATGCGCAGCAGGCGGATTTCGAAGTCGCTGACCTGGCCCAGGGACGGGCTGCGGGATTTTGCCATTTTAGTTTTACCGAACCGAAACTGAACGTGAGAAGAATAGGCTTTAACTCACGTTTAGTCAGGCCCAATCTTGAGCCATCGCAGCAGGCGTGACGCGGCCTGCGCGCCCAACAAGACAGTCGTCGAGGACGAACTCCATGAACCAGCAAGTGAACGTAGCGCCGTCGGCCGCCGCCGACCTGAACCTGAAGGCCCACTGGATGCCCTTCAGCGCCAACCGCAACTTCCACAAGGACCCGCGCATCATCGTCGCCGCCGAAGGCAGCTACTTGGTGGACGACAAGGGCCGTCGCATCTACGACAGCCTGTCCGGCCTGTGGACCTGCGGCGCCGGTCACTCGCGCAAGGAAATCGCCGACGCGGTGGCCAGGCAGCTGACCACCCTCGACTACTCCCCGGGCTTCCAGTACGGCCACCCGCTGTCCTTCCAGCTGGCCGAGAAGATCGCCAACCTCACCCCCGGCAACCTCAACCACGTGTTCTTCACAGGCTCGGGTTCCGAGTGCGCCGACACCTCGATCAAGATGGCCCGCGCCTACTGGCGCATCAAGGGCCAGGCGCAGAAGACCAAGCTGATCGGCCGCGCCCGTGGCTACCACGGCGTGAACGTCGCCGGCACCGCCCTGGGCGGCATCGGCGGCAACCGCAAGATGTTCGGCCCGCTGATGGACGTCGACCACCTGCCGCACACCCTGCAGCCGGGCATGGCCTTCACCAGGGGCGCGGCCGAGACCGGCGGCGTCGAGCTGGCCAACGAGTTGCTGAAGCTGATCGAACTGCACGACGCCTCCAACATCGCCGCCGTGATCGTCGAGCCGATGTCCGGCTCCGCCGGCGTGATCGTGCCGCCCAAGGGCTACCTGCAGCGCCTGCGCGAAATCTGCGACGCCAACAACATCCTGCTGATCTTCGACGAAGTCATCACCGCCTTCGGCCGCATGGGCAAGGCCACCGGCGCCGAATACTTCGGCGTGACCCCGGACATCATGAACGTCGCCAAGCAGGTCACCAACGGCGCCGTGCCCATGGGCGCGGTCATCGCCAGCAGCGAGATCTACGACACCTTCATGGGCCAGAACCTGCCGGAATACGCGGTGGAATTCGGCCACGGCTACACCTACTCCGCCCACCCGGTCGCCTGCGCCGCCGGCATCGCCGCGCTGGACCTGCTGCAGAAGGAAAACCTGATCCAGCAGTCCGCCGAGCTGGCGCCGCACTTCGAGAAGGCCCTGCACGGCATCAAGGGCGCGAAGAACGTCATCGACATCCGCAACTGCGGCCTGGCTGGCGCCATCCAGATCGCCGCCCGCGACGGCGACGCCATCGTGCGCTCGTTCGAAGCCAGCATGAAGCTGTGGAAGGAAGGCTTCTACGTGCGCTTCGGCGGCGACACCCTGCAGTTCGGCCCGACCTTCAACGCCAAGCCCGAAGACCTCGACCGCCTGTTCGATGCGGTCGGCGAAGCCCTGAACGGGGTGGCGTAAGTGAGCGAGCGTCCCAAGGCCGTCCCGACGGTACAGATCGACAATGACAAGGTCCTGGTCACCGAGTGGCGCTTCGCCCCCGGTGCCGAGACCGGCTGGCACCGCCACGGCATGGAGTACGTGGTGGTCCCGGTGACCGGCGGCGAACTGCTGCTGGAAACCCCCGAGGGCGAGCGGCGTGCGCCGCTGGTCCTGGGCCAGAGCTACACCCGCCAGATCGGCACCGAGCACAACGTGATCAACCCCTGCGACCACGAAGTGGCCTTCATCGAGATCGAGCTCAAGCAACACTGAGCACGCGGGCCCGCGCGTAGGCAGCGCCGGGAGACTCGCCTTAGAGTGCAGTCCCCGGCGGGCTCCGCGGCCCACCCAACACACCGAACAAACCCCCTCTCCCTTCAGGGAGAGGGCTGGGGAGAGGGGCTCTTGGAGGCCCGGTACCCCACACTTTCAGCGAGAAGAGACAAGACGATGACCACCATCAAGCACCTGATCGGCGGCGAGCTGATCGCCGACACCGGCCGCACCGCCGACGTCTACAACCCGTCCACCGGTGAAGCCGTGCGCAAGGTCCCGCTGGCCGACCGCGAAACCATGCAGCAGGCCATCGACGCCGCCAAGGCCGCCTTCCCGGCCTGGCGCAACACCCCGCCGGCCAAGCGCGCCCAGGTGCTGTTCCGCTTCAAGCAACTGCTCGAAGCCAACGAAGAGCGCATCGTCAAACTGATCAGCGAAGAACACGGCAAGACCCTCGAAGACGCCGCCGGTGAGCTGAAGCGCGGCATCGAGAACGTCGAATACGCCACCGCCGCCCCGGAAATCCTCAAGGGCGAGTACAGCCGCAACGTCGGCCCGAACATCGACGCCTGGAGCGACTTCCAGCCCATCGGCGTGGTCGCCGGCATCACCCCGTTCAACTTCCCGGCCATGGTGCCGCTGTGGATGTACCCGCTGGCCATCGCCTGCGGCAACACCTTCATCCTCAAGCCGTCCGAGCGCGACCCCAGCTCCACCCTGCTGATCGCCGAACTGTTCCAGGAAGCCGGCCTGCCCAAAGGCGTGCTGAACGTGGTGCACGGCGACAAGGGCGCGGTGGACGCGCTGATCGAGGCCCCGGAAGTCAAGGCCCTGAGCTTCGTCGGCTCGACCCCGATCGCCGAGTACATCTACAGCGAAGGCACCAAGCGCGGCAAGCGCGTGCAGGCCCTGGGCGGCGCCAAGAACCACGCCGTGCTGATGCCCGACGCCGACCTGGACAACGCCGTCAGCGCGCTGATGGGCGCCGCCTACGGCTCCTGCGGCGAGCGCTGCATGGCCATCTCGGTGGCCGTGTGCGTGGGCGACCAGATCGCCGACGCCCTGGTGCAGAAGATCGTCCCGCAGGTCAAGGGCCTGAAGATCGGCGCCGGCACCTCCTGCGGCCTGGACATGGGCCCGCTGGTCACCGGCGCGGCGCGCGACAAGGTCACCGGTTACATCGACAGCGGCGTAGAGCAGGGCGCCGAACTGGTGGTGGACGGCCGCGGCTTCAAGGTCGCCGGCCATGAGAACGGCTTCTTCCTCGGCGGCACCCTGTTCGACCGCGTGACCCCGGAAATGACCATCTACAAGGAAGAAATCTTCGGCCCGGTCCTGTGCATCGTCCGCGTGAACAGCCTGGAAGAAGCCATGCAGCTGATCAACGACCACGAATACGGCAACGGCACCTGCATCTTCACCCGCGACGGCGAAGCCGCCCGCCTGTTCTGCGACGAGATCGAAGTGGGCATGGTCGGCGTCAACGTCCCGCTGCCGGTCCCGGTGGCCTACCACAGCTTCGGCGGCTGGAAACGCTCGCTGTTCGGCGACCTCCACGCCTACGGCCCGGACGGCGTGCGCTTCTACACCAAGCGCAAGGCCATCACCCAGCGCTGGCCGCAGCGCAAGAGCCACGAGGCGGCGCAGTTCGCTTTCCCCAGCAATAGCTGAGGTGGCGTGAGGTAAGGGAAAGGCCGGTCAGATGACCGGCCTTTTTCGTTTTGCCAGGCATGAAGCGATACCCATCAATCGGTGAGTAGCCACGCCCTTGGGCTGGAATACGGCGATATTTCCGATGTACGTGTAGGAGCGAGCTTGCTCGCGAACAGCTCTGAGCCAGTGCACACAATCCTCACGCTCATGCGGATTTAATTGAACATCCGTCGTTAGGGTCTAGAATCCTCGCAATCGTGAGGATTTAGTTGTTTTTTGTGCTGGTCGGCACGAAATCCTCACAGTCATGAGGATTATTCATGAAAGTCGATATCGACTCACCTGCCACCCTCGGCCTGCTGGTACGCGCCAGCCGCAAGGCCATGAACCTGCGCCAGGACGATGCCGCCGGCAGCATCGGTGTGAGCGAGAACTTCCTCGGCAAGGTCGAGCGCGGCGCGGAGCGCGTGCAGTGGGGCAAGCTGTTCCAGGTCCTGCAGGAGTTGGGTCTGCAAGTCTCCATCGAGGTGCCGGAGGAGTACGCGGAGCCGACCCGGCAACAGCTGCAACGGCTTGTCTACAAGGCTGAAGGCGGCAAGGAGGACTGATGGTTCGGCAACTGGATGCCTGGATCAACCAGACCCGCGTCGGCAGCCTTGAGGAGAACAACGGCGCCTGGGCGTTCGCCTATTCCCGCGAGTGGCTGGATGCGCCCGAGGCCTATCCGTTGTGTCCGGGGCTGCCGCTTCGCAGCGAGCCCCATGTGGATGGCGCAAGCCAGCGTCCGGTGCAGTGGTACTTCGACAATCTGCTGCCGGAGGAGGGGCAGCGACGCCTGTTGGCGGGAGCGGCGCGCTTGGCGGAGGCGGATGCTTTCGGCTTGCTGGAGCACTTCGGCGCCGAGTCGGCAGGTTCGCTCACCTTGCTGCCACCGGAGCAACTGCCGGCGCCCGGCGAACTACGCGCATTGCTCGATACGGAGCTATCCCGGCGCATCGAGCAGATGCCCCAGGTGCCGCTGGCCGAACGCGCGGCCAAGCGCATGTCGCTGGCGGGAGCACAGCACAAGGTGGCCGTCGTATTCGATGGCAGCGACTTGTTCGAACCCATCGGCAGCACCCCTTCGACGCATATCCTCAAGCCCGATCACCCGGACCCGGCATGGGCTCATTCGGTGATCAACGAGTGGTTCGTGATGACCTTGGCCGCGCGTGTCGGGCTGGAGGTACCCGCTGTGCATCGGCGCTATGTGCCGCAGCCGGTGTACCTGGTGCAGCGTTTCGACCGCTGCCAGGTCGGGGGCGACTGGGAGCGCCTGCATTGCATCGATGCCTGCCAGTTGCTCGGCCTGGACCGTGCCTTCAAGTACAACCAGGGCAGCATCGAGCGCCTGCGCGAGATCGCCAGCGATAGCCGGCCTTCGGTGAGGGCGCGCCTGAGCCTGTTCCGCTGGCTGGTGTTCAATGTGCTGGTGGGCAACGAGGATGCGCACCTGAAGAACCTGAGCCTGCTGGTCACGCGCCGGGGTTTCAACCTTGCACCGTTCTACGATCTGCTCTGCACGGCCGTATACGGGACTCGGGCATTCGGGCAGGAGCGTTGGCCGCAGCAGGCTGCTATGGCCTGGCCGATTCTGGGTACCGAGCGTCTACAGGAGATCGATGGGGCGCTGCTGGTGGCAGCCGGCGAGGCCATGGGCATCAAGCCGGCTACGGCGCGTGAGCATGTGGCTAGGCTCACCAGGGCGGTACGGGAGCAGGCGCAGGCGCTGCTTGCGGAGGTCGAGCAGGAGAATCTGGCGTTATCGGCCGTTCGGCCGGAATTGCGTGCCACGCTGGCTGGCGAGGTTCGACTGCTGCGGGCGTTGGTGGCCATCGTTATTGGTGAGATGGCTACGCGGCTGGGTGGTTGAAGGCGGTTCGCGAGCAAGCTCGCTCCTACGAGAAGCAGCAGGGATCAGCGGAACTCGGTATCGATCTGCGTCAGGATGCCTTCGCGGAAGCGCAGCACTCGCGTGGCGCCGTTCTGCGGGGGGTAGGTCCAGACTTCGAAGGTTGGGCCGCCGGGGATGAACTTGCCGTCCGGGCCACGCCGGGGTGGGAGTGGGCCTATCACCTCGCGTTTCGCCGGCGCGCCGCATTTCTCCAGCACCGCGTCCATCTTGTCGCCTTCGTTGATCAGCTGGGTGCCGCAGCGCAGCGTCGAGGCCTGGGCGCTAGCGCACAGGGCCAGGCCTAGCAGCAGGGCGGCGAAGAGGCTGCGGGATAGGGCGGTCATGGCTTTCCTCCTGGATGACCGCCCCAGCATACCGGCTCGCTCTATCCCGTGCCTTTGACGCGGCTCACTTGCGCACGTTGCGCGCGTACAGGTCCTTGCCGCCGCTGTTGCTGCCGCCGCGGGCCTGCAGTTCGAAGCGCTTGGGGTGGCCCTTGATCAGGTCGCTGAGTTTCTTGAAGCCGTACAGCCGCGGGTCGAAGGCCGGGCGCAGCTTGCTGATGTTCTGGCCGAGGGCACCCAGCTGCACCCAGTCTTCCTCGTCGTCGGCGATGTCGTCGAGCACCTTGGCGATGAAGTCCAGCGGCACCCGCTGGGGCTTGGGCTTGGCGACTGGCGCCTTGGGTTCCTGGGGCTGGCCGGTTTCCGCCGGTTCCGCCGGGGTCACCGGGTCGGCGCGGAGGATTTCGGTGTAGATGAATTTGTCGCAGGCGCGCACGAAGGGGTCCGGCGTCTTGCTTTCGCCGAAGCCGTAGACCATCAGGCCTTCCTCGCGCAGGCGGGCGGCCAGGCGGGTGAAGTCGCTGTCGCTGGAGACCAGGCAGAAGCCGTCGAAGCGGCGGGTGTAGAGCAGGTCCATGGCGTCGATGATCAGCGCACTGTCGGTGGCGTTCTTGCCCTTGGTGTAGGCGAACTGCTGGATCGGCTGGATGGAGTGGTCGAGCAGCACCTGCTTCCACTTGCCCAGCTGCGGCTGGGTCCAGTCGCCGTAGATGCGCTTGACGCTGGCCACGCCGTACTTGGCGATCTCCTCGAACAGGCCCTCGACGATGGCGGCGGGGGCGTTGTCGGCGTCGATCAGTACGGCCAGGTGCGTCTGCTGGCGGTTGGGGGTGGTCTTGGTCGCCATGGGTACTCCGGTCTGAAGGCTTGCAACGACCTTAGACCGGTAGCGCGCCGGGCACCAGCGCTAGCCGTTGAGACGGCGGCTGTCGAGGGCGTCGCGGGCCTCGTAGGCGGTGTAGGTGGCCTGGGCGGCGAGCAGGCCGGCCAGGCCGAAGGCGCGCGTCAGGCCGAAGCGGGCGAAGCCGGCCGGCACCGCCCTGGCGCCGCTGATGGCGTCGGCGAGCACTTCGCCTGCCACGGTGGTCGGCGCCATGCCGTGGCCGCCGAAGCCGATGGCGTGCCAGATGCCGGCCGGGTCCTGGCCGATCTGCGCCATCTGGTGGCGGCCGTAGCTCATCAGGCCGCCCCAGGAGTACTCGACCTTCACGTCTTCCAGCTGTGGATAAACCAGCGTCAGGTCGCGCCTGAGCAGGGCGGCGATGGCGTCCGGGCCGCGGTCGAGGATGGAGATGCGCCCGCCCCAGAGGATGCGGGTGTCGGCCAGCGGGCGGTAGTAGTCGAAGGCGAAGCGGGTGTCGTAGACCGCGGCCTGGCTGGCGATGGCGTCCTTCAGGCGCTCGCCCAGGGGCTCTGTGGCGATGACGTAGGTGGCGATGGGCAGCACCGCGCGCTCGATGGGGCGGTACACGCCGCGGGCGTAGCCGCCACCGCAGAACACCACCTGTTCGGCGTGCACTTCGCCGCCGGCGGTGCGCACCACGAAGCGCCCGTCGCGTTTTTCGATGCCCAGGGCCGGCGAGTCTTCGTGGATGCGCACGCCCATTCCCGCAGCGGTGCGGGCCACGCCGCGCACGTATTTCAACGGGTGGAAGTGGAAGGCGTTGCGTTCCAGCAGGCCGCCGAAGTAGCGCTCGGTCTTGAGCTGTTCCCTGAGCGCACCGGCGGAGATCGGCTCCCAGTCCACGCCGTAGGCTTCCTTCATCAGCCGCCGCGGGGTTTCCAGGCGGGCCGGGTCGTTGAACCAGTTGGCCAGGATCACGCCTTCGTCCAGCAGGTCGCAGTCGATGCCGTAGCGGCGCGCGCGCTGGCGGATCAGGTCCACCGCTTCGAGGGTCAGGTGGTAGAGCCGGCGGGCTTCCTCGGCGCCGAGGGTGGCGAGCAGGTCGGCGTTGCCCAGGCTGTAGCCGCCGAAGACGAAGCCGCCGTTGCGCCCCGAGGCGCCGTGGCCGACGTGGTGCGATTCCAGCAGCGCCACGTCGGTGATGCCGCGTTCGGCCAGGCCCAGGGCGGTGTTGAGCCCGGCCAGGCCGCCGCCGAGGATGCACACGCGGGTGTCTAGGCGGCCCGTTTGCGCGGGGAAGGCCGGTTTCTCGGAGGTGGCTTCGTAGTAGGTCTGGGTGAAGCTGGGCATGGCGGACTCGTCCCTTGAGCTGTTGAACGAGTGTTTAGCCTTTGGGCCGGGGAGGGCAATTGAAAAATCTTCGGGTTGGGATTCCTTGGGGGACTGGTGCTTGGGGGTAGAGCGCCCTCTCCCCAGCCCTCGGCTGCGCGCCCCGCCCTGAAGGGAGAGGGGGCCAGTCCGTGCCGAGAGAAGTGATGGTTTCTGCCGGAAGCCTTCGGTGTTGCCGGCTAACGCCGAAATACCCGAGCACACCGAACGGTCCCCTCTCCCTTCAGGGAGAGGGTTAGGGAGAGGGAGCGGGGTCGAACCATTGCTCCGAGACCTATCCGAGAGAGCTCAATACTCAATCACCACATCCCCCTTCGGCACGCTGCAGCACGACAGGATGTAGCCCTCGGCCACGTCCTCGTCGGTGATGCCGCCGTTGTGTTCCATGTCCACCTCGCCGGAGCGCTTCATCACCTTGCAGGTGCCGCAGATGCCCATGCCGCAGGCCTTGGGGATGTGCAGGCCGAGCTTGGCGGCGGCGGCGTGGACGGTTTCGCCGGGGGCCACGCGGATGCTCTTGCCGGTTTCGCAGAACTCCACGTTGTGCAGGTCGGCGGCGGGGATTTCCGGGGCCTCGGCGGCTTCGGCGGCCAGTTCCTTCACGTCGGCGCGGACTTCCGGCGGGGTCGGGCCGAAGGCTTCCTCGTGGTAGCGCGACATGTCGTAGCCTTCGGCTTCGAGCAGGCGCTTGATCGCGTGCATGTAGGGCGTGGGGCCGCAGCAGAACACCTCGCGTTCGAGGAAGTCCGGGGCTATCAGCTGCAGCATGGCCTTGTTCAGGAAGCCGCGGTAGCCGGCCCAGGCCTCGCCCATCTCGTACTTCTCGCAGATCAGGTGCACCTTGAAGTTGGCGATGCGCGAGGCCATGTGGTCCAGCTCGCGGTGGTAGATGATGTCCTTGGGCGTGCGCGCGCTGTGCACGAAGACCATGTCCACCGCGCCGTTGGTGTCGAAGAACCAGCGCGCCATGGACATCACCGGGGTGATGCCGACGCCGCCGGAGAGGAACAGCGCCTTGTCGGTGGGGAAGTCGATGGCGTTGAAGTTGCCCACCGGGCCGTGCACCGGGATGACGTCGCCTTCCTTGAGGTTGTCGTGCAGCCAGTTGGAGACCTTGCCGCCGGGTACCCGCTTGATGGTGATGGAGAAGCTGTAGGGCACCGAGGGCGAGCTGGAGATGGTGTAGGAGCGCATGATCGGCTGGCCGTCGATCTCCAGCTCCAGGGTGACGAACTGCCCGGGCTTGAAGAAGAACATGATCGGCTGGTCGGCCATGAAGCAGAAGGTGCGTACGTCCCAGGTCTCCTGGATGGCCTTGACGCAGCGCACCAGGTGGCGGCCGTTGGTCCAGGTCTGGGTGTTCACCGGATTGAGGAAGTTGCTGGTCGACATGATGTCTCTCCGCGCACGCAGGCCGTTTCCCGGCCGAATGGGGCAGCGCCGGGCGGGGACGCTCGCCCCGGCCTTTTCGGCATGCCTGATGGGGCCGATTGTGCGCACGCGCCGTGCCCCCCATTTACCTGCCAGCGACATTTGCATGCTTATCGCGACCTGCCGCCTGGGGCGCGGGCTACCGCGTCGGAAACGGATGCGGTCGTGTCGCCCATGGATAAGGCACCCGCAAGGCCCGGACGCACACTGCCTTCCAGCCGAGACGAAGGTAATCCAGTAGAGCGTCTGACCTTCATGCCCGCCGCCGCGGGCCCCGTCCATCGGCAGGGCGGGATTGCGGAGCCACCGCAGTGCCGAAGGCCGTGAAAGCCACCTTGCGTAGCGTAGAACCGTTATCAGCCACCCAATTTCGCCACCGCCGCCTCCCGGCGGGGCATGAGGACCAACCGATGGACGTCACCACCACCCTGAGTCTGGGCGATCCGCTGGAACAGGCCCGCAAGGCCACCGCCGAAATGCTGCGTACCCGTGACCATTCCTTCTCCCTGCCGCAGCCGTTCTACAACGACGAGCGCCTGTTCAAGCTCGACATGCAGGAGATCTTCCAGAAGGAATGGCTGATCGCCGGCATGACCTGCGAGATCCCCGCCAAGGGCAACTTCCTCACCGTGCAGATCGGCGACAACCCGGTCATCGTGCTGCGCGGCGCCGAAGGCAAGATCCACGCCTTCCACAACGTCTGCCGCCACCGCGGCTCGCGACTGTGCGTGAGCGACAAGGGCAAGGTGGCCAAGCTGGTCTGCCCCTACCACCAGTGGACCTACGAGTTGGACGGCCGCCTGCTGTTCGCCGGCACCGAGATGGGCGCCGACTTCGACATGAAGGACTACAGCCTCAAGCCCGTGAACGTGAAGACCGCCGGCGGCTACATCTTCATCTCCCTGGCCGAGAACCCGCCGGCCATCGACGACTTCCTGCGTACGCTCGAGCACTACATGGAGCCGTACGACATGGAGAACACCAAGGTCGCCGTGCAGACCACCATCAGGGAAGCGGCCAACTGGAAGCTGGTGATCGAGAACAACCGCGAGTGCTACCACTGCAACGGCTCGCACCCGGAGCTGCTGAAGACCCTGCTGGAGTGGGATGACGTCACCGACCCGCGTGCCAGCCAGGCGTTCAAGGACCAGGTGGCGGCCTGTACCAAGGCCTGGGACGAGGAGAAGATCCCCTATGCCCACGCCAGCTTCGGCCTGCGCAACCGCATCGTGCGCATGCCGCTGCTCGACGGCACCGTGTCCATGACCATGGACGGCAAGCCGGGCAGCAAGAAGCTGATGGGCCGCATCAAGAACCCCGACCTGGGCTCGATGCGCATCCTCCACCTGCCGCACTCCTGGAACCACTGCATGGGCGACCACCTGATCGTCTTCACCGTGTGGCCGATCAGCGCGCAGGAAACCGTCGTCACCACCAAGTGGCTGGTGCACAAGGATGCGGTGGAAGGCGTGGACTACGACGTGCAGCGCCTGCGCGAGGTGTGGGACGCCACCAACGACCAGGACCGCCGCCTGGCCGAGGAGAACCAGCGCGGGATCAACTCCACCGCCTACCAGCCGGGCCCGTATTCCAAGACCTACGAGTTCGGCGTGATCAACTTCCTCGACTGGTACAGCGAGCGCATGCTCAACAACCTCGGCGAAGAGTCCGCCCACGCGCGGCTGGTCGCCCACGAGTAAGCCGTTCGTCCACCTGGCGCCCCCTTCCCGGGGGCGCCTGCATTTCGGAGGGGATAGCGTGGATAGCCTGCTGTTCTATGGCAGCTCGGTGGTCGTCGGCTTGCTGATGGTGTGGAACCTGGTGGCTTGTTGGCGGAATCGTTGAGGGTTCGGCTGCTTTTCGTAGGAGCGAGCTTGCTCGCGAACAGTGCTCCCCGGCGACTGTGCTGTGGGGTTGACTCCGCTCCCTCTCCCCAGCCCTCTCCCTGAAGGGAGAGGGGGCTAGTCCGTGCCGAGAGGAGGAATGGTTTCAACCGGAAACCTTCGGTGCTGCCGGCTGACTCCAGAGCACCCAGCCCTGCCCAACGGTTCCCTCTCCCTTCAGGGAGAGGGTTAGGGAGAGGGTGCTCTTTCATCCTGCGCCAATTCCTTCCGGCAAACCCCATTCGCGAGCAAGCTCGCTCCTACGAAAAGCCATCGTCCCGCGAAACAGCCATCGTCCCACGAAAAGCCATCCCCGCTCATTCCCCCAGGCTCTCTAAACCGCCGCCCTCATACCCATATGCCCGTCCGCGACGCCTTCGGTGTCGCGCATGTCGCCGCCTTGACGCTTTCGGTACGACCCTGGTCGTTTTCGAATCGGGCCGCCCCTTCACCCGGGGATATGCTGCCCCCAAAGCGCCGGCACAAGTCCCGGCGCGCCAAGCCTGACAAGCCTTGCCTGATATAGAGAGACGCCAGATGAGCCCAGCCGAACTTCACGCCGACAGCATCGTCATCGATGGCCTGATCATCGCCAAGTGGAACCGCGAACTCTTCGAGGACATGCGCAAGGGCGGGCTGACCGCCGCCAACTGCACCGTGTCCGTGTGGGAAGGCTTCCAGGCCACGGTGAACAACATAGTCGCCAGCAACAAGCTGATCCGCGACAACAGCGACCTGGTCATCCCGGTCCGCAGCACCGCCGACATCCGCCGCGCCAAGGAGCTGGGCAAGACCGGCATCCTCTACGGCTTCCAGAACGCCCACGCGTTCGAGGACCAGATCGGCTACGTCGAGGTGTTCAAGCAGCTGGGCGTGGGCATCGTGCAGATGTGCTACAACACCCAGAACCTGGTCGGCACCGGCTGCTACGAGCGTGACGGCGGGCTCTCCGGCTTCGGCCGCGAGATCGTCGCGGAGATGAACCGCGTCGGCGTCATGTGCGACCTGTCCCACGTCGGCAGCAAGACTTCCGAGGAAGTCATCCTCGAATCCAAAAAGCCGGTCTGCTACTCCCACTGCCTGCCTTCCGGGCTGAAAGAGCACCCGCGCAACAAGTCCGACGAGGAACTGAAGTTCATCGCCGACCACGGCGGCTTCGTCGGCGTGACCATGTTCACGCCGTTCCTGGCCAAGGGCGTGGACGCGACCATCGACGACTACGCCGAGGCCATCGAGTACGTGATGAACATCGTCGGCGAGGACGCCATCGGCATCGGCACCGACTTCACCCAGGGCCATGGCCAGGACTTCTTCGAGTATCTCACCCACGACAAGGGCTATGCCCGTCGCCTGACGCGCTTCGGCACCATCATCAACCCGCTGGGCATCCGCACCGTGGGCGAGTTCCCCAACCTCACCGAGACCCTCCTCAAGCGCGGCATGCCCGAGCGCGTGGTGCGCAAGGTCATGGGCGAGAACTGGGTGCGCGTCCTGGCGGACGTCTGGGGCGAGTAAGCCCTGGCGGAGTGCCCGCGCACCCGGTGCCGGGCCTCCAGACCTCTTCGTAGGATGGGTGGAGCGCAGCGATACCCATCATGCCGGCCACGCCGGCCACGTTAATCAACCGCATTCCGAGAACCGAGCCATGGCCAAACACGCCCCCGAACTGCCCATCGAAGTCGACAGCGAAACCGGTGTCTGGACCACCGACGCCCTGCCGATGCTCTACGTGCCGCGGCACTTCTTCGTCAACAACCACATGGGCATCGAGGAGGAGCTGGGCGCCGAGCGCTATGCCGAAATCCTCTACAAGGCCGGCTACAAGTCCGCCTGGCACTGGTGCGAGAAGGAAGCCGAATGCCATGGCATCGAAGGCGTGGCGGTGTTCGAGCACTACATGAAGCGCCTGTCCCAGCGTGGCTGGGGCCTGTTCCAGATCGAGCAGATCGACCTCGACAAGGGCACCGCCCAGGTGCGCCTGAAGCACTCCGCCTTCGTATACGTGTACGGCAAGGTCAACCGCAAGGTCGACTACATGTTCACCGGCTGGTTCGCCGGCGCCATGGACCAGATTCTCCAGGCCCGCGGCAGCAGCATCCGCACCGTGGCCGAGCAGGTCTACAGCGGCTCGGAAGAAGGCCACGACGACGGCCTGTTCATCGTCAAGCCGCTCTGACCCGGCTCGCACCCACAACAAGAACCTCTGATTCCGTGAGGATGCCGCAATGGCTTTCGAGGCAATGTTCCAGCCGATCCAGATCGGCAAGCTGACCATCCGCAACCGCGTGCTCTCCACCGCCCACGCCGAGGTCTACGCCACCGACGGCGGCATGACCACCGAGCGCTACGTGAAGTACTACGAGGAGAAGGCCAAGGGCGGCATCGGCCTGGCCATCTGCGGCGGTTCCTCGGTGGTGGCCATCGACAGCCCGCAGGAATGGTGGAGCTCGGTGAACCTGTCCACCGACCGCATCATCCCGCACTTCCAGAACCTGGCCGACGCCATGCACAAGCATGGGGCCAAGATCATGATCCAGATTACCCACATGGGCCGCCGCTCGCGCTGGGACGGCTTCAACTGGCCGACCCTGATGTCGCCCTCGGGCATCCGCGAACCGGTGCACCGCGCCACCTGCAAGACCATCGAGCCGGAAGAGATCTGGCGGGTGATCGGCAACTACGCGCAGGCTGCCCGTCGCGCCAAGGAAGGTGGCCTGGACGGCGTCGAGCTGTCCGCCGTGCACCAGCACATGATCGACCAGTTCTGGAGCCCGCGGGTCAACAAGCGTACCGACGAATGGGGCGGCACCTTCGAGGGCCGCATGAAGTTCGGCCTGGAAGTGCTCAAGGCGGTGCGCAAGGAAGTCGGCGACGACTTCTGCGTGGGCATGCGCATCTGCGGCGACGAGTTCCACCCCGACGGCCTGTCCCACGAGGACATGAAGCAGATCGCCAAGTACTACAGCGACACCGGCATGCTCGACTTCATCGGCGTGGTCGGCTCCGGCTGCGACACCCACAACACCCTGGCCAACGTCATCCCCAACATGACCTACCCGCCGGAGCCCTTCCTGCACCTGGCGGCGGGCATCAAGGAAGTGGTCAACGTGCCGGTGCTGCACGCACAGAACATCAAGGACCCGAACCAGGCCACGCGCATCCTCGAGGGCGGCTACGTGGACATGGTCGGCATGACCCGCGCGCACATCGCCGACCCGCACCTGATCGCCAAGATCAAGATGGGCCAGGTGGACCAGATCAAGCAGTGCGTCGGCGCCAACTACTGCATCGACCGCCAGTACCAGGGCCTGGACGTGCTCTGCATCCAGAACGCCGCCACCAGCCGTGAATACATGGGCGTACCGCACATCATCGAGAAGACCACCGGCGTGAAGCGCAAGGTGGTGGTGGTCGGCGGCGGCCCGGCCGGCATGGAGGCCGCGCGCGTGGCGGCCGAACGCGGCCACGACGTGACCCTGTTCGAGAAGAAGGACCAGCTCGGCGGGCAGATCACCACCGCTTCCAAGGCGCCGCAGCGCGACCAGATCGCCGGCATCACCCGCTGGTACCAGCTGGAGCTGGCGCGCCTGGGCATCGACCTGCGCCTGGGCACCGGTGCCGATGCCGACACCATCATGGACCTGCGCCCGGACATCGTGGTGCTGGCCAACGGCGGCCACCCGTTCCTCGAGCAGAACGAACACTGGGGCGCCGCCGAGGGCCTGGTGGTGAGCAGCTGGGACATCCTCGACGGCAAGGTCGCCCCCGGCAAGAACGTGCTGGTCTACGACACCATCTGCGAGTTCAGCGGCATGTCGGTGGCCGACTTCCTCGCCGACAAGGGCGCGCTGGTGGAGATCGTCACCGACGACATCAAGCCCGGCGTGGCCATCGGTGGCACCACCTTCCCCACCTACTACCGCAGCATGTACCCCAAGGAAGTGATCATGACCGGCGACCTGATGCTGGAGAAGGTCTACCGCGAGGGCGACAAGCTGGTGGCCGTGCTGGAGAACGAATACACCGGCGCGAAAGAGGAGCGGGTGGTCGACCAGGTGGTCGTGGAGAATGGCGTGCGGCCGGACGAGAGCCTGTACTACGCGCTCAAGCAGGGCTCGCGCAACAAGGGCCAGATCGACGTCGAGGCGCTGTTCGCGATCAAGCCGCAACCGTGCCTTTCCGAGCCCGGCGACGGCTACCTGCTGTTCCGTATCGGCGACTGCGTGGCCCAGCGCAACACCCACGCGGCGATCTACGACGCGCTGCGGCTGTGCAAGGACTTCTAAGAGCAGCGCCAAGCTGCAAGCTGTAGGCCGCAAGCAAGAGCCGGAGCGGGATTTGGCTCTTGCTTGCAGCTTGAGGCTTGTCGCTTGCAGCTGCGGCCAAGGTGGTTATCCATGTTGAGCACACTGCTTCCTATCCTCCTTTTCTCCGCCGTGGCACTGGCCGCCTTGGGCGCCGTGAAGCGCTTCGCCATGTGGCGCCGCGGGCGGCCGTCGAAGGTCGACTGGCTCGGCGGCCTGCTGGCCGTGCCGCGCCGCTACCTGGTGGATTTGCACCATGTGGTCGAGCGCGACAAGTACATGTCCAAGACCCACGTGGCCACCGCCGGCGGCTTCGTCCTGGCGGCGCTGTTGGCGATCGTCGTGCATGGCTTTGGTTTGCACAGCCGCATCCTCGGCTTCGCCCTGCTGGCGGCCACGGCGTTGATGTTCGGCGGCGCGCTGTTCGTCGCCAAGCGCCGTCTCGACCCGCCTTCGCGGCTGTCGAAGGGCCCGTGGATGCGCCTGCCGAAGAGCCTGCTGATGTTCTCCGCAAGCTTCTTCATCGCCACGCTGCCCGTGGCCGGCATTCTTCCGGAAGGTTTCGGCGGCTGGTTCCTGGCGGCCATCCTTGCCATCGGCGTGGCCTGGGGCGTATCCGAGCTGTTCTTCGGCATGACCTGGGGCGGGCCGATGAAGCACGCCTTCGCCGGCGCCCTGCACCTGGCCTGGCACCGTCGCGCCGAACGCTTCGGCGGCGGCCGCTCCACCGGCCTCAAGGCCCTGGACCTGAGCGACCCCATGGCCCCGCTGGGCGTGGAAAAGCCCACCGACTTCACCTGGAACCAGCTGCTGGGCTTCGACGCCTGCGTGCAGTGCGGCAAGTGCGAGGCCATGTGCCCGGCCTTCGCCGCCGGCCAGCCGTTGAACCCGAAGAAGCTGATCCAGGACATGGTCATCGGCCTGGCCGGCGGCAACGACGCCAAGTTCGCCGGCTCGCCTTATCCCGGCAAGCCCCTGGGTGAGCACAGCGGCGGCCCGCACCTGCCCATCGTCTCGCTGGAAGGCAAGGCCCTGGTCGACGCCGAGACGCTGTGGTCCTGCACCACCTGCCGCGCCTGCGTCGAGGAATGCCCGATGATGATCGAGCACGTCGACGCCATCGTCGACATGCGCCGCCACCTCACCCTGGAGAAGGGCGCCACCCCGAACAAGGGCGCCGAGGTGCTGGAGAACCTGATCGCCACCGACAACCCCGGCGGCTTCGCCCCCGGCGGCCGGCTGAACTGGGCGGCCGACCTGAACCTGCCGCTGATGAGCGAGCAGAAGCAGGCCGAGGTGCTGTTCTGGGTCGGCGACGGCGCCTTCGACATGCGCAACCAGCGCACCCTGCGGGCCTTCGTGAAGATTCTGAAGGCAGCCAGGGTGGACTTCGCCGTGCTCGGCCTGGAAGAACGCGACAGCGGCGACGTGGCCCGCCGCCTGGGCGACGAGGCGACCTTCCAGAGCCTGGCCAGGCGCAACATCGCCACCCTGGCGCAGTACCGTTTCAAGCGCATCGTCAGCTGCGACCCGCACAGCTTCCACGTGCTGAAGAACGAATACGGCGCCCTGGGCGGCAGCTACGAAGTGCTGCACCACACCACCTTCATCGACGAACTGGTGAAGGCCGGCGCGCTGCAACTGGGCCAGAGCAAGGCCGACAGCGTCACCTACCACGACCCCTGCTACCTGGGCCGCTACAACGGCGAGTACGAAGCACCACGCAATGTGCTCAAGGCCATCGGCATCGAGGTGAAGGAGATGCAACGCTCCGGCTTCCGCTCGCGTTGCTGCGGCGGCGGCGGCGGCGCGCCCATCACCGACATCCCCGGCAAGCAGCGGATCCCGGACATGCGCATGGTCGACATCAAGGAGACCGGCGCCGAACTGGTGGCCGTGGGCTGCCCGCAGTGCACCGCGATGCTCGAAGGCGTGGTCGCCCCGCGCCCGGAGATCAAGGACATCGCCGAGCTGGTGGCGGAGGTGCTGGTCGAGAGCGCGGAGGCGCCGGCAAAAAAGCCGGCGCGGCGTGAAGAAGTGGCGGGGGTGCATTGATGAGAACGGTGTTCCTCACTTTGGGTCCTGTGCTGACTGTGAGTCCGCAGGCCCTCTCCCTAACCCTGGCTGCGCGCCCCGCTCCGAAGGGAGAGGGGACCGTCTCTGCCACGGCGAACTATGGCTTTAGCCGGGTTGCCCGCTGCGCCATTACTTACAGGGAGGCTCGGATAGCTCCCTCTCCCTTCAGGGAGAGGGCGGGGGGAGAGGGTAGCCCGAGCGTCAATGCCAACCCGTTCGCGAGCAAGCTCGCTCCTACGAAGAGCATATTCGCCCTGGAGGCCCAAGCATGAGCGACATCATCCGCCGCGACCCGCGCGCCGAGTGGATCGCCCGCAACCGCCTGCACCCGCTGCACCAGGCCATGCAGGCCGCCCAGGGCGGCGAGGTGCGCTGGATGGGCCCCAATGGCCTGGTCCGCAAGAACCCCCATGCCGTCGGCTTCATCGGCCCCAGCGGCATCAGGCGCATCGACCGCTCCGGCGGCCAGCAGGGCACCGCCGGCAAGCGCACCAGCGCGCCGGAAGTGGTGCAGCTGCCGCTGCAGGTCATCGAGCAGCCGGCCTTCTACATTGCCGTGGTGCCGGACATGGTCGGCGGCCGCCTGAGCAGCCACGACCGCGACCTGCTGGGCCTGGCCCGCAAGCTCGCCGGCGACGCCGGCGCGGTGCTGGCCATCGTCTTCGGCGAGCACAAGGAAAGCGCCTTCGACACCGCCGGCGTCGACCGCCTGTTGCAGGTCGAAGGCGACGAATACGAAGGCTACGCCCCGGAACAGCGGGTGCTGGCGCTGCGCGCCGTGGACGGCCAGTTCGTCCCGCGCCACTGGCTGCTGCCCGACAGCCGCAGCGGTGGCGGCGAGCTGGGCCGGCGCCTGGCCGCCAGCCTCGGCGAGCGCCCTGCCACCCGCGTCTGGCAGGCCGAAGGCGAGCACTGCATCGGCCGCGCCGGCGCCGGCCAGCAGGACCTGCAGCGGCCGCTGGCGCGGCTGATCCTGGCCGCCGCCGAGTGCGCCGAGCCGGTCAGCGAGACGCGCCACGAGGCCCGCCCGGTTGGCCTGGACGGCAGCGTGGCGCGCAACCTGCCGCGCATCGAGGACCTCGGCCCGGTGGCGGTGGACCCGGCGCAGATTCCCATGGCCGAGGCCGAGTTCATCCTTTCCGGCGGCAACGGCGTGCAGGACTGGGACCTGTTCCACCGCGCCGCCGCCGCCCTGGGCGCCACCGAGGGCGCCTCGCGGGTGGCGGTGGACGACGGCCACATGCCGCGCAACCGCCAGGTCGGCGCCACCGGCACCTGGGTCACCGCGCGGGTCTACCTGGCGGTGGGCATCTCCGGCGCCATCCAGCACCTGCAGGGCATCGGCGCCTGCGACAAGGTGGTGGCGGTGAACATGGACCCCGGCTGCGACATGATCAAGCGCGCCGACCTCTCGGTGATCGGCGATTCCACGGCGATTCTTCAGGCGCTGATCCGCCTGGCCGAGGAGTATCGGCAGGGAGGGGCGCGGGATGCGGCTTGAGAGCGGCTGCAAGCTGCAGGCGGCAGGCTTCAGGCAAGAGCGCAGCACGGTGCTGGTCCTTATCCATAGGTACGAACGATGACCGATCTGAACGTAGTCGCCCTGGTCTCCATCGGCGCCCATCCGGCCTCCGGGCGTGCCCGGCGTGCCGAGCAGGACGCCCGTGCCGTCGAACTGGGCCTGCGCCTGGCCGGCAAGCGCCTGCAGGTGCTGCACGCCGGCAATCCGCAGGAAGAGGCGCTGCGCAGTTACCTGGGCATGGGCCTGGACGAACTCGCCGTGCTGGAACAACCGGCCGGCGCCGATGCGTTGCCGGCGCTGGTCGACTACCTCGGTGGCGCCGGCGCGCAACTGGTGCTCACCGGCAGCCAGGCCGAGACCGGCGAGGGCTCCGGCATGCTGCCGTTCCTCCTCGCCGAGCGCCTGGGCTGGCCGCTGGTGGTGGGCCTGGCCGAGGTGGAAAGGGTCGAGGGTGGCAGCGCCCAGGTGCTGCAGGCCCTGCCGCGCGGCCAGCGGCGCCGGCTGAAGGTGCGCCTGCCCTTCGTCGCCAGCGTCGACAACGCCGCCCCGGTGGCGCGCCAGAGCGCCTTCGGCCCGGCGCGGCGCGGCTTCGTCGAGGCCCACGAGGTGGAAGTGCTGGCCGACGACCTGCTCGCCGCCAGCAGCCTGCAACCGGCACGCCCGCGGCCCAAGCGGCTCAAGGTGATCAAGGCCAAGACCGGCGCCGAACGCATGAAGGCCGCCACCGCCAAGGCCTCAGGCGGCACCGGCCAGGTGCTCAAGGACCTGTCCCCGGAAGCCGGTGCCGAAGCCATCTTCAAGCTGCTGCGCGAGGAAGGCGTGATTCGCTGAAGTGACTGTAGGAGCGCGCCCTGCGCGCGAATCGCGGGCAGGGCCCGCTCCTACAGTGGTGCGATGCCAAGTCGCTGAAAGCTCACGAAATTCAGCGTCTAAGCTATTGAATTGACAGCATACTTTCCGTCAGGAAAGCGCGTATTCCCCTGGCCGCCCAGGCGACTTTTCTTTATCCTCCGCGACCTTTACCACGGCCTCGGAGACTCCCATGCTCGACAGCACTATCGAACAGCTCGAACAACTGGTGGCTGAGCTGCTGCAGCAGAACAAGCAACTGGCCGACGACAACGCCCAGCTGCGCGACAGCCTCGGCAAGGCCAGCGAAGACAACGACGCCCTGCAACTGCAGCTGATGGAGCAGGAAGAGAAGCACAACGCCACCGCCGTGCGCCTGCAGGCCCTGGTCCGCCGCGTCAGCGACAGCCGCGCCAGCGCATGAGCAACGACGGCGTGCGCGTCCTGCGCATCCTCGGCCGCGACTACAGCGTCAAGGCGCCGGCCGGCGAGGAGCGCGCCCTGCAGGAGGCCGCCGCCCTGTTGCAGGCGGAGCTCGCCGCCGCCAAGCAGAAATTTCCCTACGTCACCAGCAACGAACTGTTGCTGCTCAGCGCCCTGAACCTCTGCGCCCGCCAGCTGGCGCCACGCGCTGAAGACAACGACGAAGAAGACAGCCGCACGGTGGAGCGCCTGGCCGCGCTCAACCGGCGCATCCGCGCGCACCTGCAGGCGCAGGACTGATCCCCCGCCCTCTGCTCCGTCACCCCAACGTAGGGCGCATAACGCCCCAGGCGTTATCCGCCGTTTGACCTCGGCCCCATGCCGCTCGCCGCCGAGCACGGAGCAGCCCTCAAAGCCACACCAAGCTCAACCACGAAGTTGCCGACAAGAAAGGTGTAGCGGCGGATAACCGCGAACGGTTATTCGCCCTACGCTCGGCGGCATCCCGCAGGGCGGATATGCACGTATAAAAAAAAAGGGACACCACAGTCCGTGGCGTCCCTATGAATGGAGAGAGGGCTGAATATCCTCTCGACCGGTGAGACGTGGCGCTGCGGGAAGTCCCGTCGCGCCGGGTGTAAAAGAAGGGATGGGGGATAACCCATCCCTGAAGGGTGAGAGGCGGGTACTGCCCCTCGACCGGTGAGTCGTGCCCGGCTCGCGCCGGGCGGTGCATCAGGCGCGCAGCGGGATCAGGCGCGGGGCGATCATGTTCTCCGGGCGCAGGATGTCGGCCAGGGTGGCCTCGTCCAGCAGCTTCTCCTCGCGCACCAGCTCCAGGACGCCGCGGCCGGTTTCCAGCGCGACCTTGGCGATGCGGGTGGCGTTCTCGTAGCCGATGTACGGGTTCAGCGCGGTCACCAGGCCGATGCTGTGCTCCACCAGCTGGTGGCAGCGCTCGACGTTGGCGGTGATGCCGGTGATGCAGTGCTCGCGCAGCATGTCCATGGCGCGTTGCAGCAGGCGGATCGAGTCGAAGATCTTGTAGGCGATCAGCGGCTCCATCACGTTCAGCTGCAGCTGGCCGCCTTCGGCGGCGATGGTCAGCGCCAGGTCGTTGCCCATGATCTCGAAGGCGCACATGTTCACCGCCTCCGGGATAACCGGGTTGACCTTGCCCGGCATGATCGAGCTGCCCGGCTGGCGCGGCGGCAGGTTGATCTCGTTGATGCCGGTGCGCGGGCCGCTGGAGAGCAGGCGCAGGTCGTTGCAGATCTTCGACAGCTTGACCGCGGTGCGCTTGAGCATGCCGGAGAACAGCACGAAGGCGCCCATGTCCGAGGTGGCCTCGATCAGGTCGGCGGCCGGGACCACCGGCTGGCCGCTGATGGCCGCCAGGCGCTGCACGGCCAGGTGCTGGTAGCCGGGGTCGGCGTTGATGCCGGTGCCGATGGCGGTGCCGCCGAGGTTCACTTCGGTCAGCAGTTCCGGGGCCAGGCGGCGCAGGCGGTCGAGGTCTTCGCCCAGGGTGGTGGCGAAGGCATGGAATTCCTGGCCGAGGGTCATGGGCACCGCGTCCTGCAGCTGGGTGCGGCCCATCTTCAGTACGTTGGCGAACTCCTCGCCCTTGGCGGCGAAGGCCTGGATCAGGCTGTCGAGGCTGGCCAGCAGGGTGTCGTGGCCGAGCAGCAGGCCCAGGCGGATGGCGGTCGGGTAGGCGTCGTTGGTCGACTGCGCCATGTTCACGTCGTTGTTCGGGTGCAGGTACTTGTACTCGCCCTTGGCGTGGCCCATCGCTTCGAGGGCGATGTTGGCGATCACCTCGTTGGCGTTCATGTTGGTGGAAGTACCGGCGCCACCCTGGATCATGTCGACCACGAACTGCTCGTGGAAGTCACCGCGGATCAGGCGAGCGCAGGCTTCGCTGATGGCGGCGTGCTTGTCGGCGGGCAGGTGGCCCAGCTTGTGGTTCGCATCGGCCGCGGCCTGCTTGACCATCGCCAGGGCGACGACCAGCTTCGGGTAGTGCGACAGCGGCACACCGGAGAGGCGGAAGTTGTTCACAGCGCGCAGGGTCTGGATGCCGTAGTAGGCGTCAGAAGGTACTTCGAGGGTGCCGAGGAGGTCTTTCTCGATGCGGAACGATGCAACAGGGGACATGATGAGATTTTTCTCAGGAGGACACGGCCAGCGCCGCGATGCCCAGTAGACTAGGGATTTCGCCGATCGTCGGCCAATGCTGTTGGAAGCTGTCTCATGCACAAACGGCATAATGTATTCTGTGACGACCTGATGACGGCGAGCGTATGGCCATGCTATGCGCGCCCGTTCATCCACTGACCGATCGATCAGGACCATCCCGCCGCGCCGGGAGGAGACGACGTGAACCTGGAAACCAAATGGCTGGAGGACTTCAGCACCCTGGCCACCACCCGCAGCTTCTCCCAGGCGGCGGAAAAGCGCTTCGTCACCCAGCCGGCCTTCAGTCGGCGCATCCGCAGCCTGGAGGACGCCCTCGGGCTGACCCTGGTGAACCGCCAGCGCACGCCCATCGAGCTGACCGAGGCCGGCCAGCTGTTCCTGGTCACCGCGCGCGCGGTGGTCGAGCAGCTCGGCCAGGTGGTGCGCCACCTGCACCACCTGGAGGGCGGGCAGGGCGAAGTGCTGCAGTTCGCCGCCGCCCACTCCCTGGCCCTGGGCTTCTTCCCGGCGTGGATCGCCCGGTTGCGCGCCGAGGGCCTGAACATCGCCAGCCGCCTGGTGGCGACCAACGTCGGCGAGGCCGTGCACCTGCTGCGCGAGGGCGGCTGCGACCTGATGCTGGCCTTCTACGACCCGGACGCGGCGCTGCAGATGGACCCGGAAGTGTTCCCCTCGCTGCACCTGGGGCGCACCGAGATGCTCCCGGTGTGCGCGGTGAACTCCGCCGGCCTGCCGCTGTACGATCTCGACAGCGGCCAGAGCGTGCCGCTGCTGGCCTACAGCGCCGGCGCCTTCCTCGGCCGCGGCGTCAACCTGCTGCTGCGCCAGCGCAACCTGCGTTACACCACGGTCTACGAGACGGCCATGGCCGACAGCCTGAAGAGCATGGCGCTGCAGGGCATGGGCGTGGCCTGGGTGCCGCGCCTGAGCATGGAGGCGGAGCTGGCCCGCGGCGAGCTGGCGGTGTGCGGCGGGCCGCACTGGGTGGTGCCGCAGGAAATCCGCCTGTACCGCTGCGCCCTGGTGCGCAAGGCGCAGATCCGCCTGCTCTGGCGCAAGCTGGAAGGCGGCCTGGGGCTGGGCGAGAGCGCCTGAGGCGGGGACGGCCGGGGCTATGATGCTTATTTGATAAGCATTATCATTTGCGCCTTTGCCAGGGGTTTCCCCCTCGCGCCGGCCCGGCGCGGACCGCTGGCGAGCCCGCCACCCCATGTCCGACCACGAGTCCCCCGTCCGGCCGCCCGCGGCCGAACCGACGGCGCCCGGCGAAAGCGCAGGGCGCGAGGACTTCCTGCGCGTGTTCCTCAGCCAGCGTCCGCGCATGGAGGCCCTGGTGCGCCGCCGCGTGGGCTGCCGGGCCACCGCCGCGGACCTGGTCCAGGAACTCTTCCTGCGCTTCTGGAAGCGCCCGCAGGAACCGGTGGAGGAGATGGGCACCTACCTGCTGCGCAGCGCGCGCAACCTGGCCATCGACCACCTGCGCGGCGAAGACTCGCGCGGCCGCACCCTCAGCGTGCTGCTGCCCGACGAGGACGCCGCGCAACCGTCGCCGGAACAGGCGGTGCAGGCCGGCGCCGAGCTGGAGCGCGTCGAACGAGCCCTGCGCGCGTTGCCCGAACGCACCCGCCACGTGTTCCTGCTCAGCCGCGTGCACGGCCGCACCTACGGCGAAATAGCCGAGGCCATGGGCGTTACCCGCAGCGCCGTGGAAAAACATATGATGCGCGCCCTCGATGCCTGCAAGGCGAGCCTGGAGCCCGCCGCACCGGCCGCCCGCAGCGGAGCTCCACGCCATGACGCCTGACACCCCGACCCTCCCGGCCGACGCCCGGCGCCAGGCGCGCCAGTGGCTGGTGCGCGTGCACGGCGGCGAGGCGGATGCCGGGGCGCTGCAACGCTGGCTGGACGAAGCCCCGGCGCACGCCGAGGCCTACGCCGAAGCCGAGGCGCTGTGGCGTGCCAGCGAAGGCCCGGCGCGGCGCCTGGCGGCGGAGGAGGGTGACGCCCTGCAGGGCTACCTGGCCGCCATGCAGCGCCCGCCGCGAGGCCGCAGGCGCGGCAACCCGCGGCGCTGGCTGTACCCGCTGGCCAGCGCCGCCTGCCTGCTGCTGATGCTCTGGGCCGGCGGCTGGTGGCAGCCGGGACACTGGTACGCCGACCTGTCCGCCGACTACGTCAGCGCCCCGGGCGAAGTGCGCGAGGTGACGCTGGCCGACGGTTCCACCCTGACGCTGGATGCCGACAGCGCCGTGGCCGTGTCCCTGGGCGGCGAGCAGCGCCGCGTCGAGCTGCTGCGCGGCGCCGCCTCCTTCGCCGTGCGGCACCTGCCCAGGCCTTTCGTGGTGCGGGTGGGCGAGGGCGAGGCACGGGTGCTGGGCACCGAATTCGAAGTCCGCCGGCTGGGCGGGCAGGCCCGCGTCACCGTGGCCGAGGGCCGCGTGGCGGTGCGCGCCAGCCGGGCCGTGGGCGCGCCGGAGGTGGTGCTGGGCGCCGGCGAGCGGGTGAGCTTCGGCGCCACCCTGGGCGCCCCCGAGAGCGCCGACGGCCGCGCCGCGCTGGCCTGGCGCCAGGGTTGGCTGACCTTCTACCGCGCCCCGCTGGGCGAGGTGCTGGAGCGCCTGGCGCCCTGGTACCCGGGGCGCATCCTGCTGCTGGACGACGAGCTGGCGCAGCGCCGCGTCAGCGGCAGCTTCCCCAGCCATGACCCGCAGGCGGCGCTGGATTCGCTGCAGGCCGTGGTGGGCTTCCGCCAGCAGCACCTGCTGGGGCGTTTCGTGCTGATCCGCTGAGCCGCGAAAATTTTTTCCGCCGGGCACTGAGGTACCCATAGGACTGCTCCGTGTAATGGGCATGAATGCGATTTATTCGCAGTTGAAGTCCGCCCTTCGAGTCCCGAGAACCCCATGAAAGCGCAGCGTCCCCGTTCCACCCTCAAGCCCCTGACCCTCGCCCTGCTCGGCGCCCTGGCCGGCGCCGCGAACCTGCCGGCGCTGGCCGCCGAACCGGCTGCCGCCAGCCTGGAGTCGCGCTACGCCTTCGCCCTGGCGGCGCAGCCGTTGCCCCAGGCGCTGAGCGAATTCAGCCGTGTCACCGGCCTCAGCGTGGTCTACACCGAGGAGGCGCCCTACGCCCTGCAGGCGCCGGCGCTGCGCGGCCAGTACAGTGCCGCCGAGGCCCTGGAACGCCTGCTGTCCGGCTCCGGCCTGCGCTTCCGCCCGCTGGACGGGCGCAGCGTCACCCTCGAACGCATTCCCGCCGACGCCCTGAGCCTGGACGCCACCACCGTCTCGGCGATGGCCAGCGCCGAGCAGAGCTACCAGCCGGCACCGCTCAGCTCGATCAACCGCGCCGGCACGCCGGTCATGGAAACCCCGCAGAGCATCGTCACGGTGCCGGCCCAGGCGATCCGCGACCAGCAGCCGCGCAACCTCGACGACGCGCTGAACAACATCAGCGGCGTGACCCAGGCCAACACCCTCGGCGGCACCCAGGACGCGGTGATGAAGCGCGGCTTCGGCGACAACCGCGACGGCTCCATCATGCGCGACGGCCTGCCCTCGGTGCTGGGCCGCAACCTCACCGCCACGGCCGACCACATCGAAGTGCTCAAGGGCCCGGCCTCGCTGCTCTACGGCATCCAGGACCCGGGCGGGGTGGTCAACGTGGTGAGCAAGAAGCCGCAGCTGGCGCGGTACAACGCGGTGACCCTGCGCGGCTCGACCTACGCCCACGGCAAGCAGGGCAGCGGCGCGCAGATCGACAGCACCGGCAGTATCGGCGACTCGCCGCTGGCTTACCGGCTGATCGTCGACCACCAGGACGAGAACTACTGGCGCGACTTCGGCCAGCAGCGCGAAACCCTGGTGGCGCCCTCGCTGGCGTACTTCGGCGAGGCCACCACCGTCACCCTCGGCTACGAGCACCGCGAGTTCAAGACGCCCTTCGACCGCGGCACCGCCATCGACCCGCGCACCAACAAGCCCCTGGACCTGCCGCGCACCCGGCGCCTGGACGAGCCCTTCAACATCACCGAAGGCCGCTCCGACCTGACCCGCCTGGACATCGAGCACCAGCTCGACGAGCAGTGGAAGGCGCACCTGGCCTACGGCTGGACCCGCGAGACCTACGACGACAACCAGGCGCGGGTGACCGCGGTGAACAGCGCCAGGGGCACCGTCACCCGCCGCGTCGACGGCACCCACGGCGCGGTGAGCAGCGACAGCTTCGCCACCGCCTCGCTGCTGGGCGACGTGCAGCTGGGCGGCCTGCGCCACGAACTGGTGCTGGGCATGGACAGCGAGAAGCGCAAGATCTACCGCGCCGACCTGATCCGCAGCACCGCCAGCAACACCCTGGACTACAACGACCCGGTCTACGGCCAGGTGTCACCGGCCACCCAGGTCAGCCCCGGCGACAGCGACCAGACCGACAAGCTGCGCAGCGACTCGCTGTTCCTGCAGGACTCCTGGCACCTGGACGAGCACTGGATCCTGGTCGCCGGCGGGCGCTACCAGATGTTCGACCAGTACGCCGGGCGCGGCCGGCCGTTCCAGGCCAACACCGACCTGAACGGGCAGAAGTGGGTGCCGCGCGCCGGCGTGGTCTACCGCTTCGATGACCAGTTCTCGCTGTACGGCAGCTACACCCGCTCGTTCAAGCCCAACTCGACCATCGCGCCGCTTTCCACCGGCCAGGTGATCGACTCGGCGATCCAGCCGGAGGAAGCCAGTTCCTGGGAGATTGGCGCAAAGATGGACATTCCCGGGCGCATCAGTGGCAACCTGGCGTTCTTCGATATCCGCAAGCGCAACGTCATGGTCAACCAGCTCGACGCCAACGGCGACACCGTGGTGCGCACCGCCGGCAAGGTGCGCAGCTACGGCGCCGAACTGGACCTGGCCGGCCAGTTGAGCGAACGCTGGAGCCTGCTCGGCAGCTACGCCTGGCTCGACGCGGAAGTGACCGAGGACCCGGAACTGGAAGGCAACCGCCTGCAGAACGTGGCCAAGGAAACCGCCTCGCTGTCGGCGGTGTACGACGCCGGGACGATCTTCGGCGGTGACAGGCTGCGCCTGGGCAGCGGCGCCCGCTACGTGGGCAAGCGCGCGGGCGACCCGGCGAATTCCTTCGAGCTGCCGTCCTACACCGTGGCCGATGCCTTCGCCAGCTACGACACCCAGCTGGGCGGGCACAACGTCGGCTTCCAGTTCAACGTGAAGAACGTCTTCAACCGCGAGTACTACCCCTCGGCGGCGAACAACCTCTACGTCGCGGTGGGGGAGCCGCGGCAGTTCGAGGTGTCCACCACTGTGGAGTTCTGATGGAAGGGCTTTCTCGCGAACGGAGTTTTCAGGCGACTGCGGTGTATTGGATTGACTCCGCCCCTCTCCCCAGCCCTCTCCCTGAAGGGAGAGGGGGCTTGTCCGTGCCGGCTTTGACAACGGTTCTAGCCGGACGCAATGGAGCCGCCGGCTGACTCCGGAATAGCCAAGCACACCGAACGGTCCCCTCTCCCTTCAGGGAGAGGGTTAGGGAGAGGGCGTTCTTCAGGCCGAGCACCCTGATCCGGCCAGCAGAACTCCATTCGCGAGCAAGCTCGCTCCTACAGTAGCTCGGCAGACCTACATCTCCACGACGATCCGCCCCTCGATCTGCCCGGCGCGCATCTTGTCGAAGATGCCGTTGATGTCCTCCAGCTTGCCGGCGCTCACCGTCGCCTTCACCAGCCCCTCGCCGGCGAAGTCCAGCGCCTCCTGCAGGTCGGCGCGGGTGCCGACGATGGAGCCGGTGATGTGCAGGCCCTTGAGCACCACGTCGAAGATTGGCGTGGGGAAGTCGCCCGGCGGCAGGCCGACCAGGGACACGGTGCCGCCGCGGCGGGCCATGCCGATGCCCTGGCCGAAGGCGCTGTTGGACACCGCCGTCACCAGCACGCCGTGGGCGCCGCCGATGTCGCGCTGGACCACTTCCACCGGGTTTTCCTGCTTCGCGTTGATGGTCAGGCTGGCGCCCAGTTTGCGCGCCAGCTCCAGCTTGGCGTCGTCCACGTCCACCGCCACCACGTGCAGGCCCATGGCCTTGGCGTACTGCACCGCGACGTGGCCCAGGCCGCCGATGCCGGAGATGGCCACCCACTGGCCGGGGCGCGCCTTGGTTTCCTTCAGGCCCTTGTACACGGTGACGCCCGCGCAGAGGATCGGGGCGATCTCGGTGAAGCCGACGCCCTTGGGCAGGATGCCGACGAAGTTCGGGTCCGCCAGCACGTATTCGGCGTAGCCGCCGTTCACCGAGTAGCCGGTGTTCTGCTGGTGCGTGCAGAGGGTTTCCCAGCCGGTCAGGCAGTGCTCGCAGCAGCCGCAGGCGGTGTACAGCCAGGGCACGCCGACGCGGTCGCCTTCCTTCACCCGGGTCACCCCGGCGCCCACCGCGGCGACGTAGCCGACGCCCTCGTGGCCGGGAATGAACGGCAGGCTCGGCTTCACCGGCCAGTCGCCCTCGGCGGCGTGCAGGTCGGTGTGGCAGACGCCGGAGGCCTCGATCTTCACCAGGATCTGGCCGGGGCCGGGCAGCGGCACCTTCACTTCCTCCAGGCGCAGCGGCGCGCCGAAGGCGTGCACCACTGCGGCTTTCATGGTCTGGGGCAGGGTCGAGGACATGACGAAGCTCTCCTTGTGCAAACGAACGGGGGCGGGCGAAAGCCTGTCTGCGCCGCGGGTTGCATCAGTCTGAACCCTTGAGCCTAGGCGATATTGAGCTGGAGCAAGGGCCGCTCGCCTCATCCCTTGGTAGCACCCGCCCAACGGCCCGCGCACGGACTCCACGAACGGCGCGGCCTTGCGGTATACTGCGCCGCCTCCGAACCGGCCCCGCTCGTCGGTTCGTCCATGTACAAGCCACGCCCGGGACCGGAATGCGTGGCTTGTTGGTTTTTGACGCGCAGCACGCGCACCACCAAGAGGCACGACGATGAGCGTACTGGTTGGCGTGATCATGGGCTCCAAGTCCGACTGGAGCACCCTTAGTCACACCGCGGACATGCTGGACAAGCTGGGCATCCCCCATGAAGTGAAGGTGGTTTCCGCCCACCGCACCCCGGACCTGCTGTTCCAGTACGCCGAAGAGGCCGAAGGCCGCGGCATCGAGGTGATCATCGCCGGTGCCGGCGGCGCTGCCCACCTGCCGGGCATGTGCGCGGCCAAGACGCACCTGCCGGTGCTCGGCGTGCCGGTGCAGTCGTCCATGCTCTCGGGCGTCGACTCGCTGCTGTCCATCGTCCAGATGCCCGGCGGCGTGCCGGTCGCCACCCTGGCCATCGGCAAGGCCGGCGCCATCAACGCCGCGCTGCTGGCGGCGAGCATCCTCGGCGGCAAGCACCCGCAGTACCACGACGCGCTCAAGCGCTTCCGCACCGAGCAGACCACCTCGGTGCTGGACAACCCCGACCCCCGCGAGGCCTGAGCAGAACCATGAAGATCGGTGTCATCGGTGGCGGCCAGCTGGGCCGCATGCTGTCCCTGGCGGGCACCCCGCTGGGCATGGACTTCGCCTTCCTCGACCCGGCGCCGGACGCCTGCGCCCAGGCCCTGGGCGAGCACATCCGCGCGGACTACAGCGACCAGGACCACCTGCGCCAGCTGGCCGACGAAGTGGACCTGGTGACCTTCGAGTTCGAGAGCGTGCCGGCCGAGACCGTGGCCTTCCTCTCGCAGTTCGTGCCGGTCTACCCCTCGGCCTCCGCGCTGCGCATCGCCCGTGACCGCTGGTTCGAGAAGTCGATGTTCAAGGACCTGGGCATCCCCACCCCGGCCTTCGCCGACATCCAGTCCCAGGCCGACCTCGACGCCGCCGCGGCCAGCATCGGCCTGCCGGCGGTGCTCAAGACGCGCACCCTGGGCTACGACGGCAAGGGCCAGAAGGTCCTGCGCAAGGCCGAGGACGTCGCCGGCGCCTTCGCCGAGCTGGGCAGCGTGCCCTGCATCCTCGAAGGCTTCGTGCCTTTCACCGGCGAGGTGTCGCTGGTGGCGGTGCGCGCCCGCGATGGCGAGACGCGCTTCTACCCGCTGGTGCACAACACCCACGAGAACGGCATCCTGCGCCTGTCCGTGGCCAGCAGCGAGCATCCGCTGCAGGCCCTGGCCGAGGACTACGTCGGTCGCGTGCTGGACAAGCTGGACTACGTCGGCGTGCTGGCCTTCGAGTTCTTCGAGGTGGACGGCGGCCTGAAGGCCAACGAGATCGCCCCGCGCGTGCACAACTCCGGGCACTGGACCATCGAAGGTTCCGAGTGCAGCCAGTTCGAGAACCACCTGCGGGCCGTCGCCGGCCTGCCGCTGGGCTCCACCGCCAAGGTGGGCGAGAGCGCCATGCTCAACTTCATCGGCGAAGTGCCGCCGGTGGACCAGGTGCTGGCCATCGCCGACTGCCACCTGCACCACTACGGCAAGGCCTTCAAGGCCGGGCGCAAGGTCGGCCACGCCACCCTGCGCAGCAAGGACCTGGCCACCCTGAAGGCGCGCATCGGCGAAGTCGAAGCCCTTATCGGCAAGGGCTGACAACCCCGGTCGCCCGTCCCTCATGGCGGGCGGCCGCGCGGAACGCCAGGCTTTCCTACACTGTCAGACAAAGGGCGCGCCGGTCGGCGCGTCCATCCACAGGAGGGAAAACCATGGGTTTAATCGGAACCATCGTCATCGGCCTGATCGTCGGCCTCATCGCCCGTTTCCTGAAACCAGGGGACGACAGCATGGGCTGGATCATGACCATCCTGATCGGCATCGGCGGCTCGCTGCTGGCCACCTACGGCGGTCAGGCCGTGGGCATCTACCAGGCCGGGCAGGCCGCCGGCTTCATCGGCGCGGTGGTCGGCGCGGTGATCCTGCTGGTGATCTACGGCATCGTGAAGAAGAGCTGATCCACCCCGTCGTACGCCGGGTAGCGCCTCGCGCTGGTCATTTGCCCGGCGATCCCCAAGAATGTGCGCCGATTCCCGCTCGCCCGGCCAGGGCGGGCGGCGAAGGCCTTCGCCGTCTTCCCGTTGCGTGGGCGCCCGCTGCCGGCGCCCGAGAGCCCATCCATGCGCCGTACCCTGCTCGCCTGCAGCCTCGCGCTGCTCACCGGCCTGGCCCATGCCGCCGACATCCCGGAAACCGACTGGCTGCAACTGATGCCGCCCAGCGACCGCAAGGCGCTGGAGGAAATGCCCGAGATCGACCACAACAGCCCGGAAGCCGCCGGCACCTTCACCCAGAAGCAAGGTGGCCTGAAGCAGAAGGGCAAGCTGCCGCAGGTGATGTTCTCGACCAGGACGGTCGCCGCGCTGGACGGCAAGCAGATCCGCCTGGGCGGCTACCCGGTGCCGCTGGAGAACGACGCCAGGGGCCGCGTCACCGAGTTCTTCCTGGTGCCCTACCCGGGCGCCTGCATCCACGTGCCGCCGCCGCCGCCGAACCAGATCGTGCTGGTGCGCTACCCCAAGGGCATGAAGATCGACGACATCTACAGCCCGCTGTGGGTGACCGGCAAGCTGAAGGTGGAGAAGGTCAGCAACGAGATGGCCGACGCCGCCTACGCCATGGACGAGGCCAAGGTGCGGGCGGTGCAGGATAGCGACCTGTAGCGTGCTTTGCTCTTCGTAGGAGCGAGCTTGCTCGCGAACCCGGTTCCTGGTGGCTTCGGTGCTTGGCCTGAAGAGCGCCCTCTCCCTAACCCTCTCCCTGAAGGGAGAGGGGACCGTTGGGCGTGGGTGGGTATTCCTGAGTTAGCCGGCAGCCCCGGCGCTTTCGGCTGAAACCATGCCTTTTCTCGGCACGGACAAGCCCCCTCTCCCTTCAGGGAGAGGGCTGGGGAGAGGGGCGGAGTCAATCCAATACACCGCAGTTACCGGGAAACACCGTTCGCGAGCAAGCTCGCTCCTACGAAAAGACGCGCAGCCTAACCCTCCAGCGCCTCGCTCCAGATCTCCACGCTCATCGTCTCGCTACGCCCCGGCGCCACGCTCAGCACGTCGTCCCAGACCCGCGCCGTCTCGATGCACAGCATGCGCTGCCAGGCGTCGTCGGCGAACTGCGAGAGGCGCTGGGCCTTGTCGATCCAGGGGTTCCACAGCACCGCCGAGCGCGAGTGGCTGGCCTGGATGTGGATGCCGCGGTTCCACTGTGGGTCGCGGATCACCAGGGGGCGGTCGACGTCCAGGTAGATGCGGTCGGTCTCGCCCTGGATGCGCACCACGCCGTCCTGGCGGCGTTCCTCCCAGTTCTCCAGCGTCTCGATGTAGCGGCAGCCCTGCAGGCCGTCGACGCTCACCTGGCGAACGTCGCTGACGGCGAAGTAGGTGTGCAGCGCCTGGCTCAGGGCCAGCGGCTTGTCGCCGAGGTTGCGGGTGGTCAGTTCCAGGGCCAGGCGCTCGCCGAAGCGCATCACCAGGCTCAGTTCGGCGCCATGGGCCCAGCCCGGCAGGCCCTGGTGGGCGTCGAGCTTCCAGTGCACGGCCAGCGCGCCCTGTTCGTCGGCGATGTCGTCCAGTTGCCAGTCGATGCCGCGCACCAGGCCGTGGGCCGGCGGCTTGTCGCCCTCGTATTCGGTGCGCACCTGCACCGGGTTGCGCGCCAGGTCGCCGAACCAGGGCCAGCACACCGGCACGCCGCCGCGCAGGGACTGGCCGCGCTTGTACCCGGCCTGCTCGCTGAGCCACACCAGCGGCGGCTGTTCGTGGGGCTGGTAGCTGAGCAGCTGGGCGCCCTGCTGGGCGATCAGCGCCTCGCCGAACTCGGTGTGGATGCGCCAGCAGGGCAGCTCGTCGATGGTCGTCTGTTCGACGCGGGGGGTGATGTAGGGGCTGCTCATGGGGGCCTCCGGCACTGCAAGGGGAAAGGATTCAGTATCACCGATCCCCCGGCGGCCGGGCAGTTCCCCGAAACGGCTTTTTTCAGCCCTGGCGCAGGCTTTCCAGGCTGCGCCGCTGGCGCCCTTGCGCGTCGAAGTTGGCCGCGTCGAGCCAGGCCTCGAAGGCTGCCTGGCGCACCGGCCATTCGCTGTCGAGGATGGAGAACCAGGCGCTGTCGCGGTTGTGGTCCTTGACCACCATGTGCTGGCGGAAGGTGCCCTCGTAGACGAAGCCCAGGCGCTCGGCGGCGCGCATGGAGCGCGCGTTCAGCGCGTTGCACTTCCACTCCAGGCGCCGGTAGCCCAGCTCGAAGGCGCGCCTGGCCAGCAGGTAGACCGCCTCGGTGGAGGCCGGGCTGCGTTGCATGACGCGGCCGAAGGCGATGTGGCCGATCTCGATCACCCCGTCCTTCGGGGTGATGCGCAGGAAGCTCAGCAGGCCGGTGACGCGGCCGCTGTTGCGCTCGCGCACGGCGTAGAACTGCGGGTCGGCGCTGGCGGCGTTGCCGGCGATCCAGGCGTCGAAGGCGGCGCGCTCGGGGAAGGGGCCGTAGGGCAGGTAGTCCCACAGCTCGGGGTCGGATTCCGGGCCCTGCAGGGCTTCCCACAGGTCATCGCCGTGGCGCGCGGCGTCCAGCGGCTCCAGGGCCAGATAGCGGCCTTCCAGGGTTTCCCGGGCCGGGGCGGGCACCGGCTGCCAGTGCAGGGCGGGTTGGGTGTCGGTCATGGCGGTGCTCCGGTCAGAGGATCTTGCGGTACTGGACGAAGCCGGAGCGGTCGGCGATCCGGTCGTACAGGTGCATGGCGTCGGTGTTGGTCTCGTGGGTCAGCCAGTGCACCCGCGAGGCGCCGGCGGCGCGCGCCATGGCGTAGACGTGCTCGATCAGCTCGCGGCCGATGCCGCCGCCGCGCAGGCCTTCGGCGACGTAGAGGTCCTGCAGGTAGACATAGTCGCCCTGGGTCCAGCAGGAGCGGTGGAAGATGTAGTGGACCATGCCGATGGCCTTGCCGTCGCGCCAGGCCAGTGCCGCGTGCATGGGTTCGGCGGGGTCGAGGAAGCGCTGCCAGGTCAGGGCGCTGGTGGCTTCGTCGATCACGGTCTTGTAGAAACGCTGGTAGCCCTGCCAGAGCGGCAGCCAGGCGGAGTGGTCGTCGGCGGTGACGGAGGCGATCTCGAGCGGTGCGGTCATGGGGTGGCCTTTGTCCTTGGGGTCTGGTTCCAGACTAGAGCGGGAATTGGTTCCGCTAAAGAGCCATTCATGGTCCAATTCGAGGAGCCATTTCCGGAGCCCGCCATGAACGCCCCGCTGCCTTTCGACCCGTCCGGCATCCGCCTGGACCCTGCCAGGGGGCTGGGCCAGCAGCTGTTCCAGGCGCTGCGCGAACGCATCCTCGACGGCCGCCTCGGCGCGCGCTCGCGGCTGCCGGCCAGCCGCGACCTGGCCGCCGCCCTGGGGGTGTCGCGCAACACCGTGGTGCGCGCCTACGAGCAGCTCTACGCCGAGGGCTACATCGAGGGCCGCACCGGCGACGGCACCTACGTCGCCGAACGCGTGCAGCCGCGCTGCGCGCCCGCCCCGCAACCGGGCAAGGTGCCCGAGGTGGCGGCGCTGGAGCGCCTGCAGCGGCACCACCTGCCCAGGCCGCCGAGCGGTGCGCCCAGGGCCTTCCGCGTCGGCGTGCCGGCCTTCGACCTGTTCCCCTTCGAGACCTGGGCGCGCCTGCAGGCGCGCTTCTGGCGCGACCCGCCGGCGGACTGCCTGGGCTACGGCGACGCCGCCGGCGAATGGCGCCTGCGCGAGCTGATCGCCGCCTACCTGCGTAGCGCGCGTGGCCTGCACTGCGAGGCGGGGCAGGTGATAGTCACCAGCGGCGCGCAGCAGGCCATCGCCCTGTGCGCCCAGGTGCTGCTCGCCGCGGGCGACCACGTGGCCATCGAGAACCCCGGCTACCGCGCCGCCGGCCATGCCTTCGCCACCGCCGGCGCGCACCTGCACGGGGTGGCGGTGGACGCCGAGGGCCTGCGCACCGACCAGTTGCGCGAGCTGCCGGACTGCCGGCTGGTCTACCTCACCCCCTCGCACCAGTACCCCACCGGCGTCACCCTGTCGCTGGCGCGGCGCCTGGCCCTGCTGGAGTGGGCCGAGCGCAGCGGCGGCTGGATAGTCGAGGACGACTACGACGGCGAGTACCGCTACGCCGGCACCCCGCTGATGCCGCTGGCGGCGCTCGACCGCCAGCAGCGCGTGCTCTACGTCGGCACCTTCTGCAAGATCGCCTTCCCCGCCCTGCGCCTGGGCTACCTGGTGGTGCCGCCGGCCCTGGCCGAGGCCTTCGCCCGCCGCCGCGCCCTCGACGTGCGGCATTCGGAGGTCGGCACCCAGCGGGTGATGGCCGACTTCATCGCCGAAGGCCACTTCCAGCGCCACGTGCGGCGCATGCGCCGGGCCGCCCGGGCCCGGCGCGACGCCCTGCTGCGCGGCTGGCCCGAGGTACCCGGCTGCGCGCCCATGCCGCCGGTGGAGGCGGGGCTGCACCTGTGCGTGCGGGTGGAAAGCCGCGAGCGCGAGCGCTGGCTGGTGGAGCGCGCGCTGCAGGCCGGGGTGGAGGTCAACGCGCTGAGCGACTACTGGCTGCCCGAATCGACGGAGCCCGAAGACGAGCGCGCCGGCCTGGTCATGGGCTTCGCCGCCGTGCCCGAGGCGCGTATCGCCGAGGCCCTGAAGGCCTTGCGCAAGGCCTGGAAACTTCCGCTTTCGTAGGAGCTAGGCGCCCCCCTCGATCCTACGAAGAGCCCGGGGGCTTTTCCTCGCGCTCGGCCCAGTAGGTCTGCTTGTGCCCGCGGCACTGGTACTCCAGGGCCAGGGCCTCGGCCTCGTCGCGGCTCAGGCCGCGGCGCACGACGAAGCGGTTGCCGTTGTCGTCCAGCCGCCACAGGCACCAGTCGCGCGCTTCAGGCATCGAAGGTCGAGGTCTTGCGCAGGCGCAGCGCGAGCAGGATCAGCAGCACGCCGAAGAACAGCGCATAGGCGCCGATCACCCAGACCACCGCCACCGCGCCGGCGCCGGGGTTGGCGATCATCAGCACGCCGAACAGCACCGACAGCGCCCCCGACAGGCCCAGCCACCATTCGTTGGCCAGGCTCTTGCGCAGGCGGAAGGCGGCGACGATCTGCAGCACGCCGGTGGCCAGCGCCCAGCCGGCGATCAGCATCAGCAGGCCCAGCGCCGTCAGCGCCGGC
Organism: Pseudomonas sp. RW407; assembly: GCF_003176655.1. Lineage (NCBI taxonomy): Bacteria > Pseudomonadati > Pseudomonadota > Gammaproteobacteria > Pseudomonadales > Pseudomonadaceae > Pseudomonas > Pseudomonas sp. RW407. The sequence continues at coordinate 518,530 of NZ_QGSL01000091.1, read as the reverse complement.
CAGAAGAAGGCCACCAGCCCGGCCAGCACGCCCAGGGCGCCGACCAGCCACAGCGGCCAGATCGGCCGTTGCGACTCGCGCATGCTGGCCGCGGCGATCAGGGTGAAGACGCCATCGACGAAGGCGTAGGCGCCCCAGACGATGACCAGCACGGTGAGGGCGATGCCCGGCCAGGCGATGGCCAGGATGCCGAACAGCACGGCGGCGACGCCGCGCAGGGCGATCCATTTCCAGTGCCGGCCCAGGGCTTGCCACAGGGGATGATCGTTCATGGGGTTCTCCAGCGGGGTTCGCCAGAAACCATAGCAGCCCCGTGCCCGTGGACGCTTTTCGTAGGAGCGAGCTTGCTCGCGAACCCCGCCCTTTCGCGAGCAAGCTCGCCCCTACGAAGAGCCGGGCAAAAAGAAAAGCCCGGCGCGGGGCCGGGCGAAAGGGCCTGCCGGGGCAGGCGGGCGGCGTCGGGCGGGACGCCACCGGGGAGCCGCGGATCAGCCGGCGGCCAGCTCGCCGCCGGCTTCCGGCCGTGGGCCGTACAACCGCTCGTAGTCGGCGCGCATGGCCTTGTGCAGGCCGAACATGAACAGGATCAGCACCGCCGAGAAGGGCAGGCCGGCCAGCACCACCACCGTCTGCATGGCGGTGAAGTTGCCGGCGAACAGCAGGCCGATGGTCACCAGGGTGACGATCGCCGACCAGAGGATGCGCAGCCAGTTCGGCGCGTCCTCGTCCAGGTCGCCGCCCTCGCGGGACAGGTTGGCCAGCATCACCGAGCCGGAGTCCGCCGGGGTGAGGAAGAGCACGAAGCCGACGAAGATCGACACGCCGATCACCACCTTGGCGAAGGGGTAGTGCTCCAGCAGCAGGTAGATCGACATCGACGGCTGCTCCAGAGCGGCCTTGCCGAGGTCGGCGGCGCCGTGGTTCATCACCAGGTCCAGGGCGCTGTTGCCGAACACCGAGAGCCAGGCCAGGGTGAAGCCCAGGGGGATCAGCAGCACGCCGCAGACCAGCTCGCGCACGGTGCGCCCGCGGGAGATGCGCGCCACGAACATGCCCACGAAGGGCGCCCAGGAAATCCACCAGGCCCAGTAGAACAGCGTCCACAGGCCCAGCCATTCCTCGCTCCTGGCGGCGCTGCCGCCGGTGTAGACGTAGAGGTCGAAGGTCTTGAGGATCAGCCCGTTGAGGTAGTCGCCGAGGTTCTGCACGAAGCCGTTGAGCAGCTCCAGGGTGGAGCCGCAGACCAGCACGAACACCAGCAGCGAGCTGAACAGCACGATGTTCAGGTTGGACAGCCGGCGGATGCCCTTCTCGATGCCCGAGACCGCCGCCAGGGTGGCCACCAGGCTCATCACCAGCAGCACGATCAGCAGCGTGGTCTTCGAATGTTCCATGCCGGCCAGGTATTCCAGGCCGGAGGACACCTGCAGCGCGCCGATGCCCAGGTTGGTGACCAGGCCCAGCAGGGTGACGAAGATGCCGAAGATATCCACCGCGTGGCCGGCGCCGCCCTTCACCCAGCGCTCGCCGAGGATCGGCAGCAGCGCCGAGCGCAACGCCAGCGGCTGGCGGTGGCGGTAGGCGAAGTAGCCCACGGCCAGGCCGACCAGGGCGTAGATCGCCCAGCCGTGCAGGCCCCAGTGCAGGAAGGTCAGCTGCAGCGCCTGGCGCGCCGCCTGCGGGCTGCCGGCCACGCCTTCGGGCGGGTGGTAGAGGTGGTCGATGGGCTCGGAGGCGGCGAAGTACAGCAGCGAGATGCCGATCCCCGAGGAGAACAGCATGCCGGCCCAGGCGCCGTAGCTGAAGTCGGGCTTCTCATGGTCGGCGCCGAGCTTCAGCGTGCCATAGCGCGAGAAGGCGACCCAGGCGACGAAGAACAGGTAGGCCCCGATGGCCAGCATGTAGTACCAGCCGAAGCTGTGCGACAGCCAGGCCTGGGTACGGGCCAGGGCGGAGCCGGCGCTGTCCGGGAAGAAGATCAGGATGGCGGTCAGAACCAGGATCAGGGCGGTGGAGCCGAAGAACACGATCGGGTTCAGACGGGCCTGCTCGTTTGTTTTTCTTGGCGAAGCAGAACTCATTTTTCAGGGGGACCCCATGGCAGTGAACGCATGGCGGCCGGCACTAGTGCGCGAGGCACGGCGACGGGCCGCGAACCACAGACACAGCATTGCCGCCGCGACACTTCCGGCCGGGATTCTGCGATCCTTGGCCCTTGGAATGCGGCGCGGTGATGAACGGCTCGGGCCCGCTTGCACGCAAGGGCTCGGGAGGGTTCACGGAGCGCAGCTTATTCTTAGTTGATTGAACGTTCAATAAAAACAAAATAGACTGGCCCACATTGACGCCGGACGGCACAGCCACGTCCCGCGTGAGGAGAGAAACCAATGCCCAAGGTCGGTATGCAGCCGATTCGCCGTTCGCAACTGATCCACGCCACCCTCGAGGCCGTGGACCAGGTCGGCATGAGCGACGCCAGCATCGCCCTGATCGCCCGCCTGGCGGGGGTCTCCAACGGCATCATCAGCCACTACTTCCAGGACAAGAACGGCCTCCTGGAGGCGACGATGCGGCATCTGATGTCGGCTTTGAGCAAGGCCGTGCGCGAACGCCGCGCTAGCCTGCGAACCGACGATCCGCGCGCCCACCTGCGGGCGATCGTCGCCGGCAACTTCGACAACAGCCAGGTCAACGGCCCGGCCATGAAGACCTGGCTGGCGTTCTGGGCCAGCAGCATGCACCAGCCGTCCCTGCGCCGGCTGCAGCGGATCAACGACCACAGGCTGTATTCCAACCTGTGCTGGCAGTTCCGCCGCGAGCTGCCGCTGGGCCAGGCGCGCAGCGCCGCCCGTGGCCTGGCCGCGCTGATCGACGGCCTGTGGCTGCGCGGCGCGCTTTCGGGCGACGCCTTCGACACCGAGCAGGCGCTGGCTATCGCCTACGACTATCTCGACCAACAACTGGCCAAGCGCACCGGATAGCGGGCGCGGCCTTACGTGCTGAAACCATAAGAGAGGACAACCGACCCATGGCTCGATTCGACGTTCAGAAGCTCTACATTGGCGGCCGCTACGTGGAGGCCAGCAGTGGCGCCACCTTCGAGACCGTCAACCCGGCCAACGGGGAGGTCCTCGCCCTGGTGCAGCGGGCTTCGAAGGAAGACGTCGAGCGCGCCGTCGCCAGCGCCGTCGAAGGCCAGAAGGTGTGGGCGGCGATGACCGCCATGCAGCGCTCGCGCATCCTGCGCCGCGCCGTGGAAATCCTCCGCCAGCGCAACGACGAGCTGGCCGAGCTGGAAACCCTGGACACCGGCAAGCCGCTGGCCGAGACCCGCTACGTCGATATCGTCACCGGCGCCGACGTGCTCGAGTACTACGCCGGCCTGGTGCCGGCCATCGAGGGCGAGCAGATCCCGCTGCGCGAGACCAGCTTCGTCTACACCCGCCGCGAGCCGCTGGGCGTGGTCGCCGGCATCGGTGCCTGGAACTACCCGATCCAGATCGCCCTGTGGAAATCCGCCCCGGCCCTGGCCGCGGGCAACGCGATGATCTTCAAGCCCAGCGAAGTCACCCCGCTGAGCGTGCTCAAGCTCGCCGAGATCTACACCGAGGCCGGCCTGCCCGATGGCGTGTTCAACGTCCTCACCGGCAGCGGCCGCGAGGTCGGCCAGTGGCTGACCGAGCACCCGCTGATCGAGAAGATCTCCTTCACCGGCGGCACCTCCACCGGCAAGAAGGTCATGGCCAGCGCCTCCAGCTCCTCGCTCAAGGAAGTCACCATGGAGCTGGGCGGCAAGTCGCCGCTGATCATCTTCGACGACGCCAACCTCGACCGCGCCGCCGACATCGCCGTCATGGCCAACTTCTTCAGCTCCGGCCAGGTCTGCACCAACGGCACCCGGGTGTTCGTCCCGCGCGGCCTGCAGGCGCGCTTCGAGGAGAAGGTACTGGAGCGCGTGAAGCGCATCCGCCTGGGCAGTCCGCAGGATGCGAACACCAACTTCGGTCCGCTGGTGAGCTTCGCGCACATGGAGAGCGTGCTCGGCTACATCCAGGCCGGCAAGAACCAGAAGGCCCGCCTGCTGTGCGGCGGCGAGCGCGTCACCGAAGGCGAATTCGCCAAGGGCGCCTACGTCGCCCCCACCGTGTTCACCGACTGCCGCGACGACATGACCATCGTCCGCGAGGAAATCTTCGGCCCGGTGATGAGCATCCTCGTCTACGACAGCGAGGAAGAAGTCATCCGCCGCGCCAACGACACCGAGTACGGCCTGGCCGCCGGCGTCGTCACCCAGGACCTGGCCCGCGCCCACCGGGTGATCCACCGCCTGGAGGCGGGCATCTGCTGGATCAACACCTGGGGCGAGTCGCCGGCGGAAATGCCGGTGGGCGGCTACAAGCAATCCGGCGTCGGTCGCGAGAACGGCCTGACCACCCTGGCTCATTACACTCGCATCAAGTCCGTGCAGGTTGAGCTGGGCGACTACGCCTCGGTGTTCTGACCACCGCGATCGAGCCCTGAGCGGCCGGTCGCCGGAGCGACCGGCCATTCCGACCTTCAGACACCGGCGCGCCCAGCGTCGCGGGCGGTGTCGTGCCCAGAAAAAGAGGTAGGCCTGCATGACCCAGGAATATGACTACATCATCATCGGCGCCGGTTCCGCCGGTAACGTCCTCGCCACCCGCCTGACCGAGGACCCGGACGTCAGCGTGCTGCTGCTCGAGGCCGGCGGCCCGGACTACCGCGCCGACTTCCGCACCCAGATGCCCGCCGCGCTGGCCTACCCGTTGCAGGGCCGCCGCTACAACTGGGCCTACCTCACCGACCCCGAGCCGTACATGAACAACCGCCGCATGGAGTGCGGGCGCGGCAAGGGCCTGGGCGGCTCCTCGCTGATCAACGGCATGTGCTACATCCGCGGCAACGCCATGGACTTCGACGGCTGGGCGAAAGAGAAGGGCCTGGAGGACTGGGCCTACCTCGACTGCCTGCCGTACTTCCGCAAGGCCGAGACCCGCGACATCGGCCCCAACGACTACCACGGCGGCGACGGCCCGGTCAGCGTGACCACGCCCAAGGCCGGCAACAACCCGTTGTTCCACGTCATGGTCGAGGCCGGCGTGCAGGCCGGCTACCCGCGTACCGAGGACCTCAACGGCTACCAGCAGGAAGGCTTCGGCCCCATGGACCGCACCGTGACGCCCCAGGGCCGTCGCGCCAGCACCGCGCGCGGCTACCTGGACCAGGCCCGCGAACGCGCCAACCTGACCATCGTCACCCACGCCCTGACCGACCGCATCCTGTTCAGCGGCAAGCGCGCCATCGGCGCCAGCTACCTGCAGGGGGACGACACTACGCCGAAGGAAGTGCGCGCGCGCCGCGAAGTGCTGGTGTGCTCCGGGGCCATCGCCTCGCCGCAACTGCTGCAGCGTTCCGGCGTCGGCCCGGCGCCCGTGTTGCGCGATCTGGGCATCGAGGTGGTGCACGACCTGCCGGGCGTCGGCCAGAACCTCCAGGACCACCTGGAGATGTACCTGCAGTACGCCTGCAAGCAGCCGGTGTCGTTGTATCCGGCGCTGCAGTGGTGGAACCAGCCGCAGATCGGCGCCGAGTGGATGTTCCTCGGCAGCGGCCTGGGCGCCAGCAACCAGTTCGAGGCCGGCGGCTTCATCCGCACCCGCGACGAGTTCGAATGGCCGAACATCCAGTACCACTTCCTGCCGGTGGCGATTAACTACAACGGCAGCAACGCGGTGAAGGAACACGGCTTCCAGGCCCACGTCGGCTCCATGCGCTCGCCCAGCCGCGGGCGCATCCAGCTGACCTCGCGCGACCCGCGCAAGCACCCGAGCATCCTCTTCAACTACATGTCCAGCGAGCAGGACTGGCAGGAGTTCCGCGACGCCATCCGCGTCACCCGCGAGATCATGGCGCAGCCGGCGCTGGACGCCTACCGCGGCCGCGAACTGAGCCCGGGCCTGGACAAGAAGAGCGACGCCGAACTGGACGCCTTCGTCCGCGAGCACGCCGAAACCGCCTTCCACCCCTCCTGCTCGTGCAAGATGGGCGAGGACGACATGGCGGTGGTCGACGGCCAGGGCCGCGTGCACGGCATGGAAGGGCTGCGCGTGGTGGATGCGTCGATCATGCCGCGGATCATCACCGGCAACCTCAACGCCACCACCATCATGATCGCCGAGAAGATCGCCGACCGTATCCGCGGCCGCCAGCCGCTGCCGCGCAGCACCGCGGACTACTACAAGGCCAACGGCGCACCGGTGCGGGGCAAGCCGATGCGGGCGTGAGTTCCAAGCAGGAATAGGGAAGGGCGCCACGAGTTGGCGCCTTTTTCTTCATATGGGTGGGAGCGATAAGGAAGTAACCGGCTGAATCCGGCCTCTGGTCTGGCACGGACTGGCCCCCTCTCCCTTCAGGGAGAGGGCTGGGGAGAGGGAAAAGCGATATCAGGGAGCGCAGGACTCGTCACCACTCCGAGCTGCTTCCAGCCAAAGAGGACTGTCCCTCACCCCCGCCGCGGCGGCACCGGCCTAGTCCGCCCGCTGCCATCGATGGCCACGAACACGAACACCGCCTCGGTGACCTTGCGCCACTCGCTGGACAGCGGATCGTCGCTCCACACCTCCACCAGCATGCGGATCGAGCTGCGCCCGACCTCCAGCGTCTGGGTATAGAAGGACAGCTGCGCGCCCACCGCCACCGGCACCAGGAAGGCCATGCGGTCGATCGCCACCGTGGCCACGCGGCCGGCGGCGATGCGGCTGGCCATGGCGGTGCCGGCCAGGTCCATCTGCGACACCAGCCAGCCGCCGAAGATATCGCCGAAACCGTTGGTCTCGCGCGGCAGCGCGGTTATCTGCAGTGCCAGGTCGCCCTGCGGGATGGGGTCTTCTTGTTCAAGCTCGATCATAGGTAAGGGCCTCTTGCCCCGACGGTCTCGATTCAAGGTACGAAAGGAAAAGCTCTCCCAAGAGTCCTGCTTTGTGTTGCTTCCTACAGAAACTTGGGACAACTTTCTGATCGGCCCCGCGCACATGGCTTGGGCATTATATAGAGGCCGGCCTGCGGCAGCGACCGCAGAATTCCCCATAACAATGTTGCGCTGACGAGTATCCATTTGCCATGGTTCGCCGTTCGCGATCCCGTGTCAGCGCCGCCAACCTGCCGAGAAACCTTGTATGCCTTCTGCGAATACCCCCGCCGCCCGTCCGCTCACCCGCAGCGACTACAAGACCCTGTCCCTCTCCGCCCTGGGCGGTGCCCTGGAGTTCTACGACTTCATCATCTTCGTCTTCTTCGCCACCGTGGTGGGCAAGCTGTTCTTCCCCGCCGACATGCCCGAATGGCTGCGCCAGCTGCAGACCTTCGGCCTGTTCGCCGCCGGCTACCTGGCGCGACCGCTGGGCGGCATCGTCATGGCGCACTTCGGCGACCTGCTCGGGCGCAAGAAGATGTTCACCCTGAGCATCTTCATGATGTCCGTCCCGACCCTGCTCATGGGCGTGCTGCCCACCTACGAGCAGATCGGCATCTGGGCGCCGCTGGCGCTGTTGCTGCTGCGCGTGGTGCAGGGCGCGGCCATCGGCGGCGAGGTGCCCGGGGCCTGGGTCTTCGTTTCCGAACACGTGCCTTCGCGCAACGTCGGCTTCGCCTGCGGCACCCTCACCGCGGGGCTGACCGCGGGCATCCTCATCGGCTCGCTGATGGCCACGGTGATCAACAGCTTCTATAGCACCGAGGAAGTGCTGGCCTACGCCTGGCGCATCCCCTTCCTGCTCGGCGGCATCTTCGGCCTGTTCTCCGTCTACCTGCGCCGCTGGCTGCACGAGACCCCGGTGTTCGCCGAACTGCAGCAACGCAAGCAACTGGCCGACGAGGTGCCCCTGGGCGTGGTGGTGCGCGAGCACCGTCCGGCGGTGGCCATCTCCATGCTGCTCACCTGGCTGCTGTCGGCGGCCATCGTCGTGGTCATCCTCATGACGCCCTCGGTACTGCAGAGCGTCTACGGCGTGCCGGCGGCCACCGCGCTCAAGGCCAACAGCCTGGCGATCATCTTCCTCACCGGCGGCTGCATCCTCGCCGGGCGCATCGTCGACCGCATCGGCGGGGGCCGTACCTTCATCGGCGGCAGCCTGCTGCTGGGCGTGACCTCGTGGATCTTCTACAGCAGCCTGAAGACCCATCCGGACTGGCTCTTCCCTTTATATGCACTGACCGGCCTGTGCGTCGGCATCGTCGGCGCCGTGCCCTACGTCATGGTCAAGGCGTTCCCGGCGGTGGTGCGTTTCAGCGGCCTGTCCTTCTCCTACAACCTGTCCTACGCGATCTTCGGTGGCCTGACGCCGATGGTGGTGGCGCTGCTGATGAAGGAAGACCCCATGGGCCCCGCCTACTATGTGGCTGCGCTGTGCCTGGTGGGCTTCCTCACTGGCTGCTTCCTGCTGCGCCAGGAACGCCTGGCCAGTGGGGCTTCGCTGGTCACCAATTGATCGATCGGACAGGTTTTTCAGAAAAGTTTCAAAAAGTCGTTGACGGGCATTCTGAAGTCCCTATAATGCGCACCACTCCCAGCGACGAAGCGCTGAAAGAGCTTGAAAATCAAGCACTTAAGCAGGTTCGAAGTTGGGGTGGTGATCAGGCAGGTGCTTCACTTGCCGCCTTTCGGTTCAACAACTGCTCCGGCAGCGGGCCGAAAAGGAAGATCGCCGAGGTGCTTGACAGCGAGTTTGAACGCTGTAGAATGCGCCTCCCGCTGACGAGAAGTTTCGGCTGATCGAAAGCGCAAGCGGTTGAGTAGGAACGAAAAATTCTGAAAATAACGCTTGACGGAATAAGAGGTTGGCGTAGAATGCGCGGCCTCGGTTGAGACGAAAGAATCAACCACTGCTCTTTAACAAGTTGAATCAAGCAATTCGTGTGGGTGCTTGTGGGTTAAGACTGGTGATCGCAAGATTATCAGCATCACAAGCAACACTCGTGAATTCGAGAGTTTTTTGCGATTGCTGAGCCAAGTTTAGGGTTTTCTCAAAACCCGATCAGTATTGAACTGAAGAGTTTGATCATGGCTCAGATTGAACGCTGGCGGCAGGCCTAACACATGCAAGTCGAGCGGATGAAGGGAGCTTGCTCTCTGATTCAGCGGCGGACGGGTGAGTAATGCCTAGGAATCTGCCTGGTAGTGGGGGACAACGTTCCGAAAGGGACGCTAATACCGCATACGTCCTACGGGAGAAAGTGGGGGATCTTCGGACCTCACGCTATCAGATGAGCCTAGGTCGGATTAGCTAGTAGGTGGGGTAATGGCTCACCTAGGCGACGATCCGTAACTGGTCTGAGAGGATGATCAGTCACACTGGAACTGAGACACGGTCCAGACTCCTACGGGAGGCAGCAGTGGGGAATATTGGACAATGGGCGAAAGCCTGATCCAGCCATGCCGCGTGTGTGAAGAAGGTCTTCGGATTGTAAAGCACTTTAAGTTGGGAGGAAGGGCTGCAAGTTAATACCTTGTAGTTTTGACGTTACCAACAGAATAAGCACCGGCTAACTTCGTGCCAGCAGCCGCGGTAATACGAAGGGTGCAAGCGTTAATCGGAATTACTGGGCGTAAAGCGCGCGTAGGTGGTTTGGTAAGATGGATGTGAAATCCCCGGGCTCAACCTGGGAACTGCATCCATAACTGCCTGACTAGAGTACGGTAGAGGGTGGTGGAATTTCCTGTGTAGCGGTGAAATGCGTAGATATAGGAAGGAACACCAGTGGCGAAGGCGACCACCTGGACTGATACTGACACTGAGGTGCGAAAGCGTGGGGAGCAAACAGGATTAGATACCCTGGTAGTCCACGCCGTAAACGATGTCGACTAGCCGTTGGGATCCTTGAGATCTTAGTGGCGCAGCTAACGCGATAAGTCGACCGCCTGGGGAGTACGGCCGCAAGGTTAAAACTCAAATGAATTGACGGGGGCCCGCACAAGCGGTGGAGCATGTGGTTTAATTCGAAGCAACGCGAAGAACCTTACCTGGCCTTGACATGTCCGGAATCCTGCAGAGATGCGGGAGTGCCTTCGGGAATCGGAACACAGGTGCTGCATGGCTGTCGTCAGCTCGTGTCGTGAGATGTTGGGTTAAGTCCCGTAACGAGCGCAACCCTTGTCCTTAGTTACCAGCACGTTATGGTGGGCACTCTAAGGAGACTGCCGGTGACAAACCGGAGGAAGGTGGGGATGACGTCAAGTCATCATGGCCCTTACGGCCAGGGCTACACACGTGCTACAATGGTCGGTACAGAGGGTTGCCAAGCCGCGAGGCGGAGCTAATCCCAGAAAACCGATCGTAGTCCGGATCGCAGTCTGCAACTCGACTGCGTGAAGTCGGAATCGCTAGTAATCGTGAATCAGAATGTCACGGTGAATACGTTCCCGGGCCTTGTACACACCGCCCGTCACACCATGGGAGTGGGTTGCTCCAGAAGTAGCTAGTCTAACCTTCGGGGGGACGGTTACCACGGAGTGATTCATGACTGGGGTGAAGTCGTAACAAGGTAGCCGTAGGGGAACCTGCGGCTGGATCACCTCCTTAATCGAAGATCCCGGCTTTCTCATAAGCTCCCACACGAATTGCTTGATTCACTGGTAAGCGACGGTTAGGCAACCCTATATGGGTCTGTAGCTCAGTCGGTTAGAGCGCACCCCTGATAAGGGTGAGGTCGGCAGTTCGAATCTGCCCAGACCCACCAATCGTTGGAAAAGAGGGGGCCATAGCTCAGCTGGGAGAGCGCCTGCTTTGCACGCAGGAGGTCAGGAGTTCGATCCTCCTTGGCTCCACCATCTCCGCATCGTCGAAAGCTCAGACATGAATGTTCAAGGTGTTGAACGAACATTGATGTCTGGTCTTTGTGCCAGAACCGTTCTTTAAAAATTTGGGTATGTGATAGAAGTAGACTGAATGATCTCTTTCACTGGGGATTGTTCAAGTCAAGGTAAAATTTGCGAGTTCAAGCGCGAATTTTCGGCGAATGTCGTCTTCACGTTCGAGACGTATGACCAGATTGCTTGGGGTTATATGGTCAAGTGAAGAAGCGCATACGGTGGATGCCTTGGCAGTCAGAGGCGATGAAAGACGTGGTAGCCTGCGATAAGCTTCGGGGAGTCGGCAAACAGACTTTGATCCGGAGATCTCTGAATGGGGGAACCCAGCCAGCACAAGCTGGTTATCACACACTGAATCCATAGGTGTGTGAGGCGAACCAGGGGAACTGAAACATCTAAGTACCCTGAGGAACAGAAATCAACCGAGATTCCCTTAGTAGTGGCGAGCGAACGGGGACTAGCCCTTAAGCTTCTTGGAATCTAACAGAACGCTCTGGAAAGTGCGGCCATAGTGGGTGATAGCCCCGTATGTGAAAGGTTCCAGGAAGTGAAATCGAGTAGGACGGCGCACGTGAAACGTTGTCTGAACATGGGGGGACCATCCTCCAAGGCTAAATACTACTGACTGACCGATAGTGAACCAGTACCGTGAGGGAAAGGCGAAAAGAACCCCGGAGAGGGGAGTGAAATAGAACCTGAAACCGTATGCGTACAAGCAGTGGGAGCCCACGTTGTTGGGTGACTGCGTACCTTTTGTATAATGGGTCAGCGACTTATATTCAGTGGCGAGCTTAACCGAATAGGGGAGGCGTAGCGAAAGCGAGTCTTAATAGGGCGTTTAGTCGCTGGGTATAGACCCGAAACCGGGCGATCTATCCATGAGCAGGTTGAAGGTTAGGTAACACTGACTGGAGGACCGAACCCACTTCCGTTGAAAAGGCAGGGGATGACTTGTGGATCGGAGTGAAAGGCTAATCAAGCTCGGAGATAGCTGGTTCTCCTCGAAAGCTATTTAGGTAGCGCCTCACGTATCACTCCAGGGGGTAGAGCACTGTTTCGGCTAGGGGGTCATCCCGACTTACCAAACCGATGCAAACTCCGAATACCTGGAAGTGTCAGCGTGGGAGACACACGGCGGGTGCTAACGTCCGTCGTGAAAAGGGAAACAACCCAGACCGTCAGCTAAGGTCCCAAAGTTATGGTTAAGTGGTAAACGATGTGGGAAGGCTTAGACAGCTAGGAGGTTGGCTTAGAAGCAGCCACCCTTTAAAGAAAGCGTAATAGCTCACTAGTCGAGTCGGCCTGCGCGGAAGATGTAACGGGGCTCAAACCATACACCGAAGCTACGGGTGCATCGCAAGATGCGCGGTAGAGGAGCGTTCTGTAAGCCTGTGAAGGTGAGTTGAGAAGCTTGCTGGAGGTATCAGAAGTGCGAATGCTGACATGAGTAACGACAATGGGAGTGAAAAACTCCCACGCCGAAAGACCAAGGGTTCCTGCGCAACGTTAATCGACGCAGGGTTAGTCGGTCCCTAAGGCGAGGCTGAAGAGCGTAGTCGATGGGAAACAGGTTAATATTCCTGTACTTCTAGTTACTGCGATGGAGGGACGGAGAAGGCTAGGCCAGCTTGGCGTTGGTTGTCCAAGTTTAAGGTGGTAGGCCGAACACTTAGGCAAATCCGGGTGTTCAAGGCCGAGAGCTGATGACGAGCTTTCTTTTAGAGAGCGAAGTGGTTGATGCCATGCTTCCAGGAAAAGCTTCTAAGCTTCAGGTAACTAGGAACCGTACCCCAAACCGACACAGGTGGTCGGGTAGAGAATACCAAGGCGCTTGAGAGAACTCGGGTGAAGGAACTAGGCAAAATGGCACCGTAACTTCGGGAGAAGGTGCGCCGGTGAGGGTGAAGTATTTACTGCGTAAGCCCACGCCGGTCGAAGATACCAGGCCGCTGCGACTGTTTATTAAAAACACAGCACTCTGCAAACACGAAAGTGGACGTATAGGGTGTGACGCCTGCCCGGTGCCGGAAGGTTAATTGATGGGGTTAGCGAAAGCGAAGCTCTTGATCGAAGCCCCGGTAAACGGCGGCCGTAACTATAACGGTCCTAAGGTAGCGAAATTCCTTGTCGGGTAAGTTCCGACCTGCACGAATGGCGTAACGATGGCGGCGCTGTCTCCACCCGAGACTCAGTGAAATTGAAATCGCTGTGAAGATGCAGTGTATCCGCGGCTAGACGGAAAGACCCCGTGAACCTTTACTGTAGCTTTGCACTGGACTTTGAGCCTGCTTGTGTAGGATAGGTGGGAGGCTTTGAAGCGTGGACGCCAGTTCGCGTGGAGCCAACCTTGAAATACCACCCTGGCATGCTTGAGGTTCTAACTCTGGTCCGTGATCCGGATCGAGGACAGTGTATGGTGGGCAGTTTGACTGGGGCGGTCTCCTCCTAAAGAGTAACGGAGGAGTACGAAGGTGCGCTCAGACCGGTCGGAAATCGGTCGTAGAGTATAAAGGCAAAAGCGCGCTTGACTGCGAGACAGACACGTCGAGCAGGTACGAAAGTAGGTCTTAGTGATCCGGTGGTTCTGTATGGAAGGGCCATCGCTCAACGGATAAAAGGTACTCCGGGGATAACAGGCTGATACCGCCCAAGAGTTCATATCGACGGCGGTGTTTGGCACCTCGATGTCGGCTCATCACATCCTGGGGCTGAAGCCGGTCCCAAGGGTATGGCTGTTCGCCATTTAAAGTGGTACGCGAGCTGGGTTTAGAACGTCGTGAGACAGTTCGGTCCCTATCTGCCGTGGACGTTTGAGATTTGAGAGGGGCTGCTCCTAGTACGAGAGGACCGGAGTGGACGAACCTCTGGTGTTCCGGTTGTCACGCCAGTGGCACTGCCGGGTAGCTATGTTCGGAATAGATAACCGCTGAAAGCATCTAAGCGGGAAACTAGCCTCAAGATGAGATCTCACTGGGGACTCGATCCCCCTGAAGGGCCGTCGAAGACTACGACGTTGATAGGTCGGGTGTGTAAGCGCTGTGAGGCGTTGAGCTAACCGATACTAATTGCCCGTGAGGCTTGACCATATAACACCCAAACAATTTGTGTGTTGGACGGTGAAGTCGACGAACCGAAAGTTCGTGAGAACCGCAAATACCTGTCACATACCCGAATCGGGATGAGCGTGTGCGCAAGCCACGGGCATCCGAAAGAATTGCTTGACGACCATAGAGCGTTGGAACCACCTGATCCCATCCCGAACTCAGTAGTGAAACGACGCATCGCCGATGGTAGTGTGGGGTTTCCCCATGTGAGAGTAGGTCATCGTCAAGCACCTATCCCAAAACCCCTGATCAGCCTGGCTGGTCGGGGGTTTTGCTTTGGCGCGGGGAAAACCAATCGCGGACAAGGTCCGCTCCTACGCCATGCCCACCTCCGGCTCCCCCTGTAGGCGCGCGCCCTGCGCGCGAATCGCGGGCAGGGCCCGCTCCTACAGTTACCCTGTGCGCCATGTGCCCGTAGGAGCGGACTCCGTCCGCGATCCGGCCGGTAGGCCGGCGATGCCGTATCCCCCGCGCCAAGGCCCGGCGGCGGATAACCGCGAACGGTTATTCGCCCTACGTCTAGCGCCACACCCTGTAGGAGCGAGCTTGCTCGCGAACGGTGCTTGCCGGCGACAGTCGTGTTTCGGGTTGACGCCGTTCCCTCTCCCCAGCCCTCTCCCGCAAGCGGGAGAGGGGGCCGTTCGGCGTGGCCGGGGAGTTCTGTGTCAGCCTGGAACATCGGTTCGCGAGCAAGAACTAGGCGTCCCCCCTCGCTCCTACGAAGAGCAGAGCTACTGCGCAATCGTAGGGCGTATAACGCCCCAAGCGTTATCCGCCGTCGGCCCCCACACCAGGCCCACCGGCGGATAACCGCGAACGGTTATCCGCCCTACGTGTCGCCTCCTCCAGGAGGTCCCAAAACACAGGCAACAAAAAAAGGCGCCCCCGGGGGCGCCTTTCTTGTATCGAGCTGACGATCAGCCGTTGAAGCGGCGCAGCACCAGGGTGGCGTTGGTGCCGCCGAAGCCGAAGCTGTTGCTCATCACGGTGTCGAGCTTGGCGTTCTCGCGGGTTTCGCGCAGGATCGGCATGTCGGCGACTTCCGGGTCCAGCTCGTCGATGTTGGCGGAGCCGGCGATGAAGTTGCCTTGCATCATCAGCAGGCAGTAGATCGCCTCGTGCACGCCGGCGGCGCCCAGGGAGTGGCCGGACAGGCTCTTGGTGGAGCTGATGGCCGGGGCCTTGTCGCCGAAGACTTCGCGGACGCCGCGGATTTCCGCCACGTCGCCCACCGGGGTGGAGGTGCCGTGGGTGTTCAGGTAGTCGATCGGGGTGTCGACGGTGGCCAGCGCCTGCTGCATGCAGCGGATGGCGCCTTCGCCGCTCGGGGCGACCATGTCGTAGCCGTCGGAGGTGGCGCCGTAGCCGATGATCTCGGCGTAGATCTTGGCGCCGCGCTTCAGGGCGTGCTCCAGTTCCTCGACCACCACCATGCCGCCGCCACCGGCGATGACGAAGCCGTCACGCTTGGCGTCGTAGGCGCGGGAGGCCTTTTCCGGGGTGTCGTTGTACTGGGTGGAGAGGGCGCCCATGGCGTCGAACAGGCAGCTCTGGCTCCAGTGCTCTTCTTCACCGCCACCGGCGAAGACCACGTCCTGCTTGCCCATCTGGATCTGCTCCATGGCAGTGCCGATGCAATGTGCGCTGGTGGCGCAGGCCGAGGAGATGGAGTAGTTCACGCCCTTGATCTGGAAGGGGGTGGCCAGGCAGGCGGAAACGGTGCTGCCCATGGTGCGGGTGACGCGGTATGGGCCGATGCGCTTGACGCCCTTCTCGCGCAGGGTGTCGATGGCTTCCATCTGGTTCAGGGTGGAGGCGCCGCCGGAGCCGGCGATCAGGCCGGTGCGCGGGTTGGAGATCTGCTCTTCGGTCAGGCCGGAGTCCTTGATCGCCTGTTCCATCGCCAGGTAGGCATAGGCCGCGGCGTTGCCCATGAAGCGGAACACCTTGCGGTCGATCAGCTCTTCGAGGTTGAGGTTCACCGAGCCGGAGACGTGGCTGCGCAGCCCCATGTCGACGTACGACTGGTTGTGGCGGATACCGGCACGGCCGGCGCGCAGGTTGGCGGAGACGGTGTCTTTGTCATTGCCCAGGCAGGATACGATGCCCAGGCCGGTGATCACGACGCGACGCATGCGGATAACCCTTAGAAGCTGTCAGTGGAGGTGAACAGGCCGACGCGGAGGCCTTCGGCGCTGTAGATTTCGCGGCCATCGACGCTGACGCTGCCATCGGCGATGGCCAGGACCAGCGAACGGTTGATGGTGCGCTTGATATGGATGTTATAGGTGACCTTCTTGGCGGTCGGCAGGACCTGGCCGAAGAATTTCACCTCGCCCGAACCCAGGGCGCGGCCGCGGCCGGGGTTGCCCTGCCAGCCGAGGTAGAAGCCGACCAGCTGCCACATGGCATCCAGGCCCAGGCAGCCCGGCATCACCGGGTCGCCTTCGAAGTGGCAGGCGAAGAACCAGAGGTCGGGGTTGATGTCCAGCTCGGCGACCAGTTCGCCCTTGCCATACTTGCCGCCAACGTCGCTGATGTGGGTGATGCGGTCGATCATCAGCATGTTCGGGGCGGGCAGTTGCGCATTACCCGGGCCGAAGAGCTCGCCGCGGCTGCAGCGCAGCAGGTCTTCTCGGGTGAAGGCGTGTTGTTTGGTCATGCGAGCTCCTCAAAAATCCTGAACGGCAGGGCGAAATCGATCGTCCTGCGGCTCCGCGCGCCTCATTCTTGTAGCGGCGTCCTGCGGCAGCCTAGTCATAGACTATTGCCTGTCGGTTAAAGTCACAGCACCGGGCGAACGGTTGTTCACTTTATTCCGGTGCCTCTGTTGCTCCAGCTGGGCGTTCATCTTGCCGATCAGCCTCGCAGGCCCACGAGTTTGGGCGAACAGGCCCCGCGGATCAACGCCCGGAGGTCAACCAGCGCTGCAGAATTTTCTGCAGATCGGCGCGCTTGAACGGCTTGGCCAGGTAATCGTCCATGCCCGACTCCAGGCACAGCTCGCGATCACCCTGCAGGGCATTGGCGGTCAGGGCGATGATCGGCACCTGCCGGCACCCGGCGAGTGCGCGAATCTGTCGCGTGGCCTCGTAGCCGTTGAGCAGCGGCAGGCGGCAATCCATGAGGATGGCATCGAATTCGTTGCGTTCCGCCGTGCGCACCGCCTGTGCGCCATCGCCGACCAGAGTGACGCGATAGCCGAGGCTGCGCAACATGGCTTCTATGACCGTTTGATTCACCGGGTTGTCCTCCACCAGCAGCACCGACTGGCCCGTGGCCGGCTCCGAGCCCCGCAGGGCGCGTGCGCCGGCGCCCGGGCCGCGGGCGTGGAAGGGCAGGGGGATCTCCAGGGTGAAGGTCGAGCCCAGGCCTTCCTCGCTGGACGCCTGCAGGGTGCCGCCCATGCGCTCGGCCAGGGTGCGGGCGATGGCCAGGCCCAGGCCGGTGCCGCCGTAGCGCCGCGAGGTGGACGAGTCGGCCTGCTTGAAGGCCTCGAACATGTGCTCCAGGCGCTCCGGGGAGATGCCGATGCCGCTGTCGTTGACCGCGCAGGTCAGCCACAGCACCTCGTCGTCCAGGGCCTGCCAGCGCACTTCCAGACGGATGGCGCCTTCCTCGGTGAATTTCAGCGCGTTGCCCAGCAGGTTGACCAGGATCTGCCGCAGGCGCGTCGGGTCGCCCCGCACCTCCAGGTGCTCCAGCCCCGGCTGGACGTCCATGCGCAGCGTCAGGCCACGCTGCTGGGCGCTGTGCTGGAAGGCCAGCAGCGAGCCCTGGATCAGCTCCAGCACGTTGAAGGGGATGCGCTCCAGCTCCAGGGCGCCGCGCTCGATGCGCGAGAAGTCGAGGATGTCGTTGATGACCTTGAGCAGGTGCTCGGTGGATTCGGTGGCCAGCGCCGTGTACTCGGCCTGCTCGTGGTTGAGCTCGGTGGTCTCCAGCAGTTGCAGCATGCCCAGCACGCCGTTCATCGGCGTGCGCAGTTCATGGCTCATCATGGCCAGGAAATCCGACTTGCTGCGGTTGGCCTGCTCGGCCTCCTCGCGGGCCGCCACCAGTTGGGTGATGGTGCGCTCCTGCTCCTTGCTGGCCTGCTGCAGGCCGCGCGCCAGGTTGTTGATGTGCCGTGCGAGGTCGCCGACCTCGCCGTTGTCCAGCACCGGCAGGCTGGTCTGGTAGTCGCCGGTCTGGATCGCCTGGACCGCATTGGCCATGGTGCTGATCGGCGCCGCCAGGCGCTGCGCCAGGCGGCGGGCCAGCAGCAGCGTCAGCAGCAGAGCGAAGAAGGCCAGCAGGCTGGCCTTGAAGAGGATTTCCTGCTGACGTTCGCTGAAGGCGTCGTTGGCCATGCCCACCACCACGCGGCCCAGGTAGTCTGCATCGCTGGCCGGCCGGCCCTGGCGGCCCGGGGTGTGGCGCAGCGCGGCGGCGTCGCCGGGGACCTCGGGGGCGACGTGCTCGCGCTGGATGGCGGCGTGGAACACCTCGATCTTGGGCGCTACCTGGCCGTTGTCGGCGGGCGGCTGCTCGGCGTAGACGAGAATCTCGTCATTGCGGTTGCGCACCTCGATGAAGCGCACGTGCGGCGTGCCCAGGGTGGTGCGCAGCAGGCTCTGCAGGACCGGCAGGTTGCCCGAAAGCACGCCATACTCCGCTGCCGGGGCGAGCTGGTTGGCGATGAGCTGGCCGGTGTGGTTGAGCTCCTGGCGCAGGTCCTGCAGGCGCGAATGGGTGAAGTAGCCGGTCAGCAGCAGTGTCAGCAGCAGCGCGGGGCCGAGGCTGATGGCGAGCATGCGGTTCTGGATGTTCCAGCCCTTGCGCGGCGTCATGCTGCGTCTCCGGCGGCTGGTCGGTTCTGGCGGTGCTGCGTGGCGTGCACGGAACGGCCCTGTTCTCGGTTCTCTACGGGGACGGATGTTAAACGAGGCGGGGCGCTTTGCCAGCGTGCGATGTGCACTGGCCGCCTGGCGGTGGCGCCTTATAATGCCCCAATCGCCGCCTGCGTGCGGCCCGTGATGGAAGTGACATGACTGAGCAGCAACCGATCGCCGTGCTGGGCGGCGGCAGTTTCGGCACCGCCTTCGCCAACCTGCTGGCGGAGAACGGTCAGCGCGTGCGCCAATGGATGCGCGACGAGGAGCAGGCCGCGAGCATCCGCGCCCTGCGCGAGAACCCGCGCTACCTCAAGGGCGTGCGCATCCACGAGAACGTCGAGCCGGTCACTGACCTTGCGGCGACCCTGAACGATTGCGAGCTCATTTTCGTCGCCGTGCCGTCCAGCGCGCTGCGCAAGGTGCTGGAACCCTTCGCCGGGCAACTGGCGGGCAAGTCGCTGGTCAGCCTGACCAAGGGCATCGAGGCGCAGAGCTTCAAGCTGATGAGCCAGATTCTCGAGGAGATCGCCCCGGCCGCGCGCATCGCGGTGATTTCCGGGCCGAACCTGGCCCGCGAGATCGCCGAGCACGAGCTGACCGCCACCGTGGTCGCCAGCGAGGACGAGGCGCTCTGCGCCCGCGTGCAGGAAGCGCTGCACGGCCGCACCTTCCGCGTCTACGCCAGCGGTGACCGCTTCGGCGTCGAGCTGGGCGGGGCGCTGAAGAACGTCTACGCCATCATCGCCGGCATGGCCGCGGCCCTGGGCATGGGCGAGAACACCAAGGGCATGCTGATTACCCGCGCCCTGGCGGAGATGACGCGCTTCGCCGTCAAGCTCGGCGCCAACCCCATGACCTTCCTCGGCCTGGCCGGGGTGGGCGACCTGATCGTCACCTGTTCGTCACCGAAAAGCCGCAACTATCAGGTTGGCTTCGCCCTGGGCGAGGGCCTGAGCCTCGACGACGCCGTCGCCCGCATGGGCGAGACCGCCGAAGGGGTGAACACCCTCAAGGTACTCAAGGCCAAGGCCGACGAGCTGGGCGTCTACATGCCGCTGGTCGCCGGGCTCTACGCCATCCTCTTCGGCGGGCGCACCCTGGCCCAGGTGATCCAGGCGCTGATGAGCGGCGAGCCGAAGACCGACACCGACTTCATTCCCACCAGTGGCTTCTGAGGAGATACCCATGTCCGCTGATCGCTTGGCCGACCGTATGAACAAGGAATCCCTGGCCCTGCGCATCCTCTGGATGCTGCTGTTCGCCCTGGTCTGGTACGTCGCGCAGATGCTGCTCGGCGCCGTGGTGGTGGTGCAACTGGTCTACCGCATCATCTACGGCGCGCCCAGCGCCAGCCTGCTGGCCTTCGGCGACAGCCTCAGCCAGTACCTGGCGCAGATCGGCCGCTTCGGCACCTTCAACAGCGACGAGAAGCCCTGGCCCTTCGCCGACTGGCCGGCCGCCCGCGCGCCCGAAGGCGAGGCCGCACACGCGGTGCCGCCGGCGCCGCACCCGGTGCGCGACGAGGAACCGAAGCTGTGAGGATCTGGCTGCTGCGCCACGGCCAGGCCGAGCCCCAGGCCCGCCGCGACGCCGAGCGGCAGCTGACCGCCCACGGCCGCAAGGAGGTGCTGCAGAGCGCCGGGCACCTGGCCGGCCACCCGCTGGACGGCATCCTGGCCAGCCCCTACGTGCGGGCCCAGCAGACCGCCGAGCTGGTGCGCGAGGCGCTGGGCTTCGACGGCGCGGTGGGCACCGCGCCCTGGCTGACGCCGGACGACGACCCCCGCGACGTGCTGCGCTTCCTCGACAATCGCAGCGAGCGCAACCTGCTGCTGGTCAGCCACCAGCCGCTGATCGGCGCCCTGGGCGGGCTGCTGGTGCACGGCAGCCGCGACGAGGCCTTGCCCATGGCCACCGCCTCCCTGGCAGAGCTGGAAGGCGAGGGGGCGCTGGCGGGGCTGATGACACTGGTTTCCCTCTACCACCCCGGGCGCGGCTGACGGTTTCGCAGGGGCCCCGCTCGGGCCTCGGCGTTCCGCGCTTCAACTCGGCTTGTCGTCGTCCGTCAGGCTGACATCGTCGGTCGGCTCGCGGCCGGCCAGGCGCTGCTCCAGGCGGTTGCCCAGCACCAGGATCAGCAAGGTCAGCACCAGGCCGACGGCGGCGGTCAACACGTGCCCGGTGCCGCAGGCCAGGCCGAGCATCGACGAGACCCAGATGGTGGCGGCGGTGGTCAACCCTTCCACGCGGTAGCGGCGCTCGTGGTGGACGATGACCCCGGCGCCGATGAAGCCGATGCCGGTGAGCACGCCCTGGGCCACGCGGCTGGCGGCATCCGCGGTGGCCGGCTGCAGTTGCTGGATCACCGTGATCGCCAGCGCCGCGGCCAGGGCGGTGAGGGCGTGGGTGCGCAGCCCGGCGGGGCGGTGATGCAACTGGCGGTTGAGGCCGATCAGGCCGCCGAACAGGGTGGCGCAGAGCAGGTTGAACAGCAGCGGCAACTCGGCCAGCGCGCTGTCGGTGATGAACGGCATGGGCAGCTTTCCACGGGGGCCTGCCGCTGCTTTTAGCAGTTCGCCGGCGGGCGCGCCATGCACTCCTGAAGCATCTCCCTACAAAAGTTCACATATCCCTTCTTGCCAGGCTGTAGGACGCATGGAATATTCGACCAAGCAAGTGCTTGGTTGATCTATCGCTACACCTCTAGAACAACAAGAAAGGAGGGGCATGTGGTCACTGCAATTCGTTCTCCGCTCGAACAATTCCTGCAACGCGAGGCGCGTCACCCGGACAAGCGCTACCTGGTCCAGCCGCTGCCGGGCGGCCAGGTACAGAGCCTCACCTGGGGCGAGGCCGGTGACCAGGCGCGACGTGCCGCCGCCTGGCTGCGCAGCCTGCAGCTGCCACCGGGCAGCCGCGTGGCGATCATCTCGAAGAACTGCGCGCACTGGATCATCGCCGACGTCGCCATCTGGATGGCCGGGCACGTCTCGGTGCCGCTGTACCCGAACCTCACCGCCGAATCGGTGCACCAGGTGATGAGCCATTCCGAGGCCGCGGTGGCCTTCGTCGGCAAGCTCGACGACTGGCCGGCAATGGCCCCGGGGCTGCCGGCCGAGGTGCTCAGCGTGTCCCTGCCGCTGCACCCGGAAGGCCGCTTCGACCACAGCTGGGACGACCTGCAGGCCTGCGAGCCGCTGCAGGAAGTGCCGCTGCCCGACCCGGCCAGCCTCGCCACCATCATCTACACCTCCGGCACCACCGGCACGCCCAAGGGCGTGATGCACTCCTACGCCAACTTCGACTTCGCCGCCAGCCACGCCATGAAGCTGTTCGGTGTCGGCGAGGGGGACCGCCTGCTGTCCTACCTGCCGCTGTGCCACGTGGCCGAGCGGATGTTCGTGGAGATGGCCTCGATCTACGCCGGGCAGACGATCTTCTTCGCCGAGAGCCTGGACACCTTCCTCGCCGACATGCGCCGGGCGCGGCCCACGGTGTTCTTCGGCGTGCCGCGGATCTGGACCAAGTTCCAGATGGGCGTCTACGCGCAGATGCCGGCGCAGAAGCTCGACCGCCTGCTGCGCCTGCCGCTCATCGGCCGCCTGGTCGGGCGCAAGGTGCTCGCCAAGCTCGGCCTGGACGCGGTGCGCTACGCCCTGTGCGGCGCGGCGCCGGTGCCGCCGGCGCTGCTCGACTGGTACCGGCGCCTGGGGCTGAACGTGCTGGAGGTCTACGGCATGACCGAGAACTGCGGCTACTCCCACGTCTGCCGGCCCGGCAAGCAGCGCGAGGGCTGGATCGGCCAGTCCAGCCCCGGGGTGGAAGTGCGCATCAGCGACGAGGGCGAGGTGCAGGTGCGCAGCGGCGCGACCATGCTCGGCTACTACAAGGACCCCGAGCGCACCGCCGAGACCCTCACCGAGGACGGCTACCTGCGCACCGGCGACAAGGGCGAGCAGGACGCCGAGAGCAACCTGCGCCTGACCGGCCGGCTCAAGGAAATCTTCAAGACCGGCAAGGGCAAGTACGTCGCCCCGGCACCCATCGAGAACCGCCTGGCGGTGCATTCGCGGATCGAGCAGATCTGCGTGGTCGGCGACGGCCTGGTGGCGCCGCTGGGGCTGTGCGTGCTGTCCGAGGTCGGCCGCCAGGAGGCCGCCAACGGCTCGCGCTCGCAGCTGGAGGAGAGCCTGCGGCAGCTGGTGGAGGAGGTCAACGGCGAGCTGGACAAGCACGAGCGCCTGGCCGGGCTGGTGCTGGTGAGGGACGTGTGGAGCGTGGACAACGGCTTCCTCACGCCTACCCTGAAGATCAAGCGCAACGTGGTGGAGTCCACCTACGGCGCGCGCTTCAACGAATGGGCCGAGCGCCGCGAAGCGGTGCAGTGGCATGACTGACTGCCGGGAGTGAATGCATGAGCCAATGGCGCACTACGCCTGACCTGGAGGCGCTCAACGCCAACCTGAGGAACACCATCGGCGAGGTCCTGGACATCCGCTTCGAGGCAGTGGACGACGACTCGCTGACCGCCAGCATGGTGGTGGACGCCCGCACCCACCAGCCCTACGGCCTTCTGCACGGCGGCGCCTCGGTGGTGCTGGCGGAAACCGTCGGCTCCACCGCCAGCTACCTGTGCATCGACACCAGCAAGTACTACTGCGTGGGCCTGGAGGTGAACGCCAACCACCTGCGCGGCCTGCGCAGCGGGCGGGTGACGGCGGTGGCGAAGGCGGTGCACCTCGGCCGCTCCACCCACGTCTGGGAAATCCGCCTGCACGGCGACGACGGCAAGCCCAACTGCATCTCGCGGCTGACCATGGCCATAGTGCCGCTGGAGCGCTAGGCGATACGGAAGACCTGTAGGAGCAGGCCCTGCCCGAGATTTCGCGCGCAGGGCGCGCTCCTACATGAAAACGCCATAGCTGGGGTGGTGTAGTCTTGCAGCTCGCGCCGGGATGCTCTTCGTAGGATCGAGGGGGGCGCCTAGTTCTTGCTCGCGAACCTTGGTCCTGTGCTCCTATCTCCGCATCGTCATTCCTGCGAACGCGGGAAGCCAATTGGCTTGGGGGCTTGGTGTAGCGCGCCGCTCCGAGTGCTCGGATGTT
>NZ_QGSL01000091.1:488873-494546 GCF_003176655.1 Pseudomonas sp. RW407 | reverse complement strand
GTGGGGGTGGGGCCAGGTGCCTGAGGAGAGCTTGTTTCCCTCTCCCTAACCCTCTCCCTGAAGGGAGAGGGGACCGTTCGGAGTGGCTGGGTTTTCCAGCGTCAGCCGGCAGCTCCAGAGCTGCCGGCTAAAACCATTGTCGACGCCGGCACGGACAAGCCCCCTCTCCCTTCAGGGAGAGGGCTGGGGAGAGGGGCTCTTCAAGTTCCCGAACCAGGCCTCAAACCACCGCGTAATAGTGCTTCACGAACCCCTCGCCCGGCACCTCCCACAGCACCGCCGTGCCCTTGGTCACGAACCAGCTGTCGCCGGCCTTGTACAGCTGGCTCTGGCCGGTGGATTCGTCGGTCAGCCGCACCTCGCCGCTGACCACCGTGGCCTGCTCGTTGAACGGGTAGGTCATGCGGAACTTGCCGCCGGTGGTGCCGAAGTAGGCCGCGCTGACCGGGTCGGTGGGGGCGCCGGCGGTCATCTTGCCGAAGGCGCGGACCTCGCCCTCGAGGATTTCCGAGCCGAGGTCGGCCACCGTGCCCCAGGCGTCCAGTTGGTCGAGGGTGATGCCTTGCTTGATGGGGGTGAGTGCCATGTGCTTGCTCCTGTGCAAGTGAAGGGAAAAGAGGCTTCAGCGCCGCCCGGTCCAGTAGCCGGACACCTGGTGCCAGGTCTTGCCGGCGCTGAGCAGCAGCGGGCGGACCTGGTCCTTGCCGTGGACGCGGATGCGCTTCACCGAGCTGATCAGGTCGTAGCGCGCCGAGCCTTCGCTCATGCCCTCGGCCAGCACCTTGCAGATGATGTGGCTGGGGGTGACGCCAAAGCCGGAGTAGCCCTGCACGAAGAAGGCGTTGGGGCGGCCGGGCAGGGCGCCGATCTGCGGGAACAGGTTGGGGCTGCAGGCCATGGGGCCGCCCCAGGCGAGGTCGATCTTCACGTTCTCGAGGTAGGGGAAGATCTTCAGCATCAGCTTGCGGTTCCAGGCCTTGAGGTCGCGCGGGATGTGCTCGATGAAGGGCGTGGCGGCGCCGAACAGCAGGCGGTTCTCGTTGGTCACGCGGTAGTAGTCGATGACCGGGCGGATGTCGCTGTAGGCGCCGCGGATCGGGCTGATGCGCTGGATGAGTTCGTCCGGCAGCGGCTCGGTCATCATCTGGAAGGCGTAGGTGTTGATGGTGCTCTTGTGCAGTTCCGGCTCCAGCTTGTTGAGGAAGCTGTCGCAGGCCCAGAGCAGCTTGCTGGCCTTCACCGAGCCCTTGGCGGTGCGCACGGTGATGCGCTCGCCGTAGGTCACGTCCAGCGCCGGGCTGTACTCGAAGATCTTCACCCCGTGGCCGGCCAGGGCCTTGGCCTCGCCGAGCAGCAGGTTGAGCGAGTGCACGTGGCCGCCGCCCATGTGCAGCAGGGCGCTGGAGTAGGCGTCGGAGCCGATGATCTGGCGCACCTCGGAGCCGTCCAGGTAGCGGATCTCGTGGCGCGAGTCGAGCGACTTGAACTCGCGCTCCCAGGCCCGCAGGGTCTTCGCCTGGCGGGCGTTGAAGCCCATGTAGCCGTAGCCGTGGCAGAAATCGGCGTCGATGTCGTACTTGCGGATGCGCTCCTTGATGATATCGGCGCCCATGTCGCTGATCTCGAAGATCTGCCGCAGGCCGTCCTCGCCGACGTCCTTGCGGATCTTCTCCAGGTCGTGGCCGATGCCGGCCATGATCTGCCCGCCGTTGCGCCCGGTGCCGCCGAAGCCGAGGTAGCGCGCCTCCAGCACGACGATGTCGGTGATGCCCTTCTCGGCCAGCTCCAGCGCGGTGTTGATGCCGGAGAAGCCGCCGCCGATCACGACCACGTCGGCCTCCAGGTCCGCCTCCAGAGAGGGGAAGGCGAGGTTGTACTTCTTGGTCGCGGTGTAGTAGGTGGGGGTCTCGATGTTGATCATGACTGCAGCCTGGAACCGGAGGGAAAGGGGTGCGACTGGCGTCGCGCGGATGGCCTATTAGGGCCCGCGCGACGCTGTTTGTCTTGATCCAGGCTGCCCGGCTTCTTGTCCGGGGCTGACAGGCCGGCGTCAGCCCTGCAGCAGGCTGCGCACGTGCTCGACGGCGGCGCGGGCGCAGCTGCAGTCCAGTTCCTCGGCGGCGCCGGACACGCCGATGGCGCCGATCACCTCGCCGGACAGGCGCAAGGGCTCGCCGCCGCCGTACAGGGCCAGCCCCGGTTGCAGCGGCAGGCCCTGGCGCACCGCGTCCGAGCAGCGCTCCAGACGCGCCTGCCAGTCGCGGGTGGGCAGGTTGAAGGCGGCGGCGGTGCGCGCCTTGCTCAGGGCGATGTCGCGGGACGGCGCGGGCGCCGCGTCCATGTGCGCGCTGTGCACCGGCAGGCCGCTGGCGTCGACCACGACGATGCTGACCCGCGCCTGCAGCTCTTCGGCGCGGTTCAGCGCGGCCTGCAGGGCCTGCATGGCGAGGGTCAGGGTAAGGCTGGTCTGCTGGCGAAGGAAGTGGGACATCGGCGGTTCTCCAGGGAGGGGCGGTCGTGCGAATGATAGTTAATATATTAACTTATGCCCGCGCCAGGAATCGGGCCGTCGCCGGCGGCCCGCGTCGCTTCCCATGGCCGATAACGAAAGGCCCCACGGCGGACTGCCCGTCCGCCGTGGAGCCTGGTAGGACTTTCCGTACGGCCGCTCAGGCGACCTCTCGGTGGGGCGGGGCTCAATACACCGAAGGGGCGGAGGGGGCCGGTGCCTGGGCGCCGCCCTTGAACCGGCCGGCCAGCTCGCGCAGCGAGCGCATCAGCAGGCTGGTGTCCACGCCCACGGCAACGAACTTCGCGCCCAGCTCCAGGTAGCGCCGGGCCAGCTTCTCGTCGGCGCTGAGGATGCCGGCGGCCTTGCCGGCGCGCTGAATGCGGACGATGGCGTCCTCGATGGCGGCCTGCACGTCCGGGTGCCCCGGGTTGCCGCGGTGGCCCATGGCCGCGCTGAGGTCGGCCGGGCCGATGAACACGCCGTCGACGCCGTCCACCGCGGCGATGGCGTCGAGGTTGGCCAGGCCTTCGAGGTTCTCCACCTGCACCAGCAGGCACATCTGCGCGTCCGCCTCGTCGAGGTAGCCGGGGATGCTGTTCCAGCGCGAGGCGCGGGCCAGGGCGCTGCCCACGCCGCGCACGCCGAACGGCGGGTAGCGCATGGCGCGGACCAGCTCGGCGGCCTGTCCGGCGGTGTCCACCATGGGCACTAGCAGGGTCTGTGCGCCTATGTCGAGCAACTGCTTGATCAGCGCCGTGTCGCCGACCACCGGGCGGATGATCGGCTGCGCCGGGTAGGGCGCCACCGCCTGCAGCTGGCCGAGCAGGCTGCGCAGGTCGTTGGGCGCGTGCTCGCCGTCGAGCAGCAGCCAGTCGAAGCCGGCATTGGCCGCCAGCTCCGCGCAATACGGGTCGGCCAGGCCGAGCCAGAGGCCGATCTGCGCGTCGCCGGATTGCAGGCGTTGTTTGAACGTATTGAGGGGGATGTGCATGGAAAGCTCCTGGAAGGGCTGCAGGCCGCAGGCTTCAGGCTTCAGGCCAGAGCGCTCTTCGCCTGCAGCCTATGGCCTGCCGCCTGCAGCCATCACCTCATACAAACCGGCAAGAGATGCTACCGAGCTGGTCGTAGTCGACGTGGAAGGTGTCGCCGGGGGCTGCGGCCACCGGGCGGGTGAAGGAGCCGCCGAGGATCACCTGGCCGGGCTCCAGGGTGACGTCGTAGGGGGCCAGCTTGTTGGCCAGCCAGGCCACGCCCTTGGCCGGGTGGTTGAGCACCGCGGCGGAGACCCCGGATTCCTCGATCACGCCGTTGCGGTAGAGGATCGCCGGCACGCGGCGCAGGTCGATGTCGCCGGGCCGCACGGCGCGGCCGCCCATGACCACGCCGGCGTTGGCGGCGTTGTCGGAGATGGTGTCGAAGACCTTGCGGGTGGCCTTGGTCTGCGGGTCCACCTGCTGGATGCGCGCGTCGATGATCTCCAGCGCCGGGATCACCCACTCGGTGGCCTCCAGCACGTCGAACAGGGTGACGTTCGGGCCTTTCAGCGGCTTGCCGAGGATGAACGCCAGCTCCACTTCCACCCGCGGCACGATGAAGCGTTCGAAGGGGATGTCGCTGCCCTCGTCGAAGAACATGTCGTCCAGTAGCGCGCCGTAGTCCGGCTCGGTGATGTTCGACGAGACCTGCATGGCGCGCGAGGTCAGGCCGATCTTGTGGCCCTTGAGCACGCGGCCGTTGGCTATCTTCCGAGCCACCCAGGCGCGCTGGATGGCGTAGGCGTCCTCGATGGCGATGTCCGGGTAGTCGAGGGAGAACTGCCGCACCTGCTGGCGCGAACGCTCGGCGGCGTCGAGGCGGGCGGCGGCTTCCTGGATGAGGGTGGAGTCGAGCATGGCAATGTCTCTCTAGCGGGGGTTGACCACGGCGGCCGGGGTGCGCAGGACCAGGGCGGCGCCGAGGGCGATGAGGATGGCCAGCAGGTACAGGGCCAGGCTGGAGCTGTGGGTGGTGTCGCGCATCCAGCCGATGAAGTAGGGCGCGGCGAAGGCGGCGATGCTGCCGAAGGAGCTGATCAGGGCGATGCCGGCGGCCTGGGCGCGGTTGCCGAGGAAGGCCGGCGGCAACTGCCAGAACATCGGCAGGGCGGCGCTGGCGCCCATGCCGGCGAGCACCAGCCCGGCCAGCACCAGCGGCGCGCTGGTGGGCGCCAGGCCCGTCAGGGCCAGGCCGGCGGCGGCCAGCAGCAGCGGCACGGCGAGGTGCCAGCGGCGCTCGCGGCGGCGGTCGGAGGAGCGCCCCAGGGCGATCATGAACACGCAGCCGGCCAGGTACGGCAGGGCGCTGAGCAGGCCGACGCGGCCGTCGGAGCCGATGCCGGCGCCGTGGATCAGGCTGGGCATCCAGAACGCCAGGGTGTTCACCGCCAGCATCACCGCGAAGTAGATGGCCACCAGCAGCCAGACGTGGCTGTCGCGCAGGATGCCGGCGAAGGAGGTGATCTGCTTGCGCTGCTCCTCGCCCTGCATCTCCTCGCGCAGGCCGGCCTTCTGCGCCTCGCTCAGCCAGGCCACGCGCTCGAAGCTCTCCGGCAGGCAGCGCCAGACCAGCAGGCCCAGCAGCACCACCGGCAGGCCCTCGATGAGGAACATCCACTGCCAGCCGCGCAGCCCGAGGAAGTCGTGGAAGCCCTCGAGGATGCCGCCGGACAGCGGCCCGCCGACCACCCCGGCCATGGGCACGGCGATGGCGAACAGCGCGGTGACGCCGGCGCGGCGGCGCGCCGGGAACCAGCGGTTGAGGTACACCAGGATGCCGGGGAAGAAGCCGGCTTCGGCCACCCCCAGCAGCAGGCGCAGGGTGTAGAAGCCGGCGGCGTTCTGCACCAGCAGCATGGCGGTGGACAGCAGGCCCCAGGTGACCATCAGGAAGGCGATCCAGCGGCGCGGGCCGACGCGTTCCAGCATCAGGTTGCTGGGCACGCCGAACAGCGCGTAGGCGACGAAGAACAACCCGGCGCCCAGGCCGTAGACGGTGTCGCTGAAGTGCAGGTCGGCGCTCATCTGCAGCTTGGCGAAGCCGATGTTGATGCGGTCCAGGTGGGCGAATACGTAGCACACCAGCAGCAGCGGCATCAGGCGCCAGACCACGCGGGCGTGGGTGGC
>NZ_QGSL01000091.1:457956-488863 GCF_003176655.1 Pseudomonas sp. RW407 | reverse complement strand
GCTCTTCGTAGGAGCGAGCTTGCTCGCGAACCCTGGCTCCGCTCCCCCTCCCTAACCCTCCCCCGCAAGCGGGAGAGGGGACCGTTCGGCGTGAGGCGAAACCGCGAAGCTCCCGGGCTCCCCGTAGGGCGCATAACGCCTACGGCGTTATCCGCCAAATCGCGGACGGAGTCCGCTCCTACGGTTCCAGGAAGCACCGTTGTAGGAGCGGACTCCGTCCGCGATTGGATTCACCGGCCACGCCGGACGCCCCGGTAGCACGGCCAACGGCGGATAACCGCGAACGGTTATTCGCCCTACGGTGTTCGTGGGAATGATGAGGGAAAGGAGGGCGCCTTATTTCCCGGCCACTCAGGACAGCCCCCTCTCCCGCTTGCGGGAGAGGGTTGGGGAGAGGGGGCGGAGCCAGGCTTGGGCGCCTTCGCTGAACGCAGGCGTCATCCCGATGAACGGCATTGCGTTCAGGCGCTGCGCGCCAGCGCCTGGGCGGCCTCGGCGGCCTCGGCGGCCACCTCGCCGATCACCAGGATGGCCGGGCTGCGCAGGCCGAAGGCGGCGGCGTCGTCGAGCATCGCGGCCAGGCTGCTGCGGCATTCGCGTTGTTGCGGCAGCGAGGCGTTCTCGATCATCGCCACCGGCATGCCCCGGCGCATGCCGCCCGCCAGCAGGCCGTCGCGGACTTCCGTCAGGCGCGCCACGCCCATGTAGACCACCAGGGTGGTGCCGGCCTGGGCCAGCGCCGCCCAGTTCGGCTCGCTGTCGTCCTGGGTGTGTGCGGTGACCAGGCTGACGCCGCGGCTGATGCCGCGCAGGGTCAGGGGAATGCCGCAGGTGGTGGCGGCGGCCAGCCCGGCGGTGATGCCGTTGACCAGTTCGCAGGCGATGCCGCGGGCCTCCAGCCAGGCGGCTTCCTCGCCACCGCGGCCGAAGATGCAGGGGTCGCCGCCTTTCAGGCGCACCACGCGGTAGCCCTGGCGGGCATAGCGCAGCATCAGGCGCTGGATGAAGTCCTGGGGCGTGGAGCGGCAGCCGCCGCGCTTGCCCACGCGCACCACCCGCGCCGCCGGGCAATGCTCCAGCAGCTGTGGGTTGACCAGGTCGTCGAGCAGCACCACCTGCGCGCCGGACAGCGCGCGAACGGCCTTCAGCGTCAGCAGTTCCGGGTCGCCGGGGCCGGCGCCGATCAACCAGACTTTTCCGCTCATCTTCATCTCCTCAGGCATTGGCGGCCAGGGCGCCGGCTTCGCTGGCCAGCAACCGCCGTATTTCGGGAACGCAGGAACCGCATTGGCTGCCGCAGCCCAGCTCGCGCTTCAGGCCGTCCAGGTCCAGCCCGCGGACGATGCCTTCGCGCACCTGGCTCAGGCGCACGTTCCTGCAGTTGCACAGGGTCTTGTCGCTGGCCGCGGCGGTCTGCGCACCGGGCGGGGCGAGCAGCTTGCGGCGCAGGTCGGCGTCGCTTTCGCCGGACAGCCACAGCGCCTTGAGCCAATCGCTGGCGATGCCGCTGCCGGCCAGGCGCAGGCCGCCGATGCGGCCGTTGTCCAGGCGCACCCGCTTGCCCTGGACGCGGCGCGGGTCGTCGTAGGCCAGCAGCGGGCCGTCGAGCAGGTCGAGCAGCGCATCGACCTGCTGCAACCAGCCGGCCGCCGGTGCCTCGGCGTGGGCGGCGCGAACCTGCAGGGCAGGGCGCTCGCGGCCCACCAGGGTGAAGCTGGCGTAGTCCAGGGCGTCGAACAGCGGGCGCAGGGCCTCGAAGCGCTGCTGCACCTCGCCTTCCACCAGGGCATAGAACTGCCAGGGCAGTTCGACGGCGGCGACTTCCACCGCGGCGTGCTTGAGTTCCGGCTGCCGCGACAGCGGGTCGAAGGCCGGCAGGGTCAGGGCGTTCACCCCCAGGCCCTTGAGGAAGCGCTCGCCCCAGTGCATGGGCAGGAACGCCTGGCCGGGCAGCAGGCTGGCGTCGGCCTGCACCGGCAGCACCAGGCTGCCGCGGCGGCTGCTCAGGCGCACCAGCTGGCCGTCCTCCAGGCGCCGCCGGCGCAGCTCCGCCGGGTGCAGGCCCAGGCAGGCTTCCTCGACGTGGCCGAAGGCGCTGGCGGCGGTGCCGGTGCGGGTCATGCCGTGCCACTGGTCGCGCAATCGGCCTGTGTTGAGGGTCAGCGGGTAGCGCGCTTCGCGGCGCTCCTTCGGCGCGCGGTAGGCCTCGGCGACGAAGCGCGCGCGGCCGTTGGCGGTGGCGAAGTTGCCGTCGGCGTACAGGCGCTTGAGGCCCTGGCCGCTGCCCTCGGGCAACGGCCATTGCTGCGGGCCGCGCGCGTCCAGCAGGGCGTAGCTGATGCCGCCCATGTCGAGGTCGCGGCCCCGGGTGAGCGGGCGGTATTCGTCGAACAGCGCCTGGGGCCCGGCGAAGTCGAACAGGCTCGGCCGGCCGGGGCGCAGCCGGCGCTCCAGGCGGCGGGCGAAGTCGCAGGCGATGGACCAGTCGGCGCGGGCCTCGCCGGGGGCCGGCACGGCGCGGCGCACGTGGCTGACGCGGCGCTCGGAGTTGGTCACGGTGCCTTCCTTCTCGCCCCAGCTGGCGGCCGGCAGCAGCAGGTCGGCGTAGCGGCAGGTCTCGCTGGTGGCGAAGGCTTCCTGCACTACCACGAAGGGGCAGGCCTGGAGCGCTTCGCGCACGCGCTGCTGGTCCAGCAGGGACTGCGCGGGGTTGGTGCAGGCGATCCACAGCGCCTTGACGCGCCCTGCGCGCACCGCCTCGAAGAGTTCGATGGCGGTCAACCCGGGGGCTTCCGGCAGTGCCTCGACGCCCCAGTAGTCCGCCACCTCGGCGCGGTGCACGGCATCGCCGGCGTCGCGGTGGCCGGGCAGCAGGTTGGCCAGGCTGCCGGTCTCGCGGCCGCCCATGGCGTTGGGCTGGCCGGTGAGGGAGAAGGGCCCGGCGCCGGGGCGGCCGATCTGCCCGGTGGCCAGGTGCAGGTTGATCAGCGCGCTGTTCTTGGCGCTGCCGGCGCTGGACTGGTTCAGGCCCATGCACCACAGCGACAGGAAGCTGGGCGTGCGGCCGATCCACTCGGCGCAGCGCTGCAAATCCTCCACGGCGATGCCGCAGATTTCCGCCACCGCCAGCGGGCCGTAGTCGCGCACCAGGTTCTTCAGTTCGTCGAAGCCCTGGGTGTGCGCCTCGATGTAGGCGCGGTCGACCCAGCCCTCCCACAGCAGCAGGTGGAGGATGCCGTGGAACAGCGCCACGTCGGTGCCGGGCTGGATGGCCAGGTGCAGGTCGGCCAGCTCGCAGGTGTCGGTGCGCCGCGGGTCGATGACGATCACCTTCATCTGCGGCCGCGCCGCCTTGGCCGCCTCCAGCCGGCGGAACAGCACCGGGTGGGCGTAGGCCATGTTGCTGCCGGCGATCAGCACGCAGTCACTCTGCTCCAGGTCCTCGTAGCAGCAGGGCGGGGCGTCGGCGCCGAGGCTGCGCTTGTAGCCGACCACCGCCGAGGACATGCACAGCCGCGAGTTGCTGTCGATGTTGTTGCTGCCGACCAGGGCGCGGGCCAGCTTGTTGAAGGCGTAGTAGTCCTCGCTGAGCAGTTGCCCGGATACGTAGAAGGCCACGCTGTCCGGGCCGTGCTCGCGGATGGTCTCGGCGAACACCCCGGCGGCGTGCTCCAGGGCGTTGTCCCAGTCCACCCGGGCGCGCGCCAGGGCCTTGCCCAGGCGCAGCTCGGGGTAGAGTGCGCGGGCCGCGCGGTCGCCAGTGAGGTGCAGGCTGGAGCCCTTGCTGCACAGGCGGCCGAGGTTGGCCGGGTGCTGCGGGTCGCCGCGCACGCCGAGGATGCGCTCGCCGTCGTGCTCGATCAGGACGCCGCAACCCACCCCGCAGTAGCAGCAGGTGCTGGCGGTGACTTGGCGTTCGCTCATGGGGCTCTCCCGTGTCGCGGCCGCTTCAGGCGCAGGCGGCCAGGTCTTTCAGGGCCAGCAGTACGCGGCCGTTCTCCACCCTCACCGGGTGGCGGTGGGCGCAGCCGACGTCGGGGGCCACGGCGTTGCCGCTGTCCAGCTCGATCTGCCAGTTGTGCAGCGGGCAGGCCACCCGCTTGCCGAAGATCAGGCCCTGGGACAGCGGCCCGCCCTTGTGCGGGCAGCGGTCGTCGAGGGCGAAGACCTCGTCGTCGGCGGTGCGGAACAGGGCGATGTCGCCGCGGGGGCCGGCGATCACGCGCGAGCCCAGCGGCTGGATGTCTTCCAGGGCGCAGATGTCTTGCCAGTTCATGCTGTTCTCCGAGGGCGGTCAGGCCGTTTCCAGTTGCTTGAGCGCGATGCGCTCGAATTCCTTCTTCAGCTGCGGCTGCTCGATGCGCTGCTGCCAGGGGTCCTGTTCCAGCGACAGGGCGTACTGCAGGCGGGCGTTGAGCGCCTTGCGGTTCTCGGCGTCCTCCAGCACGGCCTTCCTGATGTGCTCCATGCCCACGCGCTGCAGGTAGTGCACGGTGCGCTCCAGGTAGAAGGCTTCCTCGCGGTACAACTGGAGGAAGGCGCCGCTGTACTCGCGGACCTCGTCGGCGCTCTTGAGCTTGACGAAGAACTCCGCCACCTCGGTCTTGATGCCGCCGTTGCCGCCGATGTACAGCTCCCAGCCGGAGTCCACGCCGATGATGCCGATGTCCTTGATGCCGGCCTCGGCGCAGTTGCGCGGGCAGCCGGAGACGGCGAGCTTGACCTTGTGCGGCGACCACATGTTGAACAGGTCGTGCTCCAGGTCGATGCCCAGCTGGGTGGAGTTCTGCGTGCCGAAGCGGCAGAACTCGCTGCCCACGCAGGTCTTCACGGTGCGGATGGACTTGCCGTAGGCGTGCCCGGAAGGCATGTCGAGATCCTTCCAGATCGCCGGCAGGTCTTCCTTCCTCACCCCCAGCAGGTCGATGCGCTGGCCGCCGGTGACCTTGACCATGGGCACCTGGTACTTGTCGGCGACGTCGGCGATGCGCCGCAGCTCGGCCGGGTTGGTCACGCCGCCCCACATGCGCGGCACCACCGAGTAGGTGCCGTCCTTCTGGATGTTGGCGTGGGCGCGCTCGTTGATCAGGCGCGACTGCGGATCGTCCCTGGCCTCGCCCGGCCAGGTGGAGATCAGGTAGTAGTTCAGCGCCGGGCGGCAGGTGGCGCAGCCGTTGGGCGTGCTCCAGTCCATGAAGCGCATGGCCTCGGCCATGGAGGTCAGGTGGTGCTCGCGGATGGCCTTGCGCACCTGGCCGTGGTTGAGTTCGCTGCAGCCGCAGATGGCCTTCTCGCTCTTGGGCTTGACGTCCGCCGCGCCGCCCACGGTGCTGATCAGTATCTGTTCCACCAGCCCGGCGCAGGAGCCGCAGCTGCTGGCCGCCTTGGTGTGCTTCTTCACCTCGTCGACGCTGAACAGGCCGTTCTCCTGGATGGCCTTGACTATGGTGCCCTTGCAGACGCCGTTGCAGCCGCACACCTCGGCGCTGTCGGGCATGCTCGCGGCGCTGCTCTGGCCCTGGTGGCCGGCGTCGCCCAGGCTGCTCTCGCCGAACATCAGGTGGTCGCGGACCTGCGCCACGTTGTGGTTCTCGCGGATCTGCCGAAAGTACCAGCCGCCGTCGGCGGTGTCGCCGTACAGGCAGGCGCCGACCAGCACGTCGTCCTTGATCACCAGCTTCTTGTAGACGCCGCCGATGGGGTCGGAGAGGGTGATGGTCTCGGTGCCTTCGCCACCCATGAAGTCGCCGGCGGAGAACAGGTCGATGCCGGTGACCTTGAGCTTGGTGGAGACCACCGAGCCCTTGTAGCTGGCGAAGCCGAACTGGGCCAGGTGGTTGGCGCAGACCTTGGCCTGCTCGAACAGCGGCGCCACCAGGCCGTAGGCGATGCCGCGGTGGCTGGCGCATTCGCCGATGGCGTAGATGCGCGGGTCGTAGGTCTGCAGGGTGTCGTTGACCAGGATGCCGCGGTTGCAGGGGATGCCGGCGCTTTCCGCCAGCTCGGTGTTGGGGCGGATGCCGGCGGCCATCACCACCAGGTCGGCGGCCACCACGTCGCCGTCCTTGAACTGCACGGCGCAGACGCGGCCGTCGCCGTTGTCCACCAGCTCGTCGGTGACGGTGTTCAGGCGGAAGCGGATGCCGCGCGCCTCCAGGGCCGACTGCAGCAGCTTGCCGGCGGTGCGGTCGAGCTGGCGCTCCAGCAGCCAGTCGGACAGGTGCACCACGGTGACTTCCATGCCGCGCTGCTTGAGACCGTTGGCCGCCTCCAGGCCGAGCAGGCCGCCGCCGATGACCACGGCGTGGCTGTGGGTTTTCGCCGTCTCGATCATCGCCTGGGTGTCGGCGATGTCGCGGTAGCCGATCACGCCCTCCAGGCGGTTGCCCGGCACCGGCAGGATGAACGGGTTGGAGCCGGTGGCGATCACCAGGCGGTCGTACTCGGCCTCGCTGCCGTCGGTGGCGAAGACCTTGCGCAGGCGGCGGTCGATCTTCACCACCTTGCGGTCGAGCAGCAGGCGGATGCCGTTGTCGGCGTACCAGTTGAGGTCGTTGAGGACGATGTCCTCGAAGGTCTGCTCCCCGGCCAGCACCGGCGAGAGCAGGATGCGGTTGTAGTTGGGGTGGGGCTCGGCACCGAACACGGTGATCTCGTAGAGGTCCGGCGCGATCTTCAGCAGTTCCTCGAGGGTGCGGATACCGGCCATGCCGTTGCCGATCAGGACGAGCTTGAGCTTTTTCATGTCAGGGAACTCCTGCACAAAATCACGGAAAACAAAAAAGGCGTCCCGCCGGTTGCCCGGCGAGGACGCCTTTGTCCAAGTCCCGATCGATCGGGAAGTGCGAGCCTCTTCGTTGAGGGACGCGCTTTTGTAGATTGTTGCCAGTGCCTTTGCAGGTGCCGTGCCAGGTTGCCGGAGGCTGGATTTCCTGGGGGTTCCAGGCTGCGGCGGGGGTTTCCTGCACCGCGATGAGGCGCAGGCGGCTCGAACTGGTGCGTGCTCAGGGACGGTGCAGCAGCCACGCCAGCAACAGCAGGTTGAGCAGCAGCGAGGCCAGCGCCAGGCCGCGCCAGAAGCCCAGCGGGTTGCGCGCCAGCAGGGCGCGCGGGCGCTGGCCGAGGCCGGCCTGGCGCTCCCCCTGTTCCAGCGCCAGCAGGGCTTCCTCGGCGGTCTCGAAGCGCTGCGCCGGGTCGGCGGCCACGGCACGCAGCAGCCAGGCGTCGAGCCAGGCCGGCAGGTCGGGGCGGTAGCGGCTGGCCGGCGTGGGGGTGGCGAAGCGCGGGTGCTGGAAGGCCTCGATCTCGCCGTAGGGGTAGCGCTCGCAGAGCAGCCGGTAGAGCGTCACGCCGGCGGCGTAGAGGTCCTGGCCCGGCGCCGGGGCCACGCCCTGGAAGCTTTCCGGGGCCAGGTAGGAGGGCGTGCCGGGCAGCTGGTGGGCCTCGTCGCCGGACAGGCCCGGACAGTAGGCCAGGCCGAAGTCCAGCAGGCGCAGCTCGCCGTCCTCGCCCAGGTGCAGGTTCTCCGGCTTGATGTCGCGGTGCAGGATGTTGCGCCGGTGCAGTTGGCCCAGGGCGCGCAGCAGGCGCGGCGCCAGGCACAGCCATTCGGCCAGCGGCAGGTGCCCCTGGCCCAGGCGCTCGGCCAGGGTCTGCCCGGGGTATTCGCGCATCAGGTAGTACAGGTGCTGGCGCTGCGGCAGGCCGTGCAGCTCGGGGAAGTGGCGGCCCTGCACGCGGCGCAGGAACCATTCCTCCAGCAGCAGCGCCTGGCTGGCCCGCGGGTCGTCGTGCAGCGCCGGCGGCAGCGTCTTCAGCAGCCAGGGGCGCTGCTGGGCGTCGCGCACCCGGTAGATCAGCGACTGCCGCGACTGCACCAGGCGGCCCTCGACCTGCCAGCCCTCGAACGCCTGGCCGGCGCGCAGTTCCGGCGGCAGCGGCCAGTGCTCCAGTTGCGCCAGGGTGTCGCCCAGGCCGCTGGCGGGCAGGGCGTCGACGCGCACCAGCAGGGCGCTGGCGTTGTCCTGGCTGCCGGCCAGGTGCGCGGCCTTGACCAGGGCCTCGGCGGCGCCGCGCGGCTCGCGGGCGTCGCCGAGGATGCGGCGGATGCCGGCGTCGCCCAGGGTGGCCCAGACGCCGTCGCTGGCCAGCAGGAAGCTCTCGCCGCCGCGCAGCTCGCCGTCGCGGTAGTCCACCACCAGGTGCTGGTCCAGGCCCAGGGCGCGCTTGAGCACGTGCTGCATGCCCGGCTGTTCCCAGACGTGGTCCGCGGTCAGGCATTCCAGCGCGCCGTCGCGCCAGCGGTACAGCCGGCAGTCGCCGACGTGGGCGAGGGTGAAGCGCCGCCCGCGCAGCACCAGCGCGGTGAGGGTGGTGAGCAGCGGCTGGCCGCCGCCGTTGGCCTGCAGCCAGCGGTTCTGCGACAGCAGCAGGCGGTCCAGGGCCTGGGCGACGGCCCAGGTCTCCGGGGTGGCGTAGTAGTCGTTGGCCAGCGCCTGCACGGTCAGGCGCGCGGCCAGGCCGCCATCGGCGCACTGGCTGACGCCGTCGGCGAGGGCGAACAGGTGGCCCTTGCTGGCGGCCAGGTCGGCCGGCGGCGTCACCACCCGCAGGGCGTCCTGGTTCTCCGCCCGCGGGCCGGTGGCGCTGGCCTGGGCGATGGTCAGTTGCAAGGTCATGGGGGTTGCGTGCTCTTCGTAGGAGCGAGCTTGCTCGCGAAGGGGGTTGGGCTGCGGTGAATCAGGTTGACTCCGCGCCCTCACCCCAGCCCTCTCCCAGGGGGAGAGGGGGCCGTTCGGAGTGGCCTGGGGGATCGGCATCATCCTTTCACCTCGTCATTCCCGGTCCGCCGTTTTCAACGACGGCGAATCGCGGACAGAGTCCGCTCCTACGGTTCCAGGAAGCATGGGCGTAGGAGCGGACTTTGTCCGCGATCGGATTCACCGGCCGCGCCGGGGCACAGCCAACGGCGGATAACCGCGAACGGTTATTCGCCCTACGTTCCCGCGTTCGCGGGTGAGGAGTATCAGGATGACTCCGAACTCCCCACTCGCTCAGGACAGCCCCCTCTCCCTTCAGGGAGAGGGTTGGGGAGAGGGGCTCTTGGATCCAGCACCTACGCCCCGGGAAGCCTTCACACCCGCGCCGCAGTCACCGCAGCGCTACCCCAGGTGGTGCGCCAGCGCCGCTTGACGCCGTGCAGGCCGAACCAGGCCAGCACGCCGAGGGCGGCGAACAGCCACAGGCCCAGCTGGTAGTCGCCGCTGGCCTGCTTGACGGCGCCCAGGCCGGCGGTCAGGCAGAAGCCGCCGATGCCGCCGGCCATGCCGATCAGCCCGGTCATCACCCCGATGCTCTGGCGGAAGCGCTGCGGCACCAGCTGGAACACCGCGCCGTTGCCGGCGCCCAGGCTGAGCATGGCGGCGACGAAGAGGGCCAGGGCGGCCACCGCGCTGGGCAGGTGGAAGCCGACCGCGGCGATGCATACCGAGGCCACCGTGTACATCGCCAGCAGGCTGCGGATGCCGCCGATGCGGTCGGCCAGGGCGCCGCCCAGCGGGCGCATCAGGCTGCCGGCGAAGACGCAGGCGGCGGTGTAGTAGCCGGCGGTGACCGGGTCCAGGCCGTACTGGTCGTGGAAGTAGCCGGGCAGGGTGGCGGCCAGGCCGAGGAAGCCGCCGAAGGTCACGCTGTAGAAGAACATGAACCACCAGCTGTCGCGGTCGCCCAGGGCCTTGAGGTAGTCGCCCAGGGCCTTGGGCGCGGGGCGCTCGGGGGCGTTGCGGGCGAGCAGGGCGAACACCACCAGGGTCAGCAGCAGCGGGATCAGGGCGAAGCCGAAGACGTTCTGCCAGCCGAAGGCGGCGGCCAGCAGCGGGGCGAACAGCGCGGCGAACACGGTGCCGGAGTTGCCCGCGCCGGCGATGCCCATGGCCTTGCCCTGGTGCTGCGGCGGGTACCACTGCGAGGCCAGCGGCAGGGCCACGGCGAAGGAGGCGCCGGCCATGCCCAGCAGCACGCCCAGCAGCAGCGCCTGCTCCAGGTTGTGGATGCCCAGGCTCCAGGCCCCGGCGAGGCTGGCGATGACGATCACCTGGCCGAACAGGCCGGCGCGCTTGGGCGACCAGCGGTCGGCCAGCAGGCCCATGACGAAGCGCAGCAGCGCGCCGGAGAGGATCGGCGTTGCGACCATCAGGGCGCGCTGCTGGGTGGTCAGCTGCAGGTCGGCGGCGATCTGCACGGCCAGCGGGCCGAGCAGGTACCAGACCATGAAGCTCAGGTCGAAGTAGAGGAAGGCGGCGAACAGCGTCGGCGCGTGGCCGGCTTTCCAGAAGCTGGTGTTCATGGGGGTACCTCGTCAGCAACGGTAGAGGGGGTCGTGGCGCCGCCATCAGCGGCGGTCGCGCGTCTCGTTCAGGTCCCGCACACCCCTGCGCCGGGGTGAAACGAAAAAGGCGTCGCTCCGCGCACTACCCCGGGGGGCAGGTGCGGATGCGACGCCTTTGTCGTGTGAATGGGGGATCGCCGTTGATCGCCACCGCAGGGGCCCCAGCAAGGGCCGGGCCAACCGCGCAAGTGGCGTGGAATCGGGTACCTGGCCGGCCGCCCGGCGCGCGGGCGAACCAGAAGGGGGCGCCGGGGCGGGCCCGGTGCCCGCCGATGGGGCGCTCAGTCCACCCGGTTGACCGCCGGGAAGGCCGTGCGCATGGCTTCGGGCATGGGCACCACCTTGCGCTGGCGGTAGTCGAAGAACACGAAGCCGGACTTGGCCATGGCCACCAGGGTGCCGTCGGCCGGGCGGCTGATGCGGAAGATGATGTCGCCGCCGTACCTGTTGAAGTCCATCACGCCCACCTCGAACAGCAGGCGGTCGCGGGCATGGGCCTCGGCGCGGTAGGTGGTGGCCAGGTCGGTGACGATGATGCCGATGCCGTCCGCGCCGACGCCCTCGCTGATGCCGAAGTCGAACAGGAAGCGCGCGCGGGCCTCGGAGATCATCGAGATCATGGAGTCGTTGCCCAGGTGGCGGGCGCCGTTGATGTCGGTGACGCGGACGGTCAGCTGGGTCTGGTAGCAGAACAGTTCCTCGGGGAACTGCAGGTCGAGGCGGGCCATGGGTACCTTGCGCGAAGCGGTGGAAGGGAGGCGCCGATTCTAGGCCCTGGCGGCCCGCCCGGGCATCCTGCCGGCGGGTGATTTCAGCGGTGGGCGATGTTGATGTGGTAGAAGGTCACCCGCGCGCCCTCGTCGCTGGGGCCGTAGTTGTCGGCGATGTAGGCGCCGGCCTTGAAGTACAGCAGCTGCTTCGACCAGGTGCTGCTGAGCGCCTTGCTGTAGTAGTTCTCCGCGCCGTCGGCGCTGCGCGCGCGGATGCCCAGGTTGCCCGAGGAGGTGACGCGCAGGCTGTAGGTGATGCGCTCGCCCAGCTGCACGCCGTTGAGCAGGGGCACGTTGACCACGGCGGAATCGTCGGGGTGGTTGCGCACCAGGGCCTCGATGCGGCCGCTTTCCTGGCCGGGGATGTAGTGGTACTGCAACTTGACCAGCGGCTCGCCGTCGTTGCTGTAGGGCGACTTGCTGTGGATCTGGCCGATGATCACCTTGTTC
This sequence comes from Pseudomonas sp. RW407, assembly GCF_003176655.1. Taxonomy (NCBI): domain Bacteria; kingdom Pseudomonadati; phylum Pseudomonadota; class Gammaproteobacteria; order Pseudomonadales; family Pseudomonadaceae; genus Pseudomonas; species Pseudomonas sp. RW407. Next base: position 477,256 of record NZ_QGSL01000091.1, on the reverse strand, counting down.
TTCGACGGCACCTGCTCCACCGCCAGGGTGGCGCGCAGCTCGTTGTCGGCGGCGCGGTAGTACCAGTTGTAGATGGAGCCGTCGGGCAGCGTCTCGCGCAGTTCGCTGCGCGGGAAGACGCTGTCGGAGGTGTGCGAGCCGGTGACCGGCACCCAGAAGCTCATGCGCGCGCTGTTGCGGGTGAAGAAGTGGCTCTGGTAGCCGCGGGCGATCTGCTGGGTGGTGACCTCGGTGGGCCTGGGGTCGGTGGGAACGCTGAGGTTCCAGGTACTGATGTCGAGCATGGGGTGCCTCTTTCGGGCCGGCGCGCCGGCGCTGACGGATGGGCGTCCGGGTGCCTGGCCGCGCACGCCCACTGCGGGCTTCCGCGTAGGCGGCGGAAGCGGATGCTGGCCCCGCCGGTGGGGCGGGGCGGCGGCAGCATAGGCCGCTTCGCTCGCGGGCTGGGCCAGCAGCGGCGCTGGCGCGGTGATCGCGCGGTGCCGCCGCTGGCCACTGGCCGCGTGTCAGTGCCCCAACATTTCGTGCATCGCGATGATCTGCTCGGCCACCTGCACCAGCTTCTGCTGGCGGCTCATGGCCTGGCGGCGCATCAGGGTATAGGCCTCTTCCTCGGGGCAGTCCTTCATCTTCATCAGCAGCCCCTTGGCCAGCTCGATGCGCTTGCGTTCGGCCAGCTGTTGCTCGCGGGCCTGCAACTGGGCGCGCAGGGCCTGGTCGCTCTCGAAGCGGGCCATGGCCACTTCGAGGATCGGCTGCAGGCGCGCGGCCTGGATGCCTTCGACGATGTAGGCGCTGACCCCGGAGCGGATGGCCTGGCGCATCACCTGGGGGTCGTGCTCGTCGGTGAACAGGACGATGGGCCGGGGCCGGTCGCGGCTCACCAGCACCACCTGCTCCAGCACGTCGCGGCCGGGCGAGGCGCTGTCGATGAGGATGACGTCCGGGTGCAGGGCCTGGACCCGCGCCGGCAGGTCGACGCTCAGGCCGGACTCGTCGAGCACCTCGAAACCGGCCTCGACCAGGGCGGCGTGCAGGCGCCCGACCTTGCTCGCGGTGTCGTTGATCAGCAGGATGCGCATCTTCGCAGTTCCCTCAGGCGTCGTTCAGGGCGTGCAGGGCGAAGCCGCGGGCGTAGCCGGCCGGGTCCTCGCCGTTCCAGGGCTTGCCGTCGATCAGCGTCGAGCTGCGCAGGCCGCGCTCGTCCACGGCGATGCCCAGGGCCCGGGCGGCCTCGCGGTACAGCGCCTGCTGCTGCACCTGCGCGGCGACGGCCTGGTAGTCCGGCTCCCCGCGCAGCAGGCCCCAGCGGCGGAACTGGGTGATGAACCAGAGACCATCGGACAGCCAGGGCTGGTTGGCCCGCCCGGCGTCGTGGAAGCGCAGCGGGTGGGCGTCCTTCCAGGCGTGGCCGAGGCCGTCCTGGTAGTGGCCGAGCAGGCGTGGCTCGATGCTCGCCAGGGGCGCGTCGAGGTAGTCGCTGCCGCTGATCAGCTGGGCGGTGCCGCGCAGGTTCTCTTCGCTGGCCTCGATGAAGCGGCTGGCGTCGAGCAGGGCCATGACCAGGGCGCGGGCGGCGTTGGGGCACTCCTCGACGAAGGCGCGGGTGGCGCCCAGGACCTTCTCCGGGTGGTCCGGCCAGATGGACTGGCTGGTGGCGACGGTGAAGCCCATGCCTTCGTCGATGGCCAGGGCGCCCCAGGGCCCGCCGGCGCAGAAGCCGTCGATGCGCCCGGCGCGCAGGTGCTCGACCATCTGCGTGGGGGGCACCACCAGGGTGTCGACGTCGCGCAGCGGGTGGATGCCCAGGCTGGCCAGCCAGTAGTAGAGCCACAGGGCGTGGGTGCCGGTGGGGAAGGTGTGCGCCAGGGTCAGCCGCGCGCCCTGGCCCAGGACCAGTTGGCGCAGGGCATCGGCGCTGGTCACGCCGTCGCGCTGCAGGGCGGCGGAGAGGTTGATCGCCTGGCCGTTCTGGCACAGGCCCATGAGCACCGCCATGTCGGTGGCCGGCACCCCGCCGATGCCCAGCTGCACGCCGTAGACCAGCCCGTACAGGCAATGGGCGGCATCCAGCTGGCCGCCGAGCAGGCCGTCGCGGAGCATGGCCCAGGAACCCTGGCGGTGCAGGTTGAGTGTCAGCCCGTAGGGCTGGGCGAAGCCCTGGGTGGCTGCGACTATCAGCGAGGCGGCGTCGCTCAGGGCCATGAAGCCCAGGTCGAGCACGCTCTTTTCTGGTGCATCGGAGCCGGCGACCCAGGCCAGTGGGTGCAGCTTGGCGGTAATGTCGGTCATCGCTACCTCGGGGCAAAAAGGCGCCGCTTCGCGCCGCGACGGGCGGGCGAAGGGACGCCGGTGTCGGTGGACGACCCGCCGTTGGGCCGTGCCGGGGAAGCTCAAGCAAGGGGAGTGCCAGGCCATGAAGAAAAGCCCCGCCGGGTGGCGGGGCTGGGAGGAAGGGAGCAGTCCTCGAGACATTACAACTGGCACGGGCTCCGTCGCGGATATCGGCAGGGCCTGTGTTTCACCTTAGCCCGCTGGCGCGGTGGCGCAATGTGCAATAGGTATTAGGCCCAAAGTCCTGCTGGCACCTGGCCAGGCCCGCTCAGCGCGCCTGGATCTGCTCGATCCAGGGTTCCAGGCGCTGGCCGAAGGCCACCTCGGCGCCGAAGGGCTGTGGCTGCTCCTGGGCCGCGCGCTGCTCGGCGCGCGGGGCCAGGCCCTCCAGTTCGTCGTGCCAGCGCTGCGGCACGTTGAGCGCGCGCACGCCCTCGGTGCTGGCGCTGCCGCCCAGGGCCCAGGCGCGGTTGCGGTACAGCGAGATGGGCCGCACCTGGCCGTGGACGATGGCGTAGCGCTGGCGGTCCGGGTAGCGCTGGCGCAGGGCCTGCAGGTCGGTGCCGGCGTCGGCCAGGAACAGCCGGCTGGCGCGCTGTTCCTCGTTGTCCAGGGCGTTGCGCTGGAAGTCGCGTTCGCTCTTCAGGTGCACGTCGTCGGGGCTGGCGGCCAGGCGCTTCTCCGCCTGGGCCAGGCGCTCGCGGGCCAGGCCCAGCTCGCGCTGGTACAGCGGGCCGTCCAGCTCCAGCACCAGCAGGGCGTCGCGGGCCTGCTGGCGGTCGAAGGCCAGGGCGCTGTCGCGGTCGACCTTGCCGGGCACCTGGAAGCCCAGCGCGCGCATGGTCTCCAGGGGGATGCGCGGCGCCCAGGCGGCGTTGGCCTCGTCGCCCGGGATGCGCCACAGCAGGCGCAGGCTGACGCCGCTGTTCTCGCGGTGCCAGTCGCTGTTGCGCTGCAGCTCGCGCTCGCCGAGGCTCAGGCGGCTGTCCGGCTCGCCGCTGCGGTTCCAGGCCGCGGCGCCGAGGGCGGCGGCGTTGCTCAGCAGGATCAGGCCCAGGCCCAGCAGCAGGCCGTGGTTGCGGGTGAAGTTCATCACAGGCGTCCTCCCAGCAGGCCGTGGGCGTTGCGCAGGTAGCGCAGGAACAGCAGGATCAGCACCGCCGCCACGCCCAGGGCGAGGAAGAACAGGTACTTGGGCAGCACCTCCCACCACCAGTCGTAGAACTTGGTGAAGAGGAAGATGACGAAGAACGCCAGGCCCGTGTTGACCACCTCCGGCCACTCGCGGTGCGCGCCTAGCCAGATGGCCGCGGCGGCGCAGGCGAAGCCGAGCACCTGGTACAGCCCCTCGACGCGGTGCGGGGCGAAGGGCAGGTAGCTGCCGTTGCCCCAGTTGGCCAGCACCAGCATGGGGACGAATAGCGCCAGCAGGCCGAACACCCGGTACAGCGCGGCGAAGCCGTCGAAGCGGCGCTGCTCGAACGCCAGCGGCACCAGGAACACCAGCACGGCGGCGGGGAAGAAGTTCTCCGGGCGCTCGCCCGCGTCCAGCCAGTAGACGCCGCTCCAGGTGCCGATGCGCGCGGCGATGAAGCCCATCAGGCAGAGCAGCCCGGCGGCCAGCAGCAGGCGCGCGTCGCACAGGTAGGCCAGCAGCAGGGCGTAGGCCGCCCAGGGCAGCAGGGCACGCTCGGACGGGGTGATGTTGAAGATCTGCCCGAGCATGCTGATGTTCAGCACCAGCGCGGCGAAGGCCAGCATGGCCGCCAGCTTGGCGAAGTAGCCCGAGGCGTCGCGGCGCTGCAGCCAGAAGGTGGCCAGCAGGGTGAGCAGCGAGGCGCCGATGAGGATGGCCACCTGCACGGCTTCGCCGAACAGGCCCCAGAACTGGTAGAAGAGGAAGAACAGGCTGGCCGCCAGGGCCAGCGCGCCGAGGAAGGAGGCGATGCGCATGCCCAGGGACAGGCGGCTGTCCTGGCTGTCGCGGTCGATGTCGAACTGTTCGCGGTAGCTGTCCAGCAGGCGCAGGTGGTGCGCCTGCAGGCCCTCGCGCTGGGCCGCGTCCAGGCTCAGCGCGCCTTCCTCGCCCAGGCGCTGCAGCTCGCGGGTGAAGGCGTGGATGTCATTGACCCGCTGCTGGGCGTCGTGATGGCTGAGCGTGGGCATGGAGCACCTCGTAGGAGCAACTGTCTTGCCGACTGCACCGAATCGCTTTTCGTAGGATGGGTTGAGCGAAGCGATACCCATCATCACGGCAGCATGGGTTTCGCAGGCTCAACCCATCCTGCGAGTGCGTTCATCCGGTGGAGTGGGGGCGGTCACTCTTCCACTCTAGCGACTCCCACGGCGGCGCTCCACTGCGGCGCTCAGCCGCGGCTGGCGAGCCAGGCGCGCCAGCCGCCGCAGGCGCTGATGTCCTCGGCGCCGGCCAGGCCCCAGGCGTCGCAGATGAAGCCGGTCTCCCAGCTGCCGTCGGCCAGCTCCACCTTGCCCAGGCCCAGGGGCGCCGGGATGCCGGTGAGGAAGGAGCCCAGCTCGGCGCTGGGCAGCTCCCAGACTTCCACCTCGATGGCCACGCCGCCCTCGGCCACCCGCAGCATGCCCGGGCGCAGCGGCGGGCCGCCGGCCAGGGCATACAGCCTGTAGGCCGGCGCGCTGTGGGTGGCCTGCAGCAGGCGCGCGCCGCGCTGGCGCAACTGCCCGTTGAGCGCCAGGCCGTCCAGGTGCGCGCCGCACACCACCAGGCGTGCGTGGTCGTTGCGCGCCGGGGCCTTGGGCGCCGGGCCGGCCAGGGTGTTGCCACCGACCAGGGGCAGCTCGCTGGCGCGCTGCAAGGCGTCGCCCAGGCCGAGCAGGTACTGGTCGCTGAACACCCGGCCGAACAGCGTCAGGCCCCAGGGCAGGCCGTTGGCCATGAAGGCGCTGGGCAGGGCCAGGGCGGCGTAGTCCAGCAGGTTCATGAAGTTGGTGTAGTAGCCCAGTTCGGCGTTGCGCAGCACCGGCTCGGCGTGCAGCTCGGCGAGGGGCACCGGGCGACCGATGGTGGGGGTGAGCATGCAGTCCAGCTCGGCCATGATCGCGTCGCAATGCGCCTTGAGCTCCTGCAGGCGGTACTGCGCGCGGAACAGTTGCACGGCGCTGGCGCCGGGAGCCTTTTCCAGCACGGCGCGGATCACCGGCAGCACCGCGTTGGGATCGCGCTCGATCAGCTCGCCGGCGACGCTGTAGCGCTCCGCCACCCAGGGGCCTTCGTAGAGCAGGCGGGCGGCTTCGAGGAAGGGCGAGAAGTCGACTTCCAGCGGCGTGCCGCCGATGCCGCGCAGTTGCTCGATGGCCCGGGCGAAGAGCGCCGGGCCTTGCGTGCAGCCGAAGAACTCGAGGTCCTGCGCGCGCGGTACGCCGAAGCGGAAGGGCCTGGGCGTACCGAAGGCGCTGCCGTCGTTCCACGCCGGGTTGGCGCGGCTGTAGGCGTCCCGCGGGTCGTGGCGGGCGGTCAGGGCGAGCAGTTCGCTGGCCTCGGCCGCGGTGGCGGTGAAGTAGCTGATGCAGTCCAGGGTGCGGCAGGCCGGCACCAGGCCGTGGTTGGACAACAGGCCCTTGCTCGGCTTGAGCCCCACCAGGTTGTTCAGCGCCGCCGGCACGCGGCCGGAGCCGGCGGTGTCGGTGCCCAGGGCGAAGCTCGCCACGCCCAGCGCCACGGCCAGCGAGGAACCGGCGCTGGAGCCGCCGGAGGGGTAGTCCGGCAGCACGCTGTTGCGGCATTCGCCGTAGGGTGAGCGGGTGCCGTTGAGGCCGGTGGCGAACTGGTCGAGGTTGGTCTTGCCCAGGGGCACGGCGCCCAGCTCGACCAGGCGCTGCACCAGGCTGGCCGACGCTTCCGGGACGTAGGCGAAGGCCGGGCAGGCGGCGGTGGTGGGGATGCCGGCCAGGTCGATGTTGTCCTTGATGGCGAAGGGGATGCCGTACAGCGGCAGCTCGTCGGGCGAGCGGCCGTCCAGCGCGGCCAGGTAGGGCTCAAGTTCCGCCGGGGTGAGCAGGTGGATGAACAGGTGGTAGTCGGGGTTCAGCGCGGCGGCCCTGTCGCGCAGCTCGGCGATCAGCCGGCGCGGGGTGGCGCGGCCTTCGCGGTAGGCGGCGCGGAGGGTGGCGAGGCGGAGGTCGAAGGTGTGGGGCATGCTCGGGATTCCAGTTCTGGGCCGGCAACCCTCTCCCCGGCCCTCTCCCTGAAGGGAGAGGGGGAAGAGCGGCTCGGCGTGGTGTCGGGTTCGAACCACGGACCGGGCCGTGGTTGCAGGATGAATCGAATCTTCACCCCCGCTCCGAACGGCTCCCTCTCCCGCTTGCGGGAGAGGGCTGGGGAGAGGGGCTCTTTGCTCTTGCTTGGCGCGCCTGTTCAAGCCTCCTCCAGCACCACTACCCGCTGCCCCGCCCGCACCGGCGAGCCGGGCTGCACGCGGACCTCGCGGACCACGCCGTCGCGCGGGGCGGTCAGGGGGATCTCCATCTTCATCGACTCGAGGATCACCAGGGTGTCGCCGGCCTTGACGCTGGCGCCCTCGGCCACCTGCACCTGCCAGAGGTTGCCGGCGACGTGGCTTTCGATGGCGTGCTGGCCGGCGCCCAGGGGCGCGTCTTCGCCCAGTTCGGGGGCGACCTCCTCGCTGTCGAAGTGGGCCTGGCCGGAGGCGATCCAGCGTTGCCGCTCGGCGTCGAAGGCGGCGCGCTGGTGGCCGCGGAAGGCTTCGATGCTGTCGGCTTCGGCGGCGAGGAAGGCCTGGTAGTCAGCCAGGCACAGCTCGCTTTCCTCCACGCGCAGCGGGTAGCGGCCCAGCGGGAAGTCGCGGCGGATGCGCAGCAGTTCCTCGGCGCTCACCGGGTAGAAGCGGATCTGGTCGAAGAAGCGCAGCAGCCAGGGCTTGCCGGCGAAGGCCGCGACCTCGCGGTAGCGGTTCCACATCTGCAGGGTGCGGCCGACGAACTGGTAGCCGCCGGGGCCTTCCATGCCGTACACGCAGAGGTAGGCGCCGCCGATGCCCACCGAGTTCTCGGCGGTCCAGGTGCGCGCCGGGTTGTACTTGGTGGTCACCAGGCGGTGGCGCGGGTCCAGCGGGGTGGCCACCGGGGCGCCCAGGTAGACGTCGCCCAGGCCCATGACCAGGTAGCTGGCCTCGAACACCGTGCGGTACACCGCCTCCAGGTCCGGCAGTTCGTTGATGCGGCGGATGAACTCCAGGTTGCTCGGGCACCAGGGCGCGTCCTTGCGCACCGTGGTCATGTATTTCTCGATGGCCAGCTGGCAGGCCGGGTCGTCCCAGGACAGCGGCAGGTGGACGATCCGCGAGGGTACCTTGAGGTCGCGCGCCGCGCAGACTTCGTCCCACAGCCCGGCGACGGTTTCCAGCAGTTGCGCCAGGGACAGCGTCTCGGGCTGGTAGTGCACCTGCAGCGAGCGGATGCCCGGGGTGAGGTCGATCACCCCGGGCAGCGCCAGGGCTTCCAGGGCCTGCATCAGCGCGTGGGCGCGGAAGCGCAGCACCAGGTCCAGCTCGGGCTGGCCGATCTCCAGCAGCAGGTGGGTGTCGCCGGCGAGGCGGGCGACCAGGCGGGTGTCGGCCTGGCCGAGGTCGAGGACGATGGGGGAGGTCAGCGCTGCTGCTCTTGTAGGAGCGAGGGGGGCGCCCCAGCTCTTGCTCGCGAACGGTTCGGCATCGGCATCGGGTTCGCGAGCAAGCTCGCTCCTACGAAGAGCGGCCAGGGCGCGGGCGGTGGGGATGTCTACGGGTTCGAAACGCACCTTGTCGCCAGCCTTGAGCTGGCCGAGTTGCCAGAGGTCGGCCTCGATCACCGTCACCGGGCAGACGAAGCCGCCCAGGCTGGGGCCGTCGGGGCCGAGGATCACCGGCATGTCGCCGGTGAAGTCCACCGCGCCTATGGCGTAGGGGTTGTCGTGGATGTTCGACGGGTGCAGGCCGGCCTCGCCGCCGCTGTCGCGCACCCATTCCGGTTTCGGCCCGATCAGCCGCACGCCGGTGCGGCTGGAGTTGAAGTGGACTTCCCAGGCGGTGGCGAAGAAGGTCTGGATGTACGCCGGGGTGAAGTATTCCGGCGCGCCGTGGGGGCCGTAGATGACGCGGATGCGCCGCAGCGCCGGCAGCTCGGTGCGCAGTTCGGCGGGCAGGCTCTGGCCATGGCGGGCGTCGGAGAGCGGCGCCAGGTGCAGCACGTCGCCGGCGCGCAGGGCGCGGCCGCCGTGGCCGCCGAACTGGCCGAGGGTGAAGGTGCTCTTGCTGCCGAGGTAGTCCGGCAGCTGCAGGCCGCCGCGCAGGCACAGGTAGCTGCGCGCTCCGGCGCCGGCGATGGCGCCGAGGCTGAGGGTGGTGCCGGCGGGGATGAACAGGCTGGTGTCCATGGGCTGTTCGCGGCCGTCCAGCTGCACGGCGAGGGGCGCGCCGGTGACGGCCACCACGGCGTCGGTGTTGAAGCGCAGAGTCGGGCCGCTGAGGGTGATCTCCAGCGCCGCCGCGCCCTCGGGGTTGCCCAGCAGGCGGTTGCCCAGGCGCAGCGCGCGGTCGTCCATCGGCCCCGAGGGCGGCACGCCCACGGCCCAGTAGCCGAGGCGACCGGGGTAGTCCTGGACGCTGGTCTGGGTGCCGGCGGAGAGGACTTCGAGAGTCTCGGCGCGGTAGCGCAGGCCCTCCAGGCAGCGGGTCCAGGGCGAGCCGCTGGCGAAGGGGGCGTCGGCGATGATCTGGCGCAGGTAGGCGCGGTTGCTTTCCACGCCGTACAGCAGGGTTTCGGCCAGGGCCTGGTCCAGCGCGGTGCTGGCGTCGGCGCGGCTGGGCGCCCAGGCGATCAGCTTGGCGATCATCGGGTCGAAGTAAGGCGGAATCTCGCAGCCGGCCTCGACCCAGGTGTCGATGCGCAGGGCCTGGCCGTCGGCCGGCGGGAAGGCGACCGCGGTGAGCAGGCCGGGGCTGGGCTGGAAGTCGCGGCCCGGGTCCTCGGCGTACAGCCGCGCCTGGATGGCATGGCCCGAGGGCTCGAGTGCGGCGGCCAGTTCGCCCAGCGGCGGCAGTTCGCCGGCCGCCAGCTCGATCATCCAGCGCACCAGGTCGACGCCCCAGACCTGCTCGGTGACGCCGTGCTCCACCTGCAGGCGGGTGTTCACTTCGAGGAAGTAGAAGCGCTCGGCCTCGCTGTCGTAGACGAACTCCACGGTGCCGGCGCTGCGGTAGCTGACCGCCCTGGCCAGCTTGATCGCCGCCGCGCAGAGTTCGTCGGCCATGCCGGCCGGCAGGTTCGGCGCCGGGGTTTCCTCCAGCACCTTCTGGTTGCGCCGCTGCACCGAGCAGTCGCGCACGCCGAGGGCGACGACCTCGCCGGCGCCATCGCCGAACACCTGCACCTCCAGGTGGCGGGCGCGCTGGATGTACTTCTCGATGAACACCCCGGCGTCGCTGAAGTTGTTCTGCCCCAGGCGCTTCACCGCGTCGAAGGCGTCCACCAGTTCCTGCGCCGAACGGCACACGCGCATGCCGATGCCGCCGCCGCCGGCGGTGCTCTTGAGCATCACCGGGTAGCCGACCTGCTCGCCGGCGGCGAGGGCGGCGTCGAGGTCTTCCAGCAGGTCGGTGCCTTCGAGCATCGGCACGCCCTGTTCGCGGGCCAGGGCGCGGGCGGTGTGCTTCAGGCCGAATAGCCGCAACTGCTCCGGGGTGGGGCCGACGAAGGCGATGCCGGCGGCCTCGCAGGCTTCGGCGAAGGCGGCGTTCTCGGAGAGGAAGCCGTAGCCGGGATGGATGGCCGTGGCGCCGCTTTCGCGGGCGGCGGCGAGGATTTTCTCGACCGCGAGGTAAGTGCCGGCGGCGGGGCCGGCGCCCAGCTCGAAGGCCTCGTCGGCCTGCTGCACGTGCAGGCTGGCGGCATCGGCTTCGGCATAGACCGCCACGCCGCCTACGCGCAGTTCACGAAGCGTCCGCAGGATGCGGCAGGCGATGGCGCCGCGGTTGGCGATCAGGAGCTTGTCGAACATGAGGAAATCCCCATGGGGTGGCGGGCCGTCCCGCCGTCAGTCGGTGTGCACCACGGTCGTCCGTGGAGCTGACGCTTTTGTAGGAGCGAGCTTGCTCGCGAACCGGATTAGCGCCGGGGTGTCAGGGGAGCTTGTTCGCGAGCAAGCTCGCTCCTACGAAGGGCGGTTCGGAGCGCGGGGCTGCATTGTCCCGAGCGGCTCTGGCACAGCAGCCACAACCAGCGCCGAACCGCTTGCAGCCTGCCGCTTGCAGCTTGCCGCCGCCCTAGTCCCATACCAGCAACTCCGCCGGCGTCGGGTTCCAGCCGTTGCACGGGTTGTTCAGCTGCGGGCAGTTGGAGATCAGCACGATGATGTCCATGTGCGCGAGCAGCTCGACGTACTTGCCGGCGCCGGAGATGCCGTCCTCGAAGGTCAGGCCGCCTTCGGCGGTGACCGGCACGTTCATGAAGAAGTTGATGTTGTGGCTGATGTCGGCCTTGCCCAGGCGGCCGTCGTGCAGGGCCGCGCGCAGGAAGTTGTCGCGGCAGCTGTGCATGTAGCGCTTGTCCAGGGCGTAGCGCACGGTGTTGCTTTCCTGGGCGCAGGCGCCGCCGAGGGTGTCGTGGCGGCCGCAGGTGTCGGCGACGATGGTCAGCATCGGGTTGCCGAGGTTGGAGTAGAGCACGCTGCCGGTGGACAGGTAGACGCTGCCCTGTTTGCGCAGGGTGCGCTGCACGTCGTAGCGCTCGCGCGGGTTGCCGGCGTTGTAGAACAGGGTGTCGACCGCCTGGTTGCCTTCCAGGTCGAGGATGCGCAGGGTCTGACCGGCCTTGAGTTCGGTGAGGCTGGGTTCGCCGGCGGCGATCGGGGTGCGCGAGACGGCGGCTTCGGGGTGCTTGGCGCTGTGGGTGATGGGCATGCAAGTGTCCTCTGTCTCTTCCAATCAGATGAACAGGCGTTCGGTGTTGTGGAAGCCGCGGCCGTTTTCCGCGCGCGAGGTGCGGCAGAGCACGCTGATGCCGTCGGACTCGACCTTGTGCCAGCTCAGGCCGATGGGCTTGGGCGCGTATTGCGGGTTCGGGTCCAGCGGGTGCTGCAGGGCGGTGAGCACCACCAGGGTGTCCATCGGCGCGTACAGCTCGACGTAGTCGCCGGCCTGCGAGTTGCCCGCGGCGAAGCGGAAGCAGCCGTCGGCGTCGACGTCCACCCGGCTGAACAGGTTCAGGCACATCAGCAGGTCCTGCAGGCGCATGTCCCACTTGCCCATTTCCACCAGCAGGTTGTCCACGCCGTTGCGGTGGAAGCCGTTGCGCAGTTCCTGGTAGCGGCCCTGGCCGTACTTCTCCAGCACCTCGGCGGCGTTGAGCACGCCGCCGAAGCTGTCGTGCCAGCCGCAGCTGTCGGCGGTGATGGCCGCCAGCACCCGGCCCATGTCCGAGTACAGGCAGTGGCCGGCGGTCAGCCTGGCGGTGTGCTGGGCCTTGAGGCTGTCGGGCAGGTTCAGCCGTTCGCTTTTCTCCTGGGCGTTGAACAGCAGCAGGCTGAGGTTGCCGCCGCCTTCGAGGTCGGTCAGGCGCAGCAGCTGGCCGCGCTTGAGGACGAAGGAGGTGTGGCCGCCGCCGGGGACGGTTTCTTCGTAGAGGGTGGGACGCAGGGCGAGGGATGCGGGCATGGGGGGTTCCTCAGTAGGCCGGGGTGATCACCGGCGCGGCCGGCTGCTCCAGGCGCGCCGCCAGGGGCGCGGGGAGCTGGCTGCGGGCGAGGCGGCGGTCGGCGTTGAGCGGGATGTCGTAGGTGATGCGCGCGCCGTAGGCGTTGGGCGCCTGCGGGTCGTGGCGGACCTTGTCGAAGACCAGCAGGCGGGTGCCCAGGCTGAAGCCCTCGGCGAGGTCGTGGGTGACCATGAAGACGGTCAGCCGGGTTTCCTGCCAGAGCTGCAGCAGCAGCTCGTGCATGTCCTTGCGGATGCCCGGGTCGAGGGCGCCGAAGGGTTCGTCCAGCAGCAGCACGCGGGGCTTCATCACCAGCGCCTGGGCGATGGCCAGGCGCTGCTGCATGCCGCCGGAAAGCGCGCTGGGGTATTTGTCCAGGGCGTGGCCGAGGCCGACTTTCTGCAGCAGCGCGGCGGCTTCCTCGCGGGCCTGGCGCTTGGCCGCGCCGAACAGCCGGCCGAGCAGCTTCGCCCGTGGCAGTTCCAGGCCCAGGGCGACGTTGTCGAGCACGCTCAGGTGCGGGAACACCGAGTAGCGCTGGAACACCACGCCGCGGCTCGGGTCGGGTTCGGCGGCCAGGCGCTTGCCGTCCAGCAGCAGTTCGCCGCGGCTGGGGCGTTCCTGGCCGAGCAGCAGGCGCAGGAAGGTCGACTTGCCGCAGCCGGAGGCGCCGACCAGGGTGCAGAACTCGCCCTCGGCGACGCTCAGGTTCAGGCGTTCGAGGATGACGTTGTCGGCGTACTCCTGCCAGACGTTCCTCACGTCGATGAAGCTCATGCCTTGCCTCCTTCGTACCAGGGGAAGGCGCGCCGGGTGAGCAGGCGCAGGGCCCAGTCCATCAGCCAGGCGAGCAGGGTGATCCACAGCACGTAGGGCAGGATCACGTCCATGGCCAGGTAGCGGCGCACGAGGAAGATGCGGTAGCCCAGGCCGTCGGTGGCGGCGATGGCCTCGGCGGCGATGAGGAACAGCCAGGCCGAGCCGAGCATCAGCCGCAGCGAGACCAGCAGGCGCGGCAGCAGCTGCGGCAGCACCACGCGCAGGATCAGCGTCCAGGTGCTGGCGCCGAGGGTCTGCGCCTTGATCAGCAGCTCGCCGGGGATTTCCCGGGCGCGCTGCTCGATGTCGCGGGCGATGCACGGGGCGATGCCGATGACGATCAGCACCACCTTGGACAGCTCGCCCAGGCCGAAGACGATGAACAGTACCGGCAGGATCGCCAGCGGCGGGATCATCGACAGCACCGTGAGCAGCGGCGACAGCGGCGCGCCGAACAGCGGCACGGCGCCGGCGGCGATGCCCAGCACCAGGCCGAGCAGGGCAGCGATGCCCAGGCCCAGGGCCAGGCGCTGCAGGCTGGCGCCGGTATCGCCCCAGAACAGCACTTCGCCGGTGCGCTTGTCTTCGCTGAACGCCAGGCGCTCGACGGCGTCGACCATCTGCGCGGCGCTGGGCAGCAGCTTGTCGTTGGGGTTTTCCGCCAGCCGCGTCGCCGAGCCGGTGAGGTAGGCGAACAGCAGCAGGGCGAAGGGCAGCAGCACCAGGAACAGGCGGCCGCCGCGCTGGGGGTGGAGGTTGATCAGGCGCATGGTTCCCTACCTGTCTGTCGGGGGTTGCTTCCTGTAGGAGCGAGCTCGCTCGCGAACCCGCTTGATGCCTTGGGTGCGGGGGCGTTCGCGAGCAAGCTCGCTCCTACGAAAAGCGTGAGCGTTGGCGTGTCAGAGCTTGCCGTCGGCCGCCAGCTGCACGTAGGTCGGGTCGAAGCGCAGCTTGAGGTTGCCGGCGTCGCCGTAGCTGGCGCCGCCGGCGAAGCTCATGCCCACCGCGTCGGCGCTCTTGGCGCCCTCGCCGAGCAGGCCGTGGGCGAAGGAGAACCTGGCGACGCGCTGCATGGTTTCCGCCAGCGCCGGGCTGGTGGCGAAGGCCAGGGCCTCGGCCGGGGTGGCGAACAGCTTGGTGGTGGCCAGCTGCGCCTGGTAGCCGGCGAGGTCGGTGCCGGAGGCCTTGGCCATGTGTTCCAGGGCCGCCTTGCCTTGCGCGTCCTCGGCCTTCATCAGCGCCACCGTCTCGAACCAGGCACCGGCCAGGGCCTTGCCCAGGGCCGGGTTGTCCTTCAGCGTCTGGCTGTTGACCACCATCATGTCCATGATCTCGCCGGGCACCTTGCTGGAATCGAACACCTCGCTGGTGCCGGGCTTGGCGCGGGCTTCGGCGAGCATCGGGTTCCAGGTGGTCACCGCCTGCACCTGGTCGGTGTTGAAGGCGGCGGCGATGTCGGCGTCGGAGGTGTTGACGGTCTTGATGTCCTTCTCGCTCAGCCCGGCGGATTCCAGGGCGCGGGCGAGCAGGTAGTGCGATACCGACAGCTCCACCAGGTTGACGTCCAGGCCCTTGAGGTCGGCGACGCTCTTGCCCTCGCCCTTGACCACGATGCCGTCGTTGCCGTTGGAGAAGTCGCTGACGATCAGCGCGGTGGAGTCCACGCCGCCGGCGGCGGGGATGGTCAGGGCGTCCATGTTGGTCATGGTGCAGCCGTCGAACTGGCCGGCGGTGTACTGGTTGATCGACTCGATGTAGTCGTTGAGCTGGGTGACCTTGATGTGGATGCCGTACTTCTTCGCCCACTTGTCGACGATGCCGTGGCTGGCGGCGTATTCCCAGGGCATCCAGCCGGCATAGATGGTCCAGCAGAGGTTGAAGCTGTCCTTGGGCGCGGCGGAGGCGCCGAGGCTTAGGGCTGTCAGGGCTGCGGCGAGCAGGGCGGGCAGACGGGGCTTGCGCATGGGGAACCTCCGGTTGGTTGTCGGGCGGGCAGGAGTCGGGCGGCTATGTCGCGCTCTTCTCCCGGGCTTTTGTCCCGCCGTGTAACCTCGCTGGAGGTCGATGGCTCTCGGACCAGTCGCTCGCCATGCGAGCCGGAACCCTAGCCATCCATTTTCGAATTGTGGTGCCGCCGGCCCGCGTTGGCGGACGATTCCTGCACGTCGCAGACAAAGCGAGGGGCGTGCCAACTTCGCGCAGTGCCCATGGCAGAAGGGCCGGCTCCGCCGCGAAGAGGGTTTCGCCGCCCCGCCATGCGCCCTGATGAAGCACGCCGCCACATCCTGGTGCGCCAGTCGAAAGTCGGTGTCGGCCGGCGCACGGCCCGCGGCAGACTGCACGGACCATCCACTCCATCGGAGTCGCCCATGTCGCACCTGCTGTCCTTCGCCAAGGGCGCGCTGGCCATGTTCTGGCTGGCCGCCGCGGTCAACCTGCTGTACCCCTTCGGCGAGCTGTACCGCCCGCTGCTGCTGCTCTCGGTCGTACTGCTGGTGGTGCACGCCGGTGAGGTGCTGCTGCTGGGCCGGCGCCTGAAGGCGCGCCCGCAGCCCTGGCTGGAACGCCTGCAGGTGCTGTTCTTCGGCGTCCTGCACCTGCCTGCCCTGAGGTAAATAGGTGATTTACATAAGCTTTACCCTGCGGCCGGGCACCGCCGCCGGGGCGTCGGGTCTGATCGTATAAGCCGCTGATTCGAAGCGGATGCCGATCAGGAGTTAGCCATGCGTCGTCTTCTCGTTGCCCTGATGTTGTTCCTGCCGCTGTCCGGCTGCGTGGTCTACGAACACGACCACGGTGGCTGGCGCGGCGGCCACCGCTACTACGCGCCGCCTCCGCCGCCGCCGCGCTACGCGCCGGCCCCCGGCTACTACTGGCGTCGCTGATGCCATCGCCGACGGCACCCGAGGGTGCCGTCAGTCGTTCTGCGCCGGGCCCTCGGTGGGCTGGCCGTCGACCTCCAGCAGCCGTTCGACGAAGGCCTGCGCCGCCGGCGACAGGCTGCGGCTGGCGTGGCGCACCAGGCCGTAGGCCGAGCCGCGCAGCGCGGCGTCGCCGGCCTGGCGCGGCCAGGCCAGGGTGGCCAGGCGCCCGCCTGCGACGTCGGCGGCCACCACGTCGGCCACCGCCAGGCAGAGCACGTCGCTGCCGCGCACCAGTTCCTTGAGCATCAGCACGTCGTCGCACTGCACGTCCAGCGGCTGTTCGCGGCCCAGGGTGTGCGCCAGGCGCTGCTGGGCGTCACGCGGCAGGCGCGGGCCGGCCAGCGGGTAGGCGCGCAGGTCGTCGATCGCCAGTGGCCCGCGGGCCAGCAGCGGGTGGCCGGGGCGGCAGAACAGCAGGCTGTCGTGCACCCGCAGCGGGTGGATATCCAGGCGCGGGTCGTCCTGCAGTTCGCGGCAGTCGGCGACGAACAGCTCCAGCTCGTCGTCCAGCAGGCGCCGGTGCAGGACCTGCCAGTTCTCGATGGCCAGGGCCACGCTGACCCGCGGGTGGGCCCGGCTGAAGGCCGCGAGGGTCTGCGGCAGCAGGCGCGCGGCGGGGAAGGGGCCGGCGCCCAGGCGCAGCTCGCCGGCCTCCAGGTTGCCCAGCTGGCTCACCGCGTTGTCCAGCGCGCGGCTGCCGGCCAGCAGCCGGCGGGCGTGTTCCAGCACCAACCGGCCGTGGGCGGTGAGGCTGATGCCGCGCGGGTTGCGGTCCAGCAGGCGGCAGTCGAGCTGGCTTTCCAGGGCCTGGATGCTGCGCGAGAGCGCCGGCTGGCTGAGGTTCACCGCCTCGGCGGCGCGGGCGAAGTGGCCGTGTTCGGCGAGGGCGACGAAATGGCGGAGCTGGCGCAGGTCGGTCATGCTTGATTTGCATCGGAATTGATAAGGGAATGCATTGGAATTATGAGCACGCCTGCCGGCATAGTGCCAGGCATTCCCATAACAAGAACCGGAGTCTTCCATGCTGCGCCTTTCCGCCGCCGTCCTGCTGGCCGGCCTGTCGCCCATCCTGCTGGCCGCCGACGACCCCGCCGATGCGCCCAAGCCGCCCAGCGCCTTCACCGTGGCCCTGCAGCAGAAGGTGCGCGAGGCGCTGCCGTTCAGTGACCGCGCCGACTTCGCCCGCGTCGAGCAGGGCCTGATCAAGCGCCCGGAACAGCTGGTGATCCGCAACGAGGACGGCAGCGTGGCCTGGCAACTGGGCGGCTTCGGCTTCCTCGACGCCGGCCGGGACATCGACAGCATCAACCCCAGCCTGCAGCGCCAGGCCCTGCTCAACCTCAAGTACGGGCTGTTCAAGGTCGCCGACGGCATCTACCAGGTGCGCGGCTTCGACCTGGCCAACATCACCTTCGTCCAGGGCGACAGCGGCTGGATCGTCATCGACACCCTGACCACCCCGGCCACCGCCAGGGCCGCCTACGCGCTGGTCAGCCAGGAGCTGGGGCAGCGGCCGATCAAGGCGATCATCTACAGCCACGCCCACGTCGACCACTTCGGCGGGGTGAAGGGCCTGGTGAGCCAGGCGCAGGTGGACAAGGGCGAGGTGCAGATCATCGCGCCCAAGGGCTTCATGGAGTCGGCCATCAAGGAGAACGTGCTGGCCGGCAACGCCATGCTGCGCCGCGCCACCTACCAGTACGGCACCCAGCTGCCCCAGGGCCCGCGCGGCCTGGTCGACATGGCCATCGGCAAGGCCGTGGCCCACGGCCCCATGAGCCTGATCGCGCCGACCCGCACCATCGACAAGCCCGACGAGCAGCTGCGCATCGACGGCGTCGACCTCGCCTTCCAGAACACCCCCGGCACCGAGTCGCCGTCGGAGATGAACGTCTGGCTGCCGAAGCAGAAGGCGCTGCTGATGGCCGAGAACGTCACCGGCACCCTGCACAACCTCTACACCCTGCGCGGCGCCGAGGTCCGCGACGCGCTGGGCTGGAGCAAGTACATCAACGAGGCGCTGCACCGCTACGGCAAGCAGGCCGAGGTGATGTTCGCCGTGCACAACTGGCCGCGCTGGGGCCACGACGACATCGTCCGCACCCTGGAGAAGCAGCGCGACCTCTACGGCTACCTCAACGACCAGAGCCTGCACCTGGCCAACCAGGGCGTGACCATCAACCAGATCCACGAGCGCTTCCAGCTGCCGCCGGAGCTGGCCAACGAGTGGTACAACCGCGGCTACCACGGCTCGGTCAGCCACAACGTGCGCGCGGTGGTGAACAAGTACCTGGGCTACTACGACGGCAACCCGGCCACCCTCAACCCGCTGGCGCCGGAGGATTCGGCGAAGAAGTACGTGGAGTTCATGGGCGGCGCCGAACATGTGCTGCAGATGGCGCGGAAGTCCTTCGACCAGGGCGAGTACCGCTGGGTGGTGGAGGTGGTCAACAAGCTGGTCTTCGCCGAGCCGGGCAACCAGGCCGCCCGCCGCCTGCAGGCCGACGCCCTGGAGCAGCTGGGCTACCAGGCGGAGAACGCCGGCTGGCGCAACAGCTACCTGGCCGCGGCGGACGAGCTGCGCCACGGCGTGCCGCGCGACCTGCCGCCGCTGAAGACCTCCAGCGCCGACGCCCTGGCGGCCATGGACACCGGCCTGCTGTTCGACTACCTGGGCGTGCGCCTGAACGCCGGCAAGGCCGAGGGCGAGGATTTCGCCATCAACCTGGTGCTGCCGGACATCGGCCAGGAATACCTGCTGGAGCTGAAGAACTCGCACCTGAACAACATCCGCGGGGTGCGCAGCGAGGACGCCGGGCAGACGGTGACCATCGACCGCGCCGACCTCAACCGCCTGCTGCTCAAGGAGGTCAACCCGGTGGTGCTGATCGCCCAGGGCAAGCTGAAGAGCTCGGGCAACCCGCTGCTGCTGGCCAAGCTGTTCGGCATGCTGGACGACTTCGACTTCTGGTTCGACATCGCCACGCCGGCGCAGCGCGAGGGGTGATCGTGTGGCTTTTCGTAGGAGCGAGCTTGCTCGCGAACGAACGCGGTGCCATGCGGTTCGCGAGCAAGAACTAGGCGTCCCCCTCGCTCCTACGAAGGGCGCATCGGCGTGGGGCACCGGTGTTCCGGCCGGCGGCGGATAACCGCGAACGGTTATTCGCCCTACGCCGCCCCACCCGCGGTATTCCCCTGTAGGAGCGCGCCCTGCGCGCGAATCGCGGGCAGGGCCCGCTCCTACAGTCTGTCGTGAGGCACGGCATTTCCCCGTAGGAGCGGACCTTGTCCGCGATGGCCGGAACCACCGGCGCGATTCGCGGATAAGATCCGCTCCTACGCCGCCCCGCCCGCGGTGTTCCCTTGTAGGAGCGCGCCCTGCGCGCGAATCGCGGGCAGGGCCCGCTCCTACAGTCCGCCGTGAGGCACGGCATTTCCCCGTAGGAGCGGACCTTGTCCGCGATGGCCGAAACCACCGGCGCGATTCGCGGATAAGA
>NZ_QGSL01000091.1:441299-457946 GCF_003176655.1 Pseudomonas sp. RW407 | reverse complement strand
GGGCGCATAACGCCTACGGCGTTATCCGCCGCCGCCGGGTACCGGTGCGCCAGCGAGCGGCGGATAACCGCGAACGGTTATTCGCCCTACGGTCGAGCACGGTCGTAGGAGACTCCGTCCGCGATTGAACCCGCCAGCCGCGCCGGACCATCCCGTAGGGCGCATAACGCCTACGGCGTTATCCGCCGCGGCCGTCGGGCACCGGCGTCCCGGCCGACGGCGGATAACCGCGAACGGTTATTCGCCCTACGGTTGGACAGGGTCGCGGCTCAGGCCGGCAGCTTCTCCAGGCACCGGCGGATCACGTCCACCAGCAGGTCCGGCTGGAACTTGGAGAGGAAGTCGTCGCAGCCCACCTTGCGCACCATGGCCTCGTTGAAGCTGCCCGACAGCGAGGTGTGCAGCACCACGTAGAGCCCGGCCAGGCGCGGGTCGTTGCGGATCTCGGTGGTCAGGCGGTAGCCATCCATCTCCGGCATCTCGGCGTCGGTGAAGACCATCAGCAGCTTCTCCTCCACGTCCTCGCCGGCGTTGGCCCAGGCCTGCAGCTGGCGCAGCGCGCGCAGGCCGTCGGTGGCCACGTGCAGTTTCAGGCCGAGCTGGCCGAGGGTGTCGCGCAACTGGGCCACGGCGACGCTGGAGTCGTCCACCACCAGCACCTCGCGGCCACTGGTCTGCGCCAGCAGGTCGTGGTCCAGGCGCTCGGCGGAGACGCGGGTGTTCATCGGCACTATCTCGGCCAGCACCTTCTCCACGTCGATGATTTCCACCAGGCGCTCGTCGACGCGGGTGATGGCGGTCAGGTAGTGCTGGCGCCCGGCGCCCCCGGGCGGCGGCTGCACCGCCTCCCAGTTGAGGTTGAGGATGCGTTCCACGCCGCCGACCAGGAAGGCCTGCACCGAGCGGTTGTACTCGGTGACGATGATGGTGCTGCGCTCCTCGGGGCGCAGCGGGCGCATGCCGATGGCGTGAGACAGGTCGATTACCGGCAGGGTCTGGCCGCGCAGGTTGATCACCCCGCAGATCATCGGGTGGCGCTGCGGGATCAGCGTCAGGCGCGGCAGCTGCAGCACCTCCTGGACCTTGAATACGTTGATGGCGAACTGCTGCCGGCCGGCCAGGCGGAACACCAGGATCTCCAGGCGGTTCTGCCCCACCAGTCGGGTGCGTTGATCGACGCTGTCGAGAATGCCGGCCATGGGGGCTCCTGAAATCGGGATGAATAGCGTAGGGCTATCGGCCAGAATTCCGGCGACGAAATACTGGCGCTACGCCATCATGCCTTAGAAGCCCGTCCCGGGCCAGCCCCGGCGATCAGTCGCCGAGCAGCGGCGAATCCGCCGGCAGGTGCAGGCGCAGCGCCGCCGGGCGTACCTCGAAGCGTGCCCGGCGGGCTTCCAGGGGCTCGCCGTCGAGGTTGATCGCCAGGCCCTCGCCGGCCTCCAGTTCGAGCCACGGCAGGCGCGCGCGGACGAACAGCTCCTGCAGCCCGCCACCACTGCCGAGCAGCGTTCCCAGGGCCGACAGCATGTCGCCCGGCGCCGGCAGGATGCTGACGTCCAGCAGCCCGTCGTCGGCCAGGGCCTGGACGCACAGCGGGTGGCCGCCGCCGGCCTGGCGGCCGTTGCCGATGCCCAGGGCGAGGAACTCGCCCTGCCAGTCGAAGCCCGGGCCGCGGAAACGGCCCTGGGCCGAGTGCACCTCGGAGAAGCGGCTGATCCCGGTCAGCAGGTAGGCCGCGCCGCCCAGGGCCTTCTTCAGGTCCTCGGAGGTGTTGGCGGTGACCGTGGAGCCGAAGCCGCCGGTGGCCATATTGAGGAAGATGCGCCCCTGGACCTCGCCCAGGTCGATGGGCCGCGCCGCGCCCTCCAGCAGCCCCAGGGCCGCGTCCGGCTCCAGCGGGATGCCGGCGGCGCGGGCGAAGTCGTTGGCCGTGCCCAGCGGCAGCAACGCCAGGCTGGCCGGTGCGCCGGCGCGGTACAGCGCCTCAGCCACGGCCCGCGCGGTGCCGTCGCCACCGCCGGCGACCAGCGTCGGGTAGCCGGCCGCCAGCGCCTCGCCGACCAGGCGCTCGGCGTCGCCTTCCTCCCAGGTGACCCGCACGTCCAGCCGCCAGCCGGCCTCGCGGCGCGCCAGCACCGCCGCGCGCACGACGTCGTTGGCCGCCTGCTTGCCGTGCAGGATGAGCATTGCCTCGGGTTTCGCCATGGTCCCTCTCCCCTTATCGAAATCCATTCACTATGGACCAACCAACCGGGGAGCGAAGTTCAGGCCGGGTAGCCGGTGATCTCGCGGATGCTCCGGTACAGCGGCCGGAGTTGCCGGTACATGCGCTGGTAGACCTCGCGGTACAGCCGCTCGTAGGTGCGCTGCGCCTGCGGGCGCGGCTGGAATACCTGGCCGACGCGGGTCATGGCGGCGATGGCGCTGGCGAAGTCCGGGTACAGCCCCAGCCCCACCGCGCAGTCGATGGCCGCGCCCAGGCCGGAGGCCTCGTAGACGTGCGGGCGCTCCGCCGGCAGGCCGAAGATGTCGGCGGTCAGCTGCATGGCGGCGTCGCTCTGGGAGCCGCCGCCGGCCACGCGCAGGCGCTCGATGCGGGTGCCGGAGCGCTTCTCGATGCGCTCCTTGCCCTGGCGCAGGGCGTAGGCCAGGCCTTCGAGGATGGCGCGGTACAGGTGCGCGCGGGTGTGCACGTCGCCGAAGCCGATCACCGCGCCCTTGGCCTCCAGCCCCGGCTCGCGGATGCCCGGCGTCCAGTAGGGCTGCAGCATCAGGCCCATGGAGCCGGGCGGCACCTGCTCGACCAGTTCGTCGAACAGCTTCTCCGGTTCCACGCCTAGCTCGGCGGCGCGCTGCATCTCGCGCAGGCCGAACTCGCGCTTGAACCAGCTGACCATCCAGAAGCCGCGGTAGATCATGACCTCGGTGTTGAAGTGGTCGGGGATCGCCGCCGGGTACGGCGGGATCAGCGGGATGGTCTCCAGGTAGCGCGGGCGGGTGGTGTTGATGGTCGCGGTGGTGCCGTAGGACAGGCAGGCCACGCTGGGCTCGATGGCCCCGGCGCCGAGCACCTCGCAGGCCTTGTCGGCGCCGGCGGCGATCAGCGGCAGGCCCTCGGGGATGCCGGTGTGGCGGCTGGCCTCGGCGCTGATCTCGCCGAGCTTTTCACCCGGCTTGAACAGCTGCGGCAACTGCTCCTGGCGCACCTTCACCGCCTGCCATTTCCAGTCGCGCGGGGCGGCCCATTTAAGACGTTTGTAGTCGAACGGCAGGTAGGCCACGCTGCACGCCAGGGAATCGACGAAGCGCCCGCACAGGCGGTGAGTGAGAAAACCCGACAGCAGCAGTACCTTGTGCGTGGCCACGTGCAGCTGCGGCTGCTGCTGCGCCACCCAGTTGACCTCGGCCTGGCTGCGGAAGTAGTCCACCGCGCCCTCGGCGCCAGCCAGCTTGAACAACCAGCCCCAGGGCCCCTTGATGCGCCCCTCGACCTCGGCGCGGCGCTGGTCCAGCCAGAGGATCGCCGGGCGCAGCGGCTTGCCCTGCTCGTCCACGTGGATCACGGTGCCGCGCTGGGTGGTCAGCGACACGCCGCGGATCAGGCTGCGGTCGACGCCGGTCTGCGCCCAGAGCAACTGGCAGGCCTCGCCGAGCCTGGCCCAGTAGTACTCCGGGTCCTGCTCGGCCCAGCCGGGCTGGGTCGAATAGTAGGCCTCCAGCTCCACCTTGCCCTTGCCCACCAGGTTGCCGGCAAGGTCGAAGAGCAGCACGCGCACGCTCTGGGTGCCGTTGTCGATGGCCAGCAGGTAGCTCTTGTCGTTATCCATTGCGCGCTCTCGGTCTTCTTGTGGCTTGCCGCTCGTGGCTCTCAGCTACCCGCCGGGGCCGGCAGGCTGTAGCAGCGCCGCCAGAGGTCCAGGTAGGCACGTTCTTCTTCGCTCCAGCGGGCGTCGTCCCAGCCCAGGCGTGCCTGGCACAGCGCGCGGATGGCCGGCAGCTCGGCGGCGCCGCCGTGCGCCAGCAGCAGGCCCAGGCGCGTGCGGCGCAGCAGCAGGTCGTCCAGGTGCAGCACCAGTTCGCCTTCGGCGGCCCAGGCCAGCTCGGCCCACAGGCAGTCGCTGTCGCCCACCCGGCCGTTGCCGATTTGCGCCAGCAGCCCGGCCAGCTGCGCCAGGTTGCGCCCGTGGCGGCCGGCCAGGCGCCGCCGTTGCTGCGGCCCCAGGCCCGGCAGGTCGACTTCGGGGGTTGCGGCGAAGATCGGCTCGGGGCTGTCTTCCAGCGTCTTGCCGAGCATGGGCGCGCAGGCCCGCAGCACTTCCAGGGCCAGCAGGCGGAAGGTGGTGAGCTTGCCGCCGGCCAGGGTCACGCAGCCGGGTTCGCTCCACAGGGCGTGTTCGCGCTTCTCGTCCGAGGGCTTCTTCTGCTGCGCGGCGCCGCTGGCGACCACCGGGCGCACGCCGGCCCAGGTCGAGCGCACGTCGGCCTCGCCGATACGGGCGGCGGGAAACTGCTGCGCGCAGGCCTCCAGCAGGTAGTCCAGCTCCGCGCGGCTGATGCGGGCGTCGCCGTCCAGGCCGTCGCCATGGTCCAGGTCGGTGGTGCCGACCACGGTGGCGCCTTCCCAGGGGAAGACGAACACCGGGCGCTTGTCCGCCCGGTGCATGAAGCTGAAGGCATGGGCCACCGGCAGGCGCCAGGCCGGCAGCAGCAGGTGGCTGCCGCGCAGGGGGCGGATGTGCTCGTCGCCCTCCATCCGGCGCAACCGGTCGGCCCAGGCGCCGGTGGCCAGCGCCACCGCGCCGGCGCGGAAGGCGAAGCGCCCCGCGCCTTCGCGGTCCTCCGCCAGCAGGCCGGTGACCCGCCCGCCGTCGCGACGCAGCTCCAGCACGCGCAGGCCGTTGAGGGCCTCGCCGCCGTCGGCGCGGGCCTCGTCCAGTACGCGCATGACCAGCCGGGCGTCGTCCACCACCGCATCGGCGAAGCGCGTGCCGCCCAGCAGGCCTTCCTCCTTCAGTCCCGGCGCCAGGTAGCGCAGTTGCTGCAGCGGGTAGTAGAGGTGGTTGCGCTTGCCGGCCAGGGCGTCGTACACGGCCAGCAGGCCGCCGAACACCTTCGGCCCGGGGAAGCCGCCGCGGTAGTGCGGCATGATGAAGCTCAGCGGCTCCACCAGCCCCGGCGCCTCGCCGAGCAGGCGCTGGCGCTCGCGCACCGAGTCGCGGGTCAGGCCGACCTGGCCCTTGGCGATGTAGCGCAGGCCGCCGTGGACCATCTTCGAGGAACGGCTGGAGGTGCCCCAGGCGAAGTCGCGCTGTTCCAGCAGCAGGCAGCGCCAGCCGCGCCGCGCGGCCTCGCGGAGGATGCCGGCGCCGGTGATGCCGCCGCCGACCACGATCAGGTCCCAGTCGCGCCCGGCCAGTTCGGCCAGTGCCTGCCTGCGCCAGGCGGCGTTCCACATGGCGTCAGTCCTGCAGCAGGCTGCCGGGGTTGAGCCGGCCGGCGGGGTCGAAATGGCTGGCCAGGGCCCGCAGGGTGGCCATGCCCAGCTCGCCCTTCTCCACCGCCAGGTAGGGCGCGTGGTCGCGGCCCACGCCGTGCTGGTGGCTGATGGTGCCGCGGTTGTCGACGATCGTCCGGCTGGCGGCGTCCTTGAGCCGGCGCCAGCGTTCGAGGGTGGCGGCGTAGCTGGCCGCGGGGCGGAACACGTAGGTGGTGTAGATGCTGGAGCCTTCGCCGTAGACGTGGGACAGGTGGGTGAACACGTGCACCCGCTCGCCTTCCGCCGCCAGGCCGTCGCGCAGGCTGGCCTCGATGCGCTGCATGAGGTTGTCGACGTTGCTCCAGTCGGTGGCGGTCTCCAGGGTGTCCACCACGTAGCCGGCCTGCCAGAGCGTTTCGCGCAAATAGGGCGAGCGGAAGCGGCTGGCCTCCCACTTGCGCCCCAGCAGGGTGCCGGTGAACACCCCGCCGAAGCCCTTCAGCAGGCGCCGCGCGAGCTTCAGCGAGGCGGCGTTCTGCGCGCGGCTGCCGGTGACGCCGAAGGTCAGCATGCACTTGCCCTCGCCCGCCCCGCGCCACTTCAGGTAGCGCTCCAGCCAGGCGATCTGCCCGGGGTGCCCGGCGAGGGTCAGCTGGGTGCGGGTTTCCACGGCATTGGACAGGCGCAGCATGGACAGTTGCACCCGTGCCTGGGCCAGGTCGCGGATGGCCGCCAGGCCCTGTTCCCAGGACGGCAGGAAGACCACGTAGAAGCGTTCCTGCTCGGCCAGCCGCGAGACGCGCACCTTCACCGAGGAGAGGATGCCGAAGCGGCCTTCCGAGCCCAGCACCAGCTCGCGCAGGTCGGGGCCGGCGGACGAGGCCGGGAAGGTGGGGATGTCCAGCGGCCCGGCGAAGGTCTCCAGGGTGCCGCCGGCGAATAGCTGCTCGATGCGCCCATAGCGCAGCGACTGCTGGCCGCTGGAGCGGCTGGCCACCCAGCCGCCGAGGGTCGAGAGCTCCCAGGACTGCGGGAAGTGGCCGAGGGTGTAGCCGCGGGCGCGCAGCTGGCTTTCCACCTGCGGGCCGTTGGCGCCGGGGCCGAAGGTGGCCACCAGGCTCTCCTCGTCCAGCTCCAGCAGACGGTTCATGTGCGCCAGGGAGACGGTCAGCACCGGCTTGTCGGCGGCCGGCGGGTTGATGTGCCCGGCCACCGAGGTGCCGCCGCCGTAGGGGATCAGCAGGCAGTCGGTGGCCTGGGCATGGCGCAGCAGTTCGCGGATCTGCTCGGCGCTCTGCGGGTAGGCCACGCCGTCGGGGAAGCGGCCGAACTCGCCCTCGCGCATGGCCAGCCAGTCGGCCAGGCTCTGGCCGCGGGCGTGCAGCAGGCGGTCCATGGGCTCGCGCAGCACCAGCGGGTGGTCGGCCAGGCGCGAGGCCGGCACCCTGGCCAGCACGCTGTCGAGGCTGGCGTCGGGCAGCGCGAGGCCAGGGCCGATCTGCTCGGCGAGAAAGGCGCGGCCCGAGCCGGGCAGCTCCATCGAAGTGCTTTCCTCACCCCAGCCATTCCAGCGTCGCATGCCTGCCGTGCTCCTGTTCCGATCGCTTGCAATGGCTGCCTATACTAGTGCGCCGCCCGAGCCTGTCACTGTCGGATCGGGCCAGCGCCTGTCGCCAATAGAGCCACCAGAACAAGAGCGCCCCATGCACGCCCTCGGCTACACCTCCGTACCCGCCCTGCTCAAGTACCTGCGCCAGGCCGAGCACCTCGGCCTGGACGTCGACGCCGGCCTGCAGGCCGCCGGCCTCACCCGCGCGCAGCTGGCCGACAACAGCCAGCGCCTGCCCAGCGAGGCCCACGAGCGCCTGCTGGGGCATTTCTGCGAACACGCCGACGACCCGCTGTTCGGCCTGCACGCCGCGCGCTTCGTGCAGCCGGGCTCGTGGAGCGTGCTCGGCTACATCACCATGAACTGCGCCACCCTGGGCGAGGCGATGAACCGCATCATCCCCTACGAGAAGCTGGTGGGGGACATGGGCGTGAGCCGCGTCGAGCCGGGCGACGGTCACGTGCGCCTGGTCTGGAGCTGCCGCCACCAGGCCGCCGACATCCGCCGCCACATGGTGGAGAACGTGCTGGCCTCCTGGCTGCTGTACGCACGCTGGATCGCCGACTTCGAAGGCTCGCCCGAGGAGGTCTGGTTCGAACACCCGCAGCCGGCCGGCACCGACCTGGCCGAATACGAGCGGCTGTTCGGCTGCCCGGTGCGCTTCGAAAAGCCCTGCAGCGCCCTGCTGGTGCCCCTGCCGCTGCTGGCCTTCCCGCTGCGCCAGGCCGACGCCAACCTGCTGCGCACCCTGGAAGAGCACGCCCTGGCCATGATGGCCGAGCTGGACGACGACGAGCCGTTGCCGCTGCGGGTGAAGAACGCCCTGCGCCTGCTGATGAAGGACGGCCTACCGCGCAAGGAGCGCGTCGCCGAACGCTTCGAGATGACCGTGCGCACCCTGCAACGCCACCTGCAGCAGGCCGGCACCAGCTACCAGCAGATACTCGACACGCTGCGCCAGGAGCTGGCCGAGCACTACCTGCTGCACAGCGACCTGCAGATCCAGGACATCGCCCAGTACCTGGGCTTCACCGAGTCGCGCTCCTTCCACCGCAGCTTCAAGGGCTGGACCGGGGAAACGCCGGGGGAATACCGCCAGCGCCACCGGCCGGCGGCGGGGTGAACGGATTTCGTCGGCGCACCCCATGGGCACGATTCGCCGACAGGTGCCGGGAGGCACGATCCCCTGTAGGAGCGCGCCCTGCGCGCGAATCGCGGGCAGGGCCCGCTCCTACATTGCAGGCGAGCACGGCTCAGCCGGCAAGGCAGTTGCACCTACAACAACACCTCGCTGAGCGGGATGAAGGGCACCGTCTCGCCCTCTTCCAGCGTCCGCCCCTCGCGCACTTCCACCAGGCCGTCGGCCCAGGCGGCGCTGCGCAGCACGCCGGAGCTCTGGTTCGGGTAGATCAGCGCACGGCCGTTCTCCAGCCGCGCGCGCAGGTATTCGCGGCGGTTGCCGGCGTGCTTCCAGGCGAAGCCGGCGGGCACCTCGAAGCGCAGCGGCATCACCGCCTCCACACCCAGGCGACGCAGCAGGTAGGGGCGCGCCAGCAGGGCGAAGGTGACCAGGGTAGAGGCCGGGTTGCCCGGCAGGCCGATCACCGGAGTCCCCTGGTAGTGGCCCACGGTCAGCGGCTTGCCCGGCTTGATCGCCAGCTTCCACAGCGCCAGCTCGCCGGCCTCGCGCAGGGCCGCGCCGAGGAAGTCGGCCTCGCCCACGGAAACGCCGCCGGTGGTCAGGATCAGGTCGGCGTCGCCCAAGGAGCCGAGCACTTCGCGGGTCTTCGCCAGGTCGTCGGGGAGGATGCCGGCATCCCGCACCTCACAGCCGGAACGCAGCAGCCAGGCCTTCAGCACGGCGCGGTTGCTGTTGTAGATCTGCCCGGTGCGCAGCGGCTGGCCCGGCTCCACCAGCTCGTCGCCGGTGGACAGCAGCGCCACCCGCGGCTTGCGCCGCACGTTCAGCACGGCCTGGCCAAGCGAGGCGGCCAGGCCCAGCTCGATGGCGCCCAGGCGCGTGCCCGCCGGCAGCACCTGGTCGCCCTGGCGGGTCTCCTGGCCCTGCGGGCGGATGTGCTGGCCGAAGCGCAGCGCTTCGAGGAAGCGCACGCGGCCGTCTTCCAGCACCTCGACGTTCTCCTGCATCTCCACGCAATCCGCGCCATGGGGCACGGGCGCGCCGGTGAAGATGCGCGCGCAGGTGCCTGCCTGCAGCGGCTCGGGGGCGACGCCGGCAAAAATCTTCTGGCTCACCACCAGGGGCTCGCCCTGCCAGTCGGCCAGGCGCAGCGCGTAGCCGTCCATGGCGCTATTGTCCCAGGGCGGCAGGTCGAAACCGGACAGCAGCGGCGCTGCCAGCACGCGGCCCTCGGCCTCGGCCAGGGGAACCTGCTCGATTTCCTCGATCGGCGCCTGGGCCGCCAGCGCCATCAGTTGCGCCAGGGCCTCCTCGACCGGCAGCAGGCCGGGCTTGTCGCAGCAGCTCATCCGCGGCTCTCGCAGGGCGCGGCCTGCTTCAGGTGCGGCACGAAGTTGCACGGGCGGTGGCGGGCGTCCAGCTGCTCGGCGAGGATGCCGTCCCAGGCGGTGCGGCAGGCATTGGTGGAGCCCGGCAGGCAGCACACCAGGGTGCCGTTGGCCAGCCCGGCCAGGGCGCGGGACTGCACGGTGGAAGTGCCGATGTCGGCCACCGAGATCTGCCGGAACAGCTCGCCGAAGCCGTCCACCACCTTGTCCAGCAGGCAGGCCACCGCCTCCGGGGTGCTGTCGCGGCCGGTGAAGCCGGTGCCGCCGGTGACCAGCACCACCTGCACCTGCTCCTCGGCGATCCAGGTGGCGACCTGGGCGCGGATGCGGTAGAGGTCGTCCTTCAGCAACACCCGCGCGGCCAGGTTGTGGCCGGCGGCGCTCAGACGGTCGACGAACAGCTGGCCGGAGGTGTCGGTCTCCAGGGTGCGAGTGTCGCTG
Organism: Pseudomonas sp. RW407; assembly: GCF_003176655.1. Taxonomy (NCBI): domain Bacteria; kingdom Pseudomonadati; phylum Pseudomonadota; class Gammaproteobacteria; order Pseudomonadales; family Pseudomonadaceae; genus Pseudomonas; species Pseudomonas sp. RW407. The sequence goes on along the minus strand of NZ_QGSL01000091.1, from coordinate 447,888 downwards.
ACGGTGAGCACGGCGATGTTCAGCGGGACGAATTCGGGCGTGGCCAGGTGGCTCATGGACGGTGTCCTTGCTTGAGAGACGGGGATGCCGGTGTTATATCACAGGCCCGTTCCGGAGACCTCGCCATGCCTGACACCACCCTGCCGCCCTGTTCCGTCCTGCTGCTCGCCGGGGGCCGCGGCCAGCGCATGGGGGGGCGCGACAAGGGCCTGCTGGAATGGCGCGGGCGCCCGTTGATCAGCTACCTGCACGAACGCGTGCGCCCGCTGAGCGACGACCTGATCGTCTCCTGCAACCGCAACGCCGACATCTACCGGGCCTACGCCGACCAGCTGGTGCACGACGACACCCCGGACTACCCCGGCCCGCTCGCCGGCATCCGCGCCGGCCTGCAGGCCGCCCGTCACCCCTGGCTGCTGGTGCTGCCCTGCGACGCCCCGCTGTTCGACGAGGAACTCATCGAGCGCCTGCGCCAGGCCGCCGCCGCGCGACCCGAAGTACCGCACATGCTGCACGACGGCGAGCACTGGGAGCCGCTGTTCTGCATCCTGCCCAAGGCCCTGGCGCCCCAGCTGGAAGCCGCCTGGCAACGCGGCGAGCGCAGCCCGCGCCAGGTCCTGCTGCCCCTGGGGGCGTGCCCGGTGGCCTGCGCCAGGGACGACCCGCGCCTGGCCAACCTGAACTCCCCCGAGCTGCTGAACAGCCCGGGCTAGACGCTCGATCCAGGGTCTTTCGAGAAATGACGGGGAACTTTGCCACTACTCTCCCAGTCGGAAACTCCGAACAAACCTCGATTCGTACAGGAGATATACGAATGATCAATCGCGCGCTCCCAGCTTTCCTGCTCGTCCTGGGCCTTGGCGCACTCGCTGGTTGCTCCAGCCCCAGCGTCATCACCCTGAACGACGGCCGCGAGATCCAGTCCGTCGACACGCCCAAGTACGACGACGACACCGGTTTCTATGAATTCGAACAACTGGACGGCAAACGCGTACGCGTGAACAAGGACCAGGTGCGTACCGTCAAGGATCTCTGATCCCCGACCGCCAGCACCCGGGCGCCCCGCCGGACTCCGAGTCCCGCGGGGCGTCGGCCTTTTCGGGGGGGAAGAAAATATTTCTGAAAAATTTTTCGCTAACCCCTTGTGCATCAAAAGTTTTTCGGTAGAATGCGCGCCATCAAACGGAGCGTAGCGCAGCTTGGTAGCGCGTCTCGTTCGGGACGAGAAGGTCGCTGGTTCGAATCCAGTCGCTCCGACCAATTCCCGAAAAACCCGCCTTAACCGGCGGGTTTTTTATTGCCTGCGATTTTTCCCGGCAGGCATTTCCCCACGCCCAGACGTAGGGCGTATAACCGTTCGCGGTTATACGCCGTTTCACCCAGCTCATGCCCGGCTTCGCGGTTGAACTCGGAACGCCCGGAACGAGGTACTCCGTGACCAAGCCCGAGGCGCGCCTGAGGCCAAGGTCAAACGGCGGATAACGTCGAACGTTATCCGCCCTACGCCCTTACGCCTGCCCGGAGCGGCGCAACGCCACCTGCGCCAGTGCCGCCCAATCCCGCTCGCCGTCGCCCTGGGCCACCGCTTCCAGCAGGTTGTCGCGCAGCACGCTGGCGAACGGCAGCGGCACGTGGCGGCTCTGCCCCGCCGCCAGGGCCAGGCCCACGTCCTTCAGGCCGAGCACCAGGCGGAATGCCGCCGGCTCGTAGCGCTGCTCGGCGATCAGCGCGCCATAGTTGCGGTACACCGGCGCGTTGAACAGGGTGCTGCCCATGATCTCCAGCAGTTGCGCCGGCTCCACGCCGAAGCCCTTGGCCAGGGCCGAGGCCTCGCCCATGGCCTCGATGGCGCTGGCGATCATGAAGTTGCCGGCGATCTTCACCGCCGCCGCGCTCAGGGGGTCGTCGCCCAGCGGCCAGGTCTTCTGGCCCATCAGGTCGAGCAGCGGCTGCACTTCGGCGATGGCCTCGGCGGGGCCCGCGGCGAGGATGTTGAGCTTGCCGGCCTCGGCCACGTCGGTGCGGCCGAACACAGGCGCGGCGATGAAGGCCAGGTCACGCTGGCGGTGGCGCTCGGCCAGCTCGCCGATCAGGGCCACCGACAGCGTGGCCATGCTCAGGTGGATCAGCCCCGGCCGCGCCGAGTCCAGGGCGCCGCTGTCGAGGAGCACCGCGCGGGTCGCGGTGTCGTCGGCGAGCATGGAAATCACCACGTCGGCATCGAAGGCCGCCACCGGGTCGGCCGCCGCCAGGCCGCCCAGGGCCAGCAGCGGCTCCAGCGCCGCCGGCGAACGGTTCCACAGGTGCACCTGGTGGCCGCCGCGGATGAGGTTCGCGGCCATGCCGGCGCCCATGCCGCCAAGGCCGAGGAATCCGATTTTCATAGTGCTGTCTCCAACGAGGGGGTTAGACAGCACAAGACTGACACAGAGCGACGCCGGGCGCAGAGGCGTCGCAGGAACGATCAGCCTCTGAGGAAGGCGGCCACCTGTTCGGCGTCGAACGGCCAGTTCAGCTCCGCCCCAGTGTCGCAACGGCGCAGCACCGGGATGCTGAGGCCGTAGCGCTCGACCCACTCCTCGCGGTCGGCGATGTCGACCAGCTCCACCAGCAGGCCGTGCTCGACGAAAGGCATCAGCAGCGCCTCAGCCACCTCGCACAGGTGGCACCCCAGGGTTCCGAACAGCTGGCATTCAGGGCCCATCGCATCCTCCCCCGTCAATGGCCGGCCTGGCGCAGCAAGGCTTCCGCCACCTCGCGCGCTTCCAGGGCCTGGTCGGCCGGACCGTGCATGTGCGCCATGACCAGCACCCCTTCCAGCAAATATTGCAGCTGCCGCGCCAGCTTGCCCGGCTCATGCACGCCCAGCGCCTCCAGTTGGCGACGGAAGAACGCCTCGATGAAGCCCTTGTGCTCGGCGGCCTGGCGGTGGATCGGGTGCCCGCGGTCATGGAACTCGGCGGCCGCGTGGATGAAGGCGCAACCGCTGAAGCCGTCCTCGTGCAGGTAGCCGTGCAGGTTGTCGAAGACCGCCAGTATGGCCTCGCGCGGAGCCAGGCGCGAGCCGTCGCGGAAGCGGCGCAGGGTGCGCGCGTGGCGTTCCTCCAGGGCAGCCATGATCAGCTCGTCCTTGGACTTGAAGTGCTTGTACAGGGTCATCTTGGCCACCCCGGACTCGGCCAGGATGCGGTCGATGCCCGTGGCGTGGTAGCCCTCGCGGTAGAACAGGTCGAGGGCGGTATTGAGCAACTGCTCGCGCTTGCTGGAAGCCTTGCTGGACGTCATGGGCACCTCCTGGGCGGTCATTATGCGCGAGGCGCCGGCGCTCTTGAACTGGCGGGCACCGGGAGAGGCGTATTTCGAGCTTGAACTATACAGACTTGTCTGTCTACTATCTGCCGGAGCCGTTCCCGACAACAACACCCAGCAGGAACACCGCCATGAAACTGCACGACATCCCGCTCTCCGGAAATGCCTACAAGGTCCGCCTGTTCCTCAGCCTGATCGGCCAGAGCGCCGACCTGGTCAACGTCGACCTGCGCAGCGGCGTGCACAAGCGCCCGGCCTTCCTCGCCATCAACCCGCGTGGCCAGGTGCCGGCCCTGGAAGACGGCGACTTCGGCCTGGGCGACTCCCAGGCCATCCTGGTCTACCTGGCGCGCCGCTATGCCGAGCCGTCCTGGTACCCGCTGGACGCCGAGCCCCAGGGGCGCATCGCCCACTGGCTGAGCTTCGCCGCCAACGAGATCCAGCACGGCCCGGCCCAGGCGCGGGTGATCCAGCTGTTCAAGCGCCCCGGCGACCTCGGCGCGGCCCAGGCCAAGGCGCGCCAGGCCCTGGAACTGCTCGACGGGGAACTCTCGCGCCAGCCCTGGCTGGCCCGCACGGCCGGGCCGAGCATCGCCGACATCGCGGTCTATCCCTACGTAGCCCTGGCGCACGAGGGTGGCCTGGAGACCAGCGGCTACCCCCACGTGCAGGCCTGGCAGGAACGCATCCGCGCCCTCCCCGGCTACCTCCCCCTGCCCACCCTCTGAGCCTACGGACCAGGATGCCCGCCATGCGCCTCGCCAGACTCTTCCTCGCCCTGCTGCTGGGGTTCGCCAGCCTGCCCGGCCACGCCGACGGGCTGCGCTTCGCCCTGGTGCGCACCTCCGGGCTCACCACCCTCGACGCCCTGACCCTCGCCGGCGGCGACTGGACGCGCCAGGTGCGCGTCAACCACACCGCGCTGCTCATCCAGCACCACGCGGCCACGCTGCTGTTCGACACCGGCCTGGGCAGCCGGGCGCAGGCGCAGTTCGAGCAGGACATGCCCTGGTGGGACAAGCCGCTGTTTCGCTTCGGCGAGGTGCACCCGGTGCGCGAGCAACTGGCCGGCAGCGGCATCCGCATCGACCGCATCTACCTGTCCCACGCCCACTGGGACCACGCCTCGGCCCTGGTGGACTTCCCCGAGGTGCCGGTGTGGGCACCCTATGCGGAAATCGACTACGCCCACGTCGCCACGCCGCCGGCGGTGTTCCCCAGCGAGTTCAGCGCGGCGACGCCCTGGCGGCCCTACGTGTTCTCGCCCACGCCCTTCCTGGCCTTCGACGAGAGCCTGGACCTGTTCGGCGACGGCAGCCTGGTGCTGGTGCCCATGCCCGGCCATACACCCGGCTCGGTCGGCCTGTTCCTCACCCTGGGCGACGGCCGCCGCTTCTTCTTCAGCGGCGACACCAGCTGGCGCCTGGAAGGCTTCAGCGGCCCGCGGCAGAAGTTCTGGGCCAGCAGCCGCCTGGTGGACCGCGACCGCGAGCAGACCCTGGCGCAGCTGGCGAAGGTCCACGAAATGCTCCTGGCGCACCCGGAAATCACCGTGGTCCCGGCGCACGACGCCCAGGTGCAGGACCGCCTCGGCTACTACCCGCAATGGGTGCAGTGAAAGTCCTTCGGTCAACTCCAGGCAAATCAGCGGGATACCCCGGGCAACAGCGACTAAGGTCTAAGAGTCGGAAAAAGCCTGTAATGATTTAGTAGGCAGGCTGTAACAGATCGACATGCCGGCGTAGTCCAGGCATCACCGAACTGCTCAAAGCGCTCGAGGAGACAATAACAATGAGCAAGACTCCGATCGCCCGTGCCGTGGCCATGGCCACGCTGGGTTCCAGCTGCATCATCCCTGCCCTGGCTCACGCCGATTTCATCTCGGACAGCAAGGCCAGCGTCGAACTGCGCAACTTCTACTTCAACCGCGATTTCCGCACCTCCACCCCGGCCCAGCAGAACAAGGCCGAGGAATGGGCGCAGGGCTTCATCCTGCGCTACGAGTCCGGCTACACCGAGGGCACCATTGGCGTGGGGGTAGACGCCATCGGCATGCTCGGCCTGAAGCTGGATTCCAGTGCGGACCGTACCGGCTCCGGCCTGCTGCCCAAGACCGCCAGCGGCGACGCCGCCGACGACTACAGCAAGCTGGGCATGACCGCCAAGCTGCGCTACGAGAAGAACACCCTGAAGGTCGGTACCCTGATCCCGAAACTGCCGGTCATCATGCCCAACGACAGCCGCCTGCTGCCGCAGGTGTTCCTGGGCGGCGCCTTCAACTCCACCCAGCTCGACGGCCTGACCTTCGACGCCGGCCGCCTGAACCAGACCAACCTGCGTGACTCCTCCGACTACCAGGAGATGACCATCACCGGCGGCGGCAAGAAGAACATCAGCTTCCGCACCGGCACCACCACCAACGAGTTCGACTTCGCCGGCGGCACCTACGCCTGGACCAAGAACTTCAGCACCGGCTACCACTACGGCCAGCTGGAGGACTTCTACAAGCAGCACTTCCTGACCGCGACCTACCTGCTGCCGATCACCGAGGGCCAGTCGCTGAAGACCGACCTGCGCTGGGCCAAGTCCACCGACGACGGCAGCAGCAACGTCGACAACAAGGCGCTCAACGCCATGTTCACCTACAACCTGGGCTACCACGCCTTCGGCGTCGGCTACCAGAAGATGAGCGGCGACACCGGCTTCGCCTACATCAACGGCGCCGACCCCTACCTGGTGAACTTCGTCCAGATCAACGACTTCGCCAACAAGGACGAGAAGTCCTGGCAGGCCCGCTACGACTACAACTTCGCCGGCATCGGCATCCCCGGCCTGACCTTCATGACCCGCTACATCAAGGGCGACAACATCGACCTGCTGACCACCAGCGGGGAAGGCAAGGAATGGGAACGCGACACCGACGTCGCCTACGTCTTCCAGGACGGCGCGCTCAAGGGCTTCGGCGTGAAATGGCGTAACGCGACCACCCGCAGCAACTTCAGCCGCAATACCGCCGCCAGCAACGCCGCGGACGAGAACCGCCTGATCCTCAGCTACACCATGCCGCTGTGGTGACAGTGCGCTGAAGGAAGACACCGCTCCTATGGTTTGAGCCCCGCCACCCGGCGGGGCTTTTTTATGCCCGCGGTATACCTGCTCGACGCAGGGCGGATGACGCCCCAGGCGTTATCCGCCTGATCGCGGACAGAGTCCGCTCCTACAGTTCCCGGCAAGCACGGTCGTAGGAGCAACTGTCTCGCGCCCGCGCCGAGATGCTCTT
>NZ_QGSL01000091.1:311822-441289 GCF_003176655.1 Pseudomonas sp. RW407 | reverse complement strand
CATGCGTGTGCTCATCGTGCGACTGAACGCCATGGTCAGGGACGGTACCTGCTGGAGAACAGATACCGCGCAGCAGTAAAAGACAGTTGCTCCTACGGGGGAGGACCGTGCTTCCCGGCTACCTGTAGGAGCGGGCCCTGCCCGCGATTCGCGCGCAGGGCGCGCTCCTACAGGGGAATGGCGCGGGCGGGGCGGCGGAGCGGATCTCATCCGCGAATCGCGCCGATACTTCCGGCTATCGCGGACAAGGTCCGCTCCTACGGGGGAGGACCGTGCTTCCCGGCTACCTGTAGGAGCGGGCCCTGCCCGCGATATCGCGCGCAGGGCGCGCTCCTACATTGCAGGTGAGCACGGCTTTGTAGGAGCGAGCTTGCTCGCGAACATATCCCCGCGGCGGAATCCCTTCGTACTGGTTACAACGCCTGCGCCTTGAAGGTATCGCACTTGCCCGGCGAGCCCGAGTCGAAGCCGAGCTTGAACCAGCGCATGCGCTGCGCCGAGGTGCCGTGGGTGAAGGAGTCCGGCACCACGGTGCCGCGGGACTGCTTCTGCAGGCGGTCGTCGCCGATGGCGTTGGCGGCGTTCAGCGCGCTCTCGATGTCGCCCGGCTCCAGCCACTGCAGGCGCTGCTGGGCGTTGTTGGCCCAGACCCCGGCGAAGCAGTCGGCCTGCAGTTCCAGGCGCACCGAGAGGCCGTTGGCGCCCTCCATGGGCGCGCCGCGGCGGCGGGCGGCCTCGACCTTGGCCGAGATGCCCAGCAGGTTCTGCACGTGGTGGCCGACCTCGTGGGCGATCACGTAGGCGCGGGCGAAGTCGCCGGCGGCGGCGAAGCGCTGCTCCATCTCGCGGAAGAAGCCCAGGTCCAGGTACACCCGGTGGTCGCCGGGGCAGTAGAAGGGCCCCACCGCCGAGGAGGCGAAGCCGCAGGCCGAGTTCACCCCGCCGTTGAACAGGATCAGCTTGGGCTGCTCGTACTGGGCATTGCTGTGGGCGAAGATCTGCCCCCAGGTGTCCTCGGTGTCGCCGAGCACGGCGCGGACGAAATCCACCTGCGGGTCGGCGCCGGTCGCCGGGCGGCCCTGCACCTGCGGGCGCGCCGGGGCCTGGCCGGTGTCCATCTGGCCGAGCAGGCTGCCGAGGATCTGCATCGGGTCCTGGCCCATCAGCAGGCCGACCACCACCACGATGGCCACCCCGCCCAGGCTCAGGCCGCGGCCGCCGATGCGCATGCCGCCACCGCCCATGCCGCCGCCGCTGTCGTCGCGGGCATCCACCACGTTGTCGCTGCGTCGTCCTTTGCGCCAGAGCATGGCGTCTTCTCCTGAATGTGCGTGGGTTGAGTGTCGTCGGCGCCCGCGCGGTGCGCCAGTCCGGCCGTCAGTCGAGGCGGCAGAGCAGCTCGGCGCGGGCCAGCAGCTGCACCTTGCCGCCCACCTGCACCTGGTCGTCGTCGCCGACGCGTACTTCCAGCAGGCTCGGGCGGCCGAGGAAGCGGCCCTGGTGCAGCTCGAAGGTCTCGCCGCGGCGGGCCTTGCCCAGTTCCACCAGGTAGGCGGCGACCGGGCCGGCAGCGCTGCCGGTGGCGATGTCTTCCACCAGCCCGGCGCTGTCCCAGGTGCGGCCTTCGCGGCCATCCACGTCCAGCAGGAAGACGAAGGTCGCACCCAGGGCGGCCAGGCGCTCGCCCATCGGCGTGGATAGCTCGGCGCGCTGGCGGATGCGCCCCAGCGCCTCGCCGCGCACCGGCAGCAGCAGGTAGGGCAGGCCGGTGCTGACCACGCTGGCGGGGTAGCCGGCGAGGTCGCTGGCCAGCAGCGAGAAGGCCTCGGCGAACCAGCGCCGGGCTTCGTCGTCGAGCACGGCGCCGAACTGCGCCTGGCCCTGGTTCATCTGCGCGATGAAGCCCTGGCCGTGGCGGCGGGTGGTCAGGTTCACGTCCTTGGCGGCCAGCTGCAGCGTCCAGTGTTCCTGCTCGCCACGCTGGTGGATGTGGTGCAGCAGCGCGGCAGCGCCCAGCAGCGGGTGGCCGGCGAAGGGCAGTTCTTCCTCCAGGGTGAAGATGCGCGCGCCGTAGGTGTCCAGCTGCGCGGTGGGGTAGAGGAAGAGCGTCTCGAACTGGCGCAGCTCCTGGGTCAGGGCCTGCAGGGTGGCGTCGGCCAGGCCGCGGGCGTCGGCGAACACCGCCAGGCCGTTGCCGCCGAGGGGGTGTTCGGCGAAGACGTCGAGCTGCCAGTAATGCTGAGGGGACATGGGGCTCCCTGGCTGAAAGTAGGACTCGACAGCGAGCCTAACGGCGGATATGTTCGCCGACAAGAAAAGCCCAGCTTTTCAGGCCACCGCAGTGGCCGGCGTCGCTCGGACGGTTCCGGGCGCTTACGTTCACCGAGGAAATCATGACTGAACCCCGTTCAGCACGCCGCTTCGCGCGTATCGATCGTCTCCCGCCCTACGTCTTCAACATCACCGCCGAACTGAAGATGGCCGCCCGCCGCCGCGGCGAGGACATCATCGACCTGTCCATGGGCAACCCCGACGGCCCCACCCCGCCGCACATCGTCGAAAAGCTGGTGCAGGTCGCCCAGCGCGAGGACACCCACGGCTACTCCACCTCCCGCGGCATTCCGCGCCTGCGCCGGGCGATCTCGCGCTGGTACCAGGAGCGCTACGCGGTGGACATCGACCCGGAAACCGAGGCCATCGTCACCATCGGTTCCAAGGAGGGCCTGGCGCACCTGATGCTGGCCACCCTGGACCACGGCGACAACATCCTGGTGCCCAACCCCAGCTACCCCATCCACATCTACGGCGCGGTGATCGCCGGCGCCCAGGTGCGCTCGGTGCCGCTGGTGCCGGGCATCGACTTCTTCAACGAGCTGGAACGGGCGATCCGCGAGTCGATCCCCAAGCCGAAGATGATGATCCTCGGCTTCCCCTCCAACCCCACCGCGCAGTGCGTGGAGCTGGACTTCTTCGAGCGCGTGGTGGCCCTGGCCAAGCAGTACGACGTGCTGGTGGTGCACGACCTGGCCTACGCCGACATCGTCTACGACGGCTGGAAGGCGCCGTCGATCATGCAGGTGCCGGGCGCCAAGGACATCGCGGTGGAGTTCTTCACCCTGTCCAAGAGCTACAACATGGCCGGCTGGCGCATCGGCTTCATGGTCGGCAACCCGGAGCTGGTCTCGGCGCTGGCGCGGATCAAGAGCTACCACGACTACGGTACCTTCACCCCGCTGCAGGTGGCCGCCATCGCCGCCCTGGAAGGCGACCAGCAGTGCGTGCGCGACATCGCCAGCCAGTACCAGGCGCGCCGCGACGTATTGGTGAAGGGCCTGCACGAGGCCGGCTGGATGGTCGAGAACCCCAAGGCCTCGATGTACGTCTGGGCGAAGATCCCCGAACCCTACGCGCACCTGGGCTCGCTGGAGTTCGCCAAGAAGCTGCTGAAGGACGCCAAGGTGTCGGTGTCGCCGGGTATCGGCTTTGGTGACTATGGCGATGACCACGTGCGCTTTGCGTTGATCGAGAACCGCGACCGCCTGCGCCAGGCGGTGCGGGGGATCAAGGCGATGTTCCGGGCCGATGGGTTGTTGCCGAAGGGGGCCAGGGTGGCTGAATAAGGCGGGAATGAAGAAGGGGCGGCCGGTTGGTCGCCCCTTTTTGTTTGTGGGGTTATGTCGGAAGGGCTTGGTGTGGGGCTGGAGAGCGCCCTCTCCCTAACCCTCTCCCTGAAGGGAGAGGGGACCGTTGGGCAGACGCTGATGTTTTGGAGTCAGCCGGCTAGCACAGAGATTGCCGGCTGAAACCAGGCTTCCTCTCGGCATGGACTAGCCCCCTCTCCCTTCAGGGCGGGGCGCGCAGCCGAGGGCTGGGGAGAGGGAGCGGAGTTGATCCCAGGCTCCAAAGCAGCAGGGATACTCCAAGCTCCCCTCAACGCCGCGGATAATCCGCCAGCACCACCGCCTTGCCATCCTTGCCCAGCCCCAGTACCTGGTAGGCATCCTGGCGGTCACCCATCTCCATCCCAGGCGAGCCCATGGGCATGCCCGGCACCGCGGCGCCCACCAGGTCGGCGCGTTCGCGCAGTGCGAGCACATCACGGGCCGGCACGTGGCCCTCGACGAACTTGCCGTCGATCACCCCGGTATGGCACGAGCCCATGGCGTAGGGCACGCCCAGGCGCGTCTTGAACGCCGACATGTCCGCCTCGACGTGGTCGTTGACCGTGAAGCCGTTGGCCTGCAGGTGCTTGATCCAGTCCTTGCAGCAGCCGCAGTTGGCGTCGCGGTGCACGTCGATGGTCAACGGCTGGGCGGCCTGGGCGGTGCCGGCGAGGAGGGCGGCGAGAAGGAGGATGCGGCGCATGGGAAGCTCCTGTCAGAACGAAATCCGTGGAGCATACTCTCAGGGACGGCGGCGCCCGTCCCTGCTCTGTATCAGCTTATGACGCCGCCGGCGAACTCGGCGTGCCGAGCAAGGTCTGTGTCCTTTATCCATCTTCATTTGCCGAGGGCTGACGGGCCCCAGGAGGAACAGGATGCTCTTCGCCCGCTTCGTCTTGCTGCTACAGGCCCTGGTATGGGCCGGCCTGGGCCTGCTGTACTGGGTGCGCCCCTACGAGATGGCCAACCTCAGCGGCATGTTGCTGATGGAACCGGAATCGGTCAGCGATGCCCAGGTGTTCTACGGCGGCCACCAGTTCGCCCTGGCGCTGTTCCTGCTGTTCGCCCTGCGCCGCCGCGAGCTGCTGCGCGCCGGGCTGATCCTGGTGGTGCTGGTGCAGCTCACCCTGACCCTGTCGCGCCTGCTCATCGCCTGGTCCTCGGGCCTGGGTATCGATACCGACGCCACCCTCTACGGCCTGGTCTACCGCGGCAGCGTGTCGCTGCTGGCGATCTTCGCCCTGTACTGGCTGGAGCGCGGCCGGCGCGAGCCGGAGCCGGCCGAACCGCTGCCGGAGGCGCCGGTGGAGAAGGTGCGCGACGCCGACTTCGAAGGGCTCTGAGTCAGGTCCGAAAGACTCCGCGGCGAGTCAGGATGACTCCGCTGCTGTTGGTCATTTTGACTTCAGTCTCGCGCCAGCCCTTGATCCATGGGCCCCAGGGGCTGGCACGCTTGCTGTAATGGCTTGGCTACCTTCAAACGCCAATGGAGCGATCATGAAAGTAGCGAGCCTGTGTGCAATGAGTCTGGTGCTGTTGTCCTGCGCGGTGGCGCAGGCGGACCAGGTGGTGGCTGAACGGCCGGACAACACGGTCGGCGGCGGTTTCGGCGCGGGTAGCGGGGTGCTGATCGGCGGCGCCCTGGGCGGGCCCTTCGGCGCGCTGGCGGGGGCCGGCATCGGCTGGCTGGCCGGCAGCGGCGTGCAGCAGGCCAGCGGCGCCAGCCAGAAGGCCTACGTGGTGCAGGCAGCGGACGGCAGCCAGCGCACCGTGCGTTCGCCCAACGCCGAGTTCCAGGTAGGCCAGCGCGTGGAGGCCGACGGTATCCGCCTGCGCGCCGCGAACTGACTCGCGTCCAGCCGGCGCCGCTGGGGCGGCGCCGGCTTCCGTGCTATCGTTGCGCCCCGTTCGACCGTCACACGCAGGCCCGCAACATGAAATTCATCCACAAGCGCGAACACCTCAACGAGGGCGACCTCGTGGTCATCGAATGCTCGCGCACCTGCAACATCCGCCTGATGACCGACGCCAACTTCCGCAGCTTCAAGAACGGCGCGCGCCACGCTTACCACGGCGGTGCCTTCGAGCGCTTCCCGGCGCGCATCCGGGTGCCCAGCACCGGGTTCTGGAACGTCACCCTGGACACCGTCACCCGCCGCGCCATCAGCGTTACCCGCAAGCCGGACTTCAGCTACAGCATCAAGTTCGTGCGCAAGACGCCCTCCAGCTACAGCTGAGCCGCCTCAGGGGCGGTGCGCCGGGAAATCCTCAAGCAGCTTCGCCAGCGCCTTGTCGAAAGCCTCCTGGCTCAGGTTCGGGTCCTGTAGCTGGCTGCTCAACTGCGCTTCGTAGAGCACCTCGCGACTCCTCTCGTCGACGATGCGCATGACCAGCCGCGCCAGGTCGGAATCGGCGATCTGCGTCTGGTTCACCACGCCTTCCTGGGTCGCTACCGGGCGCTGGATCACCCCGGTCTGGCGCTCCAGCCCCAGCGCATAGAGCACCCGCAACTCGCCATTGCGCGCCTGGAAGCGGTAGCCCTTGGCTTCCAGGGCGCGACGCAGGGCGGCGTCGAAGCGGTCCTCGAGGTCCAGGCGGTGGCCGGGGGCGCGTACCGCCTGGATGGAGAAACTGCCCTGGTGGCCGTCGGCGGCCGGGGAGACCGTCACCTTGGCCGGGTCGCTGCCGGCGCAGGCGGCCAGCAGCAGGGCGAGCAGGGGAAGCAGGGGAAGCAGGAAGCGGTGCATGGCGAGGCTCTCTTGTGGTTATCCACAGCAGCCTAGCCGGCGGCGAGGTGCGCGCCGCCCAACCCAGGTTGGGTTAGCCGCGGCGGCGCTCGAGCAGCACGCCGGCTTCCATGTGATGGGTGTAGGGGAACTGGTCGAACAGCGCGCAGCGCGTCACCGCGTGGGTGTCGTGCAGCTGGGCGATGTTCTGCGCCAGCGTCTCCGGGTTGCAGGAGATGTAGAGGATGCGCTCGAAGCGGCGGGTCAGCTCGCAGGTGTCCGCGTCCATGCCGGCGCGCGGCGGGTCGACGAAGACGCTGCCGAAGTCGTAGCCCTTCAGGTCCACGTCGGCCAGGCGGCGGAACGGGCGCACCTCGTTCAGCGCCTGGGTCAACTCCTCGGCGGAGAGGCGCACCAGGGTGACGTTATCCACAGCGTTGTCGGCCAGGTTCGCCAGGGCGGCGTTCACCGAGGTCTTGCTGATCTCGGTGGCGAGCACCTTGCGCACCCGGGTGGCCAGCGGCAGGGTGAAGTTGCCGTTGCCGCAATACAGCTCCAGCAGGTCGTCGTCGCGCTGGCCGAGGGCCTCGAAGGCCCAGTTGAGCATCTTCTGGCAGACCACGCCGTTGGGCTGGGTGAAGGCGCCTTCCGGCTGGCGGTAGCGGAAGGTCCGCCCGGCCACCTGCAGGGCTTCCTCGACGTAGTCGCGGCCGACCACCAGGCGCTTGCCGCGCGAACGCCCGACGATGCTCACGCCCAGCTCGGCGGCCAGCGTCGCCGCTGCGGCCTGCCAGGCTTCGTCCACCGGGCGGTGGTAGCAGAGGGTGATCAGCGCATCGCCCGCCAGGGTGGTGAGGAACTCTACCTGGAACAGCTTGTGGCCCAGGGCGCGCTCGGCCCAGGCGGCCTTCAGGCGCGGCATCAGCTCGTTGATGCGCAGGCTGGCGATGGGGAAGTCGTCGATCAGGATCGGCGTGTGCTTGTCGCCCTGCTCGAACATCGCGTAGTGGCGCTGCTCGCCCTCGCGCCACAGGCGGAACTCGGCGCGCAGGCGGTAGTGCTCGCGGGGCGAGTCGAACACCTGTGGCTCGGGCGCGGCGAAGGGCGCCAGCAGCTCGCGCAGGCGCGCGGCCTTGTCGGCCAGTTGGGTGTCGTAGGCGGCGGGGTCGAAGCGGGGGCTGCTCATGGGGAACTCTTGGTGCGCGGTGGCGGCGATGGGTTTCGTTGCACTCGACCCATCCTGCAGGTGACTCGCGGGATGGGTCGAGCGAAGCGATACCCATGCTGCACGGGTATCGCTATCGGTCAGGCGTTGTACCAGCCCAGCTTGATGACGAACAGCACCGACAGGATCACCAGCGCCCAGTTCAGCTCGCGGAAGCGGCCGGCCAGCAGCTTGCAGGCGGTCCAGGTGATGAAGCCGAAGGCGATGCCGTTGGCGATGGAGAAGGTCAGCGGCATGGCCAGGGCGGTGACCACCACGGGCGCGGCCACGGTCAGGTCGTCCCAGTCGATCTCGGCCAGGCCTGAGGCCATCAGCACGGCGACGAAGAACAGCGCGGGCGCCGTGGCGAAGGCCGGCACGTTGCCCGCCAGCGGGGCGAAGAACAGCGCCAGCAGGAACAGCACGGCGACCACGATGGCGGTCAGGCCGGTGCGGCCACCGGCGGAGACGCCCGCGGCGGACTCGATGTAGCTGGTGGTGGTGGAGGTGCCCAGCAGCGAGCCGAACATGGCCGCGGTGCTGTCGGCGATCAGCGCCCGGCCCATCTTCGGCATGTGCCCGTCCTTGCCCATCAGGCCGGCGCGCTTGGCCACGCCGATCAGGGTGCCGGAGTTGTCGAACAGGTCGACGAAGAGGAAGGCGAAGATCACGCTGGTCAGGCCGATGTCCAGGGCGCCCTTGATGTCCAGTTGGAGGAAGGTCGGCGCCAGCGACGGCGGCATCGACACCACGCCGCCGAACTGGGACACGCCCAGGGCGATGGCGATGAAGGTCACGGCGAGGATGCCGATCATCACCGCGCCGGTCACGCGGCGCGCTTCCAGGGCGACGATGAGGATGAAGCCGAGGATCGCCAGCAGCGGCTCGGGCTTGGCCAGGTCGCCCATGCCCACCAGGGTGGCCGGGTTGGCGACGACGATGCCGGATTCCTTGAGCGCGATCAGCGCCAGGAACAGGCCGATGCCGGCGGCGATGGCCGAGCGCAGGGCCAGCGGGATGCTGTTGATGATCCATTCGCGGATGCGGAAGATCGAGATGATGAAGAACATGCACGCCGAGAGGAACACCGCACCCAGCGCCACCTGCCAGGTGTGGCCCATGTGCAGCACCACGGTGTAGGTGAAGAAGGCGTTCAGGCCCATGCCCGGGGCGAGGGCGATGGGGTAGTTGGCGATCAGCCCCATGATCGCCGAGCCGATGGCCGCGGCCAGGCAGGTGGCGACGAACACCGCGCCCTTGTCCATGCCGGTCTCGCCGAGGATGCTCGGGTTGACGAAGAGGATGTAGGCCATGGTCAGGAAGGTGGTGACCCCCGCCAGTATCTCGGTGCGTACGTTGGTGTTGTGCGCCTTGAGTTGGAACAGCTTTTCCAGCATGTCGTGCTCCCCGTGTTTGGGCGTCCTGCGGCTCGACCGGTCGGTCAACAATGGCCGTCTCGCGCGGCCTGGGCAAAAAAGGCGGGCATCATAGCAGCTCGCCGGAAACGCGGGTATCGAGCCCGTCGCCCGCTTCCCCGACGAGCCTAGCCGGCCTCGGCCGCGACTGCCAACGCAAGGCCCGTGCCAGCCCCTTCGTTGACCTCTGCCACGCCTGCCGGGCCGCCATCGGCGTTATCATGTGCCGGCCGGTACGCAATGACCGGCGCGCGCCGTTGTCCAACCGGCATCCGGCCCGATTCCACTGTTGCCTGACCCGTCGTCGACCCATGAAACGCCTGATCCCGCTTTGCCTCCTCGCCCTGCTGGGCGCCTGCGCCGGCACGCCGCCGGTCCTGCCGCAGCACAGCTTCGACATCCACGCCACCGCCGACAAGGCCACGGCCAGCACGCGCACCCTGGCCGACCCGCAAGGCCAGGCGGTGCTGGTCATCGCCCGCGCCGAACTCACCCAGCGCGACGTGCAGCGCGCCGAAGTGGTGCTGGGCAACGGCGGCCGCCCCGGCGTGCTGGTGACCTTCGCCCCCGACGCTAGCCGGCGCCTGGCGCGCCTGACCGAAAAGCAGCGGGGCAAGGCCCTGGCGGTGGTGATCGACGGCCAGCTGCGCATGCTGCCGCCGGTGTCCGAGCCGGTGCGCGACGGCCGGGTGATGCTGGAGGGGTTCGACAGCCAGGTGGAAGCGGAGGCGCTGGTGCGGCAGCTCAATGCGCTGCGCGATGCGCCGGTGCGGCCTTGAGGTTTTCGTAGGATCGAGGGGGACGCCTAGTTCTTGCTCGCGAAGGGTGCTTGTCGGCGGGGTCTGGTGTTCATCCTGAAGAGCCCCCTCTCCCTAACCCTCTCCCTGAAGGGAGAGGGGACTGTTGGGCAGATGCTGATGTTCTGGAGTCAGCCGGCTAGCACAGAGATTGCCGGCTGAAACCATGCCTTTTCTCGGCACGGACGGCCCCCTCTCCCTTCAGGGAGAGGGCTGGGGAGAGGGAGCAGAGTAGATCTATCGCACCTCAACAACCGGGAGGCACCGTTCGCGAGCAAGAACTAGGCGTCCCCCTCGCTCCTACAAAAAAGCAAAAAAGCGAAACCAAAAAACCCGGCAAATGCCGGGCTTTTTGTCGTTCTCAGCTAAGGCTTACTTGCCATACACCGGGAACTTGCCGCACAGGGCCTTGACCTGCTCGCGCACGCGGCCTTCCACGGCCTCGTCGCCCAGGTTGGCGAGGATCTCGCAGATCCAGCCGGCCAGCTGGCGGCATTCGTCTTCCTTGAAGCCGCGGGTGGTCACGGCCGGGGTGCCGATGCGCAGGCCCGAGGTGACGAAGGGCGAGCGCGGGTCGTTCGGCACGCTGTTCTTGTTCACGGTGATGAAGGCGCGGCCCAGGGCGGCGTCCGCGTCCTTGCCGGTGATGTCCTGCTTGATCAGGCTGAGCAGGAACAGGTGGTTCTGGGTGCCGCCGGAAACCACGTCGTAGCCGTTCTCGATGAACACCTGGGCCATGGTCTGAGCGTTCTTCACCACTTGTTCCTGGTAGGCCTTGAACTCGGGCTGCAGGGCTTCCTTGAAGCACACGGCCTTGGCGGCGATGACGTGCTCCAGCGGGCCGCCCTGGCCGCCCGGGAAGACGGCGGAGTTCAGCTTCTTCTCCAGCTCTTCGTTCTTGCGCGCCAGGATCAGGCCGCCGCGCGGGCCGCGCAGGGTCTTGTGGGTGGTGGTGGTGACGACGTCGGCGAAGGGCACCGGGTTCGGGTAGATGCCGGCGGCGACCAGGCCGGCCACGTGGGCCATGTCGACGAACAGGTAGGCGCCCACCTTGTCGGCGATGGCGCGGAAGCGCGGGAAGTCGAGGATCTGCGAGTAGGCGGAGAAGCCGGCGATGATCATCTTCGGCTTGTGTTCCACGGCCAGGCGCTCGACTTCGTCATAGTCGATCAGGCCGTTGCCGTCGATGCCGTACTGCACGGCGTTGTAGATCTTGCCGGAGAAGCTGACGCTGGCGCCGTGGGTCAGGTGGCCGCCGTGGGCCAGGCTCATGCCCAGCACGGTGTCGCCGGCGTTCAGCAGGGCCATGTATACGGCAGCGTTGGCCTGGGAACCGGAGTGCGGCTGGACGTTGGCGTAGTCGGCGCCGAACAGCTGCTTGGCGCGGTCGATGGCCAGTTGCTCGACCACGTCGACGTACTCGCAACCGCCGTAGTAGCGCTTGCCCGGGTAGCCTTCGGCGTACTTGTTGGTCAGCACGCTACCCTGGGCTTCCATCACCGCCGGGCTGGTGTAGTTCTCGGAGGCGATGAGCTCGATGTGCTCTTCCTGGCGCAGGGCTTCCTGCTCCATCGCGGCGAAGAGTTCGGCATCGTAGCGGGCGAGGGTCAAATCACGGCTGAACATGGCGGTCCTCATAAGGATCGGTGCTGGGAAAGGGGCGCATTCTAACCCAGGGCGCGCGCGCTGGCATATGAAAGGCGGTCATGTTGGAGATGAGCGGCTTCAGGCTTCAGGCGGCAGGCTGCAGGCGAAAAGCAGCGCGGCGACGCCCCTGGCTCTTGCCTGCCGCCTATAGCCTGCCGCCTGCAGCCGCTCTCAGCCGAGCAGGAACAGTGCGTTGCTGGAGAACAATGCCGCAAACTGCTCCGCCGTCATCGGCCGGCCGAACAGGAAGCCCTGCACCTCGTCGCAGCCGTGTTCGCGCAGGAAGTCCAGCTGCGCCTGGCTCTCCACGCCCTCGGCGATCACCATCAGGTTCAGGCTGTGGGCCATGGCGATGATGGCGCGGGCGATCTGCGCGTCCTGCTCGCCGTGGGGCAGGCCGTCGACGAAGCTGCGGTCGATCTTCAGCACGTCGATGGGGAACTGCTTGAGGTAGTTCAGCGACGAGTAGCCGGTGCCGAAGTCGTCCACCGCGATGGCCAGGCCCAGGCGCTTGAGCCCGGAGAGGATGTGCATGGCCTCGGACACGTCGCTCATCAGGATGCTTTCGGTCAGCTCCAGCTCCAGGCAGGCCGGCGGGATGCCGGTTTCCATGAGGATGCCGGCGATGCGCGTGCCCAGCTGGCCATCGGCGAACTGCCGTGCCGAGAGGTTCACCGCCACCTTGGGCACCCGCACCTTGTCGCGGTGCCAGATGCGGATCTGCCGGCAAGCTTCGGCCAGCAGCCAGTCGCCGACCTGGGCGATCAGCCCCAGTTCCTCCAGCACCGGGATGAACTCGGTGGGCGGCACCAGGCCGCGGCGCGGGTGCTGCCAGCGCAGCAGCGCCTCGGCGCCGGTGAGGCGGCGGCCGTCGCCGGTGAACTGCGGCTGGTAGTGCAGGACGAACTCGCCCTGCTCGATGGCCCGGCGCAGGTCGCTTTCCAGCTCCAGGCGCTCCAGGGCGCGGGCGTTCATCTCGGCCTGGTAGAACTGGAAGTTGTTCTTGCCCACTTCCTTGGCGTGGTACATGGCGGTGTCGGCGTTCTTCATCAGCTGGCTCAGCTCGGCGCCGTCCTGGGGCGACAGGGCCACGCCGATGCTGGCGGTGACGAAGAACTCGCGGCCTTCCAGGGTGAAGGGCCGGGCCAGGCTGGCGAGGATGCGCTCGGCCACCTGGATGGCGCGCTTGAGCGCGCGCTCGCGGTCTTCCAGCGCGGGCAGCAGCAGGGTGAACTCGTCGCCGCCCATGCGCGCCACAGTATCGTTGTCGCCGACGCAGCGGTTCAGGCGCTCGGCCACTTCCTTGAGCATGCGGTCGCCCGCGGCGTGGCCGAGGGAGTCGTTGATCGGCTTGAAGCGGTCGAGGTCGAGGAACATCAGCACCACCCACTGGCGGTGCCGCTCGGCCTGCATCAGCGCGGTGTGCAGGCGGTCCTGGAACAGGGTGCGGTTGGGCAGGTGGGTGAGGGCGTCGTAGTAGGCCAGGCGGTGGATGCGCCGCTCGCTGGCCTTGCGCTCGCTGATGTCGCTGAAGAAGCAGACGAAGCTGACCAGGTCGCCTTCCTCGTCCTGCACCGCGGTGATACCCACCCAGGACGGGTACAGCTCGCCGCTCTTGCGCTTCTGCAGTATCTCGCCTTCCCAACTGCCGCTGCGTTGCAGGCTGTCGAGCACGTGCTTGAGCTGGTTGGCTTCCTGCTGGTCGGCGGTGAGCAGGCGCGGCTGCTGGTCGAGCACCTCGGCGGCGGCGTAGCCGGTCAGGCGCGAGAAGGAGTCGTTGACCTGGACGATGTAGCCGGCCGGGTCGGTGACCATGATGGCCGCCGTGGAATGCTCGAACACGGTCGCGGCCATGCGCATCTCGCGCTCGGCGCGGCGCTGCTGGCTGATGTCGCGGGCCACGCCGAGCAGGCCGACGAAGCGCCCGGAGTCGTCCCACATCAGGGCGATGCGCAGCTCCACCGGGACCTTGCGGCCGTCGGCGCGCAGGCAGTCGAAGGTGAACAGGTGCACCGCGCTGGACTCGCGCAGGGCGGCCAGCCGGCGCGGCGCGCCTATGGCGTCGCGCACGCGCTCCAGCAGGGCGTGCAGGCGCCCCAGCTGCGCCGGGTTGGCGGCGATCTGCTGCAGGTCGTTGTGCAGCAGCCAGTCCGGGCTGTAGCCGAAGGTCTGCTCGATGGACGGGCTGATGTAGTCGATGTTCAGTTGGGCGTCGGTGGTGAGGATCACGTCGCTGATGCTTTCCGCCAGCATCTGGTAGCGGCGGCTGCTCTCGCGCAGCGAGTTGTTCGCCTCCACCGTGTCGGTGATGTCCTTGGCCACGCCGATCAGGCGCGCCACGCGGCCGTCGGGGGCGCGGCTGAAGGCCTGCTCGCGGATGTCGAACCAGTGCCAGCTGCCGTCGCGGTGACGCCAGCGCAACTGGCTGTCCAGCAGCAGGTTGTCGCCGATCACCTGTTGCAGGTTGCGTATGCGCCAGTAGTACTCGACGTCGTCCGGGTGCAGCAGGCATTCCCAGAAGCGCTCGCCCATCTGCTCCAGCTCTTCCTTGCCGTAGCCCAGCTGGCTGCCCAGGTGGTGGTTGCTGAAGATCACCCGGCGCGCGGTGATGTCGTGGATGTACAGGGTATCGGGCACTGCGCGCACGGCGTCGGACCAGAACTTCTCGCGTTCGATCAGCGACAGCTCGACCTGCTTGCGGCTGCTGATGTCGGACAGGCTCAGGGTGACCGCGCGATAGTCCGGCAGGTGCTCGGGGATGCGCAGCTGCAGCCAGAAGTGGCGCAGCTCGCCCTGGCCGGTGCGGATGGCGACTTCCTGCTCGATGAGGCCGGTGCCGCAGAGGATCGCCTCGATGATGCGCGCGCGTGCGCTGCCGGGGCGCCGCGGGCTGTCGCCGATCAGCTGCCGCCAGGCCTGCTCGCCGCTCTCCACGCCGAGCAGGCGCCGCGCCACCTCGTTGACCTCGCTGATGCGGATCAGCCGCAGCAGCTGCGGCCAGTGTTCCTCGCGGCGCTCCAGCCAGGTCTGCAGGCGGCCCGCCTCGCGCAGGCCGTTGTCGGCGAAGAAGCGCTGCAGGTCCGAGAGGTCGAGCACGCAGAGGGCCACGCCGACGCCGTCGAAGATGTCCTGGTAGCGCCGCCGCGTCTCTTCCAGCACCTGCAGCGAGCGCAGCTCCTCGGTGACGTCGCGCAGCACCCAGACGTGCCCGCCCGGCGCCTGCTGGCCGCGCAGCACCCAGTCGGACGCCTCGCCGGGCGCGGATTCCTCCAGCGGGTGGCGGCTGACGGCGTAGCGCCGGCGGCGGCCGTTGCGTTCCAGGGTGACGTACTGCCTGCCCGGCAGCGTGCCTTCGCTGGGCGGCTGCGCCAGTTCTGGCAGCAGGCGGGCGAGATGGTGCAGGGTCGCGTCTTCGGCACGCACGCCGAGCAGTTGCTCCGCCGGTGGGTTGAGGTAGACCAGGCGGCCGTCGGCGCTCGTCACCAGCACCCGCTCGTCCACCGCCGCCAGGGCCTGGGCGGCCTGGCGCAGGCGCGACTGCGAGTCGGCGGTCTGCGCACGCAGGCTCCGCTGTTCGCGTTGCAGGCGCAGCAGGGCGGCGCAGCTGATGCCGGCCAGCAACAGCAGCAGGCCCAGTTCGCCGAGCAGGCGTGTCGGTACCCGGGGTGCCATGGTGAGCGCGTCGACCCGCGGACGGACCTGCCAGTCGCTGTTGGCGACCTGCAGCGCCGGCGACTCGCTGGCTGCTTCCCGGGCGGCCGCCGCCGGCGTGCCCGCCGGGCTGTCGGGGGTGGCCAGGACCTGATGGCCGGCCTGGTCTTCCAGCACCCAGCCGCGGCTGGCGGGCGAGAGTCGTGCGGCCCATTGCCGGCGTGCTTCGCCGGCGTCCAGGCGGAGCACGGCGAAGGGGCCTGCAGCGTCGTCCCAGGGGCGCAGCAGCAGGTAGATACGGCCACCAGCGGCATCGCTGTAGGCATAGTGGAAGGGGCGGCCGGCCGTGCGTTGCCGCAGCTCGGCGACGAAGGCGTCGTCGCCGCTGTCGGGCGCGGTGTCCAGCTGTTTGCCAGCGCTGGCGGCGTACCAGGCCAGGCTGCTCAGGGCGGGGTAGACCTGGCGCAGGTCGTCGAACAGCAGCGCCGGCTCCTCGCCACGGCCCAGGCGTTGCCGGGCCAGGGTACGCGCGGCCACGGCCTTGAGCTCCAGGGCCAGGGACAGTTGGTGGGCCAGCTCCTGGCTCTGGTGCACGATGCGCTCGCGCTCGAGCCGCGCCTGGCCGAAGTACTCCTGGCCCAGCTGCCAGAGCAGCAGGCCGAGCATCAGCGGCACCAGCAGCAGGGCGCTCCTGATGGCCAGCCGTTCAGGCCGGGCCAGGCTGGCCGGAGGGCGGGGAGGTCTGGACAAGGAGCGGCTACCTGGAACGGGGCGACGGGGTTCGGCGCGCAGTAGCATGCCCGGAAGCAGGGCCAAGTGCCAGTATCGCCGACGAGCGTCGTTTGCCCTTCACGGTCCATTCCGGTAGCTTTGCCGCACGCGCGCGTTGATCGCTGCGTCCTGTTTCCGCGAGTCCGGCCCTGCCGTCGCCCGCCTCGCCCGTCGCCCGCGGCCAATGGTCGCGCCCCGAGTTCCGGGGTGCACCGGCCCGCCGGACGCGACAGCCATGACGGCCATTCACTTTCATCCCAGAAGCTAGGTATCCATGGCTCAATACGTCTATACCATGCACCGGGTCGGCAAGGTCGTGCCGCCCAAGCGTGAAATCCTCAAGGACATCTCCCTGTCGTTCTTCCCCGGCGCCAAGATCGGCGTGCTGGGCCTGAACGGCGCGGGTAAATCCACCCTGCTGCGCATCATGGCCGGTGTCGACACCGAGATCGAGGGCGAAGCCCGCCCGATGCCGGGCATCAAGGTCGGCTACCTGCCGCAGGAGCCGCAGCTCGACCCGCAGAAGACCGTGCGCGAGGTGGTCGAGGAAGCGGTGGACGAGGTCAAGCAGGCCCAGGCCCGCCTGGACGAGGTCTACGCCGCCTACGCCGAGCCGGATGCCGACTTCGACGCCCTGGCCGCCGAGCAGGCCAAGCTGGAGGCCATCATCCACTCCTCCGACGGCCACAACCTGGAGCGCCAGCTGGAAGTCGCCGCCGACGCTCTGCGCCTGCCGCCGTGGGAGGCGAAGATCGAGCACCTCTCCGGTGGCGAGAAGCGCCGCGTGGCGCTGTGCCGCCTGCTGCTGTCGGCCCCGGACATGCTGCTGCTGGACGAACCGACCAACCACCTGGACGCCGACTCCGTCGCCTGGCTGGAGCACTTCCTCCACGACTTCCCCGGCACCGTGGTGGCGATCACCCACGACCGCTACTTCCTCGACAACGTCGCCGGCTGGATCCTCGAACTGGACCGTGGCCACGGCATCCCGTTCGAAGGCAACTACTCCGGCTGGCTGGAATCCAAGGCCAGCCGCCTGGCCCAGGAAGCCAAGCAGGAAGCCTCCCACGCCAAGGCCATGAAGGCCGAGCTGGAGTGGGTGCGCCAGGGCGCCAAGGGCCGCCAGGCCAAGTCCAAGGCGCGCCTGCAGCGCTTCGAGGAAATGCAGTCGCAGGAATTCCAGAAGCGCAGCGAGACCAACGAGATCTACATCCCGGCCGGCCCGCGCCTGGGCGACAAGGTCATCGAGCTGCACAACGTCAGCAAGGGCTATGGCGACCGCGTGCTGATCGACGACCTGTCGCTGAGCATTCCCAAGGGCGCCATCGTCGGCGTGATCGGCGGCAACGGCGCGGGCAAGTCCACCCTGTTCCGCATGCTGACCGGCAAGGAGCAACCGGACTCGGGCAGCATCGAGATCGGCGACACCGTGCAGATCGCCAGCGTCGACCAGAGCCGCGACAGCCTGGAAGGCACCAAGACCGTGTGGGAGCAGGTTTCCGACGGCTTCGAGCAGATCAGGATCGGCAACTACGAGGTCCCCTCGCGCAGCTACGTCGGCCGCTTCAACTTCAAGGGCGCCGACCAGCAGAAGTTCGTCAAGGACCTCTCCGGTGGTGAGCGCGGCCGCCTGCACCTGGCCCTGACCCTGAAGCAGGGCGGCAACGTGCTGCTGCTCGACGAACCGTCCAACGACCTCGACGTGGAAACCCTGCGCGCCCTGGAAGAGGCGCTGCTGGACTTCCCCGGCGCCGCCATCGTGATTTCCCACGATCGCTGGTTCCTGGACCGTATCGCCACCCACATCCTGTCCTACGAGGACGACGGCAAGGTGGTGTTTTTCGAAGGCAACTACACCGAGTTCGAAGCCGACCGCAAGAAGCGCCTGGGCGAGGCTGCCGCGCAGCCGCACCGCGTGCGCTACAAGAAGCTGGCGTAAGCCGCCTGCCAGTGGAAACGGGGCCTTCGGGCCCCGTTTTTCATGGCGTGCAGGGTGTTCTGAAATATCTTGCAATATTTGCTGCAGCCCAGTCTCTGAAAGGGCTTTCTTACAGATTTGCACCAAAAAGATTCATAAAGGCGTCATGTCGCACTGTCTCGGTGCGGTATCGGTTGTTAGAGTCTCGCCGCAAAAGGGCCCCGCCCATAATCAGAAAGACCGGTGTAGACATGACGCAATCCGTTGACTCGTTCCTCGAGCGCCTCAAGCGGCGCGACCCCGATCAGCCCGAATTCCACCAGGCGGTGGAGGAGGTGCTGCGTTCCCTCTGGCCGTTCCTCGAAGCCCACCCGCATTACCTGCAGGCCGGCATCGTCGAGCGCATCGTCGAGCCCGAACGCGCCATCCTGTTCCGCGTGCCCTGGGTCGACGACCAGGGCCGGGTACGGGTCAACCGCGGCTTCCGCGTACAGATGAGCAGCGCCATCGGTCCCTACAAGGGCGGCCTGCGCTTCCACCCCTCGGTGAACCTGGGCGTGCTCAAGTTCCTGGCCTTCGAGCAGGTGTTCAAGAACTCCCTGACCTCGCTGCCCATGGGCGGCGGCAAGGGCGGCTCGGACTTCGACCCCAAGGGCAAGAGCGACGTCGAGGTGATGCGCTTCTGCCAGTCGTTCATGAGCGAGCTGTACCGCCACGTCGGCGCCGACCTGGACGTGCCGGCCGGCGACATCGGCGTCGGCGCCCGCGAGATCGGCTACCTGTTCGGCCAGTACAAGCGCCTGGCCAACGAATTCAGCTCGGTGCTCACCGGCAAGGGCCTGGCCTACGGCGGCAGCCTGATCCGCCCGGAAGCCACCGGCTACGGCTGCGTGTACTTCGCCCAGGAGATGCTCAAGGCCCGCGAAAGCGGCTTCGACGGCCAGCGCGTGGCCATCTCCGGCTCCGGCAACGTGGCCCAGTACGCGGCGCAGAAGGTGATGGAACTGGGCGGCAAGGTGATCTCGCTGTCCGACTCCGAAGGCACCCTGTTCGCCGAAGGCGGCCTGAGCCTGGAACAGTGGGAAGAAGTGATGGAGCTGAAGAACGTCCGCCGCGGCCGTCTCAGCGAAATGACCGGCCCCGGCCTGCGCTTCCTGGCCGGCCAGCGCCCCTGGTCGCTGCCCTGCGACATCGCGCTGCCCTGCGCGACGCAGAACGAACTGGACGCCGAGGACGCCCGCATCCTGCTGGCCAACGGCTGCATCTGCGTGGCCGAAGGCGCCAACATGCCGTCGACCCTGGAGGCCGTGGATATCTTCCTCGAAGCCGGCATCCTCTACGCGCCGGGCAAGGCCTCCAACGCCGGCGGCGTCGCCACCAGCGGCCTGGAGATGAGCCAGAACGCCATGCGCCTGCACTGGAGCGCCGGCGAGGTGGACCAGCGCCTGCACGGCATCATGCAGAACATCCACCACGCCTGCGTCGCCCACGGCGAGGAGAACGGCCGGATCAACTACGTGAAGGGCGCCAACATCGCCGGCTTCGTCAAGGTCGCCGACGCCATGCTGGCGCAAGGGGTGGTCTGACCGGCCGAAACGCCGAAGCCCGGTGGGGCGGATAACGTTCGACGTTATCCGCCGTTCGGCCTTGGCTCCAGGCGAGGTGTAGGGCGAGCATGGCGATGGGTATCGCTTCGCTCCACCCATCCTACGCGAGCGCGCCGAAGTGCTTTTCGTAGGAGCGAGCTTGCTCGCGAACGAACT
Organism: Pseudomonas sp. RW407; assembly: GCF_003176655.1. Classification (NCBI taxonomy): domain Bacteria; kingdom Pseudomonadati; phylum Pseudomonadota; class Gammaproteobacteria; order Pseudomonadales; family Pseudomonadaceae; genus Pseudomonas; species Pseudomonas sp. RW407. Next base: position 421,735 of record NZ_QGSL01000091.1, on the reverse strand, counting down.
CCGCTGCGGGGCATCAGGTTCGCTCGCTCCTACAGTTCCCGGGATGTACGGTATTCCTACCCGTAGGACTCTGCCCGCGATCGCCGGAGATCCTGGTGCAGTTCGCGGATGAGGTCCTGCGCCGTTCCCCTGTAGGAGCGCGCCCTGCGCGCGAAATCGCAGGCAGGGCCTGCTCCTACAGGTGGGGTCCCGTGGTCAATCCACCGGGCGCGGCGTGGTGGCCGTGCTCGGCGGCAGCAGCGGGTACTGCACCTGCGGCTGCTTGCCGGTGACGGTCTTGAGGAAGGCGACTATGTCGCCCACTTCGCCGGCATCCAGCTGCTTGCCCAGTTGCGCGGTGCCCATGATCGTCACCGCTTCCTCCAGGTCCCACACCTGCCCGCTGTGGAAGTAGGGCGCGGTGAGGGCCACGTTGCGCAGCGGCGCGGCGCGGAACACGTATTCGTCGTTCTGCGTCTTGGTCACCGCGAAGCGGCCCTTGTCGCCGCTGGGCAGGATGCTGGCATCGGGTTTCTTCACCAGGCCGAACGGGAAGTAGGCCTGGCCGCCGAGGTTCACGCCGTTGTGGCAACTGATGCAGCCGGCGCTCATGAAGGCCTGCAGCCCTTTCTTCTCCTTGGCGTCCAGGGCCTTGTCGTCACCCTTGAGGTACTGGTCGAAGCGCGAGTCGGGGGTGATCAGCGTCGATTCGAAGGCCTGCAGCGCGCGGGCCATGTTGTCGAAGCTCACCGCCTGCTTGTCGCCGGGGAAGGCTTTCCCGAAGGCCGCCACGTACTCGGGCATGCTCTTGAGCGCGGCCTCGACGTTCTTCGGCGTGTTGTGCATCTCCACCGGGTTCTGCACCGGCCCCTTGGCCTGTTCTTCCAGGTCCTTGGCGCGGCCGTCCCAGAACTGCGCCACGTTGAACACCGCGTTGAACACCGTCGGCGAGTTGCGCGCCCCTTTCTGCCAGGCGTGGCCGCTGGAGGCGGGCACGTTGTCGGCGCCGCCGGTGCCGATGTTGTGGCAGGTGTTGCAGCTGATCACGTGGCTGGCCGACAAGCGCGGCTCGAAGAACAGCTGGCGGCCCAACTCCACCTGGGCCGCATCCAGCCCGGCCGCCTGTTCGGGGATGGGTTTGAAGATGGCGTTGGCCTGGTCGCGCAGGGCGTCGGCGTGTGCGGCGGTACTGCTGGCGGCCAACAACAGGCCGCCCAGGGCCAGTTTCAGGGGCTGCATGGAGTGATCTCCTCGTTTCAGGCTATTGGTTTTTCTGATTCAAGGAGAGGCCAGGCCGGGAGGGCGCGAATTGATCGGGATCAAGCCGGCTCTCTCGGGGGCTGCGGGGATTTGCCGCAGGTGCTCGGGGGAAGGCGAGGGGCGCAGGGGCGAAGGCGGCGTTCAGCCCTTCACGCAGACCACCTGGCGCAGGGTGTGCACCACTTCCACCAGGTCGCGCTGGGCAGCCATCACCGCGTCTATGTCCTTGTAGGCCATGGGGATCTCGTCGATCACGTCCTTGTCCTTGCGGCACTCGACGTGGGCGGTGGCGCGCACCTGGTCCTCGACGCCGAAGCGCTTCTTCGCCTGGGTGCGGCTCATGCTGCGGCCGGCGCCGTGGCTGCAGGAACAGAACGCCTCCTGGTTGCCCAGCCCGCGGACGATGAAACTCTTCGCCCCCATGGAGCCGGGGATGATGCCGAGCTGGCCCCGCTGCGCCGAGACCGCGCCCTTGCGGGTGACCAGCACCTCGCGGCCGAAATGCTGCTCGCGCTGCACGTAGTTGTGGTGGCAGTTCACCGCCTCCAGGCTGGCCTCAAAGGGCTTGCGGATCACCTTGCGCGCCGCGGCCACCACCGCCTGCATCATCAGTTCGCGGTTCTGCCGGGCGAAGTCCTGGGCCCAGCCCACCGCCTCGACGTAGTCGTCGAAGTGCCGGCTGCCTTCCTCGAAGTAGGCCAGGTCCCTGTCCGGCAGGTTGGCCAGGTGCTGGCGCATGTCGGCCTGGGCCAGTTCGATGAACAGGCAGCCGATGGCGTTGCCCACCCCGCGCGAGCCGCTGTGCAGCATGAACCAGACGCGGTCGGCCTCGTCCAGGCAGACCTCGATGAAGTGGTTGCCGGTGCCCAGGGTGCCCAGGTGGCTGCGGTTGTTGGTTTTCTCCAGGCGCGGGTACTTGTCGGTGATGGCGCGGAAGCGCCGGGCCAGGCCCTTCCAGGCCTGGTCGGCGGGTGCCGGCACGTCGTCCCAGGCGCCCTGGTCGCGGCGGCCGAAGGTCTTGCCGTGGGGCACCGCCTTCTCGATGGCGCTGCGCAGGCCGTGCAGGTTGTCCGGCAGGTCGGCGGCGACCAGCGAGGTGCGCGCGGCGATCATGCCGCAGCCGATGTCCACGCCGACCGCGGCCGGGATGATGGCGCCGACGGTGGGGATCACGCTGCCGATGGTCGAGCCCTTGCCCAGGTGCACGTCGGGCATCACCGCCAGGTGCCTGAAGATGAACGGCAGGCGTGCGGTGTTCATCAGTTGCTGGCGCGCCTCGTCCTCGACCGGGACGCCCTGGGTCCAGAGCTTGATCGGCTTGCCGCCGGCGACTTCGAGCAGGGTGGGGGCTGTGGTTTTCATGGCGCGCTACCCGCCCGCCATCGCGGCGGGCGCTGAATCCTGTGGTTCAGTAATGGTACCAGCGCAGCTCCAGCATGACCTCGCCGACCGGCCCGGCCTGGTGGCTGAACTGGCGTTCGGCGGACAGGCGCAGGCCGAGGTTGCGGCTCAGTTCCACCTGCTGGCCGAGGCTCAGGCTGCGGCGCACTTCGCCGTTGTGGAAGTAGTCGCCCTTGGCCTCCAGGGCCAGGTTGCCCAGCGGGTTGCGCCAGAGCACGCCGGTGTCGAAGCCCAGCGCCGGCGCCACGGTGGCGGCGAAGTCGGGGTTGTTTTCGATGCGCGCGGTGCCCAGGGCGTAGGCCTGCAGGTCGTCGGCGAGCTTCCAGCTGCCGCCGGCGCCGCCGTTGACGTGGCCGGCCAGGGTGTCGTGGCCGTCGTCGCTGTGCTTGCCCGGCACCCGCTCCCAGCCGCCGGTGACCTGCCAGGACAGCGGTTGCAGCAGGGCGTTGCGCGGGGTCATGGAGCGGATGCTGACCAGGTCCAGGCGCTGCAGCTGCCAGCGGTTGCCCTCGTACTGGCGCAGGCGCAGGTCGCCCAGCTCCAGCTGCGCGCCCTGGGGGAAGCCGTAGCTGTTGTCCAGCAGGTCGTGGTAGGCCATGCGCAAGCCGTAGTCGGCGAAGGCCTGGCCGTCTCGGCTGCCGGCGCCGAGTTGCCAGGTCAGCGACTGGTGGCCTTCCTCCGGTTGCCCGGGGCGCTCCACCCGGGCCGGCGGCGGCGGGTTCTGGTTGATCGCCCGCAGCAACTGGTAGCTGCGCGCGGCATCGGCCTCGTCGCGCTCCTTGCCGGTGGCGCGGTAGCGCAGCAGGCGGAAGGCGGTGTCCTGCACCAGCGCCTGGCGCGGCGCGGGCAGGGCCTTGAATTCGGGGCTGTCGAGCAGGCGGTCGTCGTCGGCCAGGCGCCGGGCCAGCTGTTTCTCGCCGGCGTCCAGCGGCTCGGCGCGGGCCAGCAGTTCCTTCTCCCGCGAGGGGCGGTAGTCGATCCTGTCGATCATCCCAGCCTGCTTCACCGCGCGCACGGTGTCGGTGGGGATGGCGTAGAGCGGGAATTCGTCGGTCAGCTTCACCCCGGGGCGGGCGATCTCCAGCAGTTCGAGCAGGCGGAAGGAGCAGTTCTCGTCGAAGAAGAAGTACTTGAAGCGGACCTGCTTGAGTTCCCAGACGTGCTCGACCATGCGCCCGGTCTCCTCGGGCGTGAGGTTCAGGCGGTACTCCCAGAGGTCGCGGTTCTCCAGGCGGCTGTATTCGGAGAGCTTCTCGCGGTAGGGCACCAGGGCGAACAGGCCGGGGTAGCCGCCCATCAGGCCCTTCCAGGCGTAGAGGATGCTGTTGTCCATGCCCTCGATGAAGGCGCCGAAGTTCAGCGCGTAGCTGAGCAGGGCGGTGTTGTTGCTGTCGACGTCGGCCTGGTCGATGCGCAGCAGGGTGTGGCCGAACATCGACGAGGGGCTGTTCAGGTAGGCGGCGGGGAACACCAGCACGGCGCTGTGCGGGTTGATGTCGCCGTACCAGGTGTCGTATTCCTGGCACGCGGGGCGTGGCAGGTCGGTCAGCTGCAGTTGCTGCTTCAGCCAGCGGGTACGCGCCGGGTAGACGCACTGGGCATGCTTGTCGCCCAGGTCGGGGGCGGCGTAGAGGGCATCCAGGGTGGCCTTGAGTTCGTGCTCGGGCGAGCGCTCGCCGTCGTCGGCGAGGAAGAACCGGTCGTCGTCGACGAAGCTGCGCCAGCCGCCCAGCTTGCTCGGCGTGTAGTGCCCCAGGGCCAGCCAGTAGGGCTGCGCGGCCAGGGCCTGGAGGCGGGATTCGGGGAATTGGGGGCTCGCGTGCAGGGATGCGCAGGCGCACAGCGCCAGCCATGGCAACAGGCGTTTGGGCATGGGGACCTTAGCGGGTCGGGGTAGGGGAGCCCGCCCCGGTGGGGCGGGCCGTCAGGCTCAGGCCTGTTCCGCGTACTTGGCCAGGCGGGTGTCCTGTTTCAGCACGGCCTGGGTGTTGGCGTAGACGTCCTCGGCGGTGGCGTCGGACTTGTTGAAGATCTGCGCGAAGTGCTCGTGGGTCACTTCGGCGAAGTGCGCGCGGTCTTCGGGCTTCACGCCCAGGACCACGGCGTAGGTGGTCAGGGCTTCGCCGTCACCCTTGGCCATGTCTTCGGACAGCTCGTCCATCATGCTGCTCAGCACGATCATCGGCTTGCCGCCGTAGGTCAGCGCGCCATTGGTGTGGCAGCCGTTGGTGCCGGTGGTCATGCCGAAGGTGTTGTTGCCTGAGGAGCCGTTGGTGGTGGCCGCCAGCACGTGGGTGGCGGTGCCGCGCTGGCCCTTGAAGAGCATCTGGCCCCAGCCGCAGCCGTCGCTGCCGGGGGCGTCGGCGAAGGCGCCGATGGAAACGGTGGCGAGGAGGGTACCGAGTAGAATCCTTTTCATCTGCGTATCTCTCTTTGTTCGTATGCATGGCTGTACGTAGCCGCTGACAGCAAACAGCGCCAGGCAGAGCTTTGTAGGAATATCCTGGGGGTGTCAAGGCGCGATGTCTCCCAACCCACGGCGGGGCGAACTGCGTCATGCTCCGCACAACAGGCTATTGATCGGTATCAGCGGCGATTCCCTTGGAACCGGCCACACTTGAAACAGTTCCTTGCCCGTCGGAGAGGCGTCATGGCCGTAGATGATTTCGACCCCCGTTCTGCCCTGGATGCGCTGGCCAGCGAATATTCCCAGCGTGCCGCCGCGATCCGCCGCGACCTGGCGCGCTCCCACTCGCCGGACTTCGCCGAGCAGGCCCAGCAGCGGGAGAACGATGACGTGCTGCGGGCCCTGCTGGCCGAAGCCGACGCGGGCATGCGCCTGGTGGGCCTGGCCCGCCTGCGCCTGGCAGACGGAACCTACGGACAATGCGTACGCTGCGGCGAAGCCATCGAGCCCCGCCGCCTGCGCGCCCTGCCGGCCACGGAATACTGCCTGCGCTGCGCCGACCTGCAGCACTGATCGACCCGCCCTTGCGCGCGCCTTGCCAGTGGCGCGCGGCCGGCGCGAGAATGCGGACAACTCTCCGCGGCCTTGCGCCGCCCGATGCAAGGACTTCCGATGCCCCAATCCGTTGCCGCCGGCCTGCGCCTGGCGCCCGATGAACTGACCCGCCCCTTCTCGCCCGAGCAGTTTGCCTTCGCCACCACCGACGACCTGGACCCCTTCCTCGGCGTCCTCGGCCAGGAGCGTGCGGTGGAGGCCCTGCAGTTCGGCGTGGCCATGCCGCGGCCGGGTTACAACGTGTTCGTCATGGGCGAGCCGGGGACCGGGCGCTTCTCCTTCGTGCAGCGCTACCTGAAGGCCGAGGCCAAGCGCCTGCCGACGCCGGCCGACTGGGTCTACGTCAACCACTTCGAGGAGGGCCGCGAGCCGCGCGCCATCGAGCTGCCGCCGGGCAGCGCCGCCGACTTCGGCGCGGACATCGACCAACTGATCGACAACCTGCTGTCGACCTTCCCCTCGGTGTTCGAGAACCCGGCCTACCAGCAGAAGAAGAGCGCCATCGACCGCGCCTTCAACCAGCGCTACGACAAGGCCCTGGACACCGTCGAGCGCCTCGCCCTGGAGAAGGACGTGGCGCTGTACCGCGACAGCGCGAACATCGCCTTCACCCCGATGAAGGACGGCAAGGCCCTCGACGAGGCCGAGTTCGCCCAGCTGCCGGAGGCCGAGCGCGAGCGTTTCCACGCCGACATCGCCGAGCTCGAGGAACAGCTCAACGAAGAGCTGGCCAGCCTGCCGCAGTGGAAGCGCGAGTCCAGCAACCAGCTGCGCCAGCTCAACGAGGAGACCATCACCCTCGCGCTGCAGCCGCTGCTGGCGCCGCTGGTGGAGAAGTACAACAACAACAGCGGGGTCTGCACCTACCTGCAGGCCATGCAACTGAACCTGCTGAAGACCGTGGTCGACCAACTGGTGGACACCGAGCGCAGCGACGCCCAGCGCAAGCTGATGCTGCAGGAGCTGTACGCGCCCAACCAGGTGATCGGCCACCACGCCACCAGCGGCGCGCCGGTGGTGCTCGAGTCGCACCCGACCTACGACAACCTGTTCGGCCGCATCGAGTACGCCTCCGACCAGGGCGCCCTCTACACCAGCTACCGGCAGCTGCGCCCGGGCGCGCTGCACCGCGCCAATGGCGGCTTCCTGGTGCTGGAGGCGGAGAAGCTGCTGGGCGAGCCCTTCGTCTGGGACGCGCTCAAGCGCGCCCTGCAAACGCGCCAGCTGAAAATGGAGTCGCCGCTGGCCGAGCTCGGCCGCCTGGCCGCCATGAGCCTGACGCCGCAGGTGATCCCGCTGCAGCTGAAGGTCATCATCATCGGCTCGCGGCAGATCTACTACACCCTGCAGGACCTGGACCCGGACTTCCAGGAGATGTTCCGCGTGCTGGTCGACTTCGACGAGGACATCCCGCTGGCCGAGGACAGCCTCGAACAGTTCGCCCAGCTGCTCAAGACGCGCACCTCGGAAGAGGGCATGGCGCCGCTGACCGCCACCGCGGTGGCGCGCCTGGCCACCTACAGCGCGCGCCTGGCCGAGCACCAGGGGCGCCTGTCGGCGCGCATCGGCGACCTGTTCCAGCTGGTCAGCGAGGCGGACTTCATCCGCCAGTTGGCCAGCGAGCCGGTCACCGACCTGGGCCACATCGAGCGTGCCCTCAAGGCCAAGGAAACCCGCACCGGCCGCGTTTCGGCGCGGATCCTCGACGACATGCTGGCCGGCATCGTGCTGATCGACACCGAAGGCGCCGCCGTGGGCAAGTGCAACGGCCTCACCGTGCTGGAGGTGGGCGATTCGGTGTTCGGCGTACCGGCGCGCATCTCCGCCACCGTCTACCCGGGCGGCAGCGGCATCGTCGACATCGAGCGCGAGGTCAGCCTGGGCCAGCCGATCCACTCCAAGGGCGTGATGATCCTTACCGGCTACCTGGGCAGCCGCTATGCCCAGGAGTACCCGCTGGAAATCTCCGCGAGCATCGCGCTCGAGCAGTCCTACGGCTACGTCGACGGCGACAGCGCCTCGCTCGGCGAGGTCTGCACGCTGATCTCGGCGCTGTCGCGCACGCCGCTGCGGCAGTGCTTCGCCATCACCGGCTCGATCAACCAGTTCGGCGAAGTGCAGGCGGTCGGCGGCGTCAACGAGAAGATCGAGGGCTTCTTCCGCCTCTGCGAGGCCCGCGGCCTGACCGGCGAGCAGGGGGTGATCATCCCGCGCTCCAACGTCAGCACCCTGATGCTCGACGAGCGCGTGCTGCAGGCGGTGCGCAACGGCCTGTTCAACGTCTACGCGGTGCGCCACGTCGACGAGGCGCTGGGCCTGCTGGTCGGCGAGCCGGCCGGCGCGCCGGACGCCAAGGGCCAGTTCCCGGCCGGCAGCGTCAACGCGCGGGTGGTCGAGCGCCTCAAGGAGATCGATGCCATGGGCATGGACGAGGAGGACAAGGATAAGCTCGCCAAGGAGGCCGCGCCGGCCGCGGCCAAGGCCGCCAAGGCGCCGCAGGTGGAGAAGGAGCGGGCGCGCAAGAAGAAGGACAGCGACTGAGCCCGCTGCCGCTGGCCAGTCCTTGACCAGCGGCGGGGGCCCCAGCAATGGCGCTCGTCGGGCGCCGTTGCCCCCGTGGTGTCCACAACGATATCCACAACTATCGTGGATAAAACGGGCTTTCCCGAGGTCAACCCCAGGTGTAGGCTCGAAAACAGGACAACCGCGAGGGTGCCGCCATGCCGCGTAACCTCTGCCTTATCCGCCCCTGTCTGGGGTTGACCACGCGCATCGAGTGCGTGATCAGGCCGCTGGCCGGAGAGAATGGACTCTGGACACTGCTCTGCGCTGCGGGCATGGCGGGGGCGCAGCCCACCGCCATCAAGGCCCAGGGCCCGTTCTACGGGCCTTTCGTGGCCGAGGGCGTGCTCGAAGCCATCGCCGACTGCCTGGCCCAGCAGGGCTACGTGCCCGCCGACGACCTGCCCATCTGGCAGCTGCACCTGCAGGCCGAGCTGCGACGAATCAATGGCGAGCGCGTGCGCAACTTCGGGGACTACCAGTCCCACCCCGAGTCCTGAAGGCGCATTGCGCAGTCTCTGAGCGACCGCCGCCAACCCCCGGCGGGCGGGGGCTGGCGCGTTTCTTCCCGGCGTCCTGCACATATTTATCCACAGAATAACTGGATAACTCGCCGCGGGCCTTCAGCTATAATCCTCCGCCATTTCTGAACTCCCTTTGCGAAGGCCATGGAACGTTTCATCGAAAACAGCATGTACGCCGCCCGCTGGCTGCTGGCGCCGGTCTATATCGGTCTGTCGCTGGCGCTGCTGGCACTGACCATCAAGTTCTTCCAGGAGATCTTCCACATCCTCCCGGACATCTTCTCGATCGCCGAGGCCGACCTGATCCTGGTGCTGCTGTCGCTGATCGACATGGCCCTGGTCGGCGGCCTGCTGGTGATGGTGATGTTCTCCGGCTACGAGAACTTCGTCTCGCAGCTGGACATTTCCGAAGGCAAGGAGAAGCTCAGCTGGCTGGGCAAGATGGACGCCAGCTCGCTGAAGAACAAGGTGGCGGCCTCCATCGTGGCGATCTCCTCGATCCACCTGCTGCGCATCTTCATGGATGCGAAGAACGTCGATGACAACAAGCTGATGTGGTACGTGATCATCCACCTCACCTTCGTCCTCTCCGCGTTCGCCATGGGCTATCTGGACAAGGCCACGCGCCACGACCACTGATCGTTTTTGCCGCCTCCGGCGTACCGCCCGTCAGCCGCAAGCGACGGGCGGTGTCGTTTGCGCTGGGCGCAGCCGGCGCGCTGTACCAGACTGGCTGCGTTGGACCCTACCCTGGAGGTGCGCAATGAACCTGCAAGAGCTGACCAACCGTTCACTCGCCGGGGATATCGACGAGCTCAACCTGGTATCCCTGGAGGGCGGCATCTACGTGCTGGAGGCGCGCATGGGCCAGCGCTTCATCCCGATCCAGGACGCCAAGGGGCATGTACTGGGCGTGCGTTCGCTGGAGCATGCCCGCCAACTGCTGACGGCGTTGCCGCCGATTCCCTTCCAGCTGGTCCACGCCGCGGTGCAGGACGAGATGTGCGGCTCCCCGGGCGGCAGCGCGCAGAACGACGAAGGCGTGGCCATGCCGCTGCATTGAGGCCGAGGTGGGGCGGGGCGGTCGACTGTGCTAGGCTGGCCGCCCTTTTTTCACCCAGCGGAGCCCCGCCATGAGCGAACTCAACCTTTCCACCGACGAAGCCCGTGTCAGCTACGGCGTCGGCCGCCAGCTGGGCGACCAGCTGCGTGAGAACCCGGTTCCGGGCATGAGCCTGGACGCGGTGCTGGCCGGCCTCTCCGACGCCTTCGCCGGTGCCGACAGCCGGGTGCCCGCCGAGCAGCTGTCCGCCAGCTTCCAGGTGATCCGCCAGCGCATGCAGGCCGAAGCCCAGGCCAAGGCCGAGGCGGCCGCCGCCGAAGGCAAGGCCTACTTGGTGGAGAATGCCAAGCGCGAGGGCGTCACCGTGCTGCCGTCCGGCCTGCAATACGAAGTGCTGGTCGCCGGCGAGGGCGCCAAGCCGTCCCGCGACGACACCGTGCGCACCCACTACCATGGCACCCTGGTCGACGGCAGCGTGTTCGACAGTTCCTACCAGCGCGGCCAGCCGGCCGAGTTCCCGGTGGGCGGCGTGATCGCCGGCTGGGTCGAGGCCCTGCAACTGATGAACACCGGCAGCAAGTGGCGCCTGCACGTACCGGCCGAGCTGGCCTACGGCGGCCAGGCGGTGGGCAGCATCCCGCCGCACAGCACCCTGGTGTTCGACGTCGAGCTGCTCGACATCCTCTGACGGGTGCAACCCGCGGCGGCCGTCCCTGGCCACCGCGGCATGCGGGGGGCTCCACGCGGCCCCCGGTGTGCAGCCGCCTCCCGGGCGGCGACCGCACGGATGGCGCGTCCTGCGCCATCGCAAAAAAAACCTGTACATCCCGCTCCCGCCCCGGCGAGCGAGCTTGCTCGCGAACGGCCCGCACCTGACCCATCCTACGGGTCGTTATGTTTGCCGGATGAGATGTCGGAGCGGATTTATCCGCGATTCCGCCGGCAGGGCCGGCTCTCATCCCGCCATCGCGGACAAGGTCCGCTCCTACGCCCGTGCTTCCCCGGCACTGTAGGAGCGGGCCCTGCCCGCGATTCGCGCGCAGGGCGCGCTCCTACAGGGGAATGGCGTGGGTGGGGGAGCGTAGGAGCGGATCTCATCCGCGATCCGCGCCGATACGTCCGGCTATCGCGGACAAGGTCCTCCTACGAAAGCCCCATCGCTCCCGCGAGCAGCGGTGGCATTCAACGCAGCGCACGGGCGTAGCAGAACAGGAACAGGTTGCGCACCAGCTCCTTGAGCACCTGCGGTTCGCTGGTGCTCAGCTCGTGCAGGTCCAGGCCGCCCTGCTCGCGCAACTCGTCCAGGGCGTCTTCCTGCAGCAGGGCGCAGACTTCCCCGGTATCGCGATTGAGGATGCGCAGATAGGGATGGGGGCGGTCCAGCCAGGCATCGATCATGTAGGTCATCTCTGCATCTCCTTGGTAGCCGAGTTAATGAGAATAATTCTTATTATCTCGATAGCAAGCCCCTATGCAGAATTTTTTTCGCCAAACGCCCCATGCCATGGCCTGGATCAACCGCCCTGAATGCAAAACGCCCGCGCGGCAGGGCCGGGCGGGCGTTCGGTGGCGGCGACGATCAGTGCGTGCGGGCGACCGCGAACTCGCTGAGTTCGACCAGCGCGGCGCGGTATTCGCTGTCCGGCAGTACCTGCAGGCAGTCGATGGCGCGCGCGGCGTACTCGCGGGCCAACCTGGCGGTGTAGTCCAGGGCGCCGGCGGCTTCCACAGCGGCGCGGATGCCTTCCAGGTCCTGGCTGCCGCCCTGCTGGATGGCCTTGCGCACCAGCAGCGCCTGCTCCGGGGTGCCGTCGCGCATGGTGGCGATCAGCGGCAGGGTGGGCTTGCCCTCGGCGAGGTCGTCGCCGACGTTCTTGCCCAGGGTGCTGGCGTCGCCGCGGTAGTCCAGCAGGTCGTCCACCAGTTGGAAGGCGATGCCCAGGGCGTCGCCGAACTGGCGCAGGGCCTCGGCCTGTTCGTGGCTGGCGCCGGCGAGGGCGGCGGCACTGTGGGTCGAGGCCTCGAAGAGCATCGCGGTCTTGCCGCGGATGACTTCCATGTAGGTTTCCTCGGTGGTGCTGGCGTCGCGCACCTTGGTCAGCTGCAGCACTTCGCCTTCGGCGATCACCCGGGTGGCCTGGGAAATGATCTGCATCACCGGCATGGAGCCGAGCTCGACCATCATTTCGAAGGAGCGTGCATAGAGGAAGTCGCCGACCAGCACGCTGGGCGCGTTGCCCCACTGGGCGTTGGCGGTGGCGCGGCCGCGGCGCAGGCCGGAGGCGTCGACCACGTCGTCGTGCAGCAGGGTGGAGGTGTGCAGGAACTCGATGATCGCCGCCAGCAGGCGCATGTCGTCCCCGGAACGGCCCAGGGCCTTGCCGCTGAGCAGCACCAGCAGCGGGCGGAGACGCTTGCCGCCGGCGGAGATGATATAGTCGCCGATCTTCTCGACCAGGGGAACGCGGGAGCTGAGCTGGCGGCGGATGATGCCGTCGACGGCGGTGAAATCGTCCGCCACCACCCGATAGAAAGCCTGGGGTTGCATATTACGAAGGCGCTCCTCGAAGAATGCGCGGCATGCTAGGTGCCGGGGTGGGGGCTGTCAAGGAAAGCGCCGCGAGGCTTGTGTCGGCCGGGGGCTTTGCGTACAATCGCGGCCCCGAACTTCCCTGGCATACCCTGCCTTACGCAATTGCACGGGCGTCCTTCCGGCCCCATGCAGCCATGCCGACCGATACCTCTTCCTATAAAGCGTCGGGTGAGCAGGTCTAACGGAGACATCCAGATGTACGCAGTTATTGTTACCGGTGGCAAGCAATACAAAGTCACCGAAGGCGAATTCCTCAAGGTCGAGAAACTCGACGTCGCCACCGGCGAAGCGATCAACCTGGATCGCATCCTGCTGGTCGCCAACGGCGATGACGTCAAGATCGGCCTGCCGGTGGTAGAAGGCGCGAAAGTGACCGCAGAAGTGGTTTCCCACGGTCGTCACGACAAAGTGCGCATCATCAAGTTCCGCCGCCGCAAGCACCACATGAAGCGTCAGGGCCACCGCCAGTGGTTCACTGAAATCAAGATCACCGGCATCCAGGCCTAATTCCTTTTTTGGAGGATATGACTCATGGCACACAAGAAAGCTGGCGGTAGTACCCGCAACGGTCGCGATTCCGAAAGTAAACGCCTTGGCGTGAAGCTGTTCGGCAGCCAGGTCGTCAAAGCAGGCAACATCATCGTGCGTCAGCGCGGCACCCAGTTCCACGCTGGCTACGGCGTTGGCATGGGCAAGGATCACACCCTGTTCGCGAAAATCGACGGCGTGATCAAGTTCGAAGTGAAAGGCGCCTTTGGCCGTCGCTATGTAAGCGTCGTCGCTGCCTAAGCGAGCCTTCACTGAAAAAGCCCTGTCTCGCGACGGGGCTTTTTTGTTTCTGGCGTTTCCTGCATGGGGCGGCCTGCGCGTTTGCGCGGACTTGGCTGTATCCTATGCTCCTTTTCTTATTCAACCCGCCGCGCTGGCGGGAGGCGTTCCCATGAAATTCGTCGACGAAGTATCCATCCACGTGAAAGCCGGTGACGGCGGTAATGGCCTCATGAGCTTTCGCCGCGAGAAGTTCATCGAGAAGGGCGGTCCCAACGGCGGTGACGGTGGCGACGGCGGCTCGGTGTTCCTCGAGGCCGACGAGAGCCTGAACACCCTGGTGGACTACCGCTACACCCGCCGCTTCGATGCCCAGCGCGGGCAGAACGGTGGCAGCAAGGACTGCACCGGCGCCAAGGGCGACGACCTGGTCCTGCCGGTGCCGGTGGGCACCACCGTGATCGATGCCGCTACCCATGAGGTCATCGGCGACCTGACCGAGCCCGGTCAGCGCCTGATGGTCGCCCAGGGCGGCTGGCACGGCCTGGGCAACACCCGCTTCAAGTCCAGCACCAACCGTGCGCCGCGGCAGACCACCCCGGGCAAGCCCGGCGAGGCCCGCGACCTCAAGCTGGAGCTGAAGGTCCTGGCCGACGTCGGCCTGCTGGGCCTGCCGAACGCTGGCAAGAGCACCTTCATCCGCGCCGTGTCCGCGGCCAAGCCGAAAGTCGCCGACTACCCGTTCACCACCCTGGTGCCGAACCTGGGCGTGGTCAGCGTCGGCCGCTTCAAGAGCTTCGTGGTCGCCGACATCCCCGGCCTGATCGAGGGCGCCGCCGAAGGCGCCGGCCTGGGCATCCGCTTCCTCAAGCACCTGGCGCGTACCCGTCTGCTGCTGCACATCGTCGACATGGCGCCGCTGGACGAGAGCGACCCGGCCGATGCCGCCGAGACCATCGTCAACGAGCTGACCAAGTTCAGCCCGGCGCTCACCGAGCGTGACCGCTGGCTGGTGCTGAACAAGATGGACCAGATCCTCGAGCCGGAAGAGCAGGAGCGGCGCAAGCAGGACGTGGTCGCGCGGCTGGGCTGGGAAGGTCCGGTCTACGTGATCTCCGCCCTGGAGCGCGAAGGCACCGAGGCGCTCAGCCAGGACATCATGAAGTACCTCGACGAGCGCACCCTGCGCATCGAGGAAGACCCGGCCTACGGCGAAGCCCTGGCCGAACTCGACCAGCGCATCGAGGACGAGGCGCGCTCCCGTCTGCAGGCCCTGGATGACGCGCGCGCGCTGCGCCGTGCCGGCCTGAAGAATGCCGACGACCTCGATGACGACGATGATTTCGACGACGAGGACGACGGCGACGGGCCGGAAATCTTCTACGTGCCCTGACCGGCGCCGCGTGCGCCGGTCCCCAAGCAACCTGGTGAAACCTGACTTCGTAAGGTTGATGTATGCGTGAGAAAGTGACCGGCGCGCGGCGCTGGGTGGTGAAGATCGGCAGCGCCCTGCTCACGGCCGATGGCCGCGGGCTGGATCGCGACGCCATGGCGGTGTGGGTCGAGCAGATGGTCGCGCTGCACTGCGCGGGCGTCGAGCTGGTGCTGGTGTCCTCCGGCGCCGTGGCGGCGGGCATGAGCCGCCTGGGCTGGGTCTCCCGCCCGAACGACATGCACGAGCTGCAGGCCGCGGCGGCCGTCGGCCAGATGGGCCTGGTGCAGGCCTGGGAGTCCAGCTTCGGCCAGCATGGCCTGCAGACCGCCCAGGTGCTGCTGACCCATGACGACCTGTCCGACCGCAAGCGCTACCTGAACGCCCGCAACACCCTGCGCACCCTGGTCGATCTCGGCGTGATCCCGGTGATCAACGAGAACGACACGGTGGTCACCGACGAGATCCGCTTCGGCGACAACGACACCCTGGCGGCCCTGGTGGCCAACCTGGTGGAGGCCGACCTGCTGGTGATCCTCACCGACCGCGACGGTATGTTCGACGCCGATCCGCGCAGCAACCCCGAAGCCCAGCTGATCTACGAAGCCCGCGCCGACGATGCCCAGCTCGACCTGGTGGCCGGCGGCAGCGCCGGCGCCCTCGGCCGCGGCGGCATGCAGACCAAGCTGCGCGCGGCGCGCCTGGCGGCACGCTCCGGTGCGCACACGGTGATCGTCGGCGGGCGCATCGAGCGCGTGCTCGACCGCCTGCGTTCCGGCGAGCGCCTGGGTACCCTGCTGACTCCCGAGCAGAGCCGCAAGGCCGCCCGCAAGCAATGGCTGGCAGGCCATCTGCAGATGCGCGGCACCCTGGTGCTGGACGCGGGGGCGGTGAAGGCCATCGCGGAAGATCACAAGAGCCTGTTGCCGGTGGGCGTGAAGCAGGTCCAGGGCAGCTTCCGCCGCGGCGAGATGGTGGTCTGCGTGGACCCGCAGGGCCGCGAGATCGCTCGCGGCCTGGCCAACTACAGCGCCCTGGAGGCGCAGAAGATCATCGGCCAGCCGACCGACGCCATCGAGGGCCTGCTGGGCTACGTCGACGGGCCGGAGCTGGTGCACCGCGACAACCTCGTGCTGGTCTGAAGGAGTACCCATGAAGCTATGGAAGGGCGTGTGCGCCGGCCTGCTGATGTTGCCGGTGCTGGCGGGGGCGGAGGAGATCGGCGAGGTCTCCACGGTGTTCAAGTGGGTGGGGCCCAACGACAAGATCGTGGTCGAGGCCTTCGACGACCCTAAAGTGGAAGGGGTGACCTGCTACCTGTCGCGGGCCAAGACCGGCGGCGTCAAGGGCGGCCTGGGCCTGGCCGAGGACCGCGCCGAGGCGTCCATCGCCTGCCGCCAGGTCGGGCCGATCCGCTTCGCCGGCGAACTCAAGGATGGCGAAGAGGTGTTCAAGCAGCGCACCTCGCTGGTGTTCAAGTCCATGCAGGTGGTGCGTTTCTTCGACAAGAAGCGCAACGCGCTGGTCTACCTCGTCTACAGCGACCGCATCATCGAAGGCAGCCCGCAGAACGCGGTGACCGCCATCCCGATCATGCCCTGGCCGACGAAATAGAAGGCTTCCTCTTTTCGTAGGAGCGGGCCCTGCCCGCGATTCGCGCGCAGGGCGCGCTCCTGCAGGGGTGTGCGTGGGTGGGGCAGCGTAGGAGCGGATCTCATCCGCGATCCCGCCGGCAAGGCCGGTATTCACGCGAGGCATCTTTCGCTTTTTCTTTTCGTAGGAGCGGGCCCTGCCCGCGATTCGCGCGCAGGGCGCGCTCCTACAAGGGAGTGCGCGGGTGGGGGCAGCGTAGGAGCGGATCTCATCCGCGATCCCGCCGGCAAGGCCGGCGTTCGCGCGAGGCATCGCCGCAGCGGGGCGTTCGCGAGCAAGCTCGCTCCTACAGGTCCGGGGCCGGGTTTGGGTTTTTCGCGGGCAATAAAAAACCGGCCACAGGGGCCGGTTTTTCAAGAACGGAACGCTTACGCGGTGGCCAGGGCCTTCACGTGGGCGTTCAGACGGCTCTTGTGACGAGCGGCCTTGTTCTTGTGGATGATGCCTTTGTCGGCCATGCGGTCGATGACCGGTACGGCGGCAACCAGAGCGGCCTGGGCCTTGGGCAGGTCCTTGGCGTCGACTGCTTTGACTACGTTCTTGATGTAGGTACGAACCATGGAACGCAGGCTGGCGTTGTGGCTGCGACGCTTCTCAGCCTGTTTGGCGCGTTTTTTGGCGGAAGGTGTGTTGGCCACCGTCGAGCTCCTCGAGAAAAACTTGGGATGTAGCGAATAAATTAAGGCCGCGAATGATGCCGTCGAGTCCGAGCCTTGTCAAGGGTATGAGCGGCGGCCGACGAGCGGCGTGGCCGGGGATTCGCGGACTGGGTGGGTGATTTATTCGACCAGCGGCCATACACTCGACGCCCTTTACTGGCCGCCGGGCGATCCGGCCGCCCCGCGGGCAGGGCCCGCCCTGCGCTGACAAGTCCCGGATGCAATGAATCTACTCAAATCGCTGGCCGCGGTCAGCTCCATGACCATGATCTCGCGGGTGCTCGGCTTCGTCCGGGACACCATAGTGGCGCGCATGTTCGGCGCCGGCATGGCCACCGACGCCTTCTTCGTCGCCTTCAAGCTGCCCAACCTGCTGCGCCGCATCTTCGCCGAGGGCGCCTTCTCCCAGGCCTTCGTGCCGATCCTGGCGGAATACAAGACGCAGCAGGGCGAGGAGGCCACCCGCACCTTCATCGCCTACGTCTCCGGCCTGCTGACCCTGGTGCTGGCCGTGGTCACGCTGCTCGGCATCCTCGCCGCGCCCTGGGTGATCTGGATCACCGCGCCGGGCTTCGCCGACACCCCGGAGAAGTTCGAGCTGACCACCGCGCTGCTGCGGGTGACCTTTCCCTACATCCTGCTGATCTCCCTGGCCTCCCTGGCCGGGGCCGTCCTCAACACCTGGAACCGCTTCTCGGTGCCGGCCTTCGTGCCGACCCTGCTGAACGTCAGCATGATCCTGTTCTCGCTGTTCCTCACGCCGTACTTCGACCCGCCGGTGATGGCCCTGGGCTGGGCGGTGCTGGCCGGCGGCCTGGCGCAGCTGCTGTACCAGCTGCCGCACCTGAAGAAGATCGGCATGCTGGTGCTGCCGCGCCTGAACCTGCGCGATACCGGCGTATGGCGCGTGCTCAAGCAGATGGGCCCGGCGATCCTCGGCGTCTCGGTGAGCCAGATCTCGCTGATCATCAACACCATCTTCGCCTCCTTCCTGGCTGCGGGCTCGGTGTCCTGGATGTACTACGCCGACCGCCTGATGGAGCTGCCCTCCGGCGTGCTGGGGGTGGCCCTGGGCACCATCCTGCTGCCGTCCCTGGCCAAGACCTACGCCAATGACGACCGCCACGAATACTCGCGCCTGCTCGACTGGGGGCTGCGCCTGTGCTTCCTGCTGGTGCTGCCCTGCGCGCTGGCCCTGGCGCTGATCGCCGAGCCGCTGACCGTGTCGCTGTTCCAGTACGGCAAGTTCAGCGCCAACGACGCGCTGATGACCCAGCGCGCGCTCATCGCCTATGCCGTGGGCCTGCTCGGCATCATCCTGGTCAAGGTGCTGGCGCCGGGCTTCTATGCCCGGCAGAACATCCGCACGCCGGTGAAGATCGCGCTCTTCACCCTGGTTTCCACCCAGGCGATGAACCTGGTCTTCATCGGCCCGCTCAAGCACGCGGGCCTGGCCCTGGCCATCAGCCTGGCGGCCTGCCTCAACGCCGGCCTGCTGTACTGGCAGTTGCGCAAGCACGACCTGTTCGAGCCGCAGCCGGGCTGGGCGAAGTTCCTCGGCAAGCTGGTGCTGGCGGTGCTGGTGATGTCCGCCGTGCTGCTGGGCGCGATGCACTTCATGCCGGCCTGGGACCTGGGCGGCATGCCGCTGCGCCTGGCGCGCCTGGGCGTGCTGGTGGTGGCCGGCGTGGTGGCCTATTTCGGTATGCTGGCGCTGCTGGGCTTCCGCCTGCGGGACTTCTCGCGGCGGGCGGTGAGCTAGCCCGGCGCGGGCACTTGGGTGCATCCGTGACGCACGGCGGCTTTGTGCCTGTCGCGCGGCGGCGGGTGCAGGTATAATCGACCACTTTCTGAGCAATACGCGCGCTATGCAGCTGCTTCGAGGCCTCCACAACCTGCGGCCCCTGTCCGGGGGCTGCGTTGCCACCATCGGCAATTTCGACGGCGTCCACCTTGGCCACCAGGCGATCCTGGCGCGTCTGCGCGAGCGCTCGCAGGAGCTGGGCGTGCCCAGCTGCGTGGTCATCTTCGAGCCGCAGCCGCGCGAGTACTTCGCCCCGGATGCCGCGCCGGTGCGCCTGACGCGCCTGCGCGAGAAGCTCGAGCTGCTGCGCGAGCAGGGCGTCGACTTCGTCCTCTGCCTGACCTTCAACCGCCGTCTGCGCGAGCTGTCGGCCGCCGAGTTCGTCCGCCAGGTGCTGGTGGACGGCCTGGCGGTGCGCCACCTGGAAGTGGGCGACGACTTCCGCTTCGGCTGCGACCGTTCCGGCGACTTCGCCTTCCTGGTCCGGGCCAGCGCCGAGCAGGGCTTCACCGTCGAGGCCGCCACCACGGTGGAGGTCGACGGCATGCGGGTGAGCAGCTCGCGCATCCGCAAGGTGCTCGCCGACGGCGACCTGCACCAGGCCGAGCGCCTGCTGGGCCGGCCGTTCCGCCTGAGCGGGCGGGTGCTGCACGGGCAGAAGCTCGGCCGCACCCTGGGTTCGCCCACCGCCAACATCCAGCTCAAGCGCCGCAAGGCGCCGCTGAACGGCGTCTATCTGGTCAGCACCGTCGTGGCTGGCCAGCGTGTCAACGGGGTGGCCAACATCGGCACGCGGCCGTCGGTCAACGGCGACGGCCGGCCCCACCTGGAAGTACATCTGCTGGACTTCGCGGGCGACCTCTACGGCCTGCACCTGGATGTGACCTTCCACCAGAAGCTGCGTGATGAGCAGCGTTTTGCCTCCCTGGAGGCACTGAAGGCGGCGATCCTCGCCGACATAGCCGCCGCCCGGGCCTACTGGCTGGGCCAACCGCTTGATTGAAGAAATTCCGAACAGGCCCTGAGATGACCGACTACAAAGCCACGCTGAACCTTCCCGATACCCAGTTCCCGATGAAAGCCGGCCTGCCCCAGCGCGAGCCGGAGACGCTGAAGTTCTGGAACGACATCGGCCTGTACCAGAAGCTGCGGAAGATCGGCGAAGGTCGCCCGAAATTCATCCTGCACGATGGCCCGCCCTACGCCAACGGCAGCATCCACATCGGTCACGCGGTCAACAAGATCCTCAAGGACCTGATCGTCCGCTCGCGCACCCTGGCCGGCTACGACGCCCCCTACGTGCCGGGCTGGGACTGCCATGGCCTGCCCATCGAGCACAAGGTCGAGACCACCCACGGCAAGAACCTGCCGGCGGACAAGACCCGCGAACTGTGCCGCGCCTACGCCGCCGAACAGATCGAAGGGCAGAAGGCCGACTTCATCCGCCTGGGCGTGCTGGGCGAGTGGGACAACCCCTACAAGACCATGAACTTCGCCAACGAGGCCGGCGAGATCCGCGCCCTGGCCGAGATGGTCAGGCAGGGCTTCGTGTTCAAGGGCCTGAAGCCGGTGAACTGGTGCTTCGACTGCGGTTCGGCCCTGGCCGAGGCGGAAGTCGAGTACGCCGACAAGAAGTCCGACGCCATCGACGTCGCCTTCCCGGTGGAAGACGCCGACAAGCTGGCCGCCGCCTTCGGCCTGCCGAGCCTGGCCAAGCCCGCCGCCATCGTCATCTGGACCACCACCCCCTGGACCATCCCGGCCAACCAGGCGCTGAACGTCCACCCCGAATTCACCTACGCCCTGGTCGACACCGGGGCGCGCCTGCTGGTGCTGGCCGAGGAACTGGTCGAGTCCTGCCTGCAGCGCTACGGCCTGGAAGGCCGGGTCATCGCCACCGCCAAGGGCGAGGCGCTGGACCTGATCCGCTTCCGCCACCCGTTCTACGAGCGCTTCTCGCCGGTCTACCTGGCCGAGTACGTGGCCCTGGACGCCGGCACCGGCATCGTCCACTCGGCGCCGGCCTACGGCGAGGACGACTTCCGTACCTGCAAGCAGTACGGCATGAGCAACGACGACATCCTCAGCCCGGTGCAGAGCAACGGCGTGTATGTGTCCGACCTGCCGTTCTTCGGCGGCCAGTTCATCTGGAAGGCCAACCCGAACATCGTCGCCAAGCTCGACGAAGTGGGCGCGCTGCTCAAGCACGCCAGCATCAACCACAGCTACATGCACTGCTGGCGCCACAAGACGCCGCTGATCTACCGCGCCACCGCGCAGTGGTTCGTCGGCATGGACAAGCAGCCGGAAAGCGGCGCCACCCTGCGCGAGCGCGCCCTGGAAGCCATCACCCAGACCGAATTCGTGCCCAGCTGGGGCCAGGCGCGCCTGCACGGCATGATCGCCGGCCGTCCGGACTGGTGCATCTCGCGCCAGCGCAACTGGGGCGTGCCCATCCCGTTCTTCCTGCACAAGGCCACCGGCGAGCTGCACCCGCGCACCGTCGAGCTGATGGAAGCAGTCGCCCAGCGCGTGGAGAAGGAAGGCATCGAGGCCTGGTTCAAGCTCGACGCCGCCGAACTGCTGGGCGATGAAGCCGCGCAGTACGACAAGATCAACGACACCCTGGACGTCTGGTTCGACTCCGGCACCACCCACTGGCACGTGCTGCGCGGCTCCCACGCCGAGCTCGGCCACGCCAGCGGCCCGGCCGCCGACCTCTACCTGGAAGGCTCCGACCAGCACCGCGGCTGGTTCCACTCATCCTTGCTGACCGGCTGCGCCATCGACGGCCATGCGCCGTACCGCCAGTTGCTGACCCACGGCTTCACCGTGGACGAGTCCGGCCGCAAGATGTCCAAGTCCCTGGGCAACACCGTGGTGCCGCAGACCGTGATCGACACCCTGGGCGCCGACATCCTGCGCCTGTGGGTGGCCTCCACCGACTACTCCGGCGAGATCGCGGTCTCCCAGACCATCCTGCAGCGCAGCGCCGACGCCTACCGGCGCATCCGCAACACCACGCGCTTCCTGCTCTCCAACCTGACCGGCTTCGACCCGGCCAGGGACCTGCTGCCCAACGACCAGCTGCTGGCCCTGGACCGTTGGGCCGTGGACCGCGCCCTGCTGCTGCAGCGCGAACTGGAAGAGGCCTACCGCGACTACCGCTTCTGGAACGTCTACTCCAAGGTGCACAACTTCTGCGTGCAGGAGCTGGGCGGCTTCTACCTGGACATCATCAAGGACCGCCAGTACACCACCCAGGCCGACAGCGTCGCCCGCCGCTCCTGCCAGACCGCGCTGTTCCACATCGCCGAGGCGCTGGTGCGCTGGGTCGCGCCCATCCTGGCCTTCACCGCCGAGGAAGTGTGGAAGTTCCTGCCCGGCGAGCGCGCCGAGTCGGTGATGCTGACCACCTGGTACGAGGGCCTGTCCGAGCTGCCGGCCGACGCCGAGCTGGGCCGCGCCTACTGGGACAAGGTCATGGCCGTGAAGGCAGCGGTGAACAAGGAGCTGGAGAACCAGCGCGCGGCCAAGGCCGTGGGCGGCAACCTGCAGGCCGAGGTCACCCTGTTCGCCGAGGAGGCCCTGGCCGCCGACCTGGCCAAGCTGGGCAACGAACTGCGCTTCGTGCTCATCACTTCCACCGCCACCCTCGCGCCACTGGCCGATGCCCCGGCCGATGCCGTGCAGAGCGAGCTGCCCGGCCTCAAGCTGAAGGTGGTCAAGTCGGCCCACGCCAAGTGCGCCCGCTGCTGGCACCACCGCGAAGATGTCGGCAGCCACGCCGCGCACCCGGAAATTTGCGGCCGTTGCGTGGAGAACATCGAAGGCGCCGGCGAGGTTCGCCACTATGCCTAAGGACGCGCCATTGGCTATTTCTCTCTTTGCGCCGGAGCCTGTATTTGCGCAGGGCAAGGCGCGAGGAGAGAGGTTTGGTCGTCCAAATGAACGACGAGTAACGCAGGCCTGCGCAAATACAGGCCCGGCCCTTCGGGTTGCGCCGGAAATCGCGCCATGCTGCGTTGCCGGCCTTGATAAGGGAACGCCATTATCGGCAGCCAGCGCCTTGCCTGGCGCGATTTCCGGCGGCAACGCAAAGGAGAAATAGTCAATGGCGCGTCCTAACTTCGGCCGCCTCGGCTGGCTGTGGATAACCGTGCTGGTCCTGGTCCTCGACCAGGCCAGCAAGGCCTATTTCGAAGGCACGCTGAGCCTGTACCAGCAGATCGTGGTCATCCCCGACCTGTTCAGCTGGACCCTGGCCTACAACACCGGCGCGGCCTTCAGCTTCCTGGCCGACAGCTCGGGCTGGCAGCGCTGGCTGTTCGCCCTGATCGCCGTGGTGGTCAGCGCCGTGCTGCTGGTCTGGCTCAAGCGCCTGAAGCCCAGCGACACCTGGCTGGCCATCGCCCTGGCCCTGGTGCTGGGCGGCGCGCTGGGCAACCTGTACGACCGCATCGTGCTCGGCCACGTGATCGATTTCATCCTGGTGCACTGGCAGAACCGCTGGTACTTCCCGGCGTTCAACCTGGCCGACAGCGCCATCACCGTAGGCGCCATCATGCTGGCGCTGGACATGTTCAAGACGAAGAAATCCGGAGAGACCGCCCATGGCTGACAGTTCCAGTGATATCCAGCGCATCGGAGCGGATACCCAGGTCACCCTGCACTTCGCCCTCAAGCTGGAGGACGGCAACGTCGTCGACAGCACCTTCGACAAGCAGCCGGCCACCTTCAAGGTCGGCGACGGCAACCTGCTGCCCGGCTTCGAGCAGGCGCTGTTCGGCCTCAAGGCCGGCGACAAGCGTACCCTGGCCATCGAGCCGGAGCAGGGCTTCGGCCAGCCGAACCCGGCCAACGTGCAGGTCATGCCGCGCGAGCAGTTCCAGGACATGGAGCTGGCCGAGGGCCTGCTGGTGATCTTCAACGACGCCGCCAAGACCGAGCTGCCCGGCGTGGTCAAAAGCTTCGACGAGCAGCAGGTGACCATCGATTTCAACCACCCGCTGGCCGGCAAGAGCCTGACCTTCGAGGTGGAAATCATCGACGTAAGGGCGCTCTGAGGGCCCTTCGCAGGCGTAGGATGGGTATCGCGAAGCGATAGCCATCGCGCCATCCCCTCTGCGCGCCGAGACAGACCGACCATGCAAATCAAACTCGCCAACCCCCGCGGCTTCTGTGCCGGCGTCGACCGGGCGATCGAAATCGTCAACCGCGCCCTGGACGTGTTCGGCCCGCCGATCTACGTGCGCCACGAAGTGGTGCACAACAAGTTCGTGGTGGAGAACCTGCGCAACCGCGGCGCGGTGTTCGTCGAGGAACTCGACCAGGTGCCGGACGACACCATCGTCATCTTCAGCGCCCACGGCGTTTCCCAGGCTGTGCGCAAGGAAGCCGAGAACCGCGGCCTGAAGGTCTTCGACGCGACCTGCCCGCTGGTCACCAAGGTGCACATGGAAGTGGTGCGCTACAGCCGCGACGGCCAGGAGTGCATCCTCATCGGCCACGAAGGCCACCCCGAGGTGGAAGGCACCATGGGCCAGTACAACCGCGACAACGGCGGCGACATCTACCTGGTGGAAGACGAGGAAGACGTGGCCGCGCTGCAAGTGCGCAACCCCGAGGCCCTGCACTTCGTCACCCAGACCACCCTGTCGATGGACGACACCTCCAAGGTGATCGACGCCCTGCGCGCCAAGTTCCCGCACATCAAGGGCCCACGCAAGAACGACATCTGCTACGCCACCCAGAACCGCCAGGACGCGGTCAAGGAGCTCGCCGACCAGTGCGACCTGGTGCTGGTGGTGGGCAGCCCGAACAGCTCCAACTCCAACCGCCTGCGCGAGCTCGCCGAACGCATGGGCACCCCCGGCTACCTGATCGACGGCGCCGAGGACCTCAAGCGCGAATGGTTCGAAGGCAAGCAACGCATCGGCATCACCGCCGGCGCCTCCGCCCCGGAAGTGCTGGTGCGTGGGGTGATCGAGCAACTGCGCAAATGGGGCGCGGAACCCGAGGTGGAGCTGGATGGGCGGGAGGAGAACATCACGTTCTCGATGCCCAGGGAACTGCGGGTCAAGGCGGTCTGAACCCGTTCCTGCCAGGAGGCATCTTCCGCCACACCCTAGGAACCATGGCGCAGGATGGGTGGAGCGAAAGTAATACCCATCGCCATATTCGACCGAACGCCGGCCTTTGCCGGCGGAATCGCGGATAAATCCGCTCCTACGCTGTGTTCCGTCCCTTCCTGTAGGAGCGGACTCTGTCCTCGATTCGGCGGATAACGCCGTCGGCGTTATGCGCCCTACGTGCCGCAGCGCTTCACTTCCAGCAGTCGTTCACACTGGTGCTGCCGCTGACGCCGCGGGTGCCCATGGCATTGAGCGTCAGGTTGCCGCACTTGGTGTCCTTGGCCTGCGCGCCTTGCGGAGTTGCCGTGAGCAGGTAGCCACCGCTGTTGTTGGGGCTGCTGATGGTGAGGGTGTACTTGCCTGAATCCGAGGTCACGGTCGTGCCGCTGGTATTGCGCATGCCCAGCCTGGCGATGTTGGCCTGGGCGGTGACATACGCATTGTTCTGGGCGAAGTAGCGCTCCTGGCGCGCGGCCGCGTCATTCAGCAATGCCTGGCCCTCGCTGCGGTTGCCGCGCAGGACGTATTCCTGGTAGCTGGGGTAGGCGATGGCCGCCAGGATGCCGATGATGGCCACCACGATCATCATCTCGATCAGGGTGAAACCCGCTGTCTTCTTCACGTACTGGTTCCTCATTGCGGTGCCACGCGCCAGGTCTGGCGACCGGTGGACTCGGGGCCGAAGCTGATGTTCATCGGGGCGCCATCGGCGGTGAAGCGCGTATTGCCGGAAAGGGCCGCGCCACCGGCAGGGGTCTTGTAGCCGGAGACCACGTTGCTGGTGTCGCCGGAAACATAGGCGTCGCCCTGGTCCACCACGAAGTTCTGGCTGAAGTCGAAGATATTGAAGTCGGCGCGACCGCCGGTATAGGGGTCGAGACCGTATGACCAGCCTTCCACGCCGGCCTGGCAGACGTCCAGGCTGGGCGTGCGGGTGTTGATCAGCAGCGCCTGCCCGCGGGCGGCCATCTCGTCGACGATCCGCTCGCCCACCAGGCTGCCGCCGGTGACCTGGAGGTTCAGGTACCAGCCACTTTTCGTCGTCCAGTCCACGGTGTTCTGGCTGAGCAGGCGGATGTCGAAGGTGCTGGTCGTGTTACCGGCGAAGGTCGCACTGTTCACCTGGGACGAAATGGTCTGCCCTTGCAGGCTGGCCCGCGACAGGCTAGGCGTGCTGGTAGCTACTTCGCCCTTGGTCTGCTTGTCCCAGATGCCGTAGAGCGTCTGCAACTGGAACGGGCTGGTCTTGTCCACGGTGCCCAGGTAGCGGCCGGTACCGAAGATCACCAGGTAGCCGTTGGTGGAGGGATGGCGGACCAGCGACGGCGGTGCGGTGATCGGCTGGCGCACGCCGCCGGTACCGTCGGCATCCTTGGCCACGTACAGCGGGGTGCCGTTGAAGGACGTCTTGAATTTCGAGGCGGCAATGGTGGTGCTGGAGAACGGTGCGGTATTGGTAGCGCTGTTGTCTATCAGGTCGAAGCGCCACAGGTTGCCCTGCAGGTCGCCGGCATAGGCGTAGTCGATGATGCCATCGCTGTTGTTGTCGGCGCCGCGGATGCTGGACAGGCCGTTGGTGCCGCTGGCCCCCTGTGCCTCCAGTGTCTTGAGGACGGTGCCGGTCTTGATGTCCAGCACGTACATCACCGCCTTGCCGCTGCTGTTGTTGGCGCTGTTGTAGCCGTTGGGCAGCAGCACGCCCCATTGTCCGCTGTGCAGGCGGGCGACCACCGGGGTGGGGATGGTGAAGCCGAGGTTGCTCAGCGTCGTGTTGGTGCCGTCCTTGCTGCTGGTGTTGTCGTCGTCGAACTCCCAGAGCAGGGCGATGTTGTCAGGGTCGGTCACGTCCAGGGCGAAGGCGGACTTGCCGCCGGCGCCGAGGGTGCCCACCAGCACGGTATGCCAGGCGTCGTCGTAGTAGACGTCGCGCACGGTCAGGCTGCCGTCGACGAACCAGCGGTGCTGGGCGGCGGTGTAGTCCTTGCTGCTCAGGTACTGCAGGTTCGGGATGACGGCGCGGGGCACGAAGGCGAACTTCTCCGCGCCGGTGGCGCCGTCGAAGGCGTGCAGCATGCCGTCGTTGGCGCCGACGTAGACCTGGCTGCGGCGTTCCTTCTTGGCTTCGATGAAGTCGGCGTACTTCTGGTAGCCGCCATCGATGGCGCCTGCCAGATAGGCCAGGTACTGGGCGCCGGACACCACCACCGGGTTGGAGTTGATGATGTCGCCCAGCAGGGTGTTGCGCCGGCGGAAGCTGCTGCCCTCGCCGCTGCGGTCGCCCAGCACGTAGCCGAGCTGCGCGGAGGTCAGGGTGGTCTGCAGGTCGACGCCGTTGTAGGTCACGCCCGACAGGTTGCTGTAGGAGAGGGTGGTCAGGGCGCCGTTGCTGCCCTTGAACTTGATGTTGCGGGTGCTCGGGAACTGGTCCTTGGCGTGCCAGACCACGGTACGGGCGAAGGTGGCCGGGTTGATGGTCTCCTTGATCAGGTCGCCCGACCAGTCGTCCACCAGGAAGTTGGAGCGATAGACCGAGCGTGCGTCGCTGATCGAGGCACCGGGTTGCAGGCGCTCCACCGATGGGGTGGATACGGAGCTGTTGCGCTGGTAGATGTCGTTGAACGCCTTGTTCAACTGGTCCTTCAGCGTCAGGGCGTTGGTGACCAGGAAGTAGTTGTCCGGTACGCCGTTGCCGTCGGTGTCATTGTTGGTCGCGTTGGTGCCGTACTTGGCGGCGTACCACAATGGGTTCTCCAGGAAGGTGGCCGCCGGGGTGCCCGACAGGGTGAAGGTGCGCGAGGAACTGAGCCGGCTCAGGGTGCAGTCGTTGGGTTTGGTGGTCACGTTGCAGTAGTTGGGATCGCGACCATCGGGGGTATCCAGCTTGTAGGCGACGTTGTTGCCCTCCTGATCCTTGACCTCCAGGTAGATACCGTCCTTGGTGGTGCCGGAGATCACGTAGCCCATGTGCTGGTCGATGCCGCCGGCGGCGTATTCGGAGGTCATGTTGATGACCAGCTTGCCCTGGTCGTTGACCAGCAACTCGTACAGGGCGATGGCGTCCATGTCATGGTCGGCGCCTTGCTCCACGTCTTCGTAGTTGATGCGGAACTTGGCGTAGGGGCGGCCGCCGTTGAGGGTGGCATCGCAGTCGCTGACCAGGCTGGGCGTGCCGCCATTGCAGGCTGGCGAGGTATTGGCGAACTTCTCCACGTAGTAGTCGACGATCTGGTCGGTGGGCTGGAAGTTGCCATCCTTGTTGATACTGCTGCCGCCAACGGACTTGGCGAAGGGCACTACGGTCACCACGCTGGTGACGCCATTGCTGGTGACCGGGAACTTGATGGTCGGCAGGGGCGAGGCCAGCGCCACCGAGTAGGTCAGCAGGGCCTTGTCACCGCCGATCTTGTTGTTGGCGCCATAGCGCGCCACGGCAGCGGAGTAGTAGGTACCCTGCTTGCTTGGCTCTTCCGGCGCCAGGCCGCGGACCGTGGACAGGTTGCTGACGGTCTTGGCCGTGGGGGCGCTGTCGGCGACGCCGTTGGACTCGCCGATGAAGATGGACTTGCTGCCGCCCCCCTCGGCGGCCCAGATCTTGTCCGCTTCGGTGGAGACGTTCAGGCCCGCAAGGGACCCTGTGGAGGGCGCCGAAACGGCGGTGGACCATTTGCTGCCCGGCAGCTTGAAGTCATAGGACGGGTTGATGTCGCTGATGACCGTCATGGCCGGGACCGAGCACACGGGGTAGCCGTTGGGGTTGGCAGTCGACTTGTAGGGCGGGGTCCAGGTGCCGATCCGCGGAAGACCCAGCACGTCCCTGTCCTTGCTGGCGTCGTTACCATAATCGTAGGTGCTGGTAGGGCTGGTCTCGCCAGAGAAGTAGCGCATCGTCTCGTACATCATCTCGCCGATCGGGTTGCCCCACATGTAGCAGGTGTCATCCTGGGTGATCGGGCGCGTGGTGATCCAGCCACAACCGTAGGTATGGTCGCCGTAGTTGAAGTCGATGATGCGCAGTTTGTTGATGGTCGCCACGATGCCGTTGCTCACGCCGTCGGAGCCGCATACGTTGGTGCCGGCGAAGCAGTATTGCCCGGTGGTCGAGCTGTACTCCTTGGAGAAACTCTGCAACTGGCTGCGCAGCACGCCGCCGCTGATGTTCTTCTGGAACGAGCCGGTCAGCAGGCCGAAGTACATCTTGTTGGTGGCGCCGTAGTCGTGAAGGATGCCGGTCGGCTTGAAGCCGTTGCCGTAGGCGACGCAGTTGCTTTCGCGTAGGCCGGCGTTGTTGGTGCCGCTGGGGCAGACCGAGACCTTGACGTTCTTGTCGGTCATCTCGCTGGTGCCGGTGGCCGGGGTCTTCCAGTACAGGTAGAAGTTGGCGTCGCCGCCGTTTTCCTCGTGGCGGAACTTGAAACTATAGGTCGTGCCGGCAACCATGGGTACGCTGACGGTCGTACCGGCGCCACCCTGGCCAGACTTACCGTGGTCGCCATAGTAGGAGGCAATATAGGTGGCGCCGCCGACGGTCACCTGGAATTCCACGGCATCGTCGCCGTCGACCGAGAACTGGTAGGTACCCGTGAGGCCTGGGGTCAGCGAGCCGGTAATGAGGGTGTGGTAGCCGTCCTGGCCGCAGCTATGCTCAGAATAGGGGTTGGTAAAATTTTGGCCGGTGCTTATGTTGGTGAATGATGCAGCCCCCGTTCCACAACGGGTCGAGGTTTTGCTGTACGTGCTGCCGAATAGCTCATCCATCTGGTCCTTGTTGGTAGAGGTATAGCGGTCATCTTTCCAGGTGGTGAGTTGCAGGCCCGACATCTGGTCGGCGGGCACGATGGTCCAGTTGCCGCCACTGGGGCCGCCACTGGTGCAGTTGACCTCCGAGCCCGAACTGTTCACGCAGGTGCTGCCGGCTACCGGCCGCTCCTTCGACACCCAGTTCCAGATACGGAAGCTGGTGTTGGTCAGGGTGCGCAACTGCGGCACGCCGGTATCCTGGGTCAGCGATACCACGGCGAACAGGTGGCGGTAGCCGCCGGCCGCCGGCTGGCTCAGCGGGGTATAGTCGGAAATGCGGTAACCGTCGTAGGCCTCGCTCAGGTATTCCTTGCCCCAGGCGTGGTCGTCCTGGGGAACGTAGGAGCCTTGCAGCACGGTGGAGGTGGTGGTGTCCTCCACCCGGTAGCCGCCGTAGAGCACCTTGCGCAGGGCGTCCATGCGCGAGGTGGCCAGGTAGTTGAGGAAGTCGCCGCTCCAGTGCCCCGGGCACTTCTTGTCGGTGGTGGCGCTGACTGGGCTGAAGCGGCCGTCGCTGTAGTCGTAGCAGGCGAACGAGTTGAAGTAGCCGTAGTAGTCGATGCCACCGTGTTCCTTGTCCAGGTGCCCCTTGTAGCCCACGTCGAGGATGCCGTCGCCATTGAGGTCGGAGGCGTCGTTGTAGGCCTCGTAATACAGCTTGTGGTCACGCCCCATGACCAGCATGTTCAGGGGGGGCACCGAGTCGTTGACGAAGACCGGGGTGCGCGAGATGTCGATGTCTGCCCAGGCGCTGGCGCACGGGAGCAGGAGTGCGCAGAGCAGGCTGGCGCTGGCGTTGATCGCGGTTTGGCGGAGAGTCTTCATGTCAGTGCCTGGGGGTCAGTTGTTGTATACCCGGGCCACCACGGAACGCAGTGGGGCCTCGCGGTTGTTGCTGGCGGCACGGCTGTTCACTTCATAGAAGAAGGTGCCGTTGCCCAGCATCATCGAGCCGTACTCGGGGTTGATCGACTGGCCGCCGACGTTGCCGCTGGGTGCTGCGATCATGTAGCGACTGACACTGGTGGTCTGCGTGGAGGGGGTAACGCCATTGCCGGTGTAGCCCAGGGCGTCGGAGAAGTCCTGGGAATAGTCGTTGGGTGTCTTGTTCCAGATACAGGGCAGGTCATCGGCGGTGGTGTCCGCCGGGCAACGGTCGGGCGGTAGCAGCGACTCGCTGAGGCTTTCCTCGGTGTTGCGTAGCGCCGACTCGGAGCTGTTGAACAGGCGCTTCTCCTCGGCCACGCTGCCGGTGATGCGGGCCTCCAGGGCCGATTGGCGAACGCTGGAAATGGCCAGCACGGAGATGACCAGCAGGATGATCAGCGAGACGAACAGGATCGCGCCCTGCTGCGACTGGCGGGATGCATTCATGGCATGAGGTTCCTGAGGGTGATCGAGCCTTGGGCAATCTGGTAGAGCTGCCCGTTGTCGGTGCCGATGCCTGAGTCGGGGTAGCGGGCCTTCCATTGCGTCAGGGTGGCGCTGTCCATGCCCTGGCGGGCATTGACCGAACTCATCATCAGGGCTGCGTAGCGCACCGCCCGGATCGGCTGGGTGCCCGGATCGGTCGTATAGGTATCGACCTGGCGTTCATCGGTCTGGGGGCCGACGCCGTATTCGAACTGTATGTCGGCGACACCGCTCAGGATGGCCTCTGGATCATCTTCACCCGCCGCACACTTGAGATCATTGTCTTCAATGAAGAACCTTTCCATCACAGTCAGCGTGCTGGTGGTGTAGGGCTCGTCAGGAACGGTTCCGTCGGCGGGCTTCGTCCCCAGGCAATTGCGTTCGTCGGGATCGCGGGGTTCGTAACGGATGCAGATGCCGCTGTTGCTGGCCAGTGTGACAGTCTGGCCCTTGGCGAATGTGCATCCATCCGGGGCTCCATCGCTTGAACCTGCCGCCGGGAAACTGGTATCGAACGGACGGTCGGGCTGGCGCCGGTAGCCGGTCTTGCTCAGTTCCTGGTCGAGCAGCAGGAAGGTGTAGCGGCTGTTTTCCTGGTTCTCCGTCTGGGCCTGCTGGAAGACGAAGGTGTTCTTGTTGTCGATGAATATCTGCACTATCCCGATGATCAGGAAACTGCT
The DNA here is from genome assembly GCF_003176655.1 of Pseudomonas sp. RW407. Taxonomy (NCBI): domain Bacteria; kingdom Pseudomonadati; phylum Pseudomonadota; class Gammaproteobacteria; order Pseudomonadales; family Pseudomonadaceae; genus Pseudomonas; species Pseudomonas sp. RW407. Next base: position 389,991 of record NZ_QGSL01000091.1, on the reverse strand, counting down.
GACGGTCAGGGCGACCATCAGCTCGATCAGGGACAGGCCTTGCTGGCGCTTCTGCATGCTGGTCCGCCTCAGATTTCCGCTCTTACCCGATAGCGGCAGATGGTCTTGTCGTCGCCACTGTCCGCCGCATCCAGGCATTCGCCGTTCTTCACCCGCCAGGCCACCTGGATTTCGATGGCGCGGCCTGCGTTTCCACAAGTGCCGGCGGTGTTCCCCGCCCGGCAGACGTGCACCTCGGCCGCAAGGCCTGCGGCACCGGGCAGGGTCTCCTGCACACGGGTCAGCCAGCAGTTGAGCTGCTTGGCGGGGTCGGCGTTGGCGGGCAGCGGCTGGCAGGTTCCCTCCTCGGGCGCCTCCGGGTAGCCGTCGCTGCCGGTGAAATATGCCGAGTTCGGGTTGAGGTTGCCGCTGGCGGTATAGACCTGGTCGCGATTGCTGCGCATGGTCTCCAGCATCTCGTTGGCGAGCATGGCGGCGCTGCTGCGCTGCACCGAATCTTGGGTGTACTGCACCGTGCGCCCCTGCATGGCGACCATGCCCAGCACGCCAATGCAGATCAGCAGCAGGGCGACCAGCACCTCGATCAGGCTGAAGCCGAGGGATTTCTTGCGAGTGTCATTCATGATCCGCAACTCCCAAGCGCTTCATTGTCTTCCGCCTGTCCCCGAGGCCACAGTCTTACCTGGCCGGTCAACTTGACGGTCAACTTATATCCAGTGGCTGTATCGCCGTCCTGGCAGATATAGATATCGGTATTGCTGGAAGCGGTACCGTTCGGGTGGAAGGTCACCGATACGGTCGCCGGCTCGATGCTGAGCGAACTCTGTTGATTATCCAGCCTGCGAAGGGTGGTGTTGCCCTGGCTGACCGCCCAGGCCCCGTCACTGGCTGCCGCGGTGATGTCGACATTGCGCGTCACCGCCTCGGCGCGGGCGTATTGCAGCAGGGAGGCGAGTTCGCTGGCGGCGCTCTGAGTCCGGTTGGTCTTGATCAGGTAGCTGAAACTGGGCAGCGCGATGGTGGCGAATATCACCAGCAGCGCTACCACGATCATCAACTCGATCAGCGTGAACCCCGCCATTTTCTGGGGGCGCGACATGGCGCATTCCTCCTGTTTGCCTTGAGGGAAATGCTGCCTATTTGTGTGTGAAATGTCCCTTTTTGTTGGATGGCCGATACAAATCGCGCGATGTCCGGTCATGCCCGGCGGTCATCTGTGACCTCGGTCGCAGAGCGGTTGTGTACTGGTCAGCGTGGGCAGAGGCTGGCGCTGGGGGCGCTTTCGGTGCGGATGCGGCCGCTGCGGTTGATCACGATCTGGTGGCTGGTGGCGTGCCGGGAGCAGACCTTCAGGTGGCCGGCGTGGAAGGCGCCGTTGGGACGGATGGCGTAGCCCTGGGGGCGGTAGTGGATGTAGTGGCGGGAGGTGCTGTCCGGGCGTATTTCCACGTCTTCCAGGGCCGGGTGCAGGCGCAGCGGGGGCTCGCCGGGTTGCGGCCGGCCGTCGTTGTCGTCGTCGTGGAACAGCGCCCAGCCTTTGGCCCAGTCGCCTTCGCGGGCCGCGACGCTGACCGGGCGGCCGGTGAAGACCGCGGTGTGCCGGGCATGGCTCAGGGCGCCGCGCAGGCTGTGCAGGGCGACCAGGCTGCGCTGGGACTGGAGCAGGTTGTCGAAGGCCGGTACGGCCAGGCTGGCGACCAGCCAGAGCAGGAGGATCGAGAGCAGTGCTTCCAGCAGGCTGAATCCGCGATTCTTTTGCATGGTGCCATCCCTGGCGCTATCCCACCGCCGCAGTATCGGGCCTTGGGCGCTCTGCCTGGGCCCAGGGTGTTGCGCGTCGCTTCCGGCGAAGGTGTAGGGCGCTTCGCTTTGGCGGGGTTGGTATAGTGGCGCGCCGGATGACCGTCCGGTTTCCTGTCGGTTCGAGGTGCAGCGGTATGTCGGATGTTCTGCTTGTCGGTGGTGGCGTTGTCGGGCTGTTGAGCGCCTGGACCCTGGGGCGCGAAGGGTTGCGGGTGACCCTCGTCGAGCGTGGCGAGACCGGGCGCGAGGCATCCTGGGCCGGCGGCGGCATCGTTTCCCCGCTCTACCCCTGGCGCTACAGCTGGGCGGTGGCGAACCTGGCGCACTGGTCGCAGGACTTCTACCCGGCGCTGGGCCGGCAACTCCTGGAAGACACCGGCGTCGACCCCGAGGTGCACGTCACCGGCCTCTACTGGCTGGACCTGGACGACCAGGCCGAGGCCCTGGCCTGGGCCCGCGCCAACGGCCGCCCGTTGCGGGAGGTGGATATCTCGGCGGTCCACGATACCGTTCCCGCGCTGGGGGCCGGTTTCCGGAAGGCGGTCCACATGCCGGGCGTGGCCAACGTGCGCAACCCGCGGTTGGCGCGTTCGCTGCGCGAGGCGTTGCGGCGCATGCCGAACGTCGAGGTGCGGGAAGGCTGCGAGGTCAGCGGCTTCATCCATGAGCAGGGTGCCATTCGCGGTGTGCGTTGCGCCGCCGGCGAACTGCGGGCCGAGACGACCGTGCTGGCGGCCGGCGCCTGGAGCGGCGAGCTGCTGGCCAGCCTGGGCCTGGAGCTGCCGGTGGCGCCGGTGAAGGGGCAGATGATCCTCTACAAGTGCGCGGCGGATTTTCTTTCCAGCATGGTGCTGGCCAAGGGGCGCTATGCCATTCCCCGGCGCGACGGCCATATCCTGGTGGGTAGCACCCTGGAGCACGCCGGGTTCGACAAGACGCCCACGGACGAGGCCCTGGCCAGCCTGCGCGCTTCCGCCGAGGAACTGCTGCCGGCGCTAGCCGGGCAAGCGCCGGTAGGGCACTGGGCGGGGCTGCGGCCGGGCTCGCCCGAGGGCGTTCCCTTCATCGGCCAGGTGCCGGGGCACGAGGGGCTGTGGCTGAACACCGGGCACTACCGCAACGGCCTGGTGCTGGCGCCGGCCTCCTGTCGACTGCTGACGGACCTGATGCTGAAGCGCGAGCCGATCATCGAGGCGCAGCCCTATGCACCGGAAGGGCGCCTGGTGGCCACGCCGCTGGCCTGAAGCGTGGAGTACGCCTTGCATCATGGGTGGGATTTGCGTAGGGCGAATAACCGTTCGCGGTTATCCGCCGTTTATCCCATGTGATAGCCAGTGCCCAGGTCAAGCTTGGAGCCGCCAGGGGTCAGCGCCCACGCCAAGGTCGAATCCCGAGCCGGCCGGGGAGCGAGGCTAGGCGGCGGATAACCGCGAACGGTTATCCGCCCTACGTTCCGCACGAGCTTGGTGCGGGCTTTTCGCTCCTGATCAATCGATACCGAGCTTCTTCAGCCGGTAGCGCATGGAGCGGAAGGTCAGGCCCAGGCGCTGGGCGGCGGCGGTGCGGTTCCAGCGGGTTTCTTCCAGGGCTTGCATGATCAGCTTGCGTTCGATCTCTTCGAGGTAGTCCTCGAGGTTGTCGATCTGCGCCAGGCTGGCCTCGCCGGCTTCGCTGTTGCCGGTGGCCTCGGCGAAGCGCAGGTCCTGGGGCTGGATGACGTCGTCCTCGCACAGGGTGTAGGCGCGCTCGAGCATGTTCTCCAGTTCGCGCACGTTCCCCGGGAAGCGGTAGCTCTTCAGCTTCTCCAGGGCCTCGGCGCTGACCTGGGCCGCCGCCAGGCCGCTGTCGCTGGCCAGGCGCTTGAGCACGCGCTCGGTGAGCAGCGGGATGTCCTCGCGGCGCTCGCGCAGCGGCGGCACGCGCAGCTCGATGACGTTCAGGCGGTAGTAGAGGTCCTGGCGGAAGCGGCCGGCGGCGACTTCCGCGGCCAGGTCCTTGTGGGTGGCGCAGAGGATGCGCACGTCCACCGCCACTTCCTGCTGGCCGCCCACCGCGCGCACGGCCTTCTCCTGGATGGCGCGCAGCAGTTTCACCTGCATCGGCAATGGCAGGTCGGCCACCTCGTCGAGGAACAGGGTGCCGCCGTTGGCGGCCTGGAACAGGCCCTGCTTGTCCTCGACCGCGCCGGTGAAGCTGCCTTTCTTGTGCCCGAAGAATTCGCTTTCCATCAGCTCGGAGGGGATGGCGCCGCAGTTCACCGGAACGAAGGCCACTTCGCTGCGCGGGCCCTGTTCGTGGATCAGCCGGGCCACCAGCTCCTTGCCGCTGCCGGATTCGCCGCTGATGTAGACCGGCGCCTGGCTGCGCGCCAGCTTGGCGATCTGGTTGCGCATCTGCCGCATCGGCGGCGAATCGCCGAGCAGGCGGTTGTCCACCGGCGCATCCTCCGCGCCCGGCGAGCGCAGGCGCAGGGCCGTGGCCACCAGTTCGCGCAGGCGGCCGAGGTCCACCGGCTTGGTGAGGAAGTCGAAGGCGCCGGCCTTGAGCGCGTTGACCGCGGTGTCCAGGCTGCCGAAGGCGGTGATCATGGCCACCGGCACCTGGGGATGGCGCTGCTGGATGTGCTGCACCAGGTCCATGCCGGTGCCGTCGGGCAGGCGCATGTCGGTCAGGCACAGGTCGAAGGGTTCGCGGGCCAGGTATTCCTTGGCTTCCTTGACGTTGCGGGCGCTGCGGGTGTCCAGCTTCATGCGGCCGAGGGTGATTTCCAGCAGCTCGCGGATATCCGGTTCGTCGTCGACGATCAGGGCTTTTTGCCGGCTCATGCTCTTTTCTGTCAGCTCTGCTTGCGCGGGTGGGCGAAGGTGATGCGGAAGCCGCCACCGCCTTCGTCGCGGTTCTTGAAGTCGATGCGGGCCTGGTTGCTTTCGCACAGCTCGCGGGAAATGTACAGGCCCAGCCCGGTGCCCTTGCTCTCGGTGGTGAAGAAGGGCTCGAACAGCTTGCCCAGCTGCTCCGGGGCGATGCCGGGGCCGTCGTCGAGCACCTCCAGCACCGGCAGGTCGCTGTCCTTGTCGCGGAACAGGTTCAGCCACACCTGGCCGCTGCCGTTCTGCCTCGCACTGTACCGTAACCCATTCTGCACCAGGTTACCCAGCACCTGGGCGAGCTGGCTGGGGTCCATGCGCGTCTGGATCTCGCCGCCGCCCAGTTGCAGGTGGATCTGCTGGTCGCCGCGCAGGCCTTCGCGCTGCTCGTCGGTGAAGCGCTGCAGCCACTGCTTGAGGTCCAACTGCTGCGGTTCGGCCTGGCGCCGCCGCGACAGCTGCAGGACGTTCTCGATCACCAGGTTCATGCGCCGCGACTGGTCCTGGATGATCTGCGTCAGGCGCCGGTCGGGGGCGTCCAGCGCGTCCGATTCCTGCAGCAGTTGCGCGGCGTGGCTGATGGCGCCCAGCGGGTTGCGGATCTCGTGGGCGATGCCGGCGGTCAGCCGGCCCAGGGCCGCCAGCTTGAGTTGCTGGGCCTGCTGGGCGATCTGCGAGATGTCCTCGAGGAATACCAGGGTGTGCTGCTCCTCGCCGCGGCGCAGCGAGATGAAGCTCGGCTGCAGCATGGGGCCGCCTTCGGGTGCTTGCAGGCTCGGCGGGCGCAGCGAGGGGTTCTGTACCCACTGCTGCAGGCTTTCCAGCAGTTCCGGGCATTGCGCGGTGGCGAGCTTGCCTTCCAGGTCCGGCTGGGCCAGCAGGCCCAGGGCGCTCTGGTTGGCCAGCAGCACCCGGTGCCGGCTGTCCAGCACCAGGATGCCGGTGCGCATGCGCTGCAGGATGAGGGCGTTGAGTTCCTCGAGGTTGGCCACGGTGGTGGCGCGTTCCTCGGCCAGGTGCTCGGTGAGTTGCTGGCGCCGTGCCAGCCCCTGCAGCAGCAGGGCGGCGGCGAAGCTCAGGGCGCCCAGGCTGCCGGCCTGGACGTAGTGGTTGATCGCCGTGGGCTGGCTGAGGCTGAGGTAGAAGGTCAGGTAGATCATGCCGATGGCGGCGACGGCGGCGATCAGCAGGCCGATGCGCCCGCGCAGCAGGATGTTGGCGATGCCCACCGCCACCACCAGCAGGTTGCCGATGCCGCTGGGCACGCCGCCGGCGGCGTAGAACAGGCCGCACAGCGCGAGGATGTCGAACAGCGCCAGCAGGAAGATCGGCAGCAGCTGGCGCGGCGTCGGCATCAGCACGGCGATCAGGATGTTGACGATCAGGTAGCTCCAGCAACTGGCATGGAACAGCGCGGACTGGCCGACGTTGAGCACCCGGTCGTCGAGGTCGCTGGAGATCAGCAGCACCAGCAGCAGGCCGATGCTCAGGCGGTACAGGTGGTACAGGCGGAGGATGCGCTGCCCCTGCTGGCCGCTGATGGGGATGGCCCTAGCCATGCCGCTGGCTGTCCTGCTGCAGGTGGGCCTGGCTGCAATACCAGCGCTGCTCGTGCTGCAGCGCCTTGGCGCGCGGCACGTGCACGCCGCACTGGGCGCAGCGCACCATGGGCTCGGCCGGGTCGTCCGGCGGCGCCTGGGGCGGGCGTTGCGGGCGGGTGGCCTTGCGCCACAGCCACCAGATCAGGGCGATGAGGAGGATCCAGAACAGCAGGCGGACCATGGCGTTACCTTTTGTCTCGAAGAGCCGCAGTTTATCCGAGCCACCACGGCGTACAAGTCGCGCTGCCCGCTACTGTGCGGAGGATCCGTGCGGGCATGAAAAAGGGAGGCCGGAGCCTCCCTCTGCATGGCGGGTCGATCAGTCGACCAGGCCGAAGGTCAGGTAGTGCCACCAGGAGTGGCTCTTCTTGCCGCTGGTGTCGGGCTTCTCGACTTCCTCGTCCTGGTGCTCCGGCTGCAGTTCCCGCGGGATCTGCTGGCGGGCGTCCTCGTACTGGCGCATCACGTCCTTGCTCGCCTGGGTTTCCATCTGCGGCGGCGCGGTGTTGGAGTCGATCAGGCCGAGGGTGGCCTTGGCCAGCCAGGAGCGGCTGCTGTCGTCGTCCTCGCGGGGAACGAACTGGCCATCCTTCAGGCTGGGGTTGTCCGGGTAGTTGAGCTTGAGGGTCTGCAGGCTGCTGTCGGCCAGGTCGTTCAGGCCCAGGCGCTGGTAGGCCTCGGTCATGATCGCCAGGCCATCGCCGACGGCCGGGGTCTCCTGGAAGTTCTCCACCACGTAGCGGCCACGGTTGGCGGCGGCCACGTAGGCCTTGCGCTTGAGGTAGTAGTGGCCGACGTGCACTTCGTAGGCCGCCAGCAGGTTGCGCAGGTAGACCATGCGCGCCTTGGCGTCCGGGGCGTAGCGGCTGTTGGGGAAGCGGCTGGTGAGCTGGGCGAACTCGTTGAAGGAGTCGCGCGCCGCGCCCGGGTCGCGCTTGGTCAGGTCCAGCGGCAGGAAGCGCGCCATCAGGCCGCGGTCCTGGTCGAAGGAAGCCAGGCCCTTCATGTAGTAGGCGTAGTCGACGTTCGGGTGCTGCGGGTGCAGGCGGATGAAGCGTTCCGCCGCCGAACGCGCGGCTTCCGGCTCGGCGTTCTTGTAGTTGGCGTAGATCAGCTCCAGCTGCGCCTGCTCGGCGTAGCGGCCGAACGGGTAGCGGGACTCCAGCGCCTTCAGCTTGTTGATGGCGTTGGTGTAGCTGTTGTTGCCGAGGTCTTCCTGCGCCTGCTGGTACAGCTGGCTCTCGCTCAGGTTCTCGTCGACCTTGTCGCCCTTGGACGAGCAGGCGGAGACCAAGACGAGGGTGGCGATCAGCAGCAGGTGTTTCACTTGCATGGCGGCTTGCGTCCCTGGACGGTCGGCTGTCGCGGCCGCATCCGTCTGTTATGATTGGCGCCCCAGGCGAACCCCTGGGACAAAGGCCCCGTATTTAACCACAGCGTGCCGCCCACCAAAAGGTGGCGCGCCTACTGTGTCCCATCATGTCCGATCTCATCCAACTGGCGGCAGAAGTGCCGTTCGACCTGGGCGGCCAACGCCTCGACCAGGTCGCCGCACAACTCTTCCCCGAACACTCCCGCTCGCGCCTGGCCGGCTGGATCAAGGACGGCCACCTGACCGTCGACGGCGCCGTGCTGCGCCCGAAGGACATCATCCATGCCGGCTCGCGCCTGGCGCTGGAGGTGCAACTGGAGGCCCAGGGCGAGTGGAAGGCCCAGGACATCGAGCTGGACATCGTCTTCGAGGACGAGCACATCCTGGTGCTCGACAAGCCCGCGGGGCTGGTGGTCCACCCGGCCGCCGGGCACCAGGACGGCACCTTGCTCAACGCCCTGCTGCACCACGTGCCGCACCTGGCCAACGTGCCGCGCGCCGGCATCGTGCACCGCCTGGACAAGGACACCACCGGCCTGATGGTGGTGGCCAAGACCCTGGAAGCCCACACCAACCTGGTCGCCCAGTTGCAGGCGCGCAGCGTCAGCCGCGTGTACGAGGCCATAGTGGTGGGGGTGATCGTTGCCGGCGGCACGATCGACGCGCCCATCAGCCGCCACGGCGTGATGCGCCAGAAGATGGCGGTGGTGCCCACCGGCAAGCAGGCGATCAGCCATTACCGGGTGCTGGAGCGCTTCCGCTCGCACACCCACACCCGGGTGAAGCTGGAGACCGGCCGCACCCACCAGATCCGCGTGCATATGTCGCACATCGGCTTCCCGCTGGTGGGCGACCCGGTCTACGGCGGGCGTTTCCGCATTCCGCCGGGGGCCAGCCCGACCCTGGTCGAGTCGCTGCGCGACTTCCCGCGCCAGGCCCTGCACGCGCGCTTCCTCGAACTGGATCACCCGGCCAGCGGCGAGCGCATGAAGTGGGAGTCGCCGCTGCCCGACGACTTCACCTGGCTGCTCAGCCTGTTGCGCCAGGACAACGAATCCTTCGTATGACCACGCCCTGGCTCATCCCCGACTGGCCGGCCCCGGCCAACGTGCGCGCCTGCGTCAGCACCCGCGCCGGCGGGGTGAGCCAGGCGCCGTTCGACAGCTTCAACCTCGGCGACCACGTCGGCGACGAGCCGGCCGCGGTGGCCGAGAACCGCCACCGCCTGGAGCAGGCGCAGGGTTGCCGGCCGGCCTGGCTGAGCCAGGTGCACGGCATCGAGGTGGTGGAAGCCGACCCGTCCCGCGTCGCGACCGCCGACGGCAACTGGAGCGCCACGCCGGGCATCGCCTGCGCGGTGCTCACCGCCGATTGCCTGCCGGCGCTGTTCTGCGACCGCGCCGGTACCCGCGTGGCGGCGGCCCATGCCGGCTGGCGCGGGCTGGCCGGCGGCGTGCTGGAGGCCACCCTGGACAAGCTGGCGGTGCCGCCGGAGGACGTGCTGGTCTGGCTCGGCCCGGCCATCGGCCCGCAGGCCTTCGAGGTCGGCCCCGAGGTGCGCGAAGCCTTCCTCGCCGACCACACCGAGACCGTGGCGGCCTTCGTGCCCAGCACCAATGCCGGCCGCTACATGGCCGACATCTACCAACTGGCGCGCATCCGCCTGGCCGCGCGGGGCGTCAGCGCCGTCTACGGCGGTGGCCTGTGCACCTTCAGCGACACCGAGCGCTTCTATTCCTACCGCCGCAATCCGCGCACCGGCCGCCAGGCCAGCCTGGTGTGGTTGGCCTGACTCTGTAGGTCCCGATCTTCGTAGGAGCGAGCTTGCTCGCGAACAGGCTCCGCAGCGGGGCCCATTCGCGAGCAAGCTCGCTCCTACACAATCCCTGCCTACGCCGTTCCCCCTGCGAATGCCGCTGCCGTGGTGGCCCTACGCCGGCACGAACTGACCGGCGTCATGGCCAAATGGCTTGAAGCAGCCAAAATCGACCTTATCTAACTGGCATCCCGGCGGGTTGTTTCTTCACCAGGGGCAGGTATCGCTCCGACCCGCTATCTAGAAGGAAGGACGAACTCCATGCGAATCGACCGTTTGACCAGCAAGCTGCAACTGGCGCTGTCCGATGCCCAGTCCCTGGCCGTTGGCCACGATCACCCGGCCATCGAGCCGGTGCACCTGCTCTCTGCCCTGCTCGAGCAGCAGGGCGGCTCCATCAAGCCCCTGCTGATGCAGGTCGGCTTCGATATCCCGGCCCTGCGCGCGGCCCTGAACAAGGAGCTGGACGCGCTGCCGAAGATCCAGAACCCCACGGGCGACGTGAACCTCTCGCAGGACCTGGCGCGCCTGCTCAACCAGGCCGACCGCCTGGCCCAGCAGAAGGGCGACCAGTTCATCTCCAGCGAGCTGGTGCTGCTCGCCGCCCTGGACGACAACGCCAAGCTCGGCAAGCTGCTGCTCGGCCAGGGCGTGTCGAAGAAGGCCCTGGAGAACGCGGTGAACAACCTGCGCGGCGGCGAGGCGGTCAACGACCCCAACGCCGAGGAATCGCGCCAGGCCCTGGACAAGTACACCGTGGACATGACCAAGCGCGCCGAGGACGGCAAGCTCGACCCGGTGATCGGCCGTGACGACGAGATCCGCCGGACCATCCAGGTCCTGCAGCGGCGCACCAAGAACAACCCGGTGCTGATCGGCGAGCCCGGCGTGGGCAAGACCGCCATCGTCGAGGGCCTGGCCCAGCGCATCGTCAACGGCGAAGTGCCCGACGGCCTCAAGGACAAGCGCCTGCTGGCCCTGGACATGGGCGCGCTGATCGCCGGCGCGAAGTTCCGCGGCGAGTTCGAGGAGCGCCTGAAGGCGGTGCTCAACGAGCTGTCCAAGCAGGAAGGCCGGATCATCCTGTTCATCGACGAACTGCACACCATGGTCGGCGCCGGCAAGGCCGAGGGCGCCATGGACGCCGGCAACATGCTCAAGCCGGCCCTGGCCCGCGGCGAGCTGCACTGCGTCGGCGCCACCACCCTGGACGAGTACCGCCAGTACATCGAGAAGGACGCGGCGCTGGAGCGGCGCTTCCAGAAGGTGCTGGTGGACGAGCCCAGCGAGGAAGACACCATCGCCATCCTGCGTGGCCTGAAGGAGCGCTACGAGGTGCACCACGGGGTGACCATCACCGACGGCGCCATCATCGCCGCGGCCAAGCTGTCGCACCGCTACATCACCGACCGCCAACTGCCGGACAAGGCCATCGACCTGATCGACGAGGCGGCCAGCCGCATCCGCATGGAGATCGACTCCAAGCCGGAGGAACTGGACCGCCTGGACCGCCGCCTGATCCAGCTGAAGATCGAGCGCGAGGCGCTGAAGAAGGAAGACGACGAGGCCACCAAGAAACGCCTGGCCAAGCTCGAAGAAGACATCGCCAAGCTCGAGCGCGAATACGCCGACCTGGAAGAGATCTGGAAGTCGGAGAAGGCCGAGGTGCAAGGCTCGGCGCAGATCCAGCAGAAGATCGAGCAGGCCAGGACCGAGCTGGAGCTGGCCCGCCGCAAGGGCGACCTCAACCGCATGGCCGAGCTGCAGTACGGGGTGATCCCCGACCTTGAGCGCAGCCTGCAGATGGTCGACCAGCACGGCAAGCCGGAGAACCAGCTGCTGCGCAACAAGGTGACCGACGAGGAAATCGCCGAGGTCGTGTCCAAGTGGACCGGCATCCCGGTGTCGAAGATGCTCGAAGGCGAGCGCGAGAAGCTGCTGCGCATGGAAGACGAGCTGCACAGGCGCGTCATCGGCCAGCACGAGGCGGTGGTCGCTGTATCCAACGCCGTGCGCCGTTCCCGCGCCGGCCTGGCCGACCCCAACCGGCCCAGCGGTTCCTTCCTGTTCCTCGGCCCGACCGGGGTGGGCAAGACCGAGCTGTGCAAGGCCCTGGCCGAGTTCCTCTTCGACACCGAGGAAGCGCTGGTGCGCATCGACATGTCGGAGTTCATGGAGAAACACTCGGTGGCCCGCCTGATCGGCGCCCCGCCGGGCTACGTCGGCTACGAGGAAGGCGGCTACCTGACCGAGGCCGTGCGCCGCAAGCCGTACTCGGTGGTGCTGCTGGACGAGGTGGAGAAAGCCCACCCGGACGTCTTCAACATCCTCCTGCAGGTGCTCGAAGACGGCCGCCTGACCGACAGCCATGGCCGTACCGTGGACTTCCGCAACACTGTGGTGGTGATGACCTCCAACCTCGGTTCGGCGCAGATCCAGGAACTGGTCGGCGACCGCGAGGCGCAGCACGCGGCAGTGATGGACGCGGTGAACGCGCACTTCCGTCCGGAGTTCATCAACCGGATCGACGAGGTGGTGGTGTTCGAGCCGCTGGCCCGCGAGCAGATCGCCGGCATCGCCGAGATCCAGATGGGCCGCCTGCGCAAGCGCCTGGCCGAGCGCGAGCTGAGCCTGGATCTGAGCACAGAGGCAATGGACAAGCTGATCGCCGTCGGCTTCGACCCGGTGTACGGCGCGCGGCCGCTCAAGCGCGCGATCCAGCGCTGGATCGAGAACCCGCTGGCGCAGCTGATCCTGGCCGGCAAGTTCCTCCCCGGCGCGAAGATCCACGCCAAGGTGGAGAACGACGAGATCGTCTTCGCCTGACCTCGGTAGCTGTGAAAAAGCCCCGCATTGCGGGGCTTTTTCTTTTTTGCTTTTTGCTTTTTGCTTTTGTAGGAGCGAGCTTGCTCGCGAACAGCGTTCTGCTGGTCAGGTTCGGTGCATGTCCTGAAGAACGCCCTCTCCCTAACCCTCTCCCTGAAGGGAGAGGGGACCGTTGGGCAGGCGCTGGTGTTCTGGAGTCAGCCGGCGATGCCAAAGGCTGCCGGTTGGAACCAGGCCTTCCTCGGCACGGACAAGCCCCCTCTCCCTTCAGGGCGGGGCGCGCAGTCGAGGGCTGGGGAGAGGGGGCGGAGTAAACCTGAAGCACCTGCGCTACCGGCGGCTGCCATTCGCGAGCAAGCTCGCTCCTACGAGGAGCTCACCAAGTGATGGGATATCGGAGGATGGTTCGCATAGCGCGAAGCCCCCTCAGAGATGCGCGATCAGCTCTTCCAGCGCCTTCGCCTGGTCGTCCGCCAGGTCGATGATGTGGAAACCCGCCCAGTCCAGTTGGCCATCGGTGCCCTTGCGGCTCCACAGGCAGTCGGCGCCCAGCGTTATCTCGCCCACCTCGTGCAGCGGCGGCAGGGGCACCAGGCGGCATTCCAGCACCGAGTCCGCCGCCGGCACGTCGACGCCACAGAGCATGAAGCCTTCGATGGACAGGTCGGCCAGGCGGCCGAGGCTGCGTCCGGTGTGGCGGTCGAAGACCTCGACCTTCAGGTCCGTGCGGTGCCGGTTGTGCTGGCGGCGTTCGTCCATCGCTTACTCCTCGGATGGGCTGTTGGGGCGCCCGGCAAAGCGCTGCAACATGCGGTAGATGGCACCCAGTGCGCGGTCGACCAGGGGCTGCTGTCCGGCCCCGGCCAGGCGTACCTTGCCCTGTTCCATCTCCAGTGCCAACTGGCCGATGGGTTTGACCGCGACGCGCTGCCCCAGGTGGTCGACGAACATATAGTTGCGCGTGGTGGGGCTGAACCAGGACAGCTTGAGGCGCCGTGGCGGCGTGCTGTCGGTGAACTCGAACCAGGTGCCGAACTCGATGCGGCGCAGCTCCTCCATGATCGCCCGGGCGCGGATGGACAGGCTTTCCTCGGTCTGCCGCTCGGCCACGGTTTCGCCGTCGAGCATCGCCCCCAGCGGGCTTTCCGGCAGTTCGGGGTGCAGCTTGGCGGCGATTTCAGGCTGCTGGGCCTGGATCGCGTGCTGGCAGGCGACCAGGTCCTGCAGCAGGCGGCGAATGCCGTCCTCATGGTAGCCGCCGAGCACTTCCAGGCCCTTGCGCAGGTCCTCCAGCAGCGCCGGGCGCAGGGCCTGCAGGCGCTCACGGCCGGCGCTGTCCTGCGGCGTGACGCTCCAGGCCAGTTGTTCGGCGATCTCGCAGGCGCGGCGCCATTCGTCGCTGTCGTCGCCGTTGCGCAGGAGGATGAAGGTCAGGGCGTCCGCCCAGCTGAGGTCGAGGAAGTTGCGCACCAGTTGCGGCAGCTCGCGCTCGGCGGTGGCCCGGCGGATGACCTCGATCGCCTGCTCGCGCGCGCCCAGCAGGCGGTCGCGGCCGCGGGCCGCCTCGGTGGCGCGGCGTTCGCGCAGTTCGGCCTTCTGGCGGATGTTGGCGATGTATTCGTTGAAGTCGCCGAGCAGCTCGTCGAACAGGCGCAGCTCGCCGGCGAAGTCCTGGATCACCCGCTCCACCACCCAGTGCATCTTCGCCAGCAGCCCGCGCTCCTCGCCGTCGCTGCCGTACAGCGAGCCGGCCTGGGCCATGGCGTTGAGCAGGCGGCGGGCCGGGTGGTGGTGCTGGGTGAACAGCGCCTTGTCCAGCAGGGCCACCTTGAGGAAGGGGGTGTGCAGGTGCGAGAGGGTAGTCTTGCAGCTGTCCGGCAGGCTCTCGTCATCGAGGATGAAGTCGAAGACCATGCCCACCAGGTCGATGACGTCGGCTTCCTGGTCGGTCAGCTTGTTCTGCCCGGGGTGGTCGCTGCTGGCCTCCAGCTGTTGGTGCAGCTCTTCCTTGAACTGCTGCACCGCCTGGGGCTGGCGGATGCGCCGGGCGAGGTCCTGGGCAGAGATGCGCTGCAGGCGGTTGAGCGCGTCGAGCAGTTCCCCGGCGCTGTAGGTGCGGGTGGCGCTGCGTGGGGTCAGGCGGACGATGCTGTCGCTGTTGCCGAAGTTGTCCAGGCCGCGCCGCCGGTGTTCGGCGAGCAGGGCATTGAGGCCGCCGTAAAGGGCCTGCTGGTCGCTGGGCGGGTAGGGCGGCAGCTCGCTGAAGTCCAGCGGCGGCGCCTCGGTTGTGCTGGAGGCGCCCGGAGCGCCCTGGGGCTGCGTGGCATTGCCGCCGGCGGCACCTGTCGGCGGCGTTGGCGTGGCCTGCCCGGGGGCCTGTGATGCCGGGCGTGGTGCCGGGTGCGAGCCCTGCTGGGGACGGTAGCGCAGGTTGGGCAGGATGCCGGCCTCGGTCAGGCGCCGGTTCAGCTGTTCATAGAGAGGCGGCAGGTTGCGCATCACCTGCTGGTCGAACAATACATAGAGCACGGTCTTGATGCGCAGGGCGAAGCGGCTTTCCGCGAGCATCTCGCGGAAGCACTGGGCGATGGCCTGGGGCCCGAAGGGGTTGCTGTCCTCGGCCAGCTTGCTGCCGTTGTTGAGCAGGGCCAGGCGCTGGTCCAGGGCGAACAGGGACTGCGCGCACTGCGCCTTGACCTGGTTCACCATGTTGGTGACGAGCAGGGTTTCCTCGTATTCCTCGTTGCCGACCAGGGACAACTGCTCGACGTCCAGCTCCTCCAGGTGCGCCCGGGAGGGCAGGGTGCCCTGCATGAAGTCGCTCAGGCCCTTGGCGAAACGCTGGTGATAGAGGCGCTCGAGGGTGGGGCGCTGGCGGCGGATCTCGCGCATGCTGTCGAAGAACAGCGCCTGCACCTGGTTGTTCTCGGCTTTCTCGGCGCATTCGAAGAGGGTGTCGTCGACCTGTGCGAAGACCGCACCCAAGAGCTCTGCCAGGTGGTTCATCGCCAATTGCCGGCAGCCCTGTACCAGTTCGCCGAAGCGTGGCTGGATGGCCCGGCTGGCGACGTTGGGAGACGGCGGGGTGTCCTTCGAACTCATGGGCGATCCTGTCCGTGATCTCATCGCCTGCGGGCGAGGCAACTTGGGTTTTATGCAGATATAGCAATCTGCCTGCCGGCCTGCAAAGAAAAAGAAGAAAAACTTTTTGGATCAGAGGGTTGACAGTCCGTTCGAGACCCGTAAAATGGCGCGCCTCTGATACGGGAAACGGCGAAAGCCGAAACGTAGAAGGGATTGGAAGGCTCGTCGTTCCGCGATAGCTCAGTCGGTAGAGCAAGTGACTGTTAATCACTGGGTCCCTGGTTCGAGTCCAGGTCGCGGAGCCAACTTCCAAGCGGGGTATAGCGCAGTCCGGTAGCGCGCCTGCTTTGGGAGCAGGATGTCGGGAGTTCGAATCTCTCTACCCCGACCATATCGAGGGTCGTTAGCTCAGTCGGTAGAGCAGTTGGCTTTTAACCAATTGGTCGTAGGTTCGAATCCTACACGACCCACCATCTTCCAGCCGATCGCTTAGGCGAACGGCAACGAAAAGCCCGCGGTCTCGTCGAGATCGCGGGTTTTTTCGTTTCATGGCTGTGGCATTCGAGGCGGTAGGCGGGGCTTGCTCGATTTCGTAGGGGCGAGCTTGCTCGCGAACCGGCGGGTGACGTCTGCGCTCGGGGTCAACTCCGCTCCCTCTCCCTAACCCTCGGCTGCGCGCCCCGCCCTGAAGGGAGAGGGGACCGTTGGGCAGGCACTGATGTTCTGGAGTCAGCCGGCAACACCGAGAGCTGCCGGCTGAAACCTGGCCTTCTCTCGGCACCGTCTGCCCCCTCTCCCTTCAGGGAGAGGGCTGGGGAGAGGGTAAGGAGCCAGACCGAAACAATGCAGTCACCGGTGAGCACGGTTCGCGAGCAAGCTCGCTCCTACGAAAAGCCGAGCCATCCGTAATGAGGCTGTCATTTCGCCGGGCTAATGTTTTTCACCGTTTGTACCCTTCGTGAAATCAGTCATATCCGGCCGGTTTTTGCCCAGTCAAAAACGGCCATTCCGTCAGAATCTGAAACGCTTTTCCCCCTCGAACCGCTTGCTGCGGCGATGTGTCGCACTCTGCGCAGGGCATCTGCGAGCGCATTTTCAATCGGCTTGATCGGCGTCATTTCCAGACTGGCGAAGCTGTTCTAGGGCCACTTCCAGTGGCCGCTTCCGATGCGGCTGTATGCCGCGCCAGGCGGGGCGTCCAGGCGTCTTGACGATGGCTTTCGGAAGGCGCCGGAAAGCGATTTTCCAACCTTGCATTTTCTGCGGGAATTGATCGTTTTTCGAGCAGCCACGGCAGCCATTCTTAACCCTGGCGAGAAAATGTCTTGTTAAAAATGAAGGGGCGGGGCCTTGCCAGTGGTTTCTGAAATGTCTTGTAATATCGCCCGCCCATTCCTGACCCCATAGCGCCTCGGTTCCAGCGTCGCAGAACCTTGGCAGGCACTCGCCGCAGGCGGTGCTGGAATAACAACGAGGGGCTGACTGTGGTGGGTTTCTGCTCAACGACGAGTAGGGCAATCCGCTCGTGAACAGGTGTCGGCCAGGCAGGCTTCCGAGGAAGCGGCAGGGCAGGTGCCAACACGCTGAATAACACGGAACGAATCAGCACACGGATCGGTTTCGCTACGCGAAAGCCGGGCTGGGTTCCTTTTGCCTTGTTTTCTTGCAGCGCCGATTCGCTACCCCATGGATCCACCAAGACGTCTCGCCTCGGAAGGCGCGGCGGGCAGTTCGTCGAGCATGAACCCTGCGTGGGTAAATCTCATGGGCGGTGTAGCTATGTTCATCCATTAAGGCCGCAAGATGAAAATAGACCAGTACTCTGGATACCTGAAGAGATTGTCCTTGCTGCTCCCGCTGCTCTCCCTGGGCGGTTGCAACATGGTCCTGTTCGACCCCAAGGGGCAGATCGGTGCTGACGAGAAGTCGCTGATCATCACCTGCACCCTGCTGATGCTGCTCGTGGTGGTGCCGGTGATCGTCATGACCCTGGCATTCGCCTGGAAGTACCGCGCTTCCAACACCAAGGCCACCTACATGCCCGACTGGGCGCACTCCACCCGCATCGAAGTGGTGGTGTGGCTGGTGCCCTGCATCATCATCGCCATCCTCGGCTGGCTGACCTGGGAATCCACCCACAAGCTGGACCCCTACCGCCCGCTGGATTCCGACGTCAAGCCGATCACCATCCAGGCCGTCTCGCTGGACTGGAAATGGCTGTTCATCTACCCGGAACAGGGCATCGCGACCGTCAACGAGATCGCCTTCCCGAAAGACACCCCGGTGAACTTCCAGATCACCTCGGACACCGTGATGAACTCCTTCTTCATCCCGCAGCTGGGTAGCCAGATCTACTCGATGACCGGGATGCTGACCAAGCTGCACCTGATCGCCAATGAAGAAGGCGTGTTCGATGGCATCTCCGCGAACTACAGCGGCGCCGGCTTCTCCGGCATGAAGTTCAAGGCCATCGCCACTTCCGAGCAGGGCTTCCAGGACTGGGTCGCCAAGGTCAAGGCCGCTCCGGCCGGCCTGCAGGAAGAAGGCTTCCCCGAGCTGGCCAAGCCGAGCGAAAACGTGCCGGCGACCTACTTCTCCTCGGTTACCCCCGACCTGTTCCAGCACATCCTGACCAAGCACGAGCGTGCCGGTCTGGCCATGGGCAAAGGCAAGGGTGAGCACGCCGAAGGCGAAGCAGAATCGCAATCCAATCCGAGTATCCAGGAGTAACCGCGCAGATGTTCGGGAAACTGACTCTGTCGGCCGTGCCCTACCACGAGCCGATCATCATGATCACGCTGGCGGTCGTAGCCCTTGTGGGCCTCGGCGTCTTCGGCGCGGTCACCTATTACCGCAAGTGGACCTACCTGTGGACCGAATGGCTGACCTCCATCGACCACAAGAAAATCGGCGTGATGTACATCATCGTCGCCCTGATCATGCTGCTGCGCGGCTTCGCCGACGCCATCATGATGCGCGGCCAGCTGGCCCTGGCCGAAGGCGCCAACCACGGCTTCCTGCCGCCTGAGCACTACGACCAGATCTTCACCGCGCACGGCATGATCATGATCATCTTCATGGCCATGCCCTTCATGACCGGCCTGATGAACCTGGCCGTGCCGCTGCAGATCGGCGCCCGCGACGTGGCCTTCCCGTTCCTGAACTCCCTCAGCTTCTGGCTGCTGGTGGTCAGTGCGATGCTGGTCAACGTGTCCCTGGGCCTGGGCGAGTTCGCCCGTACCGGCTGGGTGGCCTACCCGCCGCTGTCCGAGCTGGCCTACAGCCCGGGCGTGGGTGTGGACTACTACATCTGGGCCTTGCAGATATCCGGGATGGGCACGCTGCTGACCGGCATCAACTTCCTGGTCACCGTGTTCAAGATGCGCACCCCGGGCATGAAGCTGATGCAGATGCCGATCTTCACCTGGACCTGCACCTTCGCCAACATCCTGATCGTCGCGTCCTTCCCGATCCTGACCGCGGCCCTGGGCCTGCTGTCGCTGGACCGCTACCTGGACATGCACTTCTTCACCAACGAGCTCGGCGGCAACGCCATGATGTACATCAACCTCTTCTGGGCCTGGGGCCATCCTGAGGTGTACATCCTGATCCTGCCGGCCTTCGGTATCTTCTCCGAAGTCACCGCCACCTTCGCCGGCAAGCGCATGTTCGGCTACACCTCGATGGTGTGGGCGAGCGCCGCGATCACCTTCCTCGGCTTCACCGTGTGGCTGCACCACTTCTTCACCATGGGTTCGGGCGGCGACGTCAACGGCTTCTTCGGCGTTGCGACCATGCTGATCTCCATCCCCACCGGGGTGAAGCTGTTCAACTGGCTGTTCACCATCTACCGTGGCCGCCTGCGCTTCGACACCCCGATCCTGTGGACCCTGGGCTTCATGGTCACCTTCACCATCGGTGGCATGACCGGCGTTCTGCTGGCCATCCCGGGTGCCGACTTCCTGCTGCACAACAGCCTGTTCCTGATCGCCCACTTCCACAACACCATCATCGGTGGCGCGGTGTTCGGCTACCTGGCCGGCTTCGCCTTCTGGTTCCCGAAAGCCTTCGGCTTCAAGCTGGACGAGAAGTGGGGCAAGCGTTCGTTCTGGTGCTGGCTGGTCGGCTTCTACATGGCCTTCATGCCGCTGTACATCCTCGGCTTCATGGGCATGACCCGTCGCCTGAACCACTACGACAACCCGCTGTGGAAGCCGTACCTGGTGGTGGCCTTCTTCGGCGCCGTGCTGATCCTGTTCGGCATCCTCAGCCAGCTGATCCAGCTGTTCGTCTCGATCAAGAACCGCAAGCAACTGGCCGACGTGACCGGCGACCCGTGGGGCGGCCGCACTCTGGAATGGTCCACTTCCTCGCCGCCGCCGTACTACAACTTCGCGGAACTGCCGGTGGTGCGTGACGTCGACGCCTTCCACGAAATGAAGCAGAACGGCCGCGCCTACCAGGCTCCGGCGTCCTACAAGCCGATCCACATGCCGAAGAACACTGCCGCTGGCTTCTCCATCGCGCTGTTCGCCTTCATCTTCGGCTTCGCTGCGATCTGGCACATCTGGTGGCTCGCGGGCATCGGCTTCGTCGGCATGATCGCCTCCGTCATCGTGCGCAGCTACGTCACCGACCTGGACTACTACGTCCAGCCGGACGAGATCGAGCGCATCGAGAACCGCCACTTCCAGCAACTCGCCAAACAGGTCTGATCCATGTCTACGGCAGTATTGAGCAAACACTCGGTCGCCCACGAAGCGGGGCATGACCACGATCACGAACACCACGACGCGGGTGGCATGACGGTCTTCGGCTTCTGGCTGTACCTGATGACCGACTGCATCCTGTTCGCCAGTGTCTTCGCCACCTACGCTGTGCTCGTCGGCCATACGGCCGGCGGCCCCAGCGGCAAGGACATCTTCGAACTGCCCTACGTGGCCGTCGAAACCGCGATCCTGCTGATCTCCAGCTGCACCTACGGCCTGGCCATGCTGGCCGCGCACAAGGGCGCCAAGGCCAAGGCCATCGCCTGGCTGGGCGTGACCTTC
Organism: Pseudomonas sp. RW407; assembly: GCF_003176655.1. Lineage (NCBI taxonomy): Bacteria > Pseudomonadati > Pseudomonadota > Gammaproteobacteria > Pseudomonadales > Pseudomonadaceae > Pseudomonas > Pseudomonas sp. RW407. The sequence goes on along the minus strand of NZ_QGSL01000091.1, from coordinate 369,571 downwards.
CTCTGCGGCGCCGCGTTCATCGCGATGGAAGTCAACGAGTTCCATCACCTGATCGTCGAAGGCTTCGGCCCGAGCCGCAGCGCCTTCCTGTCGTCCTTCTTCACCCTGGTCGGCATGCACGGCCTGCACGTGAGTGCCGGCCTGCTGTGGATGCTGGTGCTGATGGCGCAGATCGGCACTCGTGGCCTCACCGCGCAGAACAACACCCGGATGATGTGCCTGAGCCTGTTCTGGCACTTCCTGGACATCGTCTGGATCTGCGTATTCACCGTCGTCTACCTGATGGGGGCCGTGTAATGAGCGCCGCTGCACACGACAACCACGGCGCCGGCCACGGCAGCCTGGGTTCCTACGCAATCGGTTTCGTGCTGTCGATCATCCTCACCGCGATTCCGTTCTACATGGTCATGGACGGCGGCTTCACCCGCCACGCGACCATCCTCGCCATGGTCATCCTCGGCCTGGTGCAGGTGGTGGTGCACCTGGTGTGCTTCCTGCACATGAACATGTCCTCGGAAGGCCGCTGGAACGTGATGGCGTTCATCTTCACGGTGATCGTCATCCTGCTGGTGGTGGGCCTGTCGCTGTGGATCATCTTCAGCGCCGACACCCTGATGATGCCGATGGTGAACTGAGGCTGACGACGTGAAGCTGAAGCGTTATCTCCTGGTGACCAAGCCAGGCATCATCTTCGGCAACCTGATCGCCGTGGCGGGGGGCTTCTTCCTCGCCGCGCGCGGCAGTGTCGACCCGATGCTGCTGCTGGCGACGGTGATCGGGCTGTCGCTGGTGGTGGCCAGTGGTTGCGTGCTGAACAACTGCATCGACCGTGACATCGACCGCCACATGGAGCGTACCCGCGGCCGCGTGACCGTGACCGGGCAGATCTCGCTGAAGGCCGCCCTGGCCCACGGCGTGGTGCTCGGCCTGGCGGGCTTCGGCCTGCTGGGGTGGAAGACCAACGTGCAGGCGACCCTGATGGCGGCGTTCGGCTTCGTCGTCTACGTCGGCTTCTACAGCCTCTGGCTCAAGCGCACGTCGATCTACGGCACCCTGGTGGGCAGCCTCTCCGGGGCCATGCCACCGGTGGTGGGCTACTGCGCCGCCGCTGGTCATTTCGACATGGGCGCCGCGGTGCTGCTGCTGATCTTCTGCCTGTGGCAGATGCCGCACTCCTACGCCATCGCCATCTTCCGCCTGAACGACTACAAGGCGGCGGGCATCCCGGTGTGGCCGGTGGCGCGCGGCATCGAGGCGACCAAGCGGCAGATCCTCTACTACGTGCTGGCCTTCGGCGCCGCCACCCTGCTGCTGACCGTCACCGGCTTCGCCGGCTACGGTTACCTGGTGGTGGCCCTGGCGGTCAGCGCCTGGTGGCTGTTCATCGCCGTCTCGGGCTTCCGCGCCGAAGACGATCGCCTGTGGGCACGCAAGCTGTTCGCGTTCTCCATCATCGCCATCAGCGTGCTGAGCCTGATGATGTCGATCGACTTCCAGGGCCTGCCGGCCCCGGCGCTGGTAGCCGCGCTGTAAGGCAAGCCAGTGGCACGAAAAAGCCGCCCCGAGGGGCGGCTTTTTCATGCCTGGAAAAACATCGCGAACATTACGCTTCGGTCGCGCACGGCTTTTCGTAGGAGCGAGCTTGCTCGCGAACAATAGGCCCACCGCCGAACCCTCCTGTAGGAGCGCGCCCTGCGCGCGAATCGCGGGCAGGGCCCGCTCCTACAGGGAGCACGGAGCGGATCGCGGATGAATCCGCTCCTACAGGTGTACGGGCCCCTGGCGTAGGGCGCATAATCGTTCGCGGTTATCCGCCGTTTCCCGGCGCGTCAGTGCAGCTTCAACCTCGGCTCGGTACTGCGCCCGATGCGGTCGCCGATCATCATCAGCGCCGTGCGGGTAAAGCCATACAGCGCCATCTGGTGCATGCGGTACAGCGAGATGTAGAACATCCGCGCCAGCCAGCCTTCCAGCTTCACGCTGCCCATCAGGTTACCCATCAGGTTGCCCACCGCGCTGAAGCGCGACAGCGAGATCAGCGAGCCGTAGTCGGTGTAGCGGTATTCCCCCAGCGGCTTGCCTTCCAGGCGCGCCACCAGCGACTTGGCCAGCAGCGAGGCCTGCTGGTGCGCGGCCTGGGCGCGCGGCGGCACGGTACGTTCGCTGCCATCGCCGAGCGGGCAGGCGGCGCAGTCGCCGAAGGCGAAGATGTTCTCGTCGCGGGTGGTCTGCAGGGTCGGGCGCACCACCAACTGGTTGATGCGGTTGCTCTCCAGGCCGTCGAGGTCCTTGAGCAGGCTGGAGGCGCGGATGCCGGCGGCCCAGACCTTGAGGCTGGCGGGAATGAACTCGCCACTGGCGGTCTTCAGCCCCTCGGCGGTCACCTCGCTGACCGGCGAGCCGACCAGCACGCGCACGCCGAGCTTCTCCAGGGTGCGGTGCACCGGCTGGCTGATGCGCTCGGGCAGCGCCGGCAGTACCCGCGGGCCGGCCTCGATCAGGGTGATGCGCATGTTCTCCGGCTGGATACCGTTCAGCCCGTAGGCCGCCAGCTCCTGCGCGGCATGGTGCAGCTCGGCCGATAGCTCGACGCCGGTGGCGCCGGCGCCGACGATGGCCACGCTGATCTGGTCGTCCTCGCCCTGGCGGGCATGGGCGCGCAGGTAGTGGGTGAGCAACTGCTTGTGGAAGCGCTCGGCCTGCTCGCGGGTGTCCAGGAAGATGCAGTGCTGCGCGGCCCCGGCGGTGCCGAAGTCGTTGGTGGTGCTGCCGATGGCCAGGACCAGGGTGTCGTAGCCCAGGGTGCGCGCCGGCAGCAGCTCGCTGCCGTCCTCGTCGAGGGTGGCGGCCAGCTGGATGCGCCTGGTCGTGCGGTCCAGCCCGCTCATCCGGCCGAGCTGGAACTGGAAGTGGTTCCATTTCGCCTGGGCGACGTAGTTCAGCTCATCCTCCGCGGAGTTGAGCGAGCCGGCGGCCACTTCGTGCAGCAGGGGTTTCCAGATGTGGGTGAGGTTGGCGTCGACCAGGGTGACCTGGGCGCGACCCTTTTTACCCAGGGTGCGGCCGAGACGGGTCGCGAGCTCCAGCCCGCCGGCGCCGCCGCCGACGATCACGATACGATGGGACATGGGACGTACTCATAGCTAGGGAATCCTGTGCAGGCCGGCGGCGCTCAGTGCGCGAGGTAGGCCAGGAGGCGGCTGAGCAGTCCCAGGACGATGACCACGAGGGTGAGCCCGGCCATCATCAGCCAGGGCTTGAAAGGTGCACGCTCGACTTGGTGAACGGGCGAGCTGAGGTACTGCTCGACCTTCTGCTGGTCTTCGGGGCTCAAGCGACTGGGCATGGGCGGCCTCCGTTTCTAATGCCGAGCATTCTAGTCGGGTGTTGGCTCGCGCTCAATCCGACCCGTCGGTCAGAGCCCGACACCATTGTCGAGCAGCACCACGCGGCCGAGCTGGCTACGCAGGAAATCCGGGGCGTCCTCGTGGGCGAAGATCACCCGGGCGAAGTTCGGCCCCACCAGCGACAGCGAACGCCAGCCCTGACGCAGGAACTCCGTGGGCGGCGGAAAGGGGGTGTTGAAGTCCGGCGTCTCGCGCTTGAGGCTGACGAAGGCGAGCAGGTCCAGCTCGCCTGGGTCGATGCCGCGCTCGCTGTAGTTGTGCGCCTTCTTGCGCAGGGTCGGCGCCAGGCGCCGCTGCAGCTCGCTGCAGTTGATCCGCCGCGGCTTCTGCTCGCGGCGGATCAACTGGCGCAGGCTCTGGGCCAGGCGCCGGCGTTGCAGCTCCTCGCGCCATTCCTCGTTGAGCCGGCGACCCTCGTCGAGGACGAAGAACACCTCGAAGCAGGCATCGCGGAACAGCACGTCCGGTGGCTGCTGTTCCGGCGCGATGAACTCCTCCTGGCGAAAGGGTACCTTGAGCGTCTGCAGCAGGCGCTCGCAGGCCCAGCACTCCCGGTCCCACTTGCGCGCGTTGGAGAGGAACTCATTGGCCAGTTCCGCCTGGCGCCGGAGCAGGTGCAGGTAATCGGTTTCATTCATATCAACAGCTTAGCCGCTACTGGCGCTTCGGTCCCGCTGCGACATGGCGCCTCACCCCATGGCCGGGCAAAAGTGCCGGAGTTGGCGGCGCCCTGTGTACACTGTGGCGGTCCTTCCCCGGAGCCCTTCAGCATGTTCCTGCGCAGCGCATCGACTGCCGATCACCCGCGGCTCATCGCCCTCTGGGCGCGCACGCCGGGCATCCAACTGCGCCGCGACGACGACTTCGAACCCTTCGCCGCCTACCTGGCGCGCAACCCCGGCCTCAGCCTGGTGCTGGAGGCCGAGGGACAACTGATCGGCAGCCTGCTGGTCGGCCACGACGGCCGCCGCGGCTACCTGCAGCACCTGGTGGTGGATGCGCCCTACCGGGGCCGCGGGCTGGCCCGGCGCCTGCTCGACGAGGCGCTGGCACGCCTGGCGCGGCTGGGCATCGGCAAGTCCCATGTCTTCGTATTGCGCGACGCGCCCGAAGCCCTGGCCTTCTGGGAGGGCCAGGCCGGCTGGGGGCGGCGCGACGACATCCTGGTCTATTCCGCTGGAGCCTGAGCATGAGAAGCCTGTGTGCCGCACTGTTGTTGTTCCTGGTCCCGCTGCTGGCCCAGGCCGCTGGCGAGGAGGTGCCCCCGGCGGGGTGGACGCTGCTCGACCAGTACGAAAAGCCCTACACTCAGAACGACGACCTGAAGGTCCTGCTGGTCGCCCGCGACATGGCCGGCGGCAAGCTGCTCAAGGCGGCGCTCGAAGGCCGCCCGCAGGGCTACCTGGAACGGCGGCACGCGATCTTCGTCGCCGACATCAGCCGCATGCCCTCGCTGGTCTCGAAGATGTTCGCCGTGCCGGCCATGCGCGACTACAACTACCGCGTGCTGCTCGACCGCGAGCCGCGGGTGGCCAGCCATTTCCAGGTGCCGGCGGACAGCGTGCTGTGGATAAGCCTGCAGCAGGGCAGGGTGACCGCCACCCAGGCCTACGATTCCGCGCCCGCGCTGCGTGAGGCCCTGGAGCAGGTCCGCCCGTGATAGCCGCGCAACTGCTCTCGGAAGAGAGCCTGGCCCTGGGCTGGGCGCTTTACCTGCCCGCGCTGGCGCTTGCCGCGTGGCGCACGCCCTGGGTGGAACTGGTCAGCGACTTCCGCCGCCAGCACCTGGTGTTCGGCACCATGCTGGCGCTGTTCCTGCTGTGGCTGGTGCGCAGGGACTTCGCCTCGGGGCTGTCCTTCCACTTCATCGGCATGACCGCGGTGACCCTGCTGCTGGACTGGCCGCTGGCGCTGCTCGTCGGCCTGGTGGCGCAGCTCGGCCTGTGCCTGCTGGGGCGCCAGGACTGGGCGGCGATCGGCGTCAACGGCGTGCTGCTGGTGCTGGTGCCGGTGTTCATCACCGAAATGGCGGCGCTGTTCGTCGAGCGCCGCCAGCCGCGCAACCTGTTCGTCTACATCTTCTGCTCGGGCTTCTTCCCCGCGGCGCTGGCGGCCCTGTGCAGCATGCTGCTGGGCCTGGGCCTGCTGTGGGTGGACGGCATCTTCCCGATGCCGCCCTGGCTGGACGACTTCATCGGCTACCTGTGGCTGATCATGTTCCCCGAGGCCTTCATCAACGGCACTGTGGTCACCGGCCTGGTGGTCTTCTACCCGGACTGGCTGGAAACCTTCAACCGCACCCGCTACCTGCAGGCGCCCTGGAAGGAAGAGAAGAACGACGAGGGCAGGGACGACGAGGATGACCGGCATTGATGACAGCCGATTCGCAGCTGTCATCCCTTTCCTCGGATTGATCCAGGTCAGTTCGCCGCAAGCGTCACGCCGGGACACTCTGCTGCCCCACAGCGATGGAGAACGGCATGAGCATTCACAGTTGGGCCGAACAGCGCCTTCACGAACTGCTGGTGGAAGCCGAGGCGGCCGGCATGGACACGCAACTGGTGCTGCGCGCCCTGCTCAGCTCGGTGGTACGGGCCAACGCCCAGGTGCGCACGGAAGAAGACCTGGCGCACGAACTGCAATTCCTGGCCGAGAACCTCGACGAGGAGCGCGATTACGCGTTCATGCGGCCGTAACGTTGCCCCGAGTCCCTTCGTAGGATGGGTGGAGCGAAGCGATACCCATCGCCGGCACCGGATGACGGGGAATGCCGTCCTTGCTGTTGATGGTGGGAGCGTGCGGGTACTGTCGGAACAACCTGCACCGAGATGCTCTTCGTAGGAGCGAGCTTGCTCGCGAACAGATTCCGCAGTGAAGCTCATTCGCGAGCAAGCTAAGCCTGTCCCCGCCGGGCGGATTCATCCGCAATGCCCCCGTAGCGGTGACGCATTCGACTCCTCGACGGCCCGGGCTCCGAGGTCGATGAGCTTGCCACGGCCCGCAATGTTGCCCGCCACGCGCGATAGATGGCGTCGGGCGCGCCATGGGGCGAGATGAGGGTATTGAACAGGATGTTGCTATCCAGCACGACCCGCATCAGCGCTTGCGTGCCCAGGCCAGCGCTTCGTCGACCGCACCAGCCAGTTCGGCTTTGCTCCGCTGGGCGTTGGCGGCCTTGGCCTGTTCGGCGCTCAGTTCCAGGATATGGGCCCGCACCGCCTCCTCGATGAAACGCGACAGGTCGCCCTTTCGCCCTCCGCCCTGGCTGGCCAGGAACATGCGTAGCGACTGGTCGGTATCGGCCGAGACGGCGACGTTCCAGCGAACGGTTTCCATGATGATTTCCTGCAATAGGTGTTTATGTGCCTGTGTGTTCATATGCCGAAATCCGTAGCGAGCACAACAGCGCAATCAAGCCCCGAGGCAGAAGCCATTCGCGAGCAAGCTCGCTCCTACCAGAAATATGTTGTGCGGCGACCGCATAGGCGTAACTGTGAGCCACCTGAGCCGAGCGCTCTTCGTAGGATGGGTTGAGCCTTGGAGAAACCCTGTGGCCATGGCGATGGAGTTTCTTCTACACCCGTAGGAGCAACTGTCTTCTGGGCTCCCTCGTTCGCGGGGGTGACTGGATCAAAATTCGCGTCTCCCATGTCGCCCCATTGTAGGAGCGGGCCCTGCCCGCGATTCGCGCGCAGGGCGCGCTCCTACAGGGGAATGGCATGGCTCGGCCCGCGTAGGATTCATCCGCGATGCCGGCCAACAGGCCGGCCCATTCAACTCGCGAACCCTCAATGCCCCCGCAGCGGCGGTGCATCCAGCTCCGCGGAGAACACGTCGTCCTCCAGGTCGTTGCCGGGAATCGCATGCTCCTCGGCGGCCCAGGCGCCCAGGTCGATGAGCTTGCAACGCTCGGAGCAGAAGGGGCGGTAGAGGCTCTTGGCGCTCCATTCCACCGGGGCGCCGCAGGTCGGGCATTCAACGGTCAGGGGCTGGCTCATGGGCGTCCTCCGCGCAGGCTGAGATAGAAGTCGTGCAGGCGCTCCACTTCGCGCTGCAGGTGGCCGAGATCGCGGTCGTTCAGCAGTATGTCATCGGCATGCTTGAGGCGGTCGTCGCGTTGCGCCTGCGCCTGCAGGATGGCGCGCACCTGTTCCTCGGGGACGTTGTCCCGACGCACGGTGCGCTCCAGTTGCAGGTGCTCGGGGGTATCCACCACCAGCACCCGCTGGGCCATGCGGTGCTGCCCGGACTCCACCAGCAGCGGCGAGACCAGGATGGCATAGGGCGACTCGGCCTGCGCCAGGTTGCTGGCGATCTCCTGGCCGATCAGCGGGTGCAGCAGCTGCTCCAGCCAGCGGCGCTCCTCCGCGGACTGGAAGATGCGCTCGCGCAGGGCGGCGCGGTTGAGGCTGCCGTCGGGCAGCAGCATGGCTTCGCCGAAGCGCTCCACGATGCTCGCCAACGCGGGCCGGCCGGGCTCGACGACCCAGCGCGCGGCATGGTCGGCATCCACCATGTGCACGCCGAGGTTGGCGAAGTGGGCGGCGGCGGCGCTCTTGCCGCTGCCGATGCCGCCGGTGAGGCCAAGGATCCAGGGTTTCATCGTACTCCTCGCGCCTGGCTCCCCGTCGTCCCGCGAACGCCGGGCCGGAGAGGCAGCGCTCGAGCAGGATTACCGGAAGCCGGCGAACTGCAGATAGGTAGTGGTTATTTGATCACCCCAGAGCAGCGCAATCCAGCCGGCGATGGCCAGATAGGGCCCGAAGGGGATCGGCGTGCCGGTCTCGGCGTTGCGCAGGCGCAGCAGAATGACCCCCAGCACGGCCCCGACCAGGGACGAGAACAGGATGGTCAGTGGCAACACCTGCCAGCCGCCCCAGGCGCCGAGCATGGCCAGCAGCTTGAAATCGCCATAGCCCATGCCTTCCTTGCCGGTCAGCAGCTTGAACAGCCAGTACACCGACCACAGGCTCAGGTAACCGAACACCGCCCCCCAGAGCGCATCGCCCTGGCTGGCGAAAAGCCCGAAGTAGTTGACGATCAACCCCAGCCAGAGCAGCGGCAGCACCAGCGCATCCGGCAGCAACTGGTGGTCGACGTCGATCAGGCTCATGGCCAGCAGCCCCCAGGTCAGCAACAGCATGGCCCCGGCCTGCCAGGTAAAACCGAAGTGCCAGGCAACGAAACCGGAGAGCAGGGCGGTGGCCAGCTCGACCAGCGGATAACGCGCACTGATCGGCGCCTTGCAGGCCGAGCACTTGCCACGCAGGGCCAGGTAGCTCACCACGGGGATGTTCTCCCAAGCGTGGATCTCATGACCGCAATGCGGGCACTGGGAGTTGGGCAGCACCAGGTTGTAGGTGGCCTTCTGCTCGGGCTGGGGCAGGGAAAGCGCATCCCGCGCCTGCTGTTGCCATTCCAGCTCCATCATCTTCGGCAGGCGATGGATGACTACGTTGAGGAAGCTGCCGATCAGAAGGCCGAGCAGGGCGGCGCATAAAACAAAGGCCAGCGCGTGGCTGGCCAGGAAGTCGAGTACAGGCATGCTTAGACGACGGAACCCAGTTGGAAGATGGGGAGGTACATGGCGATGATCAGGCCGCCGACCAGTACGCCGAGGACCGCCATAATCATGGGTTCCATCAGGGTGGTGAGGTTGTCGACGGCGTTGTCGACTTCTTCTTCGTAGTAACTGGCGACCTTGTCCAGCATCGAGTCCAAGGAGCCGGACTCCTCGCCGATGGCTGCCATTTGCACGGCCATACTTGGAAAAACGCCGGTGGTGCGCATGGAGAAGTTGAGCTGAGTGCCCGAAGAAACGTCCTGCTTGATCTTGTTCACCGCGTTGCGGAAGACCACGTTGCCGGTGGCGCCAGATACCGAGTCCAAGGCTTCTACCAGTGGCACGCCGGCTGCAAAGGTAGTCGAAAGGGTACGTGCATAACGGGCTACGGCAGATTTATAAATGATACCGCCGACAATTGGTAGTTTAAGAATTCCGCGATCAACTGAGTCTCTGAATTTTTCTGACCGCCTGTGGGCTTCTCTGAGAGCGAAAGCAATGATGAACATTGCTATCAATACAATAAACCACCACTTCTGTAACGTCTCAGATAGGCCAATAACCATCTGTGTAAAGGCAGGAAGCTCAGCGCCAAAGTTGGCAAAAACAGACTGAAATTGAGGGACGACTTTAATCAAGAGGATCGCTGAAACTACAATTGCTACAACTACCACAGCGATGGGGTAGGTCATCGCCTTTTTGATCTTGGATTTCAGGGACTCAGTCTTTTCTTTGTAAGTCGCCACCCGGTCCAGTAGTGTTTCCAGTGCACCAGACTGCTCACCTGCATCCACAAGGTTGCAATAAAGATCATCAAAATACTGTGGCTTCTTGCGCAATGAGTTGGCTAGGCTATTACCCGCAGCGACCTCCTGCTTGATATCTTCGACCAACTTCCTCATGTTGGGGTTGTCGAAGCCCTCGGCGATGATGTCAAAGGACTGCAATAGGGGGACACCCGAGCCCATCATGGTGGCCATCTGCCGAGTGAATAGGGCGATGTCCATGGGCTTAATCTTCTTGCCCTTGCCTAACAGCGAAATGCCTTTTTTGCGTACCTTGGTCGGGTTGATGCCCTGCTTGCGCAGTTGTGCCTTGACCAGTGCAGTGTTGGCGCCGGAAAGCTCCCCTTTTACCTTCCCGCCCTTGCGATCCGTACCCTCCCAGGTAAAGACGCTCATCTTCAGTGCTTTTTCCGCCATGGATTAATCCTTGGTCACGCGGTTGACTTCCTCAAGGCTGGTAATGCCTTGCATGGCCTTGAGCAGGCCTGAGGTGCGCAGGTCATTGAAGCCTTCTTTGCGGGCTTGCTCCGCGATCTGAATGGAGTTGCCTTCTTCCATGATAATCCGCTGCAACGCCGGCGTGATTTTAACCACTTCATAAATACCCACGCGGCCCTTGTAGCCGTTCTTGCAATTTTCGCACCCCACGGGGGAGTACAGCTTGAAGCTGCCGATCCGCTCCTCGGGGAAGCCCTCGTGAAGCAGGGTTTCGCGTGGGATATCGTGCTCCTTCTTGCAGTGGGCGCAAAGCTTGCGCGCCAGGCGCTGGGCGATGATCAGGTTGGTCGAGGTAGCCAGGTTGAAGGAGGCCACGCCCATGTTCAGCAGACGCGTCAGGGTTTCCGCGGCGCTATTGGTGTGCAGCGTGGACATCACCATGTGGCCGGTTTGCGCCGCCTTGATGGCGATCTCGGCGGTTTCCAGGTCGCGGATCTCGCCTACCATGATCACGTCCGGGTCCTGGCGCAGGAAGGCGCGCAGGGCCTGGGCGAAATCCATGCCCTGGCGAGGGTTGACGTTGACCTGGTTGATACCCTCCAGGTTGATCTCCACCGGGTCCTCTGCGGTGGATATATTGATGTCCGGGGTATTGAGGATGTTCAGGCCGGTATAGAGGGATACCGTCTTGCCCGAGCCGGTGGGGCCTGTCACCAGGATCATGCCCTGGGGCTGCTTGAGGGCTTCCAGGTAAAGCTCTTTCTGCTCCTCCTCATAACCCAGCGCATCGATGCCCATCTGTGCGCTGGCCGAGTCGAGAATCCGCATCACGATCTTCTCGCCCCACAGCGTAGGCAGGGTGTTGACGCGGAAGTCGATGGACTTGCTCTTGGACACACGCATCTTGATACGGCCGTCCTGGGGCTTGCGCCGCTCGGAAATATCCAGGCCCGCCATTACTTTGAGGCGCGCGGAAATCCGGCTGGCCAACTGAATCGGTGGTTTAGCCACTTCATGCAGCATGCCGTCGGTACGGAAGCGCACCCGGTAGATTTTCTCGTAAGGCTCGAAGTGCAGGTCGGACGAGCCTCCCTTGATGGCATCCAGCAGCATCTTGTTGACGAAGCGCACCACCGGCGCGTCATCTGCATCGCCGCCAATGGTCTCTTCCTTACGCTCGGCGTCGCCGCTTTCGATGTCCAGGCCTTCCAGATCGACGTCGCCCAGGTCGTCCAGCCCCCCGGTAGCGCTCTCGAAGAGCTTCTCGATTGCATCACCGAGTTTGTCGTCCTCAACCAGAATAGCTTCGGTGGTCAGGCCTGTACTGAACTGGACATCCGTGATGGCCTGGTGGTTGGTTGGGTCGGAGATGCCGACAAATAGCTTGTTACCTCGACGCCACAATGGAATGACGCGGTGCTGGCGAACCAGCTTTTCGCTGATCAGTTCTTTGGGAATGCCTTCTTTGTCGATGGCCCCTAGGTCGCAGAAGGCTATGCCGAACTGATCCGCCGCCAGTTCGGTCAGTGGCCGGCTTTTGACCAGCTTGTTCTGTACCAGGTAGGTCACCAACGAAAGCTTGTTTCGTTGAGCCTGCTGCTGGGCTTGCTGGGCGCTCTTTTCGTCCAACAGATCAGCGATCACCAATTGGCGGGCGAGGCCGGAAAGCACGGCTTGATCGTTCATTGGGGGCAAATATGCGAGTTGAGTTGGACAGGACTTATAACGCACGAGGGCGATGGTGCCAAATGCCCATCATTGAAGGTGCCATTTTTTGTCAGAACCTGCCCTCAGACGATGTTCTCTTCATGGGGCTACGCCTGTAGGTCGCGGCCTTCAGCGCACGGTGATGTCTGGCACGATCTGTGCTTTTTTTCTGAAAGGTCGATAGACCTCTTCCCATTTCAAGGAGAGTTTCATGAAGGCTCAAAAAGGTTTTACCCTGATCGAATTAATGATCGTTGTCGCGATCATCGGTATTTTGGCTGCTATCGCCCTGCCGGCGTATCAGGACTACACCAAGCGTTCTCATGTGGCCGAGGGTCTGTCTCTGGCTGGTGGTGCTAAGGCTTCTGTGACTGAGTTTTTCTCCTCCCAAGGCAAGTTCCCGCCGTCTCAGGCTTCCGCTGGCTTGGCTACTGCTACTGACATCAAAGGTAATGCGGTCAAGTCGGTAGGTGTGACAGCCAATACTGGTCTCATCACCATTACCTTCAACGACAAGGTTGATGATGGCAAAACTCTGCTGCTGAGCCCGACCACTAGCTCTGGCTCCATCACTTGGAAATGTAAAGGTGGTACTGTAGAGACCAAGTATCGTCCGGCCAGCTGCCGTTAATTCTTGGTTTTCGTTGTATAAACGCCCACCCCTTGGTGGGCGTTTCCATATTTGAGATTTATTACAATGCGCCTGATGTCTCGCCATCTTCCCTTGGCTATGCTTCTGCTGATTATGGGGTTGACGGCTTTCTGCTATTTCCCAGGATTGAAAGGCGGTTTTCTCTTCGATGATTTTCCCAACCTCAGTGATCTTTCCGCCTACGGTGGAGTAGTGGACTGGGAAACCTTCAAAAGTTTCGTATTCAATGGTTGGTCTGGCCCCAGCGGTCGTCCTGTCGCATTGGCTAGTTTTTTATTGAACGACAATGCATGGCCCAGTCAGGGAAGCTATTTTAAGTCTACAAATCTTCTGATTCATTTGCTGTGCGGCTTATTGTTGTGCTGGTCCACCTTTCTTTTGCTGCGCTTGTATAATTATCCAAGAGATAAGGCAGAGTGGGTCGCCATTCTTACTTGTGCGCTCTGGCTGCTACATCCTTTTTTTGTTTCTACTACCCTTTATGTTGTCCAGCGAATGGCTCAACTGGCAGCGTTGTTCAGCCTTGTTGGTATAGTCGGTTATCTAAAGGGGCGGTTAGCGCTAGCTCAGGGCTATGCCAAGCAAGGGTACTGGTTGATGAGTGTTTCTCTCATCGTAGGGACAGTGCTGGCAACCTTAAGCAAAGAAAATGGCATACTTTTGCCGCTCCTTCTGGGATTGATTGAGTTTTGCAATCCGAGTCAAAGTAGGCTTGATTGGCGCTGGCGCCTTTTTTTCATTTGGATGCCTTCATTTTTAATTATAGGGGTATTGCTGAGTTATCTAAATTTTTCGGCAGAACCCTGGCCCAATCGCTCCTTTAATCAGATTGAGCGTTTGTATAGTGAGTGTCGCATTGTCGCCGAATATCTGATGAATCTGGTGGCTCCGCGTATAGAAGGGCGTGGTTTGTTTCAAGATGGTTTTTCTGTATCTAGTTCGCTGCTGCATCCGCTCTCAACTCTTTATTCGTTCTTGCTATTGCTCTGCTTGCTTGCTCTGGCTCTATTTGCGCGTAGACGTATCCCTTTACTGGCCTTGGCTATTCTTTTCTTCTTTGTCGCGCATATAGTGGAGTCAACACTCATTGGGCTTGAATTGTATTTCGAGCATAGAAATTATTTGTCTGCGTTGTTTTTGTTTCTTCCGTTGGCGCTGTTCATTGTTTGGTTGGCGGATAGAGTCAGTGTATCCGTTTCTGTATTGGTGGCTGTGTCGGTAATCCTGCTTTTAGCCTGCATGACTTGGCAGCGCGCTGAGCTATGGGGTGATACCGATCGCCTAGAAATGTACTGGGCGAACAATACACCAGAGTCTCCTAGAGCACAGAGCACTATTGCTTGGCGCTTGAATCGGCTTGGCCGAGGGGGGGACGCTCTTGTATTTATTGATCAGGCTTCACAACGTCTACCCGATAGTGCTCTGCTGACCATCAACGGGCTGTTGCTGCGAGTCGAGCAAGGGGTTGCGATTAACGCAGATTTTCAAGCAGCTGCGCTCCGCCTTTCTCAACAACCCTTTGATGCCCAAGCAGTTAGAGGTGTCCGTTCGCTTGCTGAAGTTATTGCTCGCGAAAGAGTTCTGGCCCGCTATCGCGAGCCTAGTGTGGAGCTTTTGGAGCGTATGGAAACCAGCTCTCGTTATGGGCGCTTTGCACTTTTCCGCCGACTGACACCATATCTGAAAGGGAAGCTGCTCCTATCGCAAGGGAAGCGCCAGCAGGCCTTGGCGAATTATTCCCTTGCTATCAGTCGATACAATGATACCGATGCAGCGATGATGATGGTCGCGGAAGTGGCTAGTAGCGGTTATGCAGAGGGTGCTCTGCAGTTGCTCGATCAGGCGGAGAGGGTCTACCGCAAGCAACCCACTTTCAAGCTGAAAAGATCCCCTGAAGTGTATGAGGCGGAATTCGAGCGTATACGTTCTCTTATATTAGGATCCAGCCAGATGCAGTCGTCGCGTTCGAAATTTAATCTAGTAGGTATTATCGATGAAGCTTAGTGTTGTTCTTCCGGCGAAGAATGAATCAGAGGCAGTCGCTAATGTGATTGAGGGTATTCGGGAGCTATATGGTGACGCAGAAATTATCGTAGTTGATGACGGTTCCACTGATGCTACCGCTAAAATTGCTGAAGGGGTTGGTGCTAAGGTTGTCCGGCATTTGTATTCGAAAGGAAATGGCGCAGCGATCAAGTCTGGGGCAAGGCAGGCAAGAGGTGATGTCATCGTTTTCATGGACGCTGATGGTCAGCATTCCCCGTCAGATATTCCGAGGCTGCTAGAGGCTCTGGAGGAGGGGCATGATATGGTAGTCGGTGCGCGTCAGAGCGGTTCTCAGGCCAGTATGGGCCGAGGTTTGGCCAATGGCTTCTATAATAGTCTGGCTACCTACATGACTGGGCATCGTGTCGAGGATCTTACCTCGGGGTTCCGTGCCGTGAGGGCGCAAAAATTTAGAGAGTTTCTCTACCTACTACCAAATGGTTTTTCATATCCAACTACCTCTACCATGGCGTTTTTTCGGGCGGGCTATTCGGTTTTCTATGTTCCTATTCATGCAGCGAAAAGAGTTGGAACTAGCCATATAAAGCCATTCAAGGATGGTGTGCGATTTTTGCTGATAATTTTCAAGATTGGTACGCTTTACTCGCCCTTGAAACTGTTTGCACCGATAGCAGCTTTTATAATGATCTTGGCAACATTTTGGTATGGATACACTTATCTTTTACACGGGCGCTTCACCAATATGAGTGCTCTTCTTTATACCGGAGGGGTAATGATATTTTTGATGGGGCTAATTTCAGAGCAAATCACAGCACTTATGTATAAGGATTCAGCAGGGCAGGATCGGAGCTAGTTCACGCGGGGATGAGCAGATGGGATGTCTGTCATGCTTAGTAAGGTGCTACCTTTCATGAGCAAGTGCTTACAGAGAAACGGTGGTTCCTCCTCTGGGTGGGAGGCACCGTTGCGCGCTGCAGGGTTGGGCACATTACTGAAACTGCTTTCAGCTGCTATGGCATTTTGCTCCAGTATCGTTTTTGCTCGCGCCCTAGGAGCGAGCGAGTTCGGTGTGTACTCCTTCGTTAATGCATGGGTATCGTTGCTTGCGATCTTGGCGGGACTTGGTTTTCCCCAGTACCTGATTCGAGAGGGTGTGCAGGCGCCGCATTGTCTAGCGTGGATGAGAACCTTTGCGGATCAACGAGCTTTTCTCTGTGGTGGAGTGTGTGCTCTTGTCCTTGTTATATTCGGCACGTTAGCTCAGCTGAGATTCGATAGTCATATCTTCCTGGCAGCAGCCCCGTTGCCATTGCTCTTGGCGTTGAGTAGTGTTCGTCAGGCATTGTTGCAGGCTCAAGGTTGGCTGGTGCGTAGTCAATGGCCATCCTTGCTCCTGATACCGACAGTGTCCTTTCTTCTCTGCTCAGTTTTATGGTTGTCGCAAGGCGGAGTAAGTGCCGCGCAGCTCATGTCGATTTCGACGATTTCTGCGGCGATAGCACTTTTGATCAATCATTTGCAATTTCGCCAGGCTGTGTCGCCCAAGGTGTCGCAGGAGGCTGCTGCGCTGCGAGTTGGGCAGGCTTTTCCATTTATGCTGCTGGCTTGCACTTATTTTGTTTCCAGCCGAATCGATCTGATCATGCTGGGGATCAACAGCAAGCCACAGGAGTTAGGGATTTATAGTGTTTCCTCTAGGGCCGCAGAGCTATTGGTTTTTTTGAGTATGGCTTCGGTTACAGCAGTGGCTCCAAGTTTTGCCCGGCTCTTGGCATCGAAGAAAAAGGATGAGTTGCAGTTGTTGGTGACATCGCTAGGGCGGCGACTGGCTTTGTTGACAGTGCCGCCTGCCTTGATCATTTTTATCTTCGCTCCCCAATTGGTTCCATTAATATACGGGCACAGTTATGCTGAGGGTGCGACTATCTTACAGATACTGATTGTTGCTCAGTTAGTTGCCGTGCTTGGCGGTCCTCTTGGGACTTTGCTAAATATGTCAGGCAACGAGAAGTCTCATCTGTTTGGTGTTGCGTTGGGTGTTCTACTGAATATCTTGCTAAATACCCTGCTATCTCCGCGTTACGGTGCCATTGGTGCGGCTATCGCCACCTGCGGTAGTATCCTATTTTCACGTGTTGTTCTACTGCTGCAAGTTCGCCAGCGACTGGATATACGACCTACGGTCTTGGGTGTCTGAAGGTTTTGATGAAAATTTTAAATAAAATACCTGTACTCCGGATTCTTAGTAGATATTGGCGTGAGATAACTCGTCCGGCTCCATTGCAGGAGTTCGAGGACTATGAAACTTACTGGCAGATGCGAGTCCAGGAGCAACGTACAGCCAAGGAGATGGATCGCTATCGCCTGATTGCCGGCGCACTGCCGATAAACTCGTCTGTTTTAGATGTCGGTTGTGGTGAAGGAAGCTTTTTACGCTACTTGTCGCGCAATCGACCGGATTGTAATGGGCATGGAGCGGATATTTCTTCTACTGCTCTAGAGAGGTTGGCCGCTTCAGGTATTAGGACGACCCAGATTAACCCGCGGAAGCGACTCGTTGAGCAATTCACCGAAGACTGGGATGTCGTTGTATTAATGGAGGTGATTGAGCATGTGGTAGATGCAGAGGATCTGGTGCGACAAGTTATCGAACTTGCTCCGCGTCGAATTTTCATAACGATTCCCAATGCCGGTTTCCTGTTGCATCGGCTCAGGTTAATGTTCGGTGGCCGCTTTCCCATTACCACAATAATTTACCACATGCGTGAGCATATTCGTTTTTGGACGGTAAAGGACTTCGAGCAGTGGGCGGCTGTATTGGGAATGCATATTCATAATTGCCAGGCTCAGGTGGACAAACCCGACAGGCTGATACGCTGGCTCAGCAATTGGTGTCCTGCACTGTTTGCGGCTCAGGTCGTCTATGAGCTGAGTCCTAATGTACAAGCCTGATAGCTTGGCCAAGGATTTTTCCAAGGGGCGGGTATCAGTAGTGATACCTACCTACAATGCCGCATCGACTATAGTCGATGCGGTTGAGTCTGTGCTGGCGCAGACCTACCGGGATATCGAGATAATTATTTGTGATGACGGGTCAATCGACGATACTCGACAGCGTCTCCAATTATTGTCTGACTCTAGGGTTCGTATTTTATATAACGATAGAAACTGTGGGGCTGGTATTTCTAGGAATCGGGCCATTGATGTATCTAGTGGGCGCTGGCTGGCATTTCTAGATGCTGACGACCAATGGATGCCGCAGCGTCTGGAAAGGTTGGTTGAGGCAGCAGGTAATGATGACTATGCTATAGTCTTCGACGATATCTTTGAATGTATCTCCACTATTCATGGTTTGAGGCCTTGGCGGCGTTTGCGTGGACCAAAAGCCTTTGGTACCAAGCCTGAGGTTCGAGTGCAGGATATTCCTAGTGCTGCATGGGCCGGTTCTTCTAGGCTACTGATGAAGCCCCTGGTTTCGCGCGCGATGCTGGAGTCCTCAGGAGTACGCCAGGGATGTAGGCCCTATGCCGAGGACTCGGAGTTTATTTTTCGATTGCTGGCCGCTGGTGCTTTTTTACGGTATGTGTCCGAACCCCTGTATCTGTATCGCGTACTGGCTGTCTCGACCAGTTCAAATCAGTCGCGTCACACCCATATGCGCGAGCTTCTCGATTTATCGCTGGGGTGGTTTGTTGACCGACCAGATATGTGTATGGCCATACGGCGTCGCCTTGCACTAGAGGTTCGCCTAGAAGCCTATTTCTTATTCCTATGGGCGTGCCGGTCCCGGCACTTCACTCTGGCGGGACGTTTGTTCTTTCGATGGCCGGGTGCTATTTCATTGGAACTCATGCGTCGATTTGCTCGGGAGGCACCCGTTTGGATTTCAAGATCATTTTGCAAGGTAAGTAAGTGAAGAAGACAGTCATCACTTTTGGGACCTTTGATGTCTTTCATGTCGGACATCTCAATCTCCTTGAGCGTGCTGCAAAGCTGGGGGAGAGTTTGATTGTTGGCGTTTCGACCGATGCTTTGAATATTTCGAAAAAAGGACGTCATCCCATATACCCAGAAGGTGAGCGGGTCAGGTTGATCCAAGCGCTGCGCTGTGTTGACGAAGTGTTTCTCGAGCACTCTCTAGAGCAGAAATTGGAGTACATTCGAGAGTACCGTGCTGACATACTAGTCATGGGTGATGACTGGGGCGGAAGATTCGATTGGCTAATGCCTTGGTGTGAGGTTATTTATCTACCGCGTACACCGTCGATCTCTACGACAGAAGTAATAGAACGAATACGCACTTAGCCTTGTTTCTCGTCGAGGTGGTTTCTTGATGTTTCACAAAGCGATATTTGCAACGGGTGCTGCTTTATTGGCACTGGTATCTAGACTTGTTGCCTACCCACTCACATTGATGATACCTCGTGATTCATTCAGTATTCTCGTTTTAGGGCGCGAGCACGGAAAGTTTTTGGATAATGCTAAGCATTTCTTCTGCTATTTGCAGGACAAAACTCCCGGATGGCGCTGCGCATTCCTAACTGAATCAACCACTACCGCATCCATGCTGCAACAGCAAGGTGTTAAAGTATTACGCTATCCAAGCTGGCCTGCATTCATTAGATTGCTACGTGCTGGCATTCTGGTGGTCGACTCCATGGATTACGGAGAGCATGGGCGAATAGGGCTGATTCGTGGTGCTCGTCTTATTCAGTTATGGCATGGTGCACCACTGAAGGAAATTGAGCTGGATCTTCATCGTCGTCGTTTGGCTCGACTATCTCCCTTTAAACGATGGCTAGTGGGGATGTACAAGGGAGTGTTGGGGAGATATCGACGCACCGATCTGTTGGTCTCTACATCCGAGTATTTCACCGAGAAGGCATTTCAACGGAGCTTTCACGCGAAGAAAATTCTAGCGCTGGGCTATCCAAGGAATGATGCCATGCTCGACGCTCTGAGGCAGTCTGGTGGATTGGTGAATTGCAATGTGGATGCTGTGGCGAGGCAGCGAATTCATGCGCACCGTGAGTCGGGTGGCAAGATCGTGGCATATATGCCGACTTTTCGTAATGGAAAAATCTCCCCCTTCGACACCGGTCACATGGATCTATCGCGTTTGTCTGCTTTTTGCGAGCGTCTTGGGATTTTGTTTGTCCTAAAATTGCATCCGCTCATGCAAGGCCGATATAGTATGGAGAGCTCTCCTTTCTTAGTGGATATTGATCCTGACTCGGATATCTATCCTCTCTTGGCTGGTATAGATATTCTGATAACTGACTATTCGTCTATTTACTTCGATTTTCTTCTCCTTGATCGCCCCATTATTTTCTATCCGTACGACTTGGATGAGTATCTGCGAGACGACAGATCTCTTCTATTTCCCTATCCAGATATGACTCCCGGGGCTCATGCACATACGTTTGATGATTTGCTTGCTTCTCTAGAGAGGCAGGTTGTTGGTATTGATGAATATGCGGGAAGACGAGAGATGGTCTTACGCCTCGCTTTTGACCATCGTGATGCTGCGGCATCAGCTCGTTTGCTTGAGTGCCTCAACTCGATACCAGTATGAGGTATCAGCGTACAGGCAACTCTCGAAGGATCCGCTCAGCAATGTGTTGCCAGTCCATCTCCAGCGGTGTGCTTGCTAGTACCGGCGCCATAAGCTGTTGGGCTATGCTCATGGCTAGGCTAGTGGGGTCATTTGGAGCTGCTAGTACATTCTCGAGCTGCAGTGCTTGAGTCGGAAAGTTCTGTATGAGATTTGGTGTGCGGGTTGCTGCGATAGGAATCTGAACAGCCAAATATTCAGCAATCTTGCAGGATGAGGCCATGTCTAAGAAGTCCGAATTTCTATAGGGCAAGGATAAGACATTACAGCAGCAGAGAGCTATTGCCACTTTTGTATGTGGAATATTGCCTAGATAGTCAACCCAGTCGTCGCTTATATTTAAATTTGCAGATTTATTTCCTGCTAGGAGTAGTCGAATCTCAAGGCCGCTTAGACGGAGATATCGGATGGCAGTCAGCAGATCAGTTAGGCCTCGATCTGGTTCCATACTTCCGAAGTAGCCTACATATAATGAATGCGTGTCGAGTCCTAGGGTTTTTCGGCAATGAGTGCGGTATCTCGGGTAGAATATTTTAGAGTCGATCCCGTTCGGGGCTATACTGAATGTTGCTTTTCGGCTTTGATAGGGCGTGGTCTCGGCTGCTAATACTGTGCTGGCAAAGAGCAGGTGGTCTGAGTTTTTGACTAGGAATTTGAATGGATCGATGCCTATGATTTTGCGATATCCAGGAAAGGTAGTGTACTTGTCGTAAATGTCGAAAGTGAACCCAGCGCCGCTCAGACGAGCAATCATGTATCCCAGCAGTCCGATATAGCAGTCACCACTGGCAATTACATTTCGCGGTCTTCGTCGCAGACTGGTAAGTAGGTGTCTCAGGCTATGCAAGCTGAAGACTGGGAGTGAATGAATTCGCAGGCTCTGGTGATGCTCACTCATCCGTTCCTTGGTGTGATAGTCGATCAGCCAGAGATTGACTTCCATACCTGTTTCCGCCCAGAACCTCGGAAGCTGGTAAATTCTACCAAATTGGTCCTTCAGAGCATCCCTGTTAGTGTAAAAGCGCTTGCCGATGAAAAGTGTGCTCATGATCGGTGCGAGGGAGCGGGCTGCTCAAGCTGATCGAGTACAGCTCTGCCAAAGTTTTCCCATGCGAAGGCTACACTATGACGCAAGCAGGTGGTATGCATACTGCCGGGTGACTTTATTACGCGAAGAGCCAACTGGGCCAGGAATTCATAATCTTCAGGTGGTGCCAGGTAACCCGACTCTCCTTCAGCGACGGCATCTATGATGCCTCCCGTGGCAAATGCCACCGTGGGTACGCCGTTGGCCGCTGCTTCAATTGCTACCATACCAAACCCTTCCGTATCATTGGGAATATGGCGAACAGGAAAAATGTGCGCGATGGCCGACTGATATGCAGTGAGCAGTTCGTCTGTGTTGGTGATTTGTCCGATTAGCCGAACGTTGTTGGCGACACCTGCAGTTCGTGCCACCTCTTCAATGCTTTCTGCCGTCTGGGTATGTGCGTGAAGGGCATCGTTGGGGGTTGAGCCCACTATCAATAGGAGTGCATCTGGACGCTCGGCGACGATGAGGGGAAGTGCCAACTGTACAAATTCGCGCAATCCCTTTCGAGCGGTCAGTCGGCCGACAGAGATGAGCACATCCCTGCCCTCGAGATTGTGCTTTGCTCTGAAATTTTGCAATTGATCGGTAGAGGCTGGAGGGGCTGGCACTGTTACGCCAGGATGTACTAAGCCGATGCGTTGCTCGCTAATTCCTGCTAAGCGGGCAAACTCCGCAGTAGAATGACTATTGGCAATTATGCGGTCCATCCGTCGAAGTGCAGGAAGCCACAGCGTTTTGTAGATTGGATTTTGGATCGTGACATCCAGTCCGTGTACATACGCCACTGCTTTTGCGCCACAAGTTCGGGCGGCTAGCAGGGCAATCGGAGCTGTGAGACCACTACCAGCCATGATGATATGGGGGCGCCATCGCCGAGAGATGCATAGTGCTTGCCTGAATGCACTCGAGAGGAAGCGCCAGAGTGGTCGTAGTGGCACCGGGTTGAAGATGGTGTTGCTTGGCACCAAGAGGGCCGCTTCACTTGGGCCGATGGTCATAACCTGCGCAGCCTTGGCTAGCTCTTGGATCAGATGCCAGTTCAAGCGCTCCATGCCTCCTACTAATGGGGGGAGGTTGCGGGTGATTAGGAGAATCTTCCAGCTTCGGTGCATTTGCTCAGGCACTGACGACATTGGCTGCCCCGGTTAGGCGTCCTCGAGTATCGATTAACAACGGTGAATGCTTCTGCAGCAGTTCGTAGTCGAAGGTATCGTGATCGGTTGTTAGCACCACGCAATCAAAGCTCTGCAAGCTTTGTTGCGTTAGCTCTACCGATTCAAGGTTAAATGAGTAGTCCCGTTTGCTTGGAAACTTTGGTACATGAGGGTCTGAGTACTCCACATGTGCTCCTTTACCCTCCAGTAGTGACATGATTTCCACTGCAGGAGACTCACGTGTATCGTCAATATTCTTTTTGTATGCCAGGCCTAGTACCAGAATACGGCTGCCCTTGATGGCACGACCGCGGTCATTAAGGGCATCCGCTATTTTCTGAACGACCCAGTGCGGCATGTAATGGTTGATTTCGCCGGCTAGCTCGATGAAGCGGGTATTGATGCCGTATTCCTTGGCCTTCCAGGTCAAGTAGAACGGATCAATGGGGATGCAGTGGCCGCCGAGACCTGGTCCAGGAGTGTAGGGAACGAAGCCGAAGGGCTTGGTCGCTGCAGCTCGGATCACCTCATGGATGTCGATTTTCATCTTATCGCAGACGATCTTCATCTCATTGACCAGGCCGATGTTCACTGCTCGGTGGATGTTTTCGAGCAGTTTGGTCATTTCCGCCACTCGTGGGCTGCTGACAGGCACCAGCGTCTTGATGGCGTGAGCGTAGGCGGCCTGCCCCAATTCTAGGCAGAGAGGAGTTTGCCCTCCAATTACCTTGGGAATGTCACTGGTGCCGTAGACGGGGTTGCCCGGGTCCTCCCGTTCCGGAGAAAAGACCAGCGCACAGTCAATTCCGGGTTCGAAACCGTGTTCGCGAAGACGGGGGAGGAGGACTTCCTCGGTGGTGCCTGGCCAAGTCGTGCTTTCCAGGCTGAGCATCTGGCCTGCGCGGAAGTGCGGCAGAATGGCTTCTATTGTGTTCACCACGAAGCTCAGGTCCGGTTCATGGTGGCGATCGAGGGGGGTCGGAACGCAAATGATCAGTACGTCGACCTCTATGCTGCGAGAGAAATCGTCCGTTGCCTCGAAGCCGCTTTCTAGAGCTTTGACAATCTGATTGCTTTCCAGTCGCTCGATGTAGCTCTTGCCCGCGTTGAGCTTGTGAACTTTCTCTGGGTCGATGTCGAAACCTATGACCCGCACGCCAACCTCGGCAAACCGAAGCGCCAATGGCAGGCCAACGTAACCAAGTCCGTAGATGCCGACAACAAAGTCATTGTCAGTGATTTTCTGACGGAGCAGGTCTAGCGCATTCATATCCGACTTCCTGAGAGGATCGACGCGCTATTCTGTCGGACTTTGTCCTGTGGAGGAAACGTGGTGTGGGCGCACGCGGAAAACTGTGATGGCGCTCTCGCCAATGCTGGTTCACGGATGAATCCGGAGCGATTGATTTGGCCTTTTTAGAGTGCTAGCTTACGCCGCGCCGCCGGTGTAGCTCAGTCGGTAGAGCAGCTCATTCGTAATGAGAAGGTCGGGGGTTCGATTCCTCTTACCGGCACCATCTCTGGCAAAGGCCCCGCTTCGGCGGGGCCTTTTGCTTTTTCGGCTCCGAAACCGTCGTATCCGCCGCATGGATGCTATCGAACGGCCATCAGGCGCCGGACTATACTGCCGCTGCCCAGGGAAGCTTTCGGTGAGGAAGGGAGCGGTCTGTGAAGCAGTCGAGTGAGTCCGCCAGGTTCAGCCGTTCCTATGCCCAGCGCGTGCTCTTGCCGCGCGCGGTGGGTTTGGCCGTGGGGTTCTTCTGTGTTGCCGGTGTGCTCTGGGGGAAGGGGTATTCGGCGTGGCTGTGGGGGTTGTTGCTGTGGTTCTGCTACCTGTGGCCCCTGATGGCCTACCAGGTCACCTCGCGCTCATCGCGGCCCAAGGAGCTGGAGCGGCGTTTCGTGCTGTTCGATTCGCTGATGGGCGGGTTCTGGATCGCCACCATCCAGTTCAACGTGCTGCCTTCGGTGATGATGCTTTCCATGCTGGCGATGAACAACACGGCGGCGGGCGGGGCGCGGTTCGTGGTCCAGGGCTTCGTGTTGCAGTCGCTGGGCATGGTGCTGTCCGGCCTGTTGCTGGGCTTCGGTTTCTCGCCCGACACGTCCCAGGTCGAGTTGTACGCCTGTATTCCCATGCTGGTCATCCACCCCATGACCATCGGCCTGGTGCTCTACCGCCTGGCCATCCAGCTGTCGCGGCACAAGAAGGCGCTGCGGGACCTGAGCCGTACCGACAGCCTGACCCAGCTGTTCAACCGCGGCTACTGGAAGGAGCGCCTGCAGCAGGAGTTCGAGCACTGCCGGCAGGCGCAGCAGCAGGCCTCGCTGGCATTGATCGACGTCGATCACTTCAAGGCCACCAACGATAGCCACGGGCACGTGATCGGCGACCTGGTGCTGCGTCGCCTCAGCGAGTTCATGCGCAGCCATCTGCGGGCCGAGGACCTGGCCGGGCGCTACGGCGGCGACGAGTTCTGCGTGCTGTTGCCGCGGCTGGAGCCGGAGGCGGCGCGGGAGGTCCTGGGGCGGCTGTCCCGCGAACTGGCCGCGGAGGCCTGGGAGCGGGTGCCGGAGTTGCGCGTCAGCCTCAGCATCGGCATCGCCGGTTTCGATCCGGCCATGCCCGACGCCACCGAGTGGCTGCGCCGGGCGGACCAGGCGCTCTATGAGGCCAAGGGGCAGGGGCGCGACCGCATCGTCCTGGCTTCCGAACTGGACGCCGCGGCGCGCCTGGCCTAGAGGACAACTGCCTGTTCGGCAAGCTGCTCTTCATCCGTGCGCTGGTCAATTACGAAGGCGAGACAGTGAGCGAATTGCAGGCCGCCTTCCGCGAGGCGGTGGACGACTACCTGGCCACCTGCCAGGAACAGGGGCGGGAGCCAGAGGTGCCCTGCAAGGGATCGTTCAATGTGCGGGTCGGCCATGACCTGCATCTGGCCGCGAGCGTGGCGGCCAACCGGCAGCGCATGAGCCTGAACGACCTTGCCCGGCAGGCGCTGAGCGAATATCTGCAGCACCATGGTTGAGGCGCCGAATACCCTCGAAGAGGCGCTTGCTGGATGAGCTATCGGCCTCGTGGCGCTGACCTGGCCCGTCGCGCCGCTACAGGCCAAGCTCGCTATGCGAGCCGAGGCGGATGATACAGTTGGATGACGTTACCCTTTCAACTGAGACAGAGCCATGGCGGATGAGTCGAGGATTACCCTGGAGCCCGGCAAGCGTGGCGGGAAACCCTGTGTGCGCGGGCTTCGGATAACCGTGGAGGATGTCCTGAGCTGGCTGGCCGCCGGAATGAGCCAGGAAGAAATCATCGCTGACTACCCGGAGCTCGAGCGTGAAGACATTCTCGCTTGCCTGGCCTTCGCGGCGGCTCGCATGAAGCATTCGGCGTGGATCAAGGCGGCATGAAGCTTTTGCTGGACGAGAATCTTTCCCGGCGCATGTTGCCCTCCCTGGAAATGGACTTTCCCGGTTCTTCCCAGGTTGCCTTGCTCGGGCTCGAGCAGGTAAGTGATAGGCGGATATGGGAATACACGAAGCAGCGCGACTACGTGATCGTCACCAAGGATGAGGACTTTCATGATTTGCAGGCAGCTTGGGGATATCCACCCAAGGTGATCCTGCTGGCGATGGGTAACGGTTCGAACCAGTCAATCGTCCAGGCCCTTTGCAATTCGGCAGAGCAATTGAAAAGGAGCCTGGAAGACGAGCGCATCGGCCTGGTGGAGCTGATCTGACCCGCGGCGCCGTTACAGGCTCAACCGCATCGACAGGTCCAGCGCCTTGACGTCCTTGGTCAGGGTGCCGATGGAGATGTAGTCCACGCCGGTCTCGGCGATGCCGCGCAGGGTGCTCTCGTTGATCCCGCCGGAGACTTCCAGCTTGGCACGGCCGGCGGTCAGGGCCTGGTTCGGTTCGTCCAGGTCTTCCACCTTGATTTCCACCGGCTTGCCCGGGCCTAGCCGAAGGTCCTGGCGAAGGGTTCGGCGCTGTGTCGGATGGCGGCCACCACCCGGGGCGCTTGCTCGCAGAGCCCGGGGTGGTTTGCCAGCACTTTTTCCACCGCTTGCAGTTGCGCGCGTATGACTTCGGCCGGCCGGGCCACATCACATACCCTGGCAAGGTCCAGAAGCCCTTGCCTCGATGCGAACAGCGACTTGTTGCCGGCAAGGTCCAGGGCAAGCACGTCCTCTGGGATATAGGCAGTGGTATTGACGATGTCATAGGCCGGCGCCTGCCGCGCGTCGCCTTGTGTCGGATCCGAATAGAGCAGGCCGAAATTCTTCAAGTGTGCGTCGCCATTGCCGACGATGCAGCTCAGGGACACGATGCCGAAAAACTGTTCCAGGGAGGCCGGCACATGCTCGGGAGGACAGAACAGACGGATGGCCTTGGCAATGGCCGCTTGGCCAGGCGGTTGCGCAGTTGTTCCAGGACATAGCCTTCGGGCAGGTTCATCTGGAAAATCGGGTGCAGCTCGCGATGGCGATACTCTTCCTGGCGCACAGGCATGAGCAGGCTGACCGTGGCTCGCGCATCCGTCCCTTCCTGATAGCGAAACAGGTAGTCATCTGCGCTACTGAAGAGCCTTCCGCTCGGACCTTCTGGCGTTGAAACCTTCAGCGTCACCGGCATCAGTCGAACACTCCCTGGATTTCCTCCAGCGTAGGTCTCGCTGCCGGTACGAGCGCGAACTCGCAGTCCAGGGCGCCGAGGATGCGGGCATAGGCCATCATGGCGACCGACAGGCTGCCTTTCTCGGCGGCGATGATCTTTTGTCGGGTGAGCCCGGCCATGGAAGCAAGCTTGGCCTGGGTCAGCCCGCGATTCAGACGCCTTTGTCGAATCTGCTCACCCAGGCGGGTTGAGATGAGGGAATAGTCCATGTTCTGAATACGTGACAAGGCATGTGTTATGTAACGTATACGGAACCTGCTGGAAAGGCAAAGCCCTGGGTCGCCTACGCCGCCCCACTCGCACCATTCCCTTGTAGGAGGGCGCCCCTGCGCGCGAATCGCGGGCAGGGCCCGCTCCTACAGGTAGCCGGGAAGCACGGTATTCCTCCCCCGTAGGACCTTGTCCGCGATGACCGGGCATATCGGCGCGATTCGTGGATGAGATCCGCTCCTACGCTGCCCCACCCACGCCATTCCCTTGTAGGAGCGCGCCCTGCGCGCGAAATCGCGGGCAGGGCCCGCTTGTGGCTTCGCTGGGAGGGGCGCGGGTTCTCATGCCAAACCCGCAATGCCGTTCCCCTTCCTGGTGGCCCGTCGGCCTGGTGGAGCTGATCTGACCCGCGGCGCCGTTACAGGCTCAACCGCATCGACAGGTCCAGCGCCTTGACGTCCTTGGTCAGGGTGCCGATGGAGATGTAGTCCACGCCGGTCTCGGCGATGCCGCGCAGGGTGCTCTCGTTAATCCCGCCGGAGGCCTCCAGCTTGGCGCGGCCGGCGGTCACTTGCACGGCGGTGCGCATGTCCTCCAGGCTCAGCTCGTCGAGCATGATGATGTCGGCGCCGGCGGCCAGGGCCTGGTTCAGTTCGTCCAGGTCCTCCACTTCGATCTCCACCGGCTTGCCCGGGGCGATGCGCCGGGCCTCGGCGATGGCCTGGGCGATGCCGCCGCAGGCGGCGATGTGGTTTTCCTTGATCAGGAAGGCGTCGTACAGGCCGATGCGGTGGTTGTGGCAGCCACCGCAGGTGATCGCGTACTTCTGCGCCAGGCGCAGGCCGGGCAGGGTCTTGCGGGTGTCCAGCAGCTTGACGCCGGTGCCTTCCACCAGGTCCGCATAGTGGCGGGCGCGGGTGGCGGTGCCGGAGAGCAGCTGGAAGAAGTTCAGCGCGCTGCGCTCGCCGCTGAGCAGGGCGCGGGCCGGGCCCTGCAGGCTGAACAGCGTCTGGTCGGCGCTGACCCGCTCGCCGTCGCGCACCTGCCATTGCACCTGCACGCGCGGGTCGATCTGCCGGAAGACTTCGTCGACCCAGGCGCAGCCGGCCACGGTGGCGTCCTCGCGGGTGATGACGCGGGCCTGGGCCTCGCGTTCGGCGGGGATCAGCTGCGCGGTGATGTCGCCGCTGCCGATGTCTTCGGCCAGGGCGGCGCGGACGTTGGCCTGGATTTCCCCGGTGAGGTCGGCAAGGGTGAGGTTCGGCATGGCGGGCTCCTGATTCGCGGTGGCGGGATTATACGGGGCGCGGCGGCGGCCGTGTGCATCCGCGGTGGCCGCCGGGAGTCGGACGAACGGTGGCTGTTCTTGTGTGAATTTCATCAAGAATGCCCGTGAAGGCTCTTGGTTGTAATCGGGGGTTCTCTATAATGAATAAGATGATTCTTATTTTTGACGCCATCTGATTGACGTTACGGACAACGCTCCCCCGAACATTGCCGTCGAAGCCCTGGCAGGCCCGTCGGCAGGAGACTTGCGATGCAGAACGACGCGAACGTAGTGCCGCTGAACAAGGCGGCCCAGGGCCAGTCGCCGACTGCTATCCCCGGGCGCCTGCCCGCGGCGCTGGTCAACGTCCGTGACAAGGCTTCGGTCCAGCTGCGCCAGGCCCTGCAGGTGCTGTTCGACAATGCCGACGACACCCTCTTCGAGATGGCCGACCGTGCCACCAGCAACGCCGAGCAGAGCGCCTTCTTCGAGGCCATGCGCGACCTGCGCCTGAAGCGCAAGGGCATCGAGCGCGGCTTCGTGCAGAAGTTCTTCGAGGGCTTCGCCAACCTCAACCAGTACCAGATCGGCAAGGCGCCCCAGCTGGACGCCGTCTCCTTCGACAACCTGTCGCTGGTACAGAACGACGAACTGGAAGAGACCGTGGCGATGGACGCCATGGTCGGCAAGGTGCTCAGCCGCGACGGCCTGGCCCTGGGCCACCTGACCACGCGCCTGAACACCCTGGTCAGCAACAAGGTCGAGGACAAGACCAACCCGCTCGGCCCGCGCCCGCTGTGCGAGGCCTTCCTCGAGGCCTGCCAGGGCCTGGGCGTGGAGATCAAGGTCAAGCTGATCGTCCTCAAGCTGTTCGAGAAGTACGTCCTTTCCGAGCTCGAGCAATTGTATGCCGAGGCCAACGAGATCCTTGTCGCCCACGGCGTGCTGCCCGAGCTGAAGTCCGCCCCCGTGCGCCGCCCGTCCCGTCCCGCCGCCGAGGCTCCGGCCAGTGGCGGCTACGCCGGTGCAGCCGCACAGGGCGCCGCCTCCGCTGCCTATCCGGATGCCGAGAGCCAGGAGGCCTTCGGCGCCCTGCAGGAGCTGATGTCCCAGGTCCGCGGCAGCCTGGCCGCGCGCCGCCAGGTGCCCGCCGACGCGGTGCCGATTTCCAGCAACGACCTGATGCGCCTGCTCTCGCACCTGCAGGACCACCTGCCGGCCCAGGGCATGGACGAGGTGGACGTGCGCCACCACCTGGACCACCTGCTCAACCGCGTCAGCCACAAGAGCGGGCGCTCGCGGGTGGTGGGGCAGGTCGACGAGGACGTCATCAACCTGGTGTCCATGCTCTTCGAGTTCATCCTCGACGACCGCAACCTGCCGGATTCGCTCAAGGCCCTGATCGGCCGCATGCAGATCCCGATGCTCAAGGTCGCGGTGCTGGACAAGACCTTCTTCAGCCGGGGCAACCATCCCGCCCGGCGCCTGCTCAACGAGATCGCCTCGGCGGCGCTCGGCTGGGCGGAACAGACCGACCTGCAGCGCGACAGCCTGTACCAGAAGATCGAGCAGGTGGTGATGCGCCTGCTGAACGACTTCGTCGACGACACGGCGATCTTCGGCGTGCTGCTGGAAGACTTCATCGCCTACACCGGCGACGAGCGCCGCCGCAGCGAACTGCTCGAACAGCGCACCCGCGACGCCGAGGAAGGCCGCGCCCGTGCCGACGCGGCCCGGCGCGAGGTGGCGCTGGTGCTCAACCAGCGGCTGTTCGGCCGTACCCTGCCCGAGGTGGTGGTGCGCCTGCTGCGCGAGGCCTGGAGCAAGGTCCTGCTGCTGACCTGCCTGAAGCACGGCAGCGATTCGCAACCCTGGCGCGACGCCGTGGCGACCATGGACGACCTGATCTGGAGCGTCGAGCCCCACGAGGACCCGGAGTCCCGCACGCGCTTGCTGGAAATGGTCCCGCAACTGCTCAAGTCGCTGCGCGAGGGCCTGACCAGCGCGGCCTTCGATCCGTTCTCCACCGGCGAGTTCTTCAGCCGCCTGGAGAGCCTGCACGTGCAAGCCTTCCAGCGCTTCAAGCAGGCGCAGGAAGCGGCGGCCGACGACGACCTGCTGGATGGCATCCCGCTGCTCGACGAGCCCGTCGAGGCGCCCGCGGCGCAGGCCAGCGGCCAGCCGGAGATGGTCGCGGTGGTGGAGGAGATCGTCCTGGCGACGCCTGACGAGGAGCGTGCGCCGGAGCCGGAAGAGCTGCTGGCGGACGACGACGAGTCGCTGCGCAAGGTCGACGAGTTGCGCGTGGGCAGCTGGGTGGAAATCCACGAGGATGCCGAGCACAAGCTGCGCTGCAAGCTGGCCGCGGTGATCAAGCCGACCGGCCGCTACATCTTCGTCAACCGTACCGGCATGAAGGTGCTGGAGAAGACCCGCATGGGCCTGGCCGTGGAGTTCCGCCGCAACGCGGTGCGCCTGCTGGACGACGCCCTGCTGTTCGACCGTGCGCTGGAGTCGGTGATCGGCAATTTGCGGCGGTTGAAGAACGCCTGAGCCTTCCTCCCCAGGGAGCACGCTCCGTGCTCCCGGTACCCTCATCTATCGCGGACAAGGCTCCTACGCAGCAGAAACACCATGCCTCACAACAAACTGTAGGAGCGGGCCCTGCCCGCGAATCGCGCGCAGGGCGCGCTCCTACATGGATGCGATGTCGGGGCAACCCGTAGGAGCGGATCTCATCCGCGAATCGCGCCGATACCTCCGGTTATCGCGGACAAAGTCCGCTCCTACACAGCGGAAACGCCCTGCCTCACAACAAACTGTAGGAGCGGGCCCTGCCCGCGATTCGCGCGCAGGGCGCGCTCCTACATGGACGCGGTGTCGGGGCAATCCGTAGGAGCGGATCTCATCCGCGAATCGTGCCGATACCTCCGGTTACCGCGGACAAAGTCCGCTCCTACACAGCGGAAACGCCCTGCCTCATAGCAAACTGTAGGAGCGGGCCCTGCCCGCGATTCGCGCGCAGGGCGCGCTCCTACATGGACGCGGTGTTGATGCAACCCCTAGGAGCGGATCTCATCCGCGAATCGCGCCGGCACCTTCGGCTATCGCGGACGGAGTCCGCTCCTACGGGAGTGCCATGCCTCGCGGTGGGCGGTAGAACCGCAAGGCCCCGACATCCCCCACAACAACCCCAATCGTTCTCTTCCGCCGCAAGCTGCTTTAGAGTGGGCCCAATCAAGGAGCCCCTATGCAGTTCGATCCCCGCAGCGGCTGGTGCCAGGGCGTCAGCCACTGTCCTTCGCCCAATTTCAACGCCCGCCCGGAGGGGGAGGTGGTCTCCCTGCTGGTGATCCACAACATCAGCCTGCCGCCGGGGCAGTTCGGTACCGGCAAGGTGCAGTGCTTCTTCCAGAACCGCCTGGACGCCGACGAGCACCCCTATTTCGCCGACATCGCGCAAATGACTGTGTCCGCGCACTTCCTCATCGAGCGCGACGGCAGCGTGTTCCAGTTCGTCTCCTGCAACGACCGCGCCTGGCATGCCGGCGTGTCGCGCTTCGATGGGCGGGAGAACTGCAACGACTTCTCCATCGGCATCGAGCTGGAAGGCACCGACGATGAGCCCTACAGCGATGCGCAATATGCCGCCCTGGCGGCGCTGGGCCGGCAGTTGCTGCGGGCCTACCCGGCCATCACCGCCGAACGCATCCGCGGCCACAGCGACATCGCCCCGGGGCGCAAGACCGACCCGGGCCCGGCTTTCGACTGGCAACGTTTCCTCGCCGCTCTTTCCAAGGAGTCGACATGAGTTTCCTGGTACTGCTGCTGGCCCTGCTGGTAGAGAAGTTCTCCGGCTGGCGCGCGCGCCTGCAGAAGGATGGCGCCTGGCTCGCCTGGCTGGGTATGGTGCAGGGGCTGCCGGCCGTGGCGGCGCGGCCCTGGCTGGCGCTGCTGGTGGCCCTGCTCGGGCCCCTGCTGGTGCTGGCGCTGGTGCTGACGCTGCTGCAGCCGCTGGCATACGGCCTGCTGGCGCTGCCGGTGCACCTGCTGGTGCTGGTCTGGAGCCTGGGCCGCGGCGACGTGCACCAGGCCATGGGGCCGTTCCGCGACGCCTGGCGGCGCGAGGACCTGCAGGGCGCCTACCACGTCGCCGAGCGCGACCTGGGCGTGCAGGCCGATTCCGATGCCGAGCTGTTCGCCCAGGTCCAGGGCATGCTGGTGTGGCAGGCCTTCCAGGGCTTCTTCGCGGTGATCTTCTGGTATGCCCTGCTGGGCCCGGCGGCGGCCCTGGCCTACCGGCTGCTGTCGCTGACCGAGGTGCACCTGGGCCGTGCCGCGGGGCTCGGCGAACGGGCCGCGCTGCTGCGCCATGCCTTCGACTGGCTGCCGGCGCGGGCCCTGGCGCTGAGTTTCGCCTTCGTCGGCAACTTCGCCGCCGTGGCCCGGGTGCTGCTGCACCACCTGCTGGCCTGGGACGTCCCGGCGGCCCGCCTGCTGGCCCAGGCCGCCTGCGTCGGCGAGGACCTGTGCGACGCCACGCCCGGCCCGGCCGGGGTCGCCAGCCTGGATGCGCTCTGGCAGCTGCTGGTGCGGGCGGCGGTCTTCTGGTACGCGGCTTTCGCCCTGTGCGCGCTGTTCCTCTGAGTACCGCACGTCGCCACTGATGGCGTTTTAACCTTAAGTTACAGAACGTCCCGCCGATATCGGGTACACAGGAGCCTGCGCCATGCGCGGGCCCGGCGCCCCGCACCGGCCATCCCACACAAGAACAACAACGGGAACAGGAGACGTCTTACGTGAAGACCGTGCTCTATCCAGCTATCGCACTGATGAACCGCCTGAGCTTCGGCATGAAGTTCAGCCTCATCAGCGTGCTTTTCTTCCTGCCGATGCTGGTGACCAACTTCTACCTGGTGCGCGATTCCTACCGCCAGTTCGTCAGCACCCGCGCCGAGCTGCAGAGCCTGCAGCTGATCGCCTCGGGCATGCAGGTCCGCCGCGACGTCGAGGCCTACAACGACCTCCTGCAGATCAACATCGGCATCGGCCAGAGCCGTGGCACCGGCGACCTGGACAGCCGCATCGCCCAGTTGCAGCAGCGCCTGCGCACCGCGGTTGCGGCCCTGCAGCCGGTGGCGCGGGACAGCGCGCAGGTGGCGGCCTTCACCGCCAAGCGCGACGAACTGGTCGCCGCCCTCAAGGCCGTGGAGGCCGAGGGCTCGATGCAGAGCAAGGCCGGCATGGCCACGCACCTGCTGAGCAACGTGCAGATCTTCAACAAGCTGCTGGCCGCGCAGTCCGGCCTGAGCCAGGACGACAGCGCCGAAGTGCGGCAGATGGCCGAGCTGATCAGCAGCGTCACCCCGGCGGTCACCGAGACCATCAGCCGCGGCCGCGTGCTGGGCACCGCGGCGCTGGGCCAGGGGTTCCTCAACTCCTCCACCAGCAGCAAGCTCGACGACCTGCTGCAGGACCTGGAGAAGCTCCACGCCGAATATGCCCTGAAGCTGCAGGAAGTGCTGGGCGCCAGCGGCGCGGCGCAGCAGGCGCTGGCCGGCGACGCCGCGGCCAGCCGCGAGACGCTCAAGAGCCTGGGCAAGCTGGTCGAGGACAAGGTGGTGATGGCCGACGCCCTCGACACGCCCTGGGCGCAGTTCTACGAGCAGTTCAGCCAGGGCATGGACAAGACCTACCAGCTCGACGACAAGGTGCTCGGTTACCTCGACGGCCAGCTGCAGCAGCGCCTGACCGGCAAGCAGGCGCAGATGGTCCTGCTGGTGGTGGCGCTGCTGGTGGTGTTCCTCGCCATCGTCTACCTCTATGGCGGCTTCTACGTCTCCACCCGCTCCACGCTCAAGAGCCTGGGCGCGATGATGGAGCGCGTCGCCGCCGGCGACATGACGGTCAACTACCAGGCGCAGAGCCGCGACGAACTGGGCGAGCTGGGCCAGGCCTTCAACGAGACGGTGCGCCGGGTGCACGACCTGATCGAGCAGGTCGGCCGCACCGTGGCCGAAGTGGAACGGCAGACCGGCCGCGTGGAAGTGGTGTCGGCGCAGAGCAACCAGGCGGTGGCCGGCCAGCGCGACCAGATCGAGCAGGTGGCCACGGCGATGAACCAGATGGCCGCCACGGCCCAGGAAGTGGCGCGCAGCGCCGCCGCCGCCGTGGGCAGCGCACAGAGCGTGAACCAGGAGACGGTCAGCGGCCGCGACCTGGTGGAGTCCCAGGTCGGCAGCATCCAGCGCCTGGCCGCGGAGATCGACCAGTCGGTGGAAGTGATCAACCAGCTGGCCGCCGACAGCGCCTCCATCAGCCGAGTGCTGGACGTGATCAAGGGCATCGCCGAGCAGACCAACCTGCTGGCGCTCAACGCCGCCATCGAGGCGGCGCGGGCCGGCGAGCAGGGCAGGGGCTTCGCGGTGGTGGCCGACGAGGTGCGCACCCTGGCCAAGCGCACCCAGCAGTCCACCGAGGAGATCGAGCAGATGATCGCGCGCCTGCAGAACGGCGTGGGCGCGGCGGTCAAGGCCATGGGCAGCAGCCACCAGACCGCCGACGGCACCGTGAGCCAGTCGGCGCAGGTGCAGCAGGCGCTGGACAACATCCTCGGCGCGGTCGGCATGATCGTCGACCAGAACCAGCAGATCGCCGCCGCCGCCGAGCAGCAGACCACGGTGGCCCACGACATCGACCAGAACATCGTGCAGATCAACCAGGCCGGCGAACGCACCGCCCTGGGCGCCAACGAGACCGAGCGCGCTAGCCGCGAGCTGTCCGGGCAGGTGGTGGAGCTGAAGCGGCTGATCGGCGCCTTCAGGGTCTAAGGGGTTTTCGCCAGCAGCCCGGCCCCCGCGCGAGCGCAAGGACGCTTCCCCATCTCGCGGGTGCCGGGTTGTCGGTGAAAAGGATGTTGCCGGGAGCGTACGGCGTATGACGCTCCGCGTTATACGCCGTTTGGCCTGTGGCTCCGGTGTATCGGCGGATAACCGCGAACGGTTATGCGCCCTACGTTATGGGTGGGTCTGGTGTAGGGCGCATAACGCCTACGGCGTTATCCGCCGTCTGGCCTTGATTCCCGGCGGCTCAGGGGTTGACCTGGGCGTTGGCTAGGGCCTCGGTGTAACGGCGTACAACCGCGAACGGTTGTACGCCCTACGTCCAGCCAAACACCTCCCTGGCATTCCGCGTACTGGCCTCCGCCAGCTCCTCCGCGCTCACCCCCCGCAACTCCGCCAGCGCCTCGCAGATCGCCGGCAGGTGCGCCGGGCTGTTGCGCTGGCCGGGGAACATCGCCGGGGCCATGTCCGGGGCGTCGGTTTCCAGCACGATCGAATCCAGCGGCAGCTCCGCCACCGTCTTGCGCAGGCGGTTGGCCTGCGGCCAGGTGGGCGCGCCGCCCAGGCCCAGGCGGAAACCCAGCCTGATGTACTCGCGGGCTTCCTCGCGGCTGCCGGCGAAGGCGTGGACGATGCCGCGGCGCGGCGGGCGGAAGCGCTTGAGGGTGGCGATCATCGCGGCGTGGGCGCGGCGCACGTGGAGCAGCACCGGCAGTTCGAAGTCGATGGCGATGCGCAACTGTTCCTCGAACAGTGCCTGCTGCGCCTCCCGGTCCAGTTCCTCGATGTAGTAGTCCAGGCCGATTTCGCCCACCGCGCACAGCTTCGGGTGGCCGACCAAGCGCTGCAGGTGCTCGCGCAGGTCGCGCAAGTGTTCGGGGCGGTGCTGCGCCAGGTAGATCGGGTGCAGGCCCAGGGCGGCGTAGAGCGCGTCGTTCTGCTCGGCCAGTTGCAGCACCCGCTCCCAGTTCTCGCGGAACACCCCCAGCAGCACCTGGCGCTCCACGCCCAGTTCGGCGCAGCGTTGCAGCAGCGCCGGACGGTCGGCGTCGAAGTCCGGGAAGTCGATGTGGTTGTGGGTGTCGACCAGGCGCATGGCGGTCACCCGGCGCGCAGCTTGAGGGTGCGCGGGATGGGGTGCACGCCGGGCCGGTAGTGCTCCTGCTCCACGGCCTCCAGGGCCAGTTCCAGGGCGCGGGTGGCGATCAGCGCGTGCTGCTGGGAGATGGCGTTGACCTTCAGCGGCACGAAGTCGAGCAGCTGGGTGTCGCCGAAGGTGCCCAGGCGCAGGTCGCGCGGCCAGCCGCCGGGCAGCGCCTGGAACACATCGAAGACGCCCTCCAGCAACACGTAGGAGGTGGTGATCAATGCGTCCGGCAGGTAGCCCAGGCGCTGCAGCAGGCCCTCCATCAACTGGCGGCCGCACTCGCGGCTGAAGCTGGCGCCCTGTTCGATGAAGCGCTCGCCGCGAAAGCCCCGCAGGGCCTGCTCGAAACCGGCGCTGCGTTCCTGGCTGATGATCAGCTCCGGCCGCGCCCCGATCAGGGCGACGTGCCGCGGGGCGGGCGCCAGCAGGGTGGCGGTGAGGCGCTGGGCGGCGTCGCGGTCGTCGCTGACCACCGAGCAGAAGCGCTGCGGGTCCAGCTGGCGGTCGATGGCGATCACCGGCACGCCCTTGTCCAGCAGCAGTTGGTGGCTGTCGTCGTCGGCCGGCAGGCAGCTGGCTACCACCAGGGCGTCGCAGCGCCGCGCGCGGAACAGGTTCAGGGCCTGGCGTTCGCTTTCCGGCTCGTCGTCGGAGCAGGCGATCAGCAACTGGTAGCCACGGGCGCGGGCGCCCTGTTCGAGCAGCTTGGCGATGCGGGCGTAGCTGGGGTTCTCCAGGTCCGGGAGGATGAAGCCGAGGGTGCGCGTCTGCCCGCGGCGCAGGCTGGCGGCCTGCTGGTCGGGGTGGTAGCCGTGGGCCTCGATCACCGCGCGCACGCGTTCCACGGTGGCCGCGCTGATGCGCCGCTGCACGGCCTTGCCGTTGATGACGTAGCTGGCCGTGGTCACCGAGACCCCGGCCAGACGGGCGATATCACTGAGTTTCAACGCATACCCCGGCACTGCTGACTGACAACTGGAGGCTTCCAAGGATCACGCATTATCGGGTAACGTGCCAGTCTCAATAGGTGAAACGATTCAGCAAAAGCTGTCCCCCTGCCTGCGGCCACTATGCTGGTCACCAGGGACAGCCTCGCTGTTCACCCCAACAAGCGGATAACCGCCCCGTTCCGGCAACCCGGTCCTCCTCCCGGGCGGGCCGGTGAGGAGAACGATGTGCTCGAACTGACCGCGCAGCAGGTCCGCATGCAACAGCGGGCCGCGGGCAAGCCGGCCGCCCTTGAACTGCTCTGCCAGGCCCTGGAGGCCGACGGCCTGGTCGAACCGGGCTACCTCGCCGGGCTCGAGGATCGCGAGGCCCAGGGCTCCACCTACCTCGGCCAGGGCATCGCCATCCCCCATGGCACCCCGCAGACCCGCGACTTGGTGCGCCGCACCGGCGTGCGCCTGCTGCACTTCCCCGAAGGCGTGGACTGGGGCGGCGGGCAGATCGTCTACCTGGCCATCGGCATCGCCGCGCGCTCGGACGAGCACCTGAACCTGCTGCAACTGCTGACCCGCGCCCTGGGCGAGGGCGACACCGGCGCGGTGCTGCGCCAGGCGCAGGACGCCGAGCAGTTGCTGAAGGCGTTGCGTGGCGCGCCGCAGCCCCTGGCGCTGGACGCGCAACTGGTGGCCCTGGGGCAGGGCGCCGAGGACTTCGACGAACTGCTGCTGCTCGCCGCGCGCCGGCTGAAGGCCGCCGGCTGCGTGGAAAGCGGCTTCCTTGCCGCGCTGCAGCAGGGCGAGGCGCTGCCGCTGGGCGAAGGCCTGTGGTGGCTGGGCGGCGGGGAAAAGGTCAACCGCCCCGGCCTGGCCTTCGTCACCCCGCAGCGCGAGCTGCAGCATGCCGGCCTGCCCCTGCGCGGGCTGTTCTGCCTGGCCGAGCGTGGCGACGCCGCACGCGCTGCGCTGGAGCGCCTGTGCGACCTGCTGGTGGACGGCCGCGGCAGCGAGCTGGCGCGGGCCGCCTCGGTGCGTGCGGTGCTGGAGGCCCTGGGCGGCGAACTGCCGGTGGACTGGCCGAGCCTGCGCGTGCCCCTGGCCAACCCCCACGGCCTGCACGCGCGGCCCTCGCAGGTGCTGATGCAGATGGCCCGCGACTTCGACGGCGAGATCCGCGTGCGCATCGCCGACAGCGACGCCGTGCCCGTGTCCATCCGCAGCCTGAGTAAGCTGCTCAGCCTGGGCGCGCGGCGCGGCCAGGTGCTGGAGTTCTTCGCCGAACCGGCGATCGCCGAGGCGGCCCTGCCGGCCCTGCGCGAGGCAGTGGAGCAGGGCTTGGGCGAGGAGGTCCTGCCGCTGGCGGAAGCGCCCGTGGAGCCCGAGGCGCCCGCCGCGCCGGAAGCCCCGCAGCCCGAGCCGGCGCGGGGCGAATGGCTGGCCGCCATCGCCGCCGCGCCGGGCATCGCCAGCGGCCCGGCGCACCTGCAGGTGGAACCGACCTTCCGCTACCCGGCCCGCGGCGAATCCCCCGAGATCGAGGCGCAGCGCATGGCCGAGGCCAAGGCCGCCATCGCCACGGAGATCGAGGCCCTGGTGGAGAGCAGCCGCAGCAAGGCGGTGCGCGACATCTTCGTCACCCACCAGGCCCTGCTCGACGACCCCGAACTGGGCGCCGAGGTGGCCGTGCGACTGGCCGACGGCGCCAGCGCCGAAACGGCCTGGCACGCGGTGATCGAACAGGCCGCCAGCCAGCAGGAGGCCCTGGGCGACGCCCTGCTCGCCGAGCGCGCGGCGGACCTGCGCGACCTCGGTCGCCGGGTGCTGGCGCGCCTGTGCGGGGTGAGCCTGCCCGCGGAGCCGGCGCAACCGTACATCCTGGTCATGGACGAGGTCGGCCCCTCCGACGTGGCGCGCCTGGACCCCGAACGCGTGGCCGGCATCCTCACCGTACGCGGCGGTGCTACTTCCCACAGCGCCATCATCGCCCGCGCCCTGGGCATTCCCGCCCTGGTCGGCGCCGGCGAAGGGCTGCTGGCGCTGCCGCCGGGCACGCCGCTGCTGCTCGACGGCGAACGCGGCCGCTTCGTGGTGGCGCCCGCGGGCGAAGTGCTCGAACAGGCCCTGCGCCAGCGCGAGGAGCGCCTGCGCCACCAGGCCCTGGCCGAGGCGCGCCGCCACGAGCCGGCGCGCACCCGCGACGGCCATGGGGTGGAAGTCTGCGCCAACCTCGGCGACAGCGCCGGCGCCGCCCAGGCGGTGGAACTGGGCGCCGAAGGCGTGGGCCTGCTGCGCAGCGAATTCGTCTTCCTCGACAGCCCGCGCGCGCCGGACCTGGCGGCCCAGGAAGCCGAGTACCGCCGCGTGCTCGACGCCCTCGGCGGCCGCCCGCTGGTGGTCCGCACCCTCGACGTGGGCGGCGACAAGCCGCTGCCGTACTGGCCGATCGCGGCCGAGGCCAACCCCTACCTGGGCGTGCGCGGCATCCGCCTGACGCTGCAGCGCCCGCAGATCTTCGAGACGCAGCTGCGCGCCCTGCTGCAGGCCGCCGCCGGCCGGCCGCTGCGGATCATGTTCCCGATGGTCGGCCAGGTCGAGGAGTGGCGCCAGGCGCGCGACCTGGCGCTGGCCCTGCGCGAGGAGTACGACTGCGCCGACCTGCAGCTGGGCATCATGGTCGAGGTGCCCTCGGCGGCGCTGCTGGCGCCGGTGCTGGCGCGCGAGGTGGACTTCTTCAGCGTCGGCACCAACGACCTGACGCAGTACGCCCTGGCCATCGACCGCGGCCACCCGACGCTGTCCGCCCAGGCCGACGGCCTGCACCCGGCGGTGCTGCAACTGATCGACATGACCGTGCGCGCCGCCCATGCCCACGGCAAGTGGGTGGGCGTGTGCGGCGAGCTGGCCGCCGACGCCCAGGCGCTGCCGGTCCTGCTGGGGCTGGCGGTGGACGAGCTGAGCGTGTCCGCGCGCAGCATCCCGCTGGTGAAGCAGGGCGTGCGCGAGCTGGACATGGGCCGGGCCCGCGAACTGGCCAGCGCCGCCCTCGGCCTGGCCTCGGCGGCGGAGGTCCGCGCCCTGGTGGCGCGGGCGCTGGGGGAGGCACGCTGATGGCCCGTATCCTCAGCCTTACCCTGAACCCGGCGCTGGACCTCACCGTGCGCCTGCGCAGCCTGGAACTGGGCGCGGTGAACCGCAGCGAGGCGGTGCTGGCCCAGGCCGCCGGCAAGGGCCTGAACGTGGCCCAGGTGCTCGCCGACCTCGGCCACGAACTGAGCGTGGGCGGCTTCCTCGGCGCCGACAATGCCGAAGCCTTCGAGGCGCTGTTCCGCCGCCGCGGCTTCCGCGACGCCTTCGTCCGCGTGCCGGGCGAGACGCGCAGCAACATCAAGCTGGCCGAGCGCAGCGGGCGCATCACCGATCTCAACGGTCCCGGCCTGGAAGTGGACGCCGCTGCCCGGCAGCGTCTGCTCGACGGCCTGGACGAACTGGCCGTCGGCCAGGATCTGGTGGTGGTGGCCGGCAGCCTGCCGCGCGGCGTGGAGCCGCAGTGGCTGCGCGAGCTGCTGCTGCGCCTGAAGCACCTGGGCCTGCGGGTGGCCCTGGACAGCAGCGGCGAGGCCCTGCGCCAGGGGCTGGCGGCCGGGCCCTGGCTGGTCAAGCCGAACGCCGAGGAGCTGGCCGAGGCCTGTGGCCCGGCGGGCGAGGGCGGTCTCGATGCCCAGGCCCGCGCCCTGCGCGCCGGCGGCATCGAGCACCTGGTGCTTTCCGAGGGCGCCGAGGGCGTGCGCTGGTACGGCCCGGAGGGGCTGTGGCAGGCGACGCCGCCGAAGGTCGAGGTGGCCAGTACCGTGGGCGCCGGCGATTCGCTGCTGGCGGCGATGGTCGACGGTCTGCTCGCCGGCCGGCCCGCCGAACAGGTGCTGCGCCAGGCCACCGCGGTGGCCGCCCTGGCGGTGACCCAGTTCGACTTCGGCATCGCCGACCGCGAGCGCCTGGCCCGCCTGCAGGCGCAGGTGGCGGTGCGCGCGCTGGATTGATTCGCCCGCCCGGCTGCGTCGGGCGGCGCCATGACAAGAGGTACCACGATGAATCTTGCCCTGATCACTGCCTGCCCCAATGGCCAGGTCACCAGCCTGCTCAGCGCGCGCCTGCTGCGCGCCGCCGCCGAGCGCCTGGGCTGGTCGGTGTGCGTCGAGAGCAATGAACCGCAGCGCCCCGAGGCGCGCCTGAGCGCCGAGCAGATCGCCGCCGCCGACCTGGTGCTGGTGGTCAGCAGCCAGCCGCTGGAGCTTTCCCGCTTCGCCGGCAAGCGCCTGGTCCAGGCCCGCCCGGCCGAGGCCCTGGCGGAGCCGGCGGCCTTCCTCCAGCGCGCCGCCGCCGAGGCCCGGCCCTGGCAAGGTGCCGCCGAACCGCAAGCCGAGGCCAGGGCGGTGCGGGTGGTGGCGGTGACCGCCTGCCCCACCGGCGTGGCGCACACCTTCATGGCCGCCGAGGCGCTGCAGCAGGCCGCCGAACGCCTGGGCTGGCAGCTGCGGGTGGAAACCCAGGGCTCGGTGGGCGCGCGCAACCCGCTGTCGGCCGAGGACATAGCCGCCGCCGACGTGGTGCTGCTGGCCGCCGACATCGAGGTGAACGCCGAGCGCTTCGCCGGCAAGCGCATCTTCCGCTGCGGCACCGGCGTGGCCCTGAAGCAGCCCGAAGCGACCCTGAAGAGGGCCCAGCAGGAAGGCACTGCGGAAAGCACCGTCGCCGCCGCTGCGTCGAAGCCGGCCAGGGGCGAGGCGCGCGGGCTGTACAAGCACCTGCTGACCGGCGTGTCCTTCATGCTGCCGATGGTGGTGGCCGGCGGCCTGCTGATCGCGCTGTCCTTCGTGTTCGGCATCGAGGCGTTCAAGCAGCCGGGCACCCTGGCCGCGGCGCTGATGCAGATCGGCGGCGAGAGCGCCTTCAAGCTGATGGTGCCGATGCTCGCCGGCTACATCGCCTGGTCCATCGCCGACCGCCCGGGCCTGGCGCCGGGGATGATCGGCGGCCTGCTGGCCAGCAGCCTGGGCGCGGGCTTCCTCGGCGGCATAGTCGCCGGCCTGCTGGCCGGCTATTCGGCGCGGGCGGTCAGCCAGTGGCTGAAGCTGCCGCAGAGCCTGGAGGCGCTCAAGCCGATCCTGCTGATCCCGCTGCTGTGCAGCCTGTTCACCGGGCTGGTGATGATCTACGTGGTGGGCAAGCCGGTGGCCGGGCTGATGGGCGCGCTGACCGACTTCCTCGCCGGCATGGGCACGGCCAACGCCATCCTCCTCGGCCTGTTGCTCGGCGGCATGATGTGCGTGGACCTCGGCGGGCCGATCAACAAGGCCGCCTACGCCTTCTCCGTGGGCCTGCTGGCCTCGCAGAGCTATGCCCCGATGGCGGCGACCATGGCCGCCGGCATGGTCCCGCCGATCGGCATGGGCCTGGCCACCCTCCTGGCCCGGCGCAAGTTCGCCCGGAGCGAGCGCGAGGCCGGCAAGGCGGCGCTGGTGCTGGGCCTGTGCTTCATCTCCGAAGGCGCCATTCCCTTCGCCGCCAAGGACCCGCTGCGGGTGCTGCCGGCCAGCGTGGTGGGCGGCGCGCTGACCGGGGCGCTGTCGATGTACTTCGGCTGC
The DNA here is from genome assembly GCF_003176655.1 of Pseudomonas sp. RW407. Classification (NCBI taxonomy): domain Bacteria; kingdom Pseudomonadati; phylum Pseudomonadota; class Gammaproteobacteria; order Pseudomonadales; family Pseudomonadaceae; genus Pseudomonas; species Pseudomonas sp. RW407. Next base: position 326,419 of record NZ_QGSL01000091.1, on the reverse strand, counting down.
AAGCTGCTGGCGCCCCATGGCGGGCTGTTCGTGTTGCTGATTCCCAATGCGATGAATTATGCGTTGGCGTATCTGCTGGCGATCGTCGTGGGGAGTGTGGTGACGGGGGTGATTTATGCCGTGCTCAAGCGGGATGAGGTGCAGGGGATGGTGGGGGTGCCGGAGCGGGCTGCTGAGTGATTCCGTTGGGCAATGCACCGGTGCCAGTTCCAAGAGCGCCCTCTCCCTAACCCTCTCCCTGAAGGGAGAGGGGACCGTTCGGAGTGCTCGGATATTTCAGAGTCAGCCGGCAGCTCTGCAGTTTCCGGCTAAAACCATGCTCATCTCGGCACGGACAAGCCCCCTCTCCCTTCAGGGAGAGGGCTGGGGAGAGGGGGCGGAGTCAACCTGCTACACCACAGCCCCCGGGAAACACGGTTCGCGAGCAAGCTCGCTCCTACGAAGAGCCGCTCTCAGGCACTGCGCCGCAACGGCTGCTCCTGCGCCGGCACCGGCAGGCGGTGCGAGTCGCCGCGGCCCATGGCGAAGTACTCGAAGCCATAGCGCGCCATCCGCTCCGGATCGTAGAGGTTGCGCCCGTCGAAGATCACCGGGGCCTTCAGGCGGCTGGCCAGCAGTTCGAAGTCCGGCGCCTTGAACTGTTGCCACTCGGTGCAGACCACCAGTGCATCGGCGCCGCCCAGGGCCGCCTCGGGGGTGCCCATCAGCGTCAGGCGTTCGTCGTGGCCGTACAGGCGCTGGGCCTCGGGCATGGCCTCGGGGTCGAAGGCGCGGACCTTGGCCCCGGCCGCCCACAGCGCTTCCATCAGCGCGCGGCTGGGGGCGTCGCGCATGTCGTCGGTGTTGGGCTTGAACGACAGGCCCCAGAGGGCGAAGGTGCGGCCCTTGAGGTTGCCGCCGAAGTAGGCGTCGATGCGTTCGAACAGCTTGTGCTTCTGGCGCTGGTTGATGGCCTCCACCGCGCGCAGCAGGTCGCTGGAGCAGTGGGCGTCGTCCGCGCTGTGGATCAGGGCCTGGACGTCCTTGGGGAAGCAGGAGCCGCCGTAGCCGCAGCCGGGGTAGATGAAGTGGTAGCCGATGCGCGGGTCGGCGCCCATGCCCTGGCGCACCGCCTCGATGTCGGCGCCCAGGTGTTCGGCCAGTTCGGCTATCTGGTTGATGAAGCTGATCTTGGTGGCGAGCATGCAGTTCGCGGCGTACTTGGTCAGCTCCGCGCTGCGCAGGTTCATGCACAGGATGCGCTCGTGGTTGCGGTTGAAGGGCTCGTAGATCTCGCGCATCACGTCCAGCACCTCGGCTCGCTCGCAGCCGATGACGATGCGGTCCGGGCGGCGGCAGTCGGCCAGGGCCGAGCCTTCCTTGAGGAATTCCGGGTTGGACACGATATCGAAGTCCAGGCTGCGGCCATGCTGGCTCAACACCTTGTGGACGTGCGCCTTGACCAGGTCGCCGGTGCCCACCGGCACCGTGGATTTCTCGACGATCACCACCGGCGCCTTGCGGTGCAGGGCGATGCCCTCGGCCACCGCGAACACCGCGGCCAGGTCGGCCGAGCCGTCGGCGCGCGGCGGCGTACCCACGGCGATGAACTGCACCAGGCCGTGGGCCGCGGCGACTTCCACCTCGCTGGTGAAGCGCAGGCGGCCGGCCTCCAGGTTCTCCTTCACCAGCTCGGCCAGGCCGGGTTCGTAGATGCTCACCTGGCCGCGCTGCAGCTTGGCGACCTTGGCCTGGTCGATGTCCATGCAGACCACGTCGTGGCCCACTTCGGCCATGACCGCGGCCTGCACCAGGCCGACGTAGCCGATCCCGAATACACTGATTTTCATGGTGGTGTCCCTAGTGGTTACAGGTGGTTCGAGGGCGCCGGCCCGGCGCTGGAGCCAGCATGCCGCTGCTTCGTTACGGTTCTCTTGCCGCGCGGCGCGTTGATGGCCAGCACGCCGGCGATCACCAGGGCCACGCCCAGGGCGCCGCGGGTGCTGGGTGGCTCGCCGAAGCCGGGCAGCGCGGCCGCGCCCAGGTAGACCAGGGCGTAGCTGATGCTCAGCAGCGAATAGGCGCGGCCCAGGGGCAGGTGGCGCAGGGCGCCCAGCCAGCACAGCAGCGACAGCGCGTAGGCCAGTACGGCGGCGGCGAGCACGCCCAGCAGCGGCAGGGGGTGGCTGCCCGGCGCTTCCAGCCATTGCTCGGGCTCGGGCAGCCGCGCCATGGCCCAGCGCATGCCCAACTGGGCAGCGCTGACCAGGGCCACGCTGCCCAGGGCCAGGGCGAAGCCGCGGACCCGGCTCATGCCTGCAGCCCCAGCAGCGCCACGCCGCCGACGATCAGGGCGATGCCCAGCCAGTGGCGCGTATCGACGTGCTCGCCGAACAGCAGGCGCGCGGCCAGGGTGACCAGCACGAAGTTCAGGCTCAGCATCGGGTAGGCCAGGCCCACCGGCAGGCGCTGCAGCACCAGCAGCCAGAGCAGCAGGGCCGCGCCCAGGCAGGCCATGGCCAGCAGCAGCCAGGGCGACAGCAGCTTGCCCGTAAGGCTGAGGCTGCGTTCGCGCCAGCCCTCCACGGCGAGCTTCTGGGCGACCTGGCCGAGGCAGGTGAGCAGGCACACGGCGGCGAGCAGCGCGGCGGTCATGGCGCGGCCTGCGGGATCAGCAGGAAGACCAGGTGGTTCTCCCGGTAGCTGGTGGCGTCCCGCGGCATCAGCGCCAGCTCGGCTTCGTCGCCGGGACTGTTGACGCGCAGGATCACCCCCACCAGGCCCTGGTGGCGCGCCGCGGCGAGCCAGGCGGGGAACTGTTCGAGGCCGATGCGCCGGCCACTGGCGTCGGGGTAGCCGAGGCCGTATTTCAGCTCGCCCTCGGTGTTGAGCAGGAACACCTCGCTGCGCCCGGTGCGCCAGGCCAGTGCCGAGGCGGCACCCAGGTCGTTGCTCAGCAGGGTGGTGGCCGTGCCCAGTTCCTCCAGGTGCTGGGCGATGAACTGGTCGGGCATCTTGCTGTTGACCATGCGCTCGGGCAGCGCCGCCGGCGCCGCGGCCACCAGCAGCCAGGCAGCCAGCGCCGGGGCTGCCCACAGCTGTTGCGGGCGCAGCCACTGCAGGGCACCGCACAGGGCCCAGAGGGCGCAGACCAGGCCGACCAGCAGCAGGCTCGGCAGTTGCTGGTGGTACAGCGCTTTCTTCGCCTGCAGGAACACCAGCGCGGCCAGGCCGAGCAGGCCCAGCAGCAGGTTCAGCGCACCGTTCAGGCGCAGCGCCCCTAGGCGTCCGCGCTCCAGGGCGCTGGCCAGGGCATCGGCCATCAGCAGGGCCAGCGGCGCGAAGCAGGGCATGATGTAGGTCGGCAGCTTGCCCTTGGCCAGGCTGAAGAACAGGAAGGGCATCAGGAACCACAGCAGCAGGAATACCGCATGGGGCTCGCGGCGTGCCTGCCAGCCGCGCTGGAAGGCGGCGGGGACGAGCAGCGTCCAGGGCGCCGCGCAGGCGAACAGCAGCGGTACGAAGAACCAGAACGGCCGCGCATGCTGGGCGTCGCTGCCGGCGAAGCGCTGGATGTGCTCGTGCCAGAAGAAGAAATGCCAGAAGTCCGCTTCGCGCAGGTGCACCGCCAGCGCCCAGGGCAGGCTGGCCAGCAGCGCCACCAGCACCGCCAGCGGGCCGAGCAGGAACAGCTCGCCCAGGCGCCGGCGCCACAGCGCATAGGGCAGGGCCACCAGCACCGGCAGCAGGCCGGCGAGGAAGCCCTTGGTCATGAAGCCCATGGCGCAGGCCACGCCCAGCAGCACCCAGGCGCCCAGGCGGGCGCGGGGGGCTTCGGCCTCGAAGGCGAACCACAGGGCGAACAGGCTCAGGTTCACCCACAGGGTGAACTGCGGGTCGAGGTTGGCGTAGCCGGCCTGGCCGGCGATCAGCGCGAAGCTGGCGTAGAGCAGCGCGGCGGTCCACGCCCGGCCCGGCTGCGGCCACAGCCGCCGGGCCAGCAGCCAGACCAGCAAGGTGCTGCAGGCGCTGACCAGCACCGAGGCGACGCGCACGCCGAACAGGTTCTCACCGAACAGCGCCTGGCCCAGGGCCACCAGCCAGTAGCCGGCGATGGGCTTCTCGAAGTAGCGCAGGCCGAGGAAGTGCGGCGCCACCCAGTCGCCGCGCTGCAGCATTTCCTGGGCGGCCTGGGCGTAGCGCGCCTCGTCGGGTATCCACAGGCCGTGCAGGCCCAGCGGCACCAGGAAGAACAACAGCAGGACGGCCGCGGCCAGCAGCCCGTAGCGCCGGCTCATCGCTGCACGCCCAGCCAGCCTTCGCGGCCCGCCAGGCTGCCGCGGCGCAGTTCGCCCAGCGGCAATGTCGCCGGGTCGGCCGGCAGCAACTGGCCGAGGGGGTGGAAGTGGATGCCGCCCTCGCGAGCATGGCCCAGCAACTGGCGGAAGGCATCGGCCATGACGATGCCTTCCACCTCGGCGTGCACGGTGTAGACGTTCAGCGCCTGCGGGCGGAACCGGGTCATGATGAAGTCGTTGAAGGCGCCGGCGAGGACCGCCGTGCCCACCACCTCGTCGAAGGTCGGCAGGTCCACCGGCACCTGCGGGGTGCCCGGGCGGCCGTCGGCCAGGCGCGGGCGGAACGGCGCGCTGCCGCGGCAGTCGCTGTTGTAGCGGAAGCCGAAGGCCTCCTTGGCCTGCACGGTGCGCTCGTCGGCGCGCCAGCCGGCCACCGCCGAGCAGTCCACGCGGCGGCCGAGGATGTCGCTCAGGCTGTCCACGCCCAGGGCGATCTGCCGGTGCAACTGCTCGGCGCTCCAGCGCCCGGCGTTGGCCTGCCAGCCGTGGTGGTCCCAGGCGTGCAGGCCAACCTCGTGGCCGGCCGCCTGGGTGCGCCGCATCAGCGGGCCGAGGTCGCGGCCGATGGGCCGGCCGGGCCAGGCGGTGCCGGCCAGGAGGATGTCCCAGCCATACAGGCTGGCGGCCTTCGAGCGCAGCATCTTGCCCAGGAAGCGCGGCCGCGCCAGGCGCCACAGGTGGCGGCCCATGTTGTCCGGGCCGACGCTGAAGAAGAAGGTCGCCCTGATCCCGGCCTCGTCGAGCATGTCGAGCAGCCGCGGCACGCCGTCACGGGTGCCGCGGTAGGTGTCGACGTCGATGCGCAGACCGGCCTGCATCAGCTGGCGAGCCTCGGCTTGCCGGCCTGCCGCTGTTCGGCGATGGCCTCGCACAGGAAGAAGTCGAGGGTCTTGGCGATGGTCTCGCGCAGGGGCACGCCCGGTTCCCAGTCCAGCAGGCGGCGGGCGTTGTCGATGCTCGGCTTGCGGTGCGCCACGTCCTGGTAGCCGTCGCCGTAGAAGCTGCGGCTTTCCACCTCGCGGAAGCCGGCGAAGGGCGGGAAGTGCGCACGCAGCGGGTGGGCCTCGAACTGGCGCAGCAGTTCCTCGCCCAGCTCGCGGATGCTCGCCTCGTTGTCCGGGTTGCCGATGTTGACGATCTGCCCGTCGCAGCGTCCGCCTTCGTTGTCGACGATGCGCGCCAGGGCCTCGATGCCGTCGTCCACGTCGGTGAAGCAGCGCTTCTGCGCGCCGCCGTCGACCAGGCGGATCGGCGTGCCTTCCACCAGGTGCAGGATCAGCTGGGTGATGGCCCGCGAGCTGCCGATGCGCGCCGAGTCCAGGCGGTCCAGGCGCGGGCCCATCCAGTTGAACGGGCGGAACAGGGTGAAGCGCAGGCCCTTCTGGCCGTAGGCCCAGATCACCCGGTCGAGCAGCTGCTTGGACACCGAGTAGATCCAGCGCTGCTTGTTGATCGGCCCCACCACCAGGTTCGAGCTGTCCTCGTCGAAGCTGGCGTCGCTGCACATGCCGTACACCTCGGAGGTGGACGGGAAGATCACCCGCTTGCCGTACTTCACGCAGTAGCGGACCAGCTTGAGGTTCTCCTCGAAGTCCAGCTCGAACACCCGCAGCGGGTTGCGGGTGTATTCGATGGGGGTGGCGATGGCCACCAGCGGCAGCACCACATCGCACTTCTTGATGTGGTACTCGATCCACTCGCTGTGGATGCCGATGTCGCCCTCGACGAAGTGGAAGTCCGGGTTGCTCTTCAGCCGCTCGATGGCGTCGGAGCCGATGTCCAGGCCGTAGACCTCGTAGCCGCCGTCGCGCAGCAGGCGCTCGGAGAGGTGGTTGCCGATGAAGCCGTTGACGCCGAGGATCAGCACCCGCGTCTTGCGCCTGGGCTTGGCCAATGCATGCAGCCGCGAACCCGCCACCAGGCCCATCTCGCGGGCCAGTTGCGGGCCGGCGAGGTAGAGGCCGGCGTCGCCCTGCTGGCCGGCGACTATCTCCAGGCTGTCTTCGCCGCAGGCGATGCGCAGCGGCTCCACGCCCAGCACGGCGCCGGCCGGGCGGCCCTGGTTGCCGGGCACCACCTTCGATTGCCAGACGATCAGCTTGCGCTCGCCCACCGGGGCGAAGGCGCCGGGGTAGGGCTGGGTCACCGCGCGCACCAGGTTGTGCAGCTCGCGGGCCGGGCGGCGCCAGTCGAGCAGGCCGTCGGCGGGTGTGCGGCGGCCGAAGTAGCTGGCCTGGTTCTCGTCCTGCTCGCGTTCGACGAAGTCGCCTTCGCGCAGCGCCGGCAGCACCCGGCCGAGCAGCTCGGCGGCGCACTCGCGCAATTTTCCGTGCAGGCTCAGGGCGGTGTCGTCCTCGTCGATGGCGACGCGCTGCTGGGCGACGATGGCGCCAGCGTCGGCGCGCTTGACCATGCGGTGCAGGGTCACGCCGGTCTCGCTCTCGCCATTGACCAGCACCCAGTTGGCCGGGGCGCGGCCACGGTAGCGCGGCAGCAGCGAGCCGTGCAGGTTGAAGGCGCCACGGCTGGCGCAGGCCAGCAGTTCGTCGCCGAGCAGGTGGCGGTAGTAGAAGGAGAAGATGTATTGCGGTTGCAGCTCGCGGATGCGCGCGACCCACAGCGGGTGGTTGACGTCCTCCGGGGCGTGCACCGGGATGCCGCGCTGTGCGCACAGCTGCGCCACCGAGCCGAAGAAGCGGTTCTCCCGCGGGTCGTCGGCATGGGTGAAGACCGCGTCGATCTGGTAGCCGGCGGCCAGCAGGGCTTCGATGCCGGCGCAGCCGATGTCGTGGTAGGCGAATACGAGGGTCTTGGCGCTCATTGGGCGAGGGACTCGACGACAGGGGAAGGGGAGATCGACGCGGTGCCGGCGGTGGGCAGGGCGGCACCGCGCGCCACGCGCTCGATGAAGAAGCGCGGGCGGGCGCGCACGTCGTTGTACATGCGGCCCAGGTACTCGCCGAGCAGGCCCATGCCCACCAGTTGCGCGCCGGTGAAGATGAACAGGATGGCGAACAGCACGAACAGTCCGTCGCCGGCCCAGGCCGCGCCGAACAGCAGGCGCAGCACCAGCAGCAGGACGCCGAAGGCCACGCCGGCCACGGCCATGCCGCCGCCGACCAGGCTGAGCAGGCGCAGCGGGCTGGTGGTCATGCAGGTGACCAGGTCGAACATCAGGTTGATCAGCCGCAGGAAGTCGTACTTCGACTCGCCGTGCTCGCGCTCGGCGTGGCCGACGACGATCTCGCTGGTGTGGCGGGCGAAGCCGTTGGCCAGGATCGGGATGAAGGTGCTGCGCTCGCGGCAGGCCAGCATGGCCTTGACGATGCCGCGGCGGTAGGCGCGCAGCATGCAGCCGTAGTCGCTCATGGCCACGCCGGTGGAGCGCTGCACGGCCAGGTTGATCAGCCGCGACGGCCAGCGGCGCAGGGCCGAGTCCCGGCGGTTGCCGCGCACCGTGCCGACCACGTCGTAGCCCAGCGCGGCCTGCTCGACCAGGCGCGGGATTTCCTCCGGCGGGTTCTGCAGGTCGGCGTCGAGGGTGATCACCAGGTCGCCGCGGCACTGCTCGAAGCCGGCCATGATCGCCGCGTGCTGGCCGTAGTTGCGGTTGAGGATGACCGCCAGCACGTGGCTGCCGGGGGCCTCGGCGGCTTCCAGGATGAGCTCGGCGGAACGGTCGCGGCTGCCGTCGTCGACCAGCACCAGCTCGTAGGCGCGGCCGAGCTGGCGGCAGGCCGCCTCGGTGCGGCGCAGCAGCTCGGGCAGGCTGGCTTCTTCGTTGTAGACCGGAATGACCACGGAGACGCAGTCGATGGCGTAGGGTTTCACGGGGTTCACCGCAGAAGGGTTTCGCAGGCCCCGACCACGCGCGCCAGGTCGGCGTCGGTCATGTCGGGGAACAGCGGGATGGAACACAGGCGCGCCGAGTTCCATTCGGTGGCGGGCAGGCTGAGGCCGGGGAAGCGCTGGCGGTACCAGCTGTGCAGGTGGGTGCCGATGAAGTGGATGCCGCTGCCGATGCCGCGCTGCTGCAGGGCCTGCATGAAGGCGTCGCGATCGATGCCGCAGGCCTGCTCGTCGATGCGCAGGATGAACAGGTGCCAGGCGTGCCGCTGCGGGTAGCCGGGCACGGCCAGCGGCTGCACCGGCAGGTGCGCCAGGCGCTCCCGGTACTGTTCGGCCAGTTCGGCGCGGCGCGCGTTGAGGGCGTCCAGGCGCTGCAGCTGCACCAGGGCGATGGCGGCGTTGATGTCGGTGAGGTTGTACTTGAAGCCCGGCTCGGTCACCTGCGCCTGGGGCTTGCGGCCGTGGCTCAGGCGGTCATAGGCGTCCACCCCCAGGCCGTGGAACTTCAGGGTACGCACGCGGTTGGCCAGGGCCTCGTCGTCGCTGACGAACATCCCGCCTTCGGCGCAGGTCATGTTCTTGATCGCGTGGAAGGAGAAGATCGCCGTGCCGCGCGCGCCGACGTGGCGGCCGCGGTAGCGGGTGCCGGCGGCATGGGCGGCGTCCTCGATCACCGCGATGCCGTGTTTTTCGGCCAGCGCGTAGAGCGGGTCCAGGTCGAAGGCGGCGCCGGCGTAGTGCACCGGGACGATCGCCTTCGTGCGCGGGGTGATGGCCGCCTCGATGCGCGCGGCGTCGGTCATCAGGGTGTCGCGGTCGACGTCGACGAACACCGGGGTGGCGCCCAGCAGGCAGATCATGTTGGCGGTGGACACCCAGGTCTGCGACGGGGTGATCACCTCGTCGCCCGGGCCGATGCCCAGGGCCAGCAGGGCGATGTGCATGGCGCCGGTGGCCGAGGCCACGGCCACGGCGTGCCGGCAGCCGACGTAGTCGGCGAAGCGCTGCTCCAGCAGCTGGTTTTTCGGGCCGGTGGTGATCCAGCCGGAGCCGAGCACTTCATTGACGGCCTGGATTTCCTCGGCGCCGATGCTGGGCCGGGAGAAGGGGAGGAAGGGGTTGTCCATGCACTTCACGGGGTGGTGGCGATTGTCAGGGGTCATGCTCGCCGAGCAATCGTTAAGAACCCGTTATGGGCATGTTCGAAAAATGTCGCGGCGCCACCCGCACCCTCGCGGGGCAGGGTGAACGGGACCGCGCGGGCCGCTTCGGGCGCTCCGCCAGGCTCGTCGGTGCCTGCCGCGCCAGGCGCCGGAACGGGGCCTGGAGGGAGCGGCCGCTCTATTCCGGGGCAAATTGAACGATCGCTCGATTTGGCCGGAAAACACTGTTGAACACTCGTTCATTCGTGGTTATGGTGATGCCACGCCCCGCGGCCCGGCAGCGTTGCAGCCGCGGGTTCTCCGTCATTCGGGTGAGGTCCGTGCATGCGTTATTCGTCGCTTGTGGACAGGATGGTCGGGCCGGGCGCAGCCGCCTGGGATATCCACTACGCCGCCGTGGCGGCGCAACGCGCCGGGGAGGATGCGATCGTCCTCAGCGTCGGCGATCCGGACTTCGCCACGCCGGCCTTCATCACCGACGCCGCGGTGGCCGCGCTGCAGGCCGGCGACACCCACTACAGCGACGTGGCCGGGCGCCCGGAACTGCGCCAGGCCATCGCCGACCTGTACCGGCGACGCTTCGACCTGCCGCTGGGCGCGGACAACGTCATCGTCCTCGCCGGCGCGCAGAACGCCCTGTTCGCCGCCGCCCTGTGCCTGCTGGAGGCCGGCGACGAAGTCATCGTCTTCGACCCGGTCTACGTCACCTACGAAGCCACCCTCAAGGCCACCGGCGCGAAGCTGGTGGCGGTGCCGACCCCCGCCGACAACGGCTTCCGCCTCGACGCCGCGGCCCTGGAGGCGGCCATCACCCCGCGCACCCGGGCGATCTTCTTCGCCAACCCGAACAACCCCACCGGCGTGGTCATGCGCCCCGACGAGCTGCGCGCCATCGCCGCCGTCGCCGAGCGCCACGACCTCTGGGTGGTGGTGGACGAGGTGTACGAGGCGCTGACCTTCGAGCAGCCGCACCAGAGCTTCGCCGCGCTGCCGGGCATGGCCGCGCGCACCCTGAGCCTGGGCAGCCTGTCCAAGTCCCACGCCATGACCGGCTGGCGCGCCGGCTGGATAGTCGCCGAGCCGACGCTGGTGACGCACATCGAGAACCTGGCGCTGAACATGCTCTACGGCCTGCCCGGTTTCGTGCAGGAGGCCGCGCTGGCAGCGGTGCGGCAGCACGACCAGGTGGCCGCCGGAATGCGCGAGGTCTACCGCCGCCGCCGCGACCTGGTCGTGCAGCGCCTGGCGCGCAGCCCGCGGTTGAAGGTGCTGAGCCCCGAGGCCGGGATGTTCGTGATGGTCGACGTGCGCGGTACCGGCCTGAGCTCCCTGGACTTCGCCTGGCAGCTGTTCCGCGCCCGCGGCGTGTCGGTGCTCGACGCCGCCGCCTTCGGCCCCCAGGCCGACGGTTTCGTGCGGCTGTCCTTCACCCTGGCCGACGAGACACTGGCCGAGGCCTGCGAGCGCATCCTCGGCTTCGTCGAGGGTTTGCCCGTGGCCTCCCCTGTAGGAGCGGGCCCTGCCCGCGAATCGCGCGCAGGGCGCGCTCCTACACAGAGCGTACCGGCAAAGCCCGCCAGCAAGCCGGTGATCGAAGTCCGCGACCTGCACAAGCGCTTCGGCCAGTTCGAGGTGCTCAAGGGCGTGTCGCTGTCGGCCCGCGAGGGCGGCGTGGTGTCGCTGATCGGCGCCAGCGGCTCGGGCAAGAGCACCCTGCTGCGCTGCATCAACATGCTGGAGGTGCCCAACGCCGGCAGCGTCAGCGTCGACGGCGAGACCATCCGCCTCGACCACGACCGCCACGGCGAGCCGCGGGTGGCCGACCAGAAGCAGCTGACGCGCATCCGCTCGCGGCTGGGCATGGTGTTCCAGAACTTCAACCTGTGGCCGCACCGCACGGTGCTGGAAAACCTGATGGAGGCGCCGACCTTCGTCCTCCACGAGAACAAGGCCGAGGCCCGCGAACGCGCCGAGGCGCTGCTGGCGCGGGTGGGCCTGGCGGAGAAGCGCAACGAATACCCGGCCTTCCTCTCCGGCGGCCAGCAGCAGCGCGTGGCCATCGCCCGCGCCCTGGCGGTGCGGCCGAAGGTGATGCTGTTCGACGAGCCGACCTCGGCGCTGGACCCGGAGCTGGTCGGCGAGGTGCTGCGGGTGATCCGCTCGCTGGCCGAGGAGGGCCGCACCATGATCCTGGTGACCCACGAGATGGCCTTCGCCCGTGACGTCTCCAGCCACGTGGCCTTCCTCCACCAGGGCCTGATCGAGGAGGAGGGCACCCCCGAGGAGGTCTTCGCGCGGCCGCGCAGCGAGCGCTGCCGGCAGTTCGTCAACGCGCACCAGAATCGCTGAACCGGCCGCGGCGCGGCCACCTGACAAGCTTCTAGCACGACAAACCACAAGAAAGCGGAAGGGGCATCATGAACAGACAGGGTCTTTGCGGTTGGTTGGCGGGTGCGGCATTGCTGGCGGCGGGCATGGCCAGCGCGCAGGCGGAGACATTGCGCTTCGCCCTGGCGGCGGAGCCCTACCCGCCGTTCTCGGTGAAGCAGCCGGACGGCAGCTGGAGCGGCTTCGAGCCGGACCTGATCCACAAGGTCTGCGCGCAGATGCAGGCGCAGTGCGAGATCGACGAAGTGGCCTGGGACGGCATCATCCCGGCGCTGCTGGCGAAGAAGGTCGACGTGATCTTCAACTCCCTGTCCATCACCGAGGAGCGCGAGAAGCAGATCGCCTTCAGCGTGCCCTACTACGACACCCCGGTGGCGGTGGCCGCGCCGGCCGCCAGCGACATAGTCGTCAGCCCCGAGGGGCTGAAGGGCAAGGTGATCGGCGTGCAGATCTCCACCGTCAGCTCCAACTACCTGAAGAAGTACTACGAGAAGATCGCCGACGTGCGCTACTACGACACCCAGGACTCGGTGAACGCCGACCTGGTGGCCGGGCGCATCGACCTGATGATGGCCGACGGCATCGCCGTGAACACCTTCCTCAAGTCGCCCGATGCCCAGGCGGCGGGCATCGTCAGCAAGGGCGAGGTGCCCCACGACCCGCTGTTCGGCCGCGGCGTGGGCGCCGGCCTGCGCAAGGACGACACGGCGCTGAAGGCGAAGCTGGACGTGGCCATCGGCAAGCTGCTGGCCAGCGACGACTACAAGGCGCTGTCGGACAAGTACTTCGGCCTGAGCGTCGCGCCCAAGCAGCCGTGATGAACCGGCGCCGCCCGGCGGGCGGCGCCGCGCTTCGAGGACATCGCCATGCAATCCTATCTCGACCTCGTCGGCTTCGGCGCCCAGGGCTGGGGGCCGGCGCTGCTGCGCGGGCTGCTGGTCACCCTGCAGATTTCCTTCGGCGCCTTCCTGGTCGGCATGCTCATCGGCCTGGGCGCCGCCAGCGCCAAGCTCAGCGGCCCGCGCCCGCTGGCCGCCACCGCCCGCGGCTACACCACCCTGTGCCGGGCGGTGCCGGAGTTGCTGCTGATCCTGCTGCTGTACTACGTCGGCTCCATGGGCCTGAACCAGTTGTTCGCCTGGCTCGGCTACGGTGACGTCAAGCTCAATGGCACCGTGGTCGCCATCGCCGTGCTCGGCCTGGTGCAGGGGGCCTACGCCTCGGAAATCTTCCGCGGCGCCATCCAGGCCATCCCCTACGGCCAGATCGAGGCGGCGCGGGCCTACGGCATGCACGGCTTCGGCCTGTTCCGCCGGGTCACCCTGCCGATCATGGCGCCCAACGCCCTGGCCGGCATGGCCAACCTGTGGGTCAACCTGATCAAGGACAGCGCGCTGATCAGCGTGGTGGGCACCAACGAGCTGCTCTACACCGCCAAGCAGGCGGCCGGCTCGACGCGCAGCTACCTGACCTTCTACCTCACCGCGGCGGCGCTGTACTACCTGCTCACGGTGCTCTCCAACCTGTTCTCCGGCTGGCTCGAGCGGCGCTTCCGCCGCTGGATACCGGCGGTGTGAGGGGCGCGCGATGAGCGATCACTGGATATTCACCTACGGCAGCCTGCTGCTGCGCGGCCTGGGCACCACCCTGTCGCTGCTGCTGGTCAGCGCCGTGCTCGGCTTCGCCCTGGCGCTGCTGGTGGCGCTGGCGCGGATGTCGCGCAACCTGTTCGTGGCCAAGGCCAGCCTGGCCTTCACCAGCGTCATCCGCGGCACGCCGCTGCTGGTGCAGATCTACACCTGCTACTACGGCCTGGGCAGCCTGTTCGCCACCTACCCGCCGATCCGCAGCAGCTTCCTCTGGCCATACCTGCGCGACGGCTACTGGTACATCGTGCTGGCGCTGGTGCTGTCGGTGGGGGCCTACGTCGGCGAGGTGGTGCGCGGTGGCCTCAGGGCCGTGCCGCGCGGCGAGCTGGAAGCCGCCGCGGCCTTTGGCATGCACCGCCGCCTGGTGCTCTACCGCGTGTGGCTGCCGCGGGCCATCCGCCTGCTGCTGCCGACCCTGGCCGGGGAGACGGTGCTGCTGCTGAAGTCCACCGCGCTGGCCTCGACCATCGCCGTGGTCGACCTGCTCGGCGCGGCCAACGTGGTGCGCGCGCAGACCTTCCAGGTGTACCAACCGCTGCTGCTGGTGGCGGCCATCTACGTGTGCCTGACGTTCATCATCGAGGGCCTGTTCAACCTGCTGGAGGGGGCCACCCCGGTGCGCCGCGAGTCCACCGCGCCGCGCTCGCGCGCCGGCTTCCTGTTCTGGCGGCGCAAGGCGAAGGCCTAGGCGTAGGCGCCGCGGCGCAGGCCTTCGACCCAGTGGCGGCTGAGCTGCAGGCCGTCCTCGGCGCTGAAGGTGGTGGGGTTCAGGCACCACTCCAGCCACAGGCCGTCGAGCATGGCCGACAGGCCGATGGAGGCCAGGCGCGGGTTGGCGATGGCGAAGTCCTCGCTGCGCGCCAGGTCGGTGATGAGGGTTTCCAGCAGTTGCAGGTAGGCGCGGTAGCCGCGCTCGTGGGCGTCGTTGACCGGCGTGGAGTGGCGGATGAGGCTCCAGAACACCACCCAGGGGCTGAGCAGGTCGGGGTCGAGCACGCCGGGCGAGAAGGAGCCGACCAGGAAGGCGTCCAGGCGCGCGGCGGGGTCGATGCCGGCAGCGGCGACGCTCTCGCGCAGCGACTGGGTGACCTCGGCGGCGAGGGTCTCGTAGGCCTGGGCCACCAGCGCCTCGATGCTGCCGAAGTGGTGGTTGACCAGGCCGACGGCCACCCCCGCCTCCCTGGCGATGCGCCGCACCGAGATGCCGGCGT
>NZ_QGSL01000091.1:228842-311812 GCF_003176655.1 Pseudomonas sp. RW407 | reverse complement strand
CCTGGGTTTCCGCGTTCGCGATAGTTCGTAGGGCGCATAACGCCTACAGCGTTATCCGCCATGATCGCGGACAAAGTCCGCTCCTACGGTTCCAGGAAAGCACGGCCGTAGGAGACTCCGTCCGCGATCGGCCCACCGTCCGCACCAACCTCTCCGACGGCAATCCATTCGTAGGGCGCATAACGCCTCAGGCGTTATCCGCCGCACCCACGAAAAACGGCAGATAACCGCGAACGGTTATTCGCCCTACGCTAAAACCATCCCCCCGCGTGCGAATCGCGAGCCGGGCCCGCTGCTACATCACCGGCTGGCATCGATTTTCGTAGGCGCGAGCACCGCTGCGCCATGCATAGGACGCCGCGCCCTACCCCTTGCGCCTTGCCTTGAAGAAGGCCGAGAGCATCGCACTGCACTCCTCCGCCAGCACCCCGCCTTCCACCAGCACCTTGTGGTTGAGGAAGTCCTGGGCGAAGAACTCGCCGCGGCTGACCACCACCCCCGACTTGGGCTCGGTGGTGCCGTAGACCAGGCGCTGGATGCGCGCGTGCACCAGCAGGCCGGCGCACATGCTGCAGGGTTCCAGGGTGACGTAGAGGGTGCTGCCGGGCAGGCGGTAGTTGCCAGCCGCCGCCGCGGCCTCGCGAATGGCGACCATCTCGGCGTGGGCGCTGGGATCATGGGCGGTGATCGGCTGGTTGAAGCCGCGCCCAATAATTTGCCCTTCCAGCACCAGCACCGCGCCCACCGGCACCTCGCCCAGGGCCGCGCCCTGCTCGGCCAGGGCCATGGCCTCGCGCATGAATTCGCGGTCGCGGCTGCGGTCGATCACCGGGGCCAGCCCCTTCACCGTCGGGTGGCCCTTGCTGTTGGTCAGCCGCACCAGGCGTCACCCACGGCGATGGTGCCCATCAGGCCGGTCTCCATATGGTCGATGACGTGGCAGTGGAACATCCACAGGCCGGGGTTGTCCGCCACCAGCGCCACCTTCGCACTCTCGTTCTTGCCCAGCAGGTAGGTATCACTGTAGTACGGGATGATCTTGCGGCGGTTGGACGCCAGCACCTTGAAGGTCATGCCGTGCAGGTGGATGGGGTGCTGGTACTGCGTCAGGTTGCGCAGGGTGAAGATGTAGCTCTTGCCCAGCTCCAGCTTGGCCAGCGGCGGCGCGTTGTGCTTGTGCTCCTCGCCGCCCTGCCAGGCCACGCCGTTGATCTGCCACAGCGAGGGGCTGCTCTGGCCCTTGGAGTAGTCGGTCATGGCGCCCACCCACTCGAACTTGAAGTCGATGGTCTCGGCCTTGTCCAGGTCCGGCTCGCTCACCGGGTTGTGCGGCAGCGCCGGCGGCCACTCGGCGGAACCGCCCTGCAGCGGCGCCACGCCGCGCACCGTGCCCAGGCGCACCACGCCATCGCGCAGGGACAGCTCCTGGCCCTGCGCCGGGCCGCGGATCGCCAGCTCCAGGCGCATGCCCGGGCCGATCCAGTATTGCCCGTCGAGGTCCCGCGGCTCCACCGGGTGGCCGTCGATGGCGTAGATCTTCGCCTCGCTGCCCGGCAGGTTGAGGCGGTAGGTCACGGTGTTGTCGATGTTGAGGATGCGCACGCGGGTCACCTGGCCGGCGGGCAGCTCGATCACCGGCACGTGCTCGCCGTTGATGGTCGACAGGCTGCCGCGGGTGCCCTCGCGGGCGGCCTCGCGCGGCACGCTGAAGGCGGTGAAGGCGCCCTGCTCGTCCACGTGCCAGGTCTTCAGGCAGAGGATCTTCTCCCGGGTGAAGCCGGTGGGCTCGCGCTCGTCGATGATCAGCGGGCCGACCAGGCCGCGGCCCAGTTGCTCGCTGCTCATCAGGTGCGGGTGGTACCAGTAGCTGCCGGCGTCGGGGGTCTTGAACAGGTAGACGAAGCTCTGCCCCGGCTGCACCGGCGGCTGCGAGATGTAGGGCACGCCGTCCATCTCGATCGGCAGGCGGATACCGTGCCAGTGGATGGTGGTCGGCTCGTCCAGCTTGTTGGTGAAGCGCACGCGCAGCCAGTCGCCCTGGCGGGCGCGGATCTCGAAGCCGGGGAAGCGGTTGCCGTAGAGCAGCGCCGGCGTCTTGTGCCCGGGCACCAGCTCCAGGTCCATGGGCGCGGCGATCAGTTCATAGTCGTGCTCCGCGGTCACCTGCGGGCGCGCCAGCCAGAGGCGCGCGCCGCCGGCGCCGAGGCCGACCACGGCGAGGCCGGCGATGCCGCCCAGTACCTGTCTGCGGGTAAAGCTCATGTCTCCCCCAACCCCTGCGGGTATCTCGCAAATGCAATATTTTCTCATTTTCCCGGTGGCAAGGCGAGCGCGAAGACGGCGCGCGATGTCGCATCCCGGGCAGCCTCAGCAAATGCCTGACAGACATGGACAGCGGCGCCGCGGAAGGCTATCTGGATAACTTCGCTTCCACGGCGGCACACCGCCATTGACGACGAGAGAGACGAGGCATGAGCCAGAAACTGAAGGTGGAACGCAAGGGCCATGTGCTCTGCATCGGGCTGAACCGCCCGGAGAAGTACAACGCCATGGACGTGGAGCTGTACCTGGCGCTGGCCGAGGCCTACGGCGAGCTGCAGCGCAACGACGAACTGCGCTGCGGCCTGCTCTATGGCGAGGGCCAGCACTTCTGCGCAGGCCTGGAGCTGGACAAGTGGGGCCCGCAGTTCGCCAGCGGCCGCTTCCCCGACCTTCCCCCTGGCGCCTGCGACCCCTTCGGCCTCGACCCGGCGCGGCGGGTGGCCAAGCCGATCGTGGTCGCCGCCCGCGGCGTCTGCTTCACCGCCGCCCTGGAACTGATGCTGGCCGCCGACGTGCGCGTAGCCGCGGAAGATGCCCGCTTCGGCCAGATCGAGGTCAAGCGCGGCATCTACGCCGTGGGCGGCGCGACCATCCGCTTCGTGCAGAACATCGGCTGGGGCAACAGCATGCGCTACCTGCTCACCGGCGACGAGTTCGACGCCCGGGAAGCCCACCGCATGGGCCTGGTCCAGGAAGTCACGGCCCCCGGCGAGGAATTCGCCGCGGCCCTGGCCATAGCCGAACGCATCGCCCGCCAGGCCCCGCTGGGCGTACGCGCCACCCTGGCCAGCGCCCGCCTGGCCCTGGCCGAAGGCGAAGCGGAAGCCGCCCGCCGCCTGCTGCCGGACCTGCAGCCGCTGATGGGCAGCGAGGACGTCAAGGAAGGCGTGGCCTCCTTCCTGGAGCGCCGCGAGGCGAACTTCGTCGGCCGCTGAAACGACGACGGGAACATCGAGTCCGAGGGATACCTTCCGTGCGACCACAGGAGGCGTAACGGTATCAACCAGCCTGAAACGAGAAGGAGGCGGGCCCATACCCGCCTACCCTCTCAACCATCGTACGCAAGGTTCCCCGCCTGCGGATCACCGGGCTCACCCACGCGGCGAGCATGAGTGAAGCCAAACATTCGATCCAGCACCCCTTGTGATCGAGCAGTTCCAAGGCCACAGCAGGCGAGGGTAAGCACCTCATCTGGCGGCGACGATCCCGGCCAGCGTTTCTTCCAGTAGCCTCCGATCCGCCAGCCGCTTGGCGTCGGTGCGCTGGGCCAGGTTGTGCAGCTTGCGCCGCACGGCCGGCAGATCGGCGGCAGGCGCAAGCCCGATCAGGTTGAAGTCCGGCCTCTGGTCCTCGATGGAGCGCAGGAATGCACACGACGGCTCGTCCAGCCAACCGGCCACGCACGTCAGCAGGCGCTCGTGGATGTCCAGCAAGGCTTTGGCCTCGACAGGCTCGGCCGTCATGCCCCTGAAGTGCGCATCGAAGGTCGCCGAGAAGTCCGCGGGCACCCGAGGCGCCAGCATCTCCCAGGCAGGTTTGGGGCTACAGGTCAGGTAGACGAGAAAAGTCCGCCAGAGCAATTGGTCCGCTCGTTCATCTTCCAGCAACAGGCCGACATCGAAAAGATCACGGGGATGCTGCCTCGACAACGCGGCAGCCAGCTTGCCGGCATAAAGGTCGGCAAAGTCCAGGACCTGCGCCGAGGCGAAGCCGAATACCTCCTCGACACTCGGGCGCACCACCATTTTCCGCGGCGGATGCACCGTGCCACGCATGACCGGGGTCGTCTCGATCTGCACACGCGCCCGGCCGCGACTGACCACCAGCCGCGTGACGCCGGCGCCCTCTCCTGCCGCCTCCTGCACCTGCAGGCGCAAGGGATGGGCACGCAGCCTATCGGCCAGTCGCCCGAGCGCTTGCGCGATCAGCCTTGCATCTTCGCTGTAGTCATGTACCGGCAACCAGGCCAGATCGATGTCCACCGACAAGCGCGGCAGGTCGTGCTCGAACAGGTTGATGGCCGTACCGCCCTTGAGCGCAAAGCATGGCTCCCGCTCCAGCAGCGGCAGGATCTCGACCAGGAGCCGCACGCGGTCGGTATAGCGCCGGTCCCAACGCTCAAGCCAAGTGTTCATCGAGGTCTTCCGGCAAGGTGATCTGGTAGGTCGGATGCAATCGCCCGCCGGGCACCAGCGCACGCTTTCCCCGCCCCAGGTCCACACCATCCAGCGATACGCGCGACAACCACGCGTGTCGATGGCGCTCGGCCAACGCCAGGAACACCCGTTTGGCCTTGATGCTGCGGCAATGGCGCAACAGCAGGCCGACCCGCTGCGGCCGCAGGGTAGTCATGGCCTGCATCAGCGCATCGGCCTCGTAGACCAACGCTGCATCCATGACGCCATCGCACAGTTCCAGCATGGCCCGCTCCGGCGTGGAGCAGACCAGGGCATCGGCGCCCGGCGCGGCCCGGTACCAGGTCAGCCCTTGCTCGGACAACGTCTTCTCGAGCACCGCAGCGGTGAACGACAAGGGCGGCAGATCGAAGGCTCCCCTGCCCAGGAACTCGAAACGCTGCGCCAATGGCAGCTTGTCGAGCCAGCCCGGTGGCCGCTCCGCCCCATATAGCGTGATCGTTCCGGCATCCCCCAGGCGCAGGTAGTGCTCATGCCCCAGCAGGCTCAGCGCAAAACGGCCGCCGACATGCAACGGCATGCCTTCCCCAAGCTGCATGCTGCGAACCACGCCCTCCCATTGCAGTCGGCCGCCCTTGCGCATGTACACGCCGCGGGCA
Organism: Pseudomonas sp. RW407; assembly: GCF_003176655.1. Classification (NCBI taxonomy): domain Bacteria; kingdom Pseudomonadati; phylum Pseudomonadota; class Gammaproteobacteria; order Pseudomonadales; family Pseudomonadaceae; genus Pseudomonas; species Pseudomonas sp. RW407. Next base: position 306,696 of record NZ_QGSL01000091.1, on the reverse strand, counting down.
GGCGACACCAGCCAGCCGCTGCTCACATAGCGCGCAACGAGGCTATTGGAATAGCCGTGGGCCCGCAGCCAGCGACTCGAGATCAGCCGTGTGTCACTTAGTTCGGTCAGCAGCAGGTTCAGCTTTCCTGATTTTTGATCACTTAACGTGTTCAAAATGCAGTTTTTATAAACCTTCCAAGATCGAAGCGGTTTAACAAAAGGAAAAAAAGATCACTGATATTGATCTTTTCATTGAAACGGTAAACCCAACGCTGCCCAACTGCAACCGATGCCCAGGAGAACACCGTGCCATCGACTTTACGCGGGCCAGGGCCAGAGAAAGAGCGGCTGGCCCTGATGCCGACAGCCAGGGTTCGCGGTGCTCGTTGAGACGATAATCGTAAAGGAGGATGACGGTTAGTAACGGCTTCTGCCGTCAGGGGGGGAGTGTACGGGAGGATCCCGAATGACCGCGCCAACCACCAGCCCGTTCCGCTGGCAGGCGGCGGCCACCGACAGCCGCCGCAACATATCTCCCTATGGATCAATATGTTACAGCAGGCTTTCAAGCATGATTGATAGCCCGACGGGAGGCTAACTCATTCCCACTCGATCATCAACAGGTCTCCCAAACCCGCATGGCTAAAGGGTTTGGCTGTGATCGACAAGGGGCTTTCCGTCACTTTTACCGTCAGACGCGCATATCTTTTGCTGGCGCGGGATTCGGGACGATTGGGAGAATCGCCGACCTATCATCAATCATGTGTAATGATACTGAATGAGCGGCAAGACGTCAGGCTCTTCCGCACCGTCAGCTCTAAGGAATAGCGCGGAGCTGGATAGTCAGTTCGTTGGAGCGCCGTAGCGCTTGAACAGCGCCTCGAAGAAGGCCTTCACATCCTCCTTGTCTGTTGGGTTCTACCCCATTTCTACGGACGATTTTAAAAGTGCTGAAAATTTCAAATCTTGCTGGGCGACTCTACGGCGCATTCGGGGGTTATGAAATCGCTCTATGTAGCCGAATAGCTCGGCCCTTGCTTCATCCCGCATTCGAGACGACTGGTAGGCCACACACTCCCGCTTGAGCTGGCTGAAGAAGCCCTCACACGCAACGTTATCGCCACAATACCCAACGACACTCATGCTGCGAACCAGCGTGTTGCGGCTCAGCAAGCGCTGGTAGTCAGCACTGGTGAATTGGCTACCGCGGACGTCCTTCCAAGCGTCAAGCTACAATTTGAGCCTGTCCAATTTGGCGGTTTCGCTGCCGTATCACGTGATACACCTCTCGGGCGATATAGCGCTTGAGGCGGCCGGTTCGCCCTTCATATGGTTGCTCTGCTTCGCGATGGAAGAGGACGACTTCACCGCAACCGGATACCTGGACAAGACAGTAACGCGATAGGGGATCATGTTGGTGGACGAAGTGATGCTAGGCAATGCTGTATCGTTCGACGAGTCGCTGAAAGTATGCGCCGCGCCCCCGAAGCCAAGGTGAACAGGGCTGCAACACAGCTACCCTGACGATTTCCAGGGAAATCCACGACTCCTGCCGAGGACATCAAAAGAAGGATGACCACTAATCTTGGCTTCGAATACCTCAAAAAGCAGTGCGAACGCAGCATCACGAAAATGAGCGATGCTGAGGCACTCGCACACATCGGCAAGTTGATCGACGATGCCTTCGACGCATCCTTCGAGCGTGCCGGCAAACGCTCACTCTATTTGCTCGACGAATTATCGAAGCGAAAACTTGGCGACTCGGATGGCGCACTGGTCGAGTATTTCCGAGCCAATGCGTGGGCGGCACTGTCACGCATAGCGAACGTCCGACAATCCTGGTCTTGGGAAGCACCCGAACGGCAGGCGGAACTGCTTGCACTATCACGTGCCTCAAGCCATGCCGGCTTTGCGAACCTCGACAGGATTCGTCGGTGCCAGATACTCACTAACCATGCGAACCTACTCAATACGGTCGGTCGCACGATAGATGCGATCGCCATCTGGGACGCAGCTCTGAAGATCATTCCTGGCTTTGCGATGGCACTGGGCAACCGTGGTGAGGGACTCACAAGCTATGCCCGCATGATGGTTGATAACCGCGAGCGTGCGATCCTGGCTTTGCATGCCTTCGACAGTCTTCGTTCGACGATGGCCGAGGATGCACTCCATGACTCCGTTGATCCACAAGCCGCTCTTGCCTATTTCGCCAAGCAGGCGGCGGAACTTGCTGGCGCCGTCGATATCGACTCGGCTCGAGCGATGCAGGACCTTCATCATGGCAATGAAGGTCGATCGAAAATCGAACGTACCTACCGGCGCTGGTGCCTTGAGCATCGCCTCTTTCTGTGCCCCTTGAACGATCTTGGACTACATCTCGCGGCAGCCACCGACGATCTGATGCTGCCGCCCCTGACTGAGGGGTTGAACGACCGTCCTAACGGACATCTGCCCCCGCCAATTGTCGGCTTCTTCAGTCAGATGAAACAAGAATACGTTTCAGCGCGCTTCATGCTGTTCGAGGGGATAAGCAGCACACAGGTCCATTTCTCTGATCGCGATGTAGCGCTCACTGACACGCTCGACTATCCACTCTATTCGTTAGCCAGTGAACGGGTTCGCACGGCATTTCGCATCGCCTATTCACTGCTCGACAAGGTCGCCTTTCTCGTTGATCGCTACTGGGTCTTAGGTAAGGCTCCAGACAGAATTAGCTTCAAGAACGTCTGGATGGTCGAGAACAAGGCACGTCTTCTGCCGCAGTTTGAGAAACGCGAAAATCTGCCACTGCGTGGCTTGTTCTGGTTGTCGAAGGAGTTGTTCGATGACGAACTCAAGCAGACCACCGCTGCTGATGCTCGTGAACTACATAGTATCCGCAATGCGCTGGAGCACACCTATCTGCGTGTAAGCGAAGGTTGGGCCAAGCCGTTCATGATCGACGAGACGAACAACAGCAGCTTTGGTATCGCCATCGGCAGCGACGAACTCGAAGCCAAAGCGATCCGAGTCATGCAAATGGCGCGCTCTGCACTGTTCTACGTATCCTTTGCAATCGGTGTCGAAGAACGGAGGAAGCAACTCGAAAATCCCGGCCGGCTTCTCGGATCGATGCCGCTCTATGGCCTCGATGACAAGAGGAAGCGGCGCGATCCATGCTGATACTAAGCCCCGTGCAAAACGACCACCACTCCGCTGAGTAAGCGATCTCCACTAAGCTCATTAGAGCGAGTTTTTACCGGATACCACTAAATGCAGTTTGTCCGCTACGGCCCTGACATTCCCGAACGCCTGCTGCAGGCGCACGAAGACGGGCGTGTAGTGTTCTTCTGCGGCGCGGGCATTTCTTACCCCGCGCGGCTACCCGGCTTTTCCGGTCTGGTGGACCAGCTCTATCAAGCCCTTTCGGTCACGCCAAATCTGGTACAGAAGTCCGCGATCAAGGCCGGGCAGTTCGACACCGCCATTGGCCTGTTGGAAGCGGATGTCGTCGGTGGCCGAGGAAAGGTGCGCAGCGAACTGGCGACGATCCTGACGCCTAACCTCACCGCCCCGAACGCGACGGCCACACACGAAGCCCTACTGACGCTGGCGCAGAATCGCGAGGGCCGCACACGACTCATCACAACCAACTTCGACCGTCTGTTCGAGGAAGTCAGGGCAGCGAAATCGCTGTCGTTTCCAGACTTCAGGGCTCCCCTGCTCCCCGTACCGAAGACCCGATGGGACGGCCTGGTGTATCTGCACGGCCTGTTGCCCGCGACGGCAACGGCAGGCGATCTGGATCGGCTCGTGGTCTCCAGCGGAGACTTTGGGCTGGCCTACCTGACAGAACGCTGGGCCGCTCGTTTCGTGAGCGAATTGTTCCGCAACTTCACCGTCTGCTTCGTTGGGTACAGCATCAACGATCCGGTGTTGCGCTACATGATGGATGCGTTGGCCGCCGACCGTTTACTGGGGGAATCTCCGCCGGAGATGTTCGCCTTCGGCAGCTATTCCAGAGGCAAGGAGGTCGATCGCGCCAGCGAATGGAAGGCAAAGAACGTCACGCCCATCCTCTACCGCGAGCATCAGCATCACGCCTACCTGCACAAGACCCTACGCGCTTGGGCAAACACCTACCGCGACGGTGTACGCGGCAAGGAACGTATCGTTGTCGAATGCGCCATCGCCCGCCCGCTGGCGAGCACGAAGCAGGACGACTTCGTCGGGCGGATGTTGTGGGCATTGAGTGATCCGGGCGGCTTGCCTGCAAAGCGGTTCGCGGAACTCGACCCAGTGCCGTCACTGGACTGGCTGGAGCCGTTGAGTCAGGAACTGTACCGTCACGCCGACTTGGGGCGATTCGGCGTTCCGCCCCAAGCTGCCGTGGACGATAAGCTTTCCTACAGCCTAACCAGCAGGCCAGCGCCTTATCCGCTGGCGCCGTGGATGGCGATTGTCAATGCCGGGCCTCGCAACATCCGCTGGGATGCGGTGATGTCCCAATTGGCTCACTGGCTGCTCCGCCACCTTGACGATTCGAAACTGTTGATCTGGTTGATCAAGCGCGGCGGCCAATTGCACGACCAATTGATTTGGTTGATCGAACGCCGTCTCGACGAACTGGACAAGCTCGCAAACGGTGGCAACACCACCGAACTGGATCGCATTCGAGCAAGCGCACCCAACGCCATTCCCCGTCCCGCGATGCGAACGCTCTGGCGCTTGCTGCTCAACGGGCATGTGAGATCCGGGCTGCGCGACCTAAGCCTCTACCGTTGGCGCGATCAATTCAAGCGCGATGGGTTGACCGCCAGCGTGCGCTTGGCTCTTCGGGAGACATTGACACCTTGCCTGTCACTGCGCGAGCCGTTCCGCTGGTCTGGCGCGGACGGCGACGACGAAGCGCAGGATCGCATCAAGGGTATTGTGGAATGGGAAATCGTGCTGGCATCGGATCACGTTCATTCTGCCCTGCGCGACATGCCCAAGAACGAACAGTGGACGGCGGCACTGCCGGAACTGCTGGACAACTTCAGCGCCTTGCTGCGCGACGCGCTCGACTTGATGCGTGAGCTTGGTGGTGTGGATAGCGAGAACGATCATTCGTATGTCCATCAACCTTCGATTTCAGATCACCCACAGAACAAGGACTTTCACGACTGGACAGCGTTAATCGAACTGACCCGCGATGCGTGGTTGTCAGCCGCCATGAAGTCACCGGAACGAGCACGAATCGTGGCCGAGACCTGGGCGCACGGGGCATATCCAGTATTCCGACGCCTCGCGCTGTTTGCCGCCGCGCAGGAGCGTGTCATTCCGCTTCGGCAGGCGCTCGACTGGCTATTGGCGGATGAGCGGCGGTGGCTCTGGTCGGAAGAAACCAGGCGCGAAACCATGCGTCTGCTGGTTTCTTTGGCTCCGCAACTGGATGCAACGATGCTGAACGAACTGGAGCATGCCATTCTTTCCGGGCCGCCACGCGATCTGTACCGCACAGATATCGAGCCTGATGCTTGGAACAACATTGTTGATCACGGCGTATGGCTGCGGCTTGCGAAAATGGCCCACGCGGGCGCAACGCTCAGTCAAGCAGCACGGTCGCGGCTCGACGCCCTCTCAGCGCAGTACCCCTGGCAGCTTGCAGCGGATGAGAGTGACGAATTTCCCATCTGGATGGGAGGCGGTTGGGTCGGTGATCGCGATCCGTGGAAGCCGTTCACTCCTATTCCGCGCACGAGGCGTGGGGTGCTGAACTACCTGTTGGCACATCCCGTTCTGGAAGACTCGCAGCAGGACGACTGGCGCAAGCTGTGCTCAGAGATGTTTCAGGCAACGGCCTACGCCTTGTGCAAGCTCGCGCAGCAGAACAATTGGCCGGTCGAACGCTGGCGCGATGCGCTGCAAGCCTGGGCGGAAGAAAAGCTGCGCGATCGCTCGTGGCACTTCATGGCCCCAGTTGTCGTCGGTGCCCCTGATGACTTGGTGCAAACCTTGTCTCACGGCATCGGTTGGTGGTTGCAAGCCGTGGCGAAAACCTTCGAGAGCCACGAGCATCACTTCCTAACGCTGGCCCAACGCATCTTGCAGTTGGACTTCGATGACGACGGCGACACAGATGATCCGGTCTTCCGCGCCATCAATCACCCTGTCGGCCATGTGACGCAGGCATTGCTGGATTGGTGGTATCGCCGAGAACCAGACGACGGACAAGGACTACCAAAATCCATCAAGCCCATCTTCACGGCGCTTTGCGACACGCAGGTCGCCAAGTTCAGGCACGGTCGGGTATTGCTAGCAGCCCACGCCCTCTCGTTGTTCCGGGTGGATAAGGCTTGGTCGGAGCAACACCTTCTGCCACTGCTCGACTGGAATCGTTCCGAAACCGAAGCGCAGGCAGCATGGGAAGGTTTCCTTTGGTCACCACGGCTTTATCGCCCGCTGATGGAAGCGATCAAGCCAGCTCTTCTTGATACGGTGAATCACTATTCGCAGCTGGGCAAGCACAATGAGCAGTTCGCGGCGTTCCTGACATTCGCTGCGCTCGATCCCGGCGACACCTTCACCATAGCGCAGCTGGCCACTGCCATCCGCGCACTTCCTGCCGATGGTCTGCGGGAATCGGCTCAAGCCCTAGTGCGCGCGCTGGAAGGCGCAGGCGACCAGCGCGAAGATTACTGGAAGAACCGGGTCTTGCCGTTTTGGGAAAAGATCTGGCCGAAATCCAATGACCAGGCATCGAGCACCAATGCCGAATCGCTAGCTCGCCTTTGTGTCGCGGCAGGCGGTGAGTTCCCGTCGGCAATGGCGACGGTCGGAAACTGGCTGCGAGTGGTTCAACATCCCGACTATGTGATTCATCGGTTGCAGGAATCCGGCCTATCCACCCGTTTTCCAGAAGACGCGCTGCGGCTGTTATTCACCATCTTGGGCGAGCAGCCATCGTGGCTATCACAGGAACTGCGCCAGTGCCTTGATGCCATCGGTCAGGCCGCGCCGAATTTGCGTCAAGATCACCGGTTCATGAGAGTAGATGAACTCGTACGGAAGTTTGGTATTTAAAACTAGCGCGCATCCGTCGCTCAGACAGGAGCGGCTTTTTCGCTCTTGTTTTCACGCTCGAATGCCCGATCCCTCGCAATGAAGGCTTCGAGCATGTGGGGGATCAGCGTCGTCGCATCGACCGCTTCGCCGTAGGTCTGCGCGTACATGGCCGCGTAGCGGTCGAGGTCGGCCTTGAGCGTGGCCGGACACGCGAAGGTCAGCTTGATGCTCTCGGTCTTGGGCAGCGGCCCCAGCCGCAGCTTGCGCGACGTGCTCACCGTGAAGTTCCCCGGCTTATGAACAGCAGCTGGTACGGCCACACGGTCAGCGTGGACTGGATATTGAAGTTGCGCCGGGCAATCTGCAAGGCGGCCAAATGGCAACCTTGCAGGTATCTCAGACCGTCGCGCTCAATATTGGCACTACAGCGCTCTTCGGCATAAGTCTCGACACATAGATCTCCTCGTTAATCCAAGCATCCACCACGTCTGCCCACTCTTGCAGCATGTGACGTCGTTGCTCAGCGTACTCGGCCTTGTTATAGATCGAACGCGAGGACCGTCCGTCCTCGTGCGCCAGGCACCTCTCGATCCAATCCCGATTGAAGCCCAATTCGTGCAACAACGTTGATCCAGTACGGCGCAAGTCGTGGACGGTAAACGACTCCAGTGGCAAGCCTGCAGCCTTAGCCCTCTTGACCACTAGCTGCGTGACTCGATTCAGGGTTGCCTTGGACATGCAAGAGTCAGCGTCGTAGCGCGACGGCAGGACAAACTTGGAACCGGCTGCACAGGTATGCAGAGCCACGAAAATGTCGAGCGCCTGGCGCGAGAGGTAAACCACGTGCGGCCTCCTCCCCTTCATCCGCTGCTTTGGAATCGTCCAGATAGCTTTGTCGACATCGACCTCATCCCAAGTCGCACACTCTTGCGCATTGCACGTGTCGACGCGGCCATTACAGCCCCATAAAGCCATCGGCTCGCATGGTCGCTGAAAGTCTGGGTCTCTGGCCCACGAGCCTTCTCCCGTTGTTTCTGTAGAGCGGGTGATACGCCCTCACCTAGCAGCCGTCTGGCACGCCGCAGCCTTTCCCGGGCTTCGGCTAGAGAAATACCACCAAAGCCATAGCGACCGATGGTCAACGTCTCACGCCGGCCATTGATCCGATAATCGTACCGAAAGGAAATAGTGCCTTTCGGCGGGACGACAGCGTACATGCCGTCACGGTCCGCGACTTTGTATTGGGTCGCCCGAGGCTTAAGGTTTCGTAGGGCAAGGTCGGTGAGCATTAAGATTGGTCTCCTGATTAAGACGGCCAACTGCCGTCATCTATCAGGAGACCCGCATATCCCTGCGCCGCGCATGAACTCTGAGCAATAAGAACAATTACTACCGTCAGAGACGGTATTGCTATGGCTGTGCACACAAAGCTCAGTCGAAGGGGCATCTGCGAACCGACGGTTTTACCGTCAGATTCGCTTCCTAGAGATACCTAAAGGGTAAAGAATTAAATCTTTCACCCTTTACAATCAACAACTTAGAAGAGTCACCAGCTAATCAACTATCTTTTCCCACATCTTCCAAGATATTGATTTATATGGGGAATATCCTTTCCCTTACTCCCACTCGATGGTCGCCGGCGGCTTGCTCGACACGTCGTAGGTGACGCGGGAGATGCCTTCGATCTCGTTGATGATGCGGTTGCTGACCTTCTCCAGCAGCTCGTAGGGCAGGTGCGCCCAGCGGGCGGTCATGAAGTCAATGGTCTCCACCGCGCGCAGGGCCACAACCCAGGCGTAGCGGCGGCCGTCGCCGACCACGCCGACGGATTTCACCGGCTGGAACACCACGAAGGCCTGGCTGGTCTTGTGGTACCAGTCGAAGTTGCGCAGCTCTTCGATGAAGATGTGGTCGGCGCGGCGCAGCAGGTCGGCGTATTCCTTCTTCACTTCGCCGAGGATGCGCACGCCCAGGCCCGGGCCGGGGAACGGGTGGCGGTAGACCATGTCGTAGGGCAGGCCCAGCTCCAGGCCGATCTTGCGCACTTCGTCCTTGAACAGCTCGCGCAGCGGCTCGACCAGTTCGAACTGCATGTCTTCGGGCAGGCCGCCGACGTTGTGGTGCGACTTGATCACGTGGGCCTTGCCGGTCTTGGCGCCGGCCGACTCGATCACGTCGGGGTAGATGGTGCCCTGGGCGAGGAACTTCACGTCCTGCAGCCTGGTGGCTTCCTCATCGAAGACTTCGATGAAGGTGCGGCCGATGATCTTGCGCTTCTCTTCCGGATCGGCGACGCCGGCCAGGCGGCCGAGGAACTTGTCTTCGGCGTTGGCGCGGATCACCTTGACGCCCATGTTCTCGGCGAACATGGCCATCACCTGGTCGCCCTCGTGCAGGCGCAGCAGGCCGTTGTCGACGAACACGCAGGTCAGCTGGTCGCCGATGGCCTTGTGCAGCAGGGCCGCGACCACCGAGGAGTCGACGCCGCCGGACAGGCCCAGCAGCACCTTGGCGTTGCCCACCTGGGCGCGGACGGTGGCGATGGCGTCGTTGACGATGTTCGACGGCGTCCACAGGGCCGCGCAGCCACAGATGTCCAGCACGAAGCGCGAGAGGATGCGGCCGCCCTGCTTGGTGTGGGTCACTTCCGGGTGGAACTGCACGCCGTAGTAGCCGCGGGCGTCGTCGGCCATGGCGGCGATCGGGCAGCTCGGGGTGCTGGCGAGGATGTGGAAGCCCTCGGGAATGTCGGTGACCTTGTCGCCGTGGCTCATCCACACGTCGAGGCCGAGCACGCCGTCTTCATCGACGTGGTCCTCGATGCCGTCCAGCAGGCGCGCCTTGCCGACCACGTCGACGCGGGCATAGCCGAACTCGCGCAGGTCCGAACCTTGCACCTTGCCGCCCAGCTGTTCGGCCATGGTCTGCATGCCGTAGCAGATGCCGAACAGCGGCACGTTCAGGTCGAACACCGCCTTGGGCGCGCGCGGGCTGTCCAGCTCGTGCACCGACTCCGGGCCGCCGGCCAGGATGATGCCGCGCGGAGCGAAGGCACGAACCTCATCGTCGCTCATGTCGAACGGGTGGATTTCGCAGTACACGCCGATCTCGCGCACGCGGCGGGCGATCAGCTGGGTGTACTGGGAACCGAAGTCGAGGATCAGGATCCGGTGAGCGTGAATGTCTTGGGACATGGATGCCTCTGCGAGGCAGCTGCAGGCTTCAGGCTGCAGGCTGCAGGTTGTGAAGGGGCTGCGCGGCGGCTACGGGCCCTTTGCCTGTAGCCTGCCGCCTGCAGCCTGTCGCCAGTGGGCTTCAGCCCACCCTATAGTTCGGCGCTTCCTTGGTGATCTGCACGTCGTGCACGTGGGACTCGGCCATGCCGGCGCCGGTGATGCGCACGAACTGCGGCCGGGTGCGCATGTCCTGGATGTCGGCGCTGCCGGTGTAGCCCATGGCGGCGCGCAGGCCACCCATTAGCTGGTGGACGATGGCGGTCAGCTGGCCCTTGTAGGGGACGCGGCCTTCGATGCCCTCGGGGACCAGCTTCTCGGCGCCGGCGGAGGCGTCCTGGAAGTAGCGGTCGGAGGAACCGGTGGCGCCGGCCATGGCGCCCAGGGAGCCCATGCCGCGGTAGGACTTGTAGGAGCGGCCCTGGAACAGCTCGATCTCGCCCGGGGCCTCTTCGGTGCCGGCGAACATGGAGCCCATCATCACGCAGTAGGCGCCAGCCACCATGGCCTTGGCCAGGTCGCCGGAGAAGCGGATGCCGCCGTCGGCGATCAGCGGGACGCCGGTGCCCTCGAGGGCGGCGGCGACGTTGGCGATGGCCGAGATCTGCGGTACGCCGACACCGGCGACGATGCGGGTGGTGCAGATGGAGCCCGGGCCGATGCCGACCTTGACCGCGTCGGCGCCGGCGTCAGCCAGGGCCTTGGCGGCTTCGCCGGTGGCGATGTTGCCGCCGATCACCTGGACCTGCGGGAAGGTTTCCTTCACCCAGCGCACGCGGTCGATCACACCCTTGGAGTGGCCGTGGGCGGTGTCCACCACCACCACGTCGACGCCGGCGGCGACCAGCGCGGCGACGCGCTCGCCGGTATCGGCGCCGGTGCCGACGGCGGCGCCGACGCGCAGGCGGCCCTGCTCGTCCTTGGACGCCAGCGGGTAGGTCTTGGCTTTCTCGATGTCACGGAAGGTGACCAGGCCGGTGAGGCGGAACTGCTCGTCGACCACCAGCATCTTCTCGATGCGGTTCTCGTACAGCTTGGCCTTGATCTCCTCCAGGGCGGTGCCTTCGCGGGCGGTGATCAGCTTGTCCTTGGGCGTCATGATCGCCGCCACGCTGTCGCCGACGTTCGGCTTCACGCGCAGGTCGCGGCCGGTGACGATGCCCACCAGCTCGCCCTCCTCCACCACCGGGAAGCCGGAGAAGCCGTACTCGCGGGCGATCTGCAGCAGCTCGATGATCTTGGTCGAGGGGGTCACGGTGACCGGGTCGCGAACGATGGCGGTCTCGTGCTTCTTGACCTTGCGCACTTCGGCAGCCTGCTGCTCGATGCCCATGTTCTTGTGGATGATGCCGATACCGCCTTCCTGCGCCATGGCGATGGCCAGGCGGGATTCGGTCACGGTATCCATGGCGGCGGACACCAGCGGGATGTTCAGTTCGATGCCCCGGGTCAGGCGAGTCTTCAGACTCACGTCCTTGGGCAGGACCTCGGAGTAACCGGGGATGAGGAGGACGTCGTCGAACGTCAGGGCTTCTTGGCTGATGCGCAGCATGGCGAGGGCTCCCACACGGGAAAATGGAAGCGCGGCATTATACCCCAGCTTCACGCTCCGGCTCAACGCGCCCGACCGCTGGATTCGCGGGTTTCGCGCTGGCCCTCGGCAAGGCCCCGGGCTTATCATCCAGCGCCATGTTCAACGACCCTTTCCAACGGCTCGGCCTCGACCGCGAGGTGCTGACCGTCAGCCAGCTCAACCAGCGCGCCCGCCAGCTCCTGGAGGACGTGTTCCCGCAGGTGTGGGTGGAAGGCGAGATCTCCAACCTCGCCCGCCCCGCCTCCGGGCACATCTATTTCACCCTGAAGGACGGCAACGCCCAGGTGCGCTGTGCGCTGTTCCGCCAGCACGCCCTGCGGGTGCGCCAGGCCCTGCGCGACGGCCTGGCGGTCAAGGTGCGCGGCAAGGTCTCGCTGTTCGAGGGCCGCGGCGACTACCAACTGATCGCCGATGCGGTCGAGCCGGCCGGTGACGGCGCCCTGCGCCTGGCCTTCGAAGCGCTGAAGCAGAAGCTCGCCGCCGAGGGCCTGTTCGCCGCCGAACGCAAGCGGCCGTTGCCGGCCCACCCGCAGCGCATCGGCATCGTCAGCTCGCCCACCGGCGCGGTGATCCGCGACATCATCAGCGTGTTCCGCCGCCGCGCCCCCCAGGTCCGGCTGACCCTGGTGCCCACCGCGGTGCAGGGCCGCGAGGCCACCGCGCAGATCGTCCGCGCCCTGCAGCTGGCCGACGCGCGCGGTTTCGACGCCATCATCCTGGCCCGCGGCGGCGGCTCGCTGGAAGACCTCTGGTGCTTCAACGAGGAAGCCGTGGCCCGCGCCATCGCCGCCTGCGCCACCCCGGTGGTGAGCGCCGTGGGCCACGAGACCGACGTATCCATCAGCGATTTCGTCGCCGACGTCCGCGCCCCCACGCCCTCGGCCGCCGCCGAGCTGCTGGCGCCCCACGCCGGCGACCTGCAGCAGCGCCTGGACAGCCTGCGCCGGCGGCTGATCCTGCGCATCCAGGAGCGCCTGACCCGCGAGCGCCTGCGCCTGGAAGGCAGCGCCCGGCGCCTGCGCCACCCCGGCGAGCGCCTGCGCCAGCAGGCCCAGCGCCTGGACGACCTGGACATGCGCCTGCGCCGCGCCTTCGAGCGCCAGCTGCAGGTGCGCCAGGAGCGCATCGGCCGCCTGCAGACGCGCCTGCAGGCGCAGCACCCGGGCCGCGCCCTGGCGCTGCTGCGGCAGAAGCTCGACAGCCTGGCCGCGCGCCTGCCCCACGCCACCCGGGCGATCCTCCGCGAGCGCCGCCAGCGCCTCGACGGCCTGGCCCAGAGCCTGCACATCGTCAGCCCGCTGGCCACCCTCGGGCGCGGCTACAGCATTCTCCTCGACGAGCGCGGCCAGGCCATCCGCCGCGCCGCCCAGGCCCAGCCCGGCCAGCGCCTGACCGCGAAACTGGGCGAAGGCCAGCTGGAGGTGCGCGTGGAAGACAACCACCAGGCCCCGGTAACCCTCTCGCTGCTGGACTGACCGCCGTGACCGACCTGCTCGCCGCCATCCCCGAAGCGCCGGAACCGGACTGGGCCGCGGCCTTCCGCATGCCCATCGTCGAATGCGGCGAGCCCCTGGAGGCCCTCGGCACCAGCCAGGGCTTCCTGGTCTGGCCGGCCTACCACCGCCTGGGCGTCCCCAACGCCCCGGCCGAATGCCACGCCCGCGCCGGGGTGTTCGAGCGCCTGCTGCGGGCGGCGCGGCTGCTGCCCGACGGCCTGCGCCTGGCGGTGCTGGACGCCTGGCGGCCGTTCGCGGTGCAGCAGCATCTTTATGACACCCTCTACGAAATCCTCCGCCAGCATGAACCGGACGCTGCGCCCGAGGAGCTGACGCGGCGCACCCGCGAGTTCGTCGCCCCGCCCAGCACCCGCGCCGAAGCGCCGAGCCCGCACCTGACCGGCGGCGCCGTCGACATCACCCTGTGCGACCGCGACGGCCGCTGGCTGGACATGGGCAGCCTGTTCGACGAGGCCACCCCGCGTTCCTACACCCGCCATTACGAAGACGCGAGCGACGACCACGGCCGCGCCATCCGCGACCGCCGCCGGCTGCTGTTCAACGTGATGCGCGAGGCCGGCTTCAGCAACCTGTCCAGCGAATGGTGGCACTACGACTACGGCGACCAGCTGTGGGCCTGGCACCGCGGCGAACAAGCGGCGCTCTACGGCCCGGCCCAGGTGCAGCCGCTGGAAGCGCTGTGGCGCCAGCAATTGCACAGCCTCCCCGGCTCTTCGTAGGCGCGAGCCTGGCTGATCAGGGCGTAGGGCGCATAACGCCCAGGCGTTATCCGCCGCCTGACCTCACGCCCAGGCGGCTCCACGTGCGAACCACGCACCCATCGCCATGCCAGACCGGGCGCCGGCCCCGCCGGCGGAATCGCGGACGGAGTCCGCTCCTACGTCCGTGCTCGACCGTAGGGCGAATAACCGTTCGCGGTTATCCGCCGTTGGCCGGAACGCCGGTGCCCGACGGCCGCGGCGGATAACGCCGTAGGCGTTATGCGCCCTACGGGTTGGAAAGAGGCGGCGCAGCCTGCAAGACAGTTGCTCCTACGCCCGTGCTTCCCTGAAACCGTAGGAGCGGACTCCGTCCGCGATTCGCTGGTTTCCGCCCTACGCCAACCCGTACTTCTTCACCTTGTCGAACAGCGTGGTCTTGGCCATGCCCAGGGCCGCGGCGGCCTGGCTCAGGTTGCCGGCGTGGCGTTCCAGGGCGGCCTGCAGCAGGCTGCGTTCGAAGGCTTCCACGGCTTCGGCGAAGCGCGGTTCGCTGGCGTCCGGGCCGAGGCCGCTGGCGGTCAGCACCGGCAGGCCGAGGGCGAAGCGTTCGGCGACGTTGCGCAGTTCGCGCACGTTGCCCGGCCAGTCGTGGGCCATGAGGCTGGCGGCGGTGGCGTTGTCGATGGCCGGCGCCGGGCGGTCGAAGCGCAGCGAGGACTGCTGCAGGAAGTGCTCGAAGAGCATCAGGATGTCCTCGCGCCTCTCGCGCAGCGGCGGCAGTTGCAGGGTGATGACGTTGAGGCGGTAGTAGAGGTCGCTGCGGAAGCTGCCTTCGCGGCCCATGGCGGCCAGGTCCGACTTGGTCGCGGCTATCACCCGGCAATCCACCGGGATCAGCTGGTTGGAGCCCAGGCGCTCCAGCTGGTGTTCCTGCAGCACGCGCAGCAGCTTGATCTGCAGGTTCAGCGGCATGCTCTCGATCTCGTCGAGGAACAGGCTGCCGCCGTCGGCGTGCTCGATCTTGCCGATGCGCCGCTTGCCGGCGCCGGTGAAGGCGTGGGCCTCATGGCCGAAGATCTCGCTGTCGATCAGGCTTTCCGGCAGGCCGCCGCAGTTCAGCGCGACGAAGGCCTTGGCTTGGCGCCGGCTGTAGTCGTGCAGGCAGCGGGCGACCAGCTCCTTGCCGGTGCCGGTCTCGCCCTCGATGAGCACGTTGGCCGAGGTGTCGGCGACGTTGGCGATCAGCTCGCGCAGCGCCTGCATCGCCGGCGAGCGGCCGATCAGCCTGGCTTCCAGGGCCTGGCGCCCGGCCAGCTGGCGGCGCAGCTGGCCGATCTCGCGGCTGAGCCGGCGGCGTTCCAGGGCGCGCCGCGCCACGTCCACCAGGCGCTCGGGGGCGAAGGGTTTTTCCATGAAGTCGTAGGCGCCATCGCGCATGGCCTGCACGGCCATGGCGATGTCGCCGTGGCCGGTGATCAGCACCACCGGCAGCTGGGCATCCTTCTCGCGCAGGCGGGCCAGCAGTTGCAGGCCGTCCATGCCGGGCAGGCGGATGTCGCTGACGACGATGCCGGGGAAGTCGGCGCCCACGCGCCTGAGCGCTTCCTCGGCGCTGGCCACGCCGTCGCTGTCGATGTCTTCCAGGGCCAGGGCCTGCTGGCAGCCGAGCAGCACGTGGGGGTCGTCCTCGACCACCAGTACGCGGAGTTTTTCGTCGCTCATGGCGTAGGTTCCTGAGTGGGCAGCAGCGGCAGGCTGAGTTCGAAGGCGGTGCCGCCGGCCTCCGGGTGGGCCACGCCCAGGCTGCCGCCGGCGGCGGTGGCGAGGCTGGCCGAGAGCGTCAGGCCCAGGCCCAGGCCGTGCTCGCCGGGCTTGGTGGTGAAGAAGGGTTCGAACAGGTGCTCGCGGGCTGCCGGCGGGATGCCCGGGCCGTTGTCGCGCACCGTCAGGTGGTACTGTGCGCCCTCGCTGCGGCCGTTGAGCCAGAGCTGGCGGTCGGCCTGGCCGCTCATGGCGTCCAGGGCGTTGGCGACGAGGTTGACCAGTATCTGCTCCAGGCGCGTCTGGTCGATGCCCAGGCAGGCGTCGTCGAATTCGCGGTGCAACACCAGCGGGCAGTCCTTCAGGCGCACCTGCAGCACCCGCAGCGCGGCGTCCACCGCCTTGCCCAGGCGCGCCTGGCCGTGGTCGTCGGCGCGCCGGGCGAAGGCGCGCAGGCTGGCGGTGATGCGGCCCATGCGGTCGACCATCTCGTTGATGGCTTCCAGGTTGCTGCTGGCGGTGTCCAGGGCGCCGCGCTGGAGGAAGCGCACGGTGTTGCCGGAGAGGGTGCGCAGCGCCGCCAGCGGCTGGTTCAGCTCGTGGGCGATGCTGGTGGACATCTGCCCGATGACCGCCAGCTTGCCGGCCTGGACCAGGCGGTCCTGGGCCTTGCGCAGGGTGTCCTCGGCCTGGCGGCGCTCGCGGATCTGCTCACGTAGGTGCTGGTTGCTGGCGCGCAGGTCGGCGGTGCGCTCGGCAATGCGCCGCTCCAGTTCGTTGTTGGCCTGCTGCAGCGCCTCGCGGGCGGCCAGGCGGGTGGCCAGGACCTTGCGCCGCTCGTTCCAGGCGATCAGCAGGAACGCCAGCAGGGCGAAGCCCACCGCGGCCAGGGCGCCGTGGATCATGGCCTCGCGGCGCACGTCCTGCAGCGGGCTGAGCAGGGTGAAGTCCCAGGGCGTGTCGCCCAGGCGGCGCGTCTGCTTGAGGTACAGGTGCTCGGCATGGGCCACGCCGTTGGCGTCGTGGTCGCGGAAGCCGATTTCCTCCACGCCTTCGCCCAGGTCGCGGCGCGAGCTGGGCTGCCATTCGTTGAGCGCCCACCAGTAGTACTGCAGGCTGCGCGCCAGGCGCTCCTTGTCCGCGGCGCTGAGCGGGCGCACCGCCTTCAGGCGCAGCTGCGGGTTGCTGGAGAGGATGATGATGCCGTTCTCGTCGCTGACGAAGGCCTGCAGCTGGGCCTTCTCCCAGCGCTCCTCCAGGGCCTCCATCTTCACCTTGACCACCGCCACGCCGACGATGCGCCCGCCGTGCACCAGGCCGTGGGCCAGGTAGTAGCCGGGCTCGCCGACGGTGCTGCCGATGCCGTAGAAGCGCCCCGGGCGGCCCTGCACGGCGTCCTGGAAGTAGGCGCGGAAGGACAGGTCCTCGCCCAGGTAGCTGTCGGCGTCCTGCCAGTTGCTGGTGGCCAGCACCCGGCCGGAGGTGTCCAGCAGGTAGATGGCGCGGCTGCCGGCGCGGCGGTTGAGGCCTTCCAGGTAGGTGTTGACCTGGTCGCGGCGATAGGGCGTGGGCTCCAGCAGCAGGCGGGTGACGCTGCTCTCCAGCTCCAGCAGGCTGGGCAGGTAGGTGTAGCGGCTGATCTCGCTTTCCACCCCGCGGGCGTGCAGCTCCAGCTGGCGTTCGCCGCTGGCGACCAGGGCGCGGGTGCCGGCGCCGGCGCTGACCAGGTAGCCGCCATAGCCGAAGCCGAGCATCAGCAGGATCAGCGGGATCGGCAGCAGCAGGTTGCGCACGAGGCTCGGCTTCACGGTCGGCGGTGACAGGGTCAGTGGCTGGACGGGCATTGCATCACAGTCGTCGGAAGCGGGCCAGCCCGCTGCCGGGGCCGAGCCGATGGAGAGGCTCTTCGTAGGAGCGAGGGGGACGCCTAGTTCTTGCTCGCGAACCGGGGATTGTTCGCGAGCAAGCTCGCTCCTACGAGAAACCGGGGTTTCAGCCGGTGATGGGTATCGCTGCGCTCCACCCATCCTACGCAGGGGCGTGGGCAGGGCTTCAGTGGGTGAGGATCTTGGCGAGGAACTGCCGGGCGCGCTCGGAGCGGGCCTCTAGGTCGCCGAAGAATTCCTCCTTGGCGCAGTCCTCGACGATCTGCCCGCGGTCCATGAAGATCACCCGGTCGGCCACCTTGCGGGCGAAGCCCATCTCGTGGGTCACGCACATCATGGTCATGCCTTCCTGGGCCAGCTGGACCATCACGTCGAGCACCTCGTTGACCATCTCCGGGTCCAGCGCCGAGGTGGGCTCGTCGAACAGCATCACGATCGGGTCCATGGCCAGGGCGCGGGCGATGGCCACGCGCTGCTGCTGGCCGCCGGAGAGCTGGCCGGGGTGCTTGTGCGCGTGGGCCTTCAGCCCGACGCGGTCGAGCAGCGCCAGGCCCTTTTCGGTGGCCTCGTCCTTGCCGCGGCCGAGCACCTTGACCTGGGCGATGGTCAGGTTCTCGGTGATGGTCAGGTGCGGGAACAGCTCGAAGTGCTGGAACACCATGCCCACCCGCGAGCGCAGCCTGGGCAGGTTGGTCTTCGGGTCGGCGATGGAGGTGCCGTCGACCACGATGTCGCCCTTCTGGAACGGCTCCAGGGCGTTGACGCACTTGATCAGCGTCGACTTGCCCGAGCCGGACGGGCCGCAGACCACCACCACCTCGCCCTTGCTCACCGAGGTGCTGCAGTCGGTGAGGACCTGGAAGTCGCCGTACCACTTGTTGACGTTCTGGATGGTGATCATAGGGCTAACCCTTTCTGCAGGCGCTTGACCGCGAAGGATGCGGTGAAGCTGACGATGAAGTAGACGAGACCGGCGAAGATCAGGAATTCGTGGGGCTGGCCGATGATGTCGCCGCGCGAGCGCGCCGCGTTGAGGAAGTCCATCAGGCCGACGGTGTAGACCAGCGAGGTGTCCTGGAACAGGATGATGCTCTGCTGCAGCAGCAGCGGGGTCATCTTGCGGAACGCCTGGGGCAGGATGATCAGCCGCATGCACTGGCCGTAGGTCATGCCCAGGGCCTGGGCCGCGCCCATCTGGCCTTTGGGAATGGCCTGGATGCCGGCGCGGACGATCTCGCAGAAGTACGCCGCCTCGAACATCACGAAGGCCACCAGGCAGCTGATGAAGGCGCCCACCGGGGTGTCGCTGCCGGTGATCCAGCGCAGGATGTAGGGCACCGCCAGGTAGAACCAGGTGATCACCAGCAGCAGCGGGATGGAGCGGAAGTAGTTGACGTAGAAGCCCGCCAGGTTGCTCAGCAGGCGGTTGTGGGACATGCGCATCAGCGCCAGCAGGGTCCCCAGCACCACGCCGCCGACCACGCCCAGGGCGGTCAGCTGCAGGGTCATGGCCATGCCGTCCCACAGGCCCGGCAGCGCCGGGACGATCGAGCTGAAATCCATCACTTGCCCCCCACGGAAATCAGGCCGGGCAGCGCGACCTTGCGCTCCACCAGGCGCATGAACAGCATCAGGCTCATGTTCAGGGTGAAGTAGATCAGCGTGGCCAGGGTGAAGGCCTCGAACAGGTTGGCGCTGAATTCGGCTGTCTGCTTGGTCTGCGCCAGCAGCTCCATGAGGCCGATCAGCGAGGCCACCGAGGAGTTCTTGAAGATGTTGAGGAACTCCGAGGTCAGCGGCGGGATGATGATGCGGAAGGCCTGCGGCAGCAGCACGTAGCGGTACACCTGGGGCAGGCTGAAGCCCATGGCGCGGCCGGCGGCTATCTGCCCGCGGGGCAGGGCCTGGATGCCGGTGCGCACCTGCTCGCACACCCGCGCCGCGGTGAACAGGCCCAGGCACACCACCACGCTGATGAAGGCCGAGGTTTCCGGCGCCAGGCCGAGCTTGAACCAGTCCTGCAGCGGCTGCGGCAGCAGGTCCGGGACCAGGAAGTACCAGAGGAACAGCTGCACCAGCAGCGGCACGTTGCGGAACAGCTCGACGTAGCCGGTGCCGATGGCCGACAGCCAGCGGTTCGGCGCGGTGCGCAGCACGCCCAGCACCGAGCCCAGCGCCAGGGCGACCAGCCAGGCGGTGAGGGCGACGGCGATGGTCCAGCCCAGGCCGGTGAGGTACCAGTCCAGGTAGATCTCGTCGCCGATCCCGGTGGACTTGAAGAACACGCTCCAGTCCCAGTTGTAGTTCATGCAGGTTTCCCTCGAAGGCCCCCGTGAGGGCGTCGAAACGGCCGGAACGCGGCGCGCGGGCGCCCGCGCCCGTGGGTGACGGGCGTGTTCCGCTGGTGGATCAGGAAGAAGGAAGAGGAGGCCGGGAGCGCCGCCGGCGCTCCCGCTCCCCGCCGGCCCGCGCCTCGTGAGCGCGGGCTGGCGCCACCGTTACATCTGCTCGGCAGACTTGTCGGTGGGACTGGCGATCAGCTTCTTGAGCGTGTCGCTCATCGGGAATTCGAGGTTCAGGCCCTTGGGCGGCACCGGCTGGGTGAACCACTTGGCGTAGATGTCGTTGATCTGCCCGGAGGCGAAGGTGTCGGCGATGGCCTTGTCGACCACCTGCTTGAAGCCCTCGTCGCCCTTGCGCACCATGCAGCCGTAGATTTCGTAGGACTGCGGGGTGCCGACCACCGTCCAGTCGTCGGGCTTCTTGGCCTTGGCCATTTCGCCGTAGAGCAGCGCGTCGTCCATCATGAAGGCCACGGCGCGGCCGGACTCGAGCATCAGGAAGGACTCGCCGTGGTCCTTGGCCGAGATGATGTTCATGCCCATCTTCTTCTCGGCGTTCATCGACTTGAGCAGGCGCTCGGAGGTGGTGCCGGCGGTGGTCACCACGTTCTTGCCCTTGAGGTCGGCGAAGTCGCTGATGCCGCTGGTCTTCTTGGTCAGCAGGCGGGTGCCCACCTCGAAGATGCCGAGGGAGAAGTCGACCTGCTTCTGGCGCTCCAGGTTGTTGGTGGTGGAGCCGCACTCGATGTCCACGGTGCCGTTCTGCACCAGCGGGATGCGCGTCTGCGAGGTGACCAGGTTGTAGCGCACCTTGAGGTCGGGCATGCCCAGCTGCTGCTTGACCGCCTCGACCACCTTCAGCTGCAGGTCGTGGGAATAGCCCACCGGCTGGCGCGGGTCGTCGGCCAGGTAGGAGAAGGGAATGGAGGCGTCACGGTGGCCGAGGACGATGGTGCCGGAATCCTTGATCTTCTTCAGGGTGCCGGTGAGTTCCTCGGAAAGGGCCGGAGTGGCGAACAGGGCGGCGACGATGGCCACGCCCAGCACACGGGGTGCGATACGCATTGATGCTTCCTCGACTTGTTCTGGTTGTTGTCGATCCTGCGGCAGGCGTACCCGGCGGCTGGCCCTCCTGGCGCCCGACGGGCAAGCGCGGCGCTGCCGCATGCTCACGGGAAGCTAGAGAGCAGGGACCGTGCCAGTCCCTGGATATTCAAGTAACTTGCTGATTTTTAATGGTTTATATCTGGCGATGGCGCGCCGTCGAGGACGTCGGCGTTCGGTCTTCCGGATAGATGCCGTTTGTGCGTTCGGTTTTCCGAACGCGGCTGGACCCACTCCTGCAGTTCCAGGGAGGCACGGTCGTAGGAGCGGGCCCTGCCCGCGAATCGCGCGCAGGGCGCGCTCCTACAGGAGAATGGCATGGCTCGGGCAGCGTAGGAGCGGACTCCGTCCGCGATCAGGCGCATAACGCCGTAGGCGTTATGCGCCCTACGGGCCTAGGCCGCCGGTGCCTGCTGGGCATCCAGTCGATGGAAGCCACCCCACTCGCCGCGCCGGAACGGCTTGTCGCGGTCGGCCATGTAGGCGGCGATGCGTTCCAGCATCTGGTGGGTGGGCGCGCGCACGCCGGTCATGCCCTGCAGCGAGGCCAGCAGCAGGACCATGGCCAGCAGCAGCGGCGACAACGACGGCAGGCGGCGCTGCGTCAGGCAGAGGAAGGCGCCGCTGGCGGCCAGGCCGACGGCCAGCCCGCCGTAGACTTCCGCCGGCGAATGCACGTTGATCTGCAACCGCGACACCCCCACCAGCACCGCCAGCACGGCGCCTCCGGCCGCGGCGGCCAGGCGCCAGATGGGGCGGGTGGGTACCAGCAGGCTGCAGAGCACTGGCAGGACGCTGGCGGCCAGCATGCTGTGGCCGGACAGCCCGGTGAAGTTCCACGCGGGAATGCCGATGCCCCAGCCCATGAAGGCCAGTTTGGAGACCAGGGTGGCGCCGGCGGCCAGGCCGAACAGCAACAGCCAGCAGTGGGCGTTGCGGCTTTCCCGGCGCAGCAGCAGCCAGGCATAGATGAACAGCGCGCAGGGCAGCAGCAGGGAGCTGTCGCCGAAGCGGGTGATGAGGTTCCAGAGGTTCATGGGCTTGCAGGCGGTCCTTCGAGGGGCCGAACCATAGCACAGCGAGGGCTCTGCCATGGGCCCGGCCGATCGGAGGCGGCTCAGGCGGGCTCGTCCTGGCGCGCCGCCTGGCCCTCGCGGCGCAGCAGCTCGTGCTTGCGTTCCAGGCCCCAGCGGTAGCCGCCGCTGCCGCCGTCGGCCGCCACCACCCGGTGGCACGGCACCAGCAGCCCCACCGGGTTGCTGGCGCAGGCGCGGGCGATGGCCCGGGGGTGGCTGTGCAACTGTTCGGCCAGTTCGCCGTAGCGCCGCGTCTGGCCGCTGGGAATCTGCGCCAGGGCGTGCCAGACGCGCAGCTGGAAGGCGCTGCCGTGCAGGTCCAGGGGCAGGCCGGCGGTGCGTTCGGGCTGCTCCAGCTGGTGCAGCACTTGGCCCAGCCAGTCGCCCAGGCCGGCGTCGTCGCGCTGCAGCTCGGCGGCGGCGAAGCGTTGGCGCAGTTCCGCCTCCAGTTGACCCGCTTCGTCGCCGAACAGCAGGGCGCAGACGCCCCGCGGGCTGGCGGCCAGCAGCACCTGGCCGAGCGGGCAGGGGGCGATGGCGTAGCGCAGCCGGGTGCCGGCGCCCTTCTGCCGGCGCTGCGCCGGGCTCAGCGCGGTGGGTGCCTCGTAGAGCGCGCGGGTGCCGGAGTAGCCCGCCTCCAGGGCGGCGTCGAGCACCGAACGCGCCTGCGGCAGGGCGGCGGCCAGGCGCTGCTGGCGGCGGGCCTCGGCCCAGGCCCGGGGCGTCAGGCCGGTGCGGGCCTTGAAAGCGCGGGCCAGGTGCGAGGCCGAGAGGCCGATGCGGGCCGCCAGCTCTTCCATGGTCAGCGGGCGCTCGGCCTGCTCCAGCAGCTGGCAGGCGGCGGCGACCAGGGCGTCCAGGCGCTGCGCCGGGCTTTCGCCGTCGGGCGTGCAGCGCCGGCAGGGGCGGAAGCCCGCGGCTTCGGCGGCCGCCGCGTCGGCGTGGAAGCGCACGTTGGCGCGGCTCGGCCGCCGCGCCGGGCAGCTCGGCCGGCAATAGACGCCGGTGGAGCGAACGGAAAACACGAAACGCTGGTCGAAGCCCGCGTCACGCTCGCAGACCGCCTGCCAGCAGCGTTCATCATCGGGAAGTGAGGGCATGGTGCTCTCCGTGGAGGACCAGGGACATGGGTAAATTGTCGGCGCCACCCGGCGGGCGGGCAATCCGTAATCGCTTTTCAAACTGCCGGCTACGCTTGCAGGAGGTCCGTCGAGAGCCCGCCATGCCCTGCCGCCGACTCCTTCACCACTGCCTGCTGCTCTGCGTCCTGCTGTGCCCGCCGCTGTGGGGCGCGGAACTGACGCTCAGCCCCCGCGAACGCAGCTGGCTGGAGGCCCATCCGACGCTGCGGGTGGGCATTTCCCGGGACGGCTGGCCGCCGTTCGAGATGGTCGACGCCCAGGGCGAGTTCCAGGGCATCAGCGCCGACTACCTGAACCAGGTCGCGCAGCGCCTGGGCCTGAGCCTGCAGACGCAGACCTTCGACGACTGGGCACAGGTGATCGAGGCGGCGCGCAATGGCCAGGTCGACCTGTTGCCGACCGTGGCGCGCTCGCCCGAGCGCGAGCAGTTCCTCGCCTTCAGCCGGCCCTACCTGAGCACCAGCAGCCTGATCTTCGCCCGCCGCGACAGCAGCGTGCGGATGCTCGACGACCTGTCCGGCAAGCGCGTCGCCGTGGAGCGCGACTTCGCCGTGCACGACCTGCTGCGCACGGCGGTGCCGGGGGTGTCCTTCGTCATCGTCGACGACACCGCCGAGGCGCTCAAGGCCGTGGCCTCCGGGAACGCGGACGCCTACGTGGGCAACCTCATCTCGACCAACTACCTGCTCGGCCAGCTCAATCTGAGCAACCTCGAGGTGCGTGGCGACAGCGGCCTGGACAACAGCCAGGTGCGCTTCGCCGTGCGCCGCGAGCTGGCGCCCCTGGTACCGCTGCTCGACCGCGCCCTGGCCAGCATCGACGCCGACGAGCAGGAGCGCATCCGCCAGCGCTGGCTGCCGCAGCTCGACGCCTTCGACTGGATGCAGCTGCTGCAGGCGCTCTGGCCCTACGTGGCGGGCTTCTTCGCCCTGCTCACCTTCGTGCTGATCTGGAACCGCCGCCTGCAGATCCAGGTGGCCGAGCGCGCCCGCGCCGAGGCCGAGGAGCACCGCCAGCGGCGCACCCTGCTGGCGCTGATCAACGCCATTCCCGACCCCATCTGGTTCAAGGACACCGAGGGCCGCTACCTGGGCGCCAACCACGCCTTCGCCGAATGCCTGGGGCTGCCGGCCGAGGACGTCATCGGGCGCAGCGACGCCCAGCTGTTCAGCGATGCCGCCAGCGCCGGCCGCGGCGAGCGCGACCGCCAGGCGCTGTCGGCCAGCCAGCCGTTCGCCAGCGAGGGCTGGGTGGTCTACCCGGACGGCCGGCGGGTGCTGTTCGACACCCTGCGCAGCGCCTTCCACGACGACCACGGCGGGTTGCTCGGGCTGGTCGGGGTGAGCCGCGACATCACCGCGCGCAAGGCCACCGAGGAGGCCCTGGCCCAGGCCCGCGACCTGGCCGAGCAGGCGGCGCGGCTGAAGAGCGAGTTCCTGGCCAACGTCAGCCACGAGATCCGCACGCCGCTGAACATCATCATCGGCCTTGCGCATCTGCTGGAGCAGACCGCCCTGGACCCGCAGCAGCGCGACTACCTGGGCAAGATCCAGGGCTCGGGCCAGTACCTGCTGGAGCTGATCAGCGACATCCTCGACCTGTCCAAGGTGGAGGCCGGCCGCCTGGAGTTCGAGCACCTGGACTTCGACCTGGAGCGCCTGCTCGGCGAGCTGGTCGACCTGCTGGCGATCCGCGCCGCGGGCAAGGGCCTGAGCCTGGAGTGCCACATCGACCCGCGGCTGCCCTCGCACCTGCTGGGCGACTCGCTGCGCCTGCGGCAGATCCTGATGAACTACGGCAACAACGCGCTCAAGTTCACCGAGCGCGGCGGGCTGCAACTGGAGGTGCGCCTGGACATGCAGGCCGGCGACGAATACTGGCTGTACTTCGGCCTGCGCGACAGCGGCATCGGCATCAGCCAGGCGCAGCAGGAACGGCTGTTCGAGTCCTTCCGCCAGGCCGACAACTCCATCACCCGCCGCTACGGCGGCTCCGGCCTGGGCCTGGCGATCTGCAAGCGCCTGGCCGAGGCCATGGGCGGCGAGGTCGGGGTGGACAGCGCGCCGGACCAGGGCAGCCTGTTCTGGTGCCGCCTGCCCATGGGCCGGGTGGAGGACGCGCGGCCCATCGACCTGTCGCGCATCCTGCGCTCGCCCCCGGCGCCGCTGCTGCAGGCACCGGAGCCGGCGCCCGCGCAGGCCCGGGAGGAATTGCCGACGGAACAGCGCCAGCAGGCCGAGCAGGTGGTGCGCCGCCTGGCCCACCTGCTGGCCGCCGACGACCCTCGTGCCGGACGGCTGGTCGGCGAGCGCGCGGGCCTGCTGCGCAGTATCTTCAATGACGGGTACGACGACGTCGCGGCGAGCATCCGCCGCTTCGAGTTCGAGCGGGCCCTGGAAAAACTGCTGGTGTTGTCGCGCGAGCGCGACATCCGCATCTGACCGTAGAGGAGTGAGGCCATGGACAGCATGCTGGACCGGCCGGACCAGGAAGTGATCCTGGTGGTCGACGACCAACCCGACAACCTGATGCTCATGAGCGAGCTGCTCATGGGCCAGTACCAGGTGCGCGTCGCCGGCAGTGGCGCCAAGGCCCTGCGCCTGGCCGCCAGCGAGCCGCGGCCGGACCTGGTGCTGCTCGACATCATGATGCCGGAGATGGACGGCTACGAGGTCTGCCGCCAGCTCAAGGCCGACCCGCTGACCGCCGAGATCCCGGTGATCTTCCTCACCGGCATGGTCAGCACCGCCGACGAGCAGCGCGGCCTGGACCTGGGCGCGGTGGACTACATCACCAAGCCGATCAGCCCGCCGGTGACCCTGGCGCGCATCCGCGCGCACCTCAAGCTCAAGGCCAACGCCGACTTCCTGCGCGACAAGAGCGAATACCTGGAGCTGGAAGTGCGCCGCCGCAGCCGCGAGCTGCAGGCGGCCCAGGACGCCACCCTGGAGGCCATGGCCACCCTCTGCGACCTGCGCGACAACCCCCACAGCCGCCACCTGCTGCGCATCGAGCAGTACATGCGCCTGCTCGCCGACGCCCTGGCCCGCCGCGAGGGCGAGGCCGGCAGCCTGGACCTGGAGCAGATCGAGCTGCTGGCGCGCTCCGCGCAGCTACACGACATCGGCAAGGTGGCGGTGCCCGACCGCGTGCTGCTCAACCCCGGCCAGCTCAGCCCCGAGGACCTGCTGCTGATGCAGAGCCACACGCGCATCGGCCACGACGCCCTGGCCGCCGCCGAGCGCCGCCTGGGCACCCCGGCGGAATTCCTGCGCTACGCCAAGGAGATCGCCTACGGCCACCACGAGCGCTGGGACGGCACTGGCTACCCGCGGGGCCTGCGCGGCGAGCAGATCCCGCTGTCGGCGCGCCTGCTGGCGCTGATCGACTGCTACGACGAGCTGACCAGCCGCCATCCCTACCATGCGACCCTGTCGCCGGACGAGGCCCGCCAGCACATCCTCGCCGCCAGCGGCAGCCACTTCGACCCGCAGGTGGTGGAAGCCTTCGCCGAGGTCGCCGACGGCTTCGCCGCCATCGCCATCCGCTACGCCGACGACGACCAGGCCCTGGGCAGCGAGATCGAGCGCATGGCCGATGCCCTGGGGGAAAGCATCGAAATGACCACGACGCCACCATGATTCCGGCGGTCGGTGCTGGGCGCCACCCGGCGCATGTCGTATAAGGGGCGGCTGCGGCCGCTTGGGCCGGATATGAACGACGACGGAGCCTGATGAAGACACCCAAACGCATAGAGCCGCTGATCGAGGACGGCCTGGTCGACGAAGTGCTGCGCCCGCTGATGAGCGGCAAGGAAGCGGCGGTCTACGTGGTGCGCTGCGGCGAGCAGCTGCGCTGCGCCAAGGTCTACAAGGAGGCCAACAAACGCAGCTTCCGCCAGGCCGCCGAATACCAGGAGGGCCGCAAGGTGCGCAACAGCCGCCAGGCCCGGGCCATGGCCAAGGGCTCGCGCTACGGCCGGCGCGAGCAGGAGGAGGCCTGGCAGAACGCCGAAGTGGCGGCGCTGTTCCGCCTCGCCGGCGCCGGCGTACGGGTGCCCAAGCCCTACGACTTCCTCGACGGCGTGCTGCTGATGGAGATGGTCGCCGACGAAGACGGTGACGCCGCGCCGCGCCTGAACGACGTGGTGCTGGAGCCGGAGCAGGCGCGCGAATACCACGACTTCCTCATCCGCCAGATCGTCATGATGCTCTGCGCCGGGCTGGTGCACGGCGACCTCTCGGAGTTCAACGTGCTGCTCGGCCCCGACGGCCCGGTGATCATCGACCTGCCCCAGGCGGTGGACGCGGCGGCCAACAACCACGCCTTCCGCATGCTCGAGCGCGACGTCGGCAACATGGCCGCCTACTTCGGCCAGTTCGCCCCGGAGCTCAAGGACACCCGCTACGCCAAGGAGATGTGGGCGCTGTTCGAAGACGGCAAGCTGCAGCCGGACACCCCGCTGACCGGCCACTTCGACGAGCCGGAGGAAGAAGCCGACGTCGACGCGGTGATGCGCGAGATCGCCGCTGCCCTGCGCGAGCAGGAGCGCCGCGAGGCAGCCCGCGCCGAGCAGGATGGCCCGCCGCGCGCCGAGGAACCGCCACCGCCGCCGTGGTTGCAGTGACTCCGCAGGCGGCGCGCCTGATCGCGCTGCTCGCCGCCTGCCCGCAGCGCATGGGCCTGCTGCGCGCCCTGCGCGAATACGGCCCGCCCGGCGCCTGGATCGGCGCCGGCTTCGTGCGCAACGCCGTCTGGGACCACCTGCACGGCCTGGCGCCCGGCACCCTGGCGGACGTGGACGTGCTGTATTTCGACGGGGGTAGCCTGCAGGCCGAGGCCGACGAGGCTTTCGAGCGGCGCCTGGCCCGGGCCTGTCCGCAGGCGCCCTGGTCGGTGCGCAACCAGGCGCGCATGCACCTGCGCAACGGCGACGCACCCTATGCCGACGTCGCCGACGCCATGCGCCACTGGCCGGAAGTCTGCACCGCGGTGGCGGTGCGCCTGGCCGACGAGGGCCTGGAACTGCTGGCGCCGCTGGGCCTGGACGACCTGTTCGGCCTGCGCGTCCGCCCCACCGAACACTTCCGCGGCAAGCCCGAGGCCTACCGCGATCGCCTGCGCCGCAAGAACTGGCCGAGGCGCTGGCCGAAGCTGGAGGTAGAGCGGTTGTAGCGACGCTGTATGCGTTTTTTCCGCGGCAACTGTGTACATACACCCCGCAGCGGCCCTGCTAGCGTGGCACGATCCCACCCGGAACCACCGCCATGCCCTTGCCGCACATCCTCCTCGCCCTGCTGGTCACGCTGATCTGGGGCGTCAACTTCGTCATCATCAAGGTCGGCCTGCACGACTTCCCGCCGCTGCTGTTCTGCGCCCTGCGCTTCGCCCTGGCGGCGCTGCCGCTGGTGTTCCTGCGCGGGCCGCTGCCGGCGCCGTTCTGGCGCATCGTGCAGATCGGCGTGCTGCTCGGGGTGGTCAAGTTCGGCCTGCTGTTCGTCGGCATGCACCTGGGCATGCCTGCCGGGCTGTCGTCCCTGGTGCTGCAGAGCCAGGTGTTCTTCACCGTGCTGATCGCCGCCGCTTTCCTCGGCGAACGCCCCAGCCGCCGCGCCCTGGCGGGCCTCGCCGTGGCCGCCGCCGGGTTGCTGCTGATCGGCCTGGAACGCCCCCTGGGCGACAGCCTGCTGGCCTTCGCCCTGGT
The DNA here is from genome assembly GCF_003176655.1 of Pseudomonas sp. RW407. Classification (NCBI taxonomy): domain Bacteria; kingdom Pseudomonadati; phylum Pseudomonadota; class Gammaproteobacteria; order Pseudomonadales; family Pseudomonadaceae; genus Pseudomonas; species Pseudomonas sp. RW407. The sequence goes on along the minus strand of NZ_QGSL01000091.1, from coordinate 277,629 downwards.
GATGGCCGCGGCCCTGGCCTGGGCCTTCTCCAACATCGCCACCAAGCGCTCCGGGGCCAGCGACATGCTGCGCCTGATCAGCTGGGTGAGCCTGATCCCGCCGTTGCCGCTGCTGGCCCTGTCGTGGGTCTTCGAAGGCCCGCAGGCCATCTCGGCGGCGCTGACCGGCATCAGTTGGGAAGGCATGGGCGCGCTGCTCTACATCGCCTTCCTCGCCACCACCGTGGGCTTCGGCCTGTGGAGCTTCCTGCTGCGCCGCTACCCGGCCAGCCAGGTCACCCCCTTCGCCCTGGCGGTGCCGGTCTCCGGCCTGCTGTCCGGATGGCTGCTGCTGGGCGAACGACTCACCGCCCAGGACTGGCTGGCCTGCGCGCTGGTCTTCGTCGGCCTGGCGGTGACGGTGCTGCCGGCTTCGGTGTGGCGGCGTGGCGCGGTGGCGCAGGTTCGTGGCTGATTCCGCTCAGGCGGCCGCTGCGGCCCAGTCGTAGGGCGCATAACGCCAACGGCGTTATCCGCCGATGGCGGCGGATAAAGCGTTCCGCTTTATGCGCCCTACGGTGGAGTCCAGCCCAGTGACAGCGACTCTCTCGATTCCGGTCCTTTCGCTGGCCGGCAGCCGTAGTGGTTGCCGACGTGATGCATTTCCCTTCTCGGCACGGACTAGCCCCTCTCCCTTCAGGGAGAGGGTTGCGGACTCCGACGATGCTCCGGAGCCTGGCTTGACTCCGCACCCCCTCCCTAACCCTCCCCCGCAAGCGGGAGAGGGGACCGTTGGGCAGAACGAGGGGCCATGGAGTCAGCCGGAGGTATCCGTGATCGATTCCGGGCCAACCGGCGAGCGACGAGCTGCCCGAGCGCTGCGGACAGCCCCCTCTCCCGCAAGCGGGAGAGGGGACCGTTGGGCAGAATGAAGGGTCATGGAGTCAGTCGGAGGCATCCGTGATCGATTCCGGGCCAACCGGCGAGCGACGTGTTGCCCGAGTGCTCCGAACGGCCCCCTCTCCCTTCAGGGAGAGGGCTGGGGAGAGGGTTGCGGACTTCGACGACACGCCGGCGCTGAGCTTGGCTCCGTCCCCCCTCTCTAACCCTCCCCGCAAGCGGGAGAGGGGACCGTTGGGCAGAACGAAAGGCACTGGCGTCAGATGGTAGGTCCGTTCGCGAGCAAGCTCGCTCCTACGAAAGACTCGCCGTGCCTCGATCCGTAGGGCGCATAACGCCAACGGCGTTATCCGCCGATGGCATCGCTCAGTGACAGCAGCTCCCCGACTCCAGGTCCCTGAGGATCGGGCAGTCCGGGCGGTGGTCGCCCTGGCAGTGGTCGTGGAGTTCCTGCAGGGTGTCGCGCAGGGCGGTGAGTTCGGCGATCTTGCGTTCCAGTTCGGCGATGTGCTGGCCGGTCAGCGCCTTGACGTCGGCGCTGGCGCGGCCGTGGTCCTGCCAGAGGGCGAGCAGGCGGCCGACTTCTTCCAGGGAGAAGCCGAAGTCCCGCGAGCGGCGGATGAACGCCAGGCGGTGCAGGTCGTGCTCGCTGTAGTGGCGGTAGCCGCTGGCGCTGCGCCCGGCGGGGGCGAGCAGGCCGATGGATTCGTAGTAGCGGATCATCTTCGCCGACAGGCCGCTCTTCTTCGCCGCTTCACCTATGTTCATCGTCGCCTCCGCTTGCGTTCGCGCCGTGCGCCGGCTTCCAGCGCTTGAGCAGCAGGGCGTTGCTCACCACGCTGACGCTGGAGGCGGCCATGGCGGCGCCGGCGACCATCGGGTTGAGCAGGCCGAAGGCGGCCAGGGGCACGCCGACCAGGTTGTAGATGAAGGCCCAGAACAGGTTCTGGCGGATCTTCGCGTAGGTGCGCCGGGCGATGTCCAGGGCCTCGGGGACCAGCCGCGGGTCGCCGCGCATCAGGGTGATGCCGGCGGCGTGCATGGCCACGTCGGTGCCGCCGCCCATGGCGATGCCGACGTCCGCCGCGGCCAGCGCCGGGGCGTCGTTGATGCCGTCGCCGACCATGGCCACCACCTTGCCGCCGGCCTTCAGCTGCGCCACCACCGCGGCCTTGTCCGCCGGCAGTACTTCGGCGTGGACGTCGTCCAGGCCCAGGGCCTGGGCCACCACCCGTGCGCTGCCGCGGTTGTCGCCGGTGATCAGGTGGCTGTCGATGCCGCGTTCGTGCAGCGCCTGCACCGCCTCGGCGGCGCCGGGCTTCAAGCTGTCGCCGAAGGCGAACAGTCCGAGCAGGCGCGGCTGCGGCTGCAGTTCGAGCAGCCAGGACAGGGTGCGGCCCTGGCCCTCCCATTCGACGGCCTTGTCTTGCAGCTCGCCGGCGGCCAGGCCCTGCTCGTCGAGCAGGCGGCGGTTGCCCAGGGCCAGCAGGCGTTCGCCGACCTGGCCCTGGATGCCGCGCCCGGCAAGGGCCTGGCTGTGGCTCACGATGGGGACGCGCAGGTGCTGCTCGGCGCAGGCGCCGAGCACCGCCTTGGCCAGCGGGTGCTCGCTGCCGCGCTGCAGGGCGCCGGCCAGGGCCAGGGCGGCGTCGGGCTCGCCCTCGGCCACGGCGAAGTGCACCAGGCTGGGCGTGCCCGAGGTGAGGGTGCCGGTCTTGTCGAAGGCCACCGCGCTCACCGCGTGGGCCACCTCCAGGGCCTCGGCGTCCTTGATCAGGATGCCGTGGCGCGCGGCCACGCCGGTGCCGGCCATGATCGCCGTCGGCGTGGCCAGGCCCAGGGCGCAGGGGCAGGCGATGACCAGCACGGCCACCGCGTTGATCAGCGCGGCTTCCACCCCGGCGCCGGCCAGCAGCCAGCCGGCCAGGGTGAGCAGGGCGATGCCGATCACCACCGGGACGAAGACGTTGCTTACCTTGTCCACCAGCTTCTGGATCGGCGCTTTGGCCGCCTGGGCGTCTTCCACCAGGCGGATGATGCGCGCCAGCACGGTTTCCCCGCCCAGGGCGGTGGCGCGGATGGTCAGCAGGCCCTCGCCGTTGATGGCGCCGCCGGTCACCGCGTCGCCCGGGCCCTTGGGCACCGGCAGGCTTTCCCCGGTGATCAGCGCCTCGTCGGCGTGGCTGCGGCCGTCGAGTACCTTGCCGTCCACCGGGAAGCGTTCGCCCGGGCGCACCAGCAGTTCGTCGCCCAGGCTCAGTTCGGCGATGGCGACGTCTTCCTCGTGGCCGTCGCGGATGCGCGTGGCGCGTTCCGGGCGCAGCGCCTCCAGGGCGCGGATGGCCGCGGCGGTCTGGCGCTTGGCGCGGCTTTCCAGGTACTTGCCGAGGAGGACCAGGGCGATCACCACGGCGCTGGCCTCGAAGTACAGGTGCGGCATGGCGCCGGGGGCGGCGCTCAGCCACAGGTACAGGCTCAGGCCGTAGCCGGCGCTGGTGCCCAGGGCCACCAGCAGGTCCATGTTGCCGCTGCGGGCGCGCACCGCCTTCCAGGCCGAGACGTAGAAGCGCGCGCCTATGACGAATTGCACCGGGGTGGCCAGGAGGAACTGCACCCAGGCCGGCAGCATCCAGTGCAGCCCGGCCCATTCGGCGAGCATCGGCAGCACCAGGGGCACGGCCAGGACGATGGCCGCCAGCAGGTACCAGCGCTCGCGGGCCAGGCGCGCCAGGGCCGGGTCCTCGGCGGGGCGTTCGGGCTGCAGCAGGCGGGCGTGGTAGCCGGCCTTCTCCACCGCGGCGATGAGCGTAGCCGGCTCGACCGGGCCGAGCAGGTCCAGGCGGGCGCGCTCGCTGGCCAGGTTGACGCTGGCCTCGCGCACCCCGGGGACCTTCTTCAGCGAGCGCTCGACGCGGCCCACGCAGCTGGCGCAGGTCATGCCTTCGATGGCCAGTTCCAGGCTGTGGCTGGGCACCTGGTAGCCGGCGTTCTCCACCGCGGCCACCAGGGCCGGCAGCTGTTCGGGCGAGTCGAGGCTCACCCGCGCCTGCTCGCTGGCCAGGTTGACGCTGGCCGCCAGCACCCCCGGTACCTTCTTCAGGGCCCGTTCGACGCGGCCGACGCAGGACGCGCAGGTCATGCCGGTCACCGGCAGGTCGAGTTCGATGGGGCTGTTCATGGACGCTCCTCCTGATGTCCGCGGCCCGGCTCCGGCGGGGCAGCGGTCACGATCCGACGATGCCCAGAGGATGAACCTTGCCACGAGGGCAAGGTCAAGCCCTGGTTCAGGGAAGGTTGACCGGCGTCAGGAACAGCCCGCCCTCGCGGTAGCCGATGCGGTAGCTGCGGATCTCCCCGGCGCGCAGGCGCAGCGTCTGCGTCTGCTGTTGCTGCATGCCGTCGCGGCAGGCGCCGGTGGAGGAGACGGCGAGGCGGATGGGCACCTCGCCGGGGGACAGGTTCAGCGCCACCGCGCCTTCGGGCTGCAGGCGCGTCAGCAGTTCGCCGCGCACGTAGAGGTCGATGTCGCAGGCGCTGCCGCTCTGCAGGCCCTGGCGGCTGATGTTGAGCACGGCGTAGCCGGGCGGTGGCGGTTCCTGCTGCGGCCAGGCCTGCACCGTGGGCGGGTCGGCGGCCAGGGCCAGGGCGGGCCAGAGCAGGCAGGGCAGGGCGCGGAGCAGGCGGCGCATGGGGGGCTCCCGGTAGGGCTCGGATGCGCAGAGCTTGGCCGAGGGCGGCGCCGGGGGCAAGCCCGCGGCGCGGTGCCGCAGGGGGCTTGACCTTGCCACGGTGGCAAGGTCGACACTGCGCCCATCGTCAACCGAACCCGAGGAGTTCGACCATGCAAGCGTTCAGTGTGAAAGGCATGTCCTGCGGCCACTGCGTGCGGGCCATCACCCAGGCGATCCAGGCCCGCGACGGCGCCGCCGAGGTCCAGGTGGACCTGGCCGGCGGCGAGGTGCGGGTGGCCAGCCGCCTGGCGGCCGAGGAGGTGCTGGCGGCGATCCGCGAGGAAGGCTACGAGGCCGCGCTGGCCTGAGCCGCGCCGGCCTGGCTCCAGTCGCGGACCAGGCCGCGGAACAGCGGCTCGAAGAGCGACTCGGCGTCCTGCAGCGGGTCGAACAGCTGCGGGTCGCGCAGCCAGTCGTTGATCAACCCCAGGATCAGGCCGTGGACCGCCCGCGAGGCGGTCTTCGGCGTCACCCCGGGCAGCAGCCGCACCCGGCATTTGTCGCGGGCGAAGAGCTGCTCGCAGAGGTCGATGAACTGGCGGATGAAGGCGTTGTGGCGAAGGATCGCCTCGCGCAGCTCCTCGGTGAACTCGCAGCGCTGCAGCAGGATGGTCAGCACCCGGCGCTTCTGCGCGTTCTGCGCCAGGCTCTGCACCACCTCCACGCAGAGGTCGAACAGCGACTGCAGCGGGTCCACCCCGTCGCAGCCGGACAGGCGCAAGGCCAGTTGCTCCGGCGGCAGGCGCACCTGGGCGAGCAGCTCGTTGAACAGGTGGGCCTTGTTCTCGAAGTGCCAGTACACCGCGCCCCGCGTGACCCCGGCGTTGCGCGCGATCTCCTCGAGGCTGGTGCTGGAAACGCCGTTTTCCAGGAAAAGCGCCTCCGCCGAGTCGAGGATCGTCTGGCGGGTCCTTTCCGAATCTTCTTTAGTTCTTCTCATGGCGCGGCTTGCTATACGGGCTAGGCTCACTAAGTGTTCCCGCAGTTTACTGAAATTTCGAGTGGGAACCGTGAGTTACTGGCGGATGGCAGTTTTCCCCCGACAACCGTACCGAATCATCCCAGCCGACATTTCCATGGAGAGGTTCTATGCCGTTCACCCCGCGCGTGTCCGCCGCCCTGGCCCTGTGTGCCCTGGTTGCTGCGCAACCCGTACTGCCAGCCCTGGCGGATGAGGCGGGCGCGGCGCCACCGCCACCGGAGGTCACGGTGGAGGTGGCCAAAAGCGCCAGCCTGCCGCTGAGCCTGGAATACTCGGCGCGGGCGGCCGGCTACCGCGAGGTGGAGGTGCGCGCCCAGGTCAGCGGCATCCTGCAGAAACGTACCTATGAGGAAGGCCGGCCGGTGAAGCAGGGCCAGGTGCTGTTCCAGATCGACCCGCGCCCCTACCAGGCCGCCCTGGGCCAGGCCAAGGGCGCCCTGGCCCAGGCCCAGGCGCGCTACCGCCAGACCGACCGCGACCTCAAGCGCATCCGCGAACTGCAGCGCAAGGGTTTCGCCAGCGCCAGCGAGCTGGACCGCTACACCTCCGACTACGAGCAGGCCAAGGCTGACGTCGAGGCGGCCAAGGCCAACGTCGATGCCAAGCAGATCGACCTGGACTACACCACGGTGAAGGCGCCCATCTCCGGCATGGCCAGCAAGGAAACCCGTTCCGAGGGCAGCCTGGTCACCGCCAGCGACCCCAACACCAGCCTGCTCACCGAGCTGACCCAGCTCGACCCCATCTACGTCAACTTCGCCTATTCCGACACCGAGGCCGCGCGCCTGCGCGACGGCGTGCAGCAGGGCCGCCTGGTGCTGCCCGAGCACGGCAAGTTGCAGGCGCAGATCTTCTTCGGCGATGGCAGCCGCTACCCCATCGACGGCGTAGTGGATTTCACCGACAGCTTCGTCAACACCGGCACCGGCACCATCAACGCCCGCGCCGTGGTGCCCAACCCGGAAACCCACCTGATCCCCGGCCAGTTCGTCCGCGTGGTGGTCACCGGCATCACCCGCAAGGCCGCGGTGACCGTACCCGAGCGCGCCCTGGCCCAAGGCCCGCGCGGGACCTTCGTCTACGTGGTGGACAAGGACGGCCTCGCCCGCATGCGCCAGGTGACGGCCTCGCAGATGGTCAACCAGCGCTGGGTGATCGACTCCGGTGTCGACGATGGCGACAGGGTGATCGTCGACGGCCTGCCCAAGGTCCGCCCGGACCAGCCGGTGAAGGCCGTCGAGGCGCCCGTCGCGCCGGCGCAGCAGGCCCCCGCCGCGCAAGCCCAGTCCTGAAGGAGCGGCCATCGTGATCTCGCGCTTCTTCATCGACCGCCCCGTGTTCGCCATGGTGATTTCCATCGTCATCCTGCTCGCCGGCCTCGCCGCCCTGCGCGCGCTGCCGGTGGCGCAGTACCCGGAGATCCTGCCGCCGCAGGTCGCGGTGACCGCCTCCTACCCCGGCGCCAGTTCCCAGGTGATCGCCGAGACCGTGGCCGCGCCCCTGGAGCAGGAAATCAACGGCGTCGAAGGCATGATCTACCAGCTGTCCAACTCCGACAGCAGCGGCGCCATGAGCCTGACCGTGTACTTCAAGGTGGGCACCGACCCGGACCAGGCCACCATCAACGTCAACAACAAGGTCCAGGCCGCCCTGGCCAAGCTGCCGGAGGAAGTGCGCCGGCAGGGCGTGAAGGTGCAGAAGAAGTCCTCCGATATTCTCCAGATGGTGACGCTGTATTCCCCGGACGGCTCGCGTGACCCGGTGTTCATCAGCAACTACGCGCTGATCAACGTGATCGACGAGCTCAAGCGCATCCCCGGCATCGGCGACGTCACCCAGTTCGGCTCCAAGGACTACTCCATGCGCATTTGGCTGCGCCCGGACAAGCTGGCGCAGTACAACCTCACCCCCAGCGACGTGGTCGACGCCATCCGCGAGCAGAACTCGCAGTTCGCCGCCGGCAACTTCGGCAAGGAGCCGCTGAACACCGCGCAGGACTTCACCTACACGGTGAGCACCCAGGGCCGCTTCACCGACCCGAAGGAGTTCGAGAGCGTCATCCTGCGCACCGACAGCACCGGCGCCAGCCTGCGCCTGAAGGACGTCGCGCGCATCGAGCTGGGCGCCCAGGACTACTCGATGAAGACCACCCTGAACGGCCAGCTCAACGCCGCCTTCGGGGTCTACCTGCAACCCGGGGCCAACGCCCTGGACACCGCCGACGCGGTGCGCAGCACCATGGAGCGCCTGGCCAAGCGCTTCCCGCAGGGCATCACCTACAAGATCCCCTACGACACCACCGTGTTCGTCAAGGTGTCCATCGAAGAGGTGGTGCACACCTTCTTCGAGGCCCTGGTGCTGGTGATGCTGGTGGTCTACATCTTCCTGCAGAACCTGCGCGCCACCCTGATCCCGGTGCTGGCCATCCCGGTGTCGCTGGTCGGCACCTTCGCCGGCATGTACCTGCTGGGGTTCTCCATCAACCTGCTGACGCTGTTCGGCCTGGTGCTGGCCATCGGTATCGTGGTGGACGACGCCATCGTGGTGCTGGAGAACGTCGAGCGGGTGATGCGCACCGAGAAGCTGCCGCCGCGGGAGGCGGCGATCAAGGCCATGGAGGAGGTGACCGGGCCGATCGTCGCCATCGTCCTGGTGCTCTGCGCGGTATTCATCCCCGTGGGCTTCCTCGGCGGCCTGGCCGGGCAGATGTACCAGCAGTTCGCGATCACCATCGCGGTCTCGGTGGTGATCTCCGGGATAGTCGCGCTGACCCTCTCGCCGGCGCTCTGCGCGCTCATCCTCAAGCCCGAGCACAAGGAACCGGCGGCGCCGTTCCGCTGGTTCAACCGCATGTTCGACGCGGCCACCGCGGCCTATGGCGCCGGCGTGCAGTTCTTCCTCAAGCGCGTGCTCATCGGCCTGCTGGTGTTCGGCGGGATGATCGCGCTGATGCTGGTGCTGTTCGGCCGGGTGCCCGGCTCGCTGGTGCCCGACGAGGACCAGGGCTACGTGATCAATGCCTACCTGCTGCCGCCGGCGGCCTCGCTGTCGCGTACCGAGGCGCTGACCGACGCCGTCTCGCAGCAACTGGAGAAGCACCCGGCGGTGCTGGACGTGGTGACCTTCGCCGGCCTGAACATCCTGACCAATGCCAACACCACCAGCGCCGGGGTGTCCTTCATCACCCTCAAGGACTGGAAGGAACGCCAGACCCCCGAACTGGACGCGCGCAACCTGACGCACACCTTCATGGCCATGGGGGCCAGGCAGCAGGACGGCGTGGTGCTGACCTTCAACCCACCGCCGATCACCGGCATGAGCACCACCGGTGGCTTCGAGGCCTACATCCAGGACCGTAGCGGCGGCACCCCCGAGCAGTTGCAGGCCATGGTGCAGAAGTTCATGGCGGCGGCGGCCAAGCGCCCCGAGCTGGCCGGGGTGACCAGTACCTTCAACGCCAACGTGCCGCAGTACTACATCAACCTCGACCGCACCAAGGCGCGCTCGCTGGGGGTGGCCATCAACGACGTGTTCACCGCCATGCAGGCGACCTTCGGCGCCTACTACGTCAACGACTTCACCCTCTACGGGCGGACCTGGAAGGTCAACCTGCAGTCCGAGGCGGACTTCCGCCGCAAGCCCGAGGACCTGACCCAGGTGTACGTGCGTTCCTCCACCGGCGACCTGGTACCGCTGTCGGCCCTGGTCAGCGTGCAGCGCACCCTGGGCCCGGATTCCTACGCACGCTTCAACGTGTTCCCCGCGGCCAAGCTGCTCGGCGGCCCGGCGCCGGGCTACAGCTCCGGCCAGGCCCTGGCGGCGATGCAGGCGGTGGCCGACCAGACCCTCGGCGACAGCTACTTCCTCACCTGGATCGGCTCGGCCTACCAGGAACTGGAGACCCAGGGCTCGGGCAGCACCGCCTTCCTCTTCGGCCTGATCCTGGTATTCCTCATCCTCGCCGCCCAGTACGAGCGCTGGACCCTGCCGCTGGCAGTGGTCACTGCGGTGCCCTTCGCGGTGTTCGGCGCCATACTCGCCATCTGGATGCGCGGGCTGAGCAACGACGTGTACTTCCAGGTCGGCCTGGTGACGCTGATCGGCCTGGCGGCGAAGAACGCCATCCTGATCATCGAGTTCGCCGTGATGATCCGCGAGGAGCAGGGCCTGGGGCCGCTGCAGGCGGCGCTGGAGGCGGCCAAGCTGCGCTTCCGGCCGATCGTCATGACCTCCCTGGCGTTCATCCTCGGCTGCGTGCCGCTGGCCATCAGCAGCGGCGCGGGCTCGGCCAGCCGCCATTCGATCGGCACCGGGGTGATCGGCGGGATGCTCGCCGCCACCGTACTGGCGACCTTCCTCATCCCCATGTTCTACATGCTGGTGGAGTCGGCCGCCGACCGCCTGGGCAAGCGCAAGGCCAAGGCCCAGCCGGCCGCCGAGGCGGCCCAGGGCGAAGGCCCGGCGCGCTGACGGGCAGCGGGCGCCGGCCGCCTGGCCGGTGCCCGCGCAGCCTGTCGAAGCCTCGTGGATTTTCTATTCGGCCCTGCCCCGGCGGCGGCGAATTGCTATGCTTGGCGGCGTTTCGTTAGCCTGCTTCCAATCAATCCGCCCGAACCTTCCAGGCCCCGTCCCGCACCGGCGGCGCCCACGGTGCTCCATGAACTTTCGCATCCTGCTGATCCTCGGCGCGCTGAGCGCCTTCGGCCCCATGGCCATCGACTTCTACCTGCCCAGCTTCCCGGCGCTGGCCGCGGCCTTCGGCACCGACGTCGAGCACGTGCAGATGAGCCTGTCGGCCTACTTCGCCGGCCTGGCCATCGGCCAGCTGCTCTACGGCCCGCTGGCCGACCGCTACGGCCGGCGCCTGCCGCTGGTGCTGGGGGTGAGCATCTTCACCGCGGCCTCGCTGGCCTGCGCCTTCGCGCCGAACCTGGAATGGCTGATCGGCGCGCGTTTCGTCCAGGCCCTGGGCGGCTGCGCCGGCATGGTCATCTCGCGGGCGGTGGTGCGCGACCTGTGCGACCCGATAGCCGCGGCCAAGGCCTTCTCGCAGCTGATGCTGGTGATGGGCCTGGCGCCGATCCTCGCGCCCCTGGGCGGCGGTGCGCTGCTGGGGCTGTTCGGCTGGCAGTCGATCTTCCTCTGCCTGGTGGCGTTCAGCGCCGTGGCCGGCAGCGCCATCGCCCTGTGGCTGCCCGAGACCATCCCCGCCGGCCCGCGGCCGCCGCTGTCCGGCGCCCTGGGCGAGTACCGCCGGCTGTTCGGCGACCGTTCCTTCCTCTGCTATGCGCTGACCGGTGGGGTGGCCATCGCCGGGATGTTCGCCTACATCGCCGGCTCGCCCTTCGTCTTCATCCAGCTCTACCAGGTGCCGGCGGAGCACTACGGCTGGATCTTCGGCAGCAACGCCGCCGGCTTCATCCTCATGGCCCAGGTCAACGCGCGCCTGCTGCGCTACCGCGGGCCGGGGTTCTGGCTGCGCCGCGCGGTGTGGGTGTACTTCCTCTGCGGCCTGGCGCTGCTGGCGATCACCCTGTACCGCCCCGAGCACCTGCTGGCCCTGCTGGTGCCGCTGTTCGGCGCCATCGCCAGCCTGGGCTTCCTGCTGCCCAACTCCTCGGCCTGCGCCATGGCCGGGCAGGGCAGCCACGCCGGCAGCGCCTCGGCGCTGATGGGCAGCCTGCAGTTCACCGTGGCGGCGCTGGCCTCGGCCCTGGTCGGGGTGCTGCACGATGGCAGCGCGCTACCCATGGCGGTGGTGATCACGGTATGCGGCGGCTGCGCGGCGCTGCTGGGCTGGTTCACCGGCCAGATCAGCGAGCGCACCGTCTGAACCGGCTCAGCCGGCCACTGGCTGCTCCGTGCGTGGCAGCGCGTGGGGCGCGCGCAGGCGGGCCTCCAGGGTGCTGACGAAGAGCCGCGCCTCCTGCTCGTTGCGGAAGTCCACGGCGAACTGATCGAGGCAGACCTGCCAGCGCTTGCCCTGGGCGCCGGCCGACGGACGAACGAGTATGTGCATGGCGCGACACCCGTGTCTGTGTTGGGGGGAAGCTGAGTGTAGTTCCGCCTGCCGCGCTGTCCGGGGCGAATCGACAATCGGCGCCGGGCCCTCAGGCGCCGCCGCGGCCCTCGCCCAGGCGGGCCCGGTAGGCGCTGGGCGACAACCCCATGACCTTGCTGAAAAGTCTTGAAAAATAATAGCTGTCGTCATACCCCAGGGCCTCGCTGACCTGGGCGACGCTGTGCCCGCTGCTGTCCAGCAACTGGCAGGCGTATTCGATCTTCAGGTGCAGGAAGTGCTGCACCGGCGTGCGCCCGGTGAGCGCGCGGTAGCGGTTGACGAAGTGGAACTTCGACAGGTTGCAGAAGGCCGCCAGCCGGGCCAGGTCCAGGCGCTGGTGCAGGTTCTCGCGCATGTAGGCGTGCAGGCCGTCCAGGTCCAGCCCGCCCTCGCGCAGCGGGCGCAGCAGCGGCAGCTGGCAGAGCAGGGCGCGCAGGCGGCTGGCGGCGAGCAGGAAGGGCTGGAAGCGGTAGCCGCTGTGGCGCGCCTCGAGCAACTGGGCGAAGCCGCCGAGCAGGGCATGCTGCACACCCCAGTGGCGCACCGGAGAGGCCCCGTAGCCGGCGGCCTGGCGCAACCAGGCGGCGCCGTCGCCGCGCAGGTGCACCCAGGAGATGGTCCAGGGCTGCGCGGCGTCGGCGCGGTAGGCGTGGGCCATGCCCGGCGGCAGCCAGACCAGGTCGCCGCAGCCGATGGTCATGGCCTGGGGGCCGCCGGGGCCCTCCACCAGCAGGTGGCCGATGCCTTCGCTGCAGTAGATCAGCAGGTGGTCGTCGTGGCGGTCGCGGCTCATCTGGTGGTCGCGGGCGCGCCGGTAGTGGCCCAGGGACGTGGGGTAGAGGTCGCGGCTGAGCGGGTGCGCGGCCAGCTTGCCGAGCAGCGTGGGCGGCAGCAGCAGGCGCAGGCTGTCGGCGGGAAGCGGCCAGTCCGAGGTACGTGACATCTGGGTAGCGGGCTCAGCAATTTAATCCATCAAGACCACAATTTAGTCGATCTTGGCGCCTGCGTGCGGGTGATAGCTTTGCCCGGGAGGAAGGAGATGTGATGCCCTTCCGCAATAAAAGCCGGTTTGCCCCGCGGGCAGGCCGGTTCGGCCGAGGGGCGTGGTCTCGCAGGAAGGTCCCGCCGGCTTACGACCAAAGGTTGATGGCGGGCCCCCGCGGCCTGTCCATACTCGTTATTCGACCTCGATAAAAACAATTCAGAGGGTCAGATGATGAATTACCGGCAATCCTACGCCCGCTCCGTTGCGGACCCTGCCGCCTTCTGGGCCGAACAGGCCGAGGCCGTGGCCTGGTACCAGCGCCCGCGCAGCATCCTCGAAACACTCCCCGACGGCAGCCACCGCTGGTTCGCCGATGGCCGCCTGAACAGCTGCTACCTGGCCCTGGACCGGCAGATCGCCCTGGGCCGCGGCGAGCAGGCGGCGCTGATCTACGACTCCCCGGTCACCGGCGTGCAGCAGCGCTTCAGCTTCCGCGAGCTGCGCGACGAGGTGGCGCGCCTGGCCGGCGCCCTGCGCGCCCTGGGCGTGGGCAAGGGCGACGGGGTGATCATCTACATGCCCATGGTGCCGCAGGCGGCCATGGCCATGCTGGCCTGCGCGCGCATCGGCGCGGTGCACTCGGTGGTGTTCGGCGGCTTCGCCCCCTACGAGCTGGCGCTGCGCATCGACGATGCCAAACCCAAGCTGATCCTCACCGCCTCCTGCGGGCTGGAGTTCGAGCGCGTCATCGAATACAAGCCGCTGGTGGACAAGGCCCTGGAACTGGCCCTGCACCAGCCGGCCCACGTGCTGGTCTGGCAGCGCCCGCAGGCGATGGCCGAGCTGCACGCCGGGCGCGACCTCGACTGGCGCGAGACGGTGGCCCACGCCGAGCCGGCCGACCCGGTGGAGGTGGCCAGCGGCGACCCCCTGTACATCATGTACACCTCCGGCACCACCGGTAAGCCCAAGGGCATAGTGCGCGACAACGGCGGCCACGCGGTGGCCCTGCACTATGCGCTGCCGACCATCTTCGGCATGCAGCCGGGCGACGTCTGGTGGGGCATCTCCGACGTCGGCTGGGTGGTCGGCCACTCGCTGATCGTCTACGGCCCGCTGATGAACGGCTGCACTACGGTGTTCTACGAGGGCAAGCCGGTGCGCACGCCGGACGCCGGCAGCTACTGGCGGGTGATCCAGGAGCACCAGGTCAACGCGCTGTTCTGCGCGCCCACGGCGATCCGCGCGATCCGCAAGGAAGACCCCAATGGCGAACTGCTCGGGCAATACGACCTGGGTTCGCTGCGCCAGCTGTTCCTGGCCGGCGAGAAGCTCGACAGCAGCACCCACCAGTGGCTGGAGGAACTGACCGGCAAGCCGGTGTTCGACCACTGGTGGCAGACCGAGACCGGCTGGCCGGTGACCGCGCCCTGCACCGGGCTGGGCTGCCAGGAGCAGCGCGCCGGTTCCAGCAACCTGGCGGTGCCCGGCTACGCCGTGCAGGTGGTGGACGAGGAGGGGCGCCTGCTGGCGCCGGGGCAGACCGGCTCGATCGTCATCGGCCTGCCGCTGCCGCCCGGCTGCGCGCAGACCCTGTGGAACGACCACCCGCGCTACCTCAGCGCCTACCTGCAGGCCTTCCCCGGCTACTACCACACCGGCGACGGCGGTTTCGTCGACGAGGATGGCTTCGTCCACATCATGGGCCGCACCGACGACGTGATAAACGTCTCCGGCCACCGCCTGTCCACCGGCGAGATGGAGGAGCTGCTGGCGCTGCACGAAGCGGTGGCCGAGTGCGCGGTGGTCGCCGTGCAGGACCCGCTCAAGGGCCACGTGCCGCTGGGCCTGGTGGTGCTCAAGGACGACGCGCGCATCAGCGAGGAACAACTGCAGCGTGAGCTGGTGGCGCTGGTCCGCGAGCGCATCGGCGCGCTGGCCTGCTTCCAGCGCGCGGTGGTGGTCAAGCGCCTGCCCAAGACGCGCTCGGGCAAGATCCTCCGCGCCGTGCTGCGCAAGATCGCCGACGGCGAGGACTACGCGCCGCCGTCCACCATCGACGACCCGGCCATCCTTGGCGAGATAGCCGCCCGGCTGCAGGCCGTGGGCCTCGCCCGGGCCAGCTGAACCCACGCGCCGGCCCGCGGGCCGGCTTTCCTCCAGGGCCGCGGTGCGGCCCTTTTTTTGTCTGCGGCGGACCTGTAGGAGCGGGCCCTGCCCGCGATTCGCGCGCAGGGGATGGTGTGGGTGGGGTGGCGTAGGAGCGGATCTCATCCGCGAACCGAGCCGGAATGTCCGGCTATCGCGGACAGGGTCCTACGTCCGTGCTCGACCGTAGGGCGAATAACCGTTCGCGGTTATCCGCCGCCGGCCGGAATGCCGGTGCCCGACGGCGGCGGCGGATAACGCCGTAGGCGTTATGCGCCCTACGGCCGTGCTCCCCTGGACCCGTAGGAGCGGACTCCGTCCGCGATTTCGCGCGCAGGGCGCGCTCCTACGTGTCACCTCGGCGCGGCCAACGCATAGGCATGCCAACCCTCAGAAAACCGCGAACCCCGTTACCTTTCCGATGATTGGCGGATATTCCAGCTATGAATACGGAATCTGCTGTCGATACAGGAGAGGATGTTCCGTCGGAATATGTCGTATTTATCTGAGAATGCTGAATTATTTAGTGGCAAAACGCCGGGTTATGTAACAAATTCGGCTTCAAATAGCCCGGTCGAGCTACTAGGCTCGGCTACGACGGATCCCCAATAAGAGCTAGAGCAAAGAGCCAGGGCATGACCGATTTCTCGACGCTGCCACTCCCGCCGGAAACCGCCGGCCCGCCGGGTGGCAGCCGCTTCTATCGCCCGCCGCTGCCCGCCGGCTACGTCAGCCGCGCGCGGCTGTGCCAGCGCATGGGCGCGGGCCTGAGCGGGCGCCTGCTGCTGCTCAGCGCCCCGGCCGGGTTCGGCAAGAGTTCCCTGGCCATCGAGTTCTGCGAATCCCTGGCGCCGCACTGGCGCAGCCTGTGGCTGGGCCTGAGCGCGCGGGACAGCGACCCGGGGCGCTTCCTCGAACGCCTGCTGGAAGGGCTGCGCCTGTACCTCCCGGGCCTGGGCGACGACGCCATGGCGGTGTTGAAGATGCGCCAGCGCCACCAGCCGTTCGCCTTCGAGGCCTGGCTCGACGACCTGCTCGACGAACTGGCCGAGCGCCTGTCCCCCGAGGCGCCGCTGCTGCTGGTGCTGGACGACTACCACCTGGCCCAGGGCGCGGTGCTCGACCGCTGCCTGCAATTCCTCCTCAACCACCAGCCGCCCGGCCTGGTGCTGCTGGTCACCAGCCGCCAGCGCCCGGACTGGCACCTGGCGCGCCTGCGCCTGTCGCGCCAGTTGCTGGAGCTCAGCGAGCAGGACCTGCGCCTGACCGCCGAGGAAACCGCTGCCCTGGTCTCGGCCAGCGGCACCCCGGCCAGCGAGGCGCTGGTCGAGCGCCTGATCGAACGCAGCGAAGGCTGGATCGCCGGCCTGCGCCTGTGGCTGTTGGCGCACCCCGAGGGCCTTGGCGGGCAGGCTGCCGACGCGCCGCTGAACGGCACCGAGGAACTGATCCGCGACTACCTGCTGGAAGAGGTGATCGACAAGCAGCCGCCCGAGGTCCAGGCCTTCCTGCTGCACACGGCGCGCTTCGAGCGCTTCTGCGGCGAGCTGTGCGACGCCCTGCGCGACAGCCACGACAGCGCCGCCATCCTGCGCCACCTGCAGCGCCACCAGGTGTTCCTGGTGCCGCTGGACGAGCAGGGCCAGTGGTTCCGCTACCACCACCTGTTCTCCGACCTGTTGCTGGCCCGCGAGCTGCCCGCCGACGGCCCCTCGGCGGGCTCGCTGCACCTGCGCGCCTGCCGCTGGTTCAGCTCCCGCGGGCTGCTCGACGAGGCGGTGGACCAGGCCCTGCGCGCCGGCCACCCGGAAGTGGCGGCGAGCCTGGTGCAGAGCCTGTCGGAAGAACAGCTGCTGGCCGAGCAGAACGTCGCCACCCTGCTGCGCTGGAAGATGGACCTGCCCGACAGCCTGCTGGCCAGCACGCCGCGGCTGATCGTGCTGTACAGCTGGGCCCTGGCCCTGGCCTGCCAGCTGGATGCCGCCGAGGAACTGGGCGCCCAGCTGGCGCGCTTCCTGCCGGCCGCCGACGCCGCCACCCAGGCCGACCTGCTGGCCCAGTGGCAGGCCCTGGCCGGCATCATCGCCCGTGGCCGCGGCGACATCGAAGGCGCCGAACGGCATTGCGCCGAGGCCCTGGCGCACCTCCCGGCGGAACGCTCCGGGCCGCGCCTGATGTGCCTGTCGAGCCTGGCCAACCTGGCCATCGTCCGCGGCGACTCCTGGGGCGCCCGCGGCCTCAACCGCGAGGCCCTGGAGCTGGCGCAGCGCTTCGGCAACCCCTTGCTGGAAGCGCTGGTGCACTACGATCGCGCCCGCGGCCTGCAGGCTCGCGGCGAGGTGCTGCGCGCCAGCGAGGAACTGGAACAGGGCCTGGCGCGCCTGGCCGGGCAACCGGCGCACCGGCGCTACGCCGTGCGCGGCCGCCTGCTGATCTACCAGGGCTACCTGCGCGGCCTGGGCCTGCAGGCCGACGAGGCGCGGCAGAAGCTGCGCGCCGGCATCGAGGAGGCGCGCGCCTGCCGCGACGTCAGCCTGGTGATCGGCTACTGCGCGCTGGCCGGCCTGGAAGGGCGCCAGGGCAACTACACCCAGGCCTTCGCCCAACTGGCCGAGGCCGAGCGCCTGATGCACGTGTGGGACGTGCCGCCGGTGTACTACCTGTCGGTCATCACCCTGGTCAAATGCGAGCTGTGGCTGGCCCAGGGGCAGCTGGAGCTGGCCTCGGCCTGGCTGGAGCGCCTGAGCGAAACCTACTCCGGGGCCAACCCGGCGACGCCGCCGGAGTGCCACCCGCAGCTGCCGTACTACATCGAACTGCTGCAGGCGCAGCTGGCCCGCCGCGAGGAACGCGCGGGCGAAGCCGAGCGCCGCCTGCGCACGCTGATCGCCGCGGCCCAGCCGGCCGCGGCGCAGATGCCGGCGCGCCTGGCCCAGGCGCAGCTGGTCGGCCTGCTGCTGCAGCAAGGCCGCGAGCGCGAAGCCCGCGAGGCGCTGGACGCCTGCCTGCAGGGTGCCATCGGCGGGGCCCTGCTGCCCTTGCAGGAACTGCTCGTCCACGAACCGGACTGGCTGCGCGAGCAACTGGAACTGCGCGCGCCCTGTCCGCTGCAGCTCCTGTTGCTGCAACGCCTGCCGGCCCAGGCGGAACGCCCGGCGACCCTCGCCGACGGCCTCAGCGGCCGCGAGCTGGCGGTGCTGGAACTGATCGCCCAGGGCCTGTCCAACCAGGAAATCAGCGAGCGCCTGTTCATCTCGTTGCATACCGTGAAGAGCCACGCCCGGCACATCAACGACAAGCTCGGGGTCGAACGGCGTACCCAGGCGGTGGCCCGGGCGAAGGTGTTGGGGTTGTTGCGTTAGTTGGCTGCTTGGTTCTTCGTAGGAGCGAGCTTGCTCGCGAATGGTGTTTTGCTGGGGCTTCGGTGCTGGCCCTGAAGAGCGCCCTCTCCCTAACCCTCTCCCTGAAGGGAGAGGGGACCGTTCGGCGTGGTCTGGTTTTCCCGAGTCAGCCGGCAGGCGCAGCGATTTCCGGCTGAAACCATTCCTCCTCTCGGCACGGACTAGCCCCCTCTCCCTTTAGGGAGAGGGCTGGGGAGAGGGGACGGAGTAAACCCAAAGCACCACCGCCGACGGGAAGCACCGTTCGCGAGCAAGCTCGCTCCTACGAAGAGCTGCGATCCGCGCTATTTATTCCTTCGGCGCGCTCAAATCCAACGCCTTCGGCGCCGGCGCGCCCTTCGCCGGCTTGGCCAGCTGGCGCTGCACGTCGGCCTGGATGGCCTGCAGCACCGGCAGCAGGTCGCGCATGTTCTCCCGCACTTCCGGGTAGGGATGCTTGTCGGCGAAGGCCTGCACCCGCGCCAGCAACTGGCCGCGGGTCTCGCCGGGCAGGTGGATGAACAGCTCCGGCAGTTGCTTGGCCAGCTCGGCGCTGTACAGCACCAGGTCCTGGCGCTCGAACTGCGCGGTCAGGCCCAGGTAGTCCAGGGCGCTGCTGGTCAGCATGGCCGCGGCGGCCTTGGCCTCCTGCATGCCCTTCAGGCGCACCGGGTTGCGCTGCTCGCTCTGGGCCAGGGTCATCCAGAATTCCACCGTCAGGTTGAACAGGATGGCCTGCTCGCGCAGCGAGTAGCTCATCAGGCCCAGGGCCTCGGCGCCGTAGGGTTGCTTGGCGGCGCGGAAGTCGAAGTACAGGCGCATCAGCTCCTTGAGCTTGAACAGCACCTCGCGCGCCTCGTTCTGGCGCAGTTCCAGCGGCGCGTAGATGTTCATCTGCGGGCGGAAGTTCTCCTCGCTGACCATGCGCTGGTAGATCGGCCCGGTGAATTCGCCGCTGCGCCGCGGCAGGCTGTTGGCCTGGGTTTCCTCGATCTTCTTCAGGGCGTCGATCAGTTGCTGGTAGTCCTCGCTGGTCCAGGTGCGCTGGATGTCCGGGATGCGCTGGCCGAGGTAGTACAGCTCGTTGCCGGCGGCCGCGGCGGGGCGGCAGACGACCAGCAAAAGGATGGCCAGCGGCCACAGCAGGCGGCGTGTTAGGGTCGGCACGAACGGGCTTTCCTTGCGCGGGAGCGGTCGGCCTAGGTTAGCGACGGGCGGGGCCGGCGTCACCCCGCGCCTTGGTTGGGTGGAGGGGGCATGACGATCCAGGAATCCGGCGCGGTGCTGGCGGTGTTCGAGGACCTTGGCGGCTACGGCGCCCTGGCGCGCCAGGAGGGCAGCGGCGAGGGGCCGCTGGTCAACCACCTGCAGCGCGCCAACATCCAGCTGGCGAGCATCCCGGTGTTCGTCGCCAGGGGCCTGGCCGAGACCACGGTGAACGACCTGCTGGCGGCGGCCAAGGTCTCGCGGCGCACCTTCTACAAGTACTTCGACGGCAAGCTGGACGTGCTCGAGGGCATCTACCGCACCGCCGTGCAGCTGCTGCTGATGCGCTTCCGCGAGATGCGCACCGCCACCGGCAGCAGCGAGGCCTGGCTGCGCGCCATGGTCGCGCGCTTCTTCGACTACCACCAGGCGGTGGGGCCGATCATCCGCCTGATGCACGAGGAAGCGTTACGCTCCGACTCACCCCTGGCCGCGCACCGCCGCCAGGCACTGCACGAGTTGCAGGCGCTGCTGGAGGAGCGCTTCGTCGGCGAGGGCGTGCGGCACGCGCCGCTGACCTACCAGGCGCTGCTCTGGGCCCTGGAGGCGGCCTCCCACGAGCTGCTCGGCGCCGCCGTGCGGCCCGACCTGGAGGAGGTCAAGCGGGTGCTCGGCGACCTGCTGGTCGACAGCCTCTGCAAGCGCACTACCTAGGTTGGGCGCAACGCGTTGGGGCGCTGTGCTCTGATCGGGCATCGACAACAACGCGCACCGGAGTGCCCCATGTCCGCAACCTACAGCTTGCAGCCGCCGCTGGCGGCCGGCTTCGCCCGCCTGGGCTTCGGCGCCCTGCCGCTGGAAGCCCTGATCGACCGCTACGCGCCTGCCGAAGCCGGCTCGCGCTTCATCGAGGTGGACGGCTTCCCGATCCACTACCGCGACGAGGGCGGCCGCGACAAGCCGGTGCTGGTGCTGGTGCACGGGGTGATGGCGTCGCTGCACACCTGGGACGGCTGGGTGGCCGAGATGGGCCGGCACTTCCGCATCGTCCGCCTCGACGTGCCCGGCTTCGGCCTCACCGGCGGCGGCCGCGACCGCGACTACAGCGGCGAGCGCCTGGTGAAGGTGTTCGGCCTGTTCCTCGAGCGCCTGGGGCTGGACAGGGTGTCCATCGCCGGCAACTCCCTGGGCGGCTACATCGCCTGGAACTACGCCCTGGCCCAGCCGCACAAGGTGGAGCGGCTGATCCTGGTCGACCCGGCCGGCTACCCGATGAAGAAGGTGCCGCTGATGATCGCCAGCGCCGCGCTGCCCGGCGCCGGCCTGCTGATGCCGGCCTGGATGCCGCGCGCCCTGGTGGCCCAGGGCATCCGGGAGGTCTACGGCAACCCGCAGCGCATCCAGCCCGGGGTGGTCGACCGCTACTACGACATCAGCCGCCGCCCGGGCAACCGCCGCGCCATGATCGACATCTTCCGCGTGCTGGTGAAGGCCAACCGCGAGGAACTGCCGGGCACCCCGGCGCGGGTGGCGCAGATCAAGGTGCCGACGCTGCTGATGTGGGGCGAGCGCGACCGCTGGATCTCGCCGAAGCACGTGCCGCTGTGGCAGCGCGACCTGCCGGGGCTGCAGGTGAAGACCTATCCCGGCGTGGGGCACATCCCCATGGAGGAGATCCCGCAGCAGACGGCGGCGGATGCGTTGCGGTTCCTGCATGCCTGATCGGGCGTTGCGATGAAAAAAGCCCCGGTTCGCCGGGGTTTTTTCATTGGGAGGCGGCTTTTCGTAGGAGCGAGGGGGACGCCTGGTTCTTGCTCGCGAATGGGTTTTCCCTATGGCGCCGTGCCAGGCCTGACTCCGTTCCCTCTCCCCAACCCTCTCCCGCAAGCGGGAGAGGGGGCTGTCCTGAGCGGCGTCGAAGTCAGGTGTAGTCCTCTCCCCCCGTAGGGCGCATAACGCCTACGGCGTTATCCGCCATCGGCCTGCGTGCCGGGGCCAACGGCGGATAACCGCGAATGGTTATTCGCCCTACGGTTGGGCTACACGAACGCCAGAAACACCAACGCCCCGGCTGGGCGGGGCGTCGGTAGGGTAGGGGCTGGCTCAGCCCGCGTGGGCCATCGGCTGCGGATCGTATTCCTTGCGCACCTGGTACAGCAGGTCGAGGTTGTCGTGCTGCCAGGGGTGGAAGTCCTTGCGGAAGAAGTCGCGGTACTCGCGCAGCAGCGGGCGGAACACGCCTTCCTTGCCCCAGCTCCACTTCAGGCCGTCGCGCCACACCCGCCAGTTCCACAGCAGGCCGTCGCGCTTGAGCATGTGCACCAGGCCGCGGAAGGTGTCGAGGACGAAGAAGAAGGTCGCCATCACCATCGCCCGGCGCAGCAGGCGGCGGCTGCCGCAGACCTGGTTGTAGACGTCGAAGGCCACCGCCTTGTGCTCGGTCTCTTCCAGGGCGTGCCAGCGCCACAGGCGCTGCATCACCGGCTCGGCGCCCTCCAGGGTGCGCGGGTTGGTGAGCAGGCCGTTGGCCATGATCGCGGTGATGTGCTCCAGAGCCGCGGTGGCCGCCAGCTGGCGGCGGGTGCTGAATTTCTTCTGGGTGTAGCGGATGCGCGCCTGGGCCAGCTTCTCGATGCGCGTGATGTCGTAGCCGAGGTCCTTCAGGCGCTGGCTGTACACCAGATGCTCGCGGCTGTGGTGGCCTTCCTGGCCGATGAAGCCGCGGATCTGTTCCTTGAGCACCGGGTCGGCGATCTGCTCGCGGAAGTTTCGCACCGAGTCGATGAAGAAGCGCTCGCCATCGGGGAAGAGCACCGACATGGCGTCGAACAGGTGCGACTTGAAGGCGTCGCCACCATGCCAGTGGCGGGGCAGCGGGTCGGGCAGCTCGAAGTCCATGTGCCGTGGCTTGATTTCCAGTCCTGCGGGGGTCGTGCTGGCCATGACGGCTCCGTTAGTGTGGGTTTCCATGGAACCGATCTTGGGCTTGCGGGGGAAGGCTCACAAGGTTATCTTCTGCCAACTTTCCGGTCATATCCGGCCAGCGGTCAGAACAAGAAGAAGCCCATGAAACAACCGCTCAACTTCACCGCCGAGCTGGTCCCGGTGGCTTACGCCCAGGCCCTGCTCGACCTCGCCGAGGAGCTCGGCGTGCCGCGCCAGCGCCTGTTCGAACTGGCCCGGGTGCGCCCCGAGGTGCTGCACAGCCCGGCCGGGCGCCTGTCCTTCATCGACTTCAACCTGCTCGCCGGCGCCGCCCTGGCCAACTGCGGCGAGCCGGCCTTCGGCCTGCTGCTGGGCCAGCGCCTGAACGTGTCCACCCACGGCATCCTCGGCTACGCGGTGCTGTCCAGCGCCAACCTGGAAAAGGCCATCGACTTCGCCCTCAAGTACTACCGCGTGCTCGGCCTGGCCTACGACCTGGAGCGGGTCGAGGAGCAGGACCGCTCGCAGCTGCGCGCCAGCGAGTCGATCCCCCTGGGGCCCATGCAGCGCTTCGCCGGCGAAGGCCTGATGACCAGCCTGTACACCATCGCCCGCTTCCTCGTCGGCGAGCCGCTGCAGGGCGTGGAGGTCGGCTTCGCCTTCCCCGAGCCGCCCTATGCCGGGCGCTACACCGAGGTGTTCGGCGTGGCGGCGGCCTTCGACCAGCCGTTCCACTACATCAGCCTGCCGCGGGAATACCTGGGCCGCCCCATGGCCCTGGCCAACCCGGCCACGGTGCAGATGTGCGAGCAGCAGTGCGAGGCGCTGCTGGCCAGCCTGGACGTGCAGGAAGGCCTGCTCACCCGCATCCGCCGCCTGCTGCTGGCGCGGCCCGGCGAGTTCCCCGACCTGGACACCGCGGCGCGCGAGCTGCACACCAGCGGCCGCAGCCTGCGCCGGCACCTGTCGAGCCTGGGCACCACCTACCAGCAGGTGCTGGACGACGTGCGCAAGCGCCTGGCCCTGCAATACCTCACCACCACCCACCTGCCGCTGTACGAGATCGCCCTGCTGCTGGGCTTCAACGACCCCTCGAACTTCCGCCGGGCGTTCCGCAAGTGGACCGGCAAGTTGCCCACCGACTACCGCAGCGACTGAGTGCGGGGAGTTGAAGCGCAGCTGCTTTGCCGTCACCCTTGGCGTTTGTCGAAACTTGCCAGGACATGCCCCATGGACGCCGCCCAGCCCGCGCTGATCCGCGAAACCTTCCCCGTCGGCCCCCTGCAGTGCAACTGCACCATCATCGGCGACCCGCTGACGAAGAAGGCCATCGTGGTCGACCCCGGCGGCGACCACGAGCTGATCCTGCAGCGCCTCGACGCCCTGGGCCTGAAGGTGGTCAGCATCATCCATACCCACGCGCACCTGGACCACTTCCTCGCCTCCGGGCAGATGAAGGAGAAGACCGGCGCCACCCTGCACCTGCACCAGGGCGACCAGTTCCTCTGGGACAACCTGGAGATGCAGTGCCGCATGTTCGGCGTGCCCTACCAGCCGGTGCCCTCGCCGGACCAGTGGCTGCAGGACGACGAGGAACTGGCTTGCGGCTGCGGCGTGGCGTTGCACACCCCGGGGCACACGCCCGGCTCGATGAGCTTCTGGTTCCCCGGCGCCAGGCTGCTGATCGCCGGCGACACCCTGTTCCGCCGCGGCATCGGCCGCACCGACCTGTGGGGTGGCGACTACGCCACCATCGAGCGCTCGATCAAGACGCGCCTGTACAGCCTGGACGAGGAGGCCACCGTGGTCACCGGCCACGGCCCGGATACCCGCCTGGGCGATGAAATGCGCGAGAATCCGTTCATCCGTGCTTAAGGTTGCTGTGGAATCTTTTGCACGTCCTGAGCTCTAACCTGCCGCCCGGGAAAGGGCGTATCGCTATTCGAGGAGTCTTCCTTCATGTTCACCGCACGTCGTCTGTCCATGGTCGCGGCCGTCACCGCCTTCGCTCTCATGGCCGGTTGCGCCTCGCAGAACCCCTATGACCCCAACACCCAGGTCCCGCCGGAAGGCGGCGTGAGCAAGACCGCCAAGTACGGTGGCCTGGGCGCGCTGGCCGGTGCCGTGGCCGGTGCCGCCATCAACCACGACAACCGTGGCAAGGGCGCGCTGATCGGCGCCGCGGTGGCCGGTGCGGCCGCCGCCGGCTACGGCTACTACGCCGACAAGCAGGAGGCCCAGCTGCGCCAGCAGATGCAGGGCACCGGCGTGCAGGTGCAGCGCCAGGGCGACGACATCAAACTGATCATGCCGGGCAACATCACCTTCGCCACCGACTCGGCGAACATCGCCCCGTCCTTCTACGCGCCGCTGAACAACCTGGCGAACTCCTTCAAGCAGTTCAACCAGAACAGCATCGAGATCGTCGGCTACACCGACAGCACCGGCAGCCGCCAGCACAACATGGACCTGTCGCAGCGCCGTGCGCAGAGCGTGGCCACCTACCTGACCTCGCAAGGCGTCGACGGCACCCGCGTGAGCACCCGCGGCATGGGCCCGGACCAGCCGATCGCGAGCAACTCCACGGTCGACGGCCGCGCGCAGAACCGCCGCGTCGAGGTCAACCTGAAGGCCCTGCCGGGCGCCCAGGGCACCGCGCCCCAGGGTGGGCAGCAGTATCAGTAAGCGTTGCCTGGATGAAAAAGCCCGCCGGTTGGCGGGCTTTCTTGTTGGGGCAGGGGTATTGGTCGTGCCACCGGGACGTCCGGCGTGGTCGGTGATTCCAATCGCGGACGGAGTCCGCTCCTACGGCCGTGCTTCCCTGAACCGTAGGAGCGGACTCTGTCCGCGATTCGGCGGATAACGCCGTAGGCGTTATGCGCCCTACGCCAGGTTTGGCCGTGACGTAGGGCGGATAACCGTTCGCGGTTATCCGCCGTTTCACCTTCACCACAACCCACGCCAAGGTCGAGCCCGAAGTCGCCCTACGGGTTTCCAGCGCCGCGGTCACCCTTCGCGGGCAAGCTCGCTCCTACAAATACGAAAAGCACACACCCTCAAGCCTTGGCCCCAGCCGGGTACTCGCGGTGCAGCTGCGCCAGCAACTGGTCCTTGCGTTCCCACAGCTGGTTCACCCAGCGCTGGAATTCGGCGCGGTAGTCCGCGTCCTGGTCGTAGCTCTTGCCGATGAACTGCCGCGGGATCTCCAGTTCCTCGAAGCGCACCACCACGCGCTTCAGGCGCCCGGACAGCAGGCACCAGAAGGTCGGGCTGCCGTCGGGGTAGTGGATGGTGACGTTGACCAGGGTGCGCAGCTGCTCGCCCATGGCGTCGAGGACGAAGGCGATGCCGCCGGCCTTGGGCTTGAGCAGGTGCTGGAAGGGCGAGCCTTGCTCATCGTGCTTGGCGCGGGTGAAGCGGGTGCCTTCGAGGAAGTTGAAGATGGCCACCGGGATGCGCTTGAACTTGGCGCAGGCCTTGCGGGTGGTGGCCAGGTCCTGGCCCTGCTTCTCCGGGTGCCTGGCCAGGTAGGCCTTGCTGTAGCGCTTCATGAAGGGGAAATCCAGCGCCCACCAGCACAGGCCGATGACGGGCACCCAGATCAGCTGCTGCTTGAGGAAGAAACGCAGCAGCGGGAGGCGGCGGTTGAGCTGGTACTGCAGAACGAGGATGTCGACCCAGCTCTGGTGGTTGCTGGTGACCAGGTAGGAATGGTCGTACTCCAGGCCCTCCAGTCCTTCGACGTTCCAGCGGGTGCGCTGCACCAGGTTCATCCAGCCCTTGTTGCAGCTGATCCAGCCTTCGGCGATCAGCCCCATGATCCGCCGGCACAGCGCCTGGGCGGGGGCGAAGGGCAGCAGCAGCTTGAACAGCGTCATGCCGAACAGCGGGATGCACCAGCACAGGGTGCTGACGATCAGCAGCAGGCCGGCGAGCGAGCCGCGCAGGGCATGGGGAAGGAAGTTGAGCATTGGCGTTCCTTGTACATGGGCGACGCACGGGGCGGCGCGTGGTCGGGGTTCCGGCCCCGCTGTTGGCGGTGGCACCTTCCTGTGCCGGCGTTGGCCTGGGCCGCCCGCGGGCGGCCCTCCTGGTGTCAGGTCTGTTGCGTGTCGGCCTGGATCGCGGTGAGCGCGATGGTGTAGACGATGTCTTCCACCAGGGCACCGCGCGACAGGTCGTTCACCGGCTTGCGCAAGCCTTGCAGCATGGGGCCGATGCTGATGCAGTCGGCGCTGCGCTGCACCGCCTTGTAGGTGGTGTTCCCGGTGTTCAGGTCGGGGAACACGTACACGGTGGCGCGGCCGGCCACCGGGCTGTCGGGGGCCTTCTGGCGGCCGACGCCGGCGACGGCGGCGGCATCATACTGCAAGGGCCCGTCGATCAACAGATCGGGGCGTTTTTCCTGCGCGATGCGCGTCGCTTCCCGCACTTTCTCGACATCCGCGCCGGTTCCCGAGTCCCCCGTGGAGTAGCTGATCATCGCCACCCGCGGGGTGATGCCGAAGGCCTGCGCCGAGTCGGCACTCTGCAGGGCGATTTCCGCCAGGTCACTGGCCGAAGGGTCGGGATTCACCGCGCAGTCGCCGTAGACCACCACCTGGTCGGGCAGCAGCATGAAGAACACCGAGGACACCAGGTTGTAGCCGGGCGCGGTCTTGATCAGCTGCAGCGCCGGGCGGATGGTGTTGGCGGTGGTGTGGATGGCCCCGGAGACCAGGCCGTCCACCTCGTTCAGGGCGAGCATCATGGTGCCCAGCACCACGTTGTCCTCCAGCTGCTGCTCGGCCATGGGCGCGTTGAGGTTCTTGCCCTTGCGCAGCGCCACCATGGGTTCGACGTAGCGGCTGCGGACCCGGTCCGGGTCGATGACCTCGAGGTCCGCCGGCAGGGCGATGCCGAGCATCTGCGCCACCGCCTGCACGTCGTCGGGCTTGGCCAGCAACACGCAGCGGGCGATGCCGCGGGCATGGCAGATCACCGCCGCCTGCACGGTGCGCGGTTCGCTGCCCTCGGGCAGGACGATGCGCTTGCCGGCGTGGGCGGCGCGCTGGGTCAGCTGGTAGCGGAACACCGGCGGCGACAGGCGCGGCTCGTGGGGCGCGCCGCAGCGTTCGCGCAGCCATTCGAAGTCGATGTGCCCGGCGACGTACTCGGTGACGCGCTCGGCGCGCTCGCGGTCGTCGATGGGGATTTCCTTGTTCATCCGCGTGAGGTCGCCGGCGGTGTCGAAGGAGCCGGTGTTCACCGTCAGCACCGGCAGCCCGCTCTGCAGGGCGCTGCGGCACAGCTCCATGATCCGCGCGTCCGGGGCCAGGCCGCTGCACAGCAGCAGGCCGGCCAGGGGCACGCCGTTCATCGCCGCCAGGCATGCGGCGAGGATGATGTCGTCGCGGTCGCCCGGCACCACCACCAGCACGCCGGGCTTGAGCAGGTGCACGGTGTTCGGCGCCGAGGGCGCGCAGAGGATGATCTTCTGCACGCGGCGCTGCTCGTAGTCGCCGGCGTTGAGCACGCTGGCGTCGAGCAGGTCGGCCACGTCGCGGGTGCGCGGGGCGTTGAGGTCGTCCTGCCAGGGGATGCAGCCGAGCAGGCGGAACTCGCCGCCGCGCATCAGCGCCGAATGCTCGCTCAGGCGCGAGGCGAAGCGCTGGGCGGCGGCCTCGCCTTCCAGCGGGCGGCCTTCGCCGTCGACGTCGCGGACCTTGTTGAGGATCACCCCGAGCAGTTTCGGGTCGTGGGCGCCGCCGAACAGCTGGGCCTGGATCTCCAGGCGGTCGCACAGCTCGTTGAGCGTCTCGTTCTCCGGCGCCGAGACCAGGATCACCTCGGCGTCGGTGCTCTTGGCCAGGTGGAAGTTGATGCGCGCGGCGTAGCTGACGTGGCGGGTGGGGACCATGCCCTCGATGATCATCACGTCCTGGCCCTCGGCGGCGGCCCGGTACTCGTGGATGATGCCTTCGAGCAGGTCGTCCAGCAGGCCGTCGCCGAGCATCCGCTCGACCTTGCCCAGGGGCAGCGGGGTGGGTGGCTTGAGGCCGTGGGTGCGGGCCACCAGCTCGCTGGAGCGTTCCGGGCCGTCGTCGCCGGGCTGCGGCTGGGCGATGGGTTTGTAGAAGCCGACCTTCAGGCCGGCGCGCTGCAGGGCGCGGATCAGGCCCAGGCTGATGGACGTGAGGCCCACGCCGAAGCCGGTGGGGGCGATGAAGAAGGTATGCATCCGGGCTCCTTAAGCCGTTCGGTTTCGCTGCGGCCCTT
This sequence comes from Pseudomonas sp. RW407, assembly GCF_003176655.1. Classification (NCBI taxonomy): domain Bacteria; kingdom Pseudomonadati; phylum Pseudomonadota; class Gammaproteobacteria; order Pseudomonadales; family Pseudomonadaceae; genus Pseudomonas; species Pseudomonas sp. RW407. The sequence continues at coordinate 249,074 of NZ_QGSL01000091.1, read as the reverse complement.
GTGGGGCCGGAGAAGCAATCTTCAGCCGAGCACGGCCAGGGTGTCGAGGGCGATCTGGCGTTCCTCGTTGGTCGGGATCACCAGCACCCGCGGGTGGCCCTGCGCGTGGATCGGCCCCTCGACGCCGCGCACGCAGCGGGCGTTGGCCTCGCCGTCGAGCTGCAGGTTCATCACGTGCAGGTGCTGCACCGTGAGGTTGCGCACCAGGGGCGAGTTCTCGCCGATGCCGCCGGTGAAGATCAGCCCGTCCAGGCGCGGCAGGGCGCAGCTCATGGCCGCCAGGGACTTGGCCAGGCGGTAGCAGAACACCTCGATGGCCAGGGCCGCGTTGGCGTGGCCCTGCTCGCGGGCGTGCTCCAGGGTGCGCATGTCGTTGGACAGCCCCGACAGGCCGAGCAGGCCGCTGTCGTGGTTGAGCATGTGGTCGATCTTCTCCAGGCTCCAGCCCAGGGTGCGCGCCAGGTGGCTGTGCAGGTTGGGGTCGACGTCGCCGCTGCGGGTGCCCATCACCAGGCCTTCCAGCGGCGTCAGGCCCATGCTGGTGTCGCGGCTCTGGCCCTCGGCGATGGCGCAGGTGGAGCTGCCGTTGCCCAGGTGCGCGCAGATCCAGTAGCTGTCGCCCAGGGCCAGGCCGCTGATCTCGGCGGCGCGGTGGCTGACGTAGCGGTGGCTGGTGCCGTGGAAGCCGTAGCGGCGCACGTGCTGCTCGCGGTACAGCGGCTCCGGCAGGGCGTAGCGGTAGGCGCGCGGCGGCAGGCTCTGGTGGAAGGCGGTGTCGAACACGGCGACGTGGGGCAGCCGTGGATAAAGCGCCATGGCCGCCTCGATGCCCAGCAGGTTGGCCGGGTTGTGCAGCGGCGCCAGGGGCACGGTGTCGCGGATCGCCTGGAGCACCTCGGCGTCGATCCGACAGGCCTGGGTGAAGCGCTCGCCGCCGTGCACCACGCGGTGGCCGATGGCGTGCAGCGGGCCCTTCACGGCCTGCTCCACCAGCGGCAGCAGGCGCGCCAGGGCCGCTTCGTGGCCGGCGCCGTCGCCCAGCTCCAGGCTGTCGCGCTGGCCGCCGCGGACCCAGCCGAGCACCGCCCCGGGCTCGCCCAGGCGCTCGGCCAGGCCGTGGAGGACGAAGCCCTCGCGGTCCTCGCTGGCCAGGGCGAACTTGATCGAGGAACTGCCGCAGTTGATTACCAGGATGTTGCGTGCCGCCATGCTTGTCAGTCCTTGTCGGGGTGGGATGCCCGCGCGCACCAGCCGCAGGCGAAGGGCCGGCCGAGCAGCGCCGCGCGCGCCTCGGCGTCCAGCACCCAGGGGCGCGACTGCCAGGGCGGCTGGTGGCGCAGGTGCTGGGTATGGCCGCAGGACAACACTGCCACCCAGTGGCCGTCCTCGTCCTGATGGAAGTCAAGCAGGCGCGGCGGCTCGCGCACGGGCCATCCGTCCGCCTTCGGGTCGCTTTCATCCCCGGCCCGGCGTAAACTTGCCCGCTCAACTTCTTTTTCCGAAAGGTTCTTCCCCATGCAGATCGCAGCCAACAAGGCGGTTTCCATCGACTATACCCTGACCAACGACGCAGGTGAGGTCATCGACAGTTCCGCCGGCGGCGCTCCGCTGGTTTACCTGCATGGTGCCGGCAACATCATTTCCGGCCTGGAGAAGGCCCTGGAAGGCAAGCAGGTCGGTGACGAGCTGGACGTCGCCATCGAGCCGGGCGAAGCCTACGGCGAATACAGCGCCGAGCTGGTCGCCACCCTGAGCCGCGAGATGTTCGAAGGCGTCGACGAGCTGCAGGTCGGCATGCAGTTCCACGCTTCGGCGCCGGACGGCGGCATGCAGATCGTCACCATCCGCGACATCGACGGCGACGACGTGACCGTCGACGGCAACCACCCGCTGGCCGGCCAGCGCCTGAACTTCAAGGTCAAGGTGGTCAACGTGCGCGACGCTTCCGCCGAGGAAGTCGCCCACGGCCACATCCATGGCGAAGGCGGCCACCACCACTGAGGTGTTTCGTCGGGCCGATTGATGGCCCGGTGACACCCGGTCGGAGCTGCTAAGCTTGTACCCGTGAAAGGCGCCTGAGGGCGCCTTTCGCATGCACGGATGCTGGGCCTTTTTCCCGAACCGACTGGGATGCGCTGCGTGGACGACTTGTCCGGCCGGGCGCACGGCACTTCGTGTGCCTATTTCATTCAAGGAGTACTCCAATGAGCGCTTTTCACGATCTGACTCTGCGTGGCCTGGACGGCCAGGATCTGCCGCTCTCCCCATTGAAGGGCAAGGTGGTGCTGGTGGTGAACGTCGCCTCCAGGTGTGGTCTGACCCCGCAGTACGCCGGGCTGGAGAAGCTCTACCAGCAATACCGCGACCGCGGCTTCGTGGTCCTGGGCCTGCCCTGCAACCAGTTCGCCGGCCAGGAACCGGGCAGCGAGACGGAAATCCAGTCGTTCTGCTCGCTGAACTACGGCGTCAGCTTCCCGATGTCGGCCAAGCTCGAGGTCAACGGCTCCGAGCGCCATCCGCTGTACCGCCTGCTGGCGGGCGAGGGCGCCGAGTTCCCCGGCGACATCACCTGGAACTTCGAGAAGTTCCTGCTCGCCCCCGACGGCCGCGTGCTGGCCCGCTTCAGCCCGCGCACCACGCCGGACGACCCGGCCCTGGTGCAGGCCATCGAGAAGGCCCTGGGCTGAGCCCGCGCCCCGGCAGGTGAGGGCGCTTGCGCCAATCCTGCCGGCATTTCTCTCCTACGCCTGTGCGCGGCGCCGCTGGCCGGGTTTAATCCCCGGACCGACCGAGGACGCCGCCATGACCCGATTCGTCGCCGAAACCCCTGACCTTGCCTGCGGGCCGGCCGCCCTGCGCCAGCTCATCGAGCAGCGCCGCTCGGTGCGCCGCTTCACCGACGAGCCGGTGCCGGACGCGGTGCTGCGCGACTGCCTGGAACTGGCAACCCTCGCGCCCAACTCCTGCAACCTGCAGCCCTGGAGCTTCCAGGTGATCCGCGAGCCGGCGCTGCGCCAGCGCCTGCACGAGGTCTGCCTGAACCAGAACGCCGCGCGCACCGCGCCGGTGCTGATCGCCGTGCTGGCGCGCCCGGACACCTGGCGCGAGGCCTGCCGCCAGGTGGTCGAGCAGTGGCCGGAGCCGCAGGTGCCGGAACAGGTGCGCAAGTTCTACGCGAAAGCCGCGCCCTTCCAGTACGACCAGGGTGCCTTCGGCCTGCGCGGCCTGTTCAAGCGTTGCCTGGTGCGCCTGGCCGGCCTGCGCCGACCATTGATGCGCACGCCCAACAGCCATGGGCAGATGCGCCTGTGGGCGGTGAAATCCACGGCCCTGGCGGCGCAGAACCTGATGCTCGCGGTGCAGAGCCACGGCTACGCCAGCTGCCCCATGGAGGGCTTCGACGAGGTGCGCCTGCGCCGCGTACTGGACATCCCGCCGCGGGCCGTGCCGATCATGCTGCTGGCGGTGGGCCGGGCCAGCGAGCGCGGGGTGTACAACCCGCGCCTGCGCTTCCCGCTGGAGCAGCACGTCAGCTGGCACTAGCCCGGCTGGGCGCCGATGCCCATGCGTCCGCCGCCGAACGACCAGTCCTCGCTGGCGCTGGTGCTGACCTGCACCATCACGTCCTCGGTGGCGATGCCGGGGCTTTCCCCGAGCAACTGCACCAGGCGCCGGTAGAACGCCTGCTTGGTCTGCGCATCGCGCGGCCGCCCGGCGGTGATGGCGATCAGCACGAAGCCGTCCGAGCGCGGGCCGCCCAGATAGTCGCGGTCGAAGAACAGCTCCCAGGGCTCGTGCTGGTGGATCATCTGGAAGCGGTCGTTGGCCGGCACGTCGAAGGCTTCGTGCATGGCGCGGTAGACGTTGTCCGACAGCTGGCGCAGGTACTCGGGCGACTTGCCCTTGAGCAGGGAGATGCGGGCGTAGGGCATGGTTCGGGTCTCCGGTGAGGTGGCTTGACGGGGTCAGAGTAGCGCGGCATTTTTGTTCGTAAAATCGGGAAATATTTCACCGATAATTCGATAAAGCAGGATGGTTGCCATGGCCCGGGTGAACTTCGATCTGGACGTGCTGCGCACCTTCGTCGCCGGCGTCGAGCTGGGCAGCTTCGCCCGCGCCGCCGAGCGCCTGGGGCGCTCCACCTCGGCGGTGAGCGCGCAACTGAAGAAGCTGGAAGAGCAGGCCGGCACCCCGGTGCTGCGCCGCAAGGGCCGCGGCATGGCGCTGACCGACGCCGGCGAGACGCTGCTGGCCTATGCCCGCCGCCTGCTGGAGCTGAACGACGAGGCCGCCGGCGCGCTGCGTGGCGCCAGCCTCGAAGGGCGGGTGCGCCTGGGCCTGCAGGAGGACTTCGGCGAGACGCTGCTGCCGGCGGTGCTCGGCCGCTTCGCCCGCGCCCACCCGAAGGTGCGCATCGAAGTGCGCACCGCGCGCAACCAGGAGCTGATCCGTGGCGTGCGCAACGGCGAACTGGACCTCGCCCTGGCCTGGGACGCCGGCGAGCGCACGCCCCACCAGGAAACCCTGGGCGCCGTGCCGCAATGCTGGATCGGCGCCATCGGCGCGCCCGCGCCGGACCTCGGCCAGCCGCTGCCGCTGGCGGTGCTGGAGGCGCCCTGCCTGCTGCGCAGCGCCGCCACCGCGGCCCTCGACCGCGCCGGCATCGCCTGGCGCGTGGCCTTCACCAGCGCCGGGCTGTCCGGCATCTGGGCGGCGGTGGCCGCCGGGCTCGGCATCGGCCTGCGCACGCCGCTGGGCCTGCCGCCCAACGTCGAGCGCCTGGATGACGCGCGCAGCGGCCTGCCGCAACTGCCCCCGCTGGGCCTGTGCCTGCACCATGGCGAGGCCGATCCCGAGCCGGTGGCTGCGCGCCTGGCGGAACTGCTGCGCGGCGGGGTGGCGGAAACCCTGCAAGGCCTAGGTGAACGCTGACGGATTTCTGAAGGACGATCACCGCCATCAATAGTGCTGGGCAGGGCGAGACGACCGGTCATATCCTGCGCCCCATGAACACCAGCATCCGACTCGACAAGCGCGACCTCATCCTGGCCAAGGGCTCGGCGGTCATGACCCGCTGCGGCTACCACGGCACCGGGGTGCAGGACATCGTCCAGGCCGCGGGCATCCCCAAGGGTTCCTTCTACCACTACTTCGACAGCAAGGAAGACTTCGCCCTGCAGGCCCTGGAGCAGATCTACGGCCCGCGCCTGCAGCGCTACGCCGAGGCCCTGGGCAACCCGGCGCTGGGCCCGCGGGCGCGCATCCTCGACTACTACGCCGAGCTGATGGCGCACTTCGCCCGCCAGGAAAAGGCCGAGTACCACTGCTTCATCGGCAGCCTGAGCTTCGAGATGGCCGAACTGTCGCCGGCCATCGGCGCCAAGGTCGACGCCATCCTCCAGCGCGGCGCCGACATCCTCCGCGACTGCCTGGTCCAGGCGCAGCGCGTAGGCGAGCTGGCGGCGGACGAGGACTGCGAGAACCTCGCCGCCTTCATCGCCAACGCCTGGCAGGGCGTGCTGGGGCGGCTGAAGACCAGCGGCTCGCTGCAACCCATGGAAGCCTTCATCGCCCGCCTGGAGCGGGTGCTGGCGGCCTGAACATCGTGCAACCCACTGACGGGACGCCCGGCCACCCGGCCGCCCCTGGAGAACCTTCGTGAGCGCATCCGTAGAGAGCCTGTTCGAACCCTTCCGCCTCGGCAACCTGGAGCTGCCGAGCCGCGTGGTCATGGCCCCGATGACCCGCAACTTCAGCCCGGGCGGCGTGCCCCACGCCCAGGTGGTGGAGTACTACCGCCGCCGCGCCGCCGCCGGCGTCGGCCTGATCGTCACCGAAGGCACCACCGTCGGCCACAAGGCCGCCAACGGCTACCCGAACGTGCCGCGCTTCTACGGCGAGGACGCCCTGGCCGGCTGGAAGCAGGTGGTCGACGCGGTGCACGCCGAAGGCGGCAAGATCGTCCCTCAGCTGTGGCACGTCGGTTCCGTGCGCCGCCTGGGCGTGGAGCCGGACGCCAGCGTCCCCGGCTACGGCCCCAGCGGCAAGGTGAAGGACGGCCAGGAGCTGGTCCACGAGATGACCAAAGAGGACATCCAGGAAGTCATCGCCGCCTTCGCCCAGGCCGCCCGCGACGCCAAGGCCATCGGCATGGACGGCGTGGAGATCCACGGCGCCCACGGCTACCTGATCGACCAGTTCTTCTGGGACGGCAGCAACAAGCGCACCGACGAATACGGCGGCAGCCTGGCCAACCGTTCGCGCTTGGCCATCGAGCTGATCCGCGCCGTGCGCGAGGCGGTGGGCCCGGACTACCCGATCATCTTCCGTTTCTCGCAGTGGAAGCAGCAGGACTACAGCGCGCGCCTGGTGCAGACCCCGGAAGAACTGGCGGCCTTCCTCAAGCCGCTGTCGGACGCCGGCGTGGACATCTTCCACTGCTCGACCCGCCGCTTCTGGATTCCCGAGTTCGAAGGCTCGGATCTCAACCTGGCCGGCTGGACGCGCCAGCTCACCGGCAAGCCGACCATCACCGTGGGCAACGTCGGCCTGGACGGCAGCGAGTTCCTCGCCTTCTTCGGCAAGACCGACGAAGTGGCCCAGCCCTCGGGCATCGAAGGCCTGCTGGAGCGCCTGGGCAAGCAGGAGTTCGACCTGGTGGCGGTGGGCCGCGCGCTGCTGGTGGACCCGGACTGGGCGCTGAAGGTGCGCGACGGCCGCCTGGCCGACATCAAGCCGTTCAGCCGCAATGCGCTGATGTCCCTGGCCTGATCGCCACGGATCGACGAAACCGCCCGGGGACATCCCCGGGCGGTTTCTTTCGTCAGATTCCTAAGGGCATTTCTGCCGTATTTACAAATCTTTTCCGAAGCAGGCCTTCCGATCTGCTGACTTGAATGTCGGAAACGGGCATTGTAGGGCCGCCAACACAACAATAGGCCGGCACACGGCCAAAGGAGCTAAGCCATGCGGATTGGCCTGGTGGTGGATGCGACCTGCGACCTGCCCCCCGAATTCCTTGCCGCTAACAATATCCGCGTACTGCCCATCGGCATCCGGCTGGGCCAGCGCCGGATCATCGATGACCGCGACCCCGAGACCACCCTGCGCTTCTATTCCGAGGACCTGCCCAAGGTCGCCCCGGAGGACGGCAGCGAGCCGCTGACCGCCGCGGAAACCCAGGCCTGGTTCCTCGAACAGTTGGTCACCGACTTCGACTACGTCATCTGCCTGACCGTCAGCAGCGCGCGCAGCCCGATCTTCGACAATGCCACCCAGGCCTCCTTCGGCCTGCTGCAGAACTACCGCGAGCGCCGCGCCGCCGCCGGCATCAACGGCCCCTTCGCGCTGCGCGTGGTGGACAGCCAGACGGTGTTCGCCGGCCTGGCGGTGCTGGCTGCCGAAGGCGCGCGCCTGCTCGGCGAGGACCAGCACCCCAACGCCATCCGCACGCGCCTGGAGCAGCTGAGCCAGCAGATGAACACCTTCCTGGTCGCCAACGACCTGGGCCACGTGCGTCGCCGCGGCTTCCAGAAGGGCGACCGCAGCAGCATCGGCGACCGCCTGCGCGGCGCCTTCCTCGGCATCGGCTCGATGCTCGACATGAAGCCGGTGCTGAGCCTGGTGCAGGGCGAGGACAAGCCGGTGTCGGTGTCGCCGAACTACGAGAAATCCGCCGAGCGCCTGCTCAACTTCGCCCGCGCGCGGGTGGAGGCCGGCGAGCTGCTGGCCCCCCACGTCGGCCTGAGCTACGCCGGCGACCCATCGGCGCTGCGCGACCTGCCGGGCTTCGAGGCGCTGGAGAAGGCTTGCGGCGAACGCGGCATCGCCATGCACCTGGGCATGCTCAGCCCGACCGGGGGCATCAACCTCGGCTCCGGGGCCATGAGCCTGTCCTTCGCCGCCGAGCCCAAGCCCTTCGCCTGATCACTTGCGCACGGTATCGGCGCCCAGCGCGCCGGTGCCGTCGGCCGTCGCCGGCAGCGGCTGGCGGACGGCCTCCAGCAGGTAGCCCTCGAAGCGTTCGACGATGCCGCGCCATTCCAGGCGCCCGGCGTGCTGGCGGGCGTTCAGGCGCACCCGGCGCAGGTGCTCGCGGTCTTCCAGCAGCCAGCTGGCGGCATCGATGAAGGCGGCCTCGTCGCCGGGAATCGCCAGGGCACCGTCGTGCCCGTGGCGAATGTGCTGGGCCGCGGCGGCCTGGTCGTAGGCGACCACCGCCAGGCCCGAGGCCAGGGCCTCCAGGACCACGTTGCCGAAGGTCTCGGAGAGGCTGGGGAAGAGGAACAGGTCGCCGCTGGCGTAGTGCCGGGCCAGCTCCTCGCCGCGCTGCAGGCCGCAGAACACCGCCCCGGGCAATTCACGGGTAAGCTGCGCGCGCTGCGGGCCATCGCCGACTATCACCAGGCGCAGATTCAGTTGCGGATGGGCTGCCCGCAGTTGATTGAAAGCACGGCCGAGCAGGCCGAGGTTCTTCTCCGCGGCCAGGCGGCCGACGTGCAGCACGGCGATGTCCTGTTCGCCCAGGCCCCACTCGCGGCGCAAGGCGTCGTCGCGGCGGCCGGGCTGGAACAGCTGGCCGTCCACGCCGCGCGCCAGCTGGGCGAGGTGGGCGAAGCCGCGGCGTTCCAGCTCCAGCGCCTGGCTGGCGCTGGGCACCAGGGTGCGCAGGGTGCGGTTGTGGAACCAGCGCAGGTAGGCGGTTACCAGGCGCGTCAGCGGGCCCAGGCCGTAGTGCGCGCCGTACTGCTGGAAATTGGTGTGGAAGCCGCTCAGGGCGGGGATCCGCAGGCGCCTGGCGGCGCGCAGGGCGGCCAGCCCGAGCGGGCCTTCGGTGGCGATGTAGAGCACGTCCGGGCGCAGCCGCCGCCAGTGCCGTAGCAGCTTGTGCAGGCACGACTGGCCCCATTGCAGGCCGGGGTAGCCGGGCAGCGGCCAGCCGCGGGTGAGCAGCAGCTCGTCGTCGCTGTGGCGGCCGTCGTCGACGCTCTGCCGCGGGCGCACCACCTGCACCCGGTGGCCGAGCTGCAGCAGCCCGGCGGCGAGGCGCCCGAGGGTGTTGGCCACACCGTTGATCTCCGGCGGGAAGGTTTCGCTGATCAGCGCGATGCGCAGGGGAGTCGTGCTCATGAACGGCAGTCTCCGCCCGGCCGGTGTAGCGGGTGTGACGCCTGGATTGCGGAAATGTGACGGGCGATTCGGGCGTTTCCCGCAAGGTTTTGGGAAAGGCCTGTCATAGAGCCTTCGCCTGGCTGTCACACGGGGCTGCTAGAGTGCCGCGATTTCCGATAACAGGGAGCCGTCGATGAGCGACAAGCGCGATCAGAATCCCGGGCAGGACCTTGCCCAGCCACTGGCGGACGCCGGCCGCCGCCGCTTCCTCGGCGGCGCCGCGGCTCTGGGGGCCGGGGCGGCGCTGGCCGGCCTGGTGGGCGAGGGCACGGCCCGGGCCGCCGAGGCCGTGCGCGAGTTGAGCGGCGCCGAGCTGGACCGGGCGCTGCGCGAGCAGGTGAAGACCGTCGTGGTGATCTACGCCGAGAACCGCAGCTTCAACAACCTGTTCGGCGACTTCCCCGGCGTGGAGAAACCGCTGTCGTCGCTGCAGCCGGCCGACTACCGGCAGCGCGATCGCGACGGCAGCCTGCTGGACCAGCTGCCGCCGGTGTACGGCGGCGTGCTGCAGGTCGGCCAGAGCCTGGAAGGGGTGAGCTACGCCGAGGGCGTGCAGTACCAGGAGAACCTGGCCAACGCGCCCTTCGCGCTCAAGGGCCCGCAGGGCGAGGACCTGCCCCTGGGCCTGGTGACCCGCGACCTCTGGCACGTGTTCTACCAGAACCAGATGCAGATCAACGGCGGGCGCAACGACATGTTCGTCGCCTGGGCCGACTCCGGCGCGCTGCCCATGGGCTACTACGCGCAGAGCCCCTACAGCCTGCGCCTGTGGGACCTGGCCCGGGACTTCGTGCTGTGCGACAACTTCTTCCAGGGCGCCTTCGGCGGTTCCTTCCTCAACCACCAGTACCTGGTGGCGGCCACCCCACCGGTGTACCCGGACGTGCAAGACTCGCCGGCCCGCACGCAGATCGCCCAACTGATGAGCGACGATCCCGCCGACCCGCGCCTGCAACCCCTGGAGGATTCGCCGGCCAGCGTCAGCGGCGGTGCCCCGAAGTTCGGCCCCAGCGCCCTGACCCCCGACGGCTACGGCGTCAACACCATGCTCCCGCCGTTCTGGCCGACCGTGCAGCGCGACCCCCAGCGCCCGGACTACGCGCTGCCCGGCCAGCCCAACGTGATGGTGCCGCAGCGCCACGAGCACATCGGCGACAAGCTGAGCAAGAAGGGCGTCGACTGGGCCTGGTACGCCGGCGCCTGGGAAGCCACCCTGGAGCAGTACAGGAACTCCGCCGGCATCCCGAAGATCCCCAACTTCCAGTACCACCACCAGCCGTTCAACTACTTCGTCCAGCAGGGCCCGGAACACCCCGGGGAACGCGCGAAGCGCCTGCGCGACGGCGGCCTGGGCGACGACCCGTCGAGCAACCGCTTCTTCGCCGACGCCCTCGCCGGCACGCTGCCGGCGGTGACCTTCTACAAGCCCCAGGGCAACCTCAACATGCACGCCGGCTACGCCGACGTGGCCAGCGGCGACCGCCACATCGTGCGCGCGGTGAAGCACCTGATGGAAAGCCCGCAATGGCCGAACATGGTGATCGTCATCAGCGTGGACGAGAACGGCGGCTGGTGGGACCACGTGGCGCCGCCCCAGGGCGACCGCTGGGGCCCCGGCTCGCGCATTCCGGCGCTGGTGGTGTCGCCCTTCGCGCGCCACGGCACGGTGGACCACAGTGTCTACGACACCGGCTCCATCCTGCGCCTGATCACCCGGGTGTTCGACCTGGAGAAGCTCGACGGCCTGAAACTGCGCGACGACGCCATGCGCGCCCGCGGCCAGCAGCCCATGGGCGACCTGACCGCGGCACTGCGTTTCAGCGCATGAAGAAAGAGCGCCCCGGTACGCGCCGGGGCCGATGCCGCATTTAGCGCAAAACCCTACAGTCCAGCAGGAAACGCCCGGCAGCCGATGCCCGGCACCAGCGAGTAATTCGTTGTGCTTCCCCCACCCGCCGAACGGGGAAGGCCGAATCACCCGCTGGAGCACCCATGGGGCTGACCACCGCTCAACTGGACGAGCTGGGGCGTTCGCTGGACGCCAACCACCGCGAACTCCTGTTCCTCACCGTCGAACAGGCCAACCAACTGGCCCGCGATCATGCGACCAGTCATTTGCCCCCGGTCGGGGCGCCTGGCTTGTGCCAAGCCAACGGGCCGTTCGATGGCTCAGGGGCCTATCTTGACAGCCCGTTTCATTCGTTCGCGAGCACCCCCTGGGGCGTCCCGGTTGCGCTGGGTTCATTCGACACGGTGAACTTCGTCCGGCTGGTACGGGACCTCGGAGGCCTCAATACTCGGATCAGATATACGTTCTACCAAGGCAGGCAGTACGTCGTCCTGTCCGGTTACCCGGGGCTGCGCCGGATACTGACCGGCACGCGCTATTCCGTCGACAATGCCAAGCTGGTCCAGATGGGCGTAGGACGTTACGGCATTCGCGGCAGCTCCCTCAGTGGCTTCAGGCTTTCCTGCTACGTGGCAGTGGGTCTGGAGGTCCTTGAGTGGTACTTCAACGACCAGTTGAGCATGTTGGATTTGCTTGGTGGCGTTGGCATCGAGTTGGTCAAGGCGGGGATCGCTTCGGCGGTTGGGTATGCGGTTGCTACAGGTATTAGTGTGATGTTTGGATTTGCTGTCCTTCCTGTGTTGGTTGGGGCATTAGTGGTATTTGGTGTTGGTGTCGGGTTGAATTTACTGGACCAACGCTATGGTATTAAACAGCGTGTGAGAGACTCTCTCCATTTCGCGGTGGACAATGCCTCCTCGCTTACAGCTCGATTCGAGGCGTTGGATGTAAACAACGTCAGAACTTATGCCGAACGTGCTGTCGGTGAAGTGATCGATGCTGCTGTGGACCAAGCGGTCGATGAGGCCAGGAACTGGTTGCTTAAACGCGTACCACCTGGTTTGGTGCCCGAGGTGCCTTTTCGGACGCGTATCTTGGAAAACCTCAAGCTACCAAAGCTCTAATCCAGCCCATGAGATTCAATGAAGACGCGGTGACTCCCATTTCTGAACGATGGCTACGCCCTATCGGCTTCGCTCTGATATTGGTTGGGCTGGCAATAATTGTCGGGAGCTTGCTGATATGCATTGAAATGTTGTTTCCGATCTATCTTCGCCTCTGGCGACAGGCTCCCATAGTCGAAACGGTCTATCCGGCCTTCTTCATGATTGCTGGGCTGCTATTGGGCCCCGTGACCTTACTTGGTGGTTTCCACGGGCTGCTATTTGGAAAACCTCTAACCTCGCGAAGTCCGGTCTGGTTCAAGATCGCGTTATGGCTGTTCAAGGTTGGTGCCGTATTGATGATAGTGGTAGGGCCTGCATTGGCGATTGGTACCACTGCTGCACTTGCCGCCATGGACTACCAAACCTGCAGCCAACTACGCAGGTCCGGTTCTGGCTGGCAGGTCTTCTGGGTGAAGAACGACGGTTTCTGCTTCCGTCCGGACAGCTATATCGAGGACAACTGGCCCTGCAAGGATATGGACGGCAAGACCTACTGCCTCAGGGCGGATGGGTTGTAGCGGCCGGCATCCAGTCCCCTGGGGGATGCCGGAAGGGCAGGGCGAGCCCTGCCCCTGTACCCGCCGGCTCAGAAGTTGACCTTCAGGCCCAGGGTGAAGGCCTGGTCGCGGTAGCCGTTGTCGCCGTGCTGGCGGGCCACTTCGCCCCAGACGTTGACCCGGCTGTTGAGCTTGCTGGTGGCGCCCAGCTTGACCTCCAGGATGTCGTTGGCGCCGTCCATGTCGAAGCGGGTGTTGCCCATCTTCGCGCCGAAGTCGTCGGAGTTGTGGATCCAGTTGGCCTCCAGGTAGGGCTCGACGCCATAGGTGCCGGCGAAGCCCTGCGCGTCATTGCTGCGCAGTGCGGCGCGGGCGCCCAGGCGGGTCATGAGGTTGCCGTCGCCGCGCCCGGTGACGCGGGTGCCGTTGGCCTCGCGGTGGCTGTCGGCCTTGACGCCCATGTAGACCACCTGCGCCTGGGGCTGCACGTACACGCTGGCCTTCTCGGTGCGGGCCACGCGGAAGGTCTTGCCGGCCTCGACGGAGGCGGTGATGCCGTCGGAGTCGTAGTGCTCCTTGGCCAGTTGTTCGCCATGCACCTCGTTGTCGAAGCGGTTGTACAGCACCCAGGTGTCGACATAGGCGCCGTTCTCGTCGTCGCGGTCCTCGTACCAGGTTCCGTAGAGGCCGAGGCTGTAGCCATCGATCTCGCCCTTGGCGCTGTAGCCGGTGATCCGCGAGCGGCTGGTGGAGTTGCCGTTGGCGTAGCCGCCCAGTACCCCGAGCACCCAGTCGCCCTTGTCGTTGCTGTAGCGCAGCAGGTCGCTGCCGAGCTGGATGACGTAGCGGTTGCTTTCGGTCTTCAGCTGGCCGGTGCTGTCGTTCCAGCGGCTGGCGCCGTCGACGCTGCGCAGCCACAGCATCGAGGTCCTGGCCTCGCCGGTGTCCGGATCGACGTAGGTCAGGTTGCCGGTGCGGTCGTGCAGGCGGTGCAGGAACAGGGTGTTGGCAGCAGCCAGGTTGGCGGTGTAGGCGCCGCCCTCCGGCTGGCGGATGCGGTCCCCGTCGCTGGGCGGGGCCGGCGGTACCGGGGGCTCCGGGATGGGCGGAATGTCGGGATCGGGCCCCGGTTCCGGCTGCGGTTCAGGTTCGGGCTCGGGTTCCGGTTCGGGATCGACGGTGGGCTTGTAGGAGGTCAGGTACCAGTCCTTATCCGAGCCGGTGGAGCCGACGAAGGTGCCGCCACGACGCAGCAGGTATTCGTAGCCGCCCTCGGTCACCCGGTCGGACTGGAACTCGCCGGCGGACAAGCCGGCCACCTCGATCATGCGGATGCCCTCGATGGTCTGCTCGCCCGTGCCGGTGGTGTTGTTCACCGTCACCCGGGTGTCGCCGGAGGTGTCGCCATTGACCACCAGGCGGTCGGTGGCCGAGTTGTCGTCGCCCAGGTGGGTGTTCATCACCAGGCGCCCGCCGCCGGTGAAGTCGCCGTCCACGGTCAGGGTCTTGTACTGGTAGTCGCTCGCGTCCCCCTGGCGCAGGTAGGCCAGGGTGGCGCCGCTACCCAGGTTCAGCGAGCTGAGGTTGGAGTCGGCGCTCAGGTCCCAGCGGCTGGCGCCCTCGATGGCCAGGTGGATCTCCCCGGCGCTGGCGGTGGCGGTGCTGCCGTTGAAGTAGGAGCCGGCGGCCATCTTCAGGTCGATGACGCCGCCCTGGTCGGCGAGCAGCCTGGCCCCCAGGCGACCGTCTTGGTCGCTGGCCGCGCTGCTGTCGAGGTGGTAGATGGCGGCCTGGCCGCTGTTGATCCGCGAGCCGGCGCCGCTGGCGTAGAGGGCCCGGTTGCCGTCGGTCACGCTGACGCGGGTGTCGCCGTCGAGGTTGACCACGCCGCCACGGGGGCCATTGGCATCGCTGAGTGTCTGGGCGTAGATGCCGTAGGCGTTGTTCTTCTCGGTGGCGATGCTGGTGTCGCCCAGGTTGATCACCCCGCCACGGTTGGCATAGACGGCATGGGCCGCGTTGCCCTTGGTGAGGATCACGCTGCCGTCGCCCAGGGTGACTTCGGCGTCACCCTTGTAGCTGCTCGCGCTCAGGTCACGGTTACCGGCGTACACGGCGTAGCCGGTGCCGTCGAGCCAGTTGGAGGCGCCGCCATGGGTGGTGACGTGCGCATCCTTGCCGATCACGATCTGGTTCTTGCCGCCGTTCTTCGAGGTGTTGGCGCGCACGCCCATGCCCGTGCCTTCGGCGGTGACGGAGGCCCCGTCGCCGATGGTGACCGTCGAGTTGATCGCGTTCTCGGTGACATTGATGCCGTCCGCCGAGGAGCCCCTGGTGACGATGGTCAGCGAGTCGGCGCGGATGTTGTTGGTGCCGATGTTGGCCTGGATGGCGTCCGCGGTGGAGCCGGTGGTGGTGATCAGCAGGTTCTTCAGGTTGTAGGTCGAGCTGTTGCCGTAGATGCCGAAGCCGGCCAGGCCGGAGCTGCCGCCGGTGGAGCCGTTGGCGGTGGTGTTGATCACGACGTTGTCGTAGCCGGCGGGGTTGCCGAAGTACAAGGGCACGTCGCAGGTCAGGGTGCTGCTGGCGACATCGCCGGTGCAGCCGGCGTTGGCCCCCTGCATGGGCAATGACAGGGCCGCGGCCAAGGCGACGTGAAGCGCCAGGGCTGTCTTCTGGAATCGCATGGTTCACCTCCTTGCACCGCCGCTTCGCGGAAGGGCGGGGCTTGAGCCAACGCGCGTCAGGGCACGAGGAGAAGGAATGCGGCAGCTGCGGGCTGCCGATGCCGATCCGCCAGCGTTGGACGATGGGGCCTGGGTTTGCCAGGCAGGCTGGGTGCGCAGCTGTGCCGCGCCACCACGAGGCTTCTGGTGAGGCGGTGGTGTGGGAATATTCTTTGGAGCGAGGAGGAAAAAACCGATTGATATAAGTCAGCCGATTTTTTTGACCGTCCGGCTTGAAACCCGTCTTTTCGAAATTCTTTGATGAGGGGCAGTTTTATGGCGCCAGAAAAGCGTCGAGCACGAACGGAACGCGAAAGCGGCTGCGAATAAGTTGCGATTCAGCGCAAGGCGGCGCCACGAGGAGGGGAAGAAGTGGCAGGCATGGGCTGGGGAGGAAGGGGCATCCCGCAACGGGGGGCGCCGCTGCGGGATGAGAAGGGAAGGGCGATGCGCCCGGGTTATTTGACCAGCGCCTTCTCCCCCTCCTCGCGCACCCAGAACAGCACCGCGCCGGCCACGGCGGCGGGCATGGCGACCAGGTTGACCACCGGGATCAGCAGCGCGAGGTAGGTGATGCCGCCGAAGCCCATGCAGGCCCAGCGCTTGCTACGTAGCCAGGCGAGCATCTCGTTCCAGCCCAGCTTGTGGTTGTCCGCCGGGTAGTCGATGTACTGCACGGCCATCATCCACACGCCGAACACCAGCCACAGCGGGGTGGCGATGATGTTCAGGCCGGGGATCAGGCTGAGGACGAACAGGGCGATGGCCCGTGGCAGGAAGTAGCCGAGCTTGCGCAGTTCGCGGGCGACGGTGCGGGGCACCATGGCGGCCAGTTCGGCCCAGTTGAAGGCCGGGAAGTCGTCCTGGCCGCGCACCACCACCTCGACCTTCTCGGCGAGGAAGCCGTTGAACGGCGAGGCGATCAGGTTGGCCACCAGGGTGAAGCTGAAGAACAGGATCAGCAGCACCAGCAGGACGAACAGCGGCCAGAGGATGTACTGGAGGAAGTCCAGCCACTGCGGCAGGCTGGGCATCAGCCAGTCGACCCAGTGGCTGAACTGGTTCACCGCGAAGCCGATCAGGCCGACGAACAGCAGCAGGTTGACCGTCAGGGGCAGCAGCACGAACAGGCGCAGCCCCGGGCGCATCATGAGTTTCAGGCCTTCGCCGAGGTATTGCGGGCCGCTCAGGGTGGACATGGAGCATCTCCGTAGGAAACCAGCTTGCGACCTTAGCAGGGCCGGCGCACGCTCGCGAGCCGTCTGTTTTGCCGGTTGTGTGGGGTTCAGGCGCGGTAGCGGCTGTAGTGGTTGCGCTGTTGCTTGGCGCGATACATGGCGCTGTCGGCGGCGTGGATCAGGCCTTCGGCGTCGCCGGCGTCGGCCGGGTAGAGGGCGATGCCGATGCTGGCGGAGAGGAACTCCAGGCGCTGCTCGCCGGCGTGGTAGTCCTGGTTGAGGCTGGCCAGCAGGCGCCCGGCCAGGCGCTCGGCGCTGTCGCAGTCCACGCCTTCTAGGACCACCGCGAACTCGTCGCCGCCCAGGCGGAAGGCCATGTCCGGCTGGCGCAGGTTGCCGCGCAGGCGCTCGCCCACGGCGACCAGCACGGCGTCGCCGGCGGCGTGGCCGAAGCGGTCGTTGACCGGCTTGAAGTGGTCCAGGTCGACGTACAGCAGGGCCACGCTGGTGCCTTGCGCGCAGCGCTGCAGGGCCAGGGGCAACTGTTCGCCGAAGGCCTTGCGGTTGCCCAGGCCGGTCAGCGCGTCGCGGTAGGCGAGGTCCAGCAGGCGCTGCTGGTAGGCGACCTGCAGGCTGATGTCGCGGAGGATGCCGCGGAAGCCGCGGAACTGCCCCTGGGCGTCGGTGATCGGCGAGACCTTCGTCTCGAAGATCACGCGCTGGCCGTCGCGGCGCTTGAAGGGCGCGGCGAAGGTGGTTTCCTGCTCGCCGTCGCGCACCTGCTGGTAGAGGCCGCGGGCGCGCGCCACGTCCTGTTCGTCGAGCAGTTCCCGGTAGGAGTGGCCTTCCACTTCCTCGGCCGTGTAGCCGAGCAGGCGGCAGAAGGCGGCATTTACCGTGAGCACCAAGCCGTCGCCGTCCATCTCGAAGTAGCCGTCGCGGATGCTGTCGAGAATGGCGCGGTCGCGGGCCTCGCTGCGCTCCAGGCGTTCGAGCATCTGGTTGACTTCGCAGGCCAGTTGGCCGACTTCGTCGCGGCCCATGTCGGCCAGCCGGGCGGGGCCGGTGTCGGCGCCGATGTTCGCCACCCCGCGGTTGAGCCGCTGCACGCGGCGGATCACCCAGATCTCCAGGACCAGGTAGGCCAGCAGCAGGGCGGTGAGGCTGATCAGCAAGGTCATGCCGAGGAACAGGCGGATGGCCTCCTGGCCCTGCTGGTAGGCGACCCGCGACTTGCCGATGGCCAGGCTGAACTGCGGCGTGTCGGTGGCGTCCAGGAACAGCAGGGTGACCTGCTGGGTATCGGCGTCGAGCACCCGCCGCGGGCTCAGCAGGGTGCCGCCGTTGCGCCCCGGCAGGTGCAGGGTCCGCCAGCCGTCGCCGGGCGTCACCCCGGGTTGCACCTGCAGGCGCGCGTCCATCTGCTCCTGCAGGGCGCGCATGTGGCGCTGGTCGAGCAGGTAGCCGGCGACGATGGCGCCGACCGGCTCGGCGCGGCCCAGGTTGTCGCTGATCGGCTGGCTGAGCAGCAGCAGCGGGGTGCCGTCCACCAGCAGCCATTGCGCCAGGCTGCGCGACGGATCGCCCTGCAGGTCCAGCACGCCCAGTTCCAGGGCGCGGCGCAGCAGGTCCTGGCGCAGTCGCTCGGGGCTGGGCGCGCCGGCTATCGCCTGGGGCGCGGCGAGCCGTGCCTCGTCCCAGCGCTGGGTGACCACGCGGCCCCGGCGGTCGAGGTAGAGCGCGAAGTCGAAGCCCAGGTTGCCGAGCATGTCGATGTCCAGGTTCTCCCGCACGAACCCCGGCGTGGGGTGCGAGACGAAGCCGTAGCTGGCGTCCCACCAGGCATAGCTGCGCAGCAGGTCCAGGTGGCGCTGCTTCTCGAAGGCCAGGCGGTTGTCGAGCACGCGCACCTCGTCGTACAGGCGCTGGCGGTCGTCGCGGTCGAAGCGTTCGAGCAGGATGTGCTCGGACAGCAGCCAGATGCCCAGCAGGCTGAGGGCCAGCAGCGGCAGGAACAGCAGGAGCAGTCGTTTTCTCAGGGTCATGCCGGGCGCGCAGGTGGGAGAGGGGACGAATACTGAGTCTAGTTGGCCTGCCGCGGGGGATAGCCGGCCTCTATCGGGGGCATTGAGATTGGGCATTTCGTTCGCGGCGCGGCGGGCCTTACGCTGCGCGGCAATCCCCAGTCGCGAACGGATCGGCCGGCGAAGCGGAATGTCCCTGACTTATCTCAAAGTGACTTTGGGAAACGTCTGACAGACTTCAGGTCGTGGGTGACTCCACGGCAGCGCCGCTCGCTCCTGACGGCCCTGCCTTCCTCGCGATCTGTGCGTTCTGTGGGAGCTGCCGCGCCTCCCAACCTTCCCCCAGGTACCTTGGCAGCTCCCTTTTCTTGTTCGACGAGGAGTCAGCCATGCCTGAAGTTCGTCATGCCCGCGTCATCATCCTGGGTTCCGGCCCTGCCGGTTACTCGGCCGCCGTCTATGCCGCCCGTGCCAACCTCAAGCCGCTGCTGATCACCGGCCTGCAGGCCGGCGGCCAGCTGACCACTACCACCGAGGTGGACAACTGGCCCGGCGACCCCCATGGCCTCACCGGCCCTGCGCTGATGCAGCGCATGCAGGAGCACGCCGAGCGCTTCGAGACCGAGATCGTCTTCGACCACATCAACGCCGTGGACCTGGCCGGCAAGCCCCTGGTGCTCAAGGGCGACAGCGGCACCTACACGGCCGACGCGCTGATCATCGCCACCGGCGCCAGCGCCCGCTACCTGGGCCTGCCTTCGGAAGCGGCGTTCATGGGCAAGGGCGTTTCCGCCTGCGCCACCTGCGACGGCTTCTTCTACCGCAACCGCGAAGTGGCGGTGGTCGGTGGCGGCAACACGGCGGTGGAGGAGGCGCTGTACCTGGCCAACATCGCCAGCAAGGTGACCCTGGTGCACCGCCGCGAGACCTTCCGCGCCGAGAAGATCCTGCAGGACAAGCTGCGCGCCCGCATCGCCGAGGGCAGGATCGAGCTGAAGCTCAATGCCCAGGTGGAGGAAGTGCTGGGCGACGACATGGGCGTCACCGGCGTGCGCCTGCGCCATAACGACGGCGGCACCGAGGAACTGACGGTGGACGGCCTGTTCGTGGCCATCGGGCATACCCCGAACACCTCGCTGTTCGAGAACCAGCTGCAACTGAAGGACGGCTACCTGGTAGTCAATGGCGGCCGCGACGGCAACGCCACCGCCACCAGCACCCCCGGCGTGTTCGCCGCCGGCGACGTGGCCGACCACGTCTATCGCCAGGCCATCACCTCGGCCGGCGCCGGCTGCATGGCGGCGCTGGACGTGGAGCGCTACCTGGATTCGCTGTAACGGCCCCAAGAGCCGGCGTGCAGGAAGAAGCCCCGCTGGTCGGGGCTTTTTCCTTTTTGACGGGGGCGCCGTGGCAGCCGTCCAGCCTGATCGCGGACGGAGTCCGCTCCTACGACCGTGCTTCCTGGAACCGTAGGAGCGGACTCTGTCCGCGATCATCCGTCGTTGAAAACGGCGGATAACGCCGTAGGCGTTATGCGCCCTACACATTGCCATTCCCGCCATGCGGAAACCCCAGGGTTCGCGAGCAAGCTCGCTCCTACGAAGAGCAGTGCCGCTCTTGA
>NZ_QGSL01000091.1:197686-228832 GCF_003176655.1 Pseudomonas sp. RW407 | reverse complement strand
TTCTACGTGGATTCTGGATTGGCTGAATAGCCAAGCCTCTTCAGATTTCACGTAGGAACGCGCTCTTCGAAGAGCCGCTCGGTTTTTCACACAGCCTGAGTGGCGCCCCTTTTGCCGTCGGGCACTCTGTCGCCGCCGCGCTGTCTCTCGTTAGGATAGGGCGCCCCGTGGTGGGGCTGACGAGGGAATGCCATGACCGTGAGCAAGTTCGCCGTGCTGATGCTGGCCCTGGCCTGCGCGGGCGCCGCCCAGGCGAAGACCAAGCCGTGCGAGGAACTCAAGGCGGAGATCGAGACCAAGATCCAGTCCGCCGGGGTGACCGCCTACACCCTGGAGATAGTCACCAACGCCGAGGTGAAGGACCCCAGCATGGTGGTCGGCAGCTGCGAGGGCGGCACGCGCAAGATCATCTACCAGAAGAACGACGACTGAGCCGCCCGGCTCAGAACAGCCCGCAGTCCATCCGCCCCTGGAAGTCGGTCTTGGCCACCAGTTGGCCGTTGGCGTCGGTGAGCAGGGCCAGGGCCTTGCGCAGCTGCGGGCGCACTTCCAGGCGGTAGCGCTGGCCGGGGGCGAAGTTGTCGTAGGTCAGCCACACGCGGCAGGTGATCTGCGTGGTGTTGTCGCTCATCGCCAGCCCGCCGCCGCCTCCCCCGGGAATCTCGTACTGGTAGCGCACCTCCAGCTCGTGCTTGCCCGGCGGCACCTGGAAGAAGCGGCCGTCGCGCAGCACCTGTTTGTCCAGGCGCTCGGCGAGCAGGGTGTTGGCCGGCTGGGTGTAGAGGTCGACCCAGGCCAGCTGCGGGTCGTGGGCCGGCAGCGGGCCGGCGCAGGCACCCAGCAGGGCCGGCAGGAACAGCAGCGGAAGTTTGCGCATGGCGGTGTCGCTCGAAGCGGGGAATCCTTCCAGCATACCCCCTGGGCGGCGCCGCGGCGCGTGGCTCAGACCTTCTCGCAGCGCCCGGTGCGGCCGCGGGCGATTTCGTTGGCCTGGTCGTCGTAGAGCCGCGCCCAGGGGTAGAAGCCGATGCTGCCGGTCTCCAGGCGGTAGCGCTGGCCGGCGCCGAAGTCCTTGTACTTGAGGGTCAGCTGGCAGTCGCGCCACATCGCCTCGGAAACCGCGGCCTCGGAGCCGATGTTCTGCGGCTCGACCTGGAACTGGTAGCGCACGCGCAACTCGTGCTGGCCGGGGTCGACCTCGAAGTAGCGGGTGCTGTGCCAGGGCTTGTCGTCCACCTCCAGGGCCGAGAGGTCGCTCTGGCCGGTGGTGTCGAGGTCGATCCAGGCACGGTTGGGGTCGGGTTGCGGCAGGATCAGCGAGCAACCGCTCAGGACGAGCAGGCCGGTGGCGAGCAGCAGCGGGCGCATGGGTACACTCCAGGGCAGTCTTGTTGTGCGAGGCAGCGGCGGTGAGGGGCCTGTGCTAATGTGCCGCGCATGCCCGCCCGCCCGTGTATTGCGTTTCTCGACCGCCGATTGCCCCGCTGGGTTCCCTGCCTGGCGTTCTTCCTGCTGGGCGGTTGTTCCAGCGCCGGCTACTACGGCCAGCTGGGCAGCGGCCAGCTGCAGTTGCTGGCGGCCCGCGAACCGGTGGTCGAGGTGGTCGCCGACCCTGCCCGCGACGCCAGGCTGCGCCAGCGCCTGGCGTTGTCGCAGGAGGCCCGCGCCTTCGCCAGCGCCGAGCTGGCCTTGCCGGACAACCGCAGCTACCGCCTGTACAGCGATATCCGCAGGCCCTACGTGGTGTGGAACGTGTTCGCCGCGCCGGAGCTGTCGCTGCAGCCGCTCACCCACTGCTTCCCCATCGCCGGCTGCGTGGCCTACCGCGGCTACTACGCCGAGGCCGGGGCAAAGGCCGAGGCGCAGCGCCTGAAGGCGCAGGGCTGGGACGTCTACGTCGGCGGCGTGGAGGCCTACTCCACCCTCGGCTGGTTCGACGACCCGATCATCAGCAGCATGCTGCGCTGGGACGACCAGCGCCTGGCCGAGACGCTGTTCCACGAGCTGGCCCACCAGCGCTTCTACCTGCCCGGCGACACCGCCTTCAACGAGTCCTATGCCAGCTTCGTCGAGCAGGAGGGCGGCCGCCGCTGGCGCGCCTTCCGCGGCCTGCCGCCGGAGCAGGCCAGCCGCGTGCGCCAGCGCGAAGGCTTTACCCGCCTGGTGCTGGACACCCGCGAGCGTCTGAAGGAACTCTATGCCCGCGACCTGCCCGAAGCCGACAAGCGCGCCGCCAAGGCCGCCGAATTCGAGCGCCTGCGCCGCGACTACCGCGCGCTGTGCCAGCGCGAATGGGCCGGCAAGTGCCCCTACGACGCCTGGGTGAACGGCCCGCTGAACAACGCCAAGCTGCTGCCCTTCGGCCTCTACGACCAGTGGGTGCCGGCCTTCGCCACCCTGCTGCGTCAGGTGGGCGGCAACTGGCCGGCGTTCTATGCGCGGGTCGAAAAGCTCGGCGCCCTGCCCGCGGAACAGCGCCAGGCGGCCCTGGAGCGACTGAAAACCGGTGAATTCGTCAGCCTGCGCTAATCTCACCCGTAGATCGTCGTTTTTTTGACTTTCCGCGGGCCCTCATGGCCCCCCTGCCCCGGGTCAACGGGCATGGAGGTGCGCCATGGGCTTTGCCCCCTGCGCCTTGGCTTGCCTGTGCCTGCCGTTGCTGATGGCCTGCGCCGCCGAGAGCTACCAGGAGCAGTTGCACCAGGGCCAGCGGGAAGTGCTGGCCAACGCCCTGCCGGTGGCCGAGGTGCTGGCCGACCCCGGCACCGATGCGCGCACCCGGCGCCTGCTCGCCGCCGCCGTGGCCGCCCGCGACTTCGCCAGCCGCCGCCTGGACCTGCCGGACAACGCCAGCTACCGCCGCTACGCCGACCTGGGCCGGGACTACGCGGTGTGGAACCTGTTCGCCACCGACGAGTTCTCCCTGCGGCCGCGCGACCGCTGCTTTCCCCGCGCCGGCTGCGTCAGCTACCTGGGCTTCTACGATCCCCACGCCGCCCGCCGCGCGGCGGCCGAGCTGCAGCGCCAGGGTCTGGACACCTGCATAGGCGCGGCCGCGGCCTTCACCATCCCCGGGCGCGAGGACGCGCCCATCCTCAGCACCATGCTCGGCGACGAGGCGCACCAGGCCGAGCTGATCTTCCACGAACTGGCCCACCAGCGCCTGTACCTGCCCGGCGACACCGCCTTCAACGAGTCCCTGGCGGTCTTCGTGCAGCGCGAGGGGCTGCGCCAGTGGCTGGCTTCCCGCGGGCAACCGCTGCCGGTGGACACGGGGCCGCGGCAGCGCGAGGCGCTGGCGGCCCTGGTGCTGGCGACCCGGGCGCGGTTGCAGGCGCTCTACGCCAGCGGCCTGCCGCCGGAGGCCATGCGGGCGCGCAAGGCCGCCGAGTTCGAGCGCCTGCGTAGCGAATACCGGCAGTTGGTGGTCCGGCGCTGGGGCGGCAAGGGTTTGTTCGACGGCTGGGTCGACGGGCCGCTGAACAACGCCACGCTGCTGCCCTTCGCGCTCTACGACCAGTGGGTGCCGGCCTTCGCCGCGCTGTACCGCCAGGTCGACGGCGACTGGCCGGCGTTCTACGTCCAGGCCGCAAGGCTCGGCGCCCTGCCCGCGGCGCAGCGCCAGGCGGCGTTGGAGCAGCTCGCGGATGGGCGGTTTCGGTGGTTGTGAAGCATGTTTCCCGTAGGCACGGATTTATCCGCGATTTCGCCGGCAGGGCCGGCGCTGGGCCTATCGCGGACGGAGTCCGCTCCTACACCACCTCACCTGCGTAGCTTCCCTGTAGGAGCGCGTCCTGCGCGCGAAATCGCGGGCAGGGCCCGCTCCTACGACCGTACCTCCCTGGAATTGTAGGAGCGAGCTTGCTCGCGAACCCTGTGGTTCCCGCGTTCGCGATAGTTCGTAGGGCGGGGTCCGCTCCTACGCTATCCCCACCTGCGTAGCTTCCCTGTAGGAGCGCGCCCTGCGCGCGAAATCGCGGGCAGGGCCCGCTTACGACCGTGCTCGACCGTAGGGCGAATAACCGTTCGCGGTTATCCGCCGTTGGCCGGAACGCCGGTGCCCGACGGCCGCGGCGGATAACGCCGTAGGCGTTATGCGCCCTACGCAGAGCCGCGCTCAGGAGGTCGTGCGACATGGATGTCGCGAGAGCCCAGCGGGCTACAGGGACGTGCGCCCGGCGTAACGCCTGGCTACTTGGCCTTGTAGATGATCCCCGGGTTGCACTGCACCATCTGGTAATGCTCCGGCAGCCCGTTGAGCGCCTCGGAGGCGCCGAGGAACAGGTAGCCGCCGGGCTTGAGCTGGGCGTGCATGCGCAGCAGGATGTCGCGCTTGACCTCGGCGGAGAAATAGATGAGCACGTTGCGGCAGAAGATCAGGTCGAACTTGCCCAGGGTGGCGTAGCTCTCCAGCAGGTTCAGCGCGCGGAACTCGACGCGGCCCTTGATCGCCGGCTTCACCGCCCAGCGCCCCGGCCCCTTGGCGTCGAAGTAGCGCTGCAGGCGCTCCTGGGACAGCCCGCGGCCGATGGCCAGGCTGTCGTACTCGCCGGCCTTGGCGGCGTTGAGCATGGAGCCGGAGAGGTCGGTGGCGACGATCTGCACGCCGGCCTTGAGCTGGCCGAGGTTGGTCTTCTCGAACTCGTCGATGGTCATCGACAGCGAGTAGGGCTCCTGCCCCGAGGAGCAGGCCGCCGACCAGATGCGCAGGCGCTGGCCCGGGCTGGCCTTGATCATTTCAGCGAGGATGCGGTTCTTCAGCACCTCGAAGGGATAGGTGTCGCGAAACCAGAGGGTCTCGTTGGTGGTCATGGCATCCACCACCTGCTCGCGCAGCTGGCTGCGGACCTGGATCTTCTGCACCAGCTCGCCCAGGCTCCTGATGCCCTGCTGCTCCATCAGCTTGTTCAGGCGGCTGGCGACCAGGTACTGCTTGTTGGCACCCAGGACGATGCCGCAGGCCTTCTCCAGGAAATCCCGGAACAGCTCGAATTCCATGTTGGTCGATGTCACCGATCACGCCTCTTTCCAGTTGGCCCGGCGCCGGTCCGGACGCCAGGCGGCCGGGGTCGCCCCCGGCCGTTGCAGACTACCCCGAAGTGCCCTCCTCAGCGTGCGTCCGCCGCCTTGATGCGCTCGACGACACGCGCCGCCAGGTCATCGGGCCGGAACTTGGCGAGGAAGTCGTTGGCCCCGACCTTCCGCACCATCGCCTGGTTGAACACCCCGGACAGCGAAGTATGCAGGAGAATGTGCAGGTCCTGCAGCCGCGGATCGTGGCGAATCTCCGCGGTCAGGGTGTAGCCATCCATTTCCGGCATCTCGATGTCGGAGATCACCATCAGCAATTCCTGGCCCGGATTGCCACCAGCGGCAAGCATCTGTTGAAGGTAGTCCAGCGCCTGGCGTCCGTCATTGAGCGCGAGCACTTCCACGCCCACGGTCTCCAGGCAGCGGATCAGCTGCTTGCGCGCCACCGAGGAATCGTCCACCACCAGCACCCGCTTGCTCACCGCCTGGGCCTGGGTGTCGGCGTCGATCACGCCTTCGGAGATGTCCTCGCTGGTGGGCGCGACCTCGGCGAGGATCTTCTCCACGTCGATGATCTCCACCAGTTGCTTGTCCACCCGCGTCACCGCCGTCAGGTAGTGCTCGCGGCCGGTGCCCTTGGGTGGCGGATGGATCTCCTCCCAGTTCATGTTGACGATGCGCTCCACCGAATGCACCAGGAAGCCCTGCACCTTGGTGTTGTACTCGGTGATGATCACGAAGCTGTTGTTGATCTCGCGCAGGCCGCGACGGCCGGTGGCCATCGACAGGTCGAGGATCGGGATGGTGCCGCCGCGGATGTTCGCCACCCCGCGCACCACCGGGCTGGACTTGGGCATCACGGTCAGGCGCGGGCACTGCAGTACCTCCTTCACCTTGAACACGTTGATGCCGTACAACTGGCTGCCATCCAGCCGGAACAGCAGCAGTTCGAGACGATTCTGCCCTACCAGCTGCGTCCGCTGGTTGACCGAATCCATGACTCCGGCCATTGCGCCCCCTTCGTATCCGCCGTGCCGCGCATGGCGACAATCGGCACGAGCCTTGCTTGAAGTCGTGGCATGAAACTGCCAACGACGTTTTTCCGACGGCCCCGAGCCCATGCCCGGTCACTCTGTGGAGTGCTGTGCATGCTGGGCGCATTCGCCCCGGGTCCGACCTGGGCCGACGACTTTACCGCGCCCGAGATTCTTATCGGCTCCACCCAGGGCTTTCTTGAGTTCAAGGTGGAAGATTATCTGCAACGCAGCGGTATCGACGCGCGCTACGAGATAGAAGTGGCACGCATCGACCCGCGCCTGCGCCTGGCGGCCTGCGACAAGGACCTGACGCAATCGCTGGAAAGCCCCGCGCAGCCCGTGGGACGCGTCTCGGTGCTGGTGCGCTGCGACGGTTCCTCGCCCTGGTCGGTGTACGTGCCGGCCCAGGTCAAGCTGTTCCGCCAGGTGCTGGTGACCACCCTGCCGCTCAAGCGCGACCACGTGCTGGAGCCGGGCGACATCAGCCTGGTGGAGCGCGACATCGGCCTGCTCAGCCAGGGCTACCTGACCGACCCGCAGCAGGCCGTCGGGCAGAAGCTCAAGCGACCGACGGTCAGCGACCAGATCCTCGCCCCGGTGTTCCTCGAACAGGCCGCGGCAGTGCGCAAGGGCGACCAGGTGGTGATCCGCGCGCAAACCGGCACGGTCAACGTGGTGATGCCCGGCGAAGCCATGGCCGACGGGGTGCCCGGCGAGCAGATACGCGTGCGCAACCTGCGTTCGCAGCGCATCATCAGGGCCCGGGTGGTGGAACCAGGCGCGGTGCAGGTCACGCTCTAGCGGCGGAAGTCTGGCGCTGGCGCGCCCGCCTTCACTAAACTGTGCGAAGGTGCACGAAAAACCGCCCTAAAGTTTTCTGGATGTCAGCCGAAACCTACAGGCAAGCGTCCTAAACCCGCAGAGGTTCACTACCATGGTCATCGACTTCAACCGGCTGAACAATGCCGGCGCGCCGGTCTCCACCGGCAGCACCGGCAAGCCCCAGGCCGGCCGTGGCGAAGCCGCCGGCAGCGAAAGCGCCGGCAGCGCGCAGGCCACTGGCAGCGGTGAGTCCGTGCAACTGAGCAGCACCGCCCAGCAATTGCAGAAAGCCAGCGACCAGCTGAAAGACCAACCCGTCGTCGACTCGGAAAAGGTCGCGCGGCTCAAGCGGGCCATCGCCGATGGCAGCTACCAGGTCGACAGCCAGAAAGTCGCCGGCAAACTGCTCGACTTCGAATCCCAGCGCTGAGCGCGGGGTTTTCCAAGGACGCCCTGAACGCCGAGCCGCCATGCCGAACGCCAGCCTGCTCCACCTGATCACCGAGGATATCGGCGCCGCCGAGGCTCTTCTGCAGCTGATCGAGGATGAATTCCACGCCCTCGAGGCGCGTGACCTGGAGCGCCTGCAGGGCCTGCTCGAAAGCAAGCTGCCGCTGCTCCAGCAGCTGGAGCGCAATGGCCGCCAGCGCAGCGAGGCACTGCGCCAGGCCGGCGTCAGCAGCGACCGCGCCGGCCTCGCCGCGCTGGCCGCCCAGGGCAAGGTGGCGCCGACCACCGTCGAACTCAGCGAGCGCCTGGCGGCGCTGCTGGAACAGTGCCAGCAGGCCAACCTGCGCAACGGCCGCGTCATCCGCAACGACCAGCACGCCACCGGGCGCCTGCTGGACATCCTCCGCGGCCAGGACACGCCCAGCCTCTACGACCGCCGCGGCGGCGCGACCCAGGGCAACCGCCAACGTCCCCTCAGCCAGGCCTGAGCCCTGGCGCCCGGCCAGGCGATGCGGCAGAATGCCATCGCCTTGCAAAAGAAAATTCCCACAATAAATACATCTGGAGATCGTAGGACCGTGGCAAGCCCGTTCGCCGAGGAAAATGGCCCGCAACCGCCGAAGACGCTCAAGGCGGCCGTGGAGATCCAGGCCAACCTGCGAATCCTGATGGACAGCCATGACCCGCTGGTGATCAGCTTCGCCGAGCGCAACCAGCGTTTCCAGAGCTTCGTCGTCGCGGTGGACCGCGAGCGCAACCGCGTGGCCCTCGACGAACTGATTCCCAATGACGGGGAACGTTTCCTGCAGAACGGCGAGAGCTTCCGCATCGAAGCCTTTCACGAAGGCGTGCGGATCGCCTGGGAATGCCAGCAGGGCGCGCAGTTCAGCGAACTCGACGGCGCCCGCTGCTACTGGCTGCCGATGCCGCCGGAAATGCTCTACCACCAGCGCCGCAACGCCTACCGCGCCACCCTCAAGCAGACCCAGCCGGTCACCGTGGAACTGGCCGGCGACAAGCTCAAGGCCGCCCTGACCGGCAACCTGCTGGACATCTCCGCCACCGGCTGCAAGGTGCGCTTCGCCGGCGACGTGCACGAGCGCCTGCAACCCGGCCAGCTCTACGAGCGCTTCACCGCCCGCCTGCCGTTCGGCGCCATCACCGTGGAAGTGGAACTGCGCCACGTGCACTTCGACGAGAAGGTCAACACGAGCTTCGCCGGGCTGCGCTTCAACCGCATGAGCGGCCTGGAGCAGCGCCACATCGAACGCTTCGTCTACCAGCTGCAGCGCGAAGCGCGGCGCTTCGAGAAAGACGAGCTGTTCTAGCGCCCGCCAGCCAGCGGGCGCTTCCCTTCCCCTGCCCTACCCCGGCCGGCTCTCCTCTTCCTCCTCGGCCACGGCAGGCGCCTCGGGCTCCGCCGGCGCCGGAGCGGTCTTCATCTGCTCCGTCACCGTCTCGTCGGCCACCCGCGGGTCGAGCGCCGCCGACAGCGGCGAGGTGGCCAGGCTGTCCGGCGTGGGCACGTGCTTGACCGGCGCCTCGTCGACGCGGTGCAGGCCGCTGACCTTCTCCGGGCGCACGCGCCAGATGACGATCAGCGCACAGGTCGCGGCGAAGGCATAGAGCATGTTCGGCCCGAAGGCGCGCATCAGCGCGCCGGTCGCCAGCGGGCCGATGCAGGCGCCGACGCCGAAGGTGACCAGCAGCATGGCCGTCAGCGATACCCGCCGTTCACCCTCGACGTGGTCGTTGGAGAAGGCCACCGCCAGCGGGTAGAGGGTGAACTGCACCAGGCAGACCATGAAGCCCATGGGCACCATGGCCTCCATCGGCAGCGACGGCAGCGCCGCCAGCGGCAAGGCGAACACCAGCAGCAGGATGCCGGCGTTGCGGATCAGCAGCGCGCGGTCGTAGCGGTCCGACAACCAGCCCAGCGGCCACTGCACCAGCAGCCCGGCGAAGATGCATACGCCCATGAACACGCCGATCTGCTCGACGCTCAGGCCCTGCTCGGTGGCGTACAGTGGCGCCAGGCCGTAGAAGGAACCGATCACCAGCCCGGAGACCAGCACCGTGGTCAGCGACTGCGGCACCCGCTGGATGAAGAAACGCGGCTCCAGCGGTGCCGGGCGCAACGGCGCGGGGTGGACCTTGTGGGTGATGGACACCGGGATCAGCGACAGGGCGAAGGCCAGCGCGATCATCATCGGCAGGTCCGGCCCCAGCCCCGGGTGCACCACCAGGATCAGCTGGCCGGCCACCAGCCCCAGGTAGGAGGCCACCATGTAGCCGGCGAACACCGCGCCGCGCTGGCGCGCCTCGGCCTGCTCGTTGAGCCAGCTCTCGATGACCATGTACTGGCACATCATGCCCAGGCCGATGAGCGTTCGCAGCAGCAGCCAGATCGCCGGCCAGCTGGTCAGGCCGATGCCCAGCACCGCCGCGGTGACCAGGCCGCCGCAGGCCACGTAGGCACGGATGTGGCCGACCCGGGCGATCAGCCGGTGGCCGATCTTGCCGCCCAGCACCAGGCCCAGGTAGTAGGCCGCCATCATGGCGCCGATCCACAGGCCGTCGACCTTCTCGGCGGCCAGGCGCAGGCCCAGGTAGGTACTCAGCAGGCCGGAGCCGGTCAGCAGGGTGAGGGTGGCGAAGTAAAGCGCACGGAAGGCAGTGAAAATCCGCATCGGACCTCCGGTCCAAGACGGGCGGCAGGGCGCCGCCGTACTACACAAAGCCGCCCGCGCGAAGGCGGGCGTTCGCTACCAGCCTAGAGCCTGGCGCGAGGCGCGTCGAGCCCCATGACGGGTACGCGGTGGAAGGCGTCGTCCACGGCAAAGCCGGTGGTCGGGACCCGCCGTGGCGGGCCCCGCGCAGGTCACGCCTGGGCAGCGAGAACGCGCCGCTCCCAGGGGCTGATCTCGTCGAAGAAGCTGGTCAGCTCCATCTCCTTGCTGGCCGCATAGCCATCGACGAATTCGGCGCCGAACATCCGCCGCGCCAGCTCGCTGCGCTTCAGGCGGCGCAATGCGTCGTACATCGTGCAGGGCAGCAGCAGCTCGTCCGGCACCTCGAACTCGCCCTGGATGGCCGTGCCGGGCTCCAGCTCGTTCTCGATGCCGTGCAGGCCGGCGGCCAGGCTGGCGGCGATGGCCAGGTAGGGGTTGGCGTCGGCGCCCGGCAGGCGGTTCTCCACCCGCCGCGCCACCGGCGGGCTGGCCGGGATGCGCAGGCCGGCGGCCCGGTTGTCGTGGGACCAGCAGGCGTTGTTCGGCGAGGCGTAGGGGTGGCACAGGCGCTGGAACGAATTGACGTTGGGCGCGAACAGCAGGGTGAAGTCGGCCAGGCAGGCCTGCAGGCCGCCGATGAAATGACGGAAGGCCGGGGTGGCCTCGCCATCGGCGTCGCTGAAGATGTTGCGGCCCTCGCCGTCCACCACGCTCTGGTGGATGTGCATGGAGCTGCCCGGGGTGTGCGCCAGCGGCTTGGCCATGCAGACCACCAGCAGGCCGTGCTTGAGCGCCACCTCCTTGAGCAGGTGCTTGAACAGGAAGGTCTGGTCGGCCAGCAGCACGGGGTCGCCGTGCAGGAAGTTGATCTCGAACTGGCTGGTGCCCATCTCGTGCATGAAGGTGTCGCGCTCCAGCCCCACCGCGGCCATGCAGCGGTAGACGTCCTCGAAGAACGGGCGCAGGCCGTTGTTGGACGAAACGCTGAACGCCGAGTGGCCCATCTCGCGGCGGCCGTCCAGGCCCAGTGGCGGCTGGAACGGCTGCTGCGGGTCCGGGTTGGGGGCGAAGACGAAGAATTCCAGCTCGGTGGCCACCACCGGCTGCCAGCCATGCTCGGCGTAGCGCGCCACCACCTGCTTGAGCAGGCCGCGGCTGGACAGGCCGGAGGGCTGGCCGTCCAGCTCCACCGCATCGCAGATGGCCAGGGCACGCGGGGTGTCGCTCCAGGGCAGGCGGTGCACCTGGGTGGGCTCGGCCACCAGGGCCAGGTCGCCGTCGTCGCTGCCGTAGAAGCGCGCCGGCGGGTAGCCGCCCATGATGCACTGCAGCAGCACGCCGCGGGCCAGCTGCAGGCGCCGCCCGGAAAGGAAGCCCTCGCCGGTCATCACCTTGCCGCGCGGCACCCCGTTGAGGTCGGGGGTGACGCATTCGATCTCTTCGACTCCAGCCAGGTGCTCGGCGAGCGGGCTGCGTCCTTCGCTAGTCATGACTTCTTATCCTTGTAATACGGCCGCACAGGCTGTGCGACCCGTACAAAATACGCACCGGTCGTTCGATATTTCAAGCAGGTGGATGAAGGGAATTTCCGTATGCCACCCTAGTTACCGACTGCGCCGAGGCGCTCTTCATAGGATGGGTTGCCCCGCCCACGCCATTCCCATGTAGGAGCGCGCCCTGCGCGCGATATCGCGGGCAGGGCCCGCTCCTACGGGTACTCCACACACCGCACCCATGAACGAAAACGCCGCCCCGAGGGGCGGCGCTTCGAAACGGGCGGTCCGTCATAACAACCGGGTGAACAGCCAGTACAGCGAGGCGGACAGCACGATGGCCGCCGGCAGCGTCAGCACCCAGGCCATCAGCAGGTTGCGGATGGTGCGCATCTGCAGGCCCGAGCCGTTGGCCGCCATGGTGCCGGCCACGCCGGAGGACAGCACGTGGGTGGTGGACACCGGCAGGCCGTACATGTCGGCCGCGCCGATGGTGAGCATCGCCACCACCTCGGCCGAGGCGCCCTGGGCGTAGGTCAGGTGGCTCTTGCCGATCTTCTCGCCGACGGTCACCACGATGCGCTTCCAGCCGACCATGGTGCCCAGGCCCAGGGCGATGGCCACGGCGATCTTCACCCACAGCGGGATGAAGCGGGTGGCGTCGTCGATCTTGCCCTTGAACGCCTGCAGGCGCGCCTGGGTGTCGGCGTCGAAGCCGCCGGCCTTGTCCTTGTCCATCACGCGGATGGTCTCGGAGGCCAGGTACATGTCGTTGCGCACGTTGGCCATGGCCTCGGCGGGCACCTTGGCCAGGCTGCCGTAGTTCTTCACCTCGGCGCCTATGCTGCCGGTCAGCGCGGCCAGCGAGGGCACCAGGGCCGGCTTCAGCTCATGGCTGCGGATGTATTCCGAGAGCACCGGGCGCGGGTCGGCCGGCGCCGTGGCCTGGGTGCTGCGCAGCAGGCCCTGCTGGGTGGCCTCGGCGAGGACCACGAAGGCGGTGGTCTGGTCGGCCGGGATGGTGCGGTTCAGCGCGTAGGCCATGGGCACGGTGCCGATCAGGATCAGCATGATCAGGCCCATGCCCTTCTGCCCGTCGTTGGAGCCGTGGGCGAAGGACACCCCGGTGCAGGTCAGCACCAGCAGGCCGCGGATCCACCACGGCGGCGGCGCCTTGGCCTTGGGTGCCTTGTACAGCGCACGGTTCTTCACCAGCAGGCGCAGGGCCAGCAGCAACAGCGCCGAGCAGACGAAGCCGATCAGCGGCGAGAGCAGCAGCGAGTAGCCGACCTTGCTCGCCTGCGCCCAATCCACGCCGCTGGTGCCGTCGCGACCGTGCATCAGCGCGTTGGCCACGCCGACGCCGATGATCGAGCCGATCAGGGTGTGCGAGGACGACGCCGGCAGGCCCAGCCACCAGGTGCAGAGGTTCCACAGGATGGCGGCGATCAGCAGGGCGAAGACCATGGCGAAGCCGGCAGAGGAGCCGACCTGCAGGATCAGCTCCACCGGCAGCAGGGCGATGATGCCGAAGGCCACCGCGCCGCTGGAGAGCAGCACGCCGAGGAAGTTGAAGCAGCCGGACCAGACCACCGCGAAGTGCGGCGGCAGCGAATGGGTATAGATGACGGTGGCCACCGCGTTGGCGGTGTCGTGGAAGCCGTTGACGAACTCGAACCCGAGGGCGATCAGCAGGGCCACGCCCAGCAGCAGGAAAGGCGTCCAGGTGGTGACCGCGCTGGCCACCTCGTCGACGTCGTGGACCAGACTCCAGGCGGAGAACAGCAGGCCGACGGCCAGCAACGCATAGAACGCCAGGGCGGTGAGGCGGCCGGGCTTGCCGTCCAGGTGCGGGCGGCCTTCGACGGCGGCGGCGCTGGCCAGGGTTTCGCTAGTCATGCGGGAAAATCCGGTTGCGGGGAATGACCGCGCCAGCATGACGGGCAAGTGTGACAATTTATGTCTGTCGAGCCACGAGCGCCCGGCAAGCCAGGCCAAGCGGCGGCCCCGCACAAAGGTCGCCCTGGCGTAGGGCGTATAACCGTTCGCGGTTATACGCCGCCTCACCTTGCTCATCGACCCTGCCTCGGTCGAGCCGGGGGAAATGCGTGACCAGCGCCAAGCCCGGAACCGAGCGGGCCGGTAACCAAGGTCAAACGGCGGATAACGCCTGGGGCGTTATTCGCCCTACGCCGCGCCCGGCCCCTGGAGCGGACTCAATAATGCTCCGGCACCACCATCTCCCCCGGCGTCGGAATGCGCACGTAGTCGGCATGGCGCTGGCGCATCGGCAGTTCGACGTGCAGATGCGCCACCTCCTCGTAGGGCACCTGGCCCAGCAGGTGGTGGATGCAGTTCAGCCGCGCGCGCTTCTTGTCGTCGGCCTGCACCACCCACCAGGGTGCCTCGGCGATGTGGGTGCGCTCGATCATGATTTCCTTGGCCTTGGTGTAGGCCTCCCAGCGCCGCCGCGACTCCAGGTCCATGGGGCTGAGCTTCCACTGCTTGAGCGGGTCGTGGATGCGGCTCAAGAAGCGCATGTGCTGTTCCTCGTCGGTGATCGAGAACCAGTACTTGATCAGCTGGATGCCCGAGCGCGCCAGCATGCGCTCGAACTCCGGCACGCTGCGGAAGAATTCCTCGTACTGCTCGTCGTTGCAGAAGCCCATCACCCGTTCGACGCCGGCGCGGTTGTACCAGCTGCGGTCGAACAGCACGATCTCCCCCGCCGCCGGCAGGTGCGAGACGTAGCGCTGGAAGTACCACTGGGTGCGTTCGCGGTCGTTCGGCGCCGGCAGCGCGGCCACCCGGCACACGCGCGGGTTGAGGCGCTGGGTGATGCGCTTGATCACCCCGCCCTTGCCCGCCGCGTCGCGGCCCTCGAAGAGGATCACCAGCTTGTGCCCGGTCTTGACCACCCAGCTCTGCAGCTTCACCAGTTCGCCCTGCAGGCGGAACAGCTCGCTGAAGTAGCGGCGCCGGGCGATCTTCTCCTCGTCGCCATCGGGAATGTGATCGTCGAACAGCTCGTCGAGGTTGTGCACGTCCTCCAGCAGTTCCAGCTCCAGCTCCTCGTCGCTGTGGTCGAGCAGCTCGCGGTGGATGCGGCGGATCAGGTTGTCGTTGCTCAGTGGCATGGCCGGGACCTCGCTGGCGGGATGCGTGTCGCGCCAGCCTATGTCGCGCCGGTGTCAGCCGCGTGACAGCTCAACCGTCGTTGCGCTTGCGGAAGGCCCAGCGCCAGGCCAGCAGGGTGAAGCTGGCCACCAGCATCACCAGCAGCCAGAAGCCGTGGGGGTTCTCCGCCAGGGGGATGCCGCCGACGTTCATGCCGAAGAACCCGGCGACTATGTTGATCGGCAGCGCCAGCACCGTGACCACCGTCAGGGTGAACAGGGTGCGGTTGCTCTGCTCGTTGAGCTGCGCGGCTATCTCCTCCTGCAGCAACTTGATGCGCTCGCCCAGGGAAGTGAGGTCGCTGATCACCAGGGAGAATTCCTCGGTGGCCTCGCGCAGGTCGCGCACGTCGGCCTCCTGCAGCCATTCCGGCGGGCGGTTGAGCAGCCGCAGCAGCGAGCCCGGCTCCAGCGCCAGCAGGCGCTGCAGGCGCACCAGCACGCGGCGCATGGCGCCCAGGTCGGCGCGGTTGTCGGAGAGGTTCTGCGACAGCAGGCGGTCCTCGATGCGGTCCACGCCCACGGTGGTCTCGCGGACGATCTGGGTAAGAATGTCGCCCTGGTCGCGCAGCAGGTGCACCAGCAGCTCCAGCGGCGAGCGGAAGCACTCGCCGTGCTTGACCGAGGAACGCAGGCGGTCCACCGAGCGCAACGGCTGCATGCGCGCGGTGACCAGCAGGCGCCGGCGCGCGCAGACCCACAGGGTGGCCACGTCCGAGGACACGCTGCCGAAGTTGAACACCACGTCGTTGACCACCGCCAGCAGGGCCGCGTCGACGTGCTCGATGCGCGTGGAGCGCGAGCCTTCGCGCAGGGTCTCGAAGAAGGTCTCGGGCAGCTCCAGGTGGCCCTTCATCCAGCGCTCGCAGGCGGCGTGGGCCAGGTTCAGGTGCAGCCAGACGAAGTCCTCGCCCTCACCCGGCGCCTCCAGCCAGCGCAGGGCGGCGCTGGAATCCAGTTCCTGGCCGCGCTGCCCGGGGTGGAAGCGGAAGCCGTAGAGCAGCCCGAACAGGTCGGAATCCCAGGGGTCCTGGGTGAAACGTTGGTTCATGCGCGCTCGCTGAAAGTGGCATCGCCCTGGGCCGGGCCGGCGACCTTCCTGCTTAGCAGGCCGGCGTGACGGTCCGGTTACAGGACGATGACGGGCGCCTCAGCCGAACAGCCCGGCGATGGTCCGCTCGCCCAGCGCCGGCCCCACGCTCATGCCCACGCCGGTGTGCATCAGTACCGCGCTGATTCCCGCGTCCACCTGCAGCACCGAGAACGGCGCCGGGCCGCGTGCGCCGTACACGCCCTGCCAGCGCTCGACCACCTCGAC
The DNA here is from genome assembly GCF_003176655.1 of Pseudomonas sp. RW407. NCBI lineage: Bacteria > Pseudomonadati > Pseudomonadota > Gammaproteobacteria > Pseudomonadales > Pseudomonadaceae > Pseudomonas > Pseudomonas sp. RW407. The sequence goes on along the minus strand of NZ_QGSL01000091.1, from coordinate 212,773 downwards.
GCGCATGCCCAGGGTGTCCTCGGCCAGGTCGAGCAGCAGGCGGTCCACCGCTTCGGCGTTGAAGGGCGCGGCATCGCTGCCGTAGTCGTGGGAATCGCCGATGATCAGCTCGCCATGGGGCGTCGGGCTGATCAACAGGTGGATGCCGTGGGTCTCCAGCGCCGGCGCCTCGCGGCGGATCTGCCGATGGATGGCCTCGGCCTCCGGCAGGTCGGCGAAGGCGCCGTAGTGCACGCAGCTCAACCCGGTGAGCAGCGCGTGGCCCAGGCCCAGGTCGCGCTCGGGGCGGGCGCGCAGCATCTGCAGGCGGCAGACCTGCGGCTTCAGCGCGGCCAACTGGTCGGCCAGGAGGGTCTGGTAGTCGTGCCCGGAGCAGACCAGGATCTGCCCGGCGCGGAATTCGCCGGCGGTGGTGCGCAGCAGGCCAGGCTCGATGTCGCGGACCAGGGTGGAGAAATGGAACTCCACCTTCAGCTCGCGGCGCAGCCAGTCGATCAACGTCGGCAGCGCCTCGCGGGAGTACAGTTGCTGGTCATCGAGGCTGTGCAGGGCCGCGCGGTGATGGCTGAAGGCGCCGTCGTAGAGCGCTTCCAGGGCTGCGCCGCGGAGCAGTTCGGCGCGGTAGCCGTGTTCCTTGGCGCGGCCGGCGCAGAAAGCGTCCAGCAGCGCCTCCTCGGCCTCGGTGCGGGCGAACAGCAGCGAGCCGTTGCGGCGGATGGCGAAGCCGGCGCGCGCGGCCCACTCCGCCCACAGCGGGCGGCTGGCGCGGGCCAGCTCGAGCATGACGCCCGGCGGCTGGCCGCCGACCAGGGCCTGGCCGAAGTTGCGGATGGAGGCGCCGAGCGGCGTGGCGCTGCGTTCGAACACGCGCACGCGCAGGCCGCGGCGGGCGGCGGCGTAGGCGTGGGACAGGCCGAGGATGCCGGCGCCGATGATGGCGATGTCGGTTTGGTGGTTGTGCATGGGTGTGTTCCTGGGATCGAAGAGCCCCTCTCCCCAACCCTCTCCCTGAAGGGAGAGGGGGCTGTTCGGCGCGTGGGTCGGCATCGGAGCCCGCCTGGAATCCCAGGAAGAACTCTGTGGCAACACCTGTGCAGAGGAGGGTCCCCTCTCCCTGAAGGGAGAGGGCTAGGGAGAGGGTGCTCTCCTCCGCCTCGCGCTTACTGCTGCGCCACCTTCTCCGACTTGCCGTCATAGCGCTTGCGCCATTCGGCCAGGATGGCGTCGCGGTTCTTCGAGGCCCAGGCGAAGTCGTTCTTGATCAGGCGCTGCTCGTAGTCCGCCGGCAGCTCAGTCTGCGGCTTGGCGATGCCCGGCTGGGCCAGCACGGCGAAGTTTTCCTTGTACAGCTCCATGGCGGCGGGGCTGGCGGAGAAGTCGGCGAGCTTCTTCGCCGCGTCCAGGTGCTGGGTGCCCTTGACGATGCCGGTGGCCTCGATCTCCCAGCCCAGGCCTTCCTTGGGCAGGACGATGTCCAGCGGCGCACCCTGGCGCTTGAGCTGCACGGCCGGGTACTCGAAGGAGATGCCGATCGGGAACTCGCCGGCGGCGGCCAGCTTGCACGGCTTGGAACCGGAGTGGACGTACTGGCCGATGTTCTCGTGCAGTTGGTCCATGTAGGCCCAGCCCTGCTTCTCGCCAAAGGTCTGCAGCCAGGCGGAAACGTCGAGGAAACCGGTGCCGGAGGACGCCGGGTTGGGCATGACGATCTTGCCCTTGTACTCGGGCTTGGTCAGGTCCTGCCAGCTGATGGGCTTCGACAGGCCCTGCTTCTCGGCCTCCACGCTGTTGAAGCAGATGGTCGCGGCCCACACGTCCATGCCCACCCAGGCCGGCGGGTTGGCCGGGTCGCGGTAGTTCTTGCCGATCGCCGCCAGGTCCTTGGGCGCGTACTGCTCGAGCATGCCCTGCTGGTCGAGGATGGCCAGGCTGGAGGCGGCCAGGCCCCAGACTACGTCGGCCTGCGGGCGGTCCTTCTCGGCCAGCAGCTTGGCGGTGACGATACCGGTGGAGTCGCGCACCCACTTGATCTCGATGTCCGGGTTCTGCTTCTCGAAGGCTTCCTTGTAGGCCTTCAGCTGTTCCGGCTCCAGCGCGGTGTAGACGGTCAGTTCGGTGGCGGCCAGGGCCTGCAGGCTGATGCCGGCGAGAACGGTGGCGAGGGCGAGGCGTTTGAACATGGTGTGCTCCTTTTGTTTATTGGGTCCCCGCGTTCGCGGGGATGACGGCGTTCGCGGGGGAGGACGATCGGTGCAACAACGGGGAAATCAGTGCCCGCCCCGGCGCCAGGCCTGGGACCGGCGCAGCAGGCCGCGCGAGGCCAGGGCCAGCAGGATCGAGGCGGCGGCAGAGGTGAGCAGGATCAGCGTGGACATGGCGGCGGCGCCGCCGACGTTGCCGGCGTCGTCCATGTTCAGCACCGCCACGGCGGCGAGGATGCTGTCCGGGCTGTAGAGGAAGATTGCCGCCGAGACGGTGGTCATCGCCGAGACGAACAGGTAGCGGACGATGTCCAGCAGCGCCGGCAGGCAGATCGGCAGGGTCACCTTCAGGTAGTGGCGCCACAGCGGCATCTTCAGCGACAGCGCGGCGGCCTCGAACTCGCCGTCGAGCTGGCGCAGCGCGGTGGCGGCGGTCATCTGCGCGGTGGTCAGGTAGTGGGCGATGGTGCACACCACCAGCAGGGTCAGGCTGCCGTAGAACACGTGCAGCGGGTTGCCCGGCAGGTTGAAGAAGAACACGTAGCCCAGGCCCAGGACCAGGCCCGGCACCGCCATGGGTACGAAGCAGAGCATGCGCAGCAGCTGGTTCAGCCAGGCCTGCTCGCGGGTCTTCTCGATCAGGTAGGCGCCGCTGAAGATCAGCAGGCCGCCGAACAGCGCGGTGCAGGCGGCCAGGGTCAGGCTGTTGCGGTAGGCCAGCCAGCCGCCGCCGGCGGTCTCCTCGAAGGCGTAGTGGCGCAGCGAAAGCGACAGGTTGTACGGCCAGAACTTCACCAGCGAGGAGTACACGGCCATGCCCAGCACGCCGAGGATCACCGCGCTGACCAGCAGCACCAGCGCCAGGTAGGCGCCATCGCGGCCGCGCGAGGGCTTGGGCTGGAACACCTGGGCGCGGCCGCTCATCGAGTCGCCCTGGCGACGGCGCAGCCAGGCGTCCACCGCGAAGCTGAGCAGCGCCGGCAGCAGCAGGAGCATGCCGATCTGCGCGCCGCGGCCGAACTGTTGCTGGCCGACCACCGCCTTGTAGGCTTCCAGCGCCAGCACCTGGTAGTCGCCACCGACCACCACGGGCACGCCGAAGTCGGTGATGGTCAGGGTGAACACCAGGCAGAAGGCGGCGAACACGCCCTGCCGCGAGGCCGGCCAGGTGATGCTGCGGAACGCCTTCCAGGGGCTGGCGCCCATGCTGGAGGCGGCGTCGAACAGCCGCGCGTCGGCCAGCGACAGCGCCGAGAGCAGGATCATCAGGGCATGCGGGAAGGTGTAGATGGCCTCGCCGAGGACGATGCCCCAGTAGCCGTAGATGTTGTCCGGCACCCAGGCGCGCAGCAGGCCCTGGTTGCCGAACAGGTAGATCAGCGCGATGCCCGGCAGCATCGACGGCGCCAGCAGCGGCAGCAGGGAAATGCCGCGCCACAGGCCCTTGCCCGGGATCAGGGTGCGTTGCAGCGCATAGGCGAAGCCGTAGGCCAGCGGCACCACGATAGCCGCCACGCTCAGCGAGACCTTGAGGCTGTTGCCCAGCAGCCAGTGGAAGTTGGCGCTGGCCAGCAGCTCGGCCATGGCCGCCAGGCCCCCGCCCTGCCCCGCCTCGCCGCTGAAGCCGCGCCAGAAGATGGCCAGCAGCGGCAGCAGCACGGCCAGGGCCAGCAGGGCGAGCAGCAGCAGCTTGCCGCCGAGGATGAACAGGCGGTCGCCGAGGTCGCCGCGGGCTCGGCCGGCGGCCAGGGTCTGGTCGAGTTTCATCACCGCGCTCATCTCAGGCGAACACCTGCAGGCTCTGCGGCGGCAACGACACCCAGATGTCGGCGCTGCCCAGGCGCGGCATCTGCTCCGGGGCCAGCTCGGCCAGCAGCGCGTGGCCGGGCAGCTCGTGCAGCTCGAAGCTCATGCGGCAGCGGTTGCCGAGGAAGGTGATCTCACGGACCTGGGCGCGGAACAGGTTCTCCTGGTGCACCATCGGGTTGATGCCGATCGCCTCCGGGCGGCAGAACAGCCGCCCGCGCGTGGCATTGGCACGCTCGCCGTGCAGGCGCAGGCTCAGCCCGCCGACCCGCGCCAAACCATCGGCGCCACGTTCGAAGGGCAACCAGTTGCCCTGGCCGACGAACTCGGCGACGAAGGGCGTGGCCGGGGCGCTGTAGATCTCCTGGGCGCTGCCGTACTGCTCGACCTTGCCGTGGTTCATCACCGCGATGCGGTCGGCCATCAGCATGGCCTCGTCCTGGTTGTGGGTGACCATCAGGGTGGTGATGCCCAGGTTCTTCTGCAGCTGGCGCAGCTCGCCGCACAGGTGCTCACGCACCCGGGCGTCCAGCGCCGACATGGGCTCGTCGAGCAGCAGCAGCGACGGCGCCGGGGCCAGCGCGCGGGCCATGGCCACGCGCTGCTGCTGGCCGCCGGAGAGCTGGCCGGGGTACTTCTTCTCGCTGCCGGCCAGGCCCACCAGTTCGAGCATCTCGGCCACGCGCCGGCGCGCTTCCTCGCGGCTGGCGCCGGTCAGGCCGTAGGCGACATTCTGCTCGACGCTGAGGTTGGGGAACAGCGCGTAGGACTGGAACAGGATGCCGTAGTCGCGGGCCTGGGGCGGCAGGCGCGAGACGTCGCGCGCGCCGATGTGGATGGCGCCGCCGTCCTGGCGCTCCAGGCCGGCGATGCAGCGCAGCAGCGTGGTCTTGCCGCAGCCGGACGGACCGAGCAGGCAGACCAGCTCGCCGCCCTTGACGTCCAGCGACACGCCATCGAGGGCGGCGAACTGGCCGAAGCGCTTGTGCATGTCGCGCACCTGCAGTGGCGTGCCGGTGGGAAGGGAATCGTGCATGGCGGAACCTCTTGCAGCTGGCCCGCGGCGAAAGACCGCGGGGCTCGATGGAGGGCCATGCTAGGGAAGGAATGCGAAGGCTCTGTTGCGGTGGGCGTAACTGTGCCGATAGCGGTATAGGCAGATTTGCGATGCCGAGGGGCTTTTCGTAGGGCGAATAACCGTTCGCGGTTATCCGCCATTGGCCGGCACATCGGTGCCGGGCGTGGTTCCGCTCCCTCTCCCCAGCCCTCTCCCGCAAGCGGGAGAGGGAGCCGTCCGGAGCTGCCGGGAAGTCCGGCGTCATCCTGAAAGCCAATCGCGGACGGAGTCCGCTCCTACGCTGCCCCACCCACGCCATTCCCCTGTAGGAGCGCGCCCTGCGCGCGATTCGCGGGCAGGGCCCGCTCCTACGGTTCCAGGAAGCATGGTCGTAGGAGCGGATTCATCCGCGATTGCGCCGGCAAGGCCGGCGCGCATGGCATCGCGGGCGGAGCCCTACGAGATGGGCGCCAACCCTTCGGCGAACTCCCGCGCCAGGGCCAGGAAAGCACTGGTCAGGCGCGCCTGGCGGCGTTCCTTCAGGCAGAACAGGTACTCGTCGATCAGCGGTGCGCCCTGCAGCTCCAGCACGCGCAGCTCGGGGTTATCGGGTACTTCCTGGCGGGCGATGATGCTCACCCCGAGGTTGCGGATCACCGCCTCGCGGATCGACTCGCGGCTGCCGATCTCCAGCATAGAGGCCGGCGCCACGCCGGCTTCGCGCAACAGCTTCTCGGTCAGCTCGCGGGTGGTCGAGCCGGCCTCGCGCATCAGCAGGCAGTGGTTGCGCAGCTCGCCCAGGGCCACCGCGCGCTGCGCCGCCAGCGGATGGCTGCGGTGCACAGCCAGCACCAGCGGGTCGCGGCCGAGCACCAGGTGGATCAGCCGCGCGTCCTCCACCGGCTGCGACGAGGCCGCCAGGTCCACCCGGCATTCGTAGAGGGCCTCCAGCACCTGCTGCGAGTTGCCGATCTCCACCGACACCTCGATCTGCGGGTAGCGCTCGCGGAAGGCCTTGATCAGCCCAAGCACGTAGTAGGGAGAGGTGGCGCCGATGCGCAGGCTGCCCTGCATCTGCCCGCAGTTGCGCAGGAAGAACTCGATGTCCGCTTCCTGCTGCAGCAGCGCCTGGACCATGGGCAGCAGGCGCGCGCCTTCGTCGGTGAGGGTCAGGCGGCGGCCGCCGCGGTAGAACAGCTCTACGGCGTACTGGCCTTCCAGGCTGCGGATCTGCGTGGTCACCGTCGGCTGGCTGAGGCCGAGCTTCTTCGCCGCCTGGGTGATGCTGCCCAGGCGCGCCACCATGTAGAAGGCCTTGAGTTCGGCGCTCAGCATCGCTCGGGCTGCTCCGGGAAGGGGTGGCGTCCCCAACTGGATTCGAACCAGTATCTAGCCCTTAGGAGGGGCTTATTCTATCCCTTGAACTATGGGGACACGCCTGGGTCCGCGGCTGCCGCCGGGACCGGGTGGGCATGTTAACCAGCGTCGAGGCATTTGTCATGCCACGGCGTGGATTTCACACCAGCAGCGGAGGCCCGCATGAGCGAGCAGCACAATGTCCACACCCTGATCCCCGATTCGCCCTTCGCCACCTTCGAGGTGCGCGTCGCCAGCGCCGCCGATGCCGCCGCCCTGGCGCCGCTGCTGCAGCAGCTCGACGCGGACGAGCCGGCGCCGGACGTCGCCCTGCTCGCCCTGCGCCTGGAAACGCCGGAGCCCAGGCGCGTGGTCCTGGTCGCCGAACGCGAGGGGCGCCTGCTGGGCACCTGCACCCTCAACCTGATCGAGCACCTCGCCCACGGCTTCGCCCGCTCCGCGGTCCTGGAAGACATGGTGGTGGACAGCCGCGCCCGCGGCCAGGGCATCGGCCAGGCGCTGATCGGCAGGGCCGCGCAGCGGGCCCGCGAGTGGGGTTGCTACAAGCTGGCGCTGTCCAGCCACCTGGATCGCGAAGCCGCGCACCGCTTCTACGCCGCCATGGGCTTCGCCGCCCACGGCGTCAGCCTGGCGTTGCCGCTGCACTGACCGCGGCTTCGTCCACCAGCGCCAGCAGGCCACGCACGCAGGTGTCCAGGCTGCTGGAGTTGTCCAGCACCCGCAGCGGCGGCGCCAGGCCCTCGGCGAAGGCGGCATTGCGCGCCAGGCGCGCCTCGATCTGCGCCGGCGTTTCCCGCCCGCGGGCGACCAGGCGCTGGCGCAGCACCTCGGGGGCGACCTGCAGCAGCACCGCGAGCAGGCCGGGGTAGCGACGCCGCGCCTGCTCCAGATGCCCGCGCGAACCGTTGACCAGCACCACGTGGCCGCGGGCCAGCCAGTCGTCGATCTGCCGCGGGATCCCATAGCACAGGCCGTTGGCCCGCCAGCTCATGGCGAAGGCGCCATTGCGCTCCAGGCGCTCGAAGACTTCGGGGGTCACCGCTTCGGCGTCCTCGCCGCGGGCCTCGGCGGAACGGGTGATCACCCGCCGCACCACGTGCCCGCCCCGCCCGGCCAGCGGCGCCGCCGCGGCCTGGAGCAGGCTGTCCTTGCCCGAGCCCGAGGGGCCCATCAGATAGATCAACTTGCCGCTCATGCTCGTCTCTGCACCGCGCCACCCGGGGCGTGGACGCTGCGTATGATACCCGCGCGGCGGCGGCGCGGAAGGACGAAAGTTGCCGCCCCGGCCCTGCGCGACGGGCGAAGCTGTGCCATCATCCGCGCCCCCGTGAACCATTGCCCGTGCTGATGGTCGGATGATGGCGCAATGGCAGCCGGGGGCCAGGGACTTGAGCTAATCTGAGGCAATAGGTCCCATGGGCCACGTGCCAATCGAAAGAAAGTATGCAGATCGACTCGCATTTCGGACGATTGGTGCTGGCATTTAGCCTCCATGCAACGCAGAATACGTCGCAGAATTGACGTCAAGTAATTGGTCGGCCACCTGATTACTGCCCTTGCGCTGAACGGCCAACGGATTTCGCTGTCATAGGGACTCGAACACAGACCCCTTGGCACCGTTTCCCTGACTTACAGGTTTAATGTATGCGCCCATTGAAACAGGCAACCCCAAGCTACTCCAGTCGCACCGCCGACAAGTTCGTCGTCCGTCTGCCCGAAGGCATGCGCGAGCGTATCGCCGAGGTCGCCCGCAATCACCACCGCAGCATGAACTCGGAAATCATCGCCCGCCTGGAGCAGAGCCTGCTGCAAGAGGGCGCCCTGCAGGACAACCTCGGCATCCGCCTGGACAGCCCCGAGCTGAGCCTGCACGAGCGCGAGCTGCTGCAGCGCTTCCGCCAGCTGACCCACCGCCAGCAGAATGCGCTGATCGCCCTGATCGCCCACGATGCGGAAATGGCCAGCAACGCCTGAGCCCAGCAGTACCGAAGAAGCCGGCCCCGCGCCGGCTTTTTCATGCCCGCGAAACCTGCGCCCCTGAAACGCAAAAACCGCCCGAAGGCGGTTTCTCACGGCCACGGCGGGCCTACATCAGGAACAGCGTGGCAAGGCCGAGGAAGATGAAGAAGCCGCCGCTGTCGGTCATGGCGGTGATCATCACGCTGGAGCCCATGGCCGGGTCGCGGCCCAGGCGCAGCAGGGTCATGGGGATCATCACCCCGGCGAAGGCCGCCAGCAGCAGGTTGAGGGTCATGGCCGCGGTCATCACCAGGCCCAGCTCCCAGTTGCCGTAGAGGTAGAAGGCCACGACGCCGATCACCCCGCCCCAGACCAGGCCGTTGACCAGCGCCACCCCCAGTTCCTTGCGCAGCAGGCGCGTGGCGTTGCTGGTCTGGATCTGGTCCAGGGCCATGGCGCGGACGATCATGGTGATGGTCTGGTTGCCGGAGTTGCCGCCGATGCCGGCGACGATCGGCATCAGCGCGGCCAGCGCCACCAGTTTTTCGATGGAGCCTTCGAACAGGCCGATCACCCGCGAGGCGACGAAGGCGGTGATCAGGTTGGTGGCCAGCCAGGTCCAGCGGTTGCGCACCGATTTCCACACCGAGGCGAAGATGTCTTCCTCCTCGCGCAGACCGGCCATGTTCAGCACTTCGGTCTCGCTTTCCTCGCGGATGAGGTCGACCATCTCGTCGATGGTCAGGCGGCCGATCAGCTTGCCGTTCTTGTCCACCACCGGAGCGGAGATCAGGTCGTAGCGCTCGAACGCCTGGGCGGCGTCGTAGCCGTCCTCGTCGGGCTGGAAGGTCACCGGGTCGGTGGCCATGACCTCGGCCACCTGCTTGTCCGGGTCGTTGACCAGCAGGCGCTTGATCGGCAGCACGCCCTTGAGCAGGCCGTCGTAGTCGACCACGAAGAGCTTGTCGGTATGCCCCGGCAGCTCCTTCAGGCGGCGCAGGTAGCGCAGCACCACTTCCAGGCTGACGTCGTCGCGGATGGTGACCATCTCGAAGTCCATCAGCGCGCCGACTTCGTCTTCCTCGTAGGACAACGCCGAGCGCACGCGCTCGCGCTGCTGCGCATCGAGGCTTTCCATCAGCTCGTGGACCACGTCGCGCGGCAGTTCCGGCGCGAGGTCAGCGAGTTCGTCGGCGTCCATTTCCTTGGCCGCGGCGAGGATCTCGTGATCGTCCATGTCGGCGATCAGCGTCTCGCGGACGGCGTCGGATACTTCCAGGAGGATGTCGCCGTCGCGCTCGGCCTTGACCAGCTGCCAGACCGTCAGGCGGTCGCCCAGCGGCAGCGATTCGAGGATGTGGGCGATGTCGGCGGGGTGCAGGTCATCGAGCTTGCGCTGCAGCTCGGCGAGGTTCTGCCGGTGCACCAGGTTCTCGACGAGGTCCTGGTGCTGGCCTTCCTGGCGGTGCGCCAGGTCTTCGACCAGCTTGTGCTTGTTCAGCAGCTCGACCACCTGGTTCAGGCGGTCCTGCAGGCTTTCCTGCGGCTTCTTGGCTTCTACTTCGGTCATAGCACGCTCCACCCCCAGCGGCGGAGCGCGCACGGGGGCTTAAAACATCAGGTCGTGTTGAGGCAATCGGGGTTCTGGGTAACTACTGGGTAAGTCCATGGTGGTGTGCCCACGCGCCCATGTCGGGCAGATAGGGGAAATGATAACACTCCGCAGCCTGTTCAGCGTTACAAAATAGCGGCTAGAACAATCGCTTGCGGCACAAAGTTGAGGGTGACTTCACTCGCTATCACTGACGCCGGAAAAAGCTGTCGAGACACCCGGAAATTTCGCGAAGGCCGGGCAGGATAGGCTGCATGCAGCCCTGTCACGGAGGATCGGAAATGCGCCTGCCGCCCCTGCACTGCCTGCTCCCGCTGCTCGCCCTCATGGCAATGGACAGCCCTGCCGCCACGCTGTTCCGCTGCGAGGCCGCCGATGGCCGTATCGGCTTCCACCAGCATGGCTGCCCGCCGGGCCAGGCGCAAAGCCGGCAGCGGGCGCACAACCCGAAAATTCCCTTGGATTCAATGAGAGAGCGATGGATAGCATCGGTATTTCCGGGGCTTTGGCGCCGGTGGCCATGGTAAGCGCTGGATAGCGTAGGGCTGTGCTGTGGCAAGATTTGGGCAAAGCTACTCGGCTGAGAATTCTAGCTGCTCGTTGCATGACCATTCTGTGGGGCTTTCTTCTTTCCACTCTTGTTCTGTTTTTGCTAGAGCTTCATTTAGTTGTTTGGATATTTTGAATCCTGCTTGCAGGCAATCTTTCATTGAGTTAAATCCATGGATTTCGTTAACTCCAATATTTTTGGATTCGTAGTCTTTGCTTTGGGCGAAAAGTTTTGCGCTTAAAGTCCATTTCTTAATGGGTTGATAAGATTGTTTTGTTAGTTCTTTTAGTGCTTGTTCTTTTCTTTTTTCTTGTTCTGTTTGCGCTATTGCTGGTTTTGTTATTACTGCGAGCATAACTATTAATATAATTTTATTCATTTTTCCCATTCCCTCGGGCGTACCAGCGCCTAGCTACTTCTTGAGTAATCGCTATCCCGCGTTTTGATTGGGCAAGTTTTTATTGGCCTCGTCGTATTCGGGGCTTGTTTGTCCGCATTCTGGTGCAATATTTCCGCTGACTAGCCATAACGCATATTCGGGTGCTAGCTCGACTATTACTTTTATGTCGTCTTCGTTTATGCGTCTTCCGCCTTTTCTTAGGGCGTACCACTTCTCTCTGTCGATGCCGCTTAGCTCTTCGAGCTTTTTGGCCGTCAGTTTCTTATATTCCAGAATTGCGATTATCCGCTCTCTCATATTCGTTTTTTGTCTAACATTCCGGCAAATATTGCTGGTCAGTATCTGACGAATTCCTATAATGGCAATACGAAACCGGCAAATATTGCCGGGCAATAGTTAACGCTATCCATTGCTATCCAAAGATATCCGAATCATAGCGCAGGTAGGTGTCATGGAACTGGAAGGAATCAGGGTTTCCGCAGCTGATTTGAGGGGTGCGCCGCCTCTGCTCCCGTGGAAGGAATTCGCCAAGTGGATCGGCATGGGTGATGACGAGCAGGTGGTGTGGGGCTGGATCAGGAACGGCTACCTGCCGCGCTACAAGATTGGGAACCACGTGATGGTCAATGTGGCGCTGCTTCAGAGGCAGCTGCTCGAGGAGGTGTCCCTGTGAGCCTTCGTTATCAGGTCGATTTCTGCTCGCTGCATGGCCGTACTAAGCAGCACCGTTGGTATCCGGTTTTCCGTGCTGCCACTAAGGCTGAATGCGTGCGTTGGTTAGAGGACTACATAACCAAGTATGCGCCTGTCTCGGAGGCTGTTGATCCGCGTTCCTGGCATATCACGCCTGAGTGGGTTCTGGGCCGTTCGCGGATTCGTGGGGTGCGGTCATGAGCGAACTGGCTTGGTACGAGTGGCTGCTTTTCGGCTGCTTGGCGTTTGTCGCTATCGTGGGTGGGTTTCAGCTGCTTGTGGCGGTTGTTAACGAGCAGGTGGAACTCGGCGGTTACTCCTTTCGTGGGGGTTCGGAGGTGGATCGTGTACGGCCCGGGACGCTATGTGAATCGCCCGCATCCGGTGGATTGCGACTGCTCGGTGTGCTGGACCAAACGGGAGTGCGCAAAGTCTTCCCCACTTCCCGCGCCTTCCTGCCCCGACTGTCAACCGGCTGGTCGCCCGTTCTTCCGCGATGGGCTGTGGACGGTGACGCCAAGGCGCTTCTGCAAGCGGCACGAGCCCAGCGCGAAGCCACCAAAGTATTGGTATGTGATTCACGACAGTGGGCGTGTGACGCCGCACGTGCCGATTCATGAACCCTTCCCCGAGGACTTTTTCGATGATCCCGCAACGCAAAGATAAACCCGCTGATAAAGAGCGCCGGTTCTATGTGGTTGCCTCGAGCAGTACGTACCTCTCTATGCAGCAGGAAGCGGTAGCGCGCGAGACCGATGTTTGGTCCCTCGGCGGCGCTGTCCTTAAGGCATGGGTAGAGGCTGGGTGCCCTGAGATTTCCCCCCAGCAGGCCAGCCAGGACGCTCAGTAGTGAACCCGAAAAAGCCGGTGCCCTGATCACTGTTCCGAATTGCCCTGCCCGTCACGTCGCCGTCGGTGTGGACATAGGGAGGCAGGGCCAGACGGCAGGCAAGGGCCCGCAGGGGCGTAGCGAACCCTTGCCGGACGGCTGGGCATGCCTACCGTCCACAGGGACCGACGGCGGCGGGGCGGGTTGGGCAATGGAGGCCCTGCCCAGAGCTGAGCCCGAGGGGGCTTTTGATCTTGATCTTCAGAAAGGACGGGTAACGCAACAAGGTTTCAAGCAAGGCCGCGGCATCTAGCTGGAGCCGGTAAGGCAGGCGATTCGCCAGTGGCAAACAACTGACGCGCAAAGAGCGCAACTGCAATGGAGAAAGACGAAATGGCACGTATGACCATGGAAGCACCGATTCTCGGTACCCAGTACATTGAAGTTAACGGCGTGAGCTACGGCAAGGTCTTCATCGGCGAGGAACCGGACGGCAAGTCCGAGCATATCGCTTCGGTGCAGCAAATGAACATCAAGTCCGAGGTGGCTCGCGAGGTGTTCGAATCCGGCCAGCAGTTCAAGCTCGGCCAGGTGGTCCGCTTCACTATTGAGACCGACCGGGGCGGTAAGCAGTCGGTGAAGAATGAGGTGGTCCATATCGCTGCCCTGGAGCAGCCGCAGCGCCAAGCATCTTCGGCACCGCAGCAAAAGCCTGCTGAGCCGGCGAAGGGCTGATAGGTCATGAAACGGCCTTGGTGGTTTCGTCTGGCTCGCGTCCTCCTGGGTGAGCTTCGTGATGGACTGCATAACCCGATGATCGCCATTCCTATCGGGTATGGCATCGCTGTGGCTCATGTGGCGTGGACGCTCTCCAGTCTCTCGCCGGTTGTTGATGCGTCTTGGGTCAGGACGATTACCGAGGTCGTCTCGGTCTGCAATGGGGTGGGCCTGTGAATTTCATCGGATGTGATGGGGCGTGGGTATCGAATAGTGGCGCATTAAGTTGCGCAGGGACGCTCTATACCTACACGTCTGATGAGATGGCGCAAATGTTTAACGGGTTTGCGTCTTATACGGGGCTGACGTTTCCGCAGTTAATAGAGTACGGGATGTATTACGGGCTGAGTTATGCCGCGATCATCTTTGTTTTCAGAAGACTGCGTGATGCGATAAAGCTCTAAATCTAACTGCAAAGGTGAAAAGTTATGTACCAGAGCAAAAAAGAAGTTCTGAAAGCTGGCCTGAAGTCTCTTCCGGCCCGTATCGGTGTCGCTGCTGCTTCGGCGGTAATGGCGGCGGGTGCTTTCGCGGATGACGCCATCGATGTCACTCCGGTGACTGGAAAGCTGTCCGCTGGCGAGGTAGCGGTCGGTACCGTGTGCGCCGCTGGCCTGGGCATCTATATTCTGGTCCGTATCTACCGCTACCTGCGCAGTGCCGCGTAAGTAGCGTTCGCTCCAACTAAGCCCGGTTTCGCGTAAGCGGGCCGGGCTTTTCTTTGCCTGGAGTTTGGTATGAAAGGAATTAACTCAATTAAGTTCGCGGCCTTTGCCTTCTTCGTGGCAATGATATTGGCGAATGTATCGCCTGCGTTTGCGCAGGATTATTACTGGTATTGGGGGACTACTTCTATAACGATTTACCAGACGCCTTTAGCTGCATGCCAGGGATATTATAAAGGCAAGGGGTATTCAGATTTCAAGGTTACAATGGTTACTGTATCAAAATATAAGTGCGAGGGGCTTTATCAGGGCACTTGGTATTTTGATGCTTATATGCTGCGTTATGGAAGTGGCTGTCCAGCAGGTTCTGAATATGATGTATCTACAGGATTATGTAATGTTCCATCCCCTGATGCCGGGCAGGTTTGCGATTCGAATAAGCAGGCCGATGAAATGCCGAAAATCACTAATACGGCGGGTGAATGTGTGATGTTTTCAAATGCCGATCAGGCCGCACGTTGTAAGTATGGCTCGTCTCAAGGTACAAAGATTATGGATTTCTGGATTACATTCGATAGCGATGGCAATCCGCAAAGTCCGCCTAATCCTGAGAAGTTTGGTTGTAAGGTGGATGTATTGAGTGTTGCTCAATGCAAGATGCCAGCGCCCTCTTGTAAAGATGGTATTTGTGTAGAAAAGCAGGTTGCCAAGTGTAAGGTTGCCGCTAGTTTTACGGGGGAAGTTGCGGGTAATGGTGGCTCTTTAACTGTTGGTAATCCTCAGACGGGTTCTGAAGGTGTTTGTCCTGACGGTACGGACTGTACTCCGCCTGACGAACCTAAGACTAAGGATGATAAGCAGTGCAATTATACGACTGATGCTGAAGGACGTAAGGTTTGTGATTCTAGGCAATTTAATGGTGATCCTGGTGCTGTTAGTTGGGGGGAGGTTAATGGTCAGTGGGTTCCTATTGTTAAGGCTCCGACTGCTAATGGTATAGATATAAGCACAAAGATTGATACGACTCCTAACTCTGATGGTTCTTCTACTTCGACTAAGACTGATGTGGCCACTAAGTATAACTGTGCTAGTGGTTACGCTAGTTGTTCGGTAACGCAAACAACCACGACAACGACCACGCATACCAATGCGGATGGTTCT
>NZ_QGSL01000091.1:146502-197676 GCF_003176655.1 Pseudomonas sp. RW407 | reverse complement strand
GAATTGATGGCCTGATGTTCCCCAGAAAAGCCAACGCCCCGAACCAGTCGGGGCGTTGGCTTGGCCTTGCTCTCAGCGTGTTTTCACACAGTCTGCATTGGCGGGGCTTTTTCATGGGCGCGATGGCTCAGGCGGCGTCGGCGACGATACCGGCGGCGCGCTGGGCCTTGCGGCGGTTCGACACCAGCAGGCCGGAGCACACCACCACTATGGTCAGCAGGGCGGTGGCGACCACCTCCATGCGGTGGTCCGGGCGGATCATCATGATGATCAGCGCGGCGCCGATGAACAGGATCACCGCCCAGGTCAGCCAGGGGAACAGCCACATCTTCAGCGTCAGCTGGTGGCCCTGGGCGAGCAGCTTCTTGCGCATGTTCAGCT
This sequence comes from Pseudomonas sp. RW407, assembly GCF_003176655.1. Lineage (NCBI taxonomy): Bacteria > Pseudomonadati > Pseudomonadota > Gammaproteobacteria > Pseudomonadales > Pseudomonadaceae > Pseudomonas > Pseudomonas sp. RW407. Next base: position 197,295 of record NZ_QGSL01000091.1, on the reverse strand, counting down.
GCGAGATGGCGATCACCAGGTACACCAGCAGGGCGATGGCGCCGGAGCTGGCCAGCAGGAAGTTGAACACTTCGGCTGGGGCCAGGTAGTTGGCGAAGGTGCACAGGAAGGCCATGGCGGTGGACAGCAGCACGGCGTACACCGGGGTGCGGCTGGCGCTGGTCACCTGGGCGATGCGCGGGGCGTCGCCGCGCTTGCTCAGCGAGTACATCATCCGCGAGGCGGTGTAGAGCGCCGAGTTCAGGCAGCTGGTCACCGAGACCAGGACGATGATGTCGACGATCAGCTTGGCGTAGGGCACGTGCAGCTGGTCCAGCACGGTCTGGTAGGAGCCCATGCTCACCAGGCGCGGGTCGTTCCACGGCACCAGGCAGACCACGATCAGGATCGACAGCAGGTAGAACAGGGCGATACGCCAGATCACCGAGTTGGTGGCGCGGGTGATCTGCTGCGCCGGGTCCTTGGACTCGGTGGCGGCGATGGTGACGATCTCCGAGCCCATGAACGAGAACATGGTGGTCAGCAGGGCGGCCAGCACGGCGCCCCAGCCCTTGGGAATGAAGCCGCCTTCGGCATACAGGTGGCTGATGCCGCTGACCTCGGTGTTCAGCGAGAAGCCGAAGATGGCCGCGCAGCCCAGGACCAGGAAGGCGATGATCGAGCCGACCTTGATCAGCGCCAGCCAGAACTCGAACTCGCCGTAGTTCTTCACGCTGAACAGGTTGGTCACGGTCAGTGCCGAGGTGATCACGAAGGCCAGCACCCAGACCGGCGCTCCGGGGAACCAGGCGTGGATGATGGCCGCGGCGGCGTTGGCCTCCAGCGGGATCACCAGCACCCAGAACCACCAGTACAGCCAGCCGATGGTGAAACCGGCCCAGTGGCCGATGGCGCGGTCGGCATAGGTGGAGAAGGAGCCGCTGTCCGGCTGCGCGACGGCCATTTCGGCCAGCATGCGCATGACCAGGACCACCAGCAGGCCGGCGACCAGGTAGGAGACCATGACGCCCGGGCCGGCTTCGGCGATGGCGTGGCCGGAGCCGACGAAGAGGCCGGCGCCGATGGCCCCGGCGATGGACAGCATGGTGACGTGGCGGTTCTTCAGGCCCTGGGCCAGACCGGCGGATGGGGTACTGCTCATGCGTTACCTACAGCGAGAAAAGGAAGGAAATGCGTCCTGCGCAGCCGAAGCCGTTTTGATAATCCAACGAGGTGTTCCTTTTCCTGAACGCAAGATGTGCGCCATATTTTGTTACGACCTTGGTCGTAGGCGCGAAATTTCTGGGTAGAAGCGCCACGACGCCCCAGGCTAGGGGCGTTGTGTTCACGGGCATGTCATATCTGGAGGCGACACTGGCATATCCGTCGCCGACAGTCTTTCAATCAGGTGTGTAGAAAATACTCAATTGTGCGAAGTGCTCAAGGCGGGAAGGGTGCGCGGTAACACTGCCAGGCGCGCCAGGTGCAGGGCCACCAGCACGGCGACCGCCAGCAGCGCGGCGATGAACAGGCCCACGCCGGTCCAGCCGAAGTGGTGCCAGAACACCCCGCCGGTGGTACCGGCCACGCTGGAGCCCAGGTAGTAGCTGAACAGGTACAGCGACGAGGCCTGGCCCTTGGCCTTCAGCGCGCGGCGGCCGATCCAGCTGCTGGCCACCGAGTGCGCGGCGAAGAAGCCGAAGGTGAACAGCAGCATGCCCGCGACTATCAGCGGCAGCGCCGGCAGCAGGGTCAGCAGCAGGCCGCTGAGCATCAGCACTATCACCGCCCAGAGCACCTTGCGCCGGCCCAGGCGGTCGGCCAGCGAGCCGACCCAGGCGGAGCTGTAGATGCCCACCAGGTACACCAGCGAGAGTACGCCGACCACGGCCTGGCTCAGGTGGTAGGGGTCGGCCAGCAGGCGGTAGCCGATGTAGTTGAACAGGGTGACGAAGGCGCCCATCAGCAGGAAGCCCTCGAGGAACAGCCAGGGCAGGCCGGCATCGCGCAGGTGCGAGGCGAAGCCGTCGGCCAGTTGCCGGAGGTTCAGCGGCGTGGGGCGGAAGTTGCGCGATTCCGGGAGGATGCGCCAGAACACCACGGCGGCGAGCAGCGCCAGGCCGCCGAGGATGGCGATGGCGGCGTGCCAGGACACGAAGTCCACCAGCACCCCGGTGATCAGCCGGCCGCTCATGCCGCCGATGGCGTTGCCGCCGATGTACAGGCCCATGGACAGGCCGATGTGCTGCGGGTGGATTTCCTCGCTCAGGTAGGTCATGCCCACCGCGGCCAGGCCGCTGAGCGACAGGCCGACCAGCGCGCGCATGGCCAGCACCCCGTGCCAGGTGGGCATCACCGCGCTGGCCAGGGTGAAGAGGGCGGCGAAGGCCAGCGAGGCGACCATGATCGGCTTGCGCCCGATGGCGTCGGAAATCGGCCCGGTGATCAGCAGGCCGAGGGCCATCATGATGGTCGCGATGGACAGCACCAGGCTGCTCTGGGCGGCGGACAGGGCGAAGGTCTGCGACAGCACCGGCATCATCGGCTGCACGCAGTAGAGCAGGGCGAAGGTGGCGAAGCCGCCGGAGAACAGCGCCAGCGAGGTGCGCATGAAGGCCGGGGTGCCTTTCTCGATGTAGCTCTCGATGTCGTTCACGGCGCCGGCCAGCGCCTGGTTGGCCGCTTCGGCGGCCTGCAGCAAGGCGGGTTCGGAATCCGACGAAGCCCGCACGGCAGAGTGACTCACAACTCACCTCGATTCTGGGAAGGGGTGCGCCTCGCGGCGAGCGAAAGCGGCCCGCGCAGCCAGGCTGGCAGAAAGTGGAAAGTCGTTGTTGGGCTTATGTGACAAGGATAGGGAAGGGCTTTTATTATTTCCAATATATTGATCGACACGTTTGATATGTAATTCGAATCATTGAGGTGCCCCATGGAGCTGCGCCACCTGCGTTACTTCATCGCCGTCGCCGAAGAACTGCATTTCGGCCGCGCCGCCGAGGCCCTGGGTATCTCCCAGCCGCCGCTGAGCCAGCAGATCCAGGCGCTGGAGGAGGAGATAGGCGCGCGCCTGCTGGAGCGCACCAACCGCCGGGTGGCGCTGACCGAGGCGGGCCGCCTGTTCCTCGACGAAGCCCGCCAGGTGCTCGCCCAGGTCGACCGCGCGGTGCTGCTGGCGCGCCGTGCGCACCAGGGCGAACTGGGCGAGCTGCGCATCGGCTTCACCGCCTCGGCGCCCTTCACCTCGGCCATCCCGCGCAGCATCCACGCCTTCCGCCAGGCCTACCCCGAGGTGCACCTGGACCTGCAGGAGATGAGCAGCCGGCAGATCGTCGAGGCGCTGCAGGAAGAGCGCCTGCAGGTCGGGGTGATCCGCTCCTTCCAGCTGCCGGCCTCGCTGGAGGCGGTGGAGCTGTTCAGCGAGCCGCTGGTGGCGGTGCTGCGCGCCGACCACCCGCTGGCCCGCGAATCGCTGGAAGGCCTGGCGCTGGCGGCGCTGGCCGACGAGCCCTTCGTGTTCTTCCCGCGCAGCTACGGCACCGGCCTCTACGACCAGTTGCAGGCGCTGGCGCGGCAGGCCGGCTTCACCCCGCGCATCAGCCAGGAGGCCGGCGAGGCCATGACCATCATCGGCCTGGTGGCGGCGGGCCTGGGCGTGTCCATGCTACCCGGCTCGTTCCGCCGCACGCGGGTGGACGGGGTGGTCTACCGCACCCTGCTGGACCCCGGCGCGACCAGTTCGGTGTGGCTGGTGCGGCGGCGCAGCGAAAGCTCGCCGGCGGCGCTCGCCTTCATCGAGCTGGTCACCCGCGGCGCGGCGGCCTAGCCGCCGCCGGGCGGCATGCGCAAGTGCTCGCCCTCGTCATGGGCATTGCATAGAATCCGGTGTCACTTGAACGGCTTGGAGGGGTGCTCATGCGTCGCGTGGTTTTCAATCAGAAGGGCGGGGTCGGCAAGTCGAGCATTGCCTGCAACCTGGCCGCCGTGAGCGCCGCCGAGGGCTACCGCACGCTGCTGGTGGACCTGGACGCCCAGGGCAACTCCACCCACTACCTCACCGGCCTGACCGGTGAGGACGTGCCCATGGGCATCGCCGACTTCTTCAAGCAGACGCTGGCCAGCGGCCCCTTCGCCCGCAAGGGCAAGGTGGACATCTACGAGACGCCGTTCGACAACCTCCACGTGGTCACCGCCACCGCCGAGCTGGCCGACCTGCAGCCCAAGCTCGAGGCCAAGCACAAGATCAACAAGCTGCGCAAACTGCTCGACGAGCTGGCCGAGGACTACGACCGCATCTACCTGGACACCCCGCCGGCGCTGAACTTCTACACCGTTTCCGCGCTGATCGCCGCCGACCGCTGCCTGATCCCCTTCGACTGCGACAGCTTCTCCCGCCAGGCGCTGTACGGCCTGCTGCGCGAGATCGAGGAGCTGAAGGAAGACCACAACGAGGACCTGGAGGTGGAAGGCATAGTGGTCAACCAGTTCCAGCCGCGCGCCAGCCTGCCGCAGCAACTGCTCGACGAACTGGTGGAAGAGGAAATGCCGGTGCTGCCCGTCTACCTGATGAGCTCAGTGAAAATGCGCGAATCCCACCAGGCCTGCACTCCCCTGATCTACCTCGACCCCCGCCACAAACTGACGCAACAGTTCGTCGAACTGCACGGCCTCCTCGAAGCCTGACACCTACCACCTACCGCCTGCCGCCTGAAGCCGCTCTTCAAGCACTGACCAGCAAATCGCAAGGCGGCCGGCGCAGGTAGTAGCGCGCCGTGCTGCCCAGCAGGGCCTGCTGCAGCGCGCCGCGGCCGCGGCTGCCTAGCACCAGCAGCTGCGGCTGCCAGTCGGCGAGGCTGTGGTCCAGCGCTTCGCGAACCCCCATCGAACTCACCCGGCACTCCAGCTGCGGTAGCGGGCCGCCCACCTGCTGGCCCTCGTCGTGCATCAGTTGCTCCAGCAGTTCGCGCTGCTCGTCCAGGCGCTCGCGCAGCCGTGCGGGGTCGTTGCCGGCGTCGTAGGCATGCAGGGCCAGCAGTTCGCCGCCCGGTGCCAGCCAGGCGCAGGCGCTGCGCCAGGCGTGGCAGGCGCCGACGGAGAAGTCCAGGGCGCTGAGCGCCCGCCGGTAGGGGCGTAGCTGCGCGTCGGCCACCAGCAGCGCGGGTACCCGGCTGCAGCGCAGGATCTGCTCCAGGGTGGTGCCGTCGAAACGTTCCACCAGCGCCTGGCGGTGGGTGCCGGTGACCAGCAGGTCCGCCTGCAGCTCCTCCGCCGTGGCGGCTATCACGCTGGCCGGGCGGCCCTCGGCGACCAGCGGCTGGTAATCCGCCAGGCCAGCGCTGCGGGCGCTGTCCTGCAGCGCGGCGACGGCGCTCTGCCGGGCCTTGGCCAGCAGCGGTGCGCCCAGGGGTTGTTCGATGACGTGCAGCAGGCTGACGCGGGCGCCGTGTTCGGCGGCCAGTTGCGCGGCGCGACGCACGGCGACGTCGGCTTCGACGCTGAGATCGTGGGCGACCAGGATGTGCTTGGGCATGGTGGGATCCTCCGGCGGTCCCACCACTCTGGCCCAGCTGCGCGCGCCCATGTTGACGCAGCGCAAGGGCCGCGGATCAACGGCTGCGCAGCTGATAGACGGCGCGGCTCTCGGCCACTACCTCGCCGTGGATGTCCTTGAGTTGCAGTTCCAGCACGTACTCGGCCTTGCCGTTGAGCGTGGCTTCCTCGGCGATGCGCTGGAGCTCGGCCTCGTCCAGGCGCGCCTCCACCCGCACGTCGCTGGCCGCCGGGCGGCGGAAGCGCAGGCCGGCTTCCTTGACGATGGGGTAGAAGCGGTGGCTGTCGAAGCTGGTCAGGGTGATGACGCCGCCGGGCAGCTCGGCGAGGGTGAAGAGCGCGCCGGCGTACATGTTGCCCAGGTGGTTCTCGTTGCCGTGCAGCGGCATGCACAGGCGCACGTGGCCGCGTTCGAGGATTTCGGCCTTGAGTCCGCAGCGCTTGACGAAGGCGATGTGCTCTTCGGTCATCTGGCGGACGAATTCGACGGGAAAGGACATCGGGCGGCTCCGTTTCTTGTGTTGTTCAGGCAAGCCTAGCCGCCCTGCCGTGGCGGGCAATGACCGCTTCGCTCAGGCGCGCTGACCGAAGCGGTCGCGGTGCCTCACAGGCCCTGCCGGGCCAGCCAGTCGAGCAGTTGCGGCAGCGGCAGGGCGCCGCTCTGGCGCGCCACTTCGCGGCCGCCCTTGAACAGGATCAGGCTGGGGATGGAACGGATGCCCAGCTGACCGGCCAGGCGCTGGTTGGCCTCGCTGTCCAGCTTGGCCAGGCGGCAGCGCCCGGCCAGGCGCGCGGCGGCCTGCTCGAAGGTCGGCGCGAAGGCCTTGCACGGCCCGCACCAGTCGGCCCAGACGTCCAGCAGCAGCGGCAGGTCGCCCTTGAGCTGGGCGGCGAAGCCGGCCTCGTCGACGGCGAAGGGCTTGCCCGGCAGCACATCGCCCTTGCAGCGGCCGCAGCGCGGGTGGTCGCCCAGGCGCGCGGCCGGCAGGCGGTTGAGCCCGCCGCAATGCGGGCAGGGAATCAGCAGGGGGTCGGACATGGCGCGGCTCCAGCGGGTGATTTCCCCAATCTGGAGCCGCGCCCGGCGGATATCAAGCCGCGGCGGCGGCCAGGGCCTGTTCGAGGTCGGCGATGATGTCGTCGCTGTGCTCGATGCCGATGGACAGCCGCACCATGTCCTGGCTCACTCCGGCGCGGGCCAGTTCCTCGGCGTTGAGCTGGCGGTGGGTGGTGCTGGCCGGGTGGCAGGCCAGGGACTTGGCGTCGCCGATGTTGACCAGGCGCACCACCAGCTTCAGCGCGTCGATGAAGCGCGCGCCGGCCTCGGCGCCGCCCTGGATGCCGAAGGACAGGATCGAGGCCGGCTTGCCGTCCAGGTAGCGCCTGGCCAGGGCGTGCTCGGGGTGCTCCGGCAGGCCAGCGTACTTCACCCAGGCCACCTGCGGGTGCTGCTCCAGGTAGTGGGCGACCTTCAGGGCGTTCTCGCAGTGGCGCTCCATGCGCAGGGCGAGGGTCTCCAGGCCCTGGAGGATGAGGAAGGCGTTGAACGGTGACAGCGCCGCGCCGGTGTTGCGCAGCGGCACCACGCGGCAGCGGCCGATGAACGCGGCCGGGCCGAAGGCCTCGGTGTAGGTCACGCCGTGGTAGGACGGGTCCGGGGTATTGAGCAGCGGGAAGCGGTCCTTGTGCTGCGCCCAGGGGAACTTGCCGGAGTCGACCACGATGCCGCCGATGCTGGTGCCGTGGCCGCCGATGTACTTGGTCAGCGAGTGCACCACGATGTCCGCGCCGTGCTCGAAGGGGCGGCAGAGGATGGGCGTGGCCACGGTGTTGTCGACGATCAGCGGCACGCCGTGGCGGTGCGCGGCGTCGGCCAGGGCCTGGAGGTCGACGATGTTGCCCGCCGGGTTGCCGATGGACTCGCAGAACACCGCCTTGGTGCGCTCGTCGATCAGCGCTTCCAGGGCGGCCACGTCGTCGTGGGGGGCGAAGCGCGTCTGGATGCCGAAGCGCGGCAGGGTGTGGGCCAGCAGGTTGTAGGTGCCGCCGTAGAGCTTGGCCACCGAGACGATGTTGTCGCCGGCCTCGGCCAGGGTCTGGATGGCATAGGTGATGGCGGCCATGCCCGAGGCCACGGCCAGCGCGCCCACGCCGCCTTCCAGGGCGGCGACGCGCTGCTCCAGCACGTCGTTGGTGGGGTTCATGATGCGCGTGTAGATGTTGCCGGCCACCTTGAGGTCGAACAGGTCGGCGCCGTGCTGGGTGTCGTCGAAGGCGTAGGAGGTGGTCTGGTAGATCGGCACGGCCACCGCCTTGGTGGTCGGGTCGGGGCTGTAGCCGGCGTGGATGGCCAGGGTTTCCAGTTTCATCGTGCGTGCATCCTTGGTGGGCAGAAAGGCCCGAGGATGCGAGCGGCCCCGCCCGCGGTCAATGACCCGGAGCAATGCCCGGCGGGCGCCGCTAGATCGCTTTTCGCTGAGCTTATAACCGCTCAGGAGGAGCAGCTGATCTCCAGGTGGCGGCCCCAGTCCGGCGGGCGGCGGGTGAAGGCCTCGCGCCCGGGCTGTTCCTCGAAGGGCCGGCTGAGGGTTTCGTGCAGCTCGCGCACCACCGAGTAGTCGCCCTGTTCGGCGGCGGCGATGGCTTCCTGGGCCAGGTAGTTGCGCAGCACGTACAGCGGGTTCACCGCGTGCATGCGGGCGCGGCGTTCATCCTGGCTGCCGCCCTCGCGTTCGGCGCGGGCGCGGTAGTCGGCGGCCCAGGCGTCGAAGCCGGCGAGGTCGACGAAGTCCTCGCGGACCACCGCCAGCGACGCCTCCGGCGCCTGCTCGCCGAGCCGGCGGAAGAACAGGCTGTAGTCCACCGCGCCGCTCTGCATGGCCTGCAGCAGGTTCTGCACCAGCTCCAGGTCGCCGTCTTCCGCCGTGGTGAAGCCCAGGCGGCGGCGCATCAGGTCCAGGTAGTGGGCCTGGTACAGCGGCAGGAACAGGCCGAGGGCCTCGCGCAGCTCGTCCACCTCGACGAAAGGCGTCAGCGCCTGGGCCAGGGCCGCCAGGTTCCAGTGGGCGATGGGCACCTGGTTGTTGAAGCTGTAGCGCCCGGCGTCGTCGGAGTGGTTGCAGATGTGCCTGGCGTCGAAGTCGTCGAGGAAGGCGTAGGGGCCGTAGTCGAAGGTGATGCCGAGGATCGACATGTTGTCGGTGTTCATCACCCCGTGGCAGAAGCCGTAGGCCTGCCAGTGGGCGATGAGTCCGGCGTTGCTTTCCACCACTTCGCGGAAGAACGCGGCATAGGGCCGCTCCTGCGCCAGGCAGTCGGGGAAGTGGTTGGCCAGGACGAACTCGCCCAGTTCCTTCAGCTTGTCGTGCTGCTGGGTGTAGTAGAAGTACTCGAAGTGGCCGAAGCGCACGTGGCTGGGGGCCAGGCGCAGCAGCATGGCGGCGCTTTCCTTCTGCTCGCGCCACACCGGGGTGGCCGAGCCGGTGACGCAGAGCGCGCGGCTGGTGGGGATGCCCAGGGCGTGCAGGTATTCGCTGGCGAGGAATTCGCGGATGGAGCTGCGCAGCACTGCGCGGCCGTCGCCCATGCGCGAGTAGGGCGTCTGCCCGGCGCCTTTCAGGTGCAGGTCCCAGTGCTCGCCGGCGTCGTTGACCACCTCGCCCAGCAGCAGGCCGCGGCCGTCGCCCAGGCGCGGGTTGTAGGCGCCGAACTGGTGGCCGGAGTAGACCATGGCCCGCGGCTCGGCTTCGGACCAAAGCTTGTGCCCGGAGAAGATTTCGGCGAACACCGGCTCCCCGGCCACCGCCGGGTCGAGATCGAGCAGCGCCATCGCAGCAGGGCTGGCCACCACCAGGCGCGGTTCGGCGATGGGGTCGGGGAGGACTTCGGTGGAGAAGGCGTCGCCCAGGCGGGCGAAGCGGTTGTCGAAGGTCAGTTCGTCGAGCTTTTTCACAGTCACAAGGCGGGCTCCGGTAAGTCCGAGCATTGTGCTCGGACTTGTCCGGAGCCGTCCAGACTCAGGGCTTGCTGCCGGGCGGCAGCGGCGGCTCCTGGTCCTTCACCGGCGCCCCGGGCAGCGCCAGGGGCAGCTGGGTGACGTTCTGCGCCAGGTGGATTTCCTTGCCCTCGCCGTTCTTGACGAACACGTCCAGTTGGTTGAAGGCCATGTCCACGCCGTGCTCGCGGAAGCTCAGGGCGATGGCGGTGAGCAGTTCGTCCACCGCCGGGTTGCGGTCGCCCAGCTCGCGCACGTGGAAGCGCAGCTCGTAGTCGAAGGTGCTGGCACTGATGGCCAGGAAGTACAGCGATGGCGCCGGGTCGGTGAGCACCCTCGGGTTGGCCCGCGCGGCCTCGAGCATGAGCTTGCGCGCCAGGGCCAGGTCGCTCTCGTAGGCCAGGCCGATCTTGATGGTCACGCGGGTCACGGTGTCGCTCAGCGACCAGTTGATCAGCTGCCCGGTGATGAACGTCTGGTTGGGGACGATGATTTCCTTGCGGTCGAAGTCGGTGATGGTGGTGGCGCGGATGCGGATGCGGCTGACGGTGCCGGACAGGTTGCCGATGGTCACGGTGTCGCCGATGCGCACCGGGCGCTCGAAGAGGATGATCAGGCCGGAGACGAAGTTGGAGAAGATCGCCTGCAGGCCGAAGCCCAGGCCCACCGAGAGGGCCGCCACCAGCCACTGCAGCTTGTCCCAGCTCACCCCCAGGGTGGACAGCGCGCTGACGATGCCGACGCCGCTGATGGCGTAGGACAGCAGGGTTGTGATGGCGTAGGCGCTGCCCTGGGCCAGGGTCAGGCGCTGCAGCACCAGCACTTCCAGCAGGCCCGGCAGGTTGCGCGCCAGGGCCATGGTCACCGCGGCGATGACCAGCGCCATGAGCACGTCGCCGAGGCTGATCGGCAGGTTGGTGGCGCTGTCGCCGGTGCCGCCGGTGTACTGGTAGAGGGTGACGTTGTCCAGGTAGGCGGCGACGCTGATCAGGTCGGCCCACACCCAGTACAGCGCCACCACGAAGCCGATCAGCAGGCCCAGGCGGATCAGGCGCAGGGACTGCTCGTTGATCTGCTCGATGCCCAGGGTCGGTTCTTCCGCGGTCTCGCCGCCGTCGACGCCTTCCTTCGGTGGGTTCTGACGCTTGGCCTGGGCGCGCTGGTAGGCCAGGCGCCGCGCCGCCACGCTGAGGCCGCGGACGAAGGTGGCCTCGATCACCACCCAGACCATCAGCAGGAACAGGGTGTCGATCAGCCGGTCGCTCAGGCGCAGAGCGGTGTAGTAGTAGCCAAAGCAGACGGCGACGAAGAGCAGCACAGGTAGCGCGGTGAAGAGCGCGCCGACGATCATCTTCACCGCCGACGGCCGGCTGGTGCTGGGGCTGGCGAAGAGCATGCGCGCCATCAGCCAGGTCATCACCGCGAAGCCGGTGAGCACCACGGCGATGCCGATCACGTCATCGGCCAGGCTGCCGGGCTGGCGCTCGGCCACGGTGACCACCGCGGCCAGGGCCATGACCACCACGCCGAGGCGGCGGATCAGCTTGCTGCTGAAGCGCACCTGGGCCTGGCTCCAGTGGAAGTGCCGCTCGGCGATGCCGCCGGGGCTGAGGATGCGGTGCGCGGTGTAGAACACCAGCCAGACCTCGGCCATCTGCAGCAGCGCGGCGCCCAGGGTGGCGTTCTGCCCGCGGGCGTCGAGCATCAGGGCCAGGCCGGCGATGGCCAGGGTCAGTGTCCCGGGCAGTGCCAGCAGTACCGCCAGCAGCAGGGCCAGCGGGGTGTGCGCCTGGCTGTCGCGCTTGAAGTGGCCGATGTCGTCGTTGATCGAGGCGAGCTTGTCGTAGAGGTAGCGGCGCTTCCACAGCAGCCCGGCGATCAGCAGCAGCAGCGGCAGGAACAGCAGCGGGCGGTCCACCAGGCCCTCGCCCACCTCCACCACCGCCGAGCCCCAGGGCACCTCGGAGAGCTGGTGCTGCAGCAGCACCGGGGTCATCTTGAACCAGGACAGGTCCAGCGGGCGGTTGCTGGGGATCCAGAACATCTGCTCGTCGAGGGTGGCGCGCAGGTTGTCGCTGGTGTCCTTGAGCTGCTTCTGGTTCAGCTGCAGGGTGATGGCCTCGTTGAGCACCGCGTTGAGCTCGTGGTTGAGGCGCTCCATCAGCTCGCCGCGGGTGTCCACCAGGTTCGCCAGGTCCTTGCGCAGCTGCACGGTGACGGCTTCCTGGGGCTGCTGGGCGAGCAGGTTGTCGATGTACAGCTGCGGGTTGGCCAGTTCGTCGCGCTTCTGGTTCAGCTCGAACTGGTACAGGCGCAGGTCGGCGATCTCGTCGGCCAGCTCCTGGTCGGTCTTGATCTTCGGCAGCGACTGCTTCTGCTGGTAGAGCACCTTGGACAGCAGCAGGCTGCCGCGCAGCACGTTGATCTGCTGGTCGAGGGTCTGGTCGAGCTGGGTCAGGCTGTCCAGGTGCTGCTTGGCCTCGAGGTTGCGGCGGGTCAGCTCGTTGAGGCGGTCGGTGGTGCGCAGCAGGTAGTCGGACAGGCGCAGGTTCTCGGCGCTCTCCTGGCTCAGCAGGCTGTCGCTGCCGGTGCCCTGGCTGCCGTCGCGGGCCAGTTCGGCGACGGTCTTCTCCGACTGCTCGCGGCGCATGCCGCTGATCATGGTCTGCAGTTCGAGGGTCTCGCGCTCGGCGCGGGCCACCTGTTCGCCGAGCAGGTCCTGCTGGCTGCTGGCCAGGTCCTGCAGCAGGTTGTTGCCGGCCAGCTGCTGGCGCAGCAGCTGGATCTGCGCGTTGAGCGCGGCCTGTTCGGCGAGCAGCTCGTTGCGCCGCTCGGGGGCCAGCGCCTTGCCGGTCTCCTTGCTGGCCTTGAGGATGTTGCCGATCTCCAGCAGGCGCGACTGGGCGCTGCTGATATCGGACTGGGCGCGTTCCGGGCGGGTCTGCGCGGTGATGTACTGGCTCTTCGCGTCGGTCAGCTGCTTCTGCCAGTCGGCCAGCTGGGTGGAGCGGTCGTTGAGCAGCATTTCCAGGCGGCTGACGTTCTCACCGGCGTAGCGCTGGGCCGCCGGCTTCTCGCTGCTGCCCTTCAGGCGCGCCAGGCTGCGCTGGTTCTCCAGGATCTGCCGGGGCGCGTCGGCCAGGCTGGCCTTGAGCTCGGCCAACTGCTTCTCGCTGTCGTCGCGGGCGCCGAGCAGCTTGAGGGTGCGCTCCAGGCTGGCCTTGGTGACCTTGGCATCGGCGTCGGCGAGCTTGCGATCGGCCAGGCCGTCGAGGCTCTGCTGGACGGCGTCGGCGGACGGTGGCTGGTTGGTGTCCTCGGCGTGCACGGGGAGCACGGCGAGGCAGCCGCCGAGCAGGACGGCGGCGAGCAGGTTGCGCAGCGGGAATGGCATGGTCGCGGGCGGCTATCGATAAGTTGCAGTGAGGGTAGGTGTGCCCGGCGGCGCCAGCAAGAGGGAGCGGCGCCGCCAGGCGTTCGGCAGGTTCAGAGGAACAGCCCGGGGCCCGGGCGACCTTCGGGGAATTTGACCCCCACCTTGCGGATCTTGTTCCCGTCCAGGGCGGCCACGGTCCAGGTCAGGCCGTTCCACTCCACCTGGTCGCCGATGATCGCCTGGCCGCCGATCTGCTGGGCGATGAAGCGGCCGAGGTTCTGCTCGCCGTCGACGCCGTCGAGCTTGAGGCCGTAGAGCGAGGCCACCGCGGAGAGCTGGGCGTCGCCCTCCAGCACGAAGTCGCCGAAGAAGCGCGCGCCCAGACCGCGGTCCGGGGCCTGGCTGAACAGCTTGCCGAGGGCCGACAGGTCGTGCTCGTGGCCGATCACGCAGAGGATGTCGTCGGCCTCGAGGATGGTGCTGCCGGAGGGGTGCAGCAGCTGGGTGCCGCGGAACAGCGCGGCGATGCGGGTGCCCTCGGGCATCTTCAACTCGCGCAGGGCCGCGCCTATGCACCACTTTTCCTTGCTCAGGTGGTAGACGAACAGCTCCCATTCGCTGGTCGGGTGCACTTCCAGGCCGGCGCGGGAGATCGGCGCCGGGTCCGGCGGCACCACCACGCGCAGCAGCTTGGCCGCCCAGGGCAGGCTGGTGCCCTGCACCAGCAGCGAGATCAGCACGATGAAGAAGGCCACGTTGAAGAACAGCTGGGCATTGGGCAGGCCGGCCATCAGCGGGAACACCGCGAGGATGATCGGCACCGCGCCGCGCAGGCCGACCCAGGCGATGAAGGCCTTCTCGCGGCCATGGAAGGCGCGGAACGGCGCCAGGCCCACCAGCACCGACAGCGGCCGGGCGAAGAGGATCATCCACAGCGCCAGGCCCAGGGCCGGCAGGGCGATGGGCCAGAGGTCATGGGGCGTGACCAGCAGGCCGAGGACCAGGAACATGCCGATCTGCGCCAGCCAGGCCATGCCGTCGAGCATGTGCAGGATGCCGTGGCGCGAGCGGATCGGCTGGTTGCCCAGCACCAGGCCGCACAGGTAGATGGCCAGGATGCCGCTGCCGTGCACGGCGTTGGCCAGGGCGAAGATCAGCAGGCCGCCGCTGATCGCCAGTAGCGGGTAGAGGCCGCTGGCCAGCTGCATGCGGTTGATCACCTGCAGCAGCAGCCAGCCGCCGCCCAGGCCGAGCACGGCGCCGATGCCGAACTCGCGCAGGAAGTGGGCGAAGAAGCTCCAGCTCAGCTCGCTCTGGCCGTGGGCGAGCATGTCGATCAGGGTGACGGTGAGGAACACCGCCATGGGGTCGTTGCTGCCCGACTCGATCTCCAGGCTGGCGGTGACCCGCTCGTTCAGGCCCTTGCCGCCGAGCAGCGAGAACACCGCCGCGGCGTCGGTGGAGCCGACGATGGCGCCGATCAGCAGGCCCTCCATCCAGCTCAGCTTGAACAGCCAGGCGGCGGCCACGCCGGTGAGCCCGGCGGTGATCAGCACCCCCACCGTGGCCAGCGACAGCGCCGGCCAGAGCGCCACGCGGAAGCTCGCCACGCGGGTGCGCAGGCCGCCGTCGAGGAGGATCACCGCCAGCGCCAGGTTGCCCACCAGGTAGGCCATGGGGTAGTTGGAGAAGCCGATGCCGCCGGGCCCGTCGGTGCCGGCGACCATGCCCACGGCGAGGAAGATGACCAGGATCGGGATGCCCAGGCGCGAGGACAGCGAGCTGACCAGGATGCTCATGCCCACCAGCACCGCACCGACCAGGAAATAGGTGTTGATCGAGACGGCATCCAAGGTGTCGGAGCTCCTGGCGGGGCGAGGGGGAGTGGCGGCGCTGACGGAACGGATGCAGGCCGCATGCCAAGGGATTCTAACCTGCGGATTTGCAAGGCTGTCAAAGGCTAATTGCGGCGTCTTTCAGCGAGCTTTCAGGGGGCCTTTCACCGATGCCGGATCCCCCTGTAGGAGCGAGCTTGCTCGCGAACCGCCGAAGGTTCCAGGATGACACCTGGCTTCCCGCGCATGCCGATCGGCCCCCTCTCCCTTCAGGGAGAGGGTTGGGGAGAGGGGCGGAGCCCAACCCGGCACACCGTTGCAACCGGGATACTCCGTTCGCGAGCAAGCTCGCTCCTACGAAAGGCAGCCTGTCGCCAGGGTTTGGCCCATAAAAAAGCCCCGGACGTGACCGGGGCCCGAAGGTACATGGGGACTAGAACCAGGCGTCCCGCATGCTCGAACAGGTATCGTCGCGGGCCTCCAGCAGGGCCAGCTCGTGGTGGCAGGACGGTACTTCCCAGGTCAGGAAGTAGCGCGCGGCCTGCAGCTTGCCGCGGTAGAAGTCCTCGTCGGCGGCGTTGCTCACGCCGTTATGGATCGATGCCAGGCCTTCCTCGGCGCGGATCGCCTGTTCCAGCCAGCGCCAGCCGATGATGGTGTGGCCGAACACCTTCAGGTACAGCGCCGAGTTGGCCAGGCCCTGGGCCACCTTGCCCTGCATCAGGTCGCCGAGCAGCGCCAGGGTCACCTCCGACAGGCGCGCCAGCAGTTGTTCCAGCGGCTGGCGCAGGGTGTCCAGCGACGGGTACGCCCGGGCGCGCTCGCAGGCCTGGTGGATCAGGCGGGTCAGCTGCTTGAGGCCCGCGCCGCCGTTCTGCGCCAGCTTGCGGCCCAGCAGGTCCAGCGACTGGATGCCGTGGGTGCCCTCGTGGATGGGGTTGAGGCGGTTGTCGCGGTAGTACTGCTCCACCGGGTATTCGCGAGTGTAGCCGTGGCCGCCGAGGATCTGGATGGCCAGTTCGTTGGCCTTCAGGCAGAACTCCGAGGGCCAGGACTTGACGATCGGGGTGAGCAGGTCGAGCAGCTCGTGGGCCTGCTTGCGCGCATCCTCGGTGGGCAGCGTCTCGCAGTCGTCCACCAGGCGCGCGGCGTACAGGCCGAGGTCGAAGGCGCCCTCGACGTAGGCCTTCTGCGTCAGCAGCATGCGCTTGACGTCGGCGTGCCCGATGATCGACACCTGCGCCGAGGTCGGGTCCTTGGCGTCCACCGGGCGGCCCTGGGGGCGCTCGCGGGCGTATTCCAGGGAGTACAGGTAGCCGGCGTAGCCGAGCATGATGGCGCCCATGCCGACGCCGATGCGCGCCTCGTTCATCATCTGGAACATGTAGGCCAGGCCGTGGTGCGGCTTGCCCACCAGGTAGCCGACGCAGTCGCCGTTGTCGCCGAAGTTCAGCGCGGTGGAGGTGGTGCCGCGCCAGCCCATCTTGTGGAACAGCCCGGCCAGGGCCACGTCGTTGCGCTTGCCGAGGCTGCCGTCCGGGTTCACCAGGAACTTGGGCACGATGAACAGCGAGATGCCCTTCACTCCGGGCGGCGCATCCGGCAGCTTGGCCAGCACCATGTGGACTATGTTTTCCGAAAGCGGGTGGTCGCCGCCGGAGATGAAGATCTTGTTGCCCTTGATCCGGTAGCTGCCGTCGGCATGGGGTTCGGCGCGGGTGCGGATGTCGGCCAGGGAGGAGCCGGCGTGGGGCTCGGTCAGGGCCATGGTGCCGAAGAAGCGGCCTTCGATCATCGGCTGCAGGAACAGGCGCTTCTGCTCGTCGTTGCCGAAGGACTCGATCAGGTGGCTGGAGCCCATGCTCAGCATCGGGTAGGACGAGGTGGCGATGTTGGCCGACTGGAAGTGCGCGAAGCAGGCCCGCGAGAGCAGGTGGGGCAATTGCATGCCACCCTGTTCGAAGCTGCGCGAGGCATTCTGGAAGCCGGCTTCGTTGAAGGCGTCCACCGCCGGCTTGACCTCGGGGATCAGCACCGCGGCGCCGTCCACGTACTGCGGCTCGTGCTCGTCGTTCTTGCGGTTGTGCGGGGCGAAGAGTTCCTCGGCGATGCCGCGGGCGGTGGCCAGGGCGGCGTCGAAGGTCTCGCGGTTGTGCTCGGCGAAACGTTCGCGTTGGGTCAGGGCCTCGGCGTCGAGCACTTCGTAGAGCTCGAAGGCGAGGTTGCGGGAGCTGAGCAGGGTCTCGGACATGGTCGGCCTCCAGGGGAATGGCCGCAGTCTAGTCTGGTGAATGAAGCGGGCACAGCAACATCGACGAGCGTGATAAAGGCCTAAAACAATGCCGGTGCAGCTAAACTGCACGCCCCCAAGGAGTCTGCCGTCCATGAACTACCGTCACGCCTACCACGCCGGCAACCACGCCGATGTCCTCAAGCACC
Source organism: Pseudomonas sp. RW407 (assembly GCF_003176655.1). Classification (NCBI taxonomy): domain Bacteria; kingdom Pseudomonadati; phylum Pseudomonadota; class Gammaproteobacteria; order Pseudomonadales; family Pseudomonadaceae; genus Pseudomonas; species Pseudomonas sp. RW407. The sequence continues at coordinate 180,125 of NZ_QGSL01000091.1, read as the reverse complement.
TGGTCCTGTCGCGGATCTTCGCCCTGATGGTACGCAAGGACACGCCCTTCGCCTTCCTCGACAGCCATTCCGGCATCGGCCTGTACGACCTGCAGGGCGACGAGGCCAGCCGCACCGGCGAGTGGGAAGCGGGCATCGGCCGCCTGTGGCAGCTCGACGAAGTGCCGGAACTGGCGGCGGACTACATGGAAGTGGTGCGCGCGCTGAACCCCGACGGCGAACTGCAGTACTACCCCGGCTCGCCCGAGCTGGCGCGGCGCCTGACGCGTTCCCAGGACCGCGTGCACCTGAACGAGCTGCACCCGGAGGACGGCCGCCTGCTCAAGGCCAACATGGGCGGCGAGCGGCGCATCGCCGTGCACCAGAACGACGGCTGGCTGCTGCCGCGGGCGCTGCTGCCGGTGCAGGAGAAGCGCGGCGTGCTGCTGATCGACCCGCCCTTCGAGGAGGCCGACGAACTGGAACGCTGCGTCATCGCCCTGGAAGAGGCCATCGGGCGCATGCGCCAGACGGTGGTGGCGATCTGGTACCCGATCAAGGACGAACGCCAGCTCAAGCGCTTCTACCAGGGCCTGGAACGCAGCAAGGCGCCCAAGCTGCTGCGCGTGGAGCTGCTGGTGCACCCGGCGGACAGCGCCGACCGCCTCAACGGCTCCGGCCTGGCCATCGCCAACCCGCCGTGGCCGCTGGAGGACGAACTGCGCGAGCTGCTGCCCTGGCTGGCCGAGGTGCTGGCGCAGAGCGAGGGCGGCTGGCGGCTGGATTGGCTGATCGAAGAAGCTGCAAGCGGCAAGCTTTAAGCCTCAAGCAAGAGCATCCAGGGCGTAGGGCGTATAACCGTTCGCGGTTATACGCCGTTGGTCGGGTCTCTCCTGGCGCCCTGGTGCCAGGGCCAATCGGCGGATAACGCTGGCGCGTTATGCGCCCTACGATGTTGGGCTTGCAGCTTGCAGCTTGCAGCTTGCAGCTTGCAGCTTGCAGCTTGCAGCCTCCGGCTACGCCGGCAGGCACACCCCGGTCCCACCCAGCCCGCAATAGCCGTTGGGGTTCTTCGCCAGGTACTGCTGGTGGTAGGCCTCGGCGTAGTAGAACGGCGGCACCTCGCGGATCTCGGTGGTGATCTCGCCGTAGCCGCTGGCGCTCAGTTCCTGCTGGAAGGCCGCGCGGCTGGCTTCCACCGCGGCCTTCTGCGCCTGGTCGTACCAGTAGATGGCCGAGCGGTACTGGGTGCCGGTGTCGCCGCCCTGGCGCATGCCCTGGGTCGGGTCGTGGGATTCCCAGAACACCTTGAGCAGCTGCTCCAGGCTGGTCTGCTGCGGGTCGAACACCACCAGCACCACCTCGCTGTGCCCGGTCAGGCCGGAGCAGACCTCGTCGTAGGTGGGGTTGGGCGTCAGGCCGCCGGCATAGCCCACCGCGGTGACCCACACCCCCGTCTGCTGCCAGAAGCGCCGCTCGGCACCCCAGAAGCAGCCGAGGCCGAGGACGATCTGCTGCAGGCCGCCGGGGAACGGCGGGCACAGCGGGTGGCCGTTGACGTAGTGGGTCTCCGGCACCGGCATCGGCGCTTCGCGGCCGGGCAGGGCCTGGGCCTGGGTGGGCAGCTCCTGCTTGTGCACGAGTATCTGCGAGCGGAGGGTCATGGCGTGGGTCTCCTTTGTCCTGGGTGGCGATAGACGCGCGAAGACCCTGGAGATTACAGCCTTTGTCCGGGCGGTGGGGCTTTTCAGTCGCCGCGGCAGGGGTAGCGCTGCAGGCTGCTGGCGAGCAGGGCGCCGGGGATCGGCTTGTCGAACAGGTAGCCCTGGCCGATGTCGCAGCGGTTGCGCCGCAGGAAGGCCAGCTGCGCCGCGGTCTCGACGCCTTCGGCGACTACCTGCAGCTTGAGGTTGTGGGCCATGGCGATCACCGCCGAGGTGATTTCCATGTCGTCCTGGTTGTCGGGGATGTCCTTGATGAAGCTGCGGTCGATCTTGATCACGTCGATGGGGAACTTCTTCAGGTAGCTCAGCGACGAGTAGCCGGTGCCGAAGTCGTCCATGGCCAGGGTCAGGCCCAGTTGCTTGAGGCGTTCCAGCTGCTGCTTGGTGTCGGCGGTGGCGTCCAGCAGCAGGCTTTCGGTCAGCTCCAGTTCCAGGCGCCCGGCCGGTACCTGTTCTTCATGGAGGATGGCGGCGATGGAGCCGACCAGGTCGGGGTCGCTGAACTGCTTGGGCGACAGGTTGATGGCGATGTTCAGGTCGCCCAGACCGGTTTCCGCCAGCTCGCGGCCCTTGCGGCAGGCCTCGCGGATCACCCACTTGCCGATGGGGATGATCAGCCCGGTTTCCTCGGCCACGCTGATGAACTGGTCCGGGCGGATCATGCCCTTCTCCGGGTGCTGCCAGCGCAGCAGCGCCTCCAGGCCTAGCAGCTGGCCGCTGCGCAGGCACAGCTTGGGCTGGTAGTGCACCGCCAGCTCGTTCTGCACCAGGGCGCGGCGCAGGTTGCTCTCGACGAACAGCTTGTGGCTGGCCTCGGCGGTCATTTCCTCGGTGAAGGTCTGCAGCTGGTGCTTGCCGTTGGCCTTGGCCTTGTGCAGGGCCAGGCCGGCGTTCTTCATCAGCGTCTGCGGGTCCTGGCCGTGCTGCGGCGCGTAGGCCAGGCCGATGGAGCCGGTGATGTTGATCAGCTGGTTGTCGACGAACAGCGGCTTGTCGAGCACGTCGAGGATCTGCGCCGCCACCCGCTCGCCGCGGCCGGGGCTGGATTCCTCCAGCAGCACGGCGAATTCGTTGCTGGCGAAGCGCGCCAGGGTGGTGCCGTCCACCAGGCTGCTGCGCAGGCGCCGGGCGAGGCTGGCGAGGAGTTTGTCGCCGGTCTGGTGGCCGAGGCTGTCGTTGATCCGCTTGAAGTTGTCGATGTCCACCAGCAGCAGGCCCAGGGGCGGGCCGGAGCCGGCGCGCAGGCGTTCTTCCAGCACGTTGATGAAGTAGTGCCGGTTGGCCAGGCCGGTGAGGTTGTCGCGGTAGGCGAGCTTCTCGATGTGCTGCTGGGCCAGCTTGCTCTGGGTGATGTCCTCGTAGATGCCGATGTAGTGGGTCAGCTCGCCGTCGTCGGCGTAGACCTTGGACAGCGACAGCTGCCCCCAGTAGGGCTCGAGGTTCTTGCGCCGGCTGCGGAACTCGCCCTGCCAGCTGTTCTGGTTGACCAGGGTGGAGCGCGCGTCGAACAGCAGCTCGCTGAGGTTGGCCAGGGCCGGCACTTCGGCCAGGCGGCGGCCGCGCACCTCGTCGGCGCCGTACTGGGTGATGGCGGTGAAGCTGGGGTTGACGTACTCGATGACGCCGTCGCGGTCGATCAGCAGGAAGGCGTTGGCGCTCTGCTCGACGGCGCGCTGGAACAGGTGCAGGGCGCTGGAGGCGCTGCGCCGCTCGTGGTTCATCAGGACCTGGGCGTACTGGTCGGCCAGCTCGCCGGCGAAGGCGATCTCGTCGCTCTGCCACAGGCGCACTTCGCCGATGTGCTCCAGGCAGAGCACGCCGACCACCTCGCCGCCGACGCGGATGGTGGCGTCGAGCATGGCGCTGATGCCCTGCGGGCGCAGGTAGGCCTCGGCCAGCTCGCGGGTGCGCGGGTCCTGCAGGACGTTGTGCGCGTCGATGGCGCGGCCGCTGTTGATGGCGTCCAGGTAGTTGGGGTAGCGGCTGGCGTCGAAGCCGCGCGGCAGCTCGAACTGGTCGATGTCGCGGCGGTACACCGCCAGCGGCTCCATGTGGTCGTCGTCGGTCAGCCGCCAGATGCCGGCGCGGGCCACGTCGTAGGCCTCGCTGGCGGCCTGGGCGATCAGCTGCGCGGCCTCCAGCAGCGGGTCGCTGGACTGGTAGCGGTGCCGCGCCAGGCGCACGATCAGGTTCTGCTGGGCGCGCGAGCGCACCAGGTGCTGTAGGTGCTCGTCCTGGGAGCGCTGGTACATCTCCAGGGACATCTGCAGGCGCAGGTTCTGTTCCGCCAACTCGCCCTGGGTTTCCTGGCGGGCGCCTTCCTCGTCCTGCAGCAGGTAGCCGTGGAGCAGCTGGCGGCCGCGCTGCTGGAAGGCCTCGCCGACTTCCAGCAGGTTCAGCACGCCGCGGGGCGTGTGCAGGGAGTAGCGCACCTGGTAGTGGGCATGTTCCACCAGTTGCTGCTGGATCTGTTCGTGCAGGCGGTGCCGCGCCTCGGGTTCCATCAGGCTGGCGTAGGGGGCGTCGAGCAGGCCGCAGAGCTCGGCGGCGGCGACGCCGAAGGCGCGCTCGCAGGCCGGGTCGAGGAACAGCAGGGTCCAGCTCGGTTCATTCAACCGCTCGAAGCGCAGCAACCCCAGCCGCGAAGGGACGGGGAGCTGGGTGACAGCCTCGACCGCCGGGCGATTGGCGGTATCGGGATGACTCTTCATGCTCGGCGGTTTTCCAATACTGGGCGAGGTACTTTGCCTCGGCCGACTTCTGCTGGGCGAAGGCAAGGGTGCATGATGCGGTTTTGTCTGACAAGCAATGCCTGTATCGGCGGGACCGGGAGGATTTTGAGCCGCGTGCGGGGTGCCGTTGATCGGAGAATGCCACGCGTCATGGCGTTTTGCCATTATCGCGGCTGGCGGAAATAAAAAAAGCCCCGTCATCCGGCGGGGCTGGAGAGAACGAGCGTGGCGTGCCCGTTGGTGGAAAGCGATCGGCCCCCGGGCGGGGGCCGATGCGGTTACAGCAGCAGGGTGCGGATGTCGCCGAGCAGCTCGCCCAGGCGCTTGGTGAAGCGCGCGGCGGCGGCGCCGTTGATCACCCGGTGGTCGTAGGACAGCGACAGCGGCAGCATCAGGCGCGGCTGGAAGGTCTTGCCGTCCCAGACCGGCTGCATGGAAGCCTTGCTCACTCCCAGGATCGCCACTTCCGGCGCGTTGACGATCGGCGTGAAGCCGGTGCCGCCGATGTGCCCGAGGCTGGAGATGGTGAAGCAGGCACCCTGCATGGCGTCGGCCGAGAGTTTCTTGGAGCGCGCCTTCTCCGCCAGTTCCGCGGCCTCGGCGGCCAGCTGCAGCAGGCTCTTGCGGTCGACGTCGCGGATCACCGGCACCAGCAGGCCGTCCGGGGTGTCCACGGCGAAGCCGATGTGCACGTACTTCTTGCGGATCAGCGCCTTGCCGCTGGGGGCCAGGGAGCTGTTGAAGTCCGGCAGCTCCCTGAGCAGGTGGGCGCAGGCCTTGAGCAGGATCGGCAGGATGGTCAGCTTGGTGCCGGCCTTTTCCGCCACCGCCTTCTGCGCCACGCGGAAGGCTTCCACCTCGGTGATGTCGGCCGACTCGAACTGGGTCACGTGGGGCACGTTCAGCCAGCTGCGGTGCAGGTTGGCGGCGCCGACCTGCATCAGGCGGGTCATGGCCACTTCTTCCACTTCGCCGAACTTGCTGAAGTCGACTTCCGGGATCGGCGGGATGCCCGCGCCGCCGCCGGCTCCCACCGCCGCGCCCTTGGGCCGTTGCAGCTGCTCCTTGACGAACAGTTGCACGTCTTCCTTGAGGATGCGGCCCTTGGGCCCGGTGGCCTTCACTTCCGCCAGTTCGACGCCGAACTCGCGGGCCAGCATGCGCACGGCCGGGCCGGCGTGGACCTTGGTGCCATCGCGGCTGGGCGCGCCCACCGGCGGGGGCGCCTCGGCCTTGGCCGGCGCGGCGGCGGGCGCCGGGGCGCTGGGGGTGGCTTCCGGCGCCGCTGCCGGTGCCGCAGAAGCTGCAGCCGGGGCTGCCTCGCCCTCGGCTTCCAGTTCGAGGATTTCGTCGCCTTCCTTCAATGTGTCGCCAAGCTTCACCTTGAGGGCCTTGACCACGCCGGCGGCGGGCGAGGGGATTTCCATGCTGGCCTTGTCGGACTCCAGGGTCAGCAGGCTCTGGTCGGCCTCGACGCGCTCGCCGACCTTGACCATCAGCTCGATGATCTCGCCCTGGCCGTTGCCGATGTCCGGCACCCGCACCGTCTGTACGCCGCCGCCACTTGCCCGCGGCGTCGGCGCAGGCGCCGGTGCCTCGGCGGGCGCCGCCTCGGGCGCTTCGGCAGCCGGGGCGGGCGCCTCCGCCCTGGGGGCCTCGGCGGCGCCGCCCTCGGCCTCCAGTTCGAGGATTTCGTCGCCCTCCTTCAGGGTGTCGCCGACCTTGACCTTGATGCTCTTCACCACGCCGGCCTTGGGCGCGGGGATTTCCATGCTGGCCTTGTCGGATTCCAGGGTCAGCAGGCTCTGCTCGGCCTCGACCTTGTCGCCAACCTTGACCAGCAGCTCGATGACTTCACCCTGGCCATTGCCGATGTCGGGTACGCGGATCAGCTCGCTCACGATGCGTCTCCTCAGCAGTCCAGGGGGTTGCGCTTGTTCGGGTCGAGGCCGAGCTTGACGATGGTCTCGGCCACCACCTTGGGCTCGATGTCGCCGCGGTCGGCCAGGGACTCCAGCGCCGCCAGGACGATCCAGCGGCGGTCCACCTCGAAGAAGTCGCGCAGCTTGCGGCGGGTGTCGCTGCGGCCGAAGCCGTCGGTGCCCAGCACCTTGTATTCCTTGCCCGGCACCCACTGGCGGATCTGCTCGGCGTACAGCTTCATGTAGTCGGTGGAGGCGATCACCGGGCCCTTGCGGCCTTCCAGGCACTGCTCGACGTAGCTCTTCGCCGGCTTCTGCTCCGGGTGCAGGCGGTTCCAGCGCTCGGTGGCCAGGCCGTCGCGGCGCAGCTCGTTGAAGCTGGGGACCGACCAGACGTCGGCGCCGATGCCGAAGTCCTCGCGGAGGATCTTCGCCGCGGCTTCCACTTCGCGCAGGATGGTGCCCGAGCCCAGCAACTGCACGTGGTGGGCGGCGTCCTTTTTGTCTTCCTCCAGCAGGTACATGCCGCGGATGATGCCTTCCTCCGCGCCGGCGGGCATGGCCGGGTGCGGGTAGTTCTCGTTCATCACGGTGATGTAGTAGAAGATGTTCTGCTGTTCCTGCAGCATGCGCCGCGCGCCGTCGTGGATGATCACCGCCAGCTCGTAGGCGTAGGTGGGGTCGTAGGTGCGGCAGTTGGGGATCACCGAGGCGAGCACGTGGCTCTGGCCGTCCTCGTGCTGCAGGCCTTCGCCGTTGAGGGTGGTGCGCCCGGCGGTGCCGCCGAGCAGGAAGCCGCGGACCATGGCGTCGCCGGCGGCCCAGGCCAGGTCGCCGATGCGCTGGAAGCCGAACATCGAGTAGAAGATGTAGAACGGCAGCATCGGCTGGCGGTAGTTGCTGTAGGCGCTGCCGGCGGCGATGAACGAGGACATGGCGCCGGCCTCGGTGATGCCTTCCTCCAGTATCTGGCCCTTCTTGTCCTCGCGGTAGAACATCAGCTGTTCCTTGTCGACCGGCTCGTACAGCTGGCCCACCGAGGAGTAGATGCCCAGCTGGCGGAACATGCCCTCCATGCCGAAGGTGCGCGCCTCGTCGGGGATGATGGGGACGATGCGCGGGCCCATCTCCTTGTCCTTGATCAGCTGCGAGATGATCCGCACGAAGGCCATGGTGGTGGAGATCTCGCGGTCGCCGGTGCTGTCGAGCATGGCCTTGAGGGTCTCCAGCGGCGGCACCGGCACGCTGAAGGCGTTGCCCGGGCGGTGCGGCACCGAGCCGCCCAGCTCGGCGCGGCGCTCGGCCAGGTACTTGGCCTCGGCGCTGCCCGGCTCGGGCTTGTAGAAGGGCACCTTCTCCAGGTCGGCGTCGCGGATCGGGATGTCGAAGCGGTCGCGGAAGGCGCGCAGGCTGGCCACGTCGATCTCGTGGATGTTGTGGGCGATGTTCTTCGCCTCGCCGGTGCCGGTGCCGTAGCCCTTGATGGTCTTGGCCAGGATCACGCTCGGCTGGCCCTTGTGGTTCACCGCCGCGTGGTAGGCCGCGTAGACCTTGTAGGGGTCGTGGCCGCCGCGGTTGAGCTTCCAGATCTCGTCGTCGGAGAGGTCCTTGACCATCTCCAGCAGTTCCGGGCGGGTGCCGAAGAAGTGCTCGCGCACGTAGGCGCCGTCCTTGGCCTTGTAGTTCTGGTAGTCGCCGTCCACCGCCTCGTCCATGCGCGCCTGCAGCAGGCCGGCGGTGTCCTTGGCGAACAGCGGGTCCCAGAAGCGGCCCCAGATGACCTTGATGACGTTCCAGCTGGCGCCGCGGAACACGCCTTCCAGCTCCTGGATGATCTTGCCGTTGCCGCGCACCGGGCCGTCCAGGCGCTGCAGGTTGCAGTTGACCACGAAGATCAGGTTGTCCAGCTTCTCGCGCCCGGCCAGGGAGATGGCGCCGAGGGATTCGGGCTCGTCGGTCTCGCCGTCGCCGAGGAAGCACCACACGCGCTGCTGGCCCGGGGGAATGAAGCCGCGGCTTTCCAGGTACTTCATGAAGCGCGCCTGGTAGATGGCCTGGATCGGCCCCAGGCCCATGGACACCGTGGGGAACTGCCAGAAGTCCGGCATCAGCCAGGGGTGCGGGTAGGAGGACAGGCCGTGGCCGTCCACCTCCTGGCGGAAGTTCTCCAGCTGCTCCTCGCTCAGGCGCCCCTCGATGAAGGCGCGGGCGTAGATGCCGGGGGAGGCGTGGCCCTGGAAGTAGATGAGGTCGCCGCCATGTTCCTCGGTGGGGGCGCGGAAGAAGTAGTTGAAGCCGATGTCGTAGAGCGTCGCCGAGGAGGCGAAGGTGGAGATGTGGCCGCCCAGGGACGGGTCCTTGTGGTTGGCGCGCATCACCATGGCCAGGGCGTTCCAGCGCACCAGCGAGCGGATGCGCCGCTCCATGAACAGGTCCCCCGGCATTCGCGCCTCGTGGCCCACCGGGATGCTGTTGCGGTAGGGGGTGGTGATGGCGTAGGGCAACTGGGTGCCGGTGCGGCTGGCCAGCTCGCCCATGCGCGTCATCAGGTAGTGGGCGCGCTCTTCGCCTTCGCGGTCGAGCACCGATTCCAGTGCGTCCAGCCACTCCTGGGTTTCAACGGGGTCGATATCGTGCATTGCGGAATACCTTGCCGGTTGCGATAGGTCCACGCTTGTTCAGCGCCCCGGGCAATCCCCCGGCCGAAGGGCCGGAAAGCCGCTGGACCAATCGCCGGCAGGGCCGACGTCCCGGCTTGCGGGAGGTCGCTGGTCGCTGCGAAAGAAACCCGGGTGGTCGCTATAGCCTAGCTGGCGAGACGCGGGGCGCCACCGGCAATAAGTCGCAGAAGGCGCTTCAGGGCGCTTCGTCGCGCAGCGCCAGGCTCAGCTCCTGCAGGCGCTGCTGCAGGGCCTGCAACTGCCGGGACTGCTCGCGGCCGTGCTGCTCCAGGCGCGCCAGTTCCTCGCCCTGGGCCAGGTTGCGCTGCTCCAGCACCGAGCGGGCGCCTTCGGCCTGGGCCCGTTCCTGGCGCAGGGCTTCCATCGCCAGGGCGTGGCGGGCCAGCTGCTGCTGTTGCTCCTGCTGCTGGTCGCGCAGCAGGCGCGCCTCGGTGAGCAGGCGCTCGTTGTCGCGGTTCAGCCGTGTCAGCTCGTCCTGGCGCGCGGCCAGGCCCTGCTGCGCCTGGCGCAGTTCGCCCGCCAGCTGCTGCAGCTGGGCTTCGTGCTGGCGCTGTTGCTGTTCGCGTTCCTGCTTCGCGGCCTGGCGGTAGTGCTCCAGGGAGAGGCGGGCGTGGTTGTGCTTTTCCTCCAGCGCGGCGATCTGCGCGTCGCGTTCGCGCAGGCGGGCCTCCAGGTCGCCGGCGGCCTGGCGCAGGCGGGCGCTGGCCAGCTCGCCCTGGTGCTTCTGCTGGCGGGTCTGCTCCAGCTGCTCGCGGGTTTCCCGCAGTTGCGTCTCCAGCGTCTGGTTCTGGGCCTGCAACTGCTCGATGCGCTGCTGGGCGGTGCGCACCTGCTGCTGGTAGTCCAGCCGCTCGCGGGACAGCCTGGCGCGGTCCTCGGCCACCGAGTCGCGGGCCTCCTGCTGCAGGCGCTCGGCCAGCTGCGCCACCAGGTTGCCCAGCTCTTCGCTGAAGGCGAGGGGACGCCCGGTGCTGCCGCCGGCCTCGGCTTCCAGCTCCTTCAGGTAGCGGTGGATGGTGGTCTTGGAGCCGGTGTTGCCCAGCTCCACGCGCAGGGCGTCGATGCTCGGGTTCTCCCCGCGGGCCAGTATGGCCATGCGTGCCTTCTGTACCAGCACCTTGTTGATCCCGCCCCGTGCCATGGCCGCTCCCGTGATTTCGTAATGTACTACGTAGCATGTAATTACATACTAAAAATGCGCGATGGGGAAGCGCTCGAAGGCCCGCACGCGCCAAATCCGTGGCGCGGTTTGCGTACGAGGTGCGGGCCTGGCGCCCGGGCGGTGGTGCGGGTTCAGCGCCGGCGGTTGATCAGGCAGGCGGCGACCAGCGCTCCGCAGGTGGCGGCGAGGATGAGCGCGACCTGCCAGGGATGCTCGCTGGCGTAGTCGCCACCGCGGCGCAGTGCGCGCCGGCCCTGGTAGGCCAGGCGGTCGCCGATGGCATGGCAGTCGTCCGTCAGGTGGCGCAGGCGCGCCTTGAACGCGGGGATGTCCTTGGCGGCCAGGTCGTGGCTGCCTTCGAGCAGCGCCCCCAGTTCGTCGACCAGGGTCTGCAGTTCGGCCACGCCGTCGTGCCGGCGGGAGGGAAACCATCGATGCGGGGTCATGGGGTTCTCCTGTGGTGTCTTCATGGGGCCGCGTCCGCGCGCTCCTGCGCGGCCCGGAGCCGTCCTGCGTATCGTCCCCAGTAGGTTTAGCCGGTTTCGCCCGGCCCAGGCCGGCCCGCGACGAGGGGCCGCGGCGCTCAGCCGGCGCCATGGGCCTCGGCCAACTGGCGGGCCATCTGCAGGTGCAGGCGCAGCACCGCCAGGTTGTTCTGGGCGAATTGCCGCACGTCCTCGTCGCCGGCCTGTTCCGCCGCCTCGCTGAACAGCTGCAGCGCCTCTTCCTGGGCACGCACCTGGCTGTGGGCGAAGGCTGCGTCGAAGTCGTCCTGGCGCGCCTGCAGCTCCTGCAGCCTGGCGCGGCCGGCCTCGTCGGGCCCTTCGGCCAGTTGCAGGCGGCGGCTTTCGGCCAGGGTCTTGAGCTGGACGTTGGTCTTGGTGTTGTCGTCGATGAGGTGGACGGCGAAGGTCTTCACGTCCGCCGAGCGGCTTTTGCTCAGCGCCATCTTGGCCGCGTCTATGTTGGCCAGGCCGGCGGCCGAGGCCCGGCTGACGAAGTCCTGCACCCCGGCGTCCGCCGCCAGCAGCGGTGCGGATACCAGCAGGGCGCCCCAGAGCAGGGCGCCGCGGAGGATGCCAATGCCTTTCATGTTCGATGCTCCTTCCTCGTTGCGTCTACTGGATTGACGGGCACAGGCGGCCCGGGGTTCCGGCGGCTTGCCGGTGGAAATGCCGCGGGAAGTTGCCGGGCGGAGATTGCCAGCGGAAAACAGGAAGCATTACCATTTGCTCATTCTTCGCGTTTATTCCCCCCATGCCCGCCAAACCACCGCGCAAGCCTGGCCTCTTCGAACACTACGAGGAGCTCATCGGAGCCTGGACCCGCCGCCTGCGCAACCGCGTCGATGCGGAGGACCTGGCCCACGACACCTACCTGCGCCTGCTGGAAACCCCGCAGGCCGCGGTGGCGCAGCCGCGTGCCTACCTGCATCGCACGGCGCGCAACCTGGCCATCGACGCCTTCCGCCGCGAGCAGGCGCACCCGCCGGTGGGCATCGAGCACCTGGACGGGCACGAAGCGCCCGACGGCGACCCGGAGACCACCATGCACGCGGTACAGCTGGCCGGTTCCATCGAACGCGCCCTGGCCGAACTCCCGGCCAATTGCCGCAAGGTGTTCGTCTGGCAGAAGCTGGAGGGGCTGTCCCAGGCGGAAATCGCCGAGCGGCTGGGGTTGAGCAAGAACATGGTGGAAAAATATATGATCCGTACCCTGCGCCACCTCAGGGACCGCCTGGGCGATGCACCGTGATTCACCGTGATGAAGGACCAGCCAGTGAAACCCACCCTCAGGACCGTGCCGGGGAAACGCCCATGGCGCTGACCGAGCCGCCGCGCGACGCCGCCGCCCGCTGGTTCGCGCGCCTCCAGGACGGCGCGCTGGACGCCGCCGGGCAGGCCGCCTTCGAGGCCTGGCTGGCGACGTCGGCGCACCGCCACGAATTCGAGCAGTTGCAGCGCCTGTGGAGCGCCGCCGACCTGATCCCGGCGCAGCGCCTGCGCCAGCTGGCCGCCGACGAGCCCATCACCCTGCGCCCGCGCGGCACGCGGCGGCGCTGGCCGGCGTTCGCCGCGGCGGCCTGCGTGGCCGGGCTGGCCGCCGGCGTCGTGCTGTTCGGTGGCTGGGGCCGCGACTACAGCGCCGAGTTCCACACCGCCCTGGGCGAACGCCGCCAGGTGGAGCTGCCCGACGGCAGCCAGCTGGAACTCAACGGCAACACCCGCCTGCAGGTGCGCTTCCGAGACCTGCGCCGCGACGTGACCCTGGAGCGCGGCGAGGCCATGTTCAGCGTCGCCCATGCCGCCGACCGGCCCTTCGTGGTCGACGCCGGGCTGGGCGCGGTGACCGTCACCGGCACGCGCTTCGACGTGCGCCGCGACGCCGGGGAAGTGCGGGTAGCGGTGGAGGAGGGCAAGGTACGGGTGGCCGGGCGTGACGCGGCCGTCGCCGAACAGCTGCTGACCGCGGGGCTGGGCACGCGCATCGACGCCCGGGGACGGGTGGCGCCGGCCACGGCCACCGACGTCGCCGCACAGACCGCCTGGCGCGACGGGCGCCTGGTGTTCAACGGCGCGAGCCTGGCCGAAGTGGCCCGCGAGGTTTCCCGCTACCGTGCCCAGCCGCTGCGCGTCGCAGGGCCGGAAGTGGCGAAGATGCGCCTGACCAGCGTGTTCCGCGTGGACGACACCGACGCCCTGCTGATGGCGCTGCCGCACCTGCTGCCGGTCAGGGTGCGGGCCTTGCCCGACGGCTCGAGCGAAATAATTCTCCGTTAGATTCAGGTTTTCATCGCCCTGTTTCGTCTTCCCCGGCAAAGGCTCGCCAGGCCCCTTTCCTGCGAGCCGCCATTGGGACCTCAAGGAACAGGAACATCGTGACCAACCCTTCGCTTCGCATGCCTTCCCCCCGCGCCGGCCGGCGCCTGCTGCCACTGGCCCTGAGCCTGGCCATCGCCGCCGCCATCGGCCAGGCCCAGGCCGCCCAGGTGGACATCCACCCGATGCCGCTGAACGACGCGCTCAAGCAACTGGGCCAGCAGACGTCGCTGCAGCTGTTCTTCACCCCCGACCTGGTGGACGGCAAGCAGGCCCCGGCGGTCAGCGGCGAACTGACCCCGGAGCAGGCCCTGGAGCGCCTGCTGCAGGGCAGCGGCCTGGACTACCAGGTGGTCGGCAACGGCATCGTCCTGCGCAAGCGCGCGGCCGGCGCCGACGAGCCGCTGCAGATGGAGTCCTCCGAGGTGAAGGTGGTCGGCGACTGGCTGGCCGACGCCCAGGAACGCGACGTGCAGAACCACCCCGGTGCGCGCACCGTGGTGCGCCGCGAGGCCATGCAGGAGAAGGGCGTGGTCAGCGTGCGCGAGGCGCTGCGCGGCATCCCCGGCGTGCAGGTGCAGGACAACAACGGCACCGGCGGCAGCGACGTCTCCCTCAACGTCGGCGTGCGCGGCCTGACCTCGCGCCTGTCGCCGCGCTCCACCATCCTCATCGACGGCGTGCCGGCCGCCGTGGCGCCCTACGGCCAGCCGCAGCTGTCGATGTTCCCCGGCGTGGCCGGCAGCTACGACAGCATCGACGTGGTGCGCGGCGCCGGTTCCGTGCGCTACGGCCCGCAGAACGTCGGCGGGGTGATCAACTTCGTCACCCGCGCCATTCCCGAGAAATTCTCCGGCGAGGTGGGCACCACCGTCGAGCACGCCGGCCACGGCGGCTGGAAGCAGATGCAGAACGCCTTCATCGGCGGCACCGCCGACAACGGCATCGGCATGGCCCTGCTGTATTCCGGGGTGAAGGGCGACGGCTACCGCGACAGCAACAACCACAACGACATCGACGACGTTACCCTGAAGACCCACTGGGCGCCCACCGACGCCGACGATTTCGCGCTGAACCTGCACTACTACGACGGCACCGCCGACATGCCCGGCGGCCTGACCCAGGCGCAGTACGACCACGACCCCTACCAGTCGGTGCGCGACTACGACAACTTCCGCGGCCGCCGCAGCGACGGCTCGCTCAAGTGGACGCGCAAGATCGACGACCTGACCCAGCTGGAAGTGCTGACCTACTACAGCGACAGCTTCCGCGGCAGCGACATCGCCAACCGCGACCTCAAGACCCTCGCGTCCTACCCGCGCGACTACCACACCTTCGGCTTCGAGCCGCGCCTGTCGCGGATCTTCTTCCTCGGCCCGACCACCCAGGAAGCCAGCGTCGGCTACCGCTACCTGAAGGAAGACATGGAAGAGCGCGCCTCCCAGGTAGCCCTGGTGAACAACGTGCCCACGCCGCAACCCGGCGCCGACGGCCACGTCTACCAGGACCGCACCGGCGGCACCGAGGCCAACTCGCTGTACATCGACGACAAGATCGACGTCGGCAACTGGACGGTGACCCCCGGCATCCGCTTCGAGCGCATCTCCACCGACTGGCAGGACCGCCCGGTGCTGGACAACAAGGGCAAGCCGGTGCAGGCGAAGAACCGCAGCAAGGACTACAACGAGCCGCTGCCGGCGCTGAGCGTGATGTACCACGTCTCCGACGCCTGGAAGCTGTTCGCCAACTACGAGACCTCCTTCGGCAGCCTGCAGTACTTCCAGCTCGGCCAGGGCGGCCGCGGCGACCAGACCGCCGACGGCCTGGAGCCGGAGAAGGCGCGCACCTACGAGCTCGGCACGCGCTACGACGACGGCGCCTGGGGCGGCGAGGTGACGCTGTTCTACATCGACTTCGACGACGAGCTGCAGTACATCAGCAACGACGTGGGCTGGACCAACCTGGGCGCCACCAAGCACCAGGGCATCGAGACCTCGCTGCACTACGACCTGGCGGCGCTCGACCCGCGCCTGGAAGGCCTGTCCGCCTACGGCACCCTGACCTACACCCGCGCCACCTACGAAGGCGAGATCCCCGGCTTCAAGGGCCGCGACCTGCCGTTCTACTCGCGCCAGGTGGCCACCCTGGGCCTGCGCTACGTACGCGACCGCTGGACCTACAACGTCGACGCCTTCGCCCAGTCGAAACAGCGCTCCCCCGGCCCGAGCACCAACGCCGACGGCAGCTTCACCCACAACTACATCACCGAGCCGACCGCCGACGGCCAGTACGGCGACATCCCCGGCTACGCCCTGTGGAACGCCCGGGTGGGCTACGACTTCGGCCCGCAGCTGTCCAACCTCAAGCTCGGCGCGGGGGTGAAGAACATCTTCGACAAGGAGAGCTTCACCCGCTCCAGCGACAACAACGCCGGCATCTACGCCGGCCAGCCGCGGACGTTCTTCGTGCAGGCGAGCGTGGGGTTCTGAGCGGGAGAGGGTGCGGAGCTCGATCCGGGGTGAGGTATTCGGATAACGCCATGATCGCGGACAGAGTCCGCTCCTACGGTTCCAGGAAGCACGGTCGTAGGAGCGGACTCCGTCCGCGATTGGACTCACCGGCGGCACGAATGGCGGCGGATAACCGCGAACGGTTATTCGCCCTACGGACTTGCCGGCTGATGGCGCGTTATCCGTTTGCTCGGGACAGCCCCTCTCCCTGCAGCGCGGGCCGCGTAGACGAGGGTTGGGGGATAGGGCACCGTCCGGCGTGAACGGGAAGTTCTGCGTCAGCCGGAAATGCCGGCATCACCGGCTGGCACGACACTCACGCTGGGCACGGATAGCCCCCTCTCCCTTCAGGGAGAGGGCTGGGGAGAGGGTGCGGAGCTCGATTCGGGGTGAGGTATTCGGATAACGCCATGATCGCGGACAGAGTCCGCTCCTACGGCTCCAGGAAGCACGGTCGTAGGAGCGGACTCCGTCCGCGATTGGACTCACCGGCGGCACGAAATGGCGGCGGATAACCGCGAACGGTTATTCGCCCTACGGACTTGCCGGCTGACGCTGCGTTATCCGTTTGCTCGGGACAGCCCCCTCTCCCTTCAGGGAGAGGGCTGGGGAGAGGGGACGGAGCTCGATCCCAGTGATGGCGTTTCCCCTGACACCAAGCCCCCTCCCTAGCCCTCCCCCTGAAGGGAGAGGGGACCGTTCGGCGTGAACGGGAAGTCCGGCGTCAGCCGGAAACGCCGGCATTGCCGGCTGGTACGACACCCATCCTACGCAAGCCCCATATGCCAGGCTCATCCACCCGCCGGACTGAATCGACGAATAGCCTCCAGCACCGTATCGCGGTCGCCGCGCAGCGGCTGGCTGCCCAGGTACTCGACGAACCGCGGATCGTCCAGCAGCACGAGGAAGCGCTCGCCGTCCCCGGTCAGGCGTTCGCCGTCGCTGGTGGTGCCGACCTCGTTGCCGTGGTAGAGGGCTTCCAGCAGGCCCAGGCGGCGCATCAGGTCGGTGAGGATCAGCGCGTTGGCGATGACCACGTCGGCATCCGGCGCCTCCGCGCCCAGGCGGCGGTGCAGTTCGGCGTGGTAGTGGCGGGCGATGGCCTCCGCCGGGAAGGGACCGCCGTCGGCGCGGCGGGCGCCCTCCAGCAGGCGCTTGGTCAGTTCCAGGTCGATCATGGCTTGGTTTCCGTCACTACAGGCGTTCTCCTGGCAGGGGAGCGGCGCCCCTGCCTCAATGGATGTCCAGGTAATCCCACAGTTCCCGCGCGACCTGGCCGTCGCCGAACAGCAGGCGGCCTATGTCCAGGCCGAGCTGGCGGTAGCTCTCGAACTGCGCCTCGTCGAAGAACTGGTCGGCGGTGGTCTGGTTGGGGAACTCGGGGTTTTCGCGGGCGTAGTTGAGCACATCCGCGGACATGCCGGCGATCCGCCGTGGCTTGAGCACCAGCAGCCAGCGGCGCGGCGGCGCCTCCGGGCGGGGCGGGCGCGCCTCGCCATCGGCGCAGTCGCTCACCTCGAACAGCAGCGCGCACTTGCTGGCGTTCGTTGCCGGCGGCTGGCGGAACTCCTCCAGGCTGCCGAACACCTTGGCCAGCACCGGGTTGCGCAGCACGCCACTGTCCTCGCGCACTTCCAGGTGGTGGTCGATGCGCGCCAGGCGCACCAGGTTGGCCAGGTCGTCGAAGCGGTAGTCGGCGTCGCAGCCGCAGTCGCACACCAGCGTCAGCTCGATGTCACGCCCCGGGCGCAGCAGTTCGTAGCCGGCGGTGTTCTCGAAATGGCCGCCGTCGGACAGGTACTGGTACTCGCGGCGGTGGCCGTGGAAGTGCGCGGTCAGCTCGTAGAGCAGGTAGGTCTGCGTCGGCAGCAGGCTGGCGAAGCCCGGGGCCTGGTCGTGCACGGCCTCGAAACGGCTCGGCCACCAGACGCCCAGGCGCACGTTGGCCAGGCCCAGCACCAGCGAATAGCCCAGGCTGGTGGCGCGGCCCAGGCCGGTGCTGACCGCGGCGCCGGAGATGCCCACCCACTGGCCGATGCTCAGCGGCATGCCGATTTCCGAGGCCAGGCCCGTGGCCGGGCCGCGGCGTTGCGGCGTGCCGTCGTAGATGAAGGCCGGCTCGCTGATGTGCCGGCCGCCGGGCGCCAGGCACAGCGGCTTGCCCTTGCGGTCGCGCTGGACCAGTTGCTCGGCGGGGTCGACGGTCAGGTTCAGGGTGACGTTGAGCAGGTGCAGCGGGCCGGCGGTGGGCGGGCCGTAGTAGTGCTCCACGGCGAGGTCGTCGCCGCGCTGCGGCTCGGCGACGCTCATCTGGCGCTTGCGGGTGGCGCTGTCGGTTTCCGCGAAGCGTTCGCCGTTCGAGGCGCCCAGGTAGGCGCGGGTCAGCCGCGCGGCGTAGTAGGGCTGCAGCGTCGAGGTATTGAGGAAGCCGACGAACTGGCTGTTCAGCAAGGCCACCAGCAGCGCCGAGAGGCCGAGCAGGAACAGCCGCAGCAGGGCGCCGTCCTGGTCGAGGCGGACGGCGCCGTCGGCGCCCACCCAGAGGGCGAACAGCGCCCAGGCCAGGCACACCACGGACAGCAACAGCACACCGGCGATCAGCCCTAGCACGTCCAGCGGCAGCTTCGCCAGCCAGCCGGGGATGGCCTTCTCGTCCTTGAACACCGCCAGCTTGCGCACCAGCCAGATCAGCAGCGGCAGCACCCCGCCCACGCCGGCGGCCCAGGGGCCGTGCAGCTTCTCGTAGAGTTCCTCGGCGAGGAGGCCGAGCAGGGCCAGGTAGAGCAGGGCGGCGGTGAGGATCAGCGCCTGGCTGAGGCAGCGGGTCACCAGCACCCGGTAGTTGCGGACCGAGTCGGGGCCAAGCTCGTCGCGCGGCCCCGGCCGCACCCAGGCGGCGAACTGCAGCAGCCAGTTGCGGGCCACCCCGCGCAGCACACCGGTGCCTTGCAGGGTGCCCGCCAGGCGCTCGATGGCGGCACCCAGGCGCGCCCGCGGGCCGCTGCCGCCACCGGGGCGCGGTCGCTTCGGCGCCATGCGGCGGACCAGCAGGGCGGCGGCGAGCATGGCCAGCGCCACCACCACCGCGGCCACCAGGTGCCAGGCGGCCAGTGGCCCGTAGCCCAGCAGCAGGCACAGCACGCAGCCGATGGCCAGCGCGATGAACATCGCCAGCGTGGCGCCGGCGGCCCAGTTGAACAGGCTCGGCCGTTCGTCCAGGTCGTTGCGCGGGATGACCTGCCAGTAGGCGATCACCAGCGGCAGCACGGCGAAGACGAACAGCGCGGCGGGCGCCAGCAGCAGGTTGGCGGTCAGCGCCAGGCGGAACAGGTACAGCAGGGCGAAGGCCAGCAGCAGCGGCATGCCGATCACCAGGTGCAGCGACAGCCAGTTGCGCCAAGTCATCGCCAGGGCATAGAACATGTCTCCAGCCCCGGTGGGGGTGAGGTAGCGGCCGTTCTCCCGCAGCCAGGCGCCGGGCGCCCCGAGGATGTTGGCGCCCTGGTAGTCGGTGCTGGTGCTGATGCGCCCCGGCGGTTCGTGGCGCAACACGCCATAGGCGTCCAGGGCGGCCTGGCGTGCATCGCTGGCCGGCGCCGGCGGGTGGCGCGGCGGCAGTTCGCGCAGGCGCCCGGGCAGGAACAGGCTGTAGAGGAAGCTGCCGACGTAGCCGCCACCGCTGACCGTGGACAGGTAGTCGAAGTCCGCCAGCAGCGGCGGCGCCTCGCCCTGCGCCTGCTCGCCGCGGCGCGGCGACGGTGCCCGGGCCAGGGCCTGCAGCACGCCCAGGCAGAAGGTGGCGCTGCGGATGCCGCCGCCGGACAGCCCCAGCCCCCACTTGTACGCATCGGCGTTCAGGCCGAGGCTTTCGCGGCGGAAGGCGATGCGCTCCCGTTCGTTCTCCAGCTGGGGCTCCAGCGGGTCCTTTTGCACGCGGGGCATGGGCGTCCTCCTTGGCGTGGCACGCTGCCAATCGGCCGGGCTAATCGAAGTAAAGCAGGCGCCGGGAACCCCGCCAGCGACCGCCCGTCCCGCCGCCGCCCGACGCAGCCGGGAGGTGCCGGCGGCGCCGGGCTGAGGTAGTCTGGCCGAATGCCGCCACCTGAAGAGACGCCACCCGTGGAGTACCGCCTGACCACCCGCGACGCCGTGCTGGTACGCCCCAGCCTGGCGCTCTGCGAACCCTTGCGCCGGGCCCTGCAGGACAGCTACGCGGAGCACGCGCCCTTCCTCGACTGGGTGACGCCGCAGGTGAGCGCCGAGCAGGTGCTGCGCTCGCTCAAGGGCGCCATCGCCAACTACGCCGCGCCCCTGGCGGAGAAGCGCCTGTTCCTGCTCTCCGCCGACCGCGCCGAAGTGATCGGCTGCATCGGCCTGCAACCCCGGGGCAGGGGCGACAGCTACGTGATCGGCTACTGGGCCAGTTCGCGCTTCGCCGGCCAGGGCTACCTGAGCGCGGCCCTGCGCGAGGTCTGCGCGCAACTGCCGAGGGCCAGGCTTTACCTCACCACGTCCTCGGCCAACCCGCGCAGCCAGCGCCTGGCCGAGGCCGCCGGCTTCTGCCTGGTGCGCACCCTGCGCGGGGCGCGCAACGATGCCTGGCATGGCACCCAGGACACCCTGGTCTACCGCCGCGCGCCCCGGGCCTGACGCACGCAGGCGGCGAACAGCGGGTCCTGCAGGTAGGCGACGTTCAGGCGCATCCAGGGGTTGGCCTGGCCGCGATCGGTGCTGAAGATGGCGCCCGGCGCCAGGGCCAGGCCCTGGGGCAGCGTGGTGCGGGTGAAGGCCGCGGCGTCGTCGATGTGCGGGAAGCGCGCCCAGAGGTACAGGCTCTGCTGCGGGCGGCACAGCACCTCGGCGTCCAACTCGTCCAGCACCGCCAGCGCGGCGCGGGTGGCCTCGGCGACCTGGGCCTGCAGGCGGGTGAGGTGGCGCAGGAAGTAGCCTTCGCCCAGCGCCACGTCCACGGTGCGCTCGCACAGCTCCGAGCAACTGGTGTGCAGCAGCATCTTCAGGTCCGCCAGTTCCTCGATGCGCTCGCGGCTGCCGGCGATGAAGCCGACCCGCAGCGAGGCCGAGATCGACTTGGAGAAGCTGCCGACGTAGAGCGTGCGGCGCAGCTGGTCGAGGGTGGCGACCTTGATCGCCGAACTGGGCTTGAAGTCGGCCAGGGCGTCGTCCTCCACCAGCAGCAGGTCGTGCTCGTCGGCCAGCTTCAGCAACTGGTGCGCCTTCACCGGCGAAATGTCCGAGCCGGTGGGGTTGTGCCCCACCGATTGCAGGAAGAACAGCTTCGGCCGTTCGTGGCGCAGCAACTGCTCCAGCACCTGCAGGTCCGGCCCGTCGGCCAGGCGCGGCACGCTGAGCATGCGCGCGCCCTGCAGCTGCAGCTTGCCGAACAGCGGGTAGTAGCCGGGGTTCTCCACCAGCACCGCGTCGCCGGGGGCGACGAAGCGCCGGACGATCAGGTCCAGCGCATGGTTGGCGCCGTGGGTGGTGAGGAGCTGCCGCGGGTTGCCGTCGATGGCGTAGCCGGCCAGGCGGCGCACCAGGCTCTGGCGCAGCGCCGGGTTGCCCAGGCGGTTGCCGTAGCGGAACAGCGAATTGGCGTCGGTGCGCAGCACCTGGCGGGTGAAGCGGTCCAGGCGCATGTCCTGCAGCCAGGCCACCGGCGGGAAGCCTTCGCCCAGTGGCGCCCGGGCCGGCTCGCGGACGAACTGCTGGCGCATCATCCAGATGGTGTCCAGGGCGCGGGTGTAGGGCAGCGGCTCCTCGGCCTCGCTGCCGCGCGGGACGCTGGCGCGGACGAAGAAGCCCTTGCCGTGGCGCGCCTCCACCAGGCCCTGGGCGGCCAGCAGCTCGTAGGCGGTGATCACGGTGTTCTTCGAGTGGCCGTGCAGGCGCATGTACTCGCGCAGCGAGGGCAGGCGGTCGCCGCGCTGCAGCGCGCCTTCGCGGATCTGTCGGGCGAGGGACTGGGCGACCTGCTCGGCGAGGGTCTGGCGGGGCACGGCGCTCTCCGGGAGTGTCATGGGTACAGTGTGGGTACTGTTGCAGCCAACTGTACCTTCATCGACGGGACCAGTCATAGCACCTTAGGGCCTCGGGCGGCCCCGGCGCCGCCCGCATCCCACAAGAACCACAACGGACGCCCACGATGCCCATCGATTCCCGCCTTCCCGAATTCCGCAACCTGTCGCCTCGCCAGCGCCTCGACCAGCTCGCGGCCCTGCTGCAGCTGCCCGAGCTGCAGCGCCTGGCCGAACCCGGTGCGCTGCCGCTGGAGGTGGCCAACGGCATGATCGAGAACGTGCTCGGCACCTTCGAGCTGCCCTATGCGGTAGCCAGCAACTTCGCGGTCAACGGCCGCGAGCTGCTGGTGCCGATGGTGGTGGAGGAACCCTCGATCGTCGCCGCGGCTTCCTACATGGCCAAGCTGGCCCGCGCCGGCGGCGGTTTCCGCACCTCCAGCAGCGCGCCGCTGATGCGTGCCCAGGTCCAGCTGGTGGGCCTGGGCGACCCGTTCAACGCGCGCCTGGCGCTGCTGCGGCACAAGGAAGAGATACTCGAGCTGGCCAACCGCAAGGACCAGCTGCTCAACAGCCTGGGCGGCGGCTGCCGCGACCTGGAGGTGCACTGCTTCGCCGACAGCCCGCGCGGGCCGATGCTGGTGGCGCACCTGATCGTCGACGTGCGCGACGCCATGGGCGCCAACACGGTGAACACCATGGCCGAGGCGGTGGCCCCGCTGATGGAGCGCATCACCGGCGGCCAGGCGCGCCTGCGCATCCTCTCCAACCTGGCCGACCTGCGCCTGGCCCGGGCCCAGGTGCGCATCGCCCCACAACAGCTGCAGTCACGGGACTACAGCGGCGAGGCGGTGATCGAGGGCATCCTCGACGCCTACTGCTTCGCCGCCGTCGACCCCTACCGTGCGGCCACCCACAACAAGGGCATCATGAACGGCATCGACCCCCTGATCGTCGCCACCGGCAACGACTGGCGCGCCGTGGAGGCGGGCGCCCATGCCTACGCCTGCCGCAGCGGCCACTACGGCTCGCTGACCACCTGGGAGAAGGACGCCGAAGGGCACCTGGTGGGCAGCATCGAGATGCCCATGCCGGTGGGCCTGGTCGGCGGCGCCACGCGCACCCACCCGCTGGCCCAGCTGTCGCTGCGCATCCTCGCCGTGCAGAGCGCCCAGGAACTGGCGGAAATCGCCGTGGCCGTGGGCCTGGCGCAGAACCTCGGGGCCCTGCGCGCCCTGGCCTGCGAAGGCATCCAGCGCGGCCACATGGCCCTGCACGCGCGCAACATCGCCCTGGTGGCCGGCGCCCGCGGCGAGGAAGTGGACTGGCTGGCGCGGCGCCTGGTGGAAGCCGGCGACGTGCGTGCCGACCGCGCGGTGGAACTGCTGCGCGAAAGGCGTGGCGCATGAGCGGCCGGGTGAAAATCGTCGAGGTCGGCCCGCGCGACGGCCTGCAGAACGAGCCCCAGGCGCTGCCGGTGGCGGCGCGCGTCGAACTGGTCGAGCAACTGGCCGACACCGGGCTGCGGCACATCGAGGCCGGCGCCTTCGTCTCGCCGCGCTGGGTGCCGCAGATGGCCGACAGCGGCGAGGTGCTGCGCCGCCTCGGGCGCAGGCCCGGGGTGCGCTTCAGCGCCCTGGTGCCCAACCAGCAGGGCCTGGAGGCGGCGCTGGCGGCGGGCTGCGAGGAGGTGGCGGTGTTCGCCGCCGCCTCCGAGGCCTTCTCCCAACGCAACATCAACTGCTCCATCGCCGACAGCCTGCGCCGCTTCGAGCCGGTGCTGGCGCTGGCCCGCGAGCGCGGCGTGCGGGTGCGCGGCTACGTGTCCTGCGTGCTCGATTGCCCCTACGGCGGCCCGGTGGCGCCGCAACGGGCCGGCGAGGTGGCGCAGCGCCTGTACGAGCTGGGCTGCTACGAGATCAGCCTGGGCGACACCCTCGGCAAGGGCACCCCGGATGCCACTGCGCGGCTGGTGGAGCACTGCGCCGAACGCCTGCCGCTGGCAGCCCTCGCCGGGCACTTCCACGACACCTTCGGCATGGCCGTTGCCAACGTGCACGCGGCCTTGCAGGCCGGCGTGCGCACCTTCGACAGCTCGCTGGCCGGCCTCGGCGGCTGCCCCTATTCGCCGGGCGCCAGCGGCAACGTCGCCACCGAGGATGTGCTGCACCTGCTGCACGGCATGGGCTACGCCACCGGCGTCGACCTGCCGGCCGTGGCCCGCCTGGGCACGGCCATCAGCCAGCGGCTGGGCCGGCCCAACGCCTCGCGCGCCGGCCGCGCCCTGGCCGCCGCAGGCGGTGAGCGGCACCCCTGAAACAGCGCAACCGCAACATAACAACAAGAGCCCAACAGGGCAGGAGCCTTACCATGAACACCCACGAAACGGCGCCGTCGACGGCGCCTGGTCCCCATCCCGAAGCCCGGCTCTACGAGGTCTGGGGCGACACCATCGACAGCCGCCACCTGGCTGGCGCCATCGCCATAGGCGCCGCGGTCAGCCTGGGCGCCTTCCTGCTCGCCGAGCGGCTGTTCCTCGGCCTCGTCGACTCCAGCCAGATGGCCCGCGCCTACGCCATGCTGGTGGGCATCCTCGGCTGCCTGGCCGGCGGGGCGATCAGCGCCATGCTGTTCAAGCCCAAGCGCCTGGTGGTCGAGCATGTGGCCGACGCGGCCTGGCGCGAGCAGGCCCTGCGCGAGCTGGAGGCCGAGTACGGCGGCCTCGGCGAGCTGCGCGACCTGCCGCCGGAAGTGCTGGCGGAGCTGAAGGAGGTCCAGCTGTACGACCTGTTCGCCCAGGCCCACGGGGCCGCGGAGAAACGCGTGCCTGCCGCGGCGCCGGTGATGGGAGGGGCGGCCTGATGGAGCTGTTCCTCGACCAACTGCCCGTCGCGCTGCTGATGGCGGTGATCGGCGCCGTGGCCTTCGCCGCCATCGGCCTGGTCTCCGGCAGCGACGAAACCACCACCCTGGCGCCGCTGACCCTGCTGGTGGTGCTGCTGGGCGTGGCCCCGGCCGGGGTGTTCGCCTTCTTCCTCGCCGGCGCGGTGGCCAAGCACATGACCCACGCGGTGCCCACGGCGCTGCTGGGCATCCCCGGCGACACCATGGCCACGCCGCTGATGCGCGAGGCGAACTTCCTGCGCAACCTCGGCGTGCCGCACATCGCCCTGCGCAAGATGATCTCCGGCGCGGTGCTGGCGGCGTTCATCGCGGTGCCCCTGGCGGTGCTCTTCGCGGTGCTGCTGGCCCCCTTCGGCGAGGCCATCAAGCAGGCGGCGCCCTGGGTGTTCCTCTGCGCGGCCCTGGCCATCGCCTGGTTCTCCGCCGGGCGCTGGGCCGCGCTGCTGGCCCTGGGGCCCTTCGTGCTGCTGATCGTGGCGCTGCAGGCGCTGACCGCCCAGCACGGGGTGAAGCTGGCGGTCAGCTACTTCCTCGGCATCGCCGTGGGGCCGCTGATCGTCTCGCTGTTCGCCCTGCTGGCGCCGGCCGAACGCCAGCGCATGCGCCGCAGCGAGCCGCGCACCTTCGCCCTGGCGCCGGACGTGAAGGGCTGGGACGGCTACTTCCCCAACCCGCTGAAGGTGCTCGACCGCCGCCAGACCGGCTGGACCCTCGGCACCGCCGCCGTCTCCAGCGCCACCTTCGTGTTCAGCCCGGTGGCCATGACGGTGATCCTCGGCGAGATCGTCGGCTCGCGCATCCGCCATGCCTACCACCGCCTGACCTCGGTGCTGGCGGCGCGCAACGGGGTGACCGAGTCCACCTACATCGCCGAGGCGCTGATCCCGCTGATCGCCTTCGGCCTGCCGCTCAGCCCGGTGGCGGCGGGCCCCGCGGCGCCGCTGTTCAACGCGCCGCCACGCTTCTACGTGGATGCCGCCAGCGGCCAGGTGCACAACCTGCACAGCCTGATGGAACCCTGGGAATTCCTGGTGTTCGGCCTGCTGGCGGTGCTGGTGGCGGTGCTGATCGCCTATCCCTTCGCGATGAACTTCGCCCACCGCGCGGCCTCGTTCGTCTCGCGGCGAGTCAGCCACGAGGCGGTGATCGCCACCTTCGTCGGCCTGATCCTGGTGATCGGCCTGTGGGAGGGCGGGGTGCTGGGCCTGCTGGTGATCCTCGGCGTGGGCCTGGTCGGCGGCCTGCTCGGCCGCTTCCTCGGCTTCAACATCGGCGTGCAGTTCATGGGCTACTACACCGCCGTCCTCAGCGTGCCGGCGCTGCTCGCGCTGGCCGGCTGAGCCATCCGGAGGCCGCCGCGCCTCCATCCCCGGCCGCGTCCCGCCGTTGCCCCGCAGCGGTGCGGCGGCCTTCGTCCCGAGAAAAGGAAACAACAACAATGACAATCCTTGCCAACCCGCTGTCCACCCCCGGCCGTCGCCTGTTCGGCCTCACCTCCGCCTGCCTGCTGGCCAGCGGCGAGAGCCTGGCCGGGGGCTTCGCCGAGGATGCGCAGGCCTCGCTGAACCTGCGCAACTTCTACATCAACCGCAATTTCGTCGACGCCGACTTCCCCCGCGCCAAGGCCGAGGAATGGACGCAGAGCTTCATCCTCGACGCCCGCTCCGGCTATACGCCAGGCGTCCTGGGCCTGGGCGTCGACGTGCTGGGCCTGTACTCGCTGAAGCTGGACGGCGGCAAGGGCACCGCCGACACCCAGTTGCTGCCGCTGCACGACGACGGCCGCCCGGCGGACGACTTCGGGCGCCTGGCGGTGGCGGCCAAGGCGCGGCTGGCCAACAGCGAGCTGAAGGTCGGCGAGTGGATGCCCAGCCTGCCGGTGCTGCGCGCCGACGACGGCCGCTCGCTGCCGCAGACCCTGCGCGGCGCCCAGCTCAGCGTGCGGGAGATCGACGGCCTGGGCCTGTACGCCGGGCAGTTCCGCAGCAACAGCCCGCGCAACGACGCCAGCCAGGACGACCTGTCCATGGCCGGGCGCCCGGACGCCACCTCCGACCGCTTCGACTTCGCCGGCGCCGAGTACCGCTTCAACGGCCAGGCCACGCAGCTGGGCCTGTGGCACGCGCGGCTGGAGGACATCTACCGCCAGCAGTACGTCAACCTGCGCCACAGCCAGGGGCTGGGCGACTGGCGCCTGGGCGCCGACCTCGGCTACTTCGTCGGCCGCGAGGATGGCGCCGCCCGCGCCGGCGAGCTGGACAACCGCACCCTGTCGCTGCTGCTCTCGGCGGGGCAGGGTGGCCACACCTTCTACCTGGGCCTGCAGCGGCTGTCCGGCGACAGTGGCTGGATGCGGGTGAACGGCAGCGCCGGCGGCAGCCTGGCCAACGACAGCTTCAACTCCAGCTACGACCAGGCCCGCGAGCGCTCCTGGCAACTGCGCTACGACTACGACTTCGCCGCTGCCGGGGTGCCGGGGCTGACGTTCATGACGCGCTACATCCGCGGCAGCAACGTGCACACCCGCGATACCGCCGACGGCCGCGAGCGCGGGCGCGAGACGGAGCTGGGCTACGTGGTGCAGAGCGGCCCGTTCAAGCGCCTGAACCTGCGCCTGCGCAACGCCAGCATCCGCCGCGACTTCAGCAGCAACGCCTTCGACGAGTACCGGCTGATCCTCAACTACCCGCTCCCGCTGTTCTGACGCCCCTGGTCGGCCCGCCGCCCGTGCCGGGGCGGCGGCGCTAGACTGGAAGCAAACGGGGAGCGGGAGGCTCCCCCGCAGCCGGCCGCGCCGGCGCCACGGGGCAGTGGGGCGGCGCCGCTTTCCCGGAGGTGTGCCATGAGCATGTCCAGTCGTTTGCAGAGCTGCCTGTCGCAGCACCAGAGTCGCTACGATCTGCTGCCCCACGCCACGTCCATGACCACCCGCGAGGCCGCCCGCCGCGCCGGCGTGCCGCCGCAGCAGATGGCCAAGCCGGTGATCCTCGACGACTTCCAGGGCCACTGGCTGATGGCCGTGGTGCCGGCCAGCCGCCAGGTCGACCTGCACAAGGTGCACAAGCTCACCCGGCGCAACTGGCGCCTGGCCCACGAGGGCGATTTCTCCGCGCGCTTCGAGGACTGCGCGCCCGGCGCCATCCCGGCGGTGGGCAGCCTGTTCGGCCTGGAGACGCTGATCGACGAATCCCTGGGCGAGCAATCGGACATCTACTTCGAAGCTGGCGACCACAACGCCGTGGTGCACATGAGCGGCCGCCAGTACCTGGAGCTGATGCCCGAGGCACGGCAGGGGCGCTTCTGCGAATAGTGCGGGCCTCGAACCTTTTCCGATCCTGCGCCGCCAGCGACCGGCGGGTTCAGGCCATGTCGCTGTGGGCGAAGCCCTGGCCGAGGAAGTCCAGCAAGCCGCGCACCGACGGCAGCAGGCCGCGCCGGGAAGGGTAGACGGCGTGCACGATGCCGGTACGTGGCGCCCAGTCCGGCAGCAGGTTGACCAGGCTGCCGTCGGCCAGCGCCTCGCGCACCACCACCGACGGCAGGTGCACGGCGCCCACCCCGGCCACCGCCGCCTGGCGCAGGGCTAGCAGGTCGTCGGTGACCAGCCGCGGCTGGTAGCGGGCCTGGGCGCGGGCGCCGTCGGGGCCGTCCAGCTGCCACTGGTAGTCGCGCTGCGGCGAGCCCCAGTGCAGCGTCGGCAGCGCCGCCACCTCGGTGGGCGAGGGGCGCTCGCTCAGGCGCTGGCGTAGGGCCGGCGCGCCCACCACCAGCTGCCGGCTCTCGCCCAGCACCTTCATCACCAGTTCGCTGCCCTCCAGCGGCGGGAAGCGCACGCGCAGGGCGATGTCGAAGCCTTCCTGGATCAGGTCCACCTGGCGGTTGGTGGCCTCCACCTGCAGCTCCACCAGCGGGTAGCGCAGCATGAACTCGGCCAGCATCGGGCCGACCCAGAAGTTCAGCAGCGCCGTGGGGCAGCTCAGCCGCACCCGGCCCTGGGGTTCGGCGCGGTGGCGCTCGATGACCTCGGCGGCGCCCTCGGCCTCCACCAGCATGGCCAGGCAGTGGCGATAGTATTCCTGGCCGATCTCGGTCACCGAGAAGTGCCGGGTGGAACGCTGGATCAGGCGCACGCCCAGGCGTTCCTCGAGGGCGGCGATGCGCCGGCTGAGCTTCGACTTGGGTTCGCCCAGGGCCCGGCCGGCCGGGGCGAAGCCGCCGTGCTCGACCACCTGGGCGAAGTAGTAGAGGTCGTTGAGGTCTTCCACGACGGTGTTCTCCAAATGGAACGCTGAGGATGATTTTCGCAGTCTACCGACTGTAGCGTTGCGATTCTAAGGTGTCTCCATGCACTCAGGAGGCACCCCCATGAAAGACATCCTCGGTATCTACAGCGCCCCGCGCCCGCACTGGGTCGGCGACGGCTTCCCGGTCCGCTCGCTGTTCTCCTACGACCGCCTGGGCGACCAGCTCAGCCCCTTCCTGCTGCTCGACCATGCCGGGCCGCACGACTTCCCCGGCGACGGCGCGCGCCGTGGCGTCGGCCAGCACCCGCACCGCGGCTTCGAGACCGTGACCCTCGTCTACCAGGGCGAGCTGGAGCACCGCGACTCCAGCGGCGCCGGCGGGCGCATCGGTCCCGGTGACGTGCAATGGATGACCGCCGGCGGCGGCATCCTCCACGAGGAGTACCACGCCCCGGCCTTCGCCCGCAGCGGCGGCACCCTGCACATGGCGCAGCTGTGGGTGAACCTGCCGGCCCGGGACAAGCTCACCGCGCCGGCCTACCAGACCCTGCTGGACGCCAGCATCCCCCGCGTCGAACTGCCCGGCGGCGCCGGCCAGCTGCGGGTGATCGCCGGCGACTACCGCGGCCACCGCGGCCCGGCCCACACCTTCAGCCCGCTGGACGTCTGGGACCTGCGGCTGAACCCCGGCAAGGCCTTCGAACTGCGCGTCGAACCGGGCCGCAACACGGCGCTGGTGGTGCTGCGCGGCAGCCTGCGGCTGAACGGCGAGGAGCGGGCGGGCGAGGGCCAACTGGTGCTGTTCGAGCGGCGCGGCGACGCCATCCACCTGGAGGCCGAGAGCGACGCCCTGGTGCTGCTGCTCAGCGGCGAACCGCTGGACGAGCCCATCGTCGGCTACGGCCCCTTCGTCATGAACACCAGCGAACAGATCGAGCAGGCCCTCGACGACTTCCGCCGCGGGCGTTTCGGACAGATGGCCGGCTGATCGTCACATGCCGGACTCGGCCAGCGCCTAGTCTGGTTGAACGCCCGCGCAGGGACGTGCGGGCCATCCGGGCGGGAGGCCCACTTGCGAGGAAACGAAGATGAGCAACTTCAGTAACATCGCCAACTTCAACGGCCAGCGCCCGGTGATCGATCCCGACGACACCGCCATGCTGCTGATCGACCACCAGAGCGGGCTGTTCCAGACGGTCAAGGACATGCCCATGACCGAACTGCGCGCCAACGCCATCACCCTGGCCAAGATCGCCAGCCTGGCGAAGATCCCGGTGATCACCACCGCTTCGGTGCCACAAGGCCCCAACGGCCCGCTGATCCCCGAGATCCACGAGGCCGCGCCCCATGCCCAGTACGTGGCGCGCAAGGGCGAGATCAACGCCTGGGACAACCCCGAGTTCGTCGCCGCGGTGGAGAAGACCGGCAAGAAGACCCTGGTCATCGCCGGCACCATCACCAGCGTGTGCATGGCCTTCCCGGCGATCGCCGCGGTCAACGCCGGCTACCGGGTATTCGCGGTGATCGACGCTTCCGGCACCTACTCCAAGGCCGCCCAGGAAATCACCCTGGCCCGCGTGGTGCAGGCCGGCGTGGTGCCCATGGACACCGCCGCGGTGTGCTCGGAAATCCAGCGCACCTGGAACCGCCCCGACGCCGCCGAGTGGGCCGAGGCCTACAGCCACATCTTCCCGCACTACCGCCTGCTGATCGAAAGCTACACCAAGGCCCAGGAAGTGGTGAGCAACCACGAGGTACTGGACTCGCAACGCTGACCCCCGACCGCGCCCGGCGCAAGCCGGGCCTTCCCACCGCAAGAGGAAAAGCGCAATGAGCAAGCCCTACGTCCGTCTCGACAAGTCCCAGGCCGCCGTGCTGCTGGTCGACCACCAGGCCGGGTTGCTGTCCCTGGTGCGCGACATCGAGCCGGACAAGTTCAAGAACAACGTGCTGGCCCTGGCCGACCTGGCCAAGTACTTCAAGCTGCCGACCATCCTCACCACCAGCTTCGAGAGCGGCCCCAACGGCCCGCTGGTGCCGGAGCTGAAGGAACTCTTCCCGGACGCCCCGTACATCGCCCGCCCGGGCAACATCAACGCCTGGGACAACGAGGACTTCGTCAAGGCGGTCAAGGCCACCGGCAAGAAGCAGCTGATCATCGCCGGCGTGGTCACCGAGGTGTGCGTGGCCTTCCCGGCGCTGTCGGCCCTGGAGGAAGGCTTCGACGTCTTCGTGGTCGCCGACGCCTCCGGCACCTTCAACGAAGTCACCCGCGACGCCGCCTGGCGCCGCATGGAAGCCGCCGGTGCACAGCTGATGACCTGGTTCGGCGTGGCGTGCGAACTGCACCGCGACTGGCGCAACGACATCGAGGGCCTGGCCGCGCTGTTCTCCAACCACATCCCGGACTACCGCAACCTGATCACCAGCTACAGCACGCTGACCGCCGCCAAGTGAGCCCGGCGCGCACCGGTGCAGCGGTGCGCACGGCCCAACGGACCGCCAGCCGGGGACGTCCGGCGTGGCCGGTGAGTCCAATCGCGGACAAAAGTCCGCTCCTACGCCCGTGCTTCCCTGTAACCGTAGGAGCGGACTCTGTCCGCGATTCGGCGGATAACGCCGTAGGCGTTATGCGCCCTACGAACGCGCAGCCGAGGGCTGGGGAGAGGGCGCTCTTAAACCCCATCCGCAACCGCCCCCACGCTACCCCCCATCTCCCACCTGGCGCAGCAGTTCCACCAGCGTCCGCGCGCAGCCCGGCAGTGCCTCGCGCTCGCGCACCAGCACGCTGCGTTCGCGCACCACCCAGGGCTCGTCCAGCTGCAGGATGCTCAGCCCCATGCTGCGCTGGTGGCGGCGCGCGGCGGTTTCCGGGAGCACGCCGATGCCCACCCCGGCCTCGATCATCCGGCAGGCCGCCTCGAAGCTGGCCACCTGGATGCGCAGGTTGAGGGTGCCGCCCAGGCGTTCCACCTGCTCGCGCAGGAAGCTCTGCAGGGTGCTGCCCTCGTGCAGGCCGACGTGGAAATAGCCGAGTGTGTCGGCCAGGGTGGGCGGGCGGCCCAGGTGTTCCAGGGCATGGCCGGGCGGCACCGCCAGCACCAGGTGGTCGGTGCTGAAGTGGAGGATTTCCAGGCCCTCGGCGCGCACCGGGCCGGCGACTATGCCCAGGTCCGCCGAGCCGTCGAGGATGGCCCGGACGATGTCGCGGTTCAGGCGCTCCTGCAGGTCCACGGTGACCGCGGGGCGCGCGGCGAGGAAGCCGGCCAGCACCTCCGGGAGGAACTCGGTGACCGCCGTGGTGTTGGCGAAGATGCGGATGTGCCCGGCCTGGTCGCCGCCCTGTTCGCCGAAGTCGTCCTTGAGCCGCTCCACCTGGCGCAGGATCAGCCGCGCGTGCTGCAGCAGGCGCTGGCCGCTGGGGGTCAGCTCGACGCCGCGGTTGTCGCGGTACAGCAGGCGGCTGTCGAGCTGGCTTTCCAGGGCCTTGATGCGGGCGCTGGCGGCGGCGGCCGAGAGGTGCGCGCGGCGGGCGCCCTGGGTCAGGCTGGGGGATTCGGCGATGTGCACGAAGAGGCGCAGGTCGGCCAGGTCGAAATGCATGGCGGGGCGTCCGGATGGCGTTCGGTTTCGGTTAACGCTGGATTATGGAAATGCGGATTCACGGAACGCAAGCCAACTTGCATGCTGTTCGGAAATTTCCCGGTCAGAGACACTGAGCATGAGCGAATCTTCCTACAAGGCCTGGATAGGCCGCAGCCAGGAAAGCCGCGAGGAGCTGAGCACGCTGCTGGTTAGCCGCCTGGCCGCCACCCTCGGCGAGCAGGCCCCGGCCGCCGGCGAGGCGCTGCCGCCGCTGTGGCACTGGGCATTCTTCCAGGACGCCGTGGCCGAGGCCGGCCTGGGCGCCGACGGCCACCC
The DNA here is from genome assembly GCF_003176655.1 of Pseudomonas sp. RW407. Classification (NCBI taxonomy): domain Bacteria; kingdom Pseudomonadati; phylum Pseudomonadota; class Gammaproteobacteria; order Pseudomonadales; family Pseudomonadaceae; genus Pseudomonas; species Pseudomonas sp. RW407. The sequence continues at coordinate 147,495 of NZ_QGSL01000091.1, read as the reverse complement.
GGCGCGCGGCGGCTTCCTGCCGCCGGCGGACGGGCGCAACCGCATGTGGGCCGGCGGCCGCCTGGAGTTCCACGCGCCGCTGCGCGTCGGCCGCGAGGCCAGCCGGGTGACCCGCATCCTGAACGTCGAGGAAAAGCACGGCCGCACCGGCGCGCTGCTGTTCGTCACCCTACGCCACGACTACCTGCAGGACGGCCACCTGGCCCTGCGCGAGGAGCAGGACATCGTCTACCGCGAACCCAGCCCGCCCAAGCTCGGCGGCACCGAGGCGCTGCCCGAAGGCGCCTGGCGCGAGGCGGTGGAACCCAGCCCGGTGCTGCTGTTCCGCTATTCCGCGGTGACCTTCAACGGCCACCGCATCCACTACGACTGGCCCTACGTCACCGAGGCCGAGGGCTACCCGGGCCTGGTGGTGCACGGCCCGCTGATCGCCACCCTGAGCCTGCGCGCCTTCTGCCGCGCCAACCCGCAGGCGCGCCTGCGCCGCTTCGCCTACCGCGGCCTGCGCCCGCTGATCTGCCCCGAGCCCTTCGAGCTGGGCGGCCGCCCCAGCGGCCCCGGCAAGGCCGAGGTCTGGGCCGGCAACGGCGCCGGCATCGCCCAGCGCGGCGAAGTGGAATTCGACTGAACCCCCATCGAGGAACCCCCATGAGCAGCACCCCGGAAGAACTGCAGGCCATCCGCGAAGGCGTGCGCGCCCTGTGCGCGGAATACGGCAGCGCCTACTGGCGCGAGATCGACGAGCGCAAGGGCTTCCCCGAAGCCTTCGTCAAGGCCATGACCGAGGCCGGCTGGCTGTCGGCGATGATCCCCGAGGAATACGGCGGCTCCGGCCTGGGCCTGGCCGAGGCCTCGGTGATCCTCGAGGAGGTCAACCGCTGCGGCGGCAACTCCGGGACCATCCACGGGCAGATGTACAACATGTTCACCCTGCTGCGTAACGGCAGCGAGGAGCAGAAGCGCTACTACCTGCCCAGGCTCGCCAGCGGCGAG
>NZ_QGSL01000091.1:136824-146492 GCF_003176655.1 Pseudomonas sp. RW407 | reverse complement strand
TTCAAGCGAATCCGGCGTTTTTCCCGGGGTGCACCGCAACGGGGCGGGAAAATCCCCCGCGGGGGCCCTTTCCTGTAGGAGCGAGCTTGCTCGCGAACGGGGATTTCCCGGCGGCTGTGATGCCATGCGGTTCGCGAGCAAGCTCGCTCCTACGAAGAGCCGGTCCGGAAACATCCGGAAACATCACCTCTTCACCGACGATCGCCGCCTTTTCCCGCGAAAGCCTGCTGAAAGCTTGAGCCCCTAGCATCCGCCCTCCCCTCCGCTGCCCGGCGGCGGGCTATCCGCACAAGAACAACACGGGTGATGCCATGACACGCTTGAACCGCCGCTCCGCCCCGTCCCTGCCCGGCCACCCGCCGCGCTGACCCGACGGAGGCCTCCGATGCTGACCTTCCTCGCCTTCGCCATGGTGGCGACCTTCATGCTCCTGATCATGACGCGGCGCCTCTCGGCGCTCATCGCGCTGATCCTGGTACCCATCGCCTTCGCCCTGCTCGGCGGTTTCGCCGCGGGCCTGGGGCCGATGATGCTCGACGGCATCCGCACCCTGGCGCCGACCGGGGTGATGCTGATGTTCGCCATCCTCTACTTCGCCATCATGATCGACTCGGGGCTGTTCGACCCGGCGGTGCGCAAGATCCTGCGGCTGGTCAAGGGCGACCCGCTGAAGGTCTCGCTGGGCACTGCGGCCCTGGCGATGATCGTCTCCCTCGACGGCGACGGTTCCACCACCTACATGATCTGCGTGGCCGCGGTGCTGCCGCTGTACCAGCGCCTGGGCATGAGCCCGCTGCTGATGGCCTGCCTGATCATGCTCTCCAGCGGCGTGCTCAACATGACCCCCTGGGGCGGCCCCACCGCCCGCGCCGCCAGCGCCCTGCACGTGGACCCGGCGGACATCTTCGTGCCGATGATCCCGGCGATGGTCGCGGGCCTCGCCACCATCTTCGCCATCGCCTGGGTATACGGCAAACGCGAGCGCGCGCGCCTGGGCCAGTTGCACCTGCCCGGCGAGCACCTGGACGCGGCCGAGGTCAGCGTCTCGCAGTACCCCGAGGCGCGGCGGCCGAAGCTGCTGTGGTTCAACGGCGCGCTGACGCTGGTGCTGATGGCCACGCTGATCGCCGGGCTGCTGCCGATGCCGGTGCTGTTCATGATCGCCTTCGGCATCGCCATGATCGTCAACTACCCGTGCATCCTCGAGCAGAAGAAGCGCATCGGCGCCCATGCCGAGAACGTGCTGGCGGTGGTCTCGCTGATCTTCGCCGCCGGGGTGTTCACCGGCATCCTCTCAGGAACCGGCATGGTCGAGGCCATGTCGAAGAGCCTGCTGGCGGTGATCCCGCCGGCGCTGGGGCCGTACCTGGCGACCATCACCGCGCTGGTCAGCCTGCCGTTCACCTTCTTCATGTCCAACGATGCCTTCTACTACGGCGTGCTGCCGGTGCTCACCCAGGCCGCCGCGCAGTACGGCATCACCCCGGTGGAAATGGCCCGCGCCTCCATCGTCGGCCAGCCGGTGCACCTGCTCAGCCCGCTGGTGCCCTCCACCTACCTGCTGGTGGGCCTGGCCAAGGTGGACTTCGGCGACCACCAGCGCTTCACCCTGCGCTGGGCAGCGCTGGTGTGTCTCGCTATCCTCGCCGCCGCCCTGCTGCTGGGGCTGTTCCCCCTGTTCATCGACTGAAGACTGGTAGACCCGTAAATGGAATGGCTGACCAACCCGGAAATCTGGGTCGCGCTCCTCACCCTGACCGCCCTGGAGATCGTCCTGGGCATCGACAACATCATCATGATCTCCATCCTGGTGGGGCGCATGCCCAAGGCCATGCAGGCGCGCACGCGGCTGTTCGGCCTGGCCCTGGCGATGGTCACGCGCATCCTCCTGCTGCTGTCGATCACCTGGGTGATGCGCCTGACCGCCGACCTGTTCAGCGTGCTCGGCCAGGGCATTTCCGGGCGTGACCTGATCCTGTTCTGCGGCGGCCTGTTCCTGCTGTGGAAGAGCAGCAGCGAGATCTACCACGGCCTGGAAGGCGAGGACGAAACCGATCAGCAACCGGACCCGAAAAGCCTGCTCGGCGGCTTCCTCGGCACCATCGTGCAGATCGCCATCATCGACATCGTGTTCTCCCTCGACTCGGTGATCACCGCCGTGGGCATGGTCTCCAACGTGCCGGTGATGGTCGCCGCCATCGTCGTCGCGGTGCTGGTGATGATGCTGGCCTCCGGCGCCATCAGCGCCTTCATCGACCAGCACCCGTCGCTGAAGATGCTGGCGCTGTCGTTCCTCATCGTGGTCGGCACCGTGCTCATCGCCGAAGCCTTCGAGGTCCACGTACCCAAGGGCTACGTCTACTTCGCCATGGCCTTCTCGCTGGCGGTGGAAGCGCTGAACATCCGCATGCGCACGGCGCGCGGGCGCAAGCCGGTCGAGCCGGTGCAGCTGCGCCGCGACATCCCCGGCCAGTAGCGCCCTAGAGCGTCGGCAAGGGCGCCCCGGCCGGCCACTCCAGGGTGCCCTTGTCGCTGAAGCGCACGGTGCCGAACAGGCCGCCGCCGAGCTTGCCGCTGATCTCGTAGGGCATGCCCTGGCGCGGCGGCGCGTTGCCCAGGCCCCAGGCCTGGCGCACCAGGCGGAAGGCGGAGATGCTCACCGGCACGCTGAGCACCGCCTCGCCGAAGCGCGGCACCTGCCCGCGCTGGTCGCTCACCCCGCTGGCCAGCGGGCGGCCGTTGACGCTCAGGTCCAGGGCCACGCCGTCGTAGTCGATGTCCCGGTCGTTGGGGTTCTGCACCCGCAGCTTGACCGCGAAACGCGCCTCCATGCCCTGCCCGGCCAGGGGCTCCAGGCCCACCAGGTCGATCTTCAGCGGGTCGTTGCCGAACAGGCTGGCGCAGGCGCCCAGGCCCAGGGTCAGGCCGAGGGCGAGGAACAGGCGCAGAGTGGCGAGAAGGCGCTTGGGCATCGGGGGTTTCCGCTGGCGGTGGTGTCCGGGGCAGTCTAGCCCGCGGGGATGGCCGGGAGGAACCGCGGTTCGGATACCCCTTGTAGGAGCGGGCCCTGCCCGCGATTCGCGCGCAGGGCGCGCTCCTACAGGGGAATGGCGGGGGTAGCCAGCGTAATTGGAGCGGATCTCATCCGCGAATCGCGCCGATATTTCCGGCTATCGCGGACAAGGTCCGCTCCTACGATCGTGATTTTCCGGGCATCCCTGCAAAACCCCGCCGCAGGGGCTTTACTGAAGGTAAACACCCCGGCGAATCAGCATCTTGTCGAACCCTCGCGGGACTGCGTGGGTCTACTATGACATTTAGATGACAGAAAAATCGGCCAGAGTCGTCCCACCGCGCAGTCACGCCAGGGCGGCCATGCAGTAACGAGGGGGGCCGCCATGCTGACATTGCTCAACCTGCTTTCCGCCGTCGCCTTGCTGGTGTGGGGCACGCACATCGTGCGCACCGGCATCCTCCGGGTGTACGGCAGCGACCTGCGGCGCATCCTCAGCCGCAGCGTACAGAAACGCCCGCTGGCCTTCGCCGCCGGCATCGGCGTCACCGCCCTGGTGCAGAGCAGCAACGCCACCGCGTTGCTGGCCACCTCCTTCGTCGCCAGCGGGCTGATGGCGCTGGCCCCGGCGCTGGCGATCATGCTCGGCGCCGACGTCGGGACGGCGCTGATGGCGCGGGTGCTGACCCTCGACCTGTCGTGGCTGTCGCCGCTGCTGATCTTCTTCGGGGTGATCTTCTTCCTCACCCGCAAGCAGACGCGCCTGGGCCAGCTGGGCCGGGTGTTCATCGGCCTGGGCCTGATCATCCTGGCGCTGCAGCTGATCGTCGAGGCCGCCGGGCCCATGACCCAGGCCAAGGGCGTGAAGGTGCTGTTCTCCAGCCTCACCGGCGACGTCATGCTCGACGCCCTGACCGGCGCGCTGTTCGCCATGATCTCCTACTCCAGCCTGGCCGCCGTGCTGCTTACCGCGACCCTCGCCACCTCCAAGGTGATCTCGCTGAAGGTCGCGCTGTGCCTGGTGGTGGGCGCCAACCTGGGCACCGGCATCCTCGCCCTGATCGGCTCCAGCTCGCAGAACGCCGCCGGCCGCCGCGTGGCCCTGGGCAGCCTGCTGTTCAAGGTCGCCGGCTGCGTGCTGGTGCTGCCGCTGATCGGTCCGCTGGCGCAGTGGGTGGACGGCTGGCCGTTCCGTACCCAGGAGCTGGTGATCGCCTTCCACGTGCTCTACAACTCGGTGCGCTGCCTCGCCTGCCTGCCGCTGACCACCCAGATGGCCGCCTTCTGCACGCGCATCATGCCCGACCGCGCCACCCCCGAGGACCGCGTGCGCCCGCGCCACCTCGACCCGGCGGCGCTGGACACGCCGAGCCTGGCGCTGGTCAACGCGGTGCGCGAGACGCTGCGCATGGGCGACATCGTCGAGCAGATGCTGACCAACCTGCTGCAGGTGACCCGCGCCGGCGACCCCTTGCTGGGCAAGGAGATCCGCAAGCTCGACGACGACGTCGACGCGCTCTACACGGCGATCAAGCTGTACCTGGCGCGCATGCCCCGCGAGGACCTGAGCGAGCGCGACAGCCGGCGCTGGGCCGAGGTCATCGAGCTGGCCATCAACCTGGAGCAGGCCGGCGACATCATCGAGCACATGCTCAGCGCCGTGCAGGACAAGAAGACCTCGCGCAGCCGTTCCTTCTCGGACAACGGCCTGGCCGAGATCACCGCGCTGCACAGCCAGTTGCTGGTCAACCTGCGCCTGAGCCTGTCGGTGTTCCTCAACGGCGACCAGGAAGGCGCGCGGCGCCTGCGCCGGGCCAAGCAGCGCTTCCGCCTGCAGGAACGCCGCTACGCCCACGCCCACGTCGACCGCCTGCGCCAGCAGGTGGTGCAGAGCATCGAGACCAGCTCGCTGCACCTGGACCTGATCGCCGACATGAAGCGCCTGAACTCGCTGTTCTGCGCCATCGCCTACGCCGTGCTGGACAACCCCGAGGCCGGTGCCGGCGAGGAGCACGAGGACGACTACGTCGAGGAGGCCCTGGAAGCCGCCGCCCAGCCGCCCAGCCACGACGTGCCGCCGGGCTCCAGCGCGGCCAGCTGAGGCGCGGCAGGTCGCCGCGGGACTGATCCGCGTCAATGCCCGGGCATGGCGTTCGGCTAGGGTGGTGGCCCTTTGCCATCCACGAGCATGACGCCATGACCCTTAGCCGGCTGCCGGCCCAGTTATTGGTGACTTCCCAGGACGAGGACGTGGCGCGCCAGGTGCGCGCCCTGCTCGCCGTCTACCAGGTACCCTGCGCGGTGCTCGCCGGCCCCGGCGATTGCGAGCAGGCCCCGCTGTGCCGTTGGTTCAAGGACGCCGCGCTGAGCGACACCGCGCGCCTGCACGCCCTGCTGGCCGACGCCGTCGGCGTGCTCGAGCGCAGCCGCCACGCCTTCCGCTCGCGCGAACTGGGGCAGCTGCGCCGGCGCCTGGAGGCCGCGCTGCAGGAGTTGTCCGCCTCCCCGCCGATGGTGTAAAAAACCCCGACCAGTGTTCCGCCAACGCGGAAGCCGGCTTTGCCGGGCAGGACGCCAAGGGCCTGCAAGACAAAGCGCCGTGCCTGTCGCCGAATCCATCGTGCGACGGGCGCGGCGCTTTTTTCATGCCCGCAGAAAAACAAGGAGGCAAGCATGGGCCTGGGACCGAAGCTCGACCACATGCTCGACCGCATAGGCCTGTCGCCGGCGGAGATCGACCAGCGCCTGCGCTACCTGCACTGGCAGGCGGCCGACGAGCGGTGCCTGCAGCAGGCCGCCGACGACCGGGGCGACAGCCACCTGCGCTTCATCGAACAGCTCTACGAGCACCTCGGCCAGTTCCCGCCGCTGGCGGCCATCCTCGCCGACCCGGCCACCCTGCAACGCCTGAAGCGCAGCCAGGCGCAGTATTACGAGCAGCTCTGGGAAGCCCCGCAGGACGCCGGCTACGTGCGCGACCGCCTGCGCATCGGCCTGGTCCACCAGCAGGTGGGGGTGGAGCTGAAGTGGTACCTGGGCGCCTACCGCCTGTACCTGCAGCACATGCTCGACGAGCTGCTCGGCGCGACAGAGGGCGCGCAGGTCTTCGCCAGCCTGCTCAAGCGGGTGTTCTTCGACATGTCGCTGGCCATCGACACCTACGGCGCCGCCCAGCGCCAGGCCCTGGAGGAAAGCGAGGCGCGCTTCGCCCGGGCCCTGCGCGGAGCCAACGACGGCATCTGGGACTGGGACCTGGCCAACGACCGGCTGTACGTCTCCGAGCGCTGGACGCGCATGCTGGGCCTGAACCGCGACAGCCTCGGCGAGGGCAGCGCCAGTTGGTTCGCCCGCGTCCACCCCGACGACCTGCCCGGCCTGCGCCAGGCCATCGACGCCCACCTGCGCGGTAGCGCCGCCCTGCTCAACCATGAGTACCGCATCCGCCAGCGCGACGGCGGCTACCTCTGGGTGCTGGCCCGCGGGGTGATCACCGACGGGCGCATGGCCGGCTCGCAGACCGACATCAGCCAGCGCAAGGCCAGCGAGCACCAGCTCAGCCATGCCGCCCGCCACGACCCGCTGACCGGCCTGGCCAACCGCCTGCGCCTGGACGAACTGCTGCAGCAGGCCCTGCAGCGCCAGGGCCGCCCCGGCGCGCGCGAGGCCGGGCTGCTGTTCATCGACCTGGACCGCTTCAAGCTGATCAACGACAGCCTCGGCCATGGCGTCGGCGACCGCGTGCTGGTGGAAGTGGCCCAGCGCCTGCTGCGCTGCCTGCGCCCCGGCGACCACCTGGCGCGCTTCGGCGGCGACGAGTTCGTGGTGCTGCTGGACGACATGGCCAGCCTGGCCGACGCCGAGCAGGTCGCCCAGCGCATGCTCGACTGCCTGCACCAGCCGCTGCACCTGGACGGCCGCACCCTGGTGGTCAGCGCCAGCATCGGCATCACCGGGCTGATCGCCGAGGGCCAGGCGATCGACACCCTGCAGGCCGCCGACCTCGCCCTGTACCGCGCCAAGGAGGCCGGCAAGGCGCAGTACGCGCGCTTCTCCAGCGAGCTGCAGGCCGCCGCGCAGCGCCGCCTGGAACTGGAGAGCGCGCTGGGCCAGGCGCTGGAGCGCGGCGAATTCAGCCTGCATTACCAGCCGATCCTGCGCATCGACGTCGACCCGCCGCGGCGCGTCGCGGTGGAAGTGCTGCTGCGCTGGCAGTGCGACGGCCAGCCGGTCTCGCCGCTGCAGTTCATCCCGGCGCTGGAGGAGTCCGGCGAGATCGTCCGCGTCGGCGACTGGGTGCTGCGCGAGGCCTGCCGCCAGACCCTCGCCTGGCAGCGCGAAGGCCAGAGCTGGCTGTACTGCTCGGTGAACCTGTCCATCCGCCAGCTGCAGCAGCCGGGCTTCGCCGAGCGGGTGCGGCAGATCCTCGCCGAGACCGGCCTGGCGCCGCAGAGCCTGCTGCTGGAGATCACCGAGAGCCTGATGATGCAGGACGGCGCCGAGACCCTCGCCTGCCTGCGCGAGCTGGCCGCCCACGGCGTGCGCCTGGCGCTGGACGACTTCGGCACCGGCTACTCGTCCCTGGGCTACCTCAAGCGCTTCCCGCTGGACATGCTGAAGGTCGACCGCAGCTTCATCGGCAAGGTCCCCGGCGACCCCGAGCTGAGCGCCATCTGCCGCGCCATCGTCGGCCTGGGCCGCAGCCTCGGCCTGGAAGTGGTGGCCGAGGGCGTCGAGCACCCCGAGCACCTGGAATTCCTGCGCAAGGAGGGCTGCCGCTTCGCCCAGGGCTTCCTGTTCAGCCCGCCGCTGCCACCCCACGCCCTGTACCCGGGGCCCATGGAGACCCACCGATGAAGCTCAACCTGCCGGTCAGCGGGCGCCAGGTCGAGGTACCGGCCAGCGCCAACATCCTCTCCACCACCGACCTCAAGGGCGCGGTCAGCCATGTCAACCCGGACTTCCTGGCCATCAGCGGCTTCACCGCCGAGGAACTGCTGGGGCACAACCACAACCGCGTGCGCCACCCGGACATGCCGCCGGCCGCCTTCGCCCACCTGTGGCGGACGCTGCAGGCCGGGCGCAGCTGGATGGGCCTGGTGAAGAACCGCTGCAAGAACGGCGACCACTACTGGGTGAGCGCCTTCGTCACACCGATCCGCCATGACGGCAAGGTGGTGGAGTACCAGTCGGTGCGCACCCGCGCCAGTGCCGCCGAGACCGACGCCGCCGAGCGCCTGTACGCCCGCATGCGCGGTGGCTGGCTGCCGCGCCGGCCACGCCTGGGCCTGTTGCCGCGGCTGCTCGCCGGCCTGGGCCTGGCGCAGGCCGCGGGCGCGCTGCTGGCATATCTGCTGCCCGTGCCCTTGGCCTTCGGCCTCGCCCTGCTGCTTTCCGGTGCCTGGCTGGCACACCAGCTGCAACCGCTGCGGCCCCTGCTGGCGCGCGCTCGACAGGTCGCCGACAACCCGCTGAGCCAGCGCCTGTACAGCGGCCGCGTCGATGAATTCGGCGAGCTGGACTTCGCCCTGCGCATGCTGGAAGCCGAGACCGGCGCGGTGGTCGGGCGCATGGCCGAAGCCTCGCGCCAGCTCGCCGAACACGCCGGGCAACTGGCCGGCACCGTGGCCGACAGCAGCGCCGGCACGCGCCGCCAGCAGCAGGAGACCGACCAGGTGGCCAGCGCCATGCAGCAACTGGCGCAAAGCGTCCAGGAAGTGGCGCGCCACGCCCAGCACAGCGCGGTGGCGGCGCAGTGCAGCGAACGGGTGACCCAGGCCGGCCAGGGCGAGGTGCAGGCCACCCGCGGCCAGCTCGCCGCCCTGGAAGACGCGGTACGCCGGGCCAGCGAGGCGGTGGAGCAGCTGCACGGGCACAGCGAGGGCATCTCGCGGATGCTGCAGGTGATCCAGGAAGTCGCCGGGCAGACCAACCTGCTGGCGCTCAACGCCGCCATCGAGGCGGCCCGCGCCGGCGAGGCCGGGCGCGGCTTCGCGGTGGTCGCCGACGAAGTCCGCGCGCTGGCCTCGCGCACCGCCGACTCGGCGCTGGATATCCACAGGCTGGTGGGCGACCTGCAACGCGGCGCCGGCGCCTCGGTGCAGGCCCTGCGCCACAGCTGCGAACAGGCCCACACCAGCCTCGGCCAGGCCGGCCGCGCCGCCGGCGCGCTGGAGGAAATCGCCGGGCAGGTCTCGGCGATCCAGCGCATGAGCCTGGAGATCGCCGGCGCCATCGAGGAACAGGGCTGCGCCAGCGAGGAGATCGAACGCAGCCTGCTGGCCATCCGTGAGTCGGCCGACGGCAATGCCGCCAGTGCGAGCCATAGCCAGGCCAGTGCGGCGCGGGTGGCGGAGTTGGCGGCGGGGTTGAGGATGATGGCGGGGCATTTCTGGGAAGGGCGGCGCAACGCTTGAATAAGGGCGCTGCTCTTCGTAGGAGCGAGCTTGCTCGCGAAGGGTGTTTCCTGGGAGCTGCAGGTGTTGGAGTTCAGAGCGCCCTCTCCCTAACCCTCTCCCTGAAGGGAGAGGGGACCGTTGGGCAGATACTGATATTTCGGCGTTAGCCGGCTTGTACCGAGTATCCGGCTGACACCAAATCCCTTCTCGGCACGGACAAGCCCCCTCTCCCTTCAGGGAGAGGGCTGGGGAGAGGGAAC
>NZ_QGSL01000091.1:136316-136814 GCF_003176655.1 Pseudomonas sp. RW407 | reverse complement strand
TACGACGGTGACAAGGCCAGCTCCACGGCGTCCCTGGACCTGGGCAACAAGGTGGCCTTCGACGACGATGGTCCCTCCATCTGCATCGACCTGAGCGGTAAAGCTCCGGTGCTGCTGCATACCCAGGATGCCGACACCATTGGCTCGAATTTCGACACCGCGACCACCAGCTTCGCCGCGGCCTTCGCCATTACCTCGCAGAGCGCCGGTGCCGATACGCCGGCTTCGGTGAGCTGGAGCTATGCACTGAAGTTGGATGTGGCCGAGGGCACCCAGTCAGGCCTGAACAGCACCGGACAGAAGATCTATCTGTACGAGCAGAATGGCCAGATCATCGGCAGTACCGCCAGCAGTGAAGGCGGGGTAAACGCCAGCAACACCATCTTCAGTCTGAAGGTGGATGGCAGCGGCAATGTCACTCTGACGCAGTACGCCGAGATCGACCACGCGCTGCCGGGCGCCACCGGCAACTATGCCGCGCAGCAGGCCTTCCTCGGC
>NZ_QGSL01000091.1:120695-136306 GCF_003176655.1 Pseudomonas sp. RW407 | reverse complement strand
AAAACGCCTGGCGGCTGAACCACCCACCCGTCGCTCGGGTAAACTCCCCCGTCGACCGCCCCCGACCAAGGAGCCTGCATGGACTTCGCCCTCGACCTGATCGCCAGCGCCTCCCGCTGGAGCCGCAGCCATCTGTCCGATATCGCCCTGGCGATCATGGCCACCCTGCTGGTGCTGTTCGGCCCGGCGATCAACGCCTGGGTGCAGCAGCGCATCGGCAGCCTGAACTTCGTCTTCCGCACCCTGCTGTTCGTGCTCATCTGCGCCGTGGGCTACGGCCTGGCCATGGTCTTCGTCACCCCCTGGGTGGCCCACGGCCTGAACTACTTCAACAACTACACCCTGGCGCCGGTGCTGCTGTTGCTGTTCTTCATCATCGGCATGATCGCCGACCGCAGCTGACGGGCCTGCTAGTGTTTCCCCAGTAGCCAACGCGCAACTGGGGAAACGCCATGAAACCGATCAAGCACCTGTACCTGCACTTCGTCGACGGCCAGCGCCTGGCGCTGCGCTTCCCGCAACAGAGCGAGGACCCGGTGGAGGTGGCGCAGGGCATCCGCAAGCAGTTGGAGTCGCCCTGCCTGAGCATCGAGGTGGATGGCGACCTGCTGCTGATCCCGCGCAGCAGCATCAAGTACCTGCAGATCACCCCGGCGCCGCTGAGCCTGCCGGACATCACCGTGGTCGGCGCCGAGTTGATCGACTGAGCGCGAGCGGCAAGCCGTAGGGCGCATAACGCCCCAGGCGTTATCCGCCGTCGACCTTCGCGCCAGGGCTAGCGGCGGATAACCGCGAACGGTTATACGCCCTACGCACACCTCCCGCCCGTAGGACCTTGTCCGCGATGGCCGGAGGTTCCGGCGCGGTTCGCGGATGAGATCCGCTCCTACACCGCGCCACGCACGCCATTCCCATGTAGGAGCGCGCCCTGCGCACGATCGCGGGCAGGGCCCGCTCCTACAGCGTGCAGGACGTTTCGGCGGCTCAGTCGACGCGCTGGAACTTCAGACCTTCACGCCAGGGCCAGCGGCGGATAACCGCGAACGGTTATGCGCCCTACGCACACCTCCCGCCCGTAGGAGCGGACCTTGTCCGCGATGGCCGGAGATTCCGGCGCGGTTCGCGGATGAGATCCGCTCCTACACCGCGCCACCTACGCCATTCCCCTGTAGGAGCGCGCCCTGCGCGCGATCGCGGGCAGGGCCCGCTCCTACAGCGTGCAGGACGTTTCGGCGGCTCAGTCGACGCGCTGGAACTTCAGACCTTCACGCCAGGGCCAACGGCGGATAACCGCGAACGGCTATGCGCCCTACGCACACCTCCCGCCCGTAGGAGCGGACCTTGTCCGCGATGGCCGGAGGTTCCGGCGCGGTTCGCGGATAAGATCCGCTCCTACACCGCGCCACCTACGCCATTCCCCTGTAGGAGCGCGCCCTGCGCGCGATCGCGGGCAGGGCCCGCTCCCACAGCGTGCAGGACGTTTCGGCGGCTCAGTCGACGCGCTGGAACTTCAGGTCCCAGACGCCGTGGCCGAGGCGTTCGCCGCGGCGCTCGAACTTGGTCACCGGGCGCTCTTCCGGGCGCGGCACGTAGGTGTTGTCCGGGGACAGGTTGCGGTAGCCGGGCGCAGCGTTCATCACTTCCAGCATGTGCTCGGCGTACTGTTCCCAGTCGGTGGCCATGTGCAGGATGCCGCCGACCTTCAGCTTGCTGCGCACCAGTTCCGCCCAGGCCGGCTGGACGATGCGGCGCTTGTGGTGGCGCGCCTTGTGCCAGGGGTCGGGGAAGAACAGCAGCACGCGGTCGAGGCTGGCGTCGGCCACGCAGTCGCGCAGCACTTCCAGGGCGTCGCAGCTGTAGACGCGGATATTGCTCAGGTCCTGCGTCAGCATGCCGTTGAGCAGCGCGCCCACACCCGGGCGGTGCACTTCGACGCCGATGAAGTCCTGGTCCGGCGCCGCGGCGGCCATCTCCAGGGTGGCGTGGCCCATGCCGAAGCCGATCTCGAAGGTGCGCGGGGCCTTGCGCCCGAACACCTGGTCGAAGTCGCGCAGGCCGTCGGTCAGCTCCAGGCCGAAGCGCGGCCAGCCCTGGTCGAGGCCGCGCTGCTGGCCTTCGGTCATGCGCCCGGCGCGCATCACGAAGCTCTTGATGGTGCGCATCGGCCGGTCGGTGGCCTGCTCGGCCTGGGGCTGCTGGGTATCGCTCATGTTCGGACCTTGGAAAAAACGGGGCAGTGAAAGTGACGACGGGCCGGCCCGCGCCTGGCGAGCCGGCCCGCTCGGGGCGCCGCGCCGGGATCAGCCGATCAGGCCGCTCATCGGCGAGGAGGCGCTGGCGTACAGTTTGCGCGGCATGCGCCCGGCCAGGTAGGCCAGGCGACCGGCGACGATGGCGTGCTTCATGGCTTCGGCCATCATCACCGGCTGCTGCGCGTGGGCGATGGCGGTGTTCATCAGCACCGCCTCGCAGCCCAGTTCCATGGCGATGGTGGCGTCGGAGGCGGTGCCCACGCCGGCGTCCACCAGCACGGGAACGCTGGCTTCCTCGAGGATGATGCGCAGGTTGTAGGGGTTGCAGATGCCCAGGCCGGAGCCGATCAGGCCGGCCAGCGGCATCACCGCGATGCAGCCGATCTCGGCCAGCTGGCGGGCGATGATGGGGTCGTCGCTGGTGTACACCATCACGTCGAAGCCGTCCTTGACCAGCACTTCGGCGGCCTTGAGGGTTTCCACGACGTTGGGGAACAGGGTCTTCTGGTCGGCCAGCACTTCCAGCTTCACCAGGTTGTGGCCGTCCAGCAGCTCGCGGGCCAGGCGGCAGGTGCGCACCGCTTCCACGGCGTCGTAGCAGCCGGCGGTGTTCGGCAGGATGGTGTAGCGGTCCGGCGGGATCACGTCGAGCAGGTTCGGCTCGCCGGGGTTCTGGCCGATGTTGGTGCGGCGCACCGCCACGGTGACGATCTGCGCGCCGGAGGCCTCGATGGCGCGGCGCGTCTCGTCGAGATCCTTGTACTTGCCGGTGCCCACCAGCAGGCGCGACTCATAGGTACGCCCGGCGAGGGTGAAAGGCTTGTCGACCGGCAGGGTGGAAGAGGCTTGGCTCATCGGATCTTTCCTCAGCAAAAGCGGGTGGGGCGGGGCCTGAATTCGGTGGACGGCGGCCTAGCCGCCGCCGATGGCCTGCACCACTTCCACCTGGTCACCCTCGCGGAGGGCGGTGGCGGCGTGCTGGCTGCGCGGCACTATGTCCAGGTTCAGTTCGACCGCGACGCGGCGCCCTCCCAGTTCCAGGCGCTCGAGCAGGTGGGCCACGCTCTGGCCGTCGGGCAGCTCGTAGGGTTCGCCGTTCAACTGGATATGCATGGGCAGCACCGTCGCGATTGGAGGGGTGGGCATTCTAGCCCGAGAGCCGGCGATGACCAAGGCGCAAGCGGGCCATCGGCCGGCGATTCTGACGTCCGGGTCAGCCCGTCAGCCTCCAGGCCGCCAGGCCCAGGCACAGCCAGCCGGCGAGGAAGCAGACGCCGCCGATGGGGGTGATGGCGCCGAGCACCGGGGTGGCGGTCAGGGTCAGCAGGTAGAGGCTGCCGGAGAAGATCAGGATGCCGGCGACGAAGAACCCGCCGGCGAAGCCCACCAGGCGCCCGCCCAGGTGCGCCGAGAGCAGCGCCACGCCGAACAGGGCCAGGGCGTGGAGCATCTGGTAGTGCACGCCGGTCTGGAAGATCGCCAGGTAGTCGGCGCTCAGCCGGCTCTTCAGGCCATGGGCGGCGAAGGCGCCGAGGGCCACGCCGGTGAAGCCGAAGAAGGCGGCGAACAGCAGGAAGGTACGCAACATGGGAAAACTCCCTGGAAGGTCAAGCCCGTTATAATGACGCGCACTATCGCCCGGGAAAACCCATGCGCACTCTGTTCCGCCGCCTGATCAAGTTTCTTCTCTACTTCGCCCTGGGCAGCGTGGCCGTGGTCGTCGTCCTGCGCTGGGTGCCGCCGCCGGGCAGCATGCTGATGGTCGAGCGCAAGGTACAGTCCTGGTTCAATGGCCAGCCCATCGACCTGCAGCGCGACTGGCGCAGCTGGGACGAGATTTCCGGCAACCTCAAGGTGGCGGTCATCGCCGGCGAGGACCAGAAGTTCGCCGAGCACCACGGCTTCGACCTGCCGGCCATCGAGCAGGCCCTGGCCCACAACGGCCGCGGCAAGAGCATTCGCGGGGCCAGCACCATCAGCCAGCAGACCGCCAAGAACCTGTTCCTCTGGCCCGGCCGCAGCTGGCTGCGCAAGGGCCTGGAAGCCTGGTTCACGCTGCTGCTGGAGACCTTCTGGCCGAAGCAGCGCATCCTCGAGGTCTACCTGAACAGCGCCGAGTGGGACGACGGCGTGTTCGGCGCCCAGGCCGCCGCGCGCCATCACTTCGGCGTCGACGCCAGCCGCCTGTCGGCGCAGCAGGCCGCGCAGCTCGCCGCAGTGCTGCCCAACCCGCGCCAGTGGAGCGCCGCGCGCCCCAGCGGCTACGTCCGCCAGCGCGCCGCCTGGATCCGCCAGCAGATGTGGCAGCTCGGCGGCCCCGATTACCTGGAGCGCCTGCGCTGAGCCGCGCTCAGTGCGCCAGGCTCTCCCGTGGTACCACCTGCAGCCAGACCAGCTCGCCATTGCGGTGCAGCAGCGTCAGGCCGCGCTCGGGGTAGATCCAGGCCTCGCCGCGGTCGGTCTGCAGGCGCAGGCGCGGCGGGCCGAAGCTGGCCACCAGGCGGCCGACGCTCAGCGCCTGGCTGGGCGCCAGCAGCACCGAGGCCACCGCCTGCCGGCGCAGTTGCTCCAGCATGCCGTCGCTGAGCGGCTGGTCGGGCGCCCCCGGCGCTATGCCGGTAGCCTTCTGCAGGCTGCCGCGTTCCTCGTCGCTCAGCACCAGCTCGGCCTCCACCCGCCAGGGACCGTCGGGCGTACCCAGGGTGCCGCGGTAGCTCAGCTGGGCGCCCTGCCCGTCACGGGTCAGCCACAGCGCGCCGTCCTGCCAACTGTGCAACTGGCCGAGGTCGAGGGTGCCGTCGGCCAGGGGCCCGAACACCTCGCGCTGCCAGTCCTCCAGCCAGGCCGGCGGCGGCAGCGGCGTCGTGGAGCGCGCCACCCAGAGCCCGGCGGCGAAGGCCAGCAAGGCAAAGGCGAGGATCAGCAGGCCATGGGCCGGGCGTAGTCGGGGCATCGGGTCTCCGGGCATGCGCGGGCAGAAAAAAACCGCACCCCGAGGGGTGCGGTCTTCAGTCTAGCGGTGCAGCGGGCGCTTATGCCTCGATGCGCCCCTTGAGCTTGTTCATCGCGTTCTTTTCCAGCTGACGGATGCGCTCGGCGGACACGTTGTACTTGGCCGCCAGGTCGTGCAGCGTCGCCTTCTCCTCGGCCAGCCAGCGCTGGTGGAGGATGTCGCGGCTGCGCTCGTCCAGGCCTTCCAGCGCCTCGTGCAGGCTGGCGGTGGAGCTGTCGCTCCAGTCCGCTTCCTCCAGCTGGCGCGCCGGGTCGTAGCGATGGTCTTCCAGGTAGTGCGCCGGGGACTGGTAGGCGCTTTCGTCGTCGGCGTCGGCCGCCGGGTCGAAGGCCATGTCCTGGCCGCTCAGGCGGCTTTCCATCTCGCGCACTTCCCGGGCTTCCACGCCCAGGCTCTCGGCCACGCGCTCGACTTCGTCGTTGCTCAGCCAGGCCAGACGCTTCTTCTGGCTGCGCAGGTTGAAGAACAGCTTGCGCTGCGCCTTGGTGGTGGCGACCTTGACGATCCGCCAGTTGCGCAGGATGAACTCGTGGATTTCCGCCTTGATCCAATGCACGGCGAAGGACACCAGACGCACACCCATTTCCGGGTTGAAGCGCTTCACGGCCTTCATCAGGCCGACGTTACCCTCCTGGATCAGATCGGCCTGGGCCAGGCCGTACCCGGAATAACTCCGGGCGATGTGCACGACGAAGCGCAGGTGCGCCAGCACCATTTGCCGTGCCGCTTCCAGATCTTGCTCATAGAAGAGGCGTTCGGCCAGCTCGCGCTCCTGCTCCGGCGTCAACAGCGGGATGCTGTTCACCGAGTGCACGTAGGCTTCCAGGTTTGCACCGGGAACCAGGGCATAGACAGGTTGCAGGGAAGTGGTCATGCGAATCCTCCGATTCACGAAACTCGCGCAGTGTAGCACTGGGCGATCTGACTGCAAGCGGGTGTAAAAGTTCCTTTACAGCCAAAAAGAAAACAGGGGAAATCAGTCAGTTGTCAGCGCGGCGCCAGCTCCCGCAGGTGCCGCGCCACGGCCAGCCAGGCGCCGATCCAGCCCAGCAGCACCGCGCCTATGGTCAGCGACAGGCCGTCGTTCAAGGGCACGCCGGCCAGGGCGAAATCGCTGCCGTAGAGGCCGGCGAGGTTGACCACCGAGGCGTTCAGCCAGTTCAGGCCGAACTCCAGCAGGGCCCAGGACAGGATGCCGGCGCCCAGGCCGTAGAGCGCCCCCATATAAAGGAAGGGCCGGCGAACGTAGCCGTCGGTCCCGCCGACCAGCTTGATCACTTCGATTTCGTTACGACGGTTTTCGATGTGCAGACGAATGGTATTGCCGATCACCAGCAGCAGGGTCAGCACCAGCACCACGGTCAGGCCGAAGACGAAACGGTCGCCCAGCTTGAGGATGGCCGACAGCCGCTCGACCCACACCAGGTCCAGTTGGGCCTGTTGTACCCCGGGCAGCTCGGCCAGGCGTTGACGCAGGGCATCGAGCTGGTTGCGATCGACCTGCTTGGGCGTCACCGAGATCACCGCCGGCAGCGGGTTCTCCGGCAGCTCCTTGAGCGCCTCGCCCAGGCCGGACTGTTCCTGCAGCTCTTTCAGCGCGTCCTCGCGGCTGATCAGCTGCGCCTCGATCACGTCGGGCATGCGCTCGATCTGCTCGCGCAGGTCCTGGCCCTGGCTTTCGCTGGTCTTCAGGTCCAGGTACAGGGAAATCTGCGCCGCGCGCTGCCAGGAGCCGCCCAGGCGCTCGACGTTGCCCAGCAGCAGCGACAGGCCCATGGGCAGGCTCAGGGTGATGCCCATCACCAGGCAGGTGAAGAAGCTGCCGAAGGGGTGGCCGAACATCCGCTTGAGGCTGTCCACCAGGCTGGCGCGGTGGCTTTCGCCGTAGGCGCTGAACAGTTGGCCCCAGTCGGTGGATTCCTTCTCCACGCGCTCGCGGCTCTTCTTCGGCTGCGTGCCCTCTTCCGGGGCGTGCGGCAGTTGCTGGTCGTTCATCAGGCCTCCTCCTCGCGGTCCGCGATGATCCGCCCGCGCTGCAGGGTGATCATGCGATGGCGCATGCGCGCGATCAGCGCCAGGTCGTGGCTGGCGATCAGCACGGTGGTGCCGAGGCGGTTGATGTCCTCGAACACGCCCATGATCTCCGAGGCCAGGCGCGGGTCGAGGTTGCCGGTGGGTTCGTCGGCGAGCAGCAGCGCCGGGCGGTGCACCACCGCGCGGGCGATGCCGACGCGCTGCTGCTGGCCGGTGGAGAGGTCGGACGGCAGGTCCTCGGCCTTCTCCTTGAGGCTCACGCGGTCGAGCGCCGCCTCCACCCGCTGGGCGATCTCCGCCTTGGGCAGACCGAGGATCTGCAGCGGCAGGGCGACGTTGTCGAACACCGTGCGGTCGTTGAGCAACTGGTGGTTCTGGAACACCACGCCGATCTGCCGGCGCAGGAAGGGAATCTGCGCGGTGGTGATGCGCGCCAGGTCCTGGCCGCCGAGCAGCAGCTTGCCGGAAGTCGGCCGCTCCATCGCCAGGATCAGCCGCAGCAGGGTGCTCTTGCCGGCGCCGGAGTGGCCGGTGACGAAGAGGATCTCGCCGCGGTGGATGCGGAACGAGGCGTCATGCAGGCCGACGTGGCCGTTGGGATAGCGTTTGCCGACCTGCTCGAAGCGGATCATGCGGTCTCCCGGGTCTCGAACAATGCACGGACGAAAGCGTCGGCCTCGAAGGTGCGCAGATCGTCGATCCCTTCGCCGACGCCGATGTAGCGGATCGGCAGGCCGAACTGCTTGGCCAGGGCGAAGATCACCCCGCCCTTGGCGGTGCCGTCCAGTTTGGTCAGGGCCAGGCCGGTGAGTTCCACGGCGTTGTTGAACTGCTTGGCCTGGTTGATGGCGTTCTGCCCGGTGCCGGCGTCGAGCACCAGCAGCACCTCGTGGGGAGCCGTGTCGTCCAGCTTGCCGATGACCCGGCGCACCTTCTTCAGCTCTTCCATCAGGTTGTCCTTGGTGTGCAGGCGCCCGGCGGTGTCGGCGATCAGCACGTCGACGCCACGGGCCTTGGCGGCCTGCACGGCGTCGAAGATCACCGAGGCCGAGTCGGCGCCGGTGTGCTGGGCGATCACCGCGATGTTGTTGCGCTCGCCCCACACCTGCAACTGCTCCACGGCGGCGGCGCGGAAGGTGTCGCCGGCGGCCAGCATGACCTTCTTGCCGTCCATCTGCAGCTTCTTCGCCAGCTTGCCGATGGTGGTGGTCTTGCCCACGCCGTTCACCCCGACCACGAGGATCACGTAGGGCTGTTTTTCAGCGGTGATGGCCAGCGGCTGCTCGACCGGGCGCAGCAGCCCTGCCAGCTCTTCCTGCAGGGCCTTGTACAGCGCCTCGCTGTCGGCCAGCTCCTTGCGCGCCACGCGCTTGGTCAGGTTCTGCACGATGGCGGTGGTGGCCTCGACGCCGACGTCGGCGGTCAGCAGGCGCGTCTCTATCTCGTCGAGCAGGTCGTCGTCGATGGCCTTCTTGCCGAGGAACAGGCTGGCCATGCCCTCGCCGAGGCTGGCGCTGGTCTTCGACAGGCCCTGCTTGAGGCGGGCGAAGAAGCCGGGCTTGGCCGGTTCGACGGCGGCGGGCTTCTCGACGGCGGCGGGCGCGGGCGCTGCGACCGGCGGTTGTTCCGCGGCCGGAGCCGGAGCCGGAGCCGGAGCCGGAGCCGGGACAGGCTCGACCACGGGCGCGGCGGGGGCAACGGGCGCTACCGCCTCGACCGGGGGCTGCGGTTCGCTGGCGACCTGAGGCTCGGCCGGGCGGACCGGCTCCAGCGGCTCGGCGGGCAGGCTTTCGGCCGGCGGGGCTGGCGCCAGCGGTTCGGCGGGGGCAACGGGCAGCGGCGTGCGCAGCTCGTCGACGGGCGCCGGCCGGGGCGCTTCGGCTGCCGGGGCCGGTGCGGCCTGCTCAGGCTGCGCCGCCGGGCTTTCCGCCGGCTGCGCGGGGGCCGCCTCGGCTTCGGAGGCTGGCGCTACGGTCTCTTCGGCCTGGGGTTTCTTGCGGAACCAGCTGAACAGGCCTTTCTTGTCCCCGCCCTGCGGGGCCTTCTTGTCGTCGTTGGAACCAAACATGAATGGCTTGCATCTCAAGGGAGCGGCACGGGACGTGGCCGCCCGGAAAACGGATGGGTATCCTAGCATCTCCTCGCCTGCCGGGGTTAGGCGGCTGCCCGACAGTCATCCCGCCACCCAACGGGCCATCAGCAAGGATCCGTTCGACCATGAAAAACCCTCCACGCCGCACGCTCGGCCTGCTCTGGGGCGTGCTCTGCCTGCCGCTGTTCGCCCTCGCCGCCGAACCCCAGCCGACCCACGAATACGTACTGGACAACGGGCTCAAGCTGGTAGTTCGCGAAGACCACCGCGCCCCCGTGGTGGTCTCCCAGCTCTGGTACAGGATCGGCTCCAGCTACGAGACGCCCGGCCTCACCGGCCTGTCCCACGCCCTGGAGCACATGATGTTCAAGGGCAGCAGCAAGATGGGCCCGGGCGAGGCCTCGCGCATCCTGCGCGACCTCGGCGCCGAGGAGAACGCCTTCACCACCGACGACTACACCGCCTACTACCAGGTGCTGGCCAAGGACCGCCTGCCGGTGGCCTTCGAGCTGGAGGCCGACCGCATGGCGCACCTGACGCTGCCGGCCGACCAGTTCAAGAGCGAGATCGAGGTGATCAAGGAAGAACGCCGCCTGCGCACCGAGGACAAGCCCTACGCCCTGGCCTACGAGCGCTTCAAGGCGGCGGCCTACCTGTCCAGCGGCTACCACTCGCCGACCATCGGCTGGATGGCCGACCTGCAGCGCATGACCATCGACGACCTGCGCGCCTGGTACAAGGCCTGGTACGCGCCGAACAACGCCACCCTGGTGGTGGTCGGCGACGTCCAGCCCGAGGAGGTCAGGGCCCTGGCCCAGCGCTGGTTCGGCGACATCCCGCGGCGCGAACTGCCGCCGGCGCGCAAGCCGCTGGAAGTGCCCGACCCGGGCGAGCGCCGGCTGACCCTCCAGGTGCGCACCCAGCTGCCCAGCCTGATCATGGGCTTCAACGTGCCCAGCCTGGGCAGCAGCGAGAACCCGCGCGAGGTGCACGCCCTGCGGCTGATCTCCGCGCTGCTCGACGGCGGCTACAGCGCCCGCCTGTCCTCGCGCCTGGAGCGCGGCCAGGAACTAGTGGCCGGCGCCTCCGCCTCCTACGACGCCTTCGCCCGCGGCGACACCCTGTTCACCCTGAGCGCCACCCCCAACGTGCAGAAGGGCAAGACCCTGGAGCAGGTGGAGAAGGCCCTCTGGCAACAGCTCGACGAGCTCAAGACCACCCCGCCCAGCCAGGAAGAACTGGAGCGCGTGCGCGCCCAGCTGATCGCCGGGCTGGTCTTCGAGCGCGACTCCATCGCCGCCCAGGCCAGCGGCATCGGCCAGCTGGAGAGCGTCGGCCTGTCCTGGCGCCTCGCCGACCAGGACCTGGAGGCCATCCGCCAGGTCACCGCCGAAGACATCCGGAAGGCCGCCCGCACCTATTTCGTCCGTTCGCGCCTGACCCTCGCCCAGGTGCTGCCGCAAGCCGATACCGACAAGGAGCCGAGCCATGAGTGAACGAAACGGCCTGCGCTACGGCCTGCTCGGCCTGGTCGTCCTGCTGCTGGTCGCCGGCCTGGCGTTCTGCGTCAGCCGCCCCGCCGGCGGTAGCAACCCAACCCCGCAGGCGCCGGCCGCCGCAACGCCCAGCGGCCTGCAGTCGCTGGCCGAGGCCGCCGGCAAGAAACCCGGCCACCGCCAGTTGGACATCCAGCGCTGGACCACCGCCGAAGGCGCCCGCGTGCTCTTCGTCGAGGCCCACGAGCTGCCGATGTTCGACCTGCGCCTGACCTTCGCCGCCGGCAGCAGCCAGGACGGCGACGCCCCCGGCCTGGCCATGCTCACCAACGCCATGCTCAACGAAGGCGTGCCGGGCAAGGACACCAGCGCCATCGCCGCCGGCTTCGAGGACCTGGGCGCCGACTTCATGAACGGCTCCTACCGCGACATGGCGGTGGCCGGCCTGCGCAGCCTGAGCGAGAAGGACAAGCGCGAAGCCGCCGTCGCCCTGTTCGACCAGGTGGTGGGCCAGCCGACCTTCCCCGAGGAAGCCCTGGCGCGCATCAAGAACCAGGTGCTGGCCGGCTTCGAGTACCAGAAGCAGAACCCCGGCAAGCTGGCCGGCCTGGAACTGTTCAAGCGCCTCTACGGCGACCACCCCTACGCCCACTCCAGCGACGGCAACGAGCAGTCGGTGCCGAAGATCGGCGTCGCCCAGCTGCGCGCCTTCCACCAGAAGGGCTACGCCGCCGGCAACACGGTGATCGCGCTGGTCGGCGACCTCAGCCGCGCCGAGGCCGAGGCCATCGCCGCCAAGGTCTCCGCCTCGCTGCCCAAGGGCCCGGCGCTGCCGCCGGTGGCCCGGCCGGCCGTGCCCAAGCCGGGCCCCAGCCACATCGAGTTCCCCTCCAAGCAGACCCACCTGCTGCTGGCCCAGCTCGGCATCACCCGCAACGACCCGGACTACCCGGCGCTCTACCTGGGCAACCAGATCCTCGGCGGCGGCGGCTTCGGCACCCGCCTGATGGACCAGGTGCGCGAGAAGCGCGGGCTGACCTACGGCGTGTCCTCCGGCTTCACCGGCATGCAGGCGCGCGGCCCCTTCACCATCGGCCTGCAGACCCGCGCCGAGCTGAGCGAGGGCACCCTCAGGCTGGTCCAGGACATAGTCCGCGACTACGTGAAGAACGGCCCGACGCAGAAGGAACTGGACGACGCCAAGCGCGAGCTGGCCGGCAGCTTCCCGCTGTCCACCGCGAGCAACGCCGACATCGTCGGCCAGCTCGGCGCCATCGGCTTCTACGGCCTGCCCTCGGACTACCTGGAGACCTTCCTGGCCCAGGTCCAGGCGCTGGACGTGGACAAGGTCAAGGCGGCCATGCAGCGCCACGTCGACCCGGACGCCTTCGTCGTCGTCACCGCCGGCCCGACCGTGCCGCAGAAACCGCTGCCGCCGCCCACCGACAAACCGGCCGAACAGCCCCTCGGCGTTCCGGAGCATTGATGAACAGACGACCCAAGGCCCCCGCCCAGGCCGCCCGCCAGCACGGCGGGCAGGGCCAGCTGCGCATCATCGGCGGGGAATGGCGCAGCCGCCGCTTCGCCTTCCCCGAGGGCCCGGGCCTGCGCCCGACCCCCGACCGGGTGCGCGAAACCCTGTTCAACTGGCTGGCCGCCTACGTGCCCGGCGCCCGCGTGCTCGACCCCTTCGCCGGCAGCGGCGCGCTCTTCCTCGAAGCGCTGTCCCGCGGCGCCAGCCGCGGCACCGCCCTGGACCTGAACCGCGAAGCCGTGGCCGCCCTGCGCGGCCACCTGGCCACGCTGAAGTGCGAGAACGGCGAAGTGCAGCTGCAGGACGCCCTCGCCTACCTGGCCAAGCCGGCCCCCGAGCCGGTGGACCTGGTATTCCTCGACCCGCCCTTCCACCAGGACCTGCTGCAGAACGCCTGCCGCCTGCTGGAGGAAAGCGGCTGGCTGGCCCCCGACGCCTGGGTCTACACCGAGAGCGAAAGCGTCCCCTCCAGCCTCGGCCTGCCGGCCAACTGGCGGCTGCATAGGGAGAAGCAGGCGGGGAATGTGCATTACGCGCTGTGGCGGCGCAGCAGCCAATAAGCCAAACCACCTGGCGCAAGGAGCAGCCAATGGACGAACCGACGCAGAGCCCCATCGCCATTTATCAGGCGGATGACGGCGGCCAGACCACCGAAGTTCGTCTGGAAGGCGAAAGCGCCTGGCTGACTCAGAGGCAGATGGCAGAGCTGTTCGCCACGACGCCGGAAAACGTGCTGATGCACCTGAGGAACATCTACCGGGAAGGCGAGTTGCAGGAAGAGACAACTACTAAGGATTTCTTAGTAGTTCGCGAGGAAGGCCGGCGAAAGGTGCAGCGCCGGCTCAAGCATTACCACCTCGACGCCATCATCTCCGTCGGCTACCGCGTCAACTCCCGGCAAGGCACACGCTTCCGCATCTGGGCCAACCAGGTGCTCAAGGACTATCTGGTTCAGGGTTACGCACTCAACGAACGCCGCCTTCAAACCCAGCAAGCCCGCATTCGCGAACTGGAGCAAACGCTGACGCTGTTCCAGCAGAACCTCATCGACCAGGCCAACCTGCCCGAGGCGCGGGGCCTGGTGAGTGTCATCGCCGGCTATGCGCGCACCTTCGTGCTGCTCAACCAGTTCGACAGCGAGCGCCTGCCCGCGGAAGGTTTCGATGAAAGCATCCGCTACGCCATCGAACCCACCGATGCCCACGCCGCGATCACGGCCCTGAAGACCGACCTGCTGGCCAAGGGCGAGGCAAGCGAGTTGTTCGGACGCCCCAAGGACGACAGCTTCCTCGGCATTCTCGGCAACGTCACGCAGTCCTTCGCCGGCCAGTTCCTCTACCCCAGCATCGAGGAGCAGGCTGCGCACCTGCTTTACTTCATCATCAAGAACCATCCGTTCACCGACGGCAACAAGCGTATTGGCGCCTTCCTGTTCATCTGGTTCCTGCAGCGCAACCAGCATCACCTCAAGCACGACGGCGAACTGAAGATCAACGACAACGCCCTGGCCGCCATCGCCCTGCTGGTGGCGCAAAGCGATCCACGACAGAAAGAACTGATGATCCACCTGATCATGAACCTCATCCGCAACTGAGCCATGCCCGCATGACACCGCCCTTCCAACCCGCCTGGTGGCTCCCCGGCCCGCACCTGCAGACGCTCTACGGCTCGCTGCTGCGCAAGGCGCCGGTGCTGCAGCGCGAGCGCGAGCGGCTGTGGCTGGAGGATGGCGACTTCCTCGACCTCGACTGGCATGGCCCGCACAACGCCCGCACGCCGCTGGTGCTGGCCGTCCACGGGCTGACCGGTTCTTCCGACTCGCACTACATCCGCGGCCTGCAGTTCGCCCTGCAGGCCCGCGGCTGGGCCAGCGTGGCGCTGAACTGGCGCGGTTGCTCGGGCGAGCCCAACCTGCTGCCGCGCGGCTACCACTCGGGCATCAGCGAGGACCTGGCGGCGGTCATCGAGCACCTGCGGCGCATGCGCCCGCTGGCGCCACTGTACGCGGTGGGCTATTCGCTGGGCGGCAACGTGCTGCTCAAGTACCTTGGCGAGCGCGGTGGCGACAGCCCGCTGCGCGGCGCCGTGGCGGTGTCGGTGCCGTTCCGCCTGGACCGCTGCGCCGACCGCATCGGTATCGGTTTCTCGCGCATCTACCAGGCGCACTTCATGCGCGAACTGGTGGCCTACGTGCGCAACAAGCAGCAGAGCTTCGCCGAGCGCGGCGCCCAGGAGCACCTGGCGGCCCTGGAGCGCCTGGGCCCGCTGGACGGCATGCGCACCTTCTGGGACTTCGACGGCCGCGTCACCGCGCCGCTGCACGGCTTCGCCGACGCCCACGACTACTACAAGCGCGCCTCCAGCCGCTTCTACCTGGGCGGCATCCATACCCCGACGCTGGTCATCCACTCCAGCGACGACCCCTTCATCGACGCCGGCAGCATCCCGCCGGCGGACGAACTCTCGGCCAGCACCGAGCTGGAGCTGCACGAGCACGGCGGCCATGTGGGCTTCATCGGCGGCACGCCGGGACGACCGGACTACTATCTGGAAAGGCGCATCCCCGACTGGCTGCTGGCCCTGCACGGCAGCGCCGGCTGACGCGGGCTTGACCGGGATCAGCATCGGCCGGCCAGCGATGGTCCAGGCTGGAGGCGCCAAAGGGCAAGGAGGGGAAGCCATGAGCGAAGCGACCATCCGGATTCACCGCGTCACTTCACTGGACGACGCCCAGTGCGTTGGCATAGCGGCGCTCTACCGCACCGTCGGCTGGGGCCACCCGAACGACGCGGACGAATTGCGCGATCTCTGCGAATCTTCCGGCTACGTGCTGCTGGCCAGCGAGGGCGAGCAGGTGGTCGGCCTGCTCCGCGCCGAGCCGGAGAACGCCCAGACCACCTGGCTGGCCGAGCTGGCGGTGCTGCCCGCTCACCAGGGCCGTGGCATCGGCACTTCGCTGATGCAACGCTTCATCGCCGACCATCCCGGCGCGCGCCTGTACACCGACGCTACCGATGGGGTGGAAGGGTTCTTCCTCCGGCATGGCCTGGAACTGCGCCAGCCGCTGGTGCCTGGGCCGCGCAAAGATTGATACCGGCGGGGGTAGATTCGGCTTTTCGTAGGATGGGTTTCGCTTCGCTCAACCCATCCTACGGCGGTGCTCTTCTCTGCCATGTAGAAGCGAGCTTGC
>NZ_QGSL01000091.1:87837-120685 GCF_003176655.1 Pseudomonas sp. RW407 | reverse complement strand
GTTCTGCGTTGGCTGGGCTGGGTTGCTCGGACATCGACGGGGCCTGGATCGGGGGCAAGCGCCGATTATGGCCGTCTCGCTAGGGCCTTGCACGCCGCGGGCGGGCTTCCCGTGCCGCGTAGCGGAGAGGGCAATGCCTTGTCGTCTGCTTGCGAAACTTGCCGAGTTCCAGTTGTGGTTATTTCCCACATAAGTTTGGGACAAGTCTTATTTTATCCCCCCGTTCGCGTCGATACACTCGTAAATGGCTGATCTACGTGCGCAATGAACCCGATGAGTTCATGGGGCGAAAAGCGAATATCCGATTGGCTGAAAGTTATGGCATCGGTAGTTCTTAGTGAGGACTACGGCAATGTCACCGCTCTAATAGTTTTTTCAGAAGTAAGAAATGGAATTCGCGATCTTCGGATCGGGCTGTCGGCGCGCGCCTTCCCGCTGTTGCCATGAATTCCAGCCTGTTTGACTCACCCCTCACCAGGGAGGTATCTGGAGTAGTCATGGCTTCGAACAGTTTCCAAAATGAAGTGCCCAAGGCACGGGTCAATATCAAACTTGACCTTCATACCGGCGGTGCGCAGAAAAAGGTCGAGTTGCCACTCAAGTTGATGGTGATGGGCGACTACAGCAATGGCCGCGAACAGCGCCCGCTGTCCGAGCGCAACAAGGTCGACGTCAACAAGAACAACTTCAACAATGTGCTGGCCGACTTCAGTCCCAGTGTGAAGTTGGCCGTGCCCAATACCCTGGCCGACGACGGCTCCGACACCAGCATCGAGCTGACCTTCCGCAACATGAAGGACTTCGAGCCCGAGCGGGTGGCACGGCAGATGCCGGAGCTGCGCGCCATGCTGGCCATGCGCAACCTGCTGCGCGACCTCAAGTCCAACCTGCTGGACAACGTCACCTTCCGTCGCGAGCTGGAACGCATCCTCAAGGATGACGCCCTGAGCGACAAGCTGCGTGCCGAACTGGCCCAGCTCGCCCCGCAAGATCGCTGAAGACCAATTCAAGGAGAGCCCCATGTCTGCCGAAGGGACTGCCGCGCAAACCGGTAGCGCGAGCGTATCGCTGCAAGAAAACCAGGGCGTCTATGCGAGCCTGTTCGACAAGATCAACCTGAGCCCGGTGTCGGCACTGGGCGATTTCGAGGTCTACCAGGACAGCGATGCGCTGTCCGAAGCCTCCGCCGACGAGCGTGTGACGGCCGCGGTCAGCGTCTTCCTGGACCTGCTCAAGCAGTCCTCGCAGAAGGTCGAGCGCCTGGACAAGAACCTGCTGGACGAGCACATCGCCTCGCTGGATGCGCAGATCAGCCGCCAGCTGGACGCGATCATGCACCACGGCGACTTCCAGCGCGTCGAGTCGACCTGGCGCGGCGTCAAGTCGCTGATCGACCAGGTCGATTTCCGCCGGAACGTGCGCATCGAGCTGCTGGACATCAGCAAGGACCACCTGGTGCAGGACTTCGAGGATGCCCCGGAGATCGCCCAGAGCGGCCTGTACGTCCACACCTACACCCAGGAGTACGACACCCCCGGCGGCGAGCCCATCGCCGCTGCGATCTCCAACTACGAGTTCGACCGCGGCCCGCAGGACATCGCCCTGCTGCGCAACATCTCCAAGGTCGCGGCGGCGGCGCACATGCCCTTCATCGGCTCGGTCGGGCCGGCGTTCTTCGGCAAGCAGAGCATGGAGGAGGTGGCCGCGATCAAGGATATCGGCAACTACTTCGACCGTGCCGAATACCTGAAGTGGAAGTCCTTCCGCGACACCGACGATGCGCGCTACATCGGCCTCACCATGCCGCGCGTGCTCGGCCGCCTGCCCTACGGCCCCGACACCCTGCCGGTGCGCAGCTTCAACTACATCGAGAGCGTCAAGGGCCCGGACCATGGCAAGTACCTGTGGACCAACGCCTCCTTCGCCTTCGCCGCCAACATGGTGAAGAGTTTCATCAACAACGGCTGGTGCGTGCAGATCCGCGGCCCGCAGGCGGGCGGCGCGGTCACCGACCTGCCGATCCACCTGTACGACCTGGGCACCGGCAACCAGGTGAAGATCCCCTCGGAAGTGATGATCCCGGAAACCCGCGAGTTCGAGTTCGCCAACCTGGGCTTCATCCCGCTGTCGTACTACAAGAACCGCGACTACGCCTGCTTCTTCTCCGCCAACTCGGCGCAGAAGCCGGCGCTCTACGACACCGCCGACGCCACCGCCAACAGCCGCATCAACGCGCGCCTGCCGTACATCTTCCTGCTGTCGCGCATCGCCCATTACCTGAAGCTGATCCAGCGCGAGAACATCGGCACCACCAAGGACCGCCGCGTCCTGGAGCTGGAGCTCAACAACTGGATCCGTGGCCTGGTCACCGAAATGACCGACCCCAGCGACGACCTGCAGGCTTCGCACCCGCTGCGTGACGCCAAGGTGACGGTCGAGGACATCGACGACAATCCCGGTTTCTTCCGCGTGAAGCTCTATGCCGTACCGCATTTCCAGGTGGAAGGCATGGACGTCAACCTGTCGCTGGTTTCGCAGATGCCCAAGGCCAAGGCCTGAAAAACGGCTTCAGGGAAGAACGCATGAAGATCGATCGCCCCTTGTGGGGTGCGGGGACCTTGCTGTCCCCGCAGCAATTCCAGCAGCAGGCTCGCTGGGAGGCCTGGACCAACGAATGCCTGGCGCGGCTGTCGCGGGTACATCCCTGGGGCGTCCAGGTGGCCTCCTTCGACCTGGACGCGCTACGGCTGGGCAAGCTCAAGGCCACCCGGCTGCGCGTGCGGCTGCCGGATGGCACGCTGGTCGACAGCGACGCGAGCGACCGGCTGCCGCCGGCGGTGGAGCTGGCCCGGCTGGCCACGGAGGAGGTTGCCGTGGCCACGCTGCTGCTGGCATTGCCGCTGGAGCATGCCAATGGCGGCAACTGCCTGACGGGGGAGGGCGCGCCCTCCCGGCCCACGCGCTATCGCCAGGATTGGCGGGAGGTGCAGGACCTCTATGGCGAAGAGAGCCAGTCCATGGCCGCGCTGGAACACATGCTTTCGTTGCGCCTGGACAGCGATGAAAACGCCGAGTATCTCACCTGCCCGGTAGCGCGCGTGGTACGCGACGGCCAGGGCGTCTGGACGCTCGACCCGCAGTTCGTCCCGCCGCTGCTCAGCTTCGATGCCCAGCCCCAGTTGCTCGCCCAGCTGGACAACCTGATGACCCAGCTGGCGGCCAAGCGCAGCCGCCTGATGGGCATGCGCCGCGAGAGCAACCAGCGCATGGCCGACTTCGCGGTGGCCGACGTCTCGCTGTTCTGGCTGCTCAACGCGCTGAACAGCTACCAGCCGGTGCTGGCGGACCTGCTGGCGCACCCCGCGCGGCACCCCGAGCAGGTCTACCAGGAGCTGATCAAGCTGGCCGGCAGCCTGCTGACCTTTTCCCTGGAGCACGACATCGGTGCCATTCCCGGCTACCGGCACGACCAGTTGGAAGCGGTGTTCCCGCCGCTGTTCCGGCTGATCTCCACGCTGCTGGAGGCCAGCCTGCCGTCACGCGTCATCGCGCTGGAACTGGAACAGCCCAATGCGCACCGCTGGCAGGTAGCGCTGCACGATGGCCGGCTGCGCGATGCCGAGGGTGTCGATTTCTACCTGTCGGTACGCTCCAGCCTGCCCGCCGCGCAAGTGCAGGGCCAGTTCCCGCGCCTGTGCAAGGTGGGGGCGCCGGACGACGTCGACCACCTCGTCAACGTGGCCCTGGACGGCGTACCGCTGCTGCCGCTCAGCCATGTGCCCGCGGCTATCCCGATGCGCCTGGGCAACCAGTACTTCGCCCTTGATCTGGCCCATCCCAAGGCGCGAGCCATGCTTTCGGCCGGCGTCTGCGCGCTCTACGTCCCCGGCACGCTCGGGGAAGTCCAGCTGGACCTGTTCGCGGTGCTGCGCTCATGACCCAGGCATTCGGAAAGAAACCGCTGGTGGATATCGACGCACTGCTGCAGGACAGCTACCTGCTGGTCGTCGAGCTGCAGCAGAAGGCCTCGGCCAAGGACGGCGCCGAGCTGTGGAAGCACTGCGCGGCCCAGGTCGAACACAGCCGTGCCCGCCTGGCCGAAGCTGGCGTGAGCCTGAACGCCATCGACCGCATCTGCTATGCGCAATGCGCGCTGCTCGACGAGACGGTGATGCGCAACGCCGGCGAGCAGTCCCATGCCGTCTGGGCTGCGAAACCGCTTCAGGCGCACTTCTTCAACCGCCACCAGGCTGGCGAGCAGCTCTACGAGGACATGCGCGCGGCCCTGGCGGAACCGGCGCCCGACCTGCGGGTGCTGACCTGTTACCAGCGCGTGCTGATGCTGGGGTTCCTGGGCCGTTATCGCGACGAGCAGGCTCCGGAGCGGGAGCAACTGCTCGACGCACTGAGCGAGCACGTACAACCCTTTGCCGCCACGGGCGAGGCCCCGGTGCTGGTGCGCGCCGGCGGTGGCGGCTGGCGCCGCTGGCTCGGCATGCCATGGTTGCACCTGGTGGCCGCCGCGATCCTGCTGGCAGGAGTGTGGCTGGTGCTGCACCGGATGCTGGTGGATACCGTGACCACCCTGCTGCCCGGCCAGGTGTAGCGATGTCCATGCAGCTCACATGGGTACGCGGCCTTTGGCTCTGGGCGGGAGCGCTGGCGCTGTTCCTGCTCCTGGCGGTGCTGCCGCTGTTCCCGGTCGGGCGCGCGCTGTCGGCGCTTGGCGTGGTCATCGCGGTCGCGCTGGGCTGGTGGCTCGCCGGGCGCAACGCCGCGCGGCAACGCCAGGCCATTGCGCTGGCCGAGGACTGTGCGCTGCCGGCGGCGGGGTTCCGGCAACCGGTGGTGGCGGTCTGTGGCGATGGCTTGCGCGCACTGTTCGGCGAGGCGCCCGAGGAACAACTGGCGCTGCGCGTCACCGAGCAGGGCTGCTACCTGCGGATACCCAGCCTGGATCGCTTGCCAGCGGTCATCGAATACGTGTTGGCGAACCGTCCGCACTGGGCGGGCCAGCTGAGCGTCTTCTATGTCGTCGATCCCGCCGGGCAGCAGGACAACGCCTTGCTCGCCGGCAACCTGCAGACCTTCCGCCAGCAGGTGGCCCGCGTCCGCAGAAGCGGAGTGGCCTTGCCCGTGCTGCTGGGCTGCTACCTGCCGAGCCTGCACGGCGCCGGCCCCTGGTTCGCCTGGGAGGCGGAGCGTCAGGGGCTGACGGTTCGCGAGGGTGCGAACCACCTGCCCATGGCCCACTGGCAGCAGCGCCCCGCGGACCTCCCCACGCGCGCCGCGAGCCTGCGTACCAGCGTCCAGGTCGAGAGCCTGGGCGCCTGGCTGGCGAAGGCGGTATTGCCGCACCTGGTGTCCCGGGAGCCGGGGGAACCGCCATGCCCGGTGCTGGCCTGCGCGATGACGCTGGTGCCTGGTTCACCTGCTTCGCTGCCGGGCAACCTGTGGGCGAACTGGCTGCACGAACGCACGGCGCTGGAACCCTTCGCCGCGGCACAGGCGGCCGGCCCCGCGGCCCTGCCGTTCCCCGATCCCCTGTTGGCCCTGCTGCCCCGCCAGCCCGGCCTTGCACCTTCCCGTCGCGCGACGCTGCAGGCCCTGTGGCTGTTCGTTCTCGCCGCGACCGTCGCGCTGTGCAGTTCCGCCTGGCAGAACCGCCTGCTGTTGCGCCAGGTGAGCGACGACCTGCGCCGTTTCCAGGCGATCCCCCAGCCGACGACGCTCGAACAGCCCGAACACCGCCTGAAGGAACAGGCCTTGGCCGTACTGCGGGACGATGCGCAAAGGCTTGACCGCTATTACCGCGAAGGCGAGCCCCTGTCCCTCGGGCTCGGCCTGTACGCCGCCGAGCGGACGCGCCCGGCGCTCCTGGCCGCGCTCGCCGCCTACCGGGCGCCTGCTCCGACACTGGCGCCGGAAAGGATTCCCGACCCCGTCCGCCTGGACAGCCTGTCGCTATTCGCCAGCGGCAGCGCCGCACTCAAGGCCGGCTCGACGAAGGTGCTGGTCAACGCGCTGGTGGACATCAAGGCCCAGCCCGGCTGGCTGATCGTCATCGCCGGGCACACCGACGCCACGGGCGACGCGCAGCGCAACCTGGTGTTGTCGCGTGCCCGTGCGGGCGCCGTGCGCGACTGGATGCAGCGCATGGGGGACATCCCCGACAGCTGCTTCGCCGTCCAGGGCTTCGGCGCCGACCAGCCCATCGCCAGCAACGACACACCGGAGGGGCGCGCAGCCAACCGCCGGGTCGATATCCGCCTGGTACCCGAGTCGGGAGCCTGCACGCTCCCGGGCCGGGTCTCGGGCGGCCAACCCCAGCCGCGGCAAAAGCCTGCGGCGCATTTGTCCCTGTAGAAGGAACTTCACATGGCTATTCCAGTTTACCTGTGGCTCAAAGACGACGGCGGTGCGGACATCAAAGGTTCGGTCGACGTCCAGAAGCGCGAAGGCAGCGTCGAAGTGGTGGCGCAGGACCACAGCCTGTACATCCCCACCGACAACAACACCGGCAAGCTGACCGGCACCCGCATCCACACGCCGTTCAACTTCACCAAGGAAATCGATGCCTCCAGCCCCTACCTGTACAAGGCGGTGAGCACCGGCCAGACCCTCAAGAGCGCCGAGTTCAAGTGGTACCGCATCGATGACGCCGGCCAGGAAGTCGAGTACTTCAACACCCTCCTGGAGAACGTCAAGGTCGTGAAGGTCGCGCCGAAAATGCACGACGTGAAGGACCCGGCCAAGGAGAAGCACAACCACCTGGAAGAGGTGGAACTGCGCTACGAGAAGATCACCTGGACCTACAAGGACGGCAACATCATCCACTCCGACGCCTGGAACGAGCGTCAGAGCGCCTGAGGCCGGCGTTACGGACCGGCGGGCTAGCCGCCGGTCACTCTCTACCGATTGGAATGGCTTTCATGCTCCAGCCGGAGCGACAAGCCCGCCGACAGCAAGGAACGCCCCATGGAACAGTCGTCCGCCCATCTGCTTCGCCGCCTCAACCCCCACTGCGCCAGGGCGCTGAGCGCGGCCGCCTCGCTGTGCCAGGCCCGCGCCCATCCCTACGTCACCATCGAGCACTGGCTGCTCAAGCTGCTCGAACAGGGCGAAGGCGACCTGGCCCTGATCGCCCGGCGCTACGAATGGGACCTGGAGGGGCTGTGGAACGGCCTGCTCGAACACCTGGACCAGTTGCCGCGCAGCGTGCGCGACAAGCCCCAGCTCTCCGCCGCGTTGCAGCAACTGATCAAGGACGCCTGGTTGCTGGCATCGATGCAGGGCGATCACCAGGTACTGCGTTCCTCGCATCTGCTCGGCGCCTTGCGCGACACCCCCTCGCTGCTGGTCTGCGATGCCGCCTGGCCGTTGCTCAGCGTGGGCGCGCGGCAACTCGAGCGGCTGTTGCCCCTGCTGGACGAGCAATCCGAAGAGCGGCCACAGGCGCAGGCCGAGGCCGCACTGGCCGAGCCGGCAGCGCAAGCGGAGGGCCCGTCGCCCACCGCGGCCAAGGCCCAGTCGGCACTGCTCGACCGCTTCGCCCAGGACATCACGGCCAAGGCCCGGGCCGGCCGCATCGACCCGGTCTATGGCCGCGACGACGAGATCCGCCAGGTCATCGACATTCTCGGCCGGCGGCGCAAGAACAACCCCATCCTGGTGGGCGAGCCCGGCGTCGGCAAGACCGCGCTGGTCGAAGGCCTGGCCCTGCGCATCGTCGAAGGCAACGTGCCGGACGCCCTCAGGGCCGTCACCCTGCGCACCCTGGACCTGGGGCTGCTGCAGGCGGGGGCGGGCGTGAAGGGCGAGTTCGAACAGCGGCTGAAGAACGTGATCGACGCCGTGCAGCAATCGCCGACGCCCATCCTGCTGTTCATCGACGAGGCGCACACGCTGATCGGCGCGGGCAACCAGGCCGGCGGCGCCGATGCCGCCAACCTGCTCAAGCCGGCGCTGGCCCGGGGCGAGCTGCGCACCATCGCGGCCACCACCTGGTCCGAATACAAGCGCTACTTCGAGCGCGATGCGGCGCTGGAGCGGCGCTTCCAGATGGTCAAGGTCGATGAGCCGGACGAGGCCAACGCCTGCCTGATGCTGCGTGGCCTGAAGCCGCTCTACGTCAACCACCACGGCGTGCACATCGTCGACTCGGCGGTGCAGGCCGCCGTGGCACTGTCCCGCCGCTACCTGCCGGGGCGGCAGTTGCCCGACAAGGCGGTCGACCTGCTCGACACCGCCAGCGCACGGGTGCGCATGAACCTGGACTGCGAACCCCAGGCGCTGGTGCAACTGCGTGCCGAACACGGCGCACTGGAGCTCGAGCGCCAGGCGCTGGAAGAGGACGCCCGGCTCAGTGGCTCGATGGCCATCCAGCGCATGGCCGACATCGGCGTGCGCTTGTGCGAGCTGGAGCTTGCCCAGCAGCGGCTGCAGCAGCAATACCAGGACGAATTGAGCCTGACGCGGCAATTGATCGATGCGCGCCGCAAGGAGCCGGAAGCCTGCCCCGATCTGCAGCGGCAGCTGGCCCAGCTGCAGGGCGACCAGCCACTGCTGTCGCTGGATGTCGACGCGCGCACCGTCGCCGAGGTGGTGGCCGACTGGACGGGGGTGCCGCTGGGCAGCCTGCTCAAGGACGAACAGGCCAACCTGCTGCAGCTGGAGCACGACCTGGGGCAGCGGGTCATCGGCCAGCAGCCCGCCCTGCGAGCTTTGGCGCAACGACTGCGCGCCGCCAGGACCGGGCTGGCCCCGGACAATGCCCCCCTGGGCGTCTTCCTGCTGGTGGGCAGCAGCGGCGTGGGCAAGACCGAGACCGCCCTGGCGCTGGCCGACAGCCTGTTCGGCGGCGAGAAGTCGCTGATCACCATCAACCTCTCCGAATACCAGGAAGCCCATACCGTCAGCCAGCTCAAGGGCTCGCCGCCGGGCTACGTCGGCTACGGCGAGGGCGGCGTGCTCACCGAGGCGGTACGCCAGCGCCCCTACAGCGTGGTACTGCTCGACGAGGTGGAAAAGGCGCACCGGGACGTGCTCAACCTGTTCTACCAGGTGTTCGACCGTGGCTTCATGCGCGACGGCGAGGGGCGCGAAATCGACTTCCGCAACACCGTCATCCTGATGACCTCCAACCTGGGCAGCGACCTGCTGCAGGCCCTGCTGGAGGAGCGCCCGCAGGCCAGCGACGGCGAGTTGCAGGAACTGCTGCGGCCCGTGCTGCGCGAACACTTCCAGCCGGCATTGCTGGCGCGCTTCCAGACGCTGGTCTACCGGCCCCTGGATGCCGACGCGCTCAAGCGCATCGTCGCCATCAAGCTGGGCCAGGTCGCCAAGCGCCTGCAACGCCACTACGGCATCGCCTGCCAGGTCGACGACGGCCTCGCCGACGCCCTGGTCGCGGCCTGCCTGCTGCCCGACAGCGGCGCGCGCAACATCGACAGCCTGCTCAACCAGCAGATCCTGCCGGTGCTGAGCCAGCAACTGCTGCAGCGCCAGGCGCAGCAGCGCAAGACCACCGGCGTCACCCTGGGCTACTGCGCCGACGACGGCATCGCCCTGGAATTCAGCGAAGAGCATTCGGGGCTCGAAGGTGCGGAGGCCTGAACATGCTCGACGAGATTCGCACATTCTTCGACCACAGCCGCCACAGCCTCAGCGTGGATGGCCTCGACGCGGCCCTGGACGTCCTCGCGTTCGAAGGCACGGAGGCGCTGAGCCAGACGTTCTGCTACCGCATCGAGGTCACCAGCACGCAACTGGATATCGCCGCCCAGGACGTGCTCGGCAAGGACGCCAGCTTCAGCCTGCGCGCGGCCCCCGAATCGCTGGGCCTGCGCGGCTACACGCCGCCGGCGGTGGCGCCGCTGCGCACCCTGCATGGCGTGGTGACGCGTTTCAAGCGGCTGTCGGCATCCCGTGACGAGGCCCGCTACGAGGTGACGCTGGAGCCGCGCCTGGCGCTGCTCGACCATGGCTGCCAGTACCGCATCTACCAGAACCAGAGCGTGCCCGAGATCGTCGACGCCATCCTGCGCAGGCACGGCCTGCGCGGCCAGGACTTCCTGTTCGAGCTCGGCCGGACCTACGCGCAGCACGAACAACTGCTGCAGTACGGCGAAAGCGACCTGGCGTACCTGCAACGCCTGTGTGCCGAGCGGGGCATCTGGTACCGCTTCAGCATGGACACGCGGCTGAAGATCGACGTGGTCGAGTTCCACGACTCGCCGATGCACTACCAGCGCGACATCGCCCTGCCGCTGCGGCCGCAGAGCGGCACCCAGAGCAGCGGCCAGGACGCCGTCTGGGACCTCCAGGCCAGCCACCAGGTGGTACCGCAGCAGGTCAGCAACCGCGCCTACCATTCACGCGATGCCGGCGCCAACCTCGACGGCCAGGCCGATCTCGCCCACGGCGCGACCACCACCTACGGCGAGGCCTACCACTACGCCGACGAGCCCTACCAGGCGCTGGGCGACCCCCATGCGCGCGGCGACGAGGAAGGGCATGCCGAAAGCGGCTTCTTCTACGCGCGCCTGGCCCACGAGCGCTACCTCAACGACCAGACCCGCCTGTTCGGCACCAGCAGCAGCGCCGCCCTGGCCCCGGGCCAGGTGCTCGAGATCCAGGGCGGCGCGCCGGCCGCCTTCGCCCAGGGCGCCCTGATCGTCCGCCTGCACAGCAAGGCCGCCCGCGACCG
The DNA here is from genome assembly GCF_003176655.1 of Pseudomonas sp. RW407. NCBI lineage: Bacteria > Pseudomonadati > Pseudomonadota > Gammaproteobacteria > Pseudomonadales > Pseudomonadaceae > Pseudomonas > Pseudomonas sp. RW407. Next base: position 109,977 of record NZ_QGSL01000091.1, on the reverse strand, counting down.
CAGCTACGAAATCCGCTTCGAAGCCATCCCGGACAGCGACACCGTCGCCTTCCGCCCCGCGGTCCCGGCCAAGCCCCGCATCGCCGGCACCGTCCCGGCGCGGGTCACCAGCCCGCAGCGGAACGACCCCTACGGCCACATCGACGGCGAAGGGCGCTACCGCGTCAACTTCCTCTTCGACCGCGATGCCTGGCCCGCCGGCCGGGAAAGCATGTGGCTGCGCCTGGCGCGCCCCTACGCCGGCGACACCCACGGCCTGCACCTGCCGCTGCTGGCCGGCACCGAGGTGGCCGTCGCCTTCGAACAGGGCGACCCCGACCGCCCCTTCATCGCCCACGCCCTGCACGACAGCCTGCACCCCGACCACGTCACCATCCAGAACTACAAGCGCAACGTCCTGCGCACCCCGGCGAACAACAAGCTGCGCATGGACGACACCCGCGGGCAGGAGCACATCAAGCTCAGTACCGAATACAGCGGCAAGAGCCAGCTCAACCTGGGCCACCTGGTGGACGGCCAGCGGCAGAAGCGCGGTGAAGGCTTCGAGCTGAGGACCGACGGCTGGGGCGCCATCCGTGCCGGCAGGGGCGTGTTCATCAGTGCGGACGAGCAAGGCAAGGCCCAGGGCCAGGTGCTGGAAATGAAGCCCGCCGCCACCCTGATGGAGAACGCCGCCGACCAACTCAAGCAATGGCAGGACATCGCCCAGGCCCACCACAGCCGCGAGGCTTCCAGCGATGGCCTGCACGACCTGCTCGCACAGGGCAAGACCCTGCAAGGGCCAGCCATCCTGCTCAGCGCGCCGAAAGGCATCGCCGCTGTCACCCCGGCCAGCCTGCTGCTGGGCAGTAACCAGTCCATGTACCTGCAGAGCCAGGACGAAATCGACCTGACCGCCGCCCAGCGCATGGCCCTGCAATCCAACCAGGCCATGTCCCTGCTGGCTCAGCGCGAGGGCATGCGCCTGGTGTCGGGGAAGGGGCCGATAGAGATCGAATCCCACGGCGACATCCTCAACGCCATTGCCCAGCAGGACATCACCGTCCAGTCCGTGCAGGGCCACCTGCAACTCACCGCCAAGAACGGTATCACCCTGGCCTGTGGCGGCGGCTACATCCGCATCACGCCCAGCGGCGCCATCGATGTTCATTCGCCCGGCCAACTGCTGCTCAAGGGCAGGCATGTCTGGGAAGACCCTACCAGCCAGGACTATCCCTTGCCTGAACTGCCCCAGTCAATTTGCGAGGACTGTCTGAAGCGGGCGCAGAAAAAGGCGATGGGCCTGATGGCGCGTCCAAGTTGAGCAAGGAAAGGAATCCAGAGCATGAACCTACTCACCCAGTGGCAGGAACAGATTGACCGCGCACTCGCCGAGGCCGGAGTGCTTCACATCGATCTGCTGCTTGACCAGACCGGCTGGGGCCATTCCGCTATCGCCGCCTTGCAGCAACTGAGCCCGGCGGCCCCCTGGTACTCCCTGTTTACCGGCACGCCGGAAGAGACCCTGTTGCACCACGCACCGATACTCATGCGCCTGGACCTGCAGCACTGGCAGCATAAGGCCTGGTTGGAAGAGCTGGTGGAAGTCTGCGTAAACGAATCCCGGCTCCTGCTGCTGGTTTCACCCTTACCCTTCGAAACCCTGAGCCAGCACCTGCGGGCACTCTCGCAAGTTCAATGGGGTGGGCAAGGCGCACTACTACGTTTCTACGACCCGCGCATCCTCCCCGAACTGCTGGGCGGCATCCTGACCTCCGAGCAGTGCCTCCCCTTCCAGAAACTGGCCAGCTACTGGAGTTGGCTGGATCGCGATGGAAGACCTCAGTGGCTGGTTGGCCACTACAGCCCCGAGTCCGATTACCAGGAACCTTCGTTTGGGCTAGAGCTGACCGATGGGCAATACGAACGCATCTGCTGCCTGAGTGACGCACAAGCCTTTGTTGATGACGCTCGATTCTCGATACCGGGAGAAAATCGCGAGCAGCGCTTTGCACGGCTGTATCAACTGACTGACGAGGCAAACAATGCCGATTACTTCGGAACGCTCGAAAGTTACTTGCTTCAGCAGTTGGAAGCGAAGTGAATGCTGCCTGCTGTTGTATTTCGGAAGACAGGCTTGCTGCCTCTCTTGATGCTGGGCATGTCCGGTTCAGGTGCGTTTTCGCGTTTGCCTGATGTCGAACGATGCAGAGAGAACTTGCTGTGAAACGTTTGGCTGGAGTTATACAGGTTTTGGTCTGTGTGTTGGGATTAGCCCTGGCGGGTTGCTCCACCGCGGGCAATGAAATGGCCGCTGGCAATATTTCAGCGGTCAATCATATGGAAGGAACTGCCATCAACTGGTTTTCCGTCAATGGTTACCGCGCTTCCGGCGGTGGTGGGGAGCAATGTTGCATTGTCATGCCTGTTAAATGGCGGCCGGGACTGATTGCCCATATTGAATGGGAAGTGGATCCGAATCCTTATGCTTATTCAAAATGGCCGCGACTAGGTTCCGAGGGATATCGAATTGCTCAGGAAAAACATGCGGCCAACTATCAGCTTCACCGGGCCTCAGTTGAAATTCCGGAGTGGTCGGGTACTGAGCGCTGTGGTTTGAAAGTGCACTTCCTGCCTTGCAACACAGTCAAGCTGAGCACGTCTTGCTGGGCATTTACATCACCGAATTATCCTGTTCAAGAGCCTTCCAACATGAAGGAGCCTGCGGTATGTCCGAAATGAACGCGATGGGCGAAAAGCTCTATGGCCCGCCTGTGTTTCCCGTCGGAGGGCGTTTGTCCAAGACTCCCCAGGTGGTGCTGGAGAACTATTACAAACAGGGCAAGTAGGAGTTCGATCATTGCCAGAGCCGGGCCAACCGGAAAGCGTACGGGCGGATGCGTTTTCCAGTTTGCCTGATTGGGTGCAGAAGGAGTTTGCTGTGAGACGTTTGACTGGATTCATACAGGGGGTGGTCAGTGTGTTGGGGCTAGCCTTGGCGGGTTGCTCCACGGCGGACAGTGAAATGGCTGCGGGAAGTATTTCAGATGTCAACCATATGGAAGGCACTGCAATCAATTGGTTTTCCGTCAATGGCTATCGCGCTTCCGGCGGAGGGGGGGAGCAATGCTGCATTATCTTGCCGACTAAATGGCGGCCAGGGTTAATTGCCAATATTGAATGGGAGATGGATCCGGATCCTTATGCTTATTCAAAATGGCCGCGACTAGGTTCCGAGAGGTATCGGATTGCTCAGGAAAAACACGCGGCCAAGTATCAGCGTCACCGGGCCTCAGTTGAAATTCCGGAGTGGCCAGGAACTGAGAGTTGTGGTTTGAAGGTGCATTTTCTGCCTTGTAATCAAGTCAAAGTGACGACTTCCTGTTGGGGGTATGGTTCGCCGAATAATCCGATCAAGGAAGCGCGTAACTTAAAGGAGCCCGCGGTATGTCCGAAATAAACGCGATGGGCGAAACGCTCTATGCCCCGCCTGTGTTTCCCGTCGGAGGGCGTTTGTCCAAGACTCCCCAGGTGGTGCTGGAGAACTATTACAAACAGGGCAAGTAGGCGTTCGACCATTGCCAGATCCGGGCCAACCGGAAAACGTACGGGCGGATGCGTTTTCCAGTTTGCCTGATTGGGTGCAGAAGGAGTTTGCTGTGAGACGTTTTACTGGATTCATACAGGGGATGGTCAGTGTGTTGGGGCTAGCCTTGGCGGGTTGCTCCACGGCAGCCAATGAAATGGCTGCGGGGAATGTTCAGGCCGTCAATCATATGCAAGGAACTGCCATTAACTGGATGTCCGTTAATGGCTACCGAATAGATGGTGGTGGTGGGGAGCAATGTTGCATTGTCTTGCCGATTATATGGCGGCCAGGGTTGATTGCTAATATTGAGTGGGAAGTTGATCCAGATGCGTTTGGGCCCACACCACCACTTGGAACTGAAGAGTTTCGTGAGTTTATGGCGAAGCACAAAACTAACTATCAGCATCACCGAATATCTGTAGAGATTCCAGAGTGGCCGGGGACTGAGAGTTGTGGTTTGAAGGTGCACTTCCTGCCTTGCAATCAAGTCAAGGTCACCACGTCCTGCTGGGCATTTACGTCGCCGAACTACCCCATTCAGGAGCCCGATGAGATGAAGGAGCCTGCGCTATGTTCGAAATAGACGCGATGGGCGAAAAGCTCTATGGCCCGCCTGTGTTTCCCGTCGAAGGGCGTTTGCCTGGCACTCCTCAGGCGGTGCTGGAGAATTATTACAAGCAGGGCAAGCAGGAGTCCGATTATTGCCAGGGCCGAGATGAGAACGGCAACCGACGGGTGGCCGAGTGTTGCCAGACCATCCATATCAGCCTGTTCTTCGACGGTACCAATAACAATAACGATGCCGATACCGAGGCCGGGCACCCAAGCAATGTTGCCAAGTTGTTCCATGCGTCGTTCCGAGGGAAGAGCGCCATGGGTATGGGCTATTTCTCCTACTACATGCCCGGCGTCGGCACGGCGTTTCCCGAGATTGGCGAGTACGAGTACAGCAAGGAAGGACTGAAGTACGCGACCGGTGGCGAGGATCGGATCAACTGGGCCCTGGTACAGGTGGCCAGCGCCTTGTCTTATGTCCTCAACCAGAAGCAGGACATCGACCGGAGCGTGGCCAAGCTCAAGGTCGAGCAAATGGCCACCTGGAAGCTGCCGCTGATGCACAAGTTCGGTTCGGGCAATCGGCGGGCGGTGATGCGCGACTTGCTGGAACCACTACGGCCACTGGTGCCCCGGGCGCAGCCCAAGCCGCTGGCGGTGAAGCTGTTCGTCTATGGCTTCTCCCGCGGGGCGGCGGAGGCGCGCACCTTCGTCAACTGGCTGGCCGAACTATTCGAGACGCCCCAGGGGGCGGACAAGCCCGAGCAGACGCTGATCGGCCTGCCGATGAGCGTGGAGTTCCTCGGCCTGCTGGATACCGTGGCCTCGGTGGGGATCGCCCGCGTGGCGCCATTCTTCGCTGGGCACATGGGCTGGGCCGACGGCAGCCAGTTGCTGCCCGATGCCAGCCGTTACCCCGGCTTCGTCAAGGTGTGCCGGCATTTCGTGGCGGCCCATGAGCAGCGCGCCTGCTTCCCGCTGGACTCGCTGCGCAACGAAGCGGGGCAGTACCCCGCGGTGGCCCGCGAGGTGCTCTACCCCGGCGTGCATTCGGATGTGGGCGGCGGCTACCCGATGGGCGAGCAGGGCAAGGCACGCGGCGGCATCGGTGAGTTGCTGTCGCAGATTCCCCTGCATGACCTGTATGCCGAGGCCTTTGCCGCCGGGGCGCCCCTGCAGGCTCCGGAAGAAATGCTGCCGATGGGTCTTCGCTGTGACAGGTGGCGCGGGATGGCACGAGAGACGAAGGAAGAATTCGATATTAACCCTTTGGTTATCGAACGCTTCAACGCCTGGCGCACCACGGTGCCGGGCCTGTCCACGGAGCCCTCCAGCGGGCCGGCCTGGAGGTATGAGGCGCAGCGGGTGGGGCTGACCACGGAGCAGGCGCTGGCCGACCAGCTCTACTGGATCACCGGCTGGCGCATAGGCCGCTATGCCAACGGCAGCTACAGGACCCAGCCGTTCTACCTGGAGGCCAAGGACACCGACCCCGCCACGGTCGAAAAGAAGCAGGCGGATTATGACAAAACCCTTGGGGATGCCCGCACGCAGCGCCTGAACGAGCCCGAAACGGCGGTGCTGCACCCTGGCCCGCGAATCTACGAGGCGCAGATGGACCGGACCCAACTGAGTCAGGCCGCCGAGGAATTCCGCTACGACTATTCGGGGGAGAAGCGCGAGCAGACCAGTTGGCAGGGCGAGGTGTTCGATGTGGTTCTGCGCGACTCCATATACCTGCTCAACGATGACGATGAGCGGCGCGACGAAGACGAAATCAAGAGCCACGGCGAGAAACGCAGCCAGCAGCTATTCCGCGATGAGCGCGGCACGCCCACTGGCGACCCGGCCCTGGCGCTGCTGGTGGCGCTGTTCGATGACCAGGTGCACGACTCGCGCGCCTGGTTCATGCATGACCAGATGAAGACGCGGGAAATATGGGCCGGCTACTTCTTCCACCGGATGATCTACTTCGGCGACGACAGCAGCCGTCGGCTGACGCCGATGATGGTGGCCGGCAAGCTGGTGGGGGTGGCGATGATCGCCGGGGCCACGGTGTACGGCATCCGGCTGCTGCGCGGCAACGCGCTGAAGGCGGCGGCGGGTGGTGTCGCCGGGGTGGCGGCCGGTGTGCTGCTGACTGGGGTGACTTACCAGGTGCTGGACAAGGCCACGGGCCTGGTGGTGCCGTTCCTGCCCGATGCCGCGGAGTTGCTCAAGCCGACCGAGCGGATCGGCGCGGTGGCGGCGCAGCAGAAACGCACCATGGCGCTGGCGGATTACGCCGAGCGTATGCGGCGTACCACCGAGTACCTGCGGCAGACCGGCAGCCTGGTCGAGCGCGCGCCAGCGGTGCTTTCATGAAGCCGGTGGTGCGGGTGGGCGATCCGTTGCGACCGTACGGTGGCGAGGTGCTGGAAGGGCGTTACCTGGCCTTCGGAAAGCCGCTGGCGTATCTCGGCGCGCGGGCTCGCTGCAACAAGCACGGGATGACGCGCATCGGGCAGGGGGCTTCGCTGTCCACGCTGGGTGGCCAGGCGGTGGCGCTGGACGGCCATCTCTGCGAGTGCGGTTGTACGGTGGTGAGTACGCTACCGCTGACCTCGATGAGCGTGGCGCCATGAATACTCCGCCACAGTTCCCGGCCTATGTCGAACCGGGCGAGCCGAAGTGGCGCCGCTGGTGGTTGGCCCTGTTGGTGTTGTGGGGCGCCCAGTCGGGGCTGCTGCTGGCCATCTGGCCCGAAGGCCGCCCGCGCCTGGAGCTGTGGCTGTGGAGCGCGGTGCTGCCGCTGTTCTGGGGGTTGATGCTGGCGGTGCGTACGCTGGTGTGGCGGATCGGGCTGATGAACCGGGATGCCTACCACCAGACCCTCCAGGCCGCCGAGCGGCGCTGGTGGCGCAAACGTGGCAAAGCGCTGCCGGTGAGGCAGGTGCTGTTGCTGGGGCCGGCCGGATTGGAGCCGTTGTATTACCAGCGGTTGATGGTGGGCACGCCTGTGCCGCAACCCATGACGTCCACCGACGCCGTGGTAGCGCGGCTGCGTTGCCAGTTGTCGCGCAACGAAACCCGGGAAAGGAGCATGGCGCTCGGCCGGCAACTGGCTCGTCTGGTATTGGCGGAAATCGGGGCGGATGCGCGCTGGGGCGACCTGCGTGGCCTGGCCTGGGCGGGCGATGCCGGCGGCGAAGCGGCGTTTGTCCAGGCGCTGGCCGCTGGAGGCGTGACGCTGCCCGATGCACGCTGGCCGTTGCGCTCGCTGAAGGATCTGGATGCCTTGATCGATGCCGTGCCGCAAGTCTGCGGTGACGATGGCGCCGGCCTGCTGTGCGCCGGCGTGGTCTCGCGGGAGTACGCCGGGGAGGGAGAGGTTCCCGGCGAAGCGGGATTTCTCTGGGTGGTCGGACGCAAGGGGGCGCTGCGGGTGCACCGGGGCGAATACCTGCAGCCGGAGGAAGGTGAGTCCGCCGGCGAGTTATGTGCCCAGATGCAGCGCTATGCCGGACTGGCCGAGGCGCCGGCGGATTGCCTGGCGCTGGATGTGGCCAGTCAGTCGGCGTTCGTCGAAGGTGGCTGGATGGTGGGGCCGCATCAATTGGCCGAGTACTGGGGCGCACTGGGCGAGTTGGCTCCCTTTGTAGGGATGTCGCTGGCGGCGTTGCAGGTGGAGACGTCCGGTGAGCCATGCGGTTGGCTGGGCAAGGATGAGGCGGGGCGATTGGCAATGGGGGTGGTGGTGTCTCATGGCGATGCTTGACGCGGTAGGCAGGCGTTCGGTAGCCACTGCGGGGCTGGTTTACTGCCTGGTGGTGACGATGTTGGTGGTGCTGGGCTGCCTGCTGTATTTCCTGTGTGGTGACTGGTTGGAGCTGCCCAGGCTGCCCTTGAATGTTTTGTTGCTGCGCGCTCTGGGGATCTGGTTAACGCTCTGCCTGTTCTGCCCTGTCTATTTGAAAGCCTGGAAAGCGTTGGCGGTTGGGCAGGCGGTACAGGAAACCGGCGAAGGGGAACAGGAGGAAGAGACTGTGTCCACGTCGTCCAAAGGGGGCCCGGCATCGGAAGTGCGCGAGCATCTGCGCGATGCCTTGGGGTTCCTCTGGCGCCGGCACGTTCGCGTGTTGCTGGTAGTCGGCGAGGCGGACGAGATCGAGGCGGTTGCGCCGGGGCTGGCCGAGGCCAAATGGCGGGAAGGCCAGGGCACGCTGCTGCTGTGGGGCGGCAGCCTGACAGGCGATTGGGAAAGCGAGTGGCCGGGCAGCCTTCGCCGGTTGTCCTGGCGGCGCCCGCTGGACGGCATCGTCTGGGCCATGACGGAAGAGCAGGCCGGCAACGTGGCGCTGTTCGGCGAGGGCGTGCGTCGCCTCCAGGGCCTGGCGCGCGAACTGCGCTGGCAGGCACCGCTGTATCTCTGGCAGGTTCGCCGCTGTACCTGGACGCAGGAGGGGCGTGCCGCCCAATCGACCGGCTGTCTGTTACCGCCGGCACCCACGGCACAGCGCATCGAAAGCGCGTTGCGCCAGTTGCTGACGCCGCTTCGCGAACGTGGCCTGGAGCAGATGAGCCAGGTGCGCTCCAACGATTTCCTGCTGCGCCTGTCCCGAGACTTGGAGCACAACGGTATCGCCCAATGGCGTGATGCCCTCGTACCGCTGTTGCAGAATTTCGCTCGCGGCGTACCGCTTCGCGGACTGTTGTTCGCTGCGCCGCAAAAGCCTCCCATCGAGCCAATGGCCAGGCACAGCTGGTGGCCGGAGGCGAGTTGGAGAGCGGTGCTGGACGACAAGCAGGCCCGCGGCAGCCGCCTGGGCTGGTCCTGGCCCCGCGCCGCATACGCCTGCGCCCTGGCGCTCGCCGGCCTCTGCCTGCTGGCCCTGCTGCTGTCCTTCGCCAGCAACCGCAGCCAGGTCGCCACGGTCGAGGCGGCGCTGGCGACCCTTGGCTCGCCCGGTGACATGGACGCGCAGCTGGTCGCCCTCGACGCGCTGACCCGCGAATTGTCGCGGCTGGATTATCGGCGCGAGCATGGCGTGCCCTGGTACCAGCGCCTGGGCCTGAGCCAGAACGATGCGTTGCTGGCGGCGCTGTGGCCGCGCTATGCCCAGGCCAACAATCGCCTGCTGCGCGATGGCGCGGCGCAGCGCCTGGAGCGGCAGCTTGCCGAGCTGGCCGCGTTGCCCGTGGGCAGCCCGGAGCGGGTGAGGCGGGCCGAGGGGGCCTATGACCAGCTCAAGGCCTACCTGATGATGGCGCGCCCGGAAAAGGTCGAGGCGGCCTTCCTGGCCAAGGTGCTGGCCGCCAACGAAACCGCCCGCCCCGGTGTGGCGCCGGGCCTTTGGCAGGGCCTGTCGCCCAGGCTGTGGGCCTTCTACGCGCAACACCTGGCGGCGCATCCGCAGTGGCGCATCGAGGCCAGCCCCGCCGTGGTGGCCCGAGCGCGGCAGGTGCTGCTGGGGCGGTTGGGCCAGCGCAACGGCGTGGCCAACCTGTACCAGCAGGTGGTCGAGCGGGCGGGCAACGACTATGCCGCCATGGGCCTGGCGCAGATGGTGGGCGAAACCGATGCGGCGCTGCTGTTCGATACCCCCGAGAGCGTGCCGGGCGTGTTCACCCGCCAGGCCTGGGAAGACCAGGTGCGCAAGGCCATCGACGATGTCGCCGAGGCCCGCCGCGAGGAAATCGACTGGGTGCTGAGCGACCAGCAGGGCGGCCTCGACGCCGAGCTGCAACCCGAGGTGCTCAAGGCCCGCCTGACCGAGCGCTACTTCCAGGCGTTCGGCGACGCCTGGCTGGCCTTCCTCAACAGCATCCGCTGGCGCAAGGCGCAGAGCCTGTCCGACGTCATCGACCAGCTCACCCTGCTCAGCGACGTGCGCCAGTCGCCGCTGATCGCGCTGATGAACACCCTGGCCTACCAGGGCCGGACCGAAGCCAGGGCCGAGGCGCTGGCCGACTCGCTGATGAAGTCGGCGCAGCAGTTGCTGGACGGCGACCGGCAGCCGGTGATCGACCAGCGGCCGGGCGGGCCGCGCGGCCCGCTGGACACCACCTTCGGCCCGCTGCTCGGCCTGCTGGGCAAGGACCCGTCGGCGGCCGCGGGCAGCGACGGCAGCCTGAGCCTGCAGGCCTTCCTCACGCGTGTCACCCGCGTGCGCCTGAAGCTGCAGCAGGTCACCCATGCCGCCGACCCTCAGGCGATGACCCAGGCCCTGGCGCAGACCGTGTTCCAGGGCAAGAGCGTCGACCTGACCGACACGCTGGACTATGGCAGCCTGATCGCCGCCAGCCTGGGCGCGGAATGGAGCGGCTTCGGCCAGAACCTCTTCGTGCAGCCGCTCAACCAGGCCTGGGAGGGCGTGCTGCAGCCTTCGGCGCAGAGCCTGAACCGCCAGTGGCAGCGGGCGATCGTGGCCAACTGGCGGCGTGCCTTCGATGGCCGCTACCCGTTCGCCGCCACCGGCAGCGACGCCTCGCTGCCGATGCTGGGGCAGATGATCAGGGCCGATAGCGGGCGGATCGACCAGTTCATCCGCACGCAGCTGGGCGGCGTGCTGCGCAAGGAGGGCAACCGCTGGGTGCCGGACAGCGCCGGCAGCCAGGGGCTGCACTTCGACCCGCAGTTCCTCGAGGCGGTCAACCGGCTCGGCGAGCTGGCCGACATCCTCTACACCGACGGCGGCATGGGGCTGGCCTTCCAGCTGCAGGCCAAGCCGGTGCGCAACCTGGTGCAGACGACCTTCATCCTCGATGGCGTGACGCTGGAGTACTTCAACCAGGAGGAGAGCTGGCAGCAGTTCATCTGGCCGGGCGGCGCCGACCACCCCGGCGCCTCGTTGAGCTGGACCAGCGCCAGGGGCGGGGCGCGGCTGTTCGGCGACTTTGCCGGCATCTGGGGGCTGATCCGCCTGCTCGAACAGGCCCAGGTCACCGCGCTGGACGACAGCGACACGCGCTTCGAACTGGTGCTGACCGCGCCGGACGGCCTGCCCCTGACCTGGCAGATGCGCACCGAGCTGGGCAGAGGGCCGCTGGCGCTGCTGCAACTGCGCGGCTTCGCGCTGCCGACGAACATTTTCGACGTAGGGGGCGGGCGAGCCGACCCCTACGCCATGGCCGAGCCGTTCGAGGCGGCCGGCTCGAACACACGCGAAGGGATGTAGGACGCGCCGATGAGTTTGCAAGGACTGATTTCGACCTGCCTGGAAGGCCAGGACGCCGTGGCCCTGGCGAAGGCCCAGGCGCAGCGCTGGGAACCCTGGCTGGCGCCCATCGACGCGGCGACGCCGGTGGGGGAAGACCCCGGCTACGACGATGACTTCCAATGCCTGCGCGAGGAGATCGACAAGCTCTCCGGCGCGGATGTGGAACGGGTGGCGCGGCTGGCGGAGCAACTGCTCAAGCAGCGCTGCAAGGACCTGCGGATCGCCACCTATTACCTCTGGGCGCGGACCCAGCGCGACGGCGAGGCGGGCCTGGCCGATGGCCTGGAGCTGTTGGCGGCGCTGCTCGAACGCTTCGCCGGGCAGGTGCTGCCGGGCCGCCCGAAGAGCCGGCGCATGGCCCTGGAGTGGCTGGCCAGCGGCAAGGTGCTGGACAGCCTGTCGCTGTTCCCCGAGGTGGTGAAGGCCGAGGCGCAGCGCACGGTCGCGGCGCTGGCCTGGCTCGAACGCAGCGTCGCCGCCTGGCCGGAGGCCGAGCGGCCGGGCCTGGGCGCGCTCTATGGGGCCCTGGCCGCGCGCCTGACGCAATCCGGCGGGGTGAACGCGCTGGTGCCGCAGAACAGCGCCGCCCACGCCGAGCCCACGCCGCACGCCGCGCTGCCGCCGATGTCGGCCGTCAAGTCCGGCCGCGACCTGCTGGACACCGGCAAGGCCCTGGCCGGCTACCTGCGCGACCAGCCCCAGGGCTGGCTGGCGGCCCACCGCCTGCTGACCAGCCTGCGCTGGGACACCGTGCACCAGTCGCCGCCGCAGGAGGCCAATGGCAACACCCGCCTGGCCCCGCCGCGCACGGAATACCGCGCCCAGCTCAAGCGCCTGTACCTGCAGCAGAGCTGGAGCGAGTTGCTGGACCAGGCCGAACGCATGTACGCCGAGGGGGTGAACCACTTCTGGCTGGACCTGCAGTGGTTCCTCTGCCAGAGCCTGGCCAGGCTGGGCGTGCCCTACGAGGGCTGGGCGGACATCGTCAAGCGCGACCTGGGCATGTTCCTCGAGCGCCTGCCGGGCCTCGAACAGTTGCGCTGGAGCGACGGCACGCCGTTCGCCGACGAAACCACGCGCGAGTGGATCAGCCAGCACGTGAGCGGCAACCGCCCGCTGCAGTGGCCGTCCACGGCCGTCGCCGCGCCGGCCGTGGCGGACGACATCCTGGCCCTGGAGGGCGAGGCGCTGGCCCAGGCCGACAGCGATGGCGTCGAGGCGGCGCTGGCCTGGCTGGCCGCGCGCCCGGATGCGAGCAGCGGCCGCCAGCGCTGGCTGCTGAGGCTGTTGATGGCGCGGGTGGCGGAGCAGTACGGCAAGAGCGACCTGGCGATCCACCTGCTGGGCGAGCTCGACGGCGTCGCCCAGCAACAGGGCCTGAGCGCCTGGGAGCCGGAGCTGGGCTTCGAGGTCAAGGCGCGCCTGCTCAAACTGCTGCGCCAGAAGCTCCAGCGCAACGACGTCGACAAGGCCGCGCTGGGCCGCCGCATGGAGGCCCTGCTGGCGGCGCTGGTGGCCATCGACCCGGTACGCGCCGCGGTGCTTTGCGGCTGAGCCCCTCACTACTTTCAGGACATTCTTTCGTGAGCATGGACAATCTGACGCTGCGTTATTTCGATGCCGAAATGCGCTACCTGCGCGAGGCGGGCAAGGAGTTCGCCGAGGCGTTCCCGGACCGTGCGGCGCAGCTCAACCTGGACAAGGCCGGGGCCCGCGACCCCTACGTGGAGCGGCTGTTCGAGGGCTTCGCGTTCCTCATGGGGCGCCTGCGCGAGAAGCTCGACGACGACCTGCCGGAGCTGACCGAGGGGCTGGTGAGCCTGTTGTGGCCGCACTACCTGCGCACCATCCCGTCGCTGTCGGTGGTCGAGCTGACGTCGGACTACCGGGAGATGAAGCGCTGCGAAACGCTGCCCAAGGGCACCGAGGTGCTGTCGCAGCCGGTGGGGCCACGGCGCACGCGCTGCCGCTACAGCACCACCGCGGACGCCATGCTGTACCCGATGGCCATCGACTCGGTGCGGGTGGGCAGCGAGCCGGACGGGCGCTCGGTGCTGCACCTGCGCTTCGCCTGCAGCCCCCTGGCGGACTGGTCGCAGATCGACCTGGGGCGCCTGCCGCTGTACCTCAACGCCGACGCACCGCTGGCCTGCGCGCTGCACCATGCCCTGACACTGAAGGCCCAGGCGCTTTACCTGCGGCTGCCGGGCCAGCCCGACCGGCTGGAGCTGGACGGCCATTTCGCGCCCAAGGGCTTTGGCGACGACGATCGCTTGTGGCCCAAGGGGGAGGGCGCCTTCAGCGGCTACCAGCTGCTGCTGGAGTACTTCACCTTCCGCGAGAAGTTCATGTTCGTCAGCCTCTGCGGCCTGGAGCAGGTGCCGCTTCCCCCCGGTCTGCCGGGCTTCGAGCTGGACGTGGTGCTGGGCGAGCAATGGGCCCACGAGTTCGCGCTGGGCGCCGAGCACGTGCGCCTGCACGCGGTGCCGGTGATCAACCTGTTCGCGCTGGAGGCCGACCCCCTGACGCTGTCGCCGCTGCAGACCGACTACCTGCTGCGGCCGATGCGCTTGCAGGACGGGCACACCGAGATCTACTCGGTGGACAGCGTGTCTTCCTCCAGGCACTCGGCGCAGCGCGACTACGTGCCCTTCAGCAGCTTCCGCCACAAGGGCGGCATGCTGCGCGACGAAGCGCCCGAACGCTATTTCCACACCCGCATGAGGCGCGGGGCGAACGGCATGCACGACACCTGGCTGATCCTCGGCGGCGAGGGCTTCGACGTCGACCGCCTGGAGGAGGGCGAAAGCCTGTCCCTGCGCCTCACCGGTACCAATGGCCAACTGCCGCGCAAGGCCCTGCAGAGCGCCCTGCTGGACACCCTGGCGAAGGCGCCGCTGGCCGGCCTGAAGGTGCGCAACCTGTGCGCGCCGAGCCTGCCGTGCTACCCGCCGAACCAGGACCGCTTCCACTGGCGCGTGCTCAGCCACCTGGGCTCGAACTTCCTGCCGATGCTGGACAACGCCGAGGTGCTGCGCGGCACCCTGGCGCTCTACGACTGGAGCCACAGCGAGCTGAACCGCCGGCGCCTGGCGGCCATCGTCGAGGTCCGCCACCACCTGATCCAGCGCTTCGAAAAGGGCTTCCTGCTGCGCGGCGTGGACATCGAGGTGACGCTGGACGCCAACGGCTTCTGCGGCGAGGGCGACATCAGCCTGTTCGGCGAGATGCTCAACCGCTTCTTCGCCCTGTATGCCGACATCCACCTGTTCAACCAGCTCACCCTGGTCCTGCAACCCACCGGTAAGTGCCTGCGATGGAAAGAGAACCACAATCAGCGTATTCCCGGCTGAAGGCCAGCGGCCTGCTGCAGGCGCTGGAGGGGCGGGTTTGCGAGGCGAACCTGTACCGCTTCTGCCAACTGGTCGAGGCCGCCGCCCCGGGCAACCCGCCCCTGGGCACGACGAGCCGGCCCGGCGACGATGCCGTGCGCTTCCGCCCGGACCCGGGCATGGGCTTTCCCGCCGGCGAGCTGAAGGCCATCGAGTTCGACGAGGAGCATCCCGAGCGCCCGGCCACGGTGCGCACGCGGCTGCTCGGCCTGTACGGCGTCGACTCGCCGCTGCCCACCGCCTACCTGGACGACATCGCCCAGCGCCGCGAAGGGCACGAGGCGCTGGAGGCCTTCCTCGACATCTTCAACCACCGGATATTCACCCAGTTCTACCGCATCTGGCGCAAATACTCCTACCCGGCCACCTTCGAGGCCGGCGGCACGGATGGCACCTCGCAGTGCCTGCTGGGCCTGATCGGCCTGGGCATCCCGGGCACGGCGGAGCACGTCGCGACGCCGGTCTCGCGCTTCCTGGCCCTGCTCAGCGTGATGCGCCTGCCCACCCGCAACGCCGAGGGCATCGGCGCCCTGGTGAAGCTGCTGGCGCCCAACACCCGGGTGCGGGTGACGCCCCACTGGCCGTGCAAGGTGCCGCTGGCGCGGCCTGCCAGCCTATCGCCGGAGGCGCCCGTGAGCCTGTCCCAGGGCACGCCGCTGGGCGCCATGGGTGCCGATGCCAACAGCCAGGTGCGCCTGGAACTGGCCACCGAGGACCCCGCCGAAGTGCAGGGCTGGTTGCCGGGGGGCCAGTTGCACAGCGACCTGCTGGTGCTGCTGCGGGTGTACCTGGGCTGGCGCTGCAACGCGAAGCTGCAGCTCACCCTGCCGCTGAAATGCCTGCCCAGGCCGGTGCTGGGCGCCGCCCCGGTGCTGCTGGGGCTTACCGGCGTGCTGGGGCTCGATGCCGGGCCCGAAGACGCCGGGCAACCATGCATGACGGTCAACCTCGGGCGTTACCAGGGCCTGGCCGAGAACCCGAAAACCAGGGAGGTACGGAATGTCGCTTACCGTTTTTAGGAAGCTGCTGGCCATGGCGGCGCTGGGCCTCGCGCTGGGCGGCTGTGGCGTGGCTCAGCGCGTGGCGGAGGGAGGCAGCTCCCTGGCGCAGGGGATTTTCTACAAGCAGGTCAAGGTGCTGCGCCTGGACTTCAGCGGGCGCGCGGCGCTCAACACCGATGTCCGCGACATGTCCGGGCTGTCGGTGTCGACCCTGGTCCGCGTGTACCAGTTGCGCAGCCGTGAGGCGTTCGACAAGGCCGGCTACCAGGCGCTGCTGGGCGAGGGGGCCGAGGTGCTGGCGAACGACCTGCTGGAAGAGCGGCAGGTGGTGGTCAAGCCCGGCGAAGGCGCGCAGCTGAGCATGCCCCTGGCCGCCGAGGCGAAGTTCGTCGCGGTGGTCGGCCTGTTCCGCGCCCCCGGCGCCGACGATGCCCGCTGGCGCCTGGTGCTGGGCCGCGATGAACTGGACCCCGACCGGGCGCGGGTCATCGAGCTTTCGGACAGCACGCTGAACCTGCTGCCCCTGGCGGAAAAGGACGCATAGCGATGAGCGAGGTCAACCCGTCGCTCTACGAGCTGCTGCTGCAGAACTTCAGCGGCGAGCTGGACCTGCACCGGGTGCGCGAGGAAGACCAGGTGGTGCTGTCGGTGCTCGACAACCTGCAGCGCATCCTCAACTGCCGGGCCGGGAGCCTGAGCCATCTGCCGGACTACGGCCTGCCGGACATGAGCCAGATCCTCCAGGGCCTGCCCGGCAGCGCCCATGGCCTGATCGAGACCCTGCGCGCAACGCTGCTGCGCCACGAGCCGCGCCTGGCCGCCATCCGCGTCGAGCTGCTGCCGCAGACCCGCCCCGGGCATCTCGAATACGCGCTGGAAGTGACGCTCCGCAGCGGCGCCCACGCAACCTTCGGCACCACCCTGGCGCCCGAGGGCAAGGTGCTGCTACGGCACCTGAAGCAGGCGCAGCAACTGCGCGCGTACCCATGATCACGGACTGGATGGCCAAGGCCGAAGGGATGCCCAATGTCGGTACTGTCTGAAATGCAACTCCGCCCGGGCGCGGACCCGAGCAAGCAGGCCCCGTACATCGCCCTGGGCGAGGAGCTGGCCAAGCTGAGCCACCCGGCCTGCCCGGACGTGAACTGGCAATGGGTCGAGTACCAATGCCTGGAGCTGTTCCAGGAAAACGGCGCCGACCTGCAATCGGCCGCGGCCCTGGCCCTGGCGCGCAGCCATGTCCACGGCTTGCCGGGCATGGAGCAGGGGCTGGCGCTGGTGACCGCGCTGCTGTCGCAGAGCTGGCCGCAACTGTGGCCGGCCGCCTTGTCGGCCCGTATCCAGATACTGACCTGGCTGTTCGCCCAGTTGCAGCCACTGGTGCGGCGCCTGGAACTGCTGGGTTCCGACCTGCCGCTGCTGGAGCGCGTCGGCAGCGGCCTGGCGGGGCTGGGCGAGCTGCTGGGCCGGCACGCGCAGGTGCCCTTGCTGTCGCTGGAGGCCCTGCAGGCGCAACTGGCCAGCCTGGCCAGGCGCCTGGAGCGCGAGGCGGTGCCCGCCGAAGTGGCGCCATTCAGCCTGCCGGCGGCGTTACCGGCCAGTGCGCCTGCAACGCCGCCGCGGCCGGCGGCTTCGCCCAGCGTCCTGGTCCTGAAGCTCGACAACCCGCCGCCAGCATCCCAGGCGCAGGAGCGCCGCCGTGGCCCACGCCTGCTGTGGCTGGTGCTTTTGCTCATCCTGCTGGCCGGGCTTTCGCTGGGCAGCTTCTGGGTGTGGCACGCGGCCAGGCAGGACCGGGACGAGCAGGCCCGGGTTGCCGACCCCGTCTACCTGGACAGCCTGCTGCTCTTCGCGCCCGGCAGCGCGGAGCTGAAGCCCGAGTCGACCAAGGTCCTGATCGACGGCCTGATGCACATCAAGGCACAGCCCGACTGGCTGATCGTGGTGAGCGGCCATTCCGACAACTCGGGCAACGAACGGCAGAACCTGGCGCTGTCGCAGGCCAGGGCGGCCGCCGTGCGCGACTGGATGCAGCGCATGGGCGACATTCCGCAACGGTGCTTCGTCGTGCAGGGGTTGGGCGCCAGCCAGCCGATCGCCAGCAATGATTCGGAGCAGGGGCGCTCGGCCAACCGGCGGGTGGACGTGCGCCTGGTGCCGGCGCCGGGCGCCTGCAGCGGCGAGGCGGGGGCCGGCATGGGCCGCTGACCGACTCGTCGTCGGCGACGGGGCTCAGATCAACCCGCAGGCCTTGGCCGCCACCGCCGCCTGCGCCCGGCTGTCCACCTGCAGCTTGCTGAAGATGTGCTTCATGTGGCTCTTGATGGTTTCCGGGGTCACGCCCAGCAGCTTGGCCATCTCCTTGTTCGACTTGCCCTGGGACACCAGGTCCAGGACGTTCCGCTCCTTGCTGGTCAGGCTGATCATCAGCCGCGCGGTGTGCTGCGTGGCGCTGTCCGCCGTGCTGGGCTGCAGGTGCTGCAGGCGGGCCTTCAGCGCCGGGGCGAGGCCGGGCTGGGCCAGGGCGTGGGCGATGAGCGGCTGCAGCATGTCCTGGGCCGGCAGGTCCCGCAGCAGTTGCGGCGCGTCGCAGTGCTCCAGCAGTTCGGCGACTTCCAGCAGGCTGGCCAGGGCCTGCTCGCCGGCCCGGCGCCGCCAGTGGACCATGGCCAGGCTGCCGGCCAGGCGCAGCTGCATCAGGCGCAGGTTGTGCCGGTGGGCCAGGCGGCAGAGCCGCTCGGCGCCCTCCAGGTCGGCCTGGCGCCCCATGCCGGCGGCTTCGCACCATAGCTCCGCCAGGCTGGCGAGGCAGGCGTATTCGGAAAGCTCGGCGCTTTCGCCGCCATGGGCGAGGCGCAGGGCGTCGAGCTGGCCCAGACAGGCGTTCGCCTCGTGGGATTTCTGTTCCAGCAGGCTGACGCGGGTCCGCTCCAGCAGCAGTTGCGCCTGCAGCCGCGGCCAGGTGCGGGCCTGCGCCAGGCGGTCGCCTTCCTCCAGGAAATAGCGCGCGCCCTGGGGGCTGGCGTGGCTGCTGCTGAGGCGGCTGGCGGTGATGAACAGCACCCCGGCGCAGTCGAGGAAGCCGCAGATCATGATGGTCTCGACGCTTTCCATGATCAGCCGCTCGGCCTCGGCCAGGCTGCCCTGCAGGTAGCGCACGCAGCCGAGGAAGCTGGCCGGCAGCGCGCGCAGCACCGAGCGGCTGGTGATGCCCCGTTCGGCGGTGACGCGCATGGCTTCCTCGAACAGCGCCACGGCCTGGCCGAAGCGGCCCTGCAGGGCTTCGCCCAGGCCCTGCAGGCTGAGGCGGTAGACCTGGTTGAACTGGTAGCGGTTGGGGTCCAGCGGTGTGCGCACCGAGGCCGGCAGGGCGTAGAACGCCTGCCAGCGGCAGGTGCGCAGGTGGCTGAAGCACAGCAGGTTGAGCAGGGTGTTGCTGATCCACGGGCGTTCGCGCAGGTGCGGGTAGCAGGCGCTCGCCAGTTGGCCGGCGTCTTCGGCCTGGTCTTCCAGGGCCAGCAGCGTCGCTTCCAGCGCGCGGCATTCCCAGGCCAGGTGCTCCCGCTGTGCTTCGTCGGCGATGCCGGGCAGCGCCTGGCGCACCTCCGCGAGCAGTTGCCGGGCGCGGCCGCTGCCCATGGCCAGGCCGCTGGCCCAGCCCATGGCCAGCTTCAGTTGCGCCGGGCTTTCCAGCAGGCGGTCGTGCAACTGGCGCTGCCAGTCGACCAGGGTGACGAATTCGCCGCGCTCGACCATGTCCATGGCGCAATGCGCGATCCAGGCGCGGGCGCTGTCGTTGTCGCCGCAGGCCAGCGCGGAGCGCACGGCGTCCATCCACAGCTGCTGCCCGGCGAACCAGCGCGCGGCCTTGTCCAGGGTGGCCGCCAGCGCGTCGGCCGGCAGGCGGCGGCGCAGGTGCTCGCGGAACAGCGGGTGGAAACTGAACCACTGCGCCTGGGCGTCCAGGGTGGTGAGGAACAGCTGGCGGCGGTCGATGTCCTCGATCAGCGCGCGGCCATCGGCGGCGCCGGTCAGGGCCTCGGCCAGCACCGCGTCGAACTTGTCCACGGCCGCCAGGCGCGGCAGGCAGCCGGCCAGTCCGGGGGGCAGGCGCGCCAGCAGCTCGTCCAGCAGGCCGCTGATGCTGTTGCTCAGGCGCGCGCTGCCCGCGGGGCGCTGGCGCAGGGTGAGCAGGCTGGCGCGCAGCGCGGCGATCCAGCCCTCGGTGGCGGCGTGCAGCTCCAGCAGCTCCGTGGCGTCCACGTTCGGCGTGCCGGTGCGCAGCAGCAGGTCGCGGGTTTCGTCCAGGTCGAAGCGCAACTGGCCGACGTCCACTTCCAGGCAGGCGTCGTCGTAGGTGTGGGCGATCAATGCCGCCGGCAGGTCGACGCGCCCGCAGAACACCAGGTGCAGGTTGTCCGGGGCGAAGCGCACCAGGCTGTCGAAGGCCGCGGTGAGCACCGCCGGCGGCACGCAGTGGTAGTCGTCGATGAACAGGAAGCACTGCTCGCTGCGGCGCTCCAGGTCGTTGGCCAGCAGCGTCGCCAGCTGCTCCACCGGCAGCAGCGAGAGTTCCTTGAACAGGTTGTCGTCGGCGCTGCCGTCGAAGCCCCGCTGGATGGCCGCGGCGAGGTAGAGCAGCAGGCGGTCGGCGCTGTCGTCGGCCTCGTCCAGGTTCAGCCAGGCCACCTTGCCGCCACGGGCCAGCGCCGCCTCGGCCCAGCTGCCGGCCAGGGTGCTCTTGCCGAAGCCCGGCGGGGCCTTGAGTACCGTCAGGGTGGCCTCGGCAATGCGCTCGACCAGCTGTTCCAGGCGGGGCCGCGGCAGGGTGCCGCGGGCCCGGCGGGGCGGCAGGAGTTTGGTGGAAAGCAGCGGAGAGAGCATCGTCGTCGTGGGTTCGTGGCGCGGCGTATGCCCCGCGGAGGGATACAGTATGGTGGGTAAATGGTATCCAAGTCTTTCGGCGGGTTACAGCGACAGGTCCCGATTGGCCGCGCCGCCAATGCAAAAGGCCACCCGCAGGTGGCCTTTCGTCCGAGGGGGGATTCCGCTGTCAGCGCACGCCCATGTTGCGCAGCGCGGCGGGCAGGTAGTCGGCGTTGGAAGCCTGGTAGCCGAAGTTGTAGAAGCGCTTCTCCTCGTTGGTCAGGCCCAGGGCCAGGTAGCGGCCGGACTGCAGGTCGTAGAGGGTCTCCATGGCGTACAGCGGCACCTGGTGATCGTAGAACTGCATGGCGTGGGCCTCGGCGACGCGCCACAGCAGGCCGCGGCCGTCGTAGTGGTCGATTTCGGCGGCCTGCCAGCTGTCCTCGTCGATGAAGAAGTGGCGCTTGGCGTAGATGTGGCGCTGGCCGGGCTTGAGCGTCGCTTCCACTTCCCAGACGCGGTGCAGCTCGTAGCGCGCCAGGTTCTGGTTGATGTGGCCGGCCTGGAGGATGTCCGAGTACTTCAGCTTGGTGGAGGCCAGGCGGTAGCTGTTGTAGGGGATGTAGATCTCCTTCTTGCCGATCAGCTTCCAGTCGTAGCGGTCGGGCGCGCCGTTGTACAGGTCGTAGTTGTCCGAGGTGCGCAGGCCGTCGGTGGCCTGGCCGGGGCCGTCGTAGGCCACCTGCGGGGCGCGGCGCACGCGGCGCTGGCCGGCGTTGTACATCCACGCCTGGCGCGGCTCGGCCACCTGGTCGATGGGCTCGCGCACCAGCAGCACGTTGCCCGACAGGCGCGCCGGCTGCACCACCTGCTGGGTGAAGCAGAACAGCAGGTTCTTGTTCTCGTCCGCGTTGTAGTCCTTGAGGTTGGTACGGAAGGTGAAGTGGTCCTCGAAGGTCACCAGGCTCGGCGTGCCGTCGGCCTGCGGGGTGGCCTGGACGATCTGCCGGCTGAAACTGCCGCCGCGGTAGCGGGTGATGTGGTTCCAGATCACCTCCAGGCCGCTCTTCGGAATGGGGAAGGGCACGGCGGTGTCGAAGTCGGCCAGGCCGTTGCCGCCGGTCACCAGGCTGGTGTGGGTGGCGTTGCGCTTGGCGGCGGCGTACACCGCGTCGGGCAGGGCGGCGCTGCGGTGGCTCGGGTAGACCGGCATCACGTAGGTGCCGCCATAGCGCTTGAACATCTCCACCTGGCCGGGGGTGAGCTTGTCCTGGTACTGGGTGTAGTTGTCCTTGGTGATGGTGAACAGCGGCTTCTCGCTGGCGAAGGGGTCGCTGAGGAAGCCCTTGGCGTCCACCGGCGCGGCGTCCCTGGCCAGGCCGCCGGTCCAGGCGGGAATGCTGCCATCGGCATTGCCGGCCTTTTCCGCGCCCATGGGGGTGAGTTTGCCGCCCAGTTGCGCGGCCTCGTCGGCCGGCACGGCAGCGAGGGCGGCAGCGGAGAGTGCAGTGAGAGAGAAAGCCCCGGCGCGCAGCCAGGATCTTATTGGCGACATATTA
>NZ_QGSL01000091.1:51991-87827 GCF_003176655.1 Pseudomonas sp. RW407 | reverse complement strand
GGGGCGCGATTCTAGCACGCAGGTCCCGTGTGACGACACCCGCCGGGCCCCGGCGGGCGGCAGCGTGAGCCGTGTCACAGGGCCGGGCGGGGCTACTTCAGGCGGCGCTCGACGCCTTTCTCCACCATGATCTTGGCGGCGATCTCCTCCACCGAGAAATGGGTGGAGTTGATGTAGGCGATGTTCTCGCGGCGGAACAGGTTCTCCACCTCGCGCACCTCGAACTCGCACTGGGCGAAGCTGGCGTAGCGGCTGTTGGGCTTGCGCTCGTTGCGGATGGCGGTGAGCCGGTCGGGGTCGATGGTCAGGCCGAACAGCTTGCCCTTGTAGGGCTTGAGGGCGTTGGGCAGCTGCAGGCGCTCCATGTCCTCCTCGGTCAGCGGGTAGTTCGCCGCACGAATGCCATATTGCATTGCCATATAGAGGCAGGTGGGCGTCTTGCCGCAGCGCGACACGCCGACCAGGATCAGGTCGGCCTTGTCGTAGTAGTGGGTGCGGGCGCCGTCGTCGTTGTCGAGGGCGAAGTTCACCGCGTCGATCCGCTCCATGTAGTGCGGATTGTGGCCGATGCTGTGGGATTTTCCGACGGAATACGAGGAGTCCGCGGATAATTCCTGCTCCAGCGGGGACAAAAAGGTCGAGAAGATGTCGATCATGAAGCCGTTCGACTGGGCCAGGACCGCCCGGATCTCACGGTTGACGATGGTGTCGAAGATGATCGGGCGGGCACCGTCCGCCTGCGCAGCCGCGTTGATTTGCTGTACCATTACGCGCGCTTTTTCTTCGGTGTCGATGTACGGCCGCGTCAGTTTGTGGAAATGGATGTTCTCGAACTGCGCAAGGAGACTCTGGCCGAGGGTTTCGGCGGTGATGCCGGTTCCGTCGGAAATGAAGAAAGCCGTACGTTTCATTGCGCTGCGGGCCTTAATGTAGGAAAGAATCCTGAGTATGATAGGCCGCGCTTTTGCAAGGCCTCCTGCCGGGGCATTGTCACTTATTTTTCTGGCGTCGGCCAGAATAGGGGCAGCGCTGCGGTGGCCCGTTTGAGCTTTTCCAACATTCAGTGGAGAGATCACCTTGGTAGAGTACGTAGTTTCCCTCGATAAGCTCGGCGTCCATGATGTCGAACATGTGGGGGGCAAGAACGCATCCCTGGGCGAAATGATCAGCAACCTCGCCGGTGCTGGGGTTTCCGTGCCCGGTGGCTTCGCCACCACCGCCCAGGCCTACCGTGACTTCCTCGAGCAGAGTGGCCTGAACGACCGCATTCACGCCGCCCTGGACGCCCTCGACGTCGACGACGTCAACGCCCTGGCCAAGACCGGCGCGCAGATCCGCCAGTGGGTGATGGACGCCGAGTTCCCCGCCCAGCTGGACGCCGACATCCGCAAGGCCTTCGCCGAGATGGCCGGCGGCAACGCCAACATGGCCGTCGCCGTGCGTTCCTCGGCCACCGCCGAAGACCTGCCGGACGCCTCCTTCGCCGGCCAGCAGGAGACCTTCCTGAACATCCGCGGCGTGGACAACGTGATCCGCGCGGCCAAGGAAGTCTTCGCCTCCCTGTTCAACGACCGCGCCATCGCCTACCGCGTGCACCAGGGCTTCGACCACAAGCTGGTCGCCCTGTCCGCCGGCGTGCAGCGCATGGTCCGCTCGGAAACCGGCACCGCCGGGGTGATGTTCACCCTGGACACCGAGTCCGGCTTCCGTGACGTGGTGTTCATCACCGGCGCCTACGGCCTCGGCGAGACCGTGGTGCAGGGCGCGGTGAACCCCGACGAGTTCTACGTGCACAAGCCCACCCTGGAAGCCGGCCGCCCGGCGATCCTGCGCCGCAACCTGGGCAGCAAGGCGATCAAGATGATCTACGGCGACGAAGCCAAGGCCGGCAAGTCGGTCAAGGTGGTCGACGTGGAGAAGGCCGACCGCGCGCGCTTCGCCCTGAGCGACGCCGAGGTCACCGAGCTGGCCAAGCAGGCGCTGATCATCGAGAAGCACTACCAGCGCCCGATGGACATCGAGTGGGCGAAGGACGGCGACGACGGCAAGCTGTACATCGTCCAGGCCCGTCCGGAAACCGTGAAGAGCCGTTCCAGCGCCAACGTCATGGAACGCTACCTGCTGAAAGAGAAGGGCAAGGTCCTGGTCGAAGGCCGTGCCATCGGCCAGCGCATCGGCGCCGGCCCGGTCAAGGTGATCCACGACGTTTCCGAGATGGACAAGGTGCAGCCGGGCGACGTGCTCGTCTCCGACATGACCGACCCGGACTGGGAGCCGGTGATGAAGCGCGCCAGCGCCATCGTCACCAACCGCGGCGGGCGTACCTGCCACGCGGCGATCATCGCCCGTGAGCTGGGCATCCCGGCGGTGGTCGGCTGCGGCAACGCCACTTCCGTGCTGAAGGACGGCCAGCGCGTCACCGTGTCCTGCGCCGAAGGCGATACCGGCCTGATCTACGAAGGCGAGCTGGGCTTCGACGTGCGCCAGAACTCGGTGGACGCCATGCCCGAGCTGCCGTTCAAGATCATGATGAACGTCGGCAACCCGGACCGCGCCTTCGACTTCGCCCAGCTGCCCAACGAGGGCGTGGGCCTGGCCCGCCTGGAATTCATCATCAACCGCATGATCGGCGTGCACCCCAAGGCGCTGCTGAACTTCGCCAGCCTGCCGGCGGACATCAAGGACAGCGTCGAGAAGCGCATCGCCGGCTACGACGACCCGGTCGGCTTCTACGTCGAGAAGCTGGTCGAGGGCGTCAGCACCCTGGCCGCGGCCTTCTGGCCGAAGAAGGTCATCGTGCGCCTGTCGGACTTCAAGTCCAACGAATACGCCAACCTGATCGGCGGCAAGCTCTACGAGCCGGAAGAAGAGAACCCGATGCTCGGCTTCCGCGGCGCCTCGCGCTACATCAGCGAATCCTTCCGCGACTGCTTCGAGCTGGAATGCCGGGCGATGAAGAAGGTCCGCAACGAGATGGGCCTGACCAACGTCGAGCTGATGGTGCCCTTCGTGCGTACCCTCGGCGAGGCCTCCCAGGTGGTCGAGCTGCTCGCCACCAACGGCCTGAAGCGCGGCGAGAACGGCCTCAAGGTCATCATGATGTGCGAGCTGCCGTCCAACGCCCTGCTGGCCGACGAGTTCCTCGAGTTCTTCGACGGCTTCTCCATCGGTTCCAACGACCTGACCCAGCTGACCCTGGGCCTGGACCGCGACTCCGGCATCGTCGCGCACCTGTTCGACGAGCGTAACCCGGCGGTCAAGAAGCTCCTGGCCAACGCCATCGCCGCGTGCAACAAGGCCGGCAAGTACATCGGCATCTGCGGCCAGGGCCCCTCGGACCACCCGGACCTGGCCAAGTGGCTGATGGAGCAGGGCATCGAGAGCGTGTCGCTGAACCCCGACTCGGTGCTCGACACCTGGTTCTTCCTGGCCGAAGGCCAGGCCTGACGCCAACCGGACCTCCGGGTTCAGGAAGGGCGGGTGCTTGCACCCGCCCTTTTTCGTGCCAGCTCATTCAACGATATGCACAGCAGTAGCCGACTATTCCCCGTGGCGCTCGTCAGCGCCGAACTGCGTGGCGACCTCACCGAGGACGTCTACCGCCTGAAACCCAACAACAGCCCCGACCCCAGCGTCGAGCTGGCGCTGACCCGCCTGGGCCTGCCGGACCGCGAGCAGCGCGGCGTGCCGGTGATCCTGGTGCACGGCAGCTTCTCCAACCGGCGCTTCTGGTACTCGCCCAGGGCCATCGGCCTCGGGCCCTACCTGGCGCGCGCCGGCTTCGACGTATGGATACCGGAGATGCGCGGCCACGGCCTGTCGCCGCGCAACCTCGACTATTCGCGCAACAGCGTCGCCGCCTACGCGCGCTTCGACCTGCCGGCCATCGCCGCCTTCGTCGTCGAGCAGAGCGGCCAGGCGCCGCACTGGATCGGCCATTCCCTGGGCGGCACCAGCCTGGCTGCGGCGCTGGGCGGCGGCTACCTGGCGCCGCAGCAGGTAGCCAGCGTGGCGCTGTTCGGCAGCCAGGTCAGCCGCGACTACTGGGCACTGAAGCTGCCGCCGGTGGCCTGGAGCGGGCGCTTCCTGCTCAAGCGCATGGGCGTGATCCCCGGCCCGCGCCTGCGCCGCGGCCCGGAGGACGAGCCCATCGGCCTGGCCCTGGAGGCCCTGCGCTGGTACGGCCTGTTCGGCCGCTTCGGCGAGCGCGGCAACGACTGGTGGGCCGGCCTGGCCGAGGTGCGGGCGCCGCTGCTGGCGGTCAGCGCCGAGGGCGACCGCCAGGACCCGCCCTGGGCCTGCCGCAAGCTGTTCGAGCAGTTCGGCTCCGAGGTCCGCGAATACCTCTGTTTGGGGCGCCGGCAGGGCTTTTCGGAAAACTTCGGGCACGTCGAGATGCTGGTGAGCAAGGCTGCACAGCGCGAGGTCTGGCCGCAGGTCCTGCACTGGCTGCAACACCAGGCGCTGCCCCGGCAGGCGAATGGCGCGGGTGGGGCGGCGTAGGGCGAGTAATCGGTGCCCGGCGAAAACGGCGGATAACGCCGTAGGCGTTATGCGCCCTACGGGATGGCGTGGGTGGGGCCGTTGGCCGTGCCGCCGGGGCGTCCGGCGTGGCCGGTGAATCCAATCGCGGACGGAGTCCGCTCCTACAGGGAAATGGCGTGGGTGGGGTGGCGTAGGAGCGGATCTCATCCGCGAATCGCGCCGGAACCTCCGGCTATCGCGGACAAGGTCCGCTCCGGGGGAGCAATACCGTGTTTCCCGGCAACCTGTAGGAGCGGGCCCTGCCCGCGATTTCGCGCGCAGGGCGCGCTCCTACCTTGTGTGCCTGGCGGCCGCAAAGCCGCGGGGCAGGGCGGCGGGCGTAGGCGGATGGCGTGACAGTCGCTAGACTGTGGCGCCAAGCCAGGTTCCGGTCATTCCGGGCGTCATCGCCGCTTTGCCGGTCCGCTGCCCGTTCATCCCGACACTCCAAGGAGTCTCTCCATGCAATACGTCACCCCTGATCTGTGCGACGCCTACCCCGACCTGGTCCAGGTCGTCGAGCCCATGTTCAGCAACTTCGGCGGTCGCGACTCCTTCGGCGGCGAAATCGTCACCATCAAGTGCTTCGAGGACAACTCCCTGGTCAAGGACCAGGTCGACAAGGACGGCAAGGGCAAGGTGCTGGTGGTCGACGGCGGCGGTTCCCTGCGCCGCGCGCTGCTGGGCGACATGCTGGCCGAGAAGGCGGCGAAGAACGGTTGGGAAGGCATCGTGGTCTACGGCTGCATCCGCGACGTCGACGTGATCGCGCAGACCGACCTGGGCGTGCAGGCCCTGGCCAGCCACCCGATGAAGACCGACAAGCGCGGCATCGGCGACCTCAACGTGGCCGTGACCTTCGGCGGCATCACCTTCCGCCCGGGCGAGTTCGTCTATGCCGACAACAACGGCATCATCGTCTCCCCCCAGGCCCTGAAAATGCCCGAGTGAGCTGAACGCCGGGCGCCTTCGCCGGTCAATGGTCGCACCTGCCGGCGGCGCCTGGCACCTCATGGAACACGTAATGCAGCAATACGAAAGCGGAACCGAGCGCGGGCTCATCTATGGCTACGTCCTCGATGGCCGCGGCGGTGGCCGGCAGATCAGCCGCGCGGAGCTGCACCTGATCGACCTCAAGCCCGAGGAAAGCCTCTGGGTGCACTGGGACCGCGGCGTCCCCGAGGCGCAGTCCTGGCTGCGCGAATCCAGCGGTTTGAACGAGTTCACCTGCGACCTGCTGCTGGAGGAGGCGACCCGCCCGCGCCTGCTGGACCTGGGCGCCGAACGCCTGCTGCTGTTCCTGCGCGGCGTCAACCTCAACCCCGGCGCGGTGCCCGAGGACATGGTCTCGCTGCGGGTGTTCGCCGAGAAGCAGCGGGTGATCTCCCTGCGCCTGCGCCCGCTCAAGGCGGTGGCCGACCTGCGCACCGACCTGGCCGCCGGGCGCGGCCCGAAGAACGCCTCGGAACTGGTGCTGAGCCTGGCGCACTACCTCACCGACCGCATCGATACCCTGATCGGCGGCCTGGCCGACGAACTCGACGCCATGGAGGAGGCCATCGAGGAAGATGAGCGCAACGTGCCCGACCAGGCCGAGCTGCGCGCCCTGCGCCGGCGCTCCGCGGGCCTGCGGCGCTACCTGGCGCCGCAGCGTGACATCTACGCGCAACTGACGCGGATCAAGCTGTCCTGGACGCTGGCCGACGATGCCGACTACTGGAACGAGCTGTACAACCGCCTGACGCGCAACCTCGAAGAACTGGAGCTGGTGCGCGAGCGCATCTCGCTGATCCAGGAGGCCGAGCACCGGCGGATCACCGAGCGGATGAACAAGACCATGTACATTCTTGGTATCATCACCGGCTTTTTCCTGCCCATGAGTTTCATCACCGGGCTGCTGGGCATCAATGTCGGCGGTATTCCCGGTTCCAGCGCGCCCTACGGCTTTCCCATCGCCTGCGTGCTGCTGGTCGGGGTGGCCGGTTTCCAGTGGTGGGTCTTCCGCCGCCTGCGCTGGCTGTGATGTGACTTCCGGTGCCTGTGCCGCGTCAAGGCAGCACACGAAGGAGAGCTGTGCATGCACGACCCGTTCGAAGAATCCCTGCGCAACCTGCTGCGCATGCCGGCCCAGGCGCCGGAGGACGACGCGCGCCTGGGTCGCGTGCTGAAGACCGCCAACCGCCAGGTCGGCGCCGGCGATCTGTTCAGCCTCATGGGCCACTGGCTGGAAGCCCTGAGCCTGGGCGTGAGCCGCGGTGCCGCCCACCTTGCGCCGGTGTCCCGGCGCACGCAGAATTCCACCCCTTCCGCTGACAAGGCCGACTGAAGATGCAATTCGATATCTGGACGCAAAGCCTGCTCACCGCCATGAACACCCTGTGGGGCAAGCTCGCCGGGTTCATCCCGAACCTGCTCGGCGCCCTGGTGGTGGTACTGCTGGGCTTCGTCGTGGCCAAGCTGCTCGACACCCTGCTGTCCAAGCTGCTGGCCAAGCTCGGCCTGGACCGCCTGATGGGCGGCACCGGCCTGACCAAGCTGATGGCCCGCGTCGGCATCCAGGTGCCGGTCTCGACCCTGGTGGGCAAGATCGTCTACTGGTTCGTGCTGCTGGTGTTCCTGGTGTCCGCCGCCGAGTCCCTCGGCCTGCAGCGCGTCTCCGCCACCCTCGACGTGCTCGCCCTGTACCTGCCCAAGGTGTTCGGCGCGGCCCTGGTGCTGATCGTCGGCGTGCTCCTGGCGCAACTGCTCAACAGCGTGGTGCGCGGCGCCGCCGAAGGCGTCGGCCTGGAATACGCCGGCGGCCTGGGCCGCGTGGCCCAGTGGCTGGTGATCATCATCAGCATCTCGGTGGCCATCGGCCAGCTCGAGGTCAAGACCGACCTGCTCAACTACATCATCGCCATCGTGCTGATCACCGTCGGCCTCGCCGCCGCCCTGGCCCTGGGCCTGGGCAGCCGGGAGATCGCCGGGCAGATCATCGCCGGCATCTACGTGCGCGAGCTGTACCAGGTCGGGCAAGAGGTGAAAGTGGACGATGTCGAAGGCATCATCGAAGAAATCGGCACCATCAAGACTATTCTGATGACTGATGAGGGCGAGTTGGTGTCCATTGCCAACCGCGTGCTCCTCGAGCGCCGTGTGACCAGCCGCTGAGATGATCCCGTGCAACGCCGACGCCGCTTCGCGAAAGCCGCGTCGGCGGCCGACATGACCTGGCCCGACCCGACTTGAACAAGCCGCAACCATTGTCCCAGCGCTACGACCCGCGCCAGCTGACCGACGAGGAGCTGGTGGAGCGCGCCCATGACGAGCTGTTCCACGTCACCCGGGCGTACGAGGAGCTGATGCGCCGATACCAGCGCACGCTGTTCAACGTCTGCGCGCGCTATCTGGGCAACGATCGGGACGCCGATGACGTGTGCCAGGAAGTGATGCTGAAGGTGCTGTATGGCCTGAAGAACTTCGAGGGCAAATCGAAGTTCAAAACTTGGTTGTATAGCATCACTTACAACGAGTGCATTACCCAATATCGCAAGGAAAGACGAAAGCGCCGCCTGCTCGATGCGCTGAGTCTGGACCCGATCGAGGAGGCCTCCGAGGAGAAGGCGCCGAAGGTCGAGGAGCGGGGTGGCCTGGACCGATGGCTGGTATATGTCAACCCCATTGATCGGGAAATCCTGGTGCTACGATTTGTCGCAGAGCTGGAATTCCAGGAGATCGCCGACATCATGCACATGGGCCTGAGTGCGACCAAGATGCGATACAAGCGGGCACTCGATCGGCTCCGTGAAAAGTTTTCGGGAATATCCGAAACATAGTTGGGCAAATGTTGTCTCTCTAATTCGCAAGTTCTGATAAACTTGCCCGCAAGTTGTATGGCCTGCCTTTTGTGGGCAGTCATCGGCTTACTGACCACCAAGATGGGGATTTAACGGATGAAACTGAAGAACACCCTGGGCGTCGTGATCGGCTCCATGATCGCCGCTTCCGCCGTGAATGCTTTCGCTCAAGGCCAAGGCGCTGTAGAAGCCGAAGCCTTCGGCAAGCGCTACTTCACTGACAGCACCCGCAACATGAAGAATGGCGACCTGTACGGCGGTTCCGTCGGCTACTTCCTGACCGACGACGTCGAGCTGGCTCTGTCCTACGGTGAGTACCACGACATTCGTGGCACCTACGAGTCCGGCAACAAGAAGGTCCATGGCAACCTGGCCTCCCTGGACGCCATCTACCACTTCGGCACCCCGGGTGTTGGCCTGCGTCCGTACGTGTCCGCCGGCCTGGGCCACCAGAGCCTGACCAACGTCAACAGCGCCAACGGCAGCCGTCAGAACCTGACCATGGCCAACATCGGCGCCGGCCTGAAGTACTACTTCACCGAGAACTTCTTCGCCAAGGCCAGCCTCGACGGCCAGTACGGCCTGGAGAAGCGTGACAACGGCCACCAGGGCGAGTGGATGGCTGGCGTCGGCGTCGGCATGAACTTCGGTGGTGGCAAGGCCGCCCCGGCTCCGGAGCCGGTTGCCGAAGTCTGCTCCGACGAAGACCACGACGGCGTCTGCGACAACGTCGACAAGTGCCCGAACACCCCGGCCAACGTCACCGTTGACGCCAACGGCTGCCCGGCCGTCGCCGAAGTCGTCCGCGTCCAGCTGGACGTGAAATTCGACTTCGACAAGTCCAAGGTCAAAGAGAACAGCTACGCTGACATCAAGAACCTGGCTGACTTCATGAAGCAGTACCCGTCCACCAGCACCACCGTTGAAGGCCACACCGACTCCGTCGGCACCGACGCCTACAACCAGAAACTGTCCGAGCGTCGTGCCAACGCCGTTCGTGACGTACTGGTCAACGAGTACGGTGTGGAAGGCGGCCGCGTGAACGCAGTTGGCTACGGCGAGAGCCGTCCGGTTGCCGACAACGCCACCGCTGAAGGCCGCGCGGTCAACCGTCGCGTAGAAGCCGAAGTGGAAGCCCAGGCCAAGCAGCAGTAATTGGTCTGAGTTCCAGGAAAAACCCGGCCTAGGCCGGGTTTTTCTTTGCCTGCGGGAACCCAATTGGCTTGGGGGCTTGGTGTAGCGCGCCGCTTCGAGTGCCTTGATGTCTCTTGTTTCGCCCCCTCGGGCGAGTCACTTTTGTCAAACGCCACAAAAGTAACCAAAAAGGCTTGCCCCGACATACGGGCCCGATGGAGCCGGGCTACCCTCGCGAACTCCCCCGCCACGGAGGCCCGCCCCGACAGCACGTCCCTGTGCTGATCGGGGCTCTCGCGACATCCATGTCGCATGACCTCCTGAGCGCCGGTTTCGCTCGGCCTTCTGAAGGGGCGTTCCGGTGCGCTCGGTTGTTTCTCTGGAAGTCCCAAACGCCAGAGCAAAAGCGCTTTTGCTCTTCGTAGGAGCGAGCTTGCTCGCGAACCCTAACTCGGTTCCCCCTCCCTAACCCTCCCCCGCAAGCGGGAGAGGGGACCGTTCGGCGTGATGCGAAACCGCGAAGCTCCTGGGTTCCCACGTAGGGCGCATAACGCCTACGGCGTTATCCGCCGAATCGCGGACAGAGTCCGCTCCTACGGCTCCAGGAAGCACGATTGTAGGAGCGGACTCCATCCGCGAACCATCAAACAGGCATCACGCCGCCAGCGGGAACAGCCGCTTGAAATTGGCGGTGGTCTGCTCCGCCAGGGTCTCGAAGCTCACCCCGCGCAGCACCGCCAGGTACTCGGCGACCTCGCGCACGTACTCCGGCAGGTTCGGCTTGCCGCGGTGCGGCACCGGCGCGAGGTACGGCGAGTCGGTTTCCACCAGCAGGCGGTCGGCCGGCACCTGGCGGGCCACTTCGCGCAGTGCCTCGGCGTTGCGGAAGGTGACTATGCCCGACAGCGAGATGTAGAAGCCGATGTCCAGGGCCGCCCTGGCCATTTCCCAGTCTTCGGTGAAGCAGTGCAGCACGCCGGCCTGGGGCAGCGCCGCCTCGCGCAGCAGCGCCAGGGTGTCGGCGCGGGCTTCGCGGGTGTGGACGATGACCGGCTTGCCGGTGAGCTTCGCCGCCTCCAGGTGCAGGCGGAAGGCTTCCTGCTGCAGTTCGGCGGCCTCGGGTTCGTAGTGGTAGTCCAGGCCGGTCTCGCCGATGGCCACCACCCGCGGGTGGTTCAGTTCGGCCAGCAGCCAGTCCAGGGCCGGGGCGGCGCCGGGTTCCAGGTCCAGCGGGTGGACGCCCACCGAGCAGTGCACGTCGGCGTAGCGCTCGGCCAGGTCCTTGACCGCCCGGGCGTTGTCGGCGCTGACGCCGATGCACAGGAACTGCCCGACACCCCGGGCGCGTGCGGCGTCCAGGGCGGCGTCGAGCGAGCCGCCGTGGGCGGCCAGGTCGAGGCGGTCGAGGTGGCAATGGGAATCGACGAGCATGGAAAGGCTACTCCGGAAATGACGAAGCGCCCCTTCGGGCGCCTCCTGCGTTCGACGGTACGTCTGCCGCGGATTACATGGTGTGGGTCGGCCTGTCGGACTTCAGCGCCCCGGCCAGGTAGGTCTCGATCTTGTTGCGCGCGGTGTTGTCGCCGTCGTTGAACTGCACGCCGATACCCGCGGCGCGGTTGCCCTGGGCGCCCTTGGGGGTGATCCAGACCACCTTGCCGGCCACCGGGATCTTCTCCGGCTCGTCCATCAGGTTGAGCAGCATGAAGACCTCGTCGCCCAGCTTGTAGGTCTTGTTGGTCGGGATGAACAGCCCGCCGTTGCGAATGAACGGCATGTAGGCGGCATAGAGTACGGACTTGTCCTTGATGGTCAGGGACAGGATACCGTTACGCGGTCCCAGGTTCGGTGGCAAGCTCATGCGGCTGTCCTAGCGATGATCCGATTGGCCCGATTCTAGCCCGCTCCCGGCAGGCTTGCCCACTGCGCCAGCAAGGCTTCGAGAAGCAGGGCACGGTTGAGGTTGGCCTTGTTCAGGACTTTCTGCCGGTGCTCCAGCAGCCAGTCCTGGATCGCCATGACCTTGGGCTGGGTGGATTTCTCCGCCAGGTACTGCAGCACCTTGCGCATGTCCGCCAGGCCCAGGCCCGCCTCGTCGCGGGTCAGCTGGTAGCGCAGGATGCCCAGCGCCCAGTCGCAGAACCAGTCGAACAGCAGCGGCAGCGGCACGGCGTTCCAGCTCTCGGCCAACTGGCCGGGGGCGATCTGCTGCTTGAGCAGCTTCTTCACCCCCTCCACCACCAGCGCGCGCTGCTCGCGCACGCCCTGGCCGTGCAGGCGCAGCGCGGTCAGCGGCGAACCGCCGGCCAGCACCAGCAGCTCGTCGATGGCCTCCGGCGTCTCGTCCGGCAGTGCGGCGGCGAGGAAGGCGCGGCTCTGCCCGGCGCTCGGCAGCGGGCAGGCCTGCTGCACGCAGCGGCTCTTGATGGTCGGCAGCAGGCGGCTGGGCTGGTGGCTGATGAGGATCAGCACGGTGTCGCCGGAGGGCTCCTCCAGGCTCTTGAGCAGGGCATTGGCGGAGTTGAGGTTCATCGCCTCGGCCGGCTCCAGCAGCACCACCTTGCGCCCGCCCAGTTGCGCGGTCTGCACCACGAAGGCCACCAGCTCGCGGACCTGGTCGACGCGGATCGGCTTCTCCGGCTCCTCGGGCTCGAGCAGGAAGAAGTCCGGATGGGTGCCGGCGGCGAGCAATTGGCAGCCCTTGCACTGGCCGCAGGCGCGACCGTTGGCCGGGTGCTGGCAGAGCAGCAGGGCCACCAGGTTGTCGGCCAGGGCGCGCTTGCCGATGCCGGCCGGGCCGTGCAGCAGGTAGGCGTGGGCATGCCGCGGGCGGCCGCTGAGTTGCTGCCAGAGCGTGGCCTGCCAGGGGTAGATTTCAGCCATGCAGGCGCTCCAGCAGGTTCGGCAGCAGGCTCGCGATATCGGCCTGCACGCGCTCCAGCGGCTGCGCGGCGTCGAGCACCTGGTAGCGCTGCGGCTCGGCGGCGGCGCGGCGCAGGTATGTCTGGCGCACCGCCTCGAAGAAGTCGCGGCCTTCCTGCTCGAAGCGGTCCAGGCGGCCGCGGGCGGCGGCGCGGGCCAGGCCGATTTCCACCGGCAGGTCGAAGACCAGGGTCAGGTCCGGGCGCAGGTCGCCCTGGACGAAGCGTTCCAGTTCGGCAATGCGCGCCTCCGGCAAGCCGCGGCCGCCGCCCTGGTAGGCGTAGGTCGCGTCGGTGAAGCGGTCGCAGAGCACCACCGCGCCGCGGGCCAGGGCCGGGCGGATGACCTGGGCGATGTGCTGGGCGCGGGCGGCGAACATCAGCAGCAGCTCGGTATCCACCGCCATCGGCTCGTCACTGGGGGCCAGCAGCAAGTCGCGGATGCGCTCGGCCAGCGGCGTGCCGCCGGGCTCGCGGGTCAGCTGCACTTCCACGCCGCGTTCGCGCAGGCGCTCGGCCAGGTACTCACGGTTGGTGGTCTTGCCCGCGCCTTCGGGGCCTTCCAGGGTGACGAACAGGCCGCTCACTCGGCTCTCCTTCTGTCTGTGCTACTGCTGCGCCGGCGGCGCCTCGGGGCTCGCTTCCGGCGCCGGCGCGGGAGCCGGGGCGGGGCTGGACCGGTAGTCCGCGCGCCGCTTCAGCTGGTACTCCTGCACCGCCTTGTTGTGGTCGTCGAGGTTGTCGGAAAACACGTGGCTGCCATCGCCACGGGCGACGAAATACAGGCTCTGGCCATCGGCCGGGTTGAGCGCGGCGTGGATCGCCTCGCGCCCGGGCATGGCGATCGGCGTCGGCGGCAGGCCGGCGATCAGGTAGGTGTTGTAGGGGGTGGGCTCGCGCAGGTCGGCGCGGCTGATCTTGCCGTTGTAGCGCTCGCCCATGCCGTAGATCACGGTCGGGTCGGTCTGCAGCAGCATGTTCTTCTGCAGGCGGCGCACGAAGACCCCGGCGATCTGCTGGCGCTCCTGGGGCACGCCGGTTTCCTTCTCGATCAGCGAGGCCATGATCAGCGCCTGGTACGGGTCCTTGTAGGGCAGGTCGCCGCTGCGGGCCTGCCATTCCTGGTCGAGGATGCGCTCCATGCGCTGGTAGGCCAGCTTGAGCAGGTCGATGTCGCGCATGCCGCGGACGTAGCGGTAGGTGTCCGGGAAGAAGTGCCCCTCGGGCACGACGCCGGCCTTGCCCAGGCGCTTCATCACCTCTTCGTCGCCGAGGCCGGCCAGGGTGGCCTCCAGCTTGGGCTGGCGCGCCAGCAGTTCGCGGAACTGGTGGAAGGTCCAGCCCTCGACCAGGGTCAGGCTGTACTGCACCACGTCGCCTTCGCGCCACAGTTCCAGCAGGTCGTCGCCGCGCATCCCCGGCTTGAGCCGGTATTCGCCGCTGTGCAGGGCCTGCCCGGCCAGGTTGAAGCGCCAGTACAGGCGCAGCCAGAACGCGCCGTGCAGCACTTCCTCGTCCTGCAGGCGGCTCAGCAGCGCCCCCGGCGTGGCGCCGGAAGGGACATCCAGCAGGCGTTCTTCGGTGAGCTGCAGCGGCTGCTGCAGGGCCCGGCGCTGCTCCCAACCGGCCAGGCCGAGCAACAGCCCGGCCAGCAGCAGGCCGCTTTCCAGCAGCACCAGCAATTTGCGCATCACAGGTCAGGAATCCAGGCGTTCGCGGAAGTGGGCTTGCAGTTTACGGGTGATCGCCCCGACCGGCCAGGCATGGGCTTCGAGTCGACGCACCGGCCAGATACCGTAGAGGCTGTTGCAAAGGAAGACCTCTTCGGCGTGCAACAGTTCGTCGTAGGCAACATCCCGAATCACGGTCGCAATGCCCTGCCCCGCCGCCCACTCCAGCAGCTCGGCGCGCATCACCCCGGCGACTCCGCAACGGCTCAGCGCCGGGGTGAGCAGCTCACCGCCGCGGACCAGGAACAGGTTGCTGAAGACGCCCTCGACCACCCTTCCGCCCTGGTCGCGCATCAGCCCCTCGGCAAAGGCCGGATCGCTCCATTCGTTGCGGGCCAGGACCTGCTCCAGGCGGTTGAGGTGCTTGAGGCCGGCCAGCAGCGGCTGCTCGGCCAGGCGAGTGGCGCAGGGGAAAAGGGCGATGCCCTCGTCGAAATTGGCCGCCGGATAGGCCGGTGCCGGCGAGCCGATCAGGATGCGCCGCACCTGGGCGTCGGCCGGCGCGGCATAACCGCGCAGGCCTTCGCCGCGGGTCAGCATCAGCTTGGCCACGCCTTCGCCCAGTTGCGCGGCGAAGGCCAGCAGCTCCTGCTCCACCTGGTCCAGCGGCGCCGGCAGGCGCAGGCGTCGCGTGCCCTCCTCCAGGCGCGCCAGGTGCCGCGCCAGCAGGCGCGGCCGGCCGGCACGCACGGCGATGGTCTCGAACAGGCCATCGCCGTAGGCCAGCCCGCGATCGCGCACGGACAGGGCCTCGGCGGGCCGGCCGTCGACCCAGGCGGGCATCAGCCGTTGAACCGGCGGAACACCAGGGAACCGTTGGTGCCGCCGAAGCCGAAGGAGTTGGACACCGCCACCTCGATGCTGCGCTCCTTGAGCTGGTTCGCCACCAGGTCGAGGTCGCAGCCTTCGTCCGGGTTCTCCAGGTTGATGGTCGGCGGCGCCACCTGGTCGCGCAGCGCCAGGACGCAGAAGATGGCTTCCACGGCGCCGGCGGCGCCGAGCAGGTGGCCGGTCATGGACTTGGTCGAGCTCATCGACAGCTTGTAGGCGTGCTCGCCGAAGATCGACTTCACCGCGGCGATCTCGGCGATGTCGCCGGCCGGGGTGGAGGTGCCGTGGGCGTTGATGTAGTCGACCTGCTCCGGGTTCAGGCCGGCGTCGCGCAGGGCGTTCTTCATGCAACGGGCGGCGCCCGCGCCATCTTCCGGCGGCGCGGTCATGTGGAAGGCGTCGCCGCTCATGCCGAAGCCGACCAGCTCGGCGTAGATCCGCGCGCCACGGGCCTGGGCGTGCTCCAGCTCTTCCAGCACCACGGCGCCGGCGCCGTCGGAGAGCACGAAGCCGTCGCGGTCCCTGTCCCACGGGCGGCTGGCGCGGGCCGGCTCGTCGTTGCGGGTGGACAGCGCGCGGGCCGCGCCGAAGCCGCCGATACCCAGGCCGCAGGTGGCCATTTCGGAACCGCCGGCGACCATCACGTCAGCCTCGCCGTAGGCGATGTTGCGCGCGGCCATGCCGATGTTGTGGGTGCCGGTGGTGCAGGCGGTGGTGATGGCGTAGTTGGGGCCCTGCAGACCGAGGTTGATCGACAGGAACCCGGAAACCATATTGATGACCGAGCCGGGCACGAAGAACGGCGAAATGCGCCGCGGCCCCTGCTCGAACATGGAACGGCAGGTATTCTCGATGTTGGTCAGGCCGCCGATGCCGGAACCGATGGCGACGCCGATGCGCTCGCGGTTGGCGTCGGTGACTTCCAGACCGGAATCGCGCACCGCCTGGTAACTGGCGGCCAGGCCGTACTGGATGAACAGGTCGAGTTTGCGGGCTTCCTTGGCGGACATGTACTGCTCGACGTCGAACCCCCTCACCGAACCGCCGAAGCGGGTGGAGAAGGCGGAAAGGTCCATGTGCTCGATCGGGGCGATACCGCTGCGGCCGGCCAGGATACCCTGCCAGGAACTCGGCACGTCCACGCCCAGGGGCGAGAGCATACCCATGCCAGTGATGACGACGCGTCTGCGCGACACTACGACTTCCTCATTTTGCGAATACACGGCATAGGCGCCGGACCGCGACCAGGGCTGTCCAGCGCTACGCTAAAGAAAAGCCGCACGCCTTTGCAGGCCGTGCGGCTTCTTCCGTCGGAAACGGCTACTTATTGCTGGTGGGCAACGATGTAGTCGATGGCTTCCTGGACGGTGGTGATCTTTTCGGCTTGCTCGTCGGGGATTTCGGTCTCGAATTCCTCTTCCAGAGCCATCACCAGCTCAACGGTGTCAAGGGAGTCCGCGCCCAGGTCTTCGACGAAGGAAGCGCTGTTGGTGACTTCTTCTTCCTTAACGCCGAGTTGCTCAGCAACGATCTTCTTGACGCGTTCTTCGATGGTGCTCATACCTTGTTTTCACTCCTATGGACAATCCGTACAGCTGGGCTGCGGGTAAGTGTATAGAAAGGGTTTTCTGCTTTTCAAGCTGAACGCCGACACCCCTTCGCGACCACCACGATGTTCTGTCTATAACCCAGTTGCATCTATATAACGGATTTTAGACAGCGCATATGACACATCCGCGAAGAGTAAGGTCACATTCAGCTCATGTACATTCCGCCATTCACCGGTACCGTGGCGCCGGTCACATAGGCGGCACCATCGGAGGCGAGGAATCCTACCACCTTGGCGATCTCTTCGGCTTGGCCGAGACGCCCCAGCGGAATCTGGCCGAGCAGCGCTTCGCGCTGGGCTTCGGGCAGTTCACGGGTCATGTCGGTGTCGATGAAGCCCGGGGCCACTGCGTTGACGGTGATGGCACGGGAGCCCACTTCGCGCGCCAGGGCGCGGGTGAAGCCCTCTAGACCGGCCTTCGCCGCGGCGTAGTTGGTCTGCCCGGCATTGCCCATGGCGCCGACCACCGAACCGATGTTGATGATGCGACCCCAGCGCGCCTTGGTCATGCCGCGCAGCACGGCTTTCGACAGACGGTAGAGGCTGTTGAGGTTGGTGTTGACCACGTCGAACCACTCGTCGTCCTTCATCCGCATCAGCAGGTTGTCGCGGGTGATGCCGGCGTTGTTGACCACGACCAGCGGCTGGCCGAGGTGCTGCTGGATGTGCTCGAGGGTGGAGGCGACGGATTCGTCGCTGGAAACGTCCAGGACCAGGCCGGCGCCTTCGATGCCATTGGCCTTGAGGTACTCGGCGATCTTCTCGGCGCCAGAAGCGCTGGTGGCGGTGCCGATGACGATGGCGCCCAGGCGGCCCAGCTCCAGGGCGATGGCCTGGCCGATGCCACGGCTCGCGCCGGTGACCAGGGCAACCTTACCTTGCAGACTCATGCTCTTATCTCCTGTTCAAGCCAGAGCCGCACGAGCCGCCGCGAAGGCGTCCGCCGAATCCAGATTGTGGGTGTTCACGCCCTTGGCGCAACGCTTGTTCAGGCCGGCCAGGACCTTGCCAGGGCCGCACTCTACCAGATCGGTGACGCCCTTGGCGGCGAGCAGTTGCACGGTCTCGACCCAGCGCACCGGGCTGTACAGCTGCGCCAGCAGGTCGCGCTTGAGGATGGCGAGGTCCGCCGGCACCTGGGCGCTGACGTTCTGCACCAGGGCGATGCCCGGGGCCTGCCAGGCGATGGCTTCCACCGCCTCGGCGAAGCGCTCGGCGGCCGGGCGCATCAGCGCGCAGTGCGACGGCACGCTGACCGGCAGCGCCACGGCGCGCTTGGCGCCGCGGGCCTTGCAGGCCTCGATGGCGCGCTCGACCGCGGCGGCGGCACCGGCGACCACCACCTGGCCGGGGGCGTTGAAGTTCACCGCGCTGACCACGTCACCCTGGGCGGCTTCGGCGCAGGCGGCCAGCACGTCGGCATCTTCCAGGCCGAGGATCGCGGCCATGCCGCCGGTCCCGGCGGGCACCGCTTCCTGCATCAATTGGCCGCGGCGCTCGACCAGCTTCACCGCGTCGGCGAAGCCCAGGCTGCCGGCGGCGACCAGGGCCGAGTACTCACCGAGGCTGTGGCCGGCGACGTAGGCCGGCGCGGCGCCGCCCTCGGCCTGCCACAGGCGCCACAGGGCGATGGAGGCGGCGAGGATGGCCGGCTGGGTCTTGTCGGTCTGGTTCAGGCGCTCTTCCGGGCCTTCCTGCACCAGCGCCCAGAGGTCGTAGCCCAGGGCCGAGGAGGCTTCGGCGAAGGTGTCACGCACCAGTGCGTGCTGCGCGCCCAGCTCGGCCAGCATGCCGAGGGATTGCGAGCCCTGGCCGGGGAAAACGAATGCGAGGGATGCGGACATTGCAACGGGTCCCTTGTGTCTGTTTCGTCGAAGGGTAACGCCAGCAGCAGCCTGGCGCATGGAACTGACAGTTGGATGACGGCCTCGACCGCGCGGTCACATCGCCAGGGCGGGGATTACATCTCGCCGGGCGACCTTGCGAGCGCGGTGCGCAAGCATACTTCCATTACCGCCAGAAATCTCTATTTCCTTTCTATTCAGCCACTTAGAGAAGGCTTTCAAGCCGCCCGTGGAGCCGCTGCGGCAGGTTCTCGCGGATTTCCGCCAGGGCCCGGCGCAGCGCGCTCTGGATGCCCTCCTCGGCCGCGCTGCCGTGGCTCTTCACCACGATGCCCTGCAGCCCCAGGAAACTCGCGCCATTGTGCCGGGCCGGCGTCAGGTCGCTGCGCAGGCGGCGCAGCAGCGGCATGGCCACCAGGCCAATGGCCTTCGCCGACAGGCTGGACGCGAACAGTTGCTCCAGGCGGCTGACCACCATGGCCGCCAGCCCCTCGCTGGCCTTGAGCAGGATGTTGCCGACGAAGCCGTCGCACACCACCACGTCGGCCAGGCCGCGGTACAGGCCGTCGCCCTCTATGTAGCCGATGTAGTTGATGCCGCGGGCCTGCTCCAGCAGGGTCGAGGCCAGCTTGACCTGCTGGTTGCCCTTGATTTCCTCGGTGCCGACATTGAGCAGCGCCACCTTCGGGTTGGCCTTGCCCAACGCCTCGGCCGCCACCGCGCCCATCACGGCGAACTGGTAGAGGTGCTCGGCGCTGCAATCGACGTTCGCCCCCAGGTCCAGCAGGTGGCAATGCCCGGCCTGGGTCGGCACGGCGGTGACCATGGCCGGCCGGTCGATGCCCGGCAGGGTCTTGAGCAGGTAGCGCGACAGGGCCATTAGCGCCCCGGTGTTGCCGGCGCTGACGCAGGCGTGGGCCGCACCGTCGCGGACCAGTTCCAGGGCGACGCGCATGGAGGAGTCGGGCTTGCTGCGCAGGGCCTGGGACGGGCGTTCGTCCATGCCGATGACTTCGCTGGCGTGCTGGATGTGCAGGCGCGGGCGGTCGACCGCGGAAACGC
Source organism: Pseudomonas sp. RW407 (assembly GCF_003176655.1). Taxonomy (NCBI): domain Bacteria; kingdom Pseudomonadati; phylum Pseudomonadota; class Gammaproteobacteria; order Pseudomonadales; family Pseudomonadaceae; genus Pseudomonas; species Pseudomonas sp. RW407. The sequence goes on along the minus strand of NZ_QGSL01000091.1, from coordinate 68,333 downwards.
GGGCGCAGAGTTCTTCGAGGAGGGGGGCCTGGCCGACGAGGACCAGTTGCAGGGCGGGGTTTTCGGCCAGGAAGGAAATGCTGGCCGGAACAATGCAGTGGGGACCGAAGTCCCCACCCATTGCATCAATCGCGATGATTGGTGCGGACAAGGATTACTCGTCAGAGCCCTTGTCTACGACCTTGCGGCCGCGATAGAAGCCGTCCGGGGAGACGTGGTGACGCAGGTGAACTTCACCGGTGCTCTTTTCCACGGACAGAGCGTTCGCATCGAGCGCATCGTGGGAACGACGCATGTCACGAGCGGAACGGGATTTTTTGTTCTGCTGAACAGCCATGATTGATTAACTCCTAAACGTTTGGGTCACGCTTCAACTGCGCCAGTACGCTGAACGGGTTGGGACGCTCTTCCACGTTCTCGCTCGGCTCGGGCGCTGCTGCAAATCCCGCCGGATGCTGGCATTCCTCAGGGTCATGGGCCGGAACGATGGGCAAGGCGAGCAACAGCTCGTCCTCGACCAGAGGCGGCAGGTCGAGGGGTTCCTCCCCCACTTCCAGCGCATCGTACCCCTTCGGCAGCCCTTCGGCAGACTGGCCTTCCCAGAGGATGGCGAAGTCGGACTCGCTGGTGACCTGGAAAGTCGCCGGCTCGAGGCAGCGTTGGCATACCATGCTCACCTGCGCGTCGACTTCGACATGCATGACCGCCAGCTTCTGCTCGTCGCGGTGGAAGAAGAACTTCGCCCGGACGTTGCCATCGCTGCTGGTCAGCTGTTCGCAAACCCGCGGCATGCTGGCGAGCGGCAGCACACCCTCGAGGGTGGCTTCGCGCTCTACCAGTTTGCGCGGATCGACGTGAGGTGGTATCGGCCCATTCAACATAAGCGCGCCATTATAGGGATGCCCCCGTCCCTGTCAAAGGAAATTAGGCATAAACCGCTGTATGGACAGCCTTTTCGCTAGAATCGCGGACTTCGCCCAGGAGACCTCCGATGCGCCCACTGATTCTCGCCTCAAGCTCGCCCTACCGCCGCGAACTGCTGCAACGCCTGCGCCTGCCCTTCGAATGCGCAAGCCCGGATATAGATGAAAGCCCTCTGGCCGGCGAAAGCGCCGAACAGCTGGTGCGCCGCCTCGCCGAAGCCAAGGCGCGAGTGCTGGCGGCGCGCTTTCCCCAGCACCTGATCATCGGCTCGGACCAGGCCGCCGTCCAGGGCCAGGCGATCCTCGGCAAGCCGCACACCCTGGAACGGGCCGTGGAACAATTGAAGGCTTCCAGTGGCAACAGCGTCAGCTTCCTCACCGGCCTCGCCCTGCTGGACAGCGCCAGCGGCCGCTGCCAGGTGGACTGCATCCCCTTCCGCGTGCACTTCCGCGAACTGGACGAGGCGCGCATCCGCCGCTACCTGGAGGCCGAGCGCCCCTTCGACTGCGCCGGCAGCTTCAAGGCCGAGGGCCTGGGCGTCAGCCTGTTCCGCGCGACCGAGGGCGAGGACGGCACCAGCCTGGTCGGCCTGCCGCTGATCCGCCTGGTGGACATGCTGCTGGCCGAAGGGGTGCAGGTTCCCTGAAACCCGCGCGCAAGGCACAACCCGTAGGGCGCATAACGCCTACGGCGTTATCCGCCGCCAACCCGCGCGCCAACGGCATCGGCGGATAACCGCGAACGGTTATTCGCCCTACGGTCGGGCATCGCGCAAGCGGACCTTGTCCGCGATTCGTGCGCAGGGCCCAGGAACGAAAAAGCCGCTGCCTTCCTATATAAAGGCAGCGGCCCGTTTCGAGCAGCGGGACCTCAGCGCAGCGCCGGCCCCTGCCAGCCCATCCACAGCGCCAGGCGCTCGGCGACGCTGGTGCCGAGCTTCTTGGCGAAGCGGTCGAACGGCGTTTCCTGCACGGTGTAGTCGACGATCTCCTTTTCCTTGATGACGTCGCGCGCCACGTAGCTGGTGCTGCCCAGGCCATCGATCAGGCCGAGTTGCAGCGCCTGCTCGCCGGACCAGATCAGCCCGGAGAACAGCTCGGGATGGTCCTTGTCCTTCAGGCGGTCGCCACGCCCTTTCTTCACGCTGTCGATGAACTGCTTGTGGGTGGTGTCCAGCACCCCCTGCCAGAACTGCGTCTCTTCGGCCTTGGGCGGCTGGAAGGGATCGAGGAAGGCCTTGTGCTCGCCGGAGGTGTAGACGCGGCGATCGACGCCAAGCTTCTCCATGGTGCCGACGAAGCCGAAGGTGGCGGCGGTAACGCCGATGGAGCCGACCAGGCTGGCCTTGTCGGCGTAGATTTCGTCGGCGGCGCTGGCGATGTAGTAGGCGCCGGACGCCCCCAGGTCGCTGATCACCGCGTAGACCTTCACGTCCGGATGCAGGCCGCGCTGGCGCTTGATCTCGTCATAGATGTAGCCGGACTGTACCGGGCTGCCGCCTGGGCTGTTGATGCGCAGGACGATGCCCTTGGTGCCGGCATCCTCGAAGGCCGCCTTCAATGCCCCCACGACGTTGTCGGCGCTGGCCGGCTCGTCGTCGGCGATCATGCCCTTCACCTCGATCAGGGCGGTATGGCTGCCGCTGCGCGAGGCCGACTTGGACAGGCCACTGAAGGGGGTGAACAGCGCCAGGGCGAGGAACAGGTAGGCGAAGGTCAGCAGCTTGAAGAAAATGCCCCAGCGACGGGCCCGGCGCTGCTCCTGCACGCCGGCCAGCACCGCCTTCTCCAGCAGCTTCCAGCTCTTCGCATCCGACGGGCCGGACTCCTCGGCCTTCCACTCATCCGACATGCTCGCTCACCTCGATCCGTGGGTCCTGCGCCCGGCCATCCAGCCAGGCGCGCAATTCGTTGAAATGCCCGATCTCCAGGCGCGGGCCGTATTCGCGCAACACCGACAGCGGCTGCGCCCCGTAGGACACCGCCACCGAGTCCATGCCCGCGCGGCGCGCCATCTCCAGGTCGAAGGGCGCATCCCCGACCATCACCGCACGCCGCGGCTCGACCCGGCAATGCGCGAGGATCTCATGCAGCATGCGCGGGTCGGGCTTGCTCGCCGACTCGTCGGCGGCGCGGGTGATATCGAAGAAACCTTCCCAGCCCTGCCCCTTCAGCACCCGGTCCAGGCCACGGCGGCTCTTGCCGGTGGCGACCGCCAGACGGTAGCCGGACTGGCGGAAATGCTCCAGCGCATCGGCCACGCCCGGGAACAAAGGAGAAGGCTCGACCTCCAGCATCAGATAATGCTCGGCGTAGTCGCCACGAAAGACTGTCAGCGCAGCCTCGTCGTCGACCTCCGGGTACAGCGTCTGGATCGCCTCAGGCAAGCCCAGGCCGATGATGCCTTTTATGGCCTCGTCGCTGCGCTGCGGCAGCCCGGAGCGCTCGGCCGCCACCCGCATCGACTCGACGATGCGGCCGACGGAGTCGACCAAAGTGCCGTCCCAGTCGAAGACCAGCAGCGCGTAATCAGGCATCCAGGCGTTCCAGCGTGCTGCGCCACATGTCGTCCACCTCGGCGTCCAGCTCCAGGGTGGAGCCGTCGGGCATGGGCACGCGCAACTGCGCGGAATGCAGGAACAGGCGCTTGCCGCCCAGCTCGCGGATCTCGCGGGAGAACTCGTCGTCGCCGTACTTGGCGTCGCCAGCGATGGAATGCCCGGCATGCTTGGCGTGCACGCGGATCTGGTGGGTGCGCCCGGTGATCGGCCGCGCCTCCACCAGGGTGGCGAAGTCGCCGAAGCGGCGCAGCACCTTGAACTCGGTGAGCGCATCCTTGCCTTCGACGTTGACCTCCACCATGCGCTCGCCGGAGCGCAGGTTGTTCTTCATCAGCGGCGCGCGGATCTGCTTCTTCGCCGCCGGCCAGCTGCCGCGCACCAGGGCGTGGTAGCGCTTGTCCACCACGTGCTCGTTGCGCAGGGCGTCGTGCAGATGGCGCAGCATGCTGCGCTTCTTGGCGATCATCAGCAGGCCGGAGGTGTCGCGATCCAGGCGGTGCACCAGCTCCAGGTCCTTGGCCTCCGGGCGCAGCTGGCGGAAGGCCTCGATCACCCCGTAGCTGAGGCCGCTGCCGCCATGCACGGCGATGCCGGCGGGCTTGTTGATCACGATCAGCGCCTTGTCTTCATAGACGATAGCGGCCTCCAGGCGCTCGAGCAGCCCCTGGGCCAGCGGCGCCGGCTCGTCGCGCTCGGCCAGGCGCAGCGGCGGCACGCGTACCACGTCCCCGGCCTGCAGCTTGTACTCGGGCTTGATCCGCCCCTTGTTCACCCGCACCTCGCCCTTGCGCAGGATGCGGTAGATCAAGGTCTTGGGTACGCCTTTGAGCTGGGTTCTGAGGAAATTGTCGATGCGCTGGCCGGCATATTCCGGCGAGACTTCAAGCAGCTGGACGCCGGAAGTCGGAGGGGTGGGAGTCGTCATCCGCTCATCATAGCAATTTTTCATTCAATTGAAGCACTTAATCATTGCTGCTATATTCGGGAGGCCGCCAAAAGTGGCCGGGCCCGCGGATGTCAGCGAAATCGCCATCCCCGCTGCCTGCAAGCACATTGAACGGACGTGAGGCAGTCCTGCGAAGCGTTGCCGTGGCGGATTAGCGAATCCCTCGACGCAACGACTCGGAACCCGAGCCTTGAGACATGACGCACGGCTGCCTCGGTAGCCGTGAAAAGCCAACCCGCTCCCGGATTCTGCGAGCGGCACCCGCTTCTTCAATAGGAAACGTGCAGGGTGGAGATGCACAACTGTCGGACCGCGTAGCTTGCATAGCCTTGTTTCAGACGCACTCTTTCGTCCGCCTCCGATAGTTGATTCCTCCTCCTGTTGATTGCTTGTTCGCAGGACAAGCAGGAGACGTAGTCGCGACCCGGCCCGTTGCTAGCCGGACGTCGCTGGACACGGGAATGGTCCGCCATTCCTGAGTACGCGCCTGAGCACCGACCGTGAGAGTCGTGGGTGCCGATTGCCGTTTCCGGTGGCCCCGGAAACCATTGGTACTACATGAAAAGAATGCTGATCAACGCAACTCAACCCGAAGAGTTGCGTGTAGCGCTGGTAGATGGCCAGCGTCTGTTCGACCTGGACATCGAGTCCGGCGCGCGCGAACAGAAGAAGGCCAACATCTACAAGGGCCGCATCACCCGCGTCGAACCCAGCCTGGAAGCCGCCTTCGTCGACTTCGGCGCCGAGCGCCACGGTTTCCTCCCCCTCAAGGAAATTTCCCGCGAGTACTTCAAGAAGAACCCCGAAGGGCGCATCAACATCAAGGATGTGCTCAGCGAAGGCCAGGAAGTCATCGTCCAGGTCGAGAAGGAAGAACGCGGCAACAAGGGCGCAGCCCTGACCACCTTCATCAGCCTGGCCGGTCGCTACCTGGTGCTGATGCCGAACAATCCCCGCGCCGGTGGCATCTCCCGCCGCATCGAGGGTGAAGAGCGCAACGAACTGCGCGAAGCCCTGAACGGCCTCAACGCCCCCGCCGACATGGGCCTGATCGTCCGCACCGCGGGCCTTGGGCGCAGCTCCGAAGAGCTGCAGTGGGACCTGGACTACCTGCTGCAACTGTGGGGCGCCATCAAGGAAGCCTCCGGCGAGCGCGGCGCGCCCTTCCTGATCTACCAGGAAAGCAACGTCATCATCCGCGCCATCCGCGACTACCTGCGCCAGGACATCGGCGAAGTGCTGATCGACAGCATCGACGCCCAGGAAGAAGCCCTGAACTTCATCCGCCAGGTGATGCCGCAGTACGCCAGCAAGGTCAAGCTGTACCAGGACAGCGTTCCGCTGTTCAACCGCTTCCAGATCGAAAGCCAGATCGAGACCGCCTTCCAGCGCGAAGTGAAGCTGCCCTCCGGCGGCTCCATCGTCATCGACCCGACCGAGGCCCTGGTCTCCATCGACATCAACTCGGCGCGCGCCACCAAAGGCGGCGACATCGAGGAAACCGCCCTGCAGACCAACCTGGAAGCGGCCGAGGAAATCGCCCGCCAGTTGCGCCTGCGTGACATCGGCGGCCTGATCGTCATCGACTTCATCGACATGACCCCGGCGAAGAACCAGCGCGCCGTGGAAGAGCGCGTGCGCGAGGCCCTCGAGGCCGACCGTGCACGCGTCCAGGTCGGCCGCATCTCGCGCTTCGGCCTGCTGGAGATGTCCCGCCAGCGCCTGCGCCCGTCCCTCGGCGAGACCAGCGGCATCGTCTGCCCGCGTTGCAACGGCCAGGGCATCATCCGCGACGTGGAATCCCTGTCGCTGGCCATCCTGCGCCTGATCGAGGAAGAAGCGCTGAAGGACCGCACCGCGGAAGTCCGCGCCCGCGTGCCCTTCCAGGTCGCCGCCTTCCTGCTCAACGAGAAGCGCAACGCCATCACCAAGATCGAGCTGCGCACCCGCGCGCGCATCTTCATCCTGCCCGACGAGCACCTGGAAACCCCGCACTTCGAAGTGCAGCGCCTGCGTGACGACAACCCGGACCTGCTGGTCGGCCACACCAGCTACGAGATGGCCCTGGTCGAGCACGAGGAAGTCCAGCCGGTCAGCGCCACCCGCACCCTGGTCCGCCAGGAAGCCGCGGTGAAGACCGTTTCCCCGCAGACCCCCGCCCCGCAGCAGGCCGAGCAGGCCGCCGCGCCGCAGCCGGTGGAAGCCACCAAGCCGATGCCGCAGCCGAGCCTGTTCCAGGGCCTGGTCAAGTCGCTGGTGAGCCTGTTCGCCGGCAAGGAAGAAGAGGCCAAGCCGGCCGTCAGCGCCGAGAAGCCCGCCAGCGAGCGCAGTTCGACCCCGGACGAGCGCCGCAACGGCCGCCAGCAGAACCGTCGCCGTGACGGCGGCCGTCGCGACGACGAGCGCAAGCCCCGCGAAGAGCGTGGCGAACGCAACGAGCGCCGCCGCGAAGAACGCGCCGAGCGTCCGGCCCGCGAAGAGCGCCAGCCGCGTGAAGAACGCGCCGAACGCCAGCCCCGCGAGGAGCGCCAACCGCGCGAAGAACGCGCCGAGCGTCAGCCCCGCGAAGAACGCCAGCCGCGTGAAGAGCGCGCCGAGCGCCAGCCCCGCGAGGAACGCCAACCGCGCGAAGAACGCGCCGAGCGTCAGCCCCGCGAGGAGCGTCAGCCGCGCGAAGAGCGCGCCGAGCGTCAACCGCGCGAGGAACGCCAGCCGCGTGAAGAACGCGCCGAGCGCCAGCCCCGCGAGGAGCGTCAGCCGCGCGAAGAACGCACCGAGCGCCAGCCGGGTGAAGAGCGTCAGCCCCGCGAGGAACGCCAGCCGCGCGAAGAGCGTGGTGAGCGTCGCGAACGTGGCGAACGCCAGCCCCGCGAGGAACGCCAGGCCCGCGAAGCCGCACTGGAAGCCGAAGAGCTGCCGAACAGCGAGGAGCTGCTGGAGCAGGACGACCAGGAAGGTGGCGATGACGAGCGTCCGCGCCGCCGTTCCCGTGGCCAGCGTCGCCGCAGCAACCGCCGCGAGCGTCAGCGCGAAGTCGGCGTGGACGGCCTGGAGGCCGGCGAGCAGCCGGAAGGTAGCGAGTCGCCGTCCGCCCCGGCTCTGGTCGCAACCGGCGCCGCCGCGGTAGCCGAGCAGGTCGTCGAAGCTGCCAGCGAGCAGGCCGTCGAGCCGATCGCTGCCGTCGAGGCCAGCGCCGAGTCCGTGGTGGTCTCCGAGACCCACGAGGAAAGCGCCGGCGAGCAGATCGTCGAGTTCAGCCTGCAGCCGAGCGAATCCGCCCCGGCCGCCGTCGAACCGGCCGAGCAGCCTGCCGCGGAAGCCGTGGTCGAGGCCGCTCCGGTCGTCGAAAGCGCCCCCTTCGAACCCCAGGTGGTCGAAGCCCCGGCCGTCCAGGCCGAGCCCGCTGTCGCCGCAGCGAGCCAGGACGACGCACAACTGGCAGCCAACGCCACCGGCCGCGCCCTGAACGACCCGCGCGAGCGCCGTCGCCTGCAGCGCGAAGCCGAGCGCCTGGCCCGTGAAGCCGCGGAAGCTGCCGCTGCCGCTCCGGCCGTCGTGGAAACCGCTGTCGTCGAACAGGCCGCCGAGGTGGAAGTCGTCGCCGAGGCGCCGGTCGCTGCTGCGGAAGAAAGCGTCGTGGAAGCAGCCCAGGAAGCCGTTGAGGCACCTGCTGCCGAAGCTGCCGAAGGCGAGCAGGCCATCCAGGCCGTCGAGGAGCAAGTCGAAGCCGACAAGGCCGAGCAGCACCGCGAAGAAGTGGAAAAGCACCACGGCTGATCGCCCGCGTGCTGAAAAAAGGGGATGCCTAGGCATCCCCTTTTTTTATGATTCCAGGATTGCGTAGGACGGATAGAGCCTCCTACCGGGAAACGCCATGCCTCACGACACCTGTAGGAGCGGGCCCTGCCCGCGATTTCGCGCGCAGGGCGCGCTCCTACAGGGGAATGGTGCGGTAGGGCGGCGTAGGAGAGGACCTCATCCGCGAATCGCGCCGGAACGTCCGGTGATCGCGGACAAGGTCCGCTCCTACACCCATACTGGTGGGCATGGCTCGCTCCTACGAAGAGCACCACGGACAAAAAAAAGCGCTTGCCGTTGCCGGCAAGCGCCTTTTCCCAACCCGCACACCTCAGTAGAGGTTGGGCTCCATCTCCAGTTCGACGCCGAAGCGCTGGCGGATGTCCTCGCGGATACGCTCGGCCAGCGCCTGGATCTGCGCCCCGCTGGCGCCGCCGTAGTTGACCAGCACCAGCGCCTGCTGGGCATGCACGCCGGCGGCGCCGTCGCGGAAGCCCTTCCAGCCGGCCTTGTCGATCAGCCAGCCGGCGGCCAGCTTGACCTGGCCATCGGCCTGGGGATAGGCCACCAGGTCCGGGAATTCGCCACGCAGGCGCTCGGCCAGCGCAGCGGAGACCAGGGGGTTCTTGAAGAAGCTGCCGGCATTGCCCAGCACCGCCGGGTCGGGCAGCTTCTCGCGGCGGATGGCGCAGATCACCCGTGCCACGTCGGCCGGGCCGGGCGCGTCCATACCCTGCTCCGCCAGGCGCTGGCGCACCGGGCCGTAGTCCAGGTGCAGGCTGGCCTTGCGCGCGAGCCTCAGGCGCACGCGCAGGATCACCCAGCGCCCCGGCTCGCGCTTGAACAGGCTCTCTCGGTAGGCGAAGGCGCAATCGTCCAGGTGGAACTCGCGCAGGCCGCCGCTGTGGCGGTCCAGCGCCACCAGGCTGTCGAACACGTCCTTCAGCTCCACGCCGTAGGCGCCGATGTTCTGCATGGGCGCGGCGCCCACGGTGCCGGGGATCAGGCTGAGGTTCTCCAGACCGGCGAAACCCTGCTCCAGGCTCCAGCGCACCAGGTCGTCCCAGACCTCGCCGGCCTCGGCCTCGATGCGCACCTGGTCGCCGTCGTCCTCGAGGATGCGCACGCCGCGGCTGGCCATGCGCAGCACCAGGGCCTCGACATCGCGGGTCAGCAGCAGGTTGCTGCCGCCGCCGAGCACCAGCAGCGGCAGGTCGTGCTCCACCGCCAGGGCGAGGCCCTGCATCACTTCCTGGTCGTCGCGGGCCTCGGCGAACAGCCGCGCCCGCGCCTCGATGCCGAAGGTATTGAAGGCCTTCAGGGATACGTCTTTGTGCAGGACCAGGCTCACAGGCGCCCCTTCACTTCCAGCAGCAGGGCGTCGCAGGCTAGTTCGATCAGGTCCAGCACCTGTTCGAAACCGGCCTCGCCGCCGTAATAGGGATCGGGCACCTCGTCCAGCGCGCCGGCGTAGCGGCGCAGGAACAGGTCCAGTTCGGCGGGGCCGTTGCCCCGCAGGCGCTCGAGGTGGGCCAGGTTGCTCAGGTCCATGGCCAGGATCAGGTCGAAGTCGGTGAAATCACCGGCACCGACCTGCCGCGCACGCAGTGCCGAGAGGTCGTAGCCACGGCGCATGGCGGCGACGCGGGTACGGGCGTCCGGCGCCTTGCCCACATGCCAGTCGCCGGTGCCAGCGGAGTCGACGGTCACCCGCGACTCCAGCCCGGCCTCGCGCAGCTTGTGGCGGAACACGCCCTCGGCGGTGGGCGAACGGCAGATGTTGCCCAGGCAGACGAAGAGAACCCGCATCAGCCCCCCAGGATGCGCCTGACGCGCTCCAGGTCCTCGGCGGTGTCCACCCCGGCCTGCGGCGCCTCCAGGGCGTCGGCCACGTGGATGCGCACACCGTGCCAGAGCGCCCGCAGCTGCTCCAGGCACTCGCTGTCCTCCAGCCAGCACGGGCCCCAGGCGACGAAATCGCGGAGGAAGCGCGCGCGGTAGGCGTAGATGCCGATGTGGCGGCGGAACGGAACGCCCGCCGGCAGGCTGTCCGGCGCCTTGGCGAAGGCGTCGCGGGCCCAGGGCAGCGGCGCGCGGCTGAAGGTCAGGGCCAGGCCGTCCAGGTCGGTCACCACCTTCACCACGTTGGGGTTGAACAGCGCGGCCAGCTCGTGGATCGGCTCGGCCAGGGTGGCGATGCCGGCTTCCGGGTGGGCCGCCAGGTTGGCCGCCACCTGGTCGATGATGGCCGGCGGGATCAGCGGCTCGTCGCCCTGCACGTTGACCACGATGGCGTCGTCGGCCAGGCCCAGGGCGTCGGCCACCTCGGCCAGGCGGTCGGTGCCGGAGTTGTGGTCGACGCGGGTCAGCAGCGCCTCGGCGCCGAAGACGTTGGCCGCCTCGAGGATGCGCGCATCGTCGGTGGCGATCACCACGCGGTTGGCGCCGCTCTTGCGCGCCTGCTCCCAGACGTGCTGGACCATGGGCTTGCCGCAGATGTCCTGCAGCGGCTTGCCGGGCAGGCGGGTGGAGGCGAAACGGGCCGGGATGACGACGGTGAAGGCCTGGCTCATCTCGGTCACTTGTCCAGGCGTTCGTCGACGTTCAGGGTGCGGGCCTCGCCCTCGAGCATCACCGGGATGCCGTCGCGCACCGGGTAGGCCAGGCCGTCGGCCTTGCAGATCAGTTCGGACTTGTCGTCGGTGAGCTTCAGCGGCCCCTTGCACAGCGGGCAGGCGAGGATGTCGAGGAGTTTCGGGTCCATGGCGGAATCCTTGGAAAGCAAGGGGTGGCAGGGCCACCCGTCAGCGCGCGATCAGACGCTCGAGCCGGGCGTCGAACCAGGCGACGAAGGCCGGGGATGGCTGCGCGTCGACGGCGAGGTACCACCAGTCGGCGGCGGCGAAGGCCCGGCATTTCACCGCGTCCTTCTCGGTCATCAGCAGCGGCAGCGGCGGGCTGAATTGCAGCTGCCCGGCGCTGTAGGCCGCGTGGTCCGGGAAGGCGTGCGGAACAGGCCGCCAGTGTAGCGCCTCGAGCGTCGCGAAGAAACGCCGGGGGTTGCCGATGCCGGCCAGGGCGTGGACCTGCTGGCCCGGCGGGAAGTGCGTCAGGTCGACGCGCTCGCCGCTGCGCAGGTTGACCAGCGCGCTCGGCCGCAGGACGAAGGAAAAGGCGCCGGCCGGCTCGCTGCTGGCGCCGTTGTAGAGCACCGCGTCCACCGAGTCCAGGCGCTCGGCCGGCTCGCGCAGGGGGCCGGCCGGCAGGCAGCGGCGGTTGCCCAGGCCGCGGGCGGCGTCGATCAGCACCAGCTCCAGGTCGCGGGCCAGGCGGTAGTGCTGCAGGCCGTCGTCGCAGAGGATCAGGTCCACCGGTTCCTCGGCCAGCAGCGCGCGCACCGCGGCCGGGCGGTCCGGGTCGATGACCAGGGGCACGCCGCTGCGCTGGACGATCATCAGTGGCTCGTCGCCAGCCTGCTCGGCGCTCTGTTCGGCGCGCACCCGCCAGGGCAGGCTCGGCGGCTTGGCGCCATAACCACGACTGACCACGCCGACCGCAAGGCCGCGGGCGCGGCAGCGCTCGATCAGCCAGAGGATCATCGGCGTCTTGCCGGTGCCGCCGACGGTGATGTTGCCGACGACGATGACCGGCACCGGGGCGCGGTAGGCCTGGCGGCGGCCCTCCAGGTAGTCGGCGCGCTTGCGCAGGGCGATGCGCCGGTAGAGTGCCTCCAGCGGGCGCAGCAGGCCGAGGGCCGGGTGGCCCTGGTACCAGGCCTGCAGCAGGCGCTCGGAAAACGCCATCAGGGCTTGGCCGCCGGCTGCGCCTCGACGGTGGTGATGCGCAGGTGGCTGAAGCCGAGCTTGCCGGCGGCGTCCATGGCGGTGACCACCGACTGGTGGGTGGCCTTGCCGTCGGCGGTGATCACCACCGGCAGGCTGCTGTCGCCGGCGGATTCCTTCTGCATCGCCGCCATCAGGGTGGCGATGTCGCCGTTGACCAGGTTCTGGCCGTTCAGCGCGTAGTGGCCGGCGGCGTCGATGTCCAGTTCCAGCGGCTTGATGTCGGTGGCTTCCGGCGGGGTGCCGCTGACCGCCTCGGGCAGCTCGACCTTCAACTGCGTCGGCCGGCTGAAGGTGGTGGTGACCACGAAGAACAGCAGCAGGACGAAGATCACGTCGATCAGCGACGCCAGGTTGATGAAGACGTCATCGCGGGCGGCGCTGCCGGTTCTGCGGCGGAATTTCACGCTTTGCCATCCTCGGAAAGGTCGACCTCGCGGTCACCCTGGACCATTTCCACCAGCTTGATCGCCTCCTGCTCCATGGCCACCACCAGCTCGTCCACCCGGCGCAGCAGGTAGCGGTGGAAGAACACCGCGGGGATCGCCACGATCAGGCCGGAGGCGGTGGTCACCAGGGCCTTGGAGATGCCGCCGGCGAGTTGCGGGGCGTTGGCCATGCCGTCGCCCATGAAGGCGTTGAAGATCTGGATCATGCCGAACACGGTGCCCAGCAGACCGAGCAGCGGGGCCATGGCGGCGATGGTGCCGAGGGCGTTGAGGTAGCGCTCCATCTCGTGGATCACGCGGCCGGCGGCTTCCTCGATGCACTCCTTCATGATGTCGCGGCCGTGCTTGGAGTTGACCAGGCCGGCGGCGAGGATTTCACCCAGCGGGGAAGACGCCTTGAGCTCCTTGAGTGCCTGGCTGTTCATCTTCTTGTCCTTGATCTGCCGCCACACTTGGCCCAGCAGTTGCGGCGGGGCGATGCGGCTGCGGCGCAGGGTCCAGAGACGTTCGGCGACGATGGCGGTGGCGGCGATGGAGCTCAGAATGATCGGCAGCATCATCCAGCCGCCGGCTTTGACCAGTTCCCACACAGTGGCGAATCCCCTGAAAAAAAGTGGCGACACTCTAGCACAGGGCCCCTGCCCCGCCGACCGTCGCCGTTCTCATTTTTCCCTCCAGAATCCGGCGTTTTCGCGCGCGCCCCGCACCTCTCCATGCTGGCCCAGGAGCAGCCGCAGGGCGCCCGCAATCGCCACATCGTGAACCCTGACACCCCGTTCGGCGAAGCGTTGCAGCACCTCCTCGGACGGATGGCCATGGGCATTGTGGCGGGAGCGCGAAACCAGCGCGGCGCGGGGCGCCAGTTGCCTCACGAAGGCCGCCGAGGAAGCGCTGCGGCTGCCGTGGTGGCCGGCCAGCAGCCAGTCGGCCCGGGCCCCGGGATGGTTGGCCAGCCAGGCCGCCTCGCCGGCGGCCGGCAGGTCGCCGGTGAGCAGCAGGCTTTCACCCCGCGCCTCGATGTACAGCACGCAGGAGCGGCCGTTGCTGTCGGCAGCCTGGTCCCAGTACCAGGTCGAGAAACGCACGCCGTCCAGCCACCAGGTTTCGCCGCGGCAGGGTTCGGCGGCCAGGGGCGCAGGCAGGCGCCGCGGCTCGCCGCTGATCAGCCGCGCCGCCGGCAAGGCTGCCAGCACGGCGCGGGCGCCGCCGGCGTGGTCGTTGTCGGCGTGGCTGAGCAACAGCACGTCCAGGCGCCGGACACCCAGGCCACGCAGGGTCGGCAGCACCGCCACCTCGCCGAGGTCGAACTCGCCCCGGCGCGGCCCGGCGTCGTACAGCCAGGCATGGTTGCGGGTGCGGACCAGCACCGAGAGCCCCTGCCCCACGTCGAGTACGCGCACCTCGGCGTAGCCGTGGGCCGGCGCGCTGGAGTGCGGCCAGAACATCGGCAGCAGCAGCGCCAGGCCCAGCGGCCGCAGCGGCAGCCCGGCCGGCGCCAGGCACAACAGCGTCCCGGCCAGGGCCAGCAGGATGCTCCAGGCCGGCGGCGCCATGGGATGCCAGGCCGGGGAGTACCACGACAGGCGCGCGAGCACGCCGAGCAGGCCGTCGAGCACGGCGCCAGCCAGCCACAGCAGCCCCTCTCCGGCCACCGGCAGCCACAGCAGCAGGCTGCCGGCCAGCGCCAGCGGCACCACCAGCAGCTCGATGCAGGGCACCGCCAGCAGGTTCGCCAAGGCGCCGGACGGGCTCAGCGGCAGGCCCAGGGCCAGCAGCAGCGGGGCCAGCCCCAGGGCCATGAGCCCTTGCGCACGCCCCCAGGCCAGCCACATCGGCCAACGCCCCAGGCGCCCGGCGAAGCCGTAGACGAGCAGCGCCACCGCTGCGAAGGACAGCCAGAAGCCGGGGCTCAGGCTGACCAGCGGATCGACCAGCAGGACCACCACCAGGGCGCCGAGCAACGGCCACCAGACGCCCTGGCGGCGGAACCGCAGGCGCCACAGCAGCACCATGCTGAGCATCAGGCAGGCCCGCAGCGCCGGCACCTCCAGCCCGGCGACCCAGCCATAGCCCCAGGCGCCGGCGACCGCGGCGGCACAGGCGCAGGGCAGCCAGGGCAGGCGCGCCGGCCAGGCCCCCAGGCGCGCCAGGCCGGCCACCAGGGCATAGAGCAGGCCGCCCAGCAGGGAGATGTGCGAGCCGGAGATCACCATCAGGTGCAGGGTGCCGGTGTCCTGCAGCATGTCCCAGTCCGCCCGGCCCAGGCCGCTGCCATCGCCCAGGACCAGGGCCACCAGGTAGGCGTTGCGCCCCCGGGCGTCCACGGCCAGCAGCCGTTCCTTCCAGGCCTCGCGCCAGGCCATGGGGCCCGCGGCCTCGGCAAGGCGCTGGCCATCCTTGACGCTGCCGGTGGCGCCTATGCCGTCGGCCGCCAGCCAGGCCTCGTAGTCGAAGCCGAAGTCATTGGCCAGGCCGTGGGGGCGGCGCAGGGTCACGGCCAGGCGCCAGCGCTCCCCCGCGCGCAACTGCGGGCCGCCGTACCAGGACAGGCGCAGGCGCTGGGGCAAGGCCAGGCGGGCCTGGACGTCCTCCAGCTCGAAGCGGACGATGCCCTCCGCGGCGGCCGGCAGGCCGGTGACCTGCCCTTCCAGCCACAGCGTCCGCCCATCCAGCTCAGGAGCCAGGCGCCCTTCCCAGGCGTGGTGGGCGTACAGGCAGGCCCAGGCGAAGCCGAGCAGGAAGAGCGCCACCGCGAGGTGGCGCCGATACAGGCACAGCAGCGCCATTCCGACCAACGGCAGCAAGGCCGCCAGGGGCGGCAACTGGGGCAGGAAACGTAGCAGCAACAGGCCGCAGGCCAGCGCCATCATCCCTGTACGCACGGGTTGCCTCCCTGGCAGCGGGTCCGGTGCACCACGGCCGGTTACACATGGACATAGTTGATGAACGGAAGCCGTCATCCAGCTAGGCATAATGGCCGGTGTTCGTCTGCCAGAGATTTCCCCATGCCGCGCCGACTTTTCCAGCGCTACATGCCGGACCCCGAGCTGATCAGGAACCACAAGTCCCTGCGCTGCTTCGGGCCCCTGTTGCACTCGCCCAACCTCTGGCACCTGAATCGAAGGTCGGTATCCCGCGCCATGGGCATGGGCCTGTTCGCCGCCTTCGTGCCCATTCCGCTGCAGATGCTGCTGGCCGCCACCCTGGCGGTCTGGGTGCGCGCCAACCTGCCGATCTCGGTGGGCCTGGTCTGGCTGACCAACCCCATCACCATGCCGCCGGTGTTCTACTGCACCTACAAGATGGGCGCCTGGGTCATGGGCGTGCCGGCCCGCACCCTGCCGGAGAACCTCACCTGGGAATGGATCAGCGGCGAGCTGTCGCTGCTCTGGCAGCCGTTCCTGCTGGGTTCGATCATCTGCGGCCTGCTGGTGGGCCTGCTCGGCTACCTGGCCACCCAGGCCTACTGGCGCTGGTGGATCGGCCGCAGCTGGCGGCGGCGCCAGGCATTGCGCAACCTGCAGCGGGGGTTGTGAGCCCCTTGTAGGAGCGCACCTTGTCCGCGATAGCCGGAGATTCCGGCGCGGTTCGCGGATGAGATCCGCTCCTACGCTGCCCCGCCCACGCCATTCCCCTGTAGGAGCGCGCCCTGCGCGCGAAGTCGCGGGCAGGGCCCGCTCCTACACCCCACCATGCGGCATGGGGCGCCTGTAGGAGCGGACCTTGTCCGCGATAGCCGGAGGTATCGGCGCGATTCGCGGATGAGATCCGCTCTCTGCCCCACCCATGCCATCCCCCTGTAGGAGCGCGCCCTGCGCGCGAA
>NZ_QGSL01000091.1:30433-51981 GCF_003176655.1 Pseudomonas sp. RW407 | reverse complement strand
TTTTTGTTGCGTCAGGTCAGGCCGGCCGGGGTTTCCGGCAAAGGCCCTGATATCTGACGGTGTTTCTCGGTGTTGCGATGGGAGAAACTGTAGGCAGAGATTGGATCGGGAGCGGAGTATGACCGCCAGCGAAGAGAAGTTCACCCGTCAGACGCTGCTCGACGTGCAGACGCTGACTCCCAGCCTGTTCACCCTGCGCACCACCCGCGACGCGGGCTTTCGCTTCCGCGCCGGGCAGTTCGCCCGCCTGGGCGTGTACAAGCCCAGTGGCAGCATCGTCTGGCGCGCCTATTCGATGGTCTCGGCGCCCCATGACGAGCACCTGGAGTTCTTCTCCATCGTGGTCCCGGGCGGCGAGTTCACCAGCGAGCTGAGCCGCCTGCGCGAGGGCGACCAGTTGCTGGTCGACCGCCAGGCCTTCGGCTTCCTCACCCTCGACCGCTTCCCCGACGGCCGCGACCTCTGGCTGCTGGCCACCGGCACCGGGCTTGCGCCCTTCCTGTCGATCCTCCAGGACTTCGAGGTGTGGGAGCGCTTCGAGACCATCAAGCTGGTCTACAGCGCCCGCGAGGAAAAGGAGCTGGCCTACCGCGAGCTGATCGCCGGCCTGGCCCGCCGCGACTACCTGGCCGAGCACGCCCACAAGCTGCAGTTCATCCCGGTGGTCACCCGCGAGCAGGTGCCCGGCTGCCTGGGCGCGCGCCTCACCACCCTGATCGAGAACGGCGAGCTGGAGCGCGCCGCGGGCCTTGAGCTGTCCCCCGAGCATTCGCGGGTGATGCTCTGCGGCAACCCGCAGATGATCGAGGACACCCGCGCAGTGCTGAAGACCCGCGGCATGAGCCTGGCGCTGACGCGCAAGCCCGGGCAGATCGCCGTGGAGAACTACTGGTAGGCAAGATTTGGAAAAGATTGCCCGCTTAAGCGGCGGGCGTCTTTGCCCTTAGGATGGCCGTCCATTCATAGCCCCTGGAACCCCATGGACTGCCACACGAGCGAGCCGCCCCCGGCGGCCGACGACCTTTTCGCCAGCATCTTCCCCCATACCCTCGCCGCGCCCCTGCGCGCGCCCGGGAGCTGACCATGGAGTGGCTCCTGGACCCTACGGCCTGGCTCGGCCTGCTCACCCTGATCCTGCTGGAGCTGGTGCTGGGCATCGACAACCTGGTGTTCATCGCCATCCTCGCCGACAAGCTGCCGCCGCAGCTGCGCGACCGCGCCCGGCTGATCGGCCTGTCGCTGGCGCTGCTGATGCGCCTGGGCCTGCTGGCCAGCATCTCCTGGCTGGTGACCCTCACCGAACCACTGTTCGAGGTCTTCGGCAAGGCCTTCTCCGGGCGTGACCTGATCATGCTGTTCGGCGGCCTGTTCCTGCTGTTCAAGGCCACCATGGAGCTGCACGAGCGCCTCGAGGGCCGCGTGCACAAGGCTGGCGGCCCGCGGGTCTACGCCGCGTTCTGGCCGGTGGTGGCGCAGATCGTGGTGCTCGACGCGGTGTTCTCCCTGGACGCGGTGATCACCGCCGTGGGCATGGTCGAGCAGCTGGAAGTGATGATGATCGCCGTGGTCTTCTCCATGCTCCTGATGATGGTCGCCAGCAAGCCGCTGACGCGCTTCGTCAACGCCCACCCGACGGTGATCATGCTGTGCCTGGGCTTCCTCATGATGATCGGCTTCAGCCTCACCGCCGAGGGCCTGGGCTTCCACATCCCGAAGGGCTACCTGTACGCCGCCATCGGCTTCTCGATCCTCATCGAGCTGGCCAACCAGGCGGTGCGCTGGCGCCGCCGGCGCAGCCTGCAGGGCCGCCGAGGCCCGCGCGAGCGCACGCGCTACGCGGTGCTGCGCCTGCTGGGCGGCAAGGTGGAGGCCGACGAGGTGGGCGAGGAGATCGCCGACATGCTGGGCGAGGAGCCGGCCGACGCGCCCTTCGACCGCCGCGAGCGGGTGCTCATCAGTGGCGTGCTGGAGCTGGCCGAGCGCTCCATCCGCACGGTGATGACCGAGCGCACCGAGGTGCACCGCATCGACCTCGACGCCGGCGCCGAGCAGACCCGCCAGGTGCTGCTGGAGTCGCCCTTCTCGCGCCTGCTGGTGATCCGCGCCGGCCAGGTGGACGAGCCGCTGGGCTACGTGCACAAGAAGGAACTGCTCAAGGCCATCCTCGCCGGCCGCCAGCCGGACATCGAGCCCCTGCTGCGGGTGCCGCTGAACCTGCCGGACAGCTGCAGCGTGCTCGGCGCCCTGGAGCAGATGCGCCAGGCCTCGACCCACGTGGCCTTCGTGGTCAACGAGTTCGGTGGCTTCGAGGGCCTGCTGACGCTGACCGACATTCTCCAGGCGATCGCCGGGGAACTGCCGGACGCCAGCGAGATGGCCGGCCCGGACATCGAGAAGGGCAGCGACGGCTGGCGCGTGCGCGGCGCCACCACCCTGGCGCTGCTGGCCGAGCGCATCGGCTTCCGCGGCCAGGCGCCGGAGGATTGCCGCACCCTGGGTGGCCTGGCGCTGCACCTGCTGGACCGCCTGCCGGCGGCGGGTGACGAACTGGAGCACCGCGGCTGGCGCCTGCGGGTGCTGGAGGTGAAGGAGCGGCGCGTCGAGCGCCTGCTGCTGCAACCGCCGCGCGCCGCCTGACGGCGCGCGGGGCTGGCTCAGCTGCGGTTCTGCTGGTTCTTCAGCAGGTCGCGGATCTCGGTCAGCAGCACTTCCTCGGGCGTCGGTGCCGGCGGCGCCTCGGGGGCGGCGGCTTCTTCGCGCTTGAGCCGGTTGATCGCCTTCACGCCCATGAAGATGGCGAAGGCCACGATCAGGAAGTCCAGGCAGGTCTGGATGAACTTGCCGTAGGCCAGCACCACCGCCGGGACGTCGCCCTCGGCGGCCTTGAGGGTGATGGCCAGGTCGGAGAAGTCGACCCCGCCGATCAGCAGGCCGATCGGTGGCATGATCACATCGCCCACGAAGGACGAGACGATCTTGCCGAAGGCGGCACCGATGATGATACCGACGGCCATGTCGACCACGTTGCCCTTGACGGCAAAGGCCTTGAACTCGCTGAGCAGACTCATGCAAAGACTCCTTGTTGGGAAGAGGGGACAGGGGGGAGTTTAGCGGCCGCGCCCGCGTTGAACACTACCCCCGCGCTGCCATGGACCGTTGCCCGCGCAAAAGTTCCGGCATGACCGGCGGCGCTGGGCGAAATTCGGGGGTGGTCTAGGCTGAAGGAAATCATCCAGCCCACGCAGAAGGAGGACCGCCATGCCGCTCGAGCACCATCCCCTGGCCCGTGAGTTTCCCGATCAGCGCGCCAAGATCGCCAAGCTCATCGGCGAGAACAGCCATTTCACCCGCCTGGCCGGCACCTACGAGGAACTGGACCGGCGCATCTACGACATCGAGGACGGCCGCGAGCCGCTGGATGACCTGGCACTGAACAACCTGAAGCTGCAGCGCGTCGCCCTGAAGGACGAGATCGCCGAACTGCTGCAGCGTTCAAGCTGAGCTTGATCGACATCAAGGGAGCTCGCCGAGGTCGGGCGTAGTCTTCGGACAACTTTTTCTACTGCTGGTGATCCGCCATGCGTAAAGAGCCGCGTCCCCTGGCCAAGTCCGTCCGCAAACAGGCCAAGACCCCCTTCGACCCGCGCCGGGCGCAGGAGCGCCTGGTGCGCCTGAAGCTGCAGTACGAGCTGCTGGACCAGCGCATCAGCCGGGTGGAGGAGGGCATCGAGCGCCCCGATGGCACCCTGGCCGCGCTGATCATGCGCCGCGAAGGCCTGCGCTACGACATGGAGAGCCAGTACCGCCTGCTGGCGGGCTGATTCCCCGGCCGCACCCGTCGGCCATTGCCGCGCCGGGCTGAAGCGCCCGGCGCGAACCGTTATGATGCGGGCTTTGTTTCCGACGGAGTCCGCCCATGGCCAAGGCCAAGCGCATGTACGGCTGCACCGAGTGCGGCGCCACCTTTCCCAAATGGGCCGGGCAGTGCGCCGACTGCGGCGCCTGGAACACCTTGGTGGAGACCGTCGTCGACACCACGCCCACCGGCGGTTCCGGCAGTTCCGGGCGCGGCGGCTGGGCCGGGCAGCAGGCCAACATCAAGACCCTGGCGGAAGTCAGCGTCGAGGAGATGCCGCGCTTCAGCACCGCTTCCAACGAACTCGACCGCGCGCTTGGCGGCGGCCTGGTGGACGGCTCCGTGGTGCTGATCGGCGGCGACCCGGGCATCGGCAAGTCGACCATCCTCCTGCAGACCCTGTGCAGCATCGCCAGCCGCATGCCGGCGCTCTACGTCACCGGCGAAGAGTCGCAGCAGCAGGTGGCCATGCGCGCGCGGCGCCTGGGTTTGCCGGAAGACAAGCTCAAGGTCATGACCGAGACCTGCATCGAAAGCATCATCGCCACCGCTCGCCACGAGCAGCCCAAGGTGATGGTGATCGACTCCATCCAGACCATCTTCACCGAGCAGCTGCAATCGGCCCCCGGCGGCGTTTCCCAGGTGCGCGAGAGCGCCGCGCTGCTGGTGCGCTTCGCCAAGCAGAGCGGCACGGCGATCTTCCTGGTCGGCCACGTCACCAAGGAGGGCGCCCTGGCCGGCCCGCGGGTGCTGGAGCACATGGTCGACACCGTGCTGTATTTCGAGGGCGAGTCCGACGGCCGCCTGCGCCTGCTGCGGGCGGTGAAGAACCGCTTCGGCGCGGTCAACGAGCTGGGCGTGTTCGCCATGACCGACCGCGGCCTGAAGGAAGTCTCCAACCCCTCGGCGATCTTCCTCACCCGCGCCCAGGAGTCGGTGCCCGGCAGCGTGGTCATGGCCACCTGGGAGGGCTCGCGGCCGATGCTGGTGGAGGTGCAGGCGCTGGTGGACACCAGCCACCTGGCCAACCCGCGGCGCGTCACCCTGGGCCTGGACCAGAACCGCCTGGCCATGCTGCTGGCGGTGCTGCACCGCCACGGCGGCATCCCCACCTACGACCAGGACGTGTTCCTCAACGTGGTGGGCGGGGTGAAGGTGCTGGAAACCGCGTCGGACCTGGCCTTGATGGCAGCGGTGATGTCCAGCCTGCGCAACCGCCCGCTGGACCACCAGTTGCTGGTGTTCGGCGAGGTCGGCCTGTCCGGCGAGGTGCGCCCGGTGCCCAGCGGCCAGGAGCGCCTGAAGGAAGCGGCCAAGCACGGCTTCAAGCGCGCCATCGTGCCCCAGGGCAACGCCCCCAAGGAGGCCCCGGCGGGGTTGCAGGTGATCCCGGTGACGCGCCTGGAGCAGGCGCTGGATGCGTTGTTCGAATAGACGGCGCCGAGGTGCTCTTCGTAGGCGCGAGGGGGCGCCTGGTTCTGGCTCGCGAATGAGCCCAGCAGCGGAATCTGTTCGCGAGCAAGCTCGCTCCTACGAAAAGCCATGTCCGCACCTACGGGGAGGAATACCGTACCTGCCGGCAACCTGTAGGAGCGGGCCCTGCCCGCGAAATCGCGCGCAGGGCGCGCTCCTACAGGGGAATGGTGTAGTGGGGTGGCGTAGGAGCGGATCTCATCCGCGAATCGCGCCGGTGGTTCCGGCTATCGCGGACAAGGTCCGCTCCTACGGGGGAGGAATGCCGTGCTACCCAGCGAACTGTAGGAGCGGGCCCTGCCCGCGATTTCGCGCGCAGGGCGCGCTCCTACATGGGAATGGTGTAGTGGGGCGGCGTAGGAGCGGATCTCATCCGCGAATCGCACCAGTGGTTCCGGCTATCGCGGACAAGGTCCGCTCCTACGAGAAGCCATACCTGCCTGGTGCACCCTACGCCTGCTCCCCCAGCGCCGTCAGCTCTCGCTCCAGCAGCGTCGTATCGCCCAGGTTGAGCTCCACCAGGCGGCGCAGGTGGCTGATGGATTCCAGGTCGATGTGCCGGCAGATGAAGCCCAGCAGGCCCTCGCGTTCCCAGGCCAGGTCCGCCTCCATGTAGATGTTGGCGTCGAAGCCCAGGTAGATGCGGATGTCGAAGGGCTTGCCCGGGTCGCCGTTCCAGCCCGGCGGGCGCGCCACCAGCAGGCCCTGCAGGGAGATGTCGTGCAAGTCGGCCTTCCAGCGCTGGCCGTCCTGGCCGACTTCGGTGCCGGCATCGAAGGCGATGCGGCTGAAGCGCCGTCGTTCGGCGTGATCGTCACTCATGGGCGGGCTCTCCGGCCGTTCTGCGTTCGCCTCACTATAGCCAAGCCCCTGTCGCCCGTCGCTCCGCCGGCCGGCGGTTTGACAGCCGCCCGGGCCTCGCCAAAGCTGCTAGGGCGGTTCCCCATCAAACCAAGGCGGAGCGGAGCATGGACAAGAAGATTCTGGGAAAGGGGCTTATCCTCGGGGTTCTGGCGTCGGCGAGCCTGCTGGCCCAGGCCGATGACGCGAGCGACAAGGGCTGCGGCTGGGGCCAGTTGCTCTTCGAAGGCCAGCGCGGGCTGTTGCCGCACCTGCTGGCCACCACCACCAACGGCACCTCGGGCAACGCCACCTTCGGCCTCACCTCCGGCACCAACGGCTGCGATTCCAACGTGCGCATTCGCTACAGCGGCCGCTCGGTCCTGGCCATGAACGGCATGCTCGACAACATCGCCGAGGACATGGCCCGCGGCCATGGCGACGCGCTGGACGCCTACGCCACCCTGCTCGGCGTGCAGGCGCAGGACCGCGCCCACTTCGCCCAGGTCACCCGGCAGCACTTCGGCGAGATCTTCGCCAGCCAGGACGCCACCAGCGAACAGGTCTACGCCAACACCCTGGCGGTGATGCAGCGCGACCCCACCCTGGCGCGCTACGCCAGGCAGCCCGCCTGAGCCTCCCAGCCCCGCCGGCCCGCGCGCAAATCCTCGGCGCAGAGCGGTTTGCGCCGCGCGGGCCGCGACACCGCACCGCCCCTTTTCAGGCGGCAATATCGTTGCAACGGCTCTAGACTAAGGTCGTATAAATGACTCGCCGGAAAGGACTAGAATTTTTCCTGCGAATTCTCGCCCTTCAACAGTCGGAAGCATCGCCATGAACAATAACAACAGCCTGCTACGTCACATCGCCTGGGCGATCGTGGCGATAGTCGGAGCATGTGCCTTAGGAGTCGTGGCCCTTCGCCGCGGCGAAGCCATCAATGCCTTGTGGATCGTGGTAGCGGCGGTCGCCATCTACCTCGTCGCCTACCGTTACTACAGCCTGTTCATCGCCGACAAGGTGATGCAACTGGACCCCAACCGAGCCACCCCCGCGGTGCTCCACAACGACGGCCTGGACTACGTCCCGACCAACAAGCACATCCTCTTCGGTCACCACTTCGCCGCCATCGCCGGCGCCGGCCCGCTGGTGGGCCCGGTGCTCGCCGCGCAGATGGGCTACCTGCCCGGCACCCTCTGGCTGATCGCCGGGGTGGTCCTGGCCGGCGCGGTGCAGGACTTCATGATCCTGTTCATCTCCAGCCGCCGCAACGGGCGCTCGCTGGGTGAACTGGTGCGCGAGGAAATGGGGCAGGTGGCGGGGACCATCGCCCTGTTCGGCGCCTTCCTGATCATGATCATCATCCTCGCGGTACTCGCGCTGATCGTGGTGAAAGCCCTGGCGGAAAGCCCCTGGGGCATGTTCACGGTGATGGCCACCATCCCGATCGCGATCCTCATGGGCGTGTACATGCGCTACATCCGCCCGGGCCGCATCGGCGAGATCTCGGTGGTCGGCGTGGCCCTGCTGCTGGGCTCCATCTGGCTCGGCGGGCAGGTCGCGGCCAGCTCCGAGTGGGCGCCGGTGTTCATCTTCCACGGCGTGCAGATCGTCTGGATGCTGATCGGCTACGGCGCCATCGCCTCGGTACTGCCGGTGTGGTTGCTGCTGGCCCCGCGCGACTACCTGTCGACCTTCCTGAAGATCGGCACCATTGTCGCGCTGGCCATCGGCATCCTGATCGTCATGCCGGAGCTGAAGATGCCGGCCCTGACCCAGTTCACCGACGGCACCGGCCCGGTGTGGAAGGGCAGCCTGTTCCCCTTCCTGTTCATCACCATCGCCTGTGGCGCCGTGTCCGGCTTCCACGCGCTGATCTCCTCGGGCACCACGCCCAAGCTGCTCAACCGCGAGCCCGACGCCCGCTACATCGGCTACGGCGGCATGCTCATGGAGTCCTTCGTGGCGATCATGGCCATGGTCGCCGCCTCGGTGATCGAGCCGGGCATCTACTTCGCCATGAACAGCCCGCCGGCGGTGGTCGGCACCGACGTTGCCGCGGTGGCCGCGACCGTCAGCAGCTGGGGCTTCGCCGTCACCCCGGAAATGCTCACCCAGACCGCCCAGGACATCGGTGAAACCACCATCCTGGCCCGCGCCGGTGGCGCCCCGACCCTGGCCGTGGGCATCGCCCACATCCTCCACCAGGTGCTGCCGGGCGAAAACACCATGGCCTTCTGGTACCACTTCGCGATCCTCTTCGAGGCGCTGTTCATCCTCACCGCGGTGGACGCCGGCACCCGCGCCGGGCGCTTCATGCTGCAGGACCTGCTGGGCAACTTCGTCCCGGCGCTGAAGAAGACCGACTCCTGGGGCGCCAACATCGTCGGCACCGGCGGCTGCGTGGCGCTGTGGGGCTGGCTGCTGTACCAGGGCGTGGTCGACCCGCTGGGCGGCATCAATACCCTGTGGCCGCTGTTCGGCATCTCCAACCAGATGCTCGCCGGCATCGCCCTGATGCTCGCCACCGTGGTGCTGATCAAGATGAAGCGCCAGCAGTACGTCTGGGTCACCGCGCTGCCGGCGGCCTGGCTGCTGATCTGCACCAGCGCCGCGGGCCTGATCAAGATCTTCGACGGCAACCCGGCGGTGGGCTTCGTCGCCCTGGCGCAGAAGTACGGCGCGGCGCTGGACGCCGGCCAGGTCCTGGCCCCGGCCAAGGACCTCGCCCAGGTCAAGACCGTGATGCTCAACGCCTACATCAACGCCGGCCTCACCGTGCTCTTCCTGCTGGTGGTGTTCAGCGTGCTGGTGTATTCCATCAAGGTCGGCGCCAAGGCCTGGACCAAGAAGGAGCGCACCGACAAGGAAGCGCCGTTCCAGCCCATTCCCGAGGCCTGAGGCAGGAGGTGACACGTGTTCAATGACCTCAGCCGCATGGGCAAGTACCTCGGGCAGGCCGCCAGGATGCTGGTGGGCATGCCCGACTACGACACCTATGTCGAGCACATGCGCAACAAGCACCCGGACAAGCCGGTGATGAGCTACGAGGAATTCTTCCGCGAACGCCAGGAGGCACGCTACGGCGGCGGCAAGGGTCGGCCGATCCGTTGCTGCTGAAGCCGCGGATGGGTGTATAAACGGACGGGCCGCCTGCGGGTGGCCCGTTTTCATTCCTGCCTGGAACCTGCCCATGAGTGATTCCCAACAACCCGCGCAGATCCCGGTGACCGTGCTCACCGGCTTCCTCGGCGCCGGCAAGACCACCCTGCTGCGCCACATCCTGCAGGCCGAGCACGGCCTGAAGATCGCGGTGATCGAGAACGAATTCAGCGACACCCCCATCGACGGCCAACTGCTGGGCGACGCCCCGGCGCAGGTCGTGACGCTGTCCAACGGCTGCGTCTGCTGCACCATCAACAACGACCTGGAGCGTTCGCTGTACCTGCTGCTGGAGCAGCGCGACAGCGGCGAGATCGCCTTCGACCGCCTGGTGATCGAATGCACGGGCCTGGCCGACCCGGCGCCGGTGGCGCAGACCTTCTTCGTCGATGAGACGCTGCGCGAGCGCTACCTGCTCGATGGCATCATCACCCTGGTGGACGCCGCCAACGCCGACCGTCACCTGCAGGAAGCCATCGCCCAGGCCCAGGTCGGCTTCGGCGACCGCATCCTGGTGAGCAAGCGCGACCTGGTCAGCGCCGAGCAGTACCAGGCCCTGGCCGAGCGCCTGCAACGCATCAACCGCCGCGCCGAGCTGCACCCGGTGGACCACGGGGTGATCGACCTCGAGCGCCTGCTCGACGTGCGCGGCTTCAACCTCAACGCCGACGTCGGCCTGCGTCCGCTGCAGCCGCTGCGCCCGGTGACGGCCAGCGACGACCGCATCCGCACCCTGGTGCTGCGCAGCGACAAGGCGCTGAGCATCGAGCGCCTGAGCGAGTTCATGGACGACCTGCTGCAATGGCACGGCAACTCACTGCTGCGCTACAAGGGCGTGCTGAACATCCAGGGCGAGGAACGCCGCCTGGTGTTCCAGGGCGTGCTGCGCCTGTACGGCTTCGACTGGGACACGCCCTGGGGCGAGGACGCGCGCGAGAGCGTGATCGTGTTCATCGGCGACAACCTGCCGGAGGAGCAGATCCGCCAGGGGTTCGAGGCGATCACCGGCGTCGCACCGTAGGGCGAATAACCGTTCGCGGTTATCCGCCGCCCGGCCGGAACACCGGTGCTCGGGGACAACGGCGGATAACGCTGTAGGCGTTATGCGCCCTACGTCGCTGCTCTTGTAGGCGCGAGCTTGCTCGCGAAGGGTGTTTACCTTTGGCGTAGGTGCGTTGGGTGTGGGCTCCGCTCCCTCTCCCTAACCCTCTCCCTGAAGGGAGAGGGGACCGTTCGGCGTGCCCGGGTGTTCAGGCGTTAGCCGGAAGCGCCGTTGCTTCAGGAGTACACGGGACTACCCGTTGGCACGAATAGCCCCCTCTCCCTTCAGGGAGAGGGCTGGGGAGAGGGCGTTCTTCAGCTCCTCACCCTCCTCAAAAAGAAACGCCCGGCATTCACCGGGCGCTCTCCTCAACAACCCACCCTCAGTGCCGTGCCAGCTTCCAGGCGTCGCCGGCCGGCGCAGTGCCCTTGTCGTAGGGCTTGAACACCGTCATGTACACCAGCCCCACGGCGATCACGATGGCGCCCACCAGGATGATCCCGTAGTTGATGTACCAGGGCGCGTCCGGCGTGCGCGGCCAGGACATGTTGATGATCGCCAGCAGGCCGTAGGCCTGGGCGGCGATGTTCACCGGCCAGCCCCACTTGCCCAGGGTGAAGGCGCCGCTGGGCTTCCAGCCTCGCAGGCGGGCGAACAGGGCGGCGCCGACGATCATCTGGAAGGCCAGGTAGATGCCGATGGCGGCGAAGCTGACCACGGTGCCGATGGCATTCTGCAGGTAGAAGCCGATGCACACGATGATCGACGGGATCACCCCGCACACCACCAGGGCGGCGGTGGGCACGTGGGTGTTGGGCGACAGGCGCTGCAGCAGGCGGCTGCCCATGACCATCTCGTCACGGGCGTAGGAGTACAGCAGGCGGCTGGCGGCGGCCTGCAGGCTGAGCACGCAGGAGACGAACGACACCAGGATCACCAGCATCACCAGGCGCGCGCCGAGCGGGCCGAAGGCGCCGTCGAAGATGGTGGTCATCGGGTCCTTGTCGGCGCCGGAGATCACCGCGCCTATGTCCGGCACCGCGAGGATCAGCGCCAGGGCGGCGAACATCGAGGCGCCACCGCCGATCCAGATGGTCATGCGCATGGCCTTGGGAATGCGCCGGCTGGGGTTCGGGGTTTCCTCGGCGACGTCGCCGCAGGCCTCGAAGCCGTAGTAGAGGAACATGCCGGCCAGGGAGGCGGTGAGGAACGCCGGCCAGTAGGCGCCGTCGATGCGGATGTCGAAGGTGTTGAACAGCACCGATATCGGCTGGTGGCGTTCGAAGACCAGCAGGTAGCCGCCGATGACGATGGCGCCGATCAGCTCGCAGAGGAAGCCGAACATGGCCACCCGTGCCAGCAGCTTGGTGCCGCTGAGGTTGAGCAGGGTGGCGACCAGGGTCAGGCCCAGGCCGATCAGGGTGTTGGTCGCCGGGTCGGCCTCGAAGCCGAGCAGCGTGGCGACGTAGGGGCCGGCGCCCAGGGCCACCGCGGCGATGGTCACGCACAGCGACACCGAGTAGATCCAGCCGACCATCCAGGCCCAGCGCTTGCCCACCAGGCGCCGGGCCCAGGGGTACACGCCGCCGGAGATCGGGAACTGCGAGACCACCTCGCAGAAGATCAGGCACACCAGCATCTGCCCCAGGCCCACCAGCAGGTACGACCAGAACATCGGCGGCCCGCCCGCGGCCAGGCACAGGCCGAAGATGCTGTACACGCCGACCACCGGCGAAAGGTAGGTGAAGCCCAGGGCGAAGTTCTGCCACAGGCTCATGCTGCGTTCGAAGTTGGAGGAATAGCCCAGCGCGCGGAGCTGTTCCGCGTCGCGGTCGACCGGGGCGAGACCGGGTTGGATCGGACTGTTCATCGTTATTGTTCCTGTATGGCTATGCACGTCGGCATTGAACAGATGGATCGGGACTGGGAGCCCGCTGCCCACGGCGCGTGGCAGCAGCGGTGAAAACCGGGGCGGCTGGGCCGGGGTAACAGCGGCAGCCGCCTGCGTGGAGCAAGCACAGCCTATGCCATATTACATATGATTTAAAATGTTTTATTGCGCTCTCTTCTCTGGAAGGTGGGAAGGCTGGAGCTAGAGCGGTGGGCTCCTGGGCGCTATGGCCCGGGTGACGGGGCCGCCAGGGCAGTTCAGCGCCCTGGCGGGGGACGAAAATGGGGCGGAGTAACGCCGCACTGCTCCCATAAGGAGCACCGCCGGGGGCTCAGGCCGCGCGGTGGCGCTTCTCCGGCAACTGCACCAGGGTCCAGTGCGCGGACTGCTCGGCCAGGTTGGCGCGCTGGCAGCGGGCGTCGGTGGCCAGCCCCAGGCTGGCTATCTCGCCAGCGATGAAGTTGGCGGTGTTGGCCGCCACCACCCGGCCCTCGCCGCTGAGGATCAGCGCCTCGTGTTCCAGGCGCATGAGCTTGGCGGTGACCACCCGCTCGAAGCGGTTCAGCGCGATGTCCGCGGCGGCCACGCCGAGGAAGCGCCCTTCCAGCAGCAGCGGGCGGGAGAAGGTGAGGATGTACATGTCCTGGCCGTAGAGGTCGACGTAGGGGCCGACCACGCTGCTGCGCCCGCTGTCGCGGGGGATGGCGAACCAGGGCATGGCGCAGTAGTCGTAGAAGTTCTCGCTGCGCCGGTTGAAGTTCAGGCTCAGCGGCACGCTGCGCCCGCCGGCGCCCAGCTGCCGCCACTCCAGGTACATTTCCTGGTCGCGCAGCACGCCCGGCTGCAGCACCACGCCACAGCCCTGCAGGCAGGCGCCGGGCTGCGTCAGGCAGCCTTCGATCAGCGGCCGCAGGCTGGCCAGGTCGGCGGAGTCGACGGGCCTGCCGTCGGCATCGCGCCAGATGCTGTCGATGGCGTTGGCCAGGGTGTCGATCTGGGCAAAGATGTTACCGATCGATACGTCTATGCGCTGGGCGCACTCGTCCAACGGGGTTTCACACACTGCGCTCGCCATGGCCTGGAGTCTCTTGTTCTAAGGGGAAGCGGACCTCTGGCGGATAAAAATCCTAAATAAGAGGTTTGCACGGGAAAAACAGGGCAAGGGTTGTGCCAACGCGGCTTCGGCTGCTTCTTGTAGGAGCGAGCTTGCTCGCGAACAAGCCCCGCAGCGGAATCTGTTCGCGAGCAAGCTCGCTCCTACGAAGAGCCGAAGAGCGTTTCGGTGCTACGGGAAGACGGAGCACCGCGGCCCGGGAACAATGGCGGATAACGCCGTAGGCGTTATGCGCCCTACGCGGAGTTCAAGGCGTGGGATGGTGATGGGAGCGCTTGTGGACCTGTAGGACCTTGTCCGCGATTCGCGCGCAGGGCGCGCTCCTACAAGGGAATGCCCGGGGGGGCGTAGGGCGCATAACCGTTCGCGGTTATCCGCCGTCGGCCGATGCACCGGTGCCCGGGGCTGCGGCGCATAACGCCGTAGGCGTTATGCGCCCTACGGGTATGGGGAACGCCGTTGGGGTGGCTAGGGCTCTTCCTGGGCCAGCAGCTCCAGCTTCATGTCGATCAGGCGCTTGATGCCGCGGTTGACGTGGGCCTCGACCATGGCGCCGGCCAGGTTCGGGTCGCCGGCGACTATCGCCTCGCGGATCGCCGTGTGTTCCTGCTGGATGGTTTCCACGCTGGGGGCGCCGGGCACCGGCAGCCAGAGCAGTTCGCCGATCTCCGCCTGCAGGCGGATTTCCGCGTGGGTGAGGCGCACCGACTGCGAGGCCACGGCGATCTCGATGTGGAAGCGCGCGTCGGCGCGGCGGCGTTCGTGACGGGTGGCGGCCTTGCCCAGGGCCTCGATGTACTGCGCCAGGTGCTGGTGGTGCTCGCGGGAGGCGCGGCGGGCGGCCAGGCGCGCGGTGGTGCCGGAAATGGCGATGTGTTCGTCGCAGAGGTCGCGCAGGTCGATGGTGCTCAGCTCGTCGAGGCGGCTCAAGACGATCTCCGCGGGGATTTCCTCGATGGCGCGGATGAAGCTGCCGCCGTTGCGCCCGCGGCGGGTCTCGATGACGCCGCGCTGGCGCAGGTAGGCCAGGGCTTCGCGGAGGGTCACGGTGGCGACGCCGAACTGCATGGCCAGCTCGGTCTCGCTGGGCAGTTGCTGGCCCTCGGCGAACAGGCCGAGGTCGATGGCGTCCATCAGCCGGCGCACGACCTCTTCGGTGCGGCCTTCCTGGCGCAGGCGGATGAACGGGCCGGGAGCGGTGGGTGAGGATCCATTCATGCTGCGGTACGGCCGCGGCGTGGAGGGCGCGCCGGAGCCAGAACTCCTGTAAGGGCCGGAAGGGGTGAAGGGCTGGCGCAGTATAACCTCATACTCAGAGTTCAATGTAGAAAGCGGCCGCCCCACGGGGCGGCCGTTTGCCGCGGTATGTTTCAGAAGGGGTAGGCGAGGCTCGGCATCCAGCGCTGCCAGATGCGTTGCAGCTCGCCGTCGGCCTTCAGCGCCGCCAGGGCGCTGTCCACCTCGTCCAGCCACTGCCCCTGGCCGCGCTTCACGGCGATGCCCCAGCGGTTGTGGGTGGGCACGCTGAAGCCGATGGCCAGGTCGGCCTCCTCGGCCAGCGGCACCAGCGCCACGTCGTCGTCCACCAGGGCGTCGATGCGGCCGTCGCGCAGGGCCTGGACCATGTCGCCGAGCACGTCGTCGGTGTCACCGCCGAAGGGTACGGTGACGCAGCCTTCGAAGGTTTCCGCCAGGGCCATGTTGAGGCTGTTGGCGATCGCCCCGACGCGCTTGCCGACCAGGTCCGCCGGGCTGCGCACCAGGCTGCCGCGCAGCACCATCACCGCCTCGTCGAACACCGCGTAGGGCGCGGTGAAGTCGGCGAGGGTCAGGCGGTAGTTGGAGATGCCCTGGCCGCACAGCAGCAGGTCGCCGTCGCCGGCCTGCAGCGCCGGGTAGAAGTCCGCCCAGTTGCGGTAGACGAACTGGGCCTCGCGGCCCAGGCGCGCGGCCAGGGCGCGGGCGACGTCGGACTCGTAGCCGTGGCGGTAGCCCTCGGCGTCCTTGTGGAACAGCGGCGGGGCCGGCAGGTCGGCGCAGAGAACGCGCAATACGCCGCTCATGGCAGGTAGTCCATGTACATCTTGGCTTCCCACTCGGTGACCACCGAGCAGTAGCGCGCCCACTCGTCGGCCTTCAGGTCGCGGTACAGCTCGGCCATCGCCGGCGGCAGCGCGCCGCGCACCACGGCGTCTTCGTCGAAGGCCTGCACGGCCTCGCCGAGGGTCATCGGCATGCGCACGTTCTCGCGGGCGGCGGGGATGCTGTCGCTGTTGTCCGGGGTGCCCGGGTCGGTGCGGTTGGCCAGGCCGTCGCGGATGCCGGCCAGCAGCAGGGTGTGCGACAGGTAGGGGTTCACGCTGGCGTCGGGCAGCTTGTATTCCAGGCGGCCGTTGGCCGACAGGCGCACGGTGCAGGTCTTGTTGTCCATGCCCCAGTTCAGGCGGTTGGGGGCGAACAGGCCGGCGTCCCAGAAGCGCTTGTAGGAGTTCACCGTGGAGGCCATCACCAGCATCGAGCCCGGGGCGTGGGCCAGCAGGCCGCCGAGGGCGTGGCGGCCGGTGTCGGTCAGGTGCAGTTCGCGGCGGCCGGCTTCGGCCAGCACGTTCTGCTCGCCGCGCCAGAGGCTGAAGTTGTGGTGGCAGCCGCTGCCCATGCTGCCGGTGGTGGGCTTGGGCATGAAGCTGGCGCGCACGCCGAACTCGTTGGCCACCTGGCGGCAGATCAGGCGGTAGGTCACCAGGCGGTCGGCGGTGAGGTGGCAGTCGTCGAACATCCAGTTCAGCTCCAGCTGGCCCGGGTCTTCGTAGTCGCCCTCGATCATGTCCAGGCCCATGGCCCCGGCGTACTGCATCACGCGCTGGAAGATCGGCCGCATGGTCTCCAGGTTGCCCAGGTGGTAGGCCGGGCTGGCGCCGGGGCGCACCTTGACCTCCAGCTTGTCGCCGAACCAGGTCATCTCCGGCTCGCAGCCGGTCTTCAGGCTCAGCCCGGTGTCGGCGGTGAAGGCCTTGTGGCTGTCGATCAGCAGGCCGCGGGCGTCGGTGGCCAGCACCTGGCCGGCGACTTCCTGGCGGTGGTCGGGCTCGTACAGGCGGCAGAAGAAGCTGCCGATGGACTTGTCCCAGGGCAGCACGTTGAAGCTGCTCACGTCGGGGATGGCGGTGAACTCGGCGGCCTGGGCGCCGCCGCCGAGCAGCACGCCGGCGCGGGTGCTCTGCAGATCGGAGAGCGCGGTGCGGTGGAACTGCACGCCCTTCTCCAGGTTGCGCAGCAGGTGCTTGGCCGGCACCACCTTGGCCAGCACGCGGCCGCTGAGGGTGACCACCTGGTAGTACAGGTACTCCACGCCGGCGTCGCGGATGCGCGCGGCGAGGTCCTGGGCGACGGCGGAGCTGGTGTTGTATTCCTTGTGTAGATCGAGCGCTGTCATTTCGGGGTTCTCCTCGGGCAGCGGCAGGCAAGGCACGCTGCGATGGCGGATGAATTTAGATTTGTAAACTGTGTTTATATGTTTTTAAGCGAAGAACGCGACCTCTCTGCCAGGTTCCGGGCTAGGGGATGAATGGGGAACAGACCGCTCGGGTGTGTTCGCGGAAGAAGGCGGCGGCCCAGCGGGCGACCTGCCGGTTGTCCGGGGTCAGCCGCTGCAGCGATTCCCAGGCCCGGGCGGTGACGTCCGCCGGCAGCAGGCCATTGCCGTAGCGGTCGAGCAGGGCGGCCAGGTAGTCCACGGTGAACTCCGGGTGGAACTGCACCGAGCGCGCCGGGAAGGCGTATTCCAGCACCCCGTGCGGGCAATGGGCGGAGCCGCCGGCCACGCGCGCCTGTGGCGGCAGGCTGCTGACCTGGTCCTGGTGGAACACCAGGGTGGCGGCATCCTCCAGGCCTTCGGCGGCATAGCGGTAGGCCTGGGCGCCGACGCCCCAGCCGACCTCGGCACGGGTGGTGCGGCCCTCGTAGGCGTCGGCCATGATCTGGTGCCCGAAGCAGATGCCGAACACCGGCCGGCGCAGGCTGCGCAGGCGCCGTAGCAGGGCCACCAGCTGCAGCATCCAGGGGCTGTGTTCGTAGCAGCTGTGGCGCGAGCCGGTCAGCAGGTAGCCGTCGAAGGCCGTGGCCTCGGGCAGGGCCTCGCCGCGCACCGCCGAGACATAGGTGAAGTCCGCTTCGGGCAGCGCCGGGGCCAGCCAGCTTTCGATCATCGCCGGGTAGCTGCCGAAGCTGTCCTGCAGTTCCTCGGGGACCAGGCCGTTCTCGATGATGCACAGGCGCATGGCGTTCTCCTCAGATCTGCCCGAGCAGGGTCTTGGCCCAGGCCAGGGCGGCGTCGCCGGGCAGCTCGCCGCTGGAGGCGTCGTGCTGGCCGTACTCGCCCACCGCCGTGGCGCCCAGCTCCACCAGGGTGTCGGCGATGATCCGGCTGCCGCGGTTGAAGGTCTCGTAGAAGCTGTCGCCCAGGCCGAAGGTGGCGAAGCGCAGGCCCGCCAGGTCCGGGCGCCTGCTCTGCAGCGCGGCGTGGAAGGGCTGGGCGCTGTTGGGCAGCTCGCCGTCGCCATAGGTGGAGCAGACGATGACGTGGAAGTCGCCGGTATCCAGCTCGGCCGGGTCGAAGGCGGCCATGTCGCGGACCTGGGTGGTGTAGTCGGCGCCCAGGGCGTCGGCGAGGTCGTCGGCGACCATCTCGGCGTTGCCGGTCTCGGTGCCGAAGAGGATGAGGATGTTCATGCGGGGTTCTCCTGGGGGCTGCGGGCGATGGCGAGCATGCCGGCGCGGTCGGTGATCTTGCGGCGCACGCGGCCGTCGGCGGCGGCCCGGGTCTCGGCGTGGTCGATGCGCTGCCACTGGGCGTAGCCGACGCCGCGTTCGCGCAGCCCGGCGGGCAGGGCGGCGAGGCCGGGGCGGCCGCTGCGCGGTGCGGCCTGCAGGTCGGCGAACATGGTTTCGGCGACGAGGCGGGCGTCCTGGCGGTTCTCCGGGATGGTCCCGCGCGGGCCGCGGCGCAGCCAGCCGACGCAGTAGAGGCCTTCGTCCAGGCGGCCGCGCTCGAGGTCGGCGCTGGCGCCCAGCAGGGCATCGCGGTGCAGCGGGCCGTCGGCCGCTTCCTCGAAGCCGATGGCGCTGACCAGGCTGTCCACTTCCAGGCGCAGCTCGCGGCCATCGGCGTGGCGCAGCGGCAGGGCCTCGATGCGCCCGCTGCCGTCGATGGCGCGGGGCGTCCAGCCGAAGCGGAACACCAGTTCGCGGCCCGTTGCCGGCTGCGCCTGCGCGGCCAGCGCGCGCAGCACGTCCAGGCGCGCCTGCCCGGCGGCGTCGGCACTCGGACAGGGCTCCGGCGGCAGGTCCTCGATGCGGATGCGCACCCCGGCCAGCTTGCCCAGTTCGCGCAGCATCACCGGGTCGAAGCGGGCCTGGTCGGCCGGCGAGCGGCCGACGATGTCGATGCGTTCCACGCCTCCGGCCAGCAGCGCCTGCAGCGGGGCCTCGGCGATGTCGGAGCCGGCGAAGTCCCCGGCCGACTTGGCCAGCAGGCGCAGCACGTCGATGGCCACGTTGCCGTTGCCGACGATGGCCACGCGGCGGCCGAACGCCGGGGCGAAGCCCTGTTCGTCCGGGTGGCCGTTGAACAGGCGGGTGACGCGGCCGGAGCCGTAGACGCCAGCCAGCCCGTCGCCGGGGATGCCCAGGCGGCGGTCGCCGTACAGGCCGGTGGCGAGCACCACCAGGTCGAAGGCTTCGCGCAGTTGCTCCAGCGACAGGTCGCGGCCCACTTCCAGGTTGCCGAGGAAGGCCACGCCCTCGCGCTCGAACAGCCGCTCGAACTGCCGGCACACCGCCTTGGTGCCCTGGTGGTCCGGCGCCACGCCGTAGCGCACCAGGCCGAAGGGCGCGGGCAGGCGCTCGACCAGCACGATCTGCGCGTCCGCCCAGTGCTTGCGCAGGGCCTGGGCCAGGTAGCAGGCCGAGGGCCCGCTGCCGACTATGGCGACGCTGGGCGCGTTCATTCGCCGCGCACCGCGTCGAAGCGGATCGGCAGGCGGGTGGCGCCGGTGTTGCCGCTGTCCGGCAGCCATTCGGCCTCGCCGTTGGGCGCCGGGTTCTTCAGGTGCTGGGCGAGCAGGGCCAGGGCCGCGGTCATGTCGCCGCGGGCGATGAAGTGGCCGATGCAGTGGTGCGCGCCGGCGCCGAAGCCGAAGTGCGGCAGGCGCTTGGCGGTGATGTCGAAGCTGGCGTCCTCGAAGGCGTGCGGGTCGCTGCCGGCGGACTGGCTGAACAGGTGCAGGGTGGTGCCCTTGGCGATGTGCAGGCCCTGGTACTCGAAGTCCTCCAGCGCCTCGCGGGTGACCCAGGTGACGGTCGGGCGCACGCGCATCACTTCTTCCACGGCGGCGCGGGCCAGCTCGGGGTCGTTGCCCAGCAGCTCCCATTGCGCGGGGTGCTGCAGGAAGGTGTCCATGGCCAGGCTGAGCTGGTTGCGGGTGGTGTCGATGCCGCCGAAGATCGCCAGGACGATCATGTCGTACAGCTCCTGGTCGCTGAGGGCGTTCTTGTCCTCTTCGTTGGCGCGCACCAGGCTGCTGAGGAAGTCCTCGCCCAGGCCGTTGCGCTTGAGCGCCTCCACCGCCTGGCGGGCATAGCCGAAGAGCTTGTCGGTGGCGGCGTTGATGCGCGCTTCGTCGCGCTTGAAGGTCACGCCCAGGGCCAGGCCCATCTCCACCGCCAGCTCGGCCAGGCCCTTCCACTCGCTGATCGGCAGGCCGAGCAGCAGGCAGATCACCTGGGTGGCGTAGGGCTCGGCGAACTCGCTGACGAACTCGCATTCGCCGCGCCCTTCGAACCGGGCGATCAGGTCGCCGGCCAGGCGTTGGAAGTCCGGCATCATCTGCTTCACCAGCTTGGGCGCGAAGGCCGGGTTGGCCAGGCGGCGCAGGCGCGAATGGTCGGCGCCTTCCTTGCTCAGCAGCATGCGCATCCACCAGTCGGCGAAGCTGCCGGTGGCGTTGTTGTGCGCGGGCCAGGCGTAGCTGCCCTGGCGCAGGCGCTGGTCGCGCAGCAGCTTGTTCACCTCGTCGTAGCGCAGCACGGCGATGCCGTAGGGCGTGCGGGCGAACCAGCTCTTCTCGCGGGCCTCCATCACCGCCCGGGAGCGGATGGAAAAGGCCGGGTCGCTGACATCCAGGTAGGGCGCGTCATCGAGGCGGGTAGGGGCGCTGGTGGTCATTCGGACACCTCCGTTCTGGCGCTTGCCGCCAGTGGGCGGTGCGCTGTTGTTGTGATGGGCGATGCCGGGCGGCGCCGCCATCCGCCGTCGGTGGGCGGCGGGGGATGGATTTGAATTTAAAATATGGTTTCATAGTTTTCAACAGGCTTTTTTCGCCTTTCCGTTGTCTTTTGAGTGGGCCTTGGCTGCTCGCGAAAGCGAGAGTCCAGGTTTCATGCGGGTTTCAGCGCTGCGGATGGGTGAAATAAAAAATCTGTTTTGGAATCTTTTAAGGAGAAAACGCCATGAAACCATCCCGTGCCATCGCCGTGCTGCACGACGCCGCCGACGTCGCCGGCTGCCTGCCGGAGCTGTTCGCCGAGCAGGGCATCGACCTGGAGCTGCGCTGCGTGGAGGACTTCCTGCCGCCGCCGGACAGCCTGGAGCTGCTGCTGGTGCTGGGCAGCCCCGAGTCGGCCTACGACCACCGCGTGCCCTGGCTGGGCGGCGAGCTGGCCTGGCTGAAGGCCGTGCAGGCCCATGGCGTGCCGACCCTGGGCATCTGCTTCGGCAGCCAGCTGCTGGCCCGCGCCCTGGGCGGCGAGGTGTACCGCAACCGCCAGGCCGAGATCGGCTGGACGCCCATCGAGACCGCGCCGGCGGACCAGGCCCTGCGCGGCCCCTGGCTGAACTTCCATTTCGACGCCTTCACCCCGCCGCCGGGCGCCACCCTGGTGGGCAGCACCGAGCTGGCGGCCCAGGCCTACCGCCACGGCCGCAGCCTGGGCGTGCAGTTCCACCCGGAGATCGACACGGCGATGTTCGACACCTGGATCGCCTACTGGCGGCGCAGCGAGGAAGGCCGGCGCTTCATGGCCGAGGCAGGCGACCTGCCGGAGCGGATCCGCGCGGAGATCGCCGAGCGGGAGGGGGTGAACAAGGCGAATTGCCGGGCGTTGCTGGGGGACT
>NZ_QGSL01000091.1:15626-30423 GCF_003176655.1 Pseudomonas sp. RW407 | reverse complement strand
CCTACAAAGGCACGGTGTCGGGGCAACCCGTAGGAGCGGATCTCATCCGCGAATCGCGCCGGAACCTCCGGCTATCGCGGACAAGGTCCGCTCCTACGAAAACACCGCGGCAACCGGTGGGGGAGGAGCGGACTTCGTCCGCGATGGGCCGATCCCGTGCACGGCAATCGCGGATGAGTCTCCTACGAAAAGCACGCCGTCGCGTTGGCTTGGCGGCCGGGACGACATGATCGTCGACATTGAAAACGGGCCCCACCATGCTGGCCAACCTGTCGCTGAAGAGCAAACTGCTGCTGACCGTCCTGCCGCTGACGACGCTGATCTACCTGGCGACGGTCGTGCTGGTCTACCAATCGAGCAAGGCCTCCACCGAGGCCCTGGCCGAGGTGGCCGTGCAGGCCATCGTGCAGCAGCAGGCCGCGGAGATTTCCTCGTATTTCGATGGCGCCATGCATTCGGGCCGGGTGACCGCGGACATGCTCGCCCGCGAGCTGGCCGATGGCGCGCTGCCGGACCGCCGGCTCGGCGAGCAACTGCTGGAGGCGCTGTTGCTGGACAGCCCCCAGGTCAGCATCGCCTGGTGGGTGCCATCGCACGCCGATGCAGCGGATGCGCTGTGCTGGCTGCGTGACGCGCAGGCCGTGCAGGCCGCGACGGCCGAGCAGTGCGCGGCGGTGCTCGAGGCCCTGGGCGGCGCCGCCGGCGAGCGCGAGAGCGTGGCGTCGCCCCGCTTGCCGGCGCGGGCCGGCCTGACGAAGGCGGTGATTCCCGTGCTGCTGCCGGTGCGGCAGAACGGCCACCTGGCAGGGCACCTGGGGCTTGGCCTCGACGTGGAGAAGCTCCAGGCTAAGGTGGCCCAGCTGCGGCCACTGGGCGTCGGCCTGGCGGCGCTGACGGCCAACGACACCACCCTGGTCGCCCATCCCGATCCCCGGCGCGTCGGGCGGCACACCGCCGAGACCGAGTCGGATTTCCTCGGCGACCACCTGCAGACGATGGTCGACGCGGTGCGCAACGGCAAGCCGCTGTCGATCCGCTTCCTCTCGCCGGCGATGGGGGAGGAGGTGTTCATGCTGGCGGTGCCGGTCGCCATAGGCGCCACTGGCGCGCCCTGGTCGTTCGGCGCCGCCTTGCCCAGCGCGGCATTGCTGGGCGGGGTGAAGGCCCTGGCGGTGCAGTTGCTGGTGCTGGGCGGCCTGGCCGCGGCGCTGATCGGCGGGCTGATCCTCTGGCTCGGCCGCGCCATGACGCGGCCCCTGGATGCGGTGGTGAAGGCGATCCGCGAACTGGTGGCGGGGGAGGCCGACCTGTCCTCGCGCCTGCCGTTCGAGGGGCGCGACGAACTGGCGGTGCTGGTCCGGGAGTTCAACCGCTTCCTCGACATCATGGCCGCCCTGGTGCAGGAGATAACGGCGACCAGCCAGGCCTTGCAGGGCGCGGCCCAGGCGCTGCAGGAGGAAAGCCAGGTCACCGGCCGCGGGGTGGACACCCAGCGCGACGAGATCGGCCAGCTGGCCACCGCCATGCGGCAGATGTCCCAGGGCATCGAGGAGGTGGCCGGCAACACCGACCAGGCCGCCCAGGCCACGCGCGAGGGCGACCAGGCCGTGAGCCATGGGCAGGCCACGGTCGCCTGCCTGAACGAGGCCATTGCCGAGGATGCGCGGACGCTGGAGCAGATCTGCACCCTGACCGGGCAGCTGGAGTCCGCCAGCGAGGACATCGGCACCGTGGTGGCGGTGATCCGCGGCATCGCCGAGCAGACCAACCTGCTGGCGCTCAACGCCGCCATCGAGGCGGCCCGGGCCGGCGAGC
The DNA here is from genome assembly GCF_003176655.1 of Pseudomonas sp. RW407. NCBI lineage: Bacteria > Pseudomonadati > Pseudomonadota > Gammaproteobacteria > Pseudomonadales > Pseudomonadaceae > Pseudomonas > Pseudomonas sp. RW407. The sequence goes on along the minus strand of NZ_QGSL01000091.1, from coordinate 28,608 downwards.
AGGGGCGGGGGTTCGCGGTGGTCGCCGATGAGGTGCGCGCCCTGGCGCGGCGCACGCACACATCGACCCAGGAGGTGTACCGCAGCGTGTCGATGATCCAGGAGCGCACGCGAACCGTGGTCGGCATGCTCGAGAAGAGCCGCAACACCTCCCTGGGCAACGTCGCCAGCGCCCGCGAGGCCAGCGACGCCCTGCACCGCATAACCCGGATGATCGGCCAGGTCCGCGACATGAGCCAACAGATCGCCAGCGTGACCGGCCAGCAGGCCTCCACCAGCGAGCAGCTCTCCCACAGCCTGGCCTCGATAGCCAGCTCCGCCGACGCTGCCTCGCTCAGCGCCGGGCAGGTGCGCCGTCGCAGCCATGACCTGCAGGCACTGGCGGAGCGCCTGGGCGCCCTGGTCAGCCGGTTCCGCCTGTAGCCGTTTCCTCGCCATGCCCGTGGCCCGGCCCTCGCAAGCCGGGCCTCGTGCGTTGCCGGGAAAGCCTTGCCGCGCGCGGCGTGCAATTGATCCAGGCCACTAATCTGCGCACAGCGGATAACCCCTGCAGTGGCGGGATAGTCCCCCGCAGCCCCCCTTCCCTAGAGTGGAATCGCCTTGGTCGTCGGCCAGAAGACCATCCTTGTGTGCGAATCCAACGCTATGACAAAACTCATCAGTATCGAAGCATCCTCCCCGCAGCAGGGCGCCCGAGGCCCGGGCCTGCCGCGCCGCGCGCTGAACGCGCTGGCCGTGGTGCTGCCCTGGGCGATCATCGGCGGCCTGCTCTGGGCGGGCCTGTTCATCAAGCCGCAGCCGGTCGGCGGCAGCGTCACGCCGCCGCCCCTGGAGCGCCGCGACCAGTTCTACGGCCTGGCCCAGCTGCCCGACGGCACGGTCCTGGCCTGCGGCTCCAACGGCAAGGTCCTGGCCATCTCCGCCGACGGCCGCATCAGCCGCCAGGAAACGCCCAGCGACAAGCCCCTGCAGGACATCGCCGCCTGGGATGCGAACCACCTGGTGGCCGTCGGCAACGATGGCGTCATCCTGCACAGCGACGACGCCGGCCGGCACTGGCGCCTGGCCGACGACGTGCCGCGCTCGGCGGTGGCCAACAAGCTCAACCGGGTGCGGGTGGGGCCGGCGGGGCTGGCGATCGCCGTTGGCGAGATGGGCGCGCTGCTGGTCAGCCATGACTTCGGCGCCCACTGGCAGCGCCTGCGCGAGGAAGAGGACGTCGCCTGGAACGATGCCGCGCTGCTGGACGACGGCCGCCTGGTGGTGGTCGGCGAGTTCGGCCGCATCCTGCTCAGCCAGGACCTCGGGGCGCACTGGGAGGAGATTCCCGCCCCGGTCCCCGGTTCGCTGATGGCCGTGCGCTTCCGCGATGCCGCCAATGGCGTCGCGGTGGGGGTGGAGGGGACGCTGCTGGTGACCCGCGACGGCGGCCGGCAGTGGCAGCCGGTCGAGCTCGGCGTGCATGACCACCTGTTCAGCGTGATCTGGAACCCGGCGCAGCAGCAATGGCTGGCCTTCGGCGCCCTCGGCCGCTGGGTCGCCGGCAGCGTCGGCGCGGGCGACATCGCCTGGCGCAGCGGCACGCTGGATGCGCGCGACCTGTCCTGGCACACCGGCGCGCTGTCCAGCGGCAAGCAGACCTGGCTGGCCGGCGACGGCATCGGCCGCTGGGACGGCCGCCACTGGTCGCCGCTGAAACCCTGACCTGCCTCGTCCACTTTTCCGAGACAACGAGATGATCGAACGCATTGCTGATTTCTGCATCCGCCGGCGTGCCTGGGTGGCGGGCATCCTCATGGCGCTGACCCTGCTGCTGGGCTGGTCCGCCCTGCACATCGAGGTGCGCACCGTATTCGAGGACATGCTGCCCTCGCGCCACGAGTACGTGCGCACCCACGAGAAATTCAAGGACACCTTCGGCGGCTCGAACATGGTCACCATCATGTTCGAGGTGGAGCAGGGCGACATCTTCCAGCGCCCGCTGCTGGAGAAGGTGCGCCAGGTGACCCTGGGGCTGCGCGAGGTGTCCGCGGTCAACCAGTACCAGATCACCTCGCTGGCCTCGAAGAAGCTCAAGGAGGTCCGCGCCTCCACCGAGGGCATCGAGAGCCGCCCGCTGATGTGGCCGGATGTGCCGGACAGCGCCCAGGGCATGGAGGAACTCAAGCAGGCGGTGCTGCGCAACCCGCTGGTCTACGGGCCCTACGTGTCCAAGGACCTGCAGGCGACGCTGATCACCGTGGACTTCATCGACCAGCAGGTGGACTACGCCAAGGTCTTCGAGCAGATCCGCGCGCTGGTCGCCAAGGTCGACGACGGCAGCGTGAAGATCCGCCTGGTCGGCGACCCCATCCTCTATGGCTGGGTGAACCACCACGTGCCGGAAACCCTGCACCTGGTGCTGGCCGCCGTGGCGGTGACGCTGGTGCTGCTGTTCATCCTGCTGCGCACCTGGCGCGGCGTGTTCCTGCCCTTGCTCGCCGGTGCGGTCAGCGCCCTCTGGGCGCTGGGCATCTGCCACCTGCTGCGGATCAACTTCGAGCCGCTGGTGATCGTGGTGGCGATGCTCATCACCTCGCGGGCGGTCTCCCACTCGGTGCAGATCGTCAACCGCTTCGATGACGAGTTGGCGTTGTTGCCACCGGGTGGGCCGGCGGGGGCGGTCTCGCGCCTGGCCGCGCGGGTCGCCCTGGCCGACCTGTTCCGCCCGGGCATGCTGGGCGTCATCGCCGACGCCGCGTGCATGGCGGTGGTCGCCCTGAGCCCGATCCCGATGCTGCAGAAGCTCACGGTGCTGTCGGTGGTGTGGGTCTCGACGCTGACCGTCAGCGCGGTGATCCTGACGCCGGTGATGCTGTCGTGGATCCGCCGTCCGCACAGCTTCGCGCATCCGTTCGACTGCCTGCCGGCGCTGCGCAAGGTACTCGACCTGAGCGTCGCGGTGACGCTGTCCCGCGGCCGCTATGTCGTGCTCGGCGGCAGCCTGCTGCTGGTGCTGGGCGCCGGCTGGTATGCGTTCAACCTGAAGATCGGCGACGCCAACCCGGGTTCGCCGATCCTCTGGCCGCAGGCGCAGTACAACCTCGATTCCACGGCGATCAACGGGCGCTTCGAAGGCGTCGACCGGATGTTCATCGTCCTCGGCGACGACGGCCACCCCGGTCTGGTCAAGAGCAACGAGGCGCTGCACGCGATGAACCGCTTCCAGCGCTTCATCGAGGCCCAGCCGGAGATCGGCGGCTCGCTGTCGCTGGCCGACGTGCTGCCCCACGTCAACAGCAGCCTGCGCGAAGGCAACCCGCGCTACCTGGAGCTGGGCGACGACGACGCCATCAACGGCAGCCTGGTGGCCATGCTCGACTCGGTGTCCGAGCCGGGCGACATGGACCGCTTCACCGACACCCAGTACGCCAACGGCTCGGTGACCCTGATGTTCCGCGACCGCCAGGGCGAGACCATCCGCACCGCGGTGGCGCGGATCAAGGAGTTCATCGCCGAGAACCCCCTGAGCCAGGGCCACTGGCAGCTGGCGGGCGGGGTGATCGGGGTGATGGCCGCGGTCAACGAGATCATCCTGTCCAGCCAGATCGAGGCCATCGCCCTGGCGCTGCTGGTCCTCGCCGTGCTCTGCACCCTGGTCTACCGCTCGGCGGTGGCCGGCATGCTGTTCATGGTCCCGGTGATCATCTCCAACATGCTGACCTTCAGCTTCATGGCCTGGAAGGGCATCGGCATGAACATCAACACGGTGCCGGTGGCGGCCCTGGGCATCGGCCTGGGGGTGGATTACGCCTTCTACATCGCCGACCGCGTCAAGGAAGAGATCGCCATCGGCAGCAGCCCCGAGCACGCCATCCGCCAGGCCCTGCACTCCGCGGGCATGGGGGTGATCGTCACCGCCAGCGTGCTGATCCTCAGCACCCTGCTGTGGTGGGCCTCGTCGCTGCGCTTCCAGGCCGAGATGGGCCTGCTGATGGCGATCTGGCTGAGCGTGTCGGCGATCTCCGCGCTGTTCGTGATGCCCTCGCTGATCTACGTCTTCCGTCCCCGTTTCATCTTCGCCGGGCAGCCGCATGCGGCTGCCTTGCAGGCGCTGGAGCCGGCCCCGCTGCAGGCCGTGTGAAAGCGAACGCACAACAACAAAACCAAAACCATGGCTTCTGGCCGCTCTTAACCTCTGGGGAGGTATCCGGTGAACTCTAGCGTCGACTCCTGCGTGCAACCGCGTGTTGCACTTCACAAGCTCGCCCTGGCCATCGCCCTGGTGCCGGTGACTGTGCCGGCCCTGGCCGACGACAGTCTCAAGGTCGATGGCTACCTGCGCGAGGAACTGTCCTGGAACACCAAGAACTGGGAGGACACCCCCGGCTACAGCGACGGCGGCAAGCTGTCCATGGCGCGCAGCACCGCGCGCCTGAACCTGGACTGGGCGGCGACCGACCAGGTCTCGGTGGTGGCCAAGCTGCGCGCCTCGCGCGAGGTCAAGACCGACTTCCTCAAGCACCTCGAGGACATGGGCGCCAACAATTACCACTCCGGCGAGCACGGCGACATCATGGACCTCTACGACAAGGAGGAAATCCGCGAGCTGTACATCGACTTCCCGGTTGGCGAACGCACCCGCTTCCGTATCGGCAAGCAGCAGATCGCCTGGGGCGAGACCGACTTCTTCGCCGCCAACGACCTGGTGCACGGCTTCGACTACACCTGGCGCAGCTTCCTCGAGCCGGCCAACGAGGAACTGCGCAAGACCAACAACATCGTCAAGGTGAACGTCGACGTGCCCGAGGCCGACGGCGGCATCGAGGCCTTCGTGCGGCCGGGGCTGGACCGCAAGCAGGACATCGGCAGCGAACTGGACATCTACGGCGGGCGCTGGTCGAGCCAGCCCTATGCCGGCGTCGACTTCCGCAACATCGACCCCTACAACTACGAGAACAACGCGGGCGACTACCGCCACTGGACCGGCGGCCTGCGCTGGAGCGGCATGCTCGGCGACACCAATTACTCGCTGTCCTACCTGCGCACCTTCTACAACTCGCCGATCCTCAACGCCTCCAACAACCTCGCGCTGTTCGGCCTGCCCGAGGTGCCGTCCGGCGCCAACACCGTCGGCACCGACCAGACCAAGGGCCTGGCCGGCGAGATCATCTACCCGATCGTCAACATCTACGGCTTCACCGCCAGCCGCTATTCCGACGCGGCCGATGCGGTGTTCAGCACCGAGGTGGCGTACATCAAGGACGCGCCCTACCAGATCGCGCTGCCGGTACCGACCCCGCTCAGCCAGAACATCGCCCCGGGCTTCGACGGCTTCCAGACCAAGAACGTCGTGGCGCTGATGCTGCGCATGGACAAGAACATCGCCGCCACCCAGAGCCTGCTGGGCACCGAGAAACCGATGTTCTTCTCCGTCCAGCTGTTCGACAAGTGGGTGCAGAACTACGACTCCGACGACCAGCTGCTCTACAGCGTCGGCTGGGGCGGCAAGGTCAAGGAACACTCGGTCCTGGCCACCACCATCTTCGACCTCAGCTACGACAGCGGGCGCATCCACCCGCAGCTGGTGCTGGGGGCGGACCTGAGCAACAACGGCGGGTTCGCGGTGCCCTCGGTCACCTTCGAGCTGTCCAGCAAGTGGCGCTGGAAGGTCGAGTACGACGCCTTCTGGGACGACGCCTGGCGCGACGGGGACAAGTGCAGCGGGGGCAATGCCGCCAACTGCGACAAGACCACGCTGTTCGGCTACTTCCACAACCGTGACCAGCTCTACACCAGCCTGACCTACCTGTTCTGACCCGTAGTGGAGACCTGACCATGAAACGCGCACGACCGGTTCTGCAACGCACCCTGGGCCTGACCCTGGCCTGCCTGTCCCCACTGCTGGCCTCCGCTGCCGAGCTTGCGCCGGGCACGGTGATTTCCGCGGCCAACCTCGACCAGGTGAAGAACGACACCTTCGAAGGCCACAGCATCGCCAGCCTGCTGACCGAGAAGATGGAATGGCGGATCCGCAACACCGGCTGGAAACTGCCGCTGGCCAAGTCCCAGGAGGTCAAGCTCGACCCGCGCTGGGTCAAGGCATCGCAGGCCAATGCCGGCAAGGCGGTGATCAACAAGGAGGCCTGCCGGGTGGACAACTGGGTGGCCGGCGAGCCCTTCCCGAACGTCGACGCCAAGGACCCGCAGGCCGCGGAAAAGCTGGTCTGGAACTGGCACCTGGGGCAACTGGTGGGCGACGTTTCCCAGGTCCCGCAGTTCACCCAGCTGCTGATCGACGGCAAGAAGGGCATCCACGCCGAGCCGGTGGCGGAGTTCAGCCGCTACTCCATGAAGGGCCGCCTGACCGGCGACCAGGCGGTCGAGGGCGACGGCAGCGAGCGCGGCCGCCAGCTGCTGTACTTCAAGTCGCCATCGGACATGAAGGGGCTGGGGACCTACACGCAGATGTACGACTCGGACAAGGTCAACGACGTCTGGGCCTACATCCCCGCCGTGCGCCGCGTGCGCCGCCTGTCCGGCGGCGCCTGGATGGACCCGGTCGGCTCCTCGGACCAGCTGCAGGACGACCTGGACGTCTTCAACGCGCGCCCGTGCTGGTACCCGCAGTACAAGCTGCTCGGCACCCGCTGGGTGCTCGCCGTGGCCAACAGCAAGACCGGCCTGTGGAAGACCGACGGCAAGACGCCGGCCGAGAAGTACCCGGTGCTCGACGACCAGCCGCCGTACTGGAACATGAACAACAACAACTTCGAGCCACGCGAGGTATACGTGATCGAGGCCATCACCCCGTCCATCCACCCCTACAGCAAGAAGGTGCTGTACATGGACGTGAAGTACCCGCGCTTCTATTACGCCGAGGCCTACGATCGCAAGGGTGAGTTCTGGAAGTTCATGGAGTTCCATTCCTACTCCAACATCGCCGACGGCGACGTGCGGACCACCGCCGGCGCGGTCATCGACTTCCAGCGCAACCATGCCACGGTCTCGCTGATCGACACCGCGAGCTGGAAGACCAACTTCCCCGCCAAGGCCAGCAACTTCTCCCTGCAGACCCTGCAGGCCGCCGGCCGCTGACGGCGGGCCCGGCACGGTTTCCCCGCGGCACGGATGCCGCCCCCTCTTTCCCGCCACCCCGGGCCACGCGTCGCAACGGCGGCGCCGGGCCCTTCGGAGAACACGAGCATGTCGACCATGAAGGCCGCGCGCCTGCACGAGATCGGCGGACGATTCCGCATCGACGAACTACCCCGGCCGGCACCCGGCCCCCATGATGTGCTGGTGAAGGTCGAGGCCAGCGGTATCATTCCCAACCTGAAGAACGTCACCACCCACTTCCCCGAGTGGTATCCCTTCCTGCCGTTGCCGGCGCTGCCGGCGACCTTCGGCCTGGACTCGGCCGGGGTGGTCGCCGAGGTCGGCGCCGCGGTCAGCACCTTCAGGCCGGGCGACCGCGTCTACGTCAACCCCGGCGTCGGCTGCGGCGAGTGCCGGCATTGCCGGCAGGGCGAAACGCCGCGCTGCGAGTCGTACACCTTCCTCGGCTACTTCGGCTTCGGCCCCGGTTCGCAGGCGATCTTCGAGCGCTACCCGTATGCCGGCTACGGCCAGTACATGACCGCGCCGGCGAACAACCTGGTGCGCCTGCCGCAACGCCTGAGCTTCTCCCAGGCCACCCGCTTCGGCTACCTCGGCACCGCCTACTCGGCGATCCGCAAGTCCGGCCTGCGCCCGGGGCAGAGCATCCTGATCCTCGGCGCCTCCGGCACCCTGGGCGTTGGCGCGGCGCTGCTGGCCCTGGCCTTCGGCGCCTCGCAGGTACTGGTCGCCGCGCGTGACGGCGCTGCCCTCGAACGCCTGCGGGCGCTGGCGCCGCAGCGTGTCGTGGCGATCCGCATCGGCGAGCGCAGCGTCCACGAGCAGGTGCTGGAGCAGGTGCCCGGCGGCGTCGACGCCATGCTCGACACCCTCGGCGCCAAGGCGCCCGCGTCGCTTTCGGTGGAGGCGATGAAAGCGGTCGGCCGCGGTGGGCGCATCGTGCAGATCGGCGGCGTGGCCGGCCCCATCCCCATCGACCCGCACCCCTTCATGTGCGCGCAGCTGCAGTACATCGGCTCGCTCTGGTTCACCCCGGTGGAAGGCGACGAGATGGCCAGCATGATCGAGTCGGGCGTGCTCGACCTGTCCCTGCTGGAGGAACGGGCCTACCCCCTGGAGCGCCTGAACGAGGCGCTGGAAGACATCCAGGCGCAGGCCAGCGGCTTCGTCAACTTCCACATCGCGCACGAATGAACAACCGAGGGAAGACTCGACCATGCAGGTAAATCGCATCGTGACCGGCCACGACAGCCGCGGCCTTTCGCAGATCGACAGCCAGGGCCCGCTCGCCGGCACCGAGCCGTTCGTCCATTCCCCGGGATTTTCCGCGGCCCTGGTATGGCAGACCGGAGCGGACCCGCGGATCGTCGCCAACCCCGGGGACCCGTCCCTGGGCGTGGCCTCGGTGCTGCCGGTGCCGGGCGGCACCAGCGTCATGCTGGTGACCTTCCCGCCGCAGCAGGATGCGCCCGCCGAGGAGATCGACGCCGCCGCCGCGGTCGACGAGATGCGCGCGCGGCTGCCGGGCATGGCGGAGCTGTTCGAGCCCGAGCATCCAGGCTTCCATCGTACCGACAGCATCGACTACGGCGTGGTGCTGGAAGGGGAACTGCTCCTGGAACTCGACGAGGGGCGCAGCACCCGCCTGCGCCAGGGCGATGTGGTGGTCCAGTCGGGTACCCGGCATGCCTGGCGTAACACCGGTAACACTGCGGCGCGAATGCTCTTCGTGATGGTCGGTGCGCGGCGCTGACGCGCTCGTCCGGCGAGGTGCGCCGAAAGCGGCCCGGGGCGCTGCCCCGGGCCAGAGAACATCATCCTAGAGCGCCTTGGGAAAAGGCCCCCGGCGCGTAGCTGCAAGACCTTTCCCGGCCGTCCGTTTCCATGGCCCGGCCTGGCCGATGGGCGTGCTTATTGCATCTGCATGGGAGGACGGCCCGGGATACCCGATGCGGTGACAGCGCGCCCCGGCGCTGCTGGCCCCGCGTACCGGCCGGGCGACGCCCAGGCGCGGCCAGGCCGAGCGCCAGGGGCACGCAGGCGCGGTGCCGGGGCATTGGTTTGTGGTTCATGACTCATACCTTTTTGTTGTTGTGTGGCATGCAGTGCACTTTTCTCGGGGCAGACAGCTCCCCTAGCGAAGAACGGGCGTTCTGCGCGGCGGAGAAGTGAAAGGTTCCCTTGCTTGAGAAAATCCGGAAGCGGCAGGCACTGCTTCATCCAGGGCAATGGCTGTGCCAGGCGGGGCCCGCGATGCCTTGCCCGGCCTGCGGCCGGCGTGGATTTCCTGTTGATTCGTATGGTGTTTTCCTGTGTTCTGGGCCCTCGCTCGGTCGGTTGTGGTCAATGCTCGGTGGCGCCTTGCTTGCGACTTCCATGAAATTCCCGCTCCCGGCCACCGGGCCGGCTTGCGAAAATTCGTCAGTCGCGGGGCAGGGCGCCGTGCTTCATGGCAGGCACTCGACCTGGAAGGCGTAGCGCCCCAGCGCTGCCGCCAGGTCGTGGCGGTCCGGGCCCTGGAGCCGGGCGAGGGTGCCGCGGCGGCCGTCCTGGACGACCTCCACTTCCACCGCATAGCCGGCCTGGGCGGCCTCCTGGCGCACCACGCGCTCGATCTCGCGCCGCTGCAGGGCGGGCTTGAACAGCTTGCCCACCGGCGTCACCGGCAGGGCGGCGAGGATCTCGATGCGCTTGGGCACCGCGGCGCGCTCGCTGACGTGGCGGGCGGCGAAGGCCAGCAGTTCCTCGCTGTCGGCCTGGGCGCCCGGCACCAGTTGCACGTAGGCCACCGGCACCTCGCCGGCGTAGGCGTCCGGGCTGCCCACCGCGGCCGCCAGGGCCACCGCCGGGTGCCCCTGCAGGGCTTCCTCGATCTGCTTGGGGTCGATGTTGTGGCCGCCTCGGATGATCAGCTCCTTCTTGCGCCCGGTGAGCCAGAAGTAGCCCTCGGCGTCCTGGCGCCCGAGGTCGCCGCTGTTCAGCCAGCGCCGGCCGTCGATGTCCAGCCACACGCCGCGGTTGTGCGACTCGTCCAGGTAGCCGGCGAACAGGTTGGGCCCGCGCAGGACGATGGCGCCCACCTCGTCCACCGCGGCGTCGCGCAGGTAGTGGCCGTCGTCGTCGAGGATCACCGCGCGCATCGGCTGGTAGGGCAGGCGCAGGCCGATGGAACCGATGCGCCGCTCGGCCTCGGGCAGGTTGCAGGAGGATACGCAGGTGCCCTCGGTCAGCCCGTAGCCTTCGAGGATGCGCACCCCGCTGACCCGCTCGAAGTCGCGGAACAGCTCCACCGGCATGGGCGCGGCGCCGCACAGCGCGTAGTCCAGGCTGGAGATGTCGGCAGCGCCCACCGGCTGCTGCAGCAGCGTGGCGTAGACGGTGGGCACGCCGGAGAAAAAGGTGATGCGGTAGTGCTCGACGATCTGCCAGAAGCGCGCCAGCAACCCGGGGGCGCGGTAGCCCTGGGGCGTGCCGAGGATCACGTGGCCGCCCTGCAGCCAGGGGCGCAGCCCGGTCACCAGCTGGGCGTTCACATGGAACAGCGGCAGGCCGCAGAAGTAGCGCTCGCGGGTCGGCTCGCCGGCGAGCATGGCGCCCAGCGCCCAGGCGTCGAAGACCTCGGCGCCATGGGTGCGCACGGCGATCTTCGGCAGGCCGGTGGTGCCGCCGGTGCAGAAGTACGAGGACGCGTCCGTGGGGCGGATGACACGGCCGCTGGCCAGCCGCTCGGTTGGCTGCCCGGCCAGCAGGCCATGCAGGTCGTGGACATTGCGGCCCAGGCGCTGGCGTTGCTGTGTGGCGTACTCGCGCTGGACCCGGGCGCGCGGGGCGTCCAGGTAGGGGGCGGTGCTCACCCAGACCAGCTCGCGCAGGGCCGGCAACTGGTCGAGGTGCGGGGCGATGCGTTCCCAGGCGTCCTGCCCGGGCGTGGGCTCCAGGGTCACCAGCACCCTGGCGTTGGCCGCGCGCAGCAGGTCGGCGATCTGCGCGCCGTCCAGCAGCGGGTTGATCGGCATGACGATGCCGGCCGCCTCGCCGCCCCAGGTGCAGAAATGGGTTTCCGGCAGGTTGGGCAGGACCAGGGCCACCACGTCGCCGGGGCCGACGCCCAGCGCATGCAGGGCGTTGGCGGTGCGGGTGATCTCGGCGAACAGTTCGCCATGGCTCCAGTGCCAGGCCTGCTGGTAGTGTTCGGCGTCGAAGAAGAAGCTCAGCGCCGGGGCGTCCGGGCGCTGTTGCGCGCTGCGGCGCAGGGCCTCGTAGGTATCCTGCGGCAGGTCATGCTCGGCGAGCGGCGTGCGTTCGAAGCGTTCGATGTCGGCCTGGTTGCGCAGGATCATGCGGCTTGCCTCCCGGCGCAAAGGGTGGGGCGGAAGGCGCTGGGGCCGCGCAGCAGTGAGGCGCACGCAGTGCAAGGGCGTTGGGGGATTGGCATCGGGTGCCGGCTCCATTGTTATTGTTCGGAAGCGTTAATTGAAGGTATTTCAGAAATGAAAGATTTTCAATACCTCGACGCTCCGCTATTCTTCGTGGCAGGCAGACGGAGCATTTATGGCCATTGGCAAAAGAGACAGGACACGCAGCAAACTGCTGATCGCGGCCCAGGAACTGGCCCTGGAGGGCGGTGCGAGCGCCCTGACGGTATACAACCTGACGGAGCGGGCCGAGATGGCCCCCGGTACCTTCTACAACTACTACCGGACCCGCGAGGACGTCCTGGACGACATCTGCGCCCTGCTGGTGATGGCCACGCGGCAGGTCGTCAGCCAGGCCATCGAGGGCCTGACCGACCTGCAGGCCATAGTCGCCACCTCCGTGCGCCAGACGCTGCGGATGGCCGCGCCGGGGCAGGACATCGGCCACCTGCTGTTCGACGCCAGCCTGCCCACCCAGAATTTCATCCTGGGCATGCGCCAGTTCTTCCGCCGCGACCTGGAGGAGGGCATGGGCAACGGCGCCTTCCAGGTGGTCAACGAGGCCGCGGTGATCGCCATGGTGTCCGGCAGCTCCTACGGCGTCATGCAGGACATCTACCAGGAGCGGCTGCCCATGGAGATGATCGAGGACATCGCCGAGATGACCCTGCGCGTGCTGGGCGTGGAAGCCGCCGTCGCCGCGGCCCAGGCTCGCCTGCCCATCGACTTCTGCGCGCCGCCGAAGCTGCCGCTGATCGCCACCGAGTTGCTCCCGCCGCTGGGCGCCGCGGCACGATAACCGCGCCCGGCAAACTTCCGTCGTATTGCCCAGCGGCCGCCGGGAACCGAGAATGCGGCCTTCCGGGCAAGAGGTGAGCCGCCATGATCCTGCGCGGTATGGCACAGATGCACATCGACGACCTGCCCCCCCGGTTCCAGACGCTGGTCCGGGGGTTGGCGGGCGTGGAGCCTTTGGGGTTCGTCTGGGTGGTCTTCTACCAGGGACGCATCTTCGGGGCCTACCCCTGCGCCGATCTTGCGTTGCACAAGGTGACCGAGATCGAGCACTGCATCAGCGAGGACGAGGTGCCCAGCGCGCAGGGGTGAGCCGGGGGGCAATCGCGGACGGAGTCCGCTCCTACGATCGTGCTTCCTGGAACCGTAGGAGCAACTGTCTTGCAGGCCGTGCCGAGGTTGCTCTTCGTAGGAGCGAGCTTGCTCGCGAACAGGCTCCGCTGCGGGGCTTATTCGCGAGCAAGCTCGCTCCTACGAGAAGCAGTGCCCGCCGGCAGGGTAGGAGCGGGCCCTGCCCGCGAATCGCGCGCAGGGCGCGCTCCTACAGGTGGGACAGCGGTGGCGGGGTAGGAGCAACTGTCTATTGGGTTTGGGTGTAGCGCGCCGCTCCGAGTGCGTTGATGTTTCTTGTTTCGCCCTCTCGGGCGAGTCACTTTTGTCAAACGCCACAAAAGT
>NZ_QGSL01000091.1:0-15616 GCF_003176655.1 Pseudomonas sp. RW407 | reverse complement strand
GGCAGCCGCGCTCGGGGTGGTCGCGATGCTGCTCGGAGAGGTAGTCGTCGATGAAGTTCGCCAGCGCGTTCGGCTCGCGGAAGGTCTCGCCGGCCACCTCGGCGAGCTGGTCGGAGGCCGCCTGCAGGGCGATCTCCACCAACTCTTCCTTGGACTTGAAGTGCGCGTAGAAACCACCGTGGGTCAGCCCCAGGGCCTTCATCAGGGTCTGCAGGCCGGTGGCTTCGACACCTTCGCTGCGGAAACGCCGTGAGGCCTCGTCGATGATGCGCTGGCGTGTCTGGGCCTTGTGGTCGTCGGGGTAGCGCATGGGGCTGGTCCTGGATCGAATGACATGTTGCCCGTCATTCTAACCCCGAAACCGGAACTGCGCCGAACGGCCTCAGACCAGGCTGTCGGGATCGCCGACGAACATACTGATGCGCGAGCGCAGCCAGCGCTCGGCCGGGTCGTTGTCCTGGGCGCCGCGCCAGACCATGGACAATTCCGCCGGGCGCGGGGTGAAGGGCGGTTCCTCGGCGCGCAGGCCGCCGGCGGCGGTCAGCGCCAGGGCCGCGTAGTCCGGCACCGTGGCGATTAGGTCAGTGCCGGCGAGCAGGGCGCCCAGGCCGTTGAACTGCGGCACCGCCAGCACCACCTGGCGCTTGCGCTCCACCGCGGCCAGCTGCTCGTCGACGAAGCCTTCCAGGTCGCCGGCGTAGGACACCATGGCATGGGGTCGGGTGCAGTAGTCGTCCAGGCTCAGCTGGCCGGGCACCGAATCGGCGCGCAGCACCTTCCACTTGCTGCGGCGCAGGGTCTTGCGCTTGGCGTTGGCCGGCAGTTCGTCGGTGTAGCTGACGCCCACGGAAATCTCGCCGGAGGCCAGCAACTGCGGCATCAGCAGGTAGTTGGCGCGGCGCACCACCAGGACGATGCCCGGCGCCTCGGAGCGCAGGCGGCGCAGCAGCGCCGGCAGCAGGCCGAACTCCACGTCGTCGGACAGGCCGATGCGGAACACCGACTTGCTGGTGGCCGGGTCGAAGTCGGCGGCACGGCTCAGGGCGGTGGAAATGGAGTCCAGCGCCGGCGACAGGTGGCCGAAGATCTCCTGGGCCCGGGCGGTGGGCTCCATGCTGCGGCCGGTGCGGACGAACAGCGGGTCGTCGAACAGGTTGCGCAGGCGCGCCAGGGCCGCGCTGATCGCCGGCTGGCCGAGGAACAGCTTCTCGGCGGCGCGGGTCACGCTGCGTTCGTGCATCAGCGTTTCGAAGACGATCAACAGGTTGAGGTCAACCTTGCGGAGGTCGTTGCGGTTCATGGGCTCTCCCTGACGATGGGGGAAAAGTGAAGCGCGGCGCGTCTGGCGTCAAGGTCTGACAGATAAGTCCTTGATCATTTTCCGCATTCTTCCTTAGCAAGACGTTCAACAGCCGTTATGCTTCCCTCCTGCAAGGCCGCATTTTTCGAGCGCCGTCTGGTGTTCCGGCCTACGCGACTGATATGCCTGCGGAATCATCGGCATTTATGTCGACTATCGATAGCGGTGGGTAGCAAGCACAAGAAAGCCCGGATAGAGTCCGTGGCTATAAAGCATCAACGGCGAGGTATGTGATGTCCCGCATGATCCGTTTCCACCAGTTCGGTGATGCCTCGGTACTCAAACTCGAGGAAGTCCCGACCCCGCAACCGGGGCCGGATGAAGTCCTGATCCGCACCCAGGCGCTGGGCGTGAGCTGGCGCGACGTGCTCTGGCGGCAGAACCTGGCGCCCGACCAGGCCCAGCTGCCCGCCGGGATCGGCTACGAACTGGCTGGCGTGGTCGAGGCCGTGGGCGCGAACGTCAGCGATCTTGCGCCCGGCATGGCCGTGGCCAGCTTCCCGGCCGATTCGCCGAACCAGTACCCGGCCTGGGGCGACTACGTGGTGATGCCGCGCACCTCGCTGACGCGCTACCCGGACAACCTCACCCCGGTCGAGGCCGCGGTGCACTATACCGGCCTGCTGTACGCCTACTTCGCCCTGGTCGAGCTGGCCAGGCTGCAGCCGGGCCAGCACGTGCTGATCACCGAGGCCGGGCACTGCCTGGCGCCGCAGTCGATCCAGCTGGCCAAGGCCCTGGGTGCCAAGGTCATCGCCACCACCAGCCACGAGAACACCCGCGACTTCATCCGCAGCCTGGGCGCCGACAAGGTGATCTACACCGAGGAGCAGGACCTGGTGCTGGAAGTCGAGCGCTTCACCGACGGCAAGGGCGTGGAAGTGGTCCTGGACCAGTGCGCCGGCCCGCAGATGAAGCTCTTGGGCGACGTCGCCGCGCCGCGCGGCAAGCTGATCCTCTACGGCATCAACGGCGGCAACGACGCCACCTTCCCGGCCTGCGCGGCCTTCAAGAAGCACCTGCAGTTCTACCGCCACTGCGTGCTGGACTTCACCGGCCAGCCGGAAATCGGCCTGACGCGCAACGACGAGGCGGTGCAGCGGGCGCTGCAGGCGATCAACCAGATGACCGCCGACCAACTGCTCAAGCCGAGCATCGACAAGGTCTTCGACTTCGCCAAGTTCCGCGAGGCCAGCAACTACATGGAAAGCTGCCCCAGCGGCGGCCGGGTGGTGATGAAGGTCGCCGACTGACCCGCCGTCCCGCGCAATGCCAGAAGCCACTCCCCCGGAGTGGCTTCGGCGTTTCTGCGCACCCGCTTTTCGTAGGAGCGAGCTTGCTCGCGAACAAACCCCGTGCCGAAGCTGTTCGCGAGCAAGCTCGCTCCTACAGGGGAACGGCGTGGGTGGGGCGTAGGGCGAATAACCGTTCGCGGTTATCCGCCGCCATCCGTGCCACCGGGGCGTCCGGCGCGGCCGGTGAATTCAATCGCGGACGGAGTCCGCTCCTACGACCGTGCTTCCTGGAACCCGGCCGCACCCAGCGCAGGATCGGGCAAGCCTGCGCAGGACCGGGCAAGCCACTGGGCGGGCTTTTCCCGTATCGTCGCGGCATTCGGCCGGGGAAGCGCCTAGGCTGAATCCATTCCCACGGAGCGGCCTTGGCTCCGCATTTCCACATCACCCGAACCAAGAGGTGAGCGCCTGATGATCAAGCTGAAACTCAACGGCAAGGACCATGAATTCGACGCGCCCGGGGAAATGCCCCTGCTCTGGGCGCTGCGCGACGTCGCCTTGCTCACCGGCACCAAGTACGGCTGCGGCATGGCCCTGTGCGGGGCCTGCACCGTGCACGTCGACGGCCAGCCCACGCGCTCCTGCGTGACGCCCCTGGCGACGGTGGCCGGCAAGCAGGTCACCACCATCGAGGCGGTGGCCGGGCAACCCGCCGGCAAGGCGGTGCAGGAGGCCTGGCGCAAGCTGGACGTGGTGCAGTGCGGCTACTGCCAGTCCGGCCAGATCATGTCCGCCACGGCGCTGCTGGCCGGCAACAGGAGCCCCAGCGACGCCGACATAGACGCGGCCATGGGCGGCAACATCTGCCGCTGCGCCACCTACGTACGCATCCGCGCGGCCATCCACGAAGCCGCGCAGAACCTGGCCTGAGGAGACTCGACATGGCAGACCTGCAGCAACGAGCCAGCCTCGAGCCGGAAGACGCCGGCAACGGCATCCTCAACCTCAGCCGCCGGCATTTCCTGCGCGGCGCCGGCGGCCTGGCCCTGGGCATCTACTTCGCGCCGCTGCTGGGCCGCTTCGGCGACCCCGAGGCCGCCGCGGCCAAGGCCTTCGAACCCAACGCCTTCGTGCGCATCGCCGCGGACGACACGGTGACGGTGATCGCCAAGCACGTGGAAATGGGGCAGGGCAGCTACACCGGCCTGGCCACCCTGCTGGCCGAGGAGCTGGACGCCGACTGGAGCAAGGTCCGCGTCGAGGGCGCCCCGGCGGACGCCAAGCGCTACGCCAACCTGGCCTTCGGCACCCTGCAGGGCACCGGCGGCAGCAGCGCCATGGCCAACTCCTTCGAGCAGATGCGCAAGGCCGGGGCCACTGCCCGGGCCATGCTGGTAGCCGCCGCGGCGCAGCGATGGAAGGTGCCGGCCGAGCAGATCGAGGTGCACGACGGCGTGGTCGAGCACAAGGCTTCCGGGCACAAGGCCGGGTTCGGCCAGTTGGCCGAGGCGGCGGCCCAACAGCCGGTGCCGGCGGACGTGCAGCTCAAGGCGCCGAAGGATTTCAAGCTGATCGGCCAGGTCAGGCTGCCGCGCAAGGACAGCCAGGACAAGACCGATGGCCAGGCGCGCTTCACCCAGGACGTGCACCTGCCGGACATGCTGGTGGCCGTGGTGGCGCACCCGCCGCGCTTCGGCGGCGTGCCGGGGAAGGTGGACGACAGCAAGGCCAAGGCCGTGCCCGGCGTGGTGGCGGTGGTGCAGTACCCGGGCAGCGACTCGCGCTTCGCCGGCGTCGCCGTGCTGGCGAAGAACACCTGGGCCGCGCGCCAGGGCCGTGACGCCCTGCAAGTGGAATGGGACGAGAGCAACGCGTTCCGTCTGGGCAGCGACGAGATCTTCGCCAGGTACCGGGAGCTGGCGGCCAAGCCGGGCGTGGTGGCGCGCAACGAGGGCGACATCGCCAAGGCGCTGGACAAGCCGGCCAGGCTGATCGAGGCCGAGTACCAATTCCCCTACCTGGCCCATGCCTCGATGGAGCCGCTGAACTGCGTGGTCAAACTCTCCGACGGCGCCTGCGAGATCTGGAACGGCGAGCAGTGGCAGACCGGCGACCAGATGGCCGTCGGGCAGTTGCTCGGCATCGCCCCGGAGAAGGTCGCCATCACCCAGCTGTACGCCGGCGGCAGCTTCGGCCGCCGCGCCAATCCGCACTCGGACTACGTGCTGGAGGCCGTCTCCATCGCCAAGGCGGCCCGCGAGCACGGCCACAAGGGCCCGGTGAAGATGGTCTGGACCCGCGAGGACGACACCCGCGGCGGCTACTATCGTCCGGCCTTCCTGCATAGCGCGCGGCTGGCGCTGGATGGCCAGGGCAACCTGGTGGGCTGGCAGCAGCATTTGGTGGGACAGTCGTTCATCGTCGGCACGCCCTTCGAGAAGGTGATGGTCAAGGACGGCATCGACAAGGTGGCGGTGGAAGGCGCGGCGGACCTGCCCTACGCCGTTCCCAACCTGCACGTGGAGCAGACCCTGGTGCCGGAGATCAAGGTGCCCACCCAGTGGTGGCGCTCGGTGGGCCACACCCATACGGCGTACTCCACCGAGACGCTGATCGACGAAGCCGCGGTCGCCGCCGGCAAGGACCCGTACGAGTTCCGCCGCGCGCTGCTGCAGAAGTACCCGCGGCACCTGGGCGTGCTCGACCTGGTGGCCGAAAGGGCCGGCTGGAAGCAGCCGCTGAAGGCCGGCGGGGAAGGCGAGAAGCGCGGCCGCGGGATCGCCGTGCACGAGTCCTTCGGCAGTTTCGTGGCGCAGGTGGTGGAAGTCACGGTGAAGGCCGACAAGAGCTTCAAGGTCGACCGCGTGGTCTGCGCCGTGGACTGCGGCCTGGCGATCAACCCGGACGTGATCCGTGCGCAGATGGAAGGCGGCATCGGCTATGGCCTGGCCATGGCCCTGCACAGCGCCATCACCCTCAAGGAAGGGGTGGTGGAGCAGTCCAACTTCCATGACTTCCAGGTGCTGCGGATCAACGAGATGCCGGCGGTGGAGGTGCACATAGTGCCGTCCAGCGAGGCGCCCACCGGCGTTGGCGAGCCCGGCGTGCCGCCGGCGGCGCCGGCCCTGGCCAATGCCCTGGCGGCGGCCACCGGCAAGCGCATCCGCACCCTGCCGATCGGCAACCAGTTGCAGGCCTGAGGCCGGTGGTGAGGGCGGCCCGCTGCCTCGTGCAGCGGGCCGTTGCCTTTTCCGCGGCCGGCGCCCGATATTTCCGGCGCGGTCGCGCCAAGGCAGGTATCCTTGTGGGCAGGCGCCCGACCGGGCGCCCCCTTTCTACTGGAGCTGTGACATGACCCGCGACAAGCAACTCTTCCCCGACGACGAGATCGGCGACGCCCTGTGGGCCCTGCAGGAAGATGGCGAGGACCTTTCGTTCGAGCGTGAGGTGGAATTCGCCGTGATCTTCCCGGAAGAGCAGGCGGCGCTGGATTTCGCCATCCTCCTGCTGCAGAACGGCCAGAAGGTGGCCTATTCCGAGTATGACGGCGACCCGGCCAACCCCTGGCAGGTCCTGGCCTACCCGGTCATGGAGCCCACCCACGAGAACATCGGTGGCTACGAGGAGCTGCTGGCCGAGCATTCCGAGCCGCTGGGCGGCAAGACCGACGGCTGGTCGGCGCTCTGAGGCGGGATGGGTAGGAAAAAGCCGGGGCATGTCCCCGGCTTTTTTGTGGGTGGCGAGCGGACGCCATGCCTGCCGGTGGATTGCATGTCCGTAGGGCGAATAACCGTTCGCGGTTATCCGCCGATGGCCGCGCCACCGGGACGTCCGGCATGGCCGGTGAATCCAATCGCGGACGGAGTCCGCTCCTACGACCGTGCTTCCTCGAACCGTAGGAGCAACTGTCTTGCCGGTTGAACCGAAGCGCTCTTCGTAGGATGGGTTGAGCCTTGGCGAAACCCATGCGGCCATGGCGATGGGTATCGCTTCGCTCAACACCATCCTACGGAGCCACAACCCTCTCCGGCGTAGGAGCGGACTCCGTCCGCGATTTGGCGGATAACGCCGTAGGCGTTATGTGCCCTACGGGGATGGTGCGGGTGGGGGCATTCGCGTCTATGGTGCCGGTTCGCCTTTCTCGGCCACCTGGCGCAGGGCTTTTTCGTAGTAGTCGGCCGATTGCGCGCCGGAGATCAGCTGGCGGCCGTTGATGATCACCGCCGGCACGGCGCGGATGCCGTGGCTGGTGAAGAATTCCTCCTGCTCCATCACTTCGCTGGCGTAGGCGTCGCTGTCGAGGATCTCGCGGGTGCGCACCGGGTCCAGGCCGACGCCGGCGGCCAGGTCCAGCAGTTCCCCGCTGTCGCTGATGTTGCGCCCTTCGCCGAAGTAGGCGTGCAGCAGCGCCTGTTTCAGCGCCAGGTCGCGGCCCTGTTCGGCGGCCCAGTGCAGCAGGCGGTGGGCGTCGAAGGTGTTGTAGATGCGCTGGCGCCTGTGCAGGTCGAAGTGGAAGCCGACTTCCTCGCCGAAGTCGCGGATGCGCTTGTGGTTGCTGGCGATGTCCTCGGCGCTGCTGCCGTACTTGCGCTGCAGGTGCTCGACCAGGTCCTCGCCTTCGGCGGCCATGTCGGCATTGAGCTCGAAGGGCTTGATGTGCAGTTCGACGTCGATCTCGCCGTCGACGCGCTGGATGGCTTCCAGCAACCCGGAAAGGCCGATGGCGCACCAGGGGCAGACGACGTCCGAGACGAAATCGAGGGTGATGGCTTCGCGCATGCGGGTGATCTCCGCCTTTGGGTTTCAGGGTTCAAGCATGGACCTTTTTGTGTCGGATGATCCAGCCTTGCGGGGCGATGGGCGCCCCTATCATCACCTTTGACTTTAGGTTTTATTCATAACTACATGATTTTTAATTGAAATTTATATTCCAGAAATGACTTTAACTTGGGCGCTCTCCTGGCCACCCGAGAGCAGGCTACAGGCCTTGCCCCGCCTGGGATCTGGCCGCCTTGAGGCAGACGGGAAAAGCTACAGCTCTTTCAGTCGTTTCTTGAAGTGTCATTTAACCAATTGATATTCAATTGAAATTTTTCTTTAAAGTATGAATTTCCTTGCTTATCTGAAGATTTTACATTCGAAAAATAATGTAACTATTTGAAAAATAAAAAATTTACCTTTTCGGTTCTGATCTGCTCTTCGAATGAACGCAGGCCGGGCGACGCCACTGGCTCGCCCGGCCGGCACCGACCTCAGGGGCCTCAGAAGTCGACGGTGGCGGACACCCGCAGGGTGCGCGGCTCGCCCTGGGTCAGGTAGCCGCCGATGGTGGAGGCCCAGTAGGCCTCGTTGGCCACGTTCTCCAGGTTGGCGCGCAGGGTCACGTCGCGCTGTTCCACCTTGAAGCGGTAGCGGGCGCCCAGGTCGGCGCGGGTCCAGGCCGGGATGCTCAGGTTGTTGGCCTGGTCCAGGTACTGGCCGCCGGTACGCAACAGGCGGCCGTTGACCGCCAGGCCGTCGATGCCGGGCACGTCCCAGTCGGCGCCGAGGTTGTACTGGAACTGTGGCACGCCGATGGCGCGGTTGCCGTCATTGGCGCCGCCGGCGGTGTTGCGCAGCTCGGTGTCGATCCAGGTGGCGCCGGCCAGCAGGCGCAGGCCGTCCAGCGGTTCGCCGAACAGGTTCAGCTCGACGCCGCGGTTGCGCTGCTCGCCGTCGACGCTGAAGACCTTGGTGTCCGGGTCGGTGACGCTGGTGGGCTGTTCGATGCGGTAGAACGCCAGGTTGCCGCCGTAGCTGCCGAAGTCCAGCTTGGCGCCCACCTCGACCTGTTTGGAGCGCTGCGGGGCGAACACCTCGCCGACGTTGACCGCGGTGGAGGGCGCGGTGGGGCCGGCGGCCAGGCCTTCGATGCGGTTGGCGTACAGCGACAGGTAGTCGGTGGGCTTGACCACGATGCCGTACACCGGCGTGGTGATGGATTCGCGGTAGTCGGCGTTGCGCACGCCGGCGTAGCTCCAGCCGTCGGTGCCGATGCTCTGGCGGCGCACGCCGAGGGTCAGCAGTACGCGGTCGTCGAGAAAGCCCAGGGTATCGGAGGCGGCGGCGCTGCGGTTGCGCGTCTTGCCGACGATGCCGGGGTCGTTGTAGTCGCCGCCGGAGTAGGTGGTGGCCGGCTTGGCGACCTGCACGGGGTGGTACAGGTTGGCCGGGAACTTGCTCAGGGCCATGCGGTAGGCGCTGCGCTGTTCGGCCCAGATGCCGGCCAGGCCGAGGTTCATCTGGTGGCTCACCGGGCCGGTGTGGAAGCGGCCGTTGAGGCCGGCCAGGGCGCTCCTGTTGTCTTCGTCGTGGGTGGCGTCCATGGTGCCGCCGCCGGCGCCGCCGTTATCGTCGCTCAGGGTCAGCGAGGAATAGGTGCCGTTCTCGCGGGTGTGCTTGGCGCCGCCGGAAAGGTAGGCCGTCCAGTTGTCGTCGAGGTCGTATTCGCCGCGGAACATGCCGTAGCTGTCTTCCAGTTGCGAGTAGCTCCAGGCCTGGCCGTAGTTGCTGTCGGCGTCGGGGGCGTGGGGGATGCTGGTGACGCCGCTGCCGACGTAGACCACCGGGCGGCCCTGGTTGATGAGCTGCTTCTGGTAGCCGAAGTCGCCGCTCAGGCGCAGGCGCTCGCCGCGGTAGTCGAGGTTGACGCTGGCCAGTTTGTAGCGCTGGGCGTTGTCGTCGATGGCGGTGTCGCCCTCGCGCTGGGCCAGGTTGAGCCGCGCGCCGAAGCGGTTGTCCTCGCCGAAGCGCTGGCCCAGGTCGAGGTGTTCGCCGACCTGGCTGTCGCTGCCGTAGTCCAGGCTCAGGCTGCGGGTGGGGATGTCCTCGGCGTGCTTGGTCTGCAGGTTCACCGCGCCGCCGATGCCGCTGCCGCTGGGCGTCACGCCGTTGATGAAGGCGTTGGGGCCCTTGAACAGCTCGACGCGCTCCAGCGACTCGGTGCCGATGATCTGCCGCGGCGTCACGCCGTACAGGCCGTTGAGCGAGACGTCGTCGGTGCTCAGCGGCAGGCCGCGGATGACGAAGACCTGGGAGAAGTTGCCGTAGCCGTTGCCCTGGCGCACCGCGGCGTCGTTGAGCAGCACGTCGCCGACGGTCTGCGCCTGCTGGTCGCGGATGGTCTGCGCGGTGTAGCTGGAGAAGGCGAAGGGCACGTCCTGCATGTCCTGGTTGCCCAGCATGCCCAGCCGGGCGCCGCGGGCCACCTGGCCGCCGCTGTAGGCCGGCGGCAGCTCGCCGGGGGCCTGGGCCACGGCGCTGACGGTGGTGGCGCCCATTTCCAGGGCCTCGCCGTCCCGGGCGATGGGCTCCACGCCATAGCCGCTGGGCTTGCGGACCAGGCGGTAGCCGCTGCCTTCGAGCAGCCGGCCGAGGCCGTCTTCGGCGTCGTAGCTGCCCCTGAGACCGTCGCTGTGGCGGGCATTCAGGGTGGCGGCCTCGAAGGCCAGCGGCACGCCGGCCTGGGCGGCGAAGCGCGCCAGCACCTCGCCCAGCGGGCCGGGGGCGATGTCGTACTGGCGTTGCACGCTGGCGGTCTCCGCGGCCAGGGCGGGCAGGGCGGCGCCGTGCAGGGCGAGGCCGATGGCCAGGGCGAGGGTGTGGGGCTTGAGGCGGAGGCGGGTGGTCATGCGGTGATCCTGTCGGCGGGAGGCGTGGATGGGTTGTTTCCTCCTTCACCGGACGAGCAGGAAAAAGGTGTCACGGCGGATGAAATTTTTTCCAGGGCCTCAGGCGGGCTCCAGGGTCACCCAGTAGCGCGTCAGGCGGCTGACCTTCAGCGGCAGCATGTCGGCCAGCAGGCGCAGGCCGGCGTCGTCGTTGCCCAGGGGAATGGCGCCGCTGACGCGCAGGCCGGCCAGCTGCGGCGTGCAGCGCAGCACGCCGCTGCGGTAGCGGCCCAGTTCGGCCAGCAGGGCGTCCAGGCGCATGTCCTGGGCCAGCAGCATGCCGTTCTCCCAGTTGCTGGCATTGGCGTCCGCCGGCTGCACGGCCTGCAGGGCACTGGCGCTGAACAGCAGTTGCTGGCCGGCCTCGACCTGGCGGCGCGCGGCGCTGGCGAGGGGCTCCACGGCGACACTGCCTTCCAGCACGGCCACCCGGCACAGCTCGCCCAGGTCGCGCACCGCGAAGCGTGCGCCGGCGGTGCGCAGCAGGCCCTGGCGGCTTTCCACCAGGAACGGCCGCGGCTCGGGCACCGGGTCGGCATGGGTGGCGACGAGGATTTCCCCCTCGAGCAGGCGCAGGCGGCGTTCCCGCGGGGTGAAGCGGATGTCCACGGCGCTGCCGGTGTTGAGCGTCAGCAGGCTGCCGTCGGGCAGTTGCACGCGCTTGCGCTCGCCGGTGGCGGTGCGCTGGTCGGCGCTCCATTCGGCCCAGGGCAGCTGGCGCGCCGCCAGCCAGGCCGCGGGCGCCACCGCCAGCAGCAGGCCCAGGCGGTTGAGCATCTGCCGCCGGCTCGGGCCGCGCTCGCCCAGGCGCTGCAGACTCTGCCGGCCCATGCCCGGGGGCAACTGGTGCAGGCCGCCGAGCAGGCTTTCCGCGCGGCGCCAGGCCTCGGCGTGCTGGGCGCTGCGCCCGCGCCATTGCTCGATGGATTGCTCGATGGCCTGCAGGTCGGCGTCGCTGGCCGGGCGTTCGCCCAGGCGCACCAGCCAGTCGGCGGCTTCGCCGAGGATGCGCGGGTCCAGCGTCTGCTCGTGCATCAGGCCAGGCTCAGGCAGGCGATGAAGGCCGCGCGCATGTAGCGTTTGACGGTCGCCAGGGACAGCCCCAGGCGCTCGGCGATGGCCGGGTAGGTGAGGCCGTCCAGCTGCGAGAGCAGGAAGGCTTCGCGGGTCAGGGGCGGCAGTTCGCCCAGCGCCGCGTCGATGCGCTCCAGGGTTTCCAGGATCAGCTCGCGGGCTTCCGGGCCGGGGGCCTGTTCCCCGGGCAGCGCGGCCAGGGCCTCGAGGTAGGCGCGCTCGATCTCCTGGCGGCGCCAGCGGTCCACCAGCAGCCCCTTGGCGATGTGGGTGAGCAGCGCCCGCGGGCGTTCGCCGATGTCGCCCGGCGGCCGGCGCAGCAGGCGCAGGAAGGTGTCCTGGGCCAGGTCGGCGGCATCCCAGGCGTTGCCCAGGCGGCCGCGCAGCCATTGCTGCAGCCAGCCGTGATGGCGTTCGTAGAGGCTGTGCAGGTGTTGTTCGGCGGAGGGTTCGGCGAATGCCACGGTGTCGTGCGCCAGATGATCATTTGCGAATGACTCTCATTTTATGTCGGTTCCGCCGCGGGGCGCAATGCCACGACGCCGCAGCCGGTCGGCGCGCGTGCCGAGCGCTGCCATCTGCACTGGCATTGCCACGCAGACGCGCTACCTTCAGCCTGTCCCGAATGCAAAATTCGCGGGTTTGCCTTCCTCGGCGGACGGCACCGTCGTTCGCGGTCGAAACCTCAGCCATCCAGAGATACGGAGCAGATCATGGCTCGCACCACGCCCATCGAGCTTTATCGCAACATCGGCATAGTCGCGCACGTGGACGCCGGCAAGACCACCACCACCGAGCGCATCCTGTTCTACACCGGCGTCAACCACAAGATGGGCGAGGTGCACGACGGGGCGGCGACCATGGACTGGATGGTGCAGGAGCAGGAGCGCGGCATCACCATCACCTCGGCGGCCACCACCGCCTTCTGGCAGGGCTCGACCAAGCAGTACCCGCACAAGTACCGCTTCAACATCATCGACACCCCCGGCCACGTCGACTTCACCATCGAGGTGGAGCGCTCGCTGCGCGTGCTCGACGGCGCCGTGGTGGTGTTCAGCGGCGCCGACGGTGTCGAGCCGCAGTCCGAGACGGTGTGGCGCCAGGCCAACAAGTACCACGTGCCGCGCTTGGCCTACGTGAACAAGATGGACCGCCAGGGCGCCGACTTCCTGCGCGTGGTCGAGCAGATCAGGCGCCGCCTGGGCCACGACCCGGTGCCGATCCAGCTGGCCATAGGCGCGGAGGAGAACTTCAACGGGCAGATCGACCTGGTGAAGATGAAGGCCATCTACTGGAACGACGACGACCAGGGCACCAGCTACCGCGAGGAGGAGATTCCCGCCGAGCTGCAGGGCCTGGCCGCGGAATGGCGCGCGCACATGGTCGAGGCCGCCGCCGAGGCCAACGACGAGCTGATGAACAAGTACCTCGAAGGCGAGGAGCTGAGCCAGGAGGAGATCAAGGCCGGCCTGCGCCAGCGCACCCTGGCCAACGAGATCGTCCCGGCGGTGCTGGGCTCCTCGTTCAAGAACAAGGGCGTGCCCCTGGTGCTGGACGCGGTGATCGACTACCTGCCGGCGCCCTCGGAAATCCCGGCGATCAAGGGCACCCACCCGGACGACGAGGAGAAGCACGACGAGCGCCACGCCGACGACAGCGAGCCGTTTTCCTCGCTGGCCTTCAAGATCGCCACCGACCCCTTCGTCGGCACCCTGACCTTCACCCGCGTCTACTCAGGTGTGCTGAGCAGCGGCGACGCGGTGCTCAACTCGGTGAAGGGCAAGAAGGAGCGCGTCGGGCGGATGGTGCAGATGCACGCCAACCAGCGCGAGGAGATCAAGGAGGTGCGCGCCGGCGACATCGCCGCGCTGATCGGCATGAAGGACGTGACCACCGGCGACACCCTGTGCGCCATCGACAAGCCGATCATCCTCGAACGCATGGACTTCCCCGACCCGGTGATCTCGGTGGCGGTGGAGCCCAGGACCAAGGCCGACCAGGAGAAGATGGGCATCGCCCTGTCCAAGCTGGCCCAGGAGGACCCCTCGTTCCGTGTCAAGACCGACGAGGAGACCGGGCAGACCATCATCTCCGGCATGGGCGAGCTGCACCTGGACATCATCGTCGACCGCATGCGCCGCGAGTTCAACGTCGAGGCCAACATCGGCAAGCCGCAGGTGGCCTACCGCGAGGCGATCCGCAGGAAGTGCGAGATCGAGGGCAAGTTCGTTCGCCAGTCCGGCGGCCGCGGCCAGTTCGGCCACTGCTGGATCCGCTTCGAGCCGGGCGACGAGGGCAAGGATGGCCTGGAGTTCCACAACGAGGTCGTCGGTGGGGTGATTCCCCGCGAGTTCATCCCGGCGATCCAGAAGGGCATCGAGGAGCAGATGCACAACGGCGTGCTCGCCGGCTACCCGCTGATCGGCCTGAAGGCGACTGTGTACGACGGCTCCTACCACGACGTCGACTCCAGCGAGATGGCCTTCAAGATCGCCGCCTCCATGGCCACCAAGCAGCTCTCGCAGAAGGGCGGCGCGGTGCTGCTGGAGCCGGTGATGAAGGTCGAGGTGGTGACCCCCGAGGACTACATGGGCGACGTGATGGGCGACCTGAACCGCCGCCGCGGCCTGATCCAGGGCATGGAGGACACCCCGGCGGGCAAGGTGATCCGCGCCGAGGTGCCGCTGGGCGAGATGTTCGGCTACGCCACCGACGTGCGCTCGATGTCCCAGGGCCGCGCCAGCTACTCCATGGAGTTCACCAGGTACGCCGAGGCGCCGGCGAACATCGCCGATGCCATCGTGAAGAAGAACAACGGCTGAGCCCGTGGTGAAAGAAGAACGGCGCCTGCGGGCGCCGTTTTTCATTCGGGGAAGGGGATGGCGTAGGGCGAATAACCGTTCGCGGTTATCCGCCGCCGGCCGTGCCACCAGGGCGTCCGGCGTGGCCGGTGAGTCCAATCGCGGACGGAGTCCGCTCCTACGACCGTGCGTCCTGGAACCGTAGGAGCGGACTCTGTCCGCGATTCGGCGGATAACGCCGTAGGCGTTATGCGCCCTACGGGGGCCCGGGAGCCTCGTGGTTTCGCACCACACCGAACGGATAACGCAGCGTCAGCCGGCAAGTTCGTAGGGCGAATAACCGTTCGCGGTTATCCGCCGTTGGTCGTGCCACCAGGGCGTCCGGCGTGGCCGGTGAGCCCAATCGCGGACGGAGTCCGCTCCTACGACCGTGCGTCCTGGAGCCGTAGGAGGACTCCGTCCGCGATTCGGCGGATAACGCCGTAGGCGTTATGCGCCCTACGGGGGCCCGGGAGCCTCGTGGTTCCGCACCACACCGGACGGATAACGCAGCGTCAGCCGGCACGTTCGTAGGGCGAATAACCCTTCGCGGTTATCCGCCGTTGGCGCCATCAGGACCGGTACAGCATCGGCCTACGCAGGCGCAGGTAGCTGTAGCCCTCGCGGACCATGGCGATGCGTTCCGGCTCGAGGTCGGCGACCAGCAGCTCCCCGGCCTGCCTGGCCCGGGCGATCACCTGGCCGTCCGGGGCCACCACGCAGCTCAGGCCGCAGTATTCCAGCTCGCCTTCGCTGCCCTGGAAGTTGGCGTAGGCGAGGAATACCTGGTTCTCGTAGGCACGGGTGGGCACCAGCACCTGGCAGACGAACTCGTAGGGGTGCATGTTGGCCGTGGGCACCAGCACCAGGTCGGCGCCGGCCAGGGCCAGGGTGCGCACCGCCTCGGGGAACTCGACGTCGAAGCAGATCAGCAGGCCGAGCTTCCAGCCGTCCAGCTCGACGATCGCCGGCGGCTCGTCCGAGGGGCTGAACTGGTCGCGGTCGAGGTCGCCGTACAGGTGCGTCTTGCGGTAGTTGGCGCGGCGCTCGCCCTGGCGGTCGATCAACTGGACGCTGTTGAAGGGCGCGCCGTCGGGGTTGCGTTCCGGGTAGCCGTAGAGGATGCCCAGGTCGAATTCCCGGGCGATCCCGGCCACGGTTTCGGCGATGGGGCCGTCGGCGGTTTCGGCCAGGGCGGCGACGCGTTCGGCGCCGATGTTGTAGCCGCTGGCGTACATTTCCGGGCAGACCAGCAGGTCCGCGCTCTGGGCGGCCGCGCGTTGCGCGGCCTCGCGCAGCCGGCGCAGGTTGCCGGCCAGGTCATCGGGCCCCGGAGGGCACTGGTAGAGGGCGAGACGCATGGCGCTTCCTCCTTGGTCAATCGGGCAGGGCCACGGG
>NZ_QGSL01000090.1:0-443 GCF_003176655.1 Pseudomonas sp. RW407 | reverse complement strand
TCTTGCGATCACCAGTCTTAGCTCACAAGCACCCACACGAATTGCTTGATTCAACTTGTTAAAGAGCAGTTGGTTGATTCTTTCGTCTCAACCGAGGCGGCGTATTCTACGCCAACCTCTTATTCCGTCAAGCGTTATTTTCAGAATTTTTCGTTCCTACTCAACCGCTTGCGCTTTCGATCGGCCGAAGCTTCTCGTCAGCGGGAGGCGCATTCTACAGCGTTCAAACCCGCTGTCAAGCACCTCGGCGATCTTCCTTTTCGGCCCGCTGCCGGAGCAGTTGTCGAACCGAAAGGCGGCAAGTGAAGCACCTGCCTGACCACCACTCCCAACTTCTAGCCAACCTAAGTGCTTGATTTTCAAGCTCTTTCAGCGCTTCGTCGCTGGGAGTGGTGCGCATTATAGGGACTTCAGAATGCCCGTCAACGACTTTTTGAAACTTT
>NZ_QGSL01000089.1:0-442 GCF_003176655.1 Pseudomonas sp. RW407 | reverse complement strand
AGCCCAGTTCGCCCAGCGGGGTGCTTTCGCCGAGCAGGCGGCCGTTGGCGTCGTAGGCGAAGGCCAGGCGTTCGGCCTGCAGGCCCTGGCGTTTGCCCTGTTCACTGGGCAGGCGGTCGATGCCTTGCAGGCGGTCGCCGGCGTCGTACTGGTAGTCGTAGCGGGCGTCGTCGGTGAGCTTGGCCAGCAGCCGGCCGATGGCGTCGCGTTCGAACCGGGTGCGCCGCGTGGGGCGTTCGCCCTGCTGGCCGTAGCCGGTTTCCTCGACTTCCACCAGGTGGCCGCCGGCGTTGTAGCGGAACCGGCGGGTAAGGTTGTCGATGCGCTGCTCTTCCACCAGGCGGTCGCTGGCGTCGTAGGCGAAGCGGTAGGCCGCGCCGTTCTCGTTGACCAGCGCGGCCAGGCGCAGGGCGCGGTCGTATTCGTAGCGGACGATCTGCCC
>NZ_QGSL01000088.1:1249808-1265915 GCF_003176655.1 Pseudomonas sp. RW407 | reverse complement strand
AGGCTGTGGCATGTGCGGGGGCTACCTCTGGAATGCGATGGCATCGGGCCCGCGGTCGGGCCCGTTCGCCAGAGGCGTTGCACAAGCTGTGCCGGCTTTAGAAAGCCTTATGGATCAGTGAGTTGCGTATCGGTGGCGACAGTTGCCTGTCCGTCTGCGGACACAGTGTCGAGCCACTGTTGGCTGGGCAACAGTGGCGGGCCGGGCGGCTTCAGGCCGGTTCCTGGCAGACGTCCACCCAGTCGGCCTCGACCAGGCTGGCCAGGCGTTCCGGGGCGATGCGCACGGCGCTGTGCAGGGCGCCGGCCGCCGGCAGCACCTCGTCGAAGGCGCGCAGCGACACGTCGCAGTACACCGGCAGCGGGCTGGCCAGGCCGAAGGGGCAGACGCCACCCACCGGGTGGCCGGTCAGTTCCACCACTTCCTCGGCGCCGAGCATCTTCGCCTTGCCGCCCAGGGCTTCCTTGAGCTTGCGGTTGTCCAGGCGGGCGTCGCCGCGGGCGACCACCAGCACGGTGCGCTCGCCCACGCGCAGGGACAGCGTCTTGGCGATGCGCCCCGGTTCCACGCCGTGGGCCTCGGCGGCCAGGGCGACGGTGGCGGTGCTGGTGTCCAGTTCGATGATGGCGATGTCGGGGGCCTTCTCGGCGAAGAAGGCGCGGACCGATTCCAGGCTCATGCAGGGGCTCCTTGCTCGGGGATTTCTCGGGAACAGGCCAATCTAGGGCCTGGGGTGGCGGGCGTCCAGCTTGCTGGCGCCGTGGTCATGGATTCGTTTCTTTCGAACAATTCCGACGGTTCATTCAGCTCTTGTTTATTGACAAATCTAAAAATCCTTGACCAAAGGCAGACTCATTTACAGAAATGATCGATAGCTTCCTAACTATCAGCGGCGCCATCAGAGGGCCGCACGACGAAGGAGGCAATCCTCATGAACCTCGTTTCCCATTCGCGCCGGCCGACCCGGCGGCGCCTCGCGGACTACCCGCTCAAGCGCCTGCTGCTGGCCATGGCGCTGGCCGCAGGCAGCGCGCAGCTGGCCCTTGCGGGCGAGCTGCCGCAGATCCAGAACGTGGTGCAGGGCGCGGTGAACATCTCCCAGGACGGCTCGTCGATGCAGATCCAGACGCAGACCGGCCGAACCGCCATCGACTGGAAGAACTTCAGCATCGGCGCCGACAACAAGGTGCACTTCCAGCAGCCGGACGGCAGCTCCATCACCCTCAACCGCGTTACCGGGGCCAGCCCCTCGGCGATCTACGGCATGCTCACCTCCAACGGCAAGCTGATCCTGCTCAACCCCAACGGTATCTGGTTCGGCCCCAACTCGCGGGTTTCCACTGCCTCGCTGGTGGCCGGCGCCGGACGGGTGACCGACGAGCAGATCGAGCGCTTCCGGCAGACCGGCAAGCTGGACATCGACCTCACCGGCAAGGTGGCCAACCACGGGCAGATGGTGATGAGCGGCGAGAACGCCGTGGTCGCGCTGCTCGGCGCCGAGGTGGAGAACACCGGGCTGATCCGCGCGCAGAAGGGCCGCGCGACCCTGGCCAGCGGCCCGCAGGCGACCATCGACTTCAGCGGCGACGGCCTCATCAGCCTGGCCGGCGACCCCCATGGCGACGTGAAGGACGACCTCAGGGGCGGCGTGCACAACAGCGGCGTGATCGACGTCGGCGGTGGCTCGGTGGTGATGAGCGCGGCCCGCGCGGCGCGCCACCTGGACTCGGTGATCAGCCTCGGCGGCGCGGTGGTGGCCGACTCGGTGAGCGAGCAGGGCGGCAGCATCGTCCTCGGCAACGCCGAGCAAACCCGCGTGACCGGCAGCCTGTCTGCGCGTGGCAATGAAGGCGGCAGCATCAAGGTGCTGGGCGACAACGTCAGCATCGCCGACGGCGCGCGCCTCGACGCCTCGGGCACCGGCGGCAAGGGCGGTTCGCTGCTGGTGGGCGGCGGTTTCCGCGGCCAGGGCAGCGAGCCGCGGGCGCAGAACACCACGGTGGAGAAGGGCGCGCAACTGCGCGCCGATGGCGCCACCGACGGCGGTACCATCGTCGCCTGGTCCGACGGCCGCACCCATTTCGCCGGCCAGGCCAGCGCCCGCGGCGGTCAGCGTGGCGGGGTGGTGGAGACTTCCGGCAAGCAGTTGCAGGTGACGGCCGATGCCAAGGTCGACACCGGCGGCAGCCAGCGCGCCGGCACCTGGCTGCTGGACCCGCAGACGGTGACCATCGACGAGGCCGGCGGCGCCGACGCAGTGGCCGCCAGCACCATCGTCGAGGCGCTGAAGACCGGCAACGTGGAAATCAGCGCCAGCGAGCGGATCAACGTCAATGCGCCGATCATCGCCAGGCAGGTCTGGCAGACCGTCGACGCCCAGGGCAACCCCACCGGCGGCACCCTGGCGCTGATCGCCGCCGGCAACCCGACCCAGGGCCGCGGCTACGTGGACGCCAACGGCAACCGCGCCGACCTGCACGACGACAGCGGCTCGGTGTACATCAACGCGCCCATCCTGCTGGCCGGTGGCAACCTGTTCATCGCCGCCACCGGCGACGTGCGCCTGGTCAACAACACCCCCGGGCAGAGCGGCGACGCCGCCATGATGGCGCGCGCCATCATCGACGTCGGCGACGGCATCGTCTGGATCAAGACCTCCAACGTCGCCAGCGTCAGCCAGGACGCCGGCACCGCGATCAAGGCCGGGCAACTGGCGGTGGAAGGCGCCAGCGTGCTGCTGGACAGCGACCTCAACTTCGCCGGCACCCTGGCCGGCAAGGCCAGCAACGGCGTGTTCCGCTTCAGCCAGACCAACGCCAGCGGCACCACGTCCACCGGCACGGTCAAGTCGCCGTATTCCAGCGAGAGCCTCACCGGGGTGACGGCGCAGGAGCTGCGCTACGTCGGTTCCCGCGAGGTGGTGGCCGACACCGGCTCCGGCCCGGGCGACCTGCCGCTGGTGTTCGACCTGGGCGGCCAGTCGTTCGATTACCTGGTCTTCGAGGCGACCGGCTTCGTCGGCCCGGACGGCCAGCTGCTGTCGCCCGAAGTGCTGCTCAACTACCTGGACAGCTCGGACTACCTGGTGAACGGCATTTCCTTCAAGGTCGGCAACGAGACCTGGAGCTTCAAGCCCGACGCCAGCGACGCCAACCTGACGCAGTTCTTCATCGACGGCGTGCCGCAGGGCAGCCTGCCGCTCGGCTTCGCCCTCGATGCCAACGGCGGCCTGCAGGTGGTCTCCACGCTGCCAGGCACCACGGGCTGGGGCGTGGAGCCCTATCAGTACATTCCTGGCGCGGTGAACCAGGCCGAGGTGCAGCACAACGTCCAGGACGGCAGCAGCCAGCAGTTGATCATCAGCCTCGGGCAGAAGGTCGACCAGGTGCAGGTGACCCTCGGCTGGCTGATGGACGACGGCATCTGGAACGACCCGCCGGTGGATCCCAGCGGGCCCACTTCCAGCGTGCTGCGCGAGCGGGCCATCGTGCACTTCCTGTCCACCGAACAAGCCCCGGATTCAATCAGCCTGACCGCCCGCAAGGCCACGGTCGAGGTCGGCACCCAGGACGCCGGCCGCACCTACGGCGAGGCCAACCCCGGCTTCACCACCCAGGTGACGGACAACGCCGCGGCGGCCGCGGCCCGCGAAGTGGACAGCTTCGTCGACCGCCAGCTCGGCCAGGACCGCCTGGCGCTGAACACCCAGGTGGGCACGGCCGCCACCGAGCGATCCAACGTTGGCCAGTACGCCATCCAGACCTCCGGCAGCCCCGGCAGCCACATGTCGCAGCGCTACGAAGTGAACTTCGGCTCGGCGACCCTGACTATCGCCCCCGCGCCGCTGCGCGTGGTGGCCGACGACAAGGCCAAGCAGGCCGGCCAGGCCGACCCGGCGCTGACCTACCAGGCCAGCGGCTGGAAGTTCGCCGAGGACGCGCGTGACTTCACCCTGGCCCGCGAACCGGGCGAGGCGGCGGGCAACTACCGCATCTTCGAGCAGGACGGCACACGCCTGGTGAGCGCCAACTATCAGGTCATCTTCGTCGACGGCAACCTGCGCATCGACGGCCCCGTGGCGCCTGAACCGGGCCCCGAGCCGAAGCCCGAACCCGGCCCCACGCCCGAGCCGACGCCGGAACCGCCGCTGCCGCCGAGCCGCCAGCCGGTCACCAGCAGCGGCCTGAACGCCGGCACCACCAGCGAACGCTGCACACCCATCGAATCGCCGGCCTCGATCATCGCCAGCGACACCGTGAGCCCGGCGGTGGTGCGCAGCTACAGCGTGCAACTGGTGTGCAAGCCGCGCAGCTACGGCACGGCGGAAGAACAACTGCCGGACCGCATCGACCTCATCAACTATGCCAACAGCCTCATCGACGGCGACAGGTTCCGCCTGCCGGACTGGAACCGCGGAGTGATCCCGCGCGAGCTCGAGCTGAAGGCGAAGGAGGCCAAGTGATATGAACCTCTCCCACACCCCCCTGCGCCGGGCGCTTGCCCTGGCGATCTGCGCCGGCCTGGCCGGACCCCTGCTCCCGGCCGGCGCGGCCTCCCCGCAACCCTTCAAGGCCATGGACCCGGGCCGTGTCGAGATGCCCGGCGCCGACGGTCGGCGCAGTTCGCCCAACGACATGCCCGGCACCCTGGAGATGGCGCCCGGCACCGTCAGCCCCCAGGGCCCGCTGATCGACGCCGACAAGACGCCGCAGATGCCGGCCACCAACAGCCGGCCCTTCCTGGTACGCGAGGTCGTGCTGGAAGGCTCCACCAGCTATCCGCCGAGCACCTTCCGCCCGCTGCTGGCCACCCTGGAGGGACGCAAGGTGACTCTCGCCGAAGTCAACGCGGTGGCCGCCAAGATCACCCGCCGCTACCGCGAAGCCGGCTTCCCGCTGGTGCGCACCTTCGTCCCGGTGCAGCGCCTGGACGAGGGCGTGCTGCGCCTGCGGGTGGTGGAAGGGCGCATCAACCAGGTGGAGATCCAGGGCGAATCCAGCCGGGCCATGCGCGCCTACGCCGAGAACATCCGCCAGGAAGCGCCGCTCAAGCGCTCGACCCTGGAGCGCAACCTGCTGCTGATGAACGACCTGCCGGGCAACCAGGTACACGGCACCCTGTCCGCCTCGCCAGTGCGCGAAGGCACCGACCTCACCGCCGACAACAGCGAGTTCAAGCGCTGGGACGGCTTCATCGGCGCCGACAACCGCGACAGCCGCTACTTCGGCCCCTGGCAGGCCTACGGCGGCGTCGGCCTGAACAACCCGCTGGGCCTGGGCGACCGCCTCTCGGTGCGCTACGGCCACTCCCTGGAAGGCAACGAGATGGCCTTCTACGAGGGCCAGTACGAGCTGCCGGTCAACGCCCAGGGCACCACCCTGAGCCTGCTCGCCCAGCACAGCGACGGCCACGCCGACACCTTCAGCTTCCTCAACGCCAAGAGCAGCGGCGATACCTTCGTCGCCCGCCTGACCCACCCGTGGATCCGCTCGCGGGCGGAGAACTTCAACACCTCGGTGGCCTTCACCTGGTTCAACGGCAAGTCGCGCTACTTCGACGAGCCGGACCTGCCGCCCTCCAGCGACGACCGCATCCGCGCGCTGCGCGTGGGCGCCAGCTACGACTTCGTCGACCAGTACGGCGGTCGCAACCTGTTCAAGGCCGAGCTGAGCCAGGGCCTGGACGTCATGGGCGCCAGCCACGAGTCGCGGCTCAACCCCTCGCGCTACGAGGGCCAGACCGACTTCACCAAGCTACAGTTCGACGCCCAGCGCCTGCAGGACATGAGCTGGATCACCGAGGGCCTGAACCTCTACCTGGCCCTGACCGGGCAGACCAGCTTCGGCGACGCGCTGCTCACCCCCGAGCAGTTCGGCGTCGGCGGCAGCCAGTTCGGCCGTGGCTACGACCCCTCGGAAATCGCCGGTGACAAAGGCCTGGCCGGCAAGGTGGAGCTGCAGTACAACCGCTACCACGAGTTCTTCCGGCACCCGGTGCCGACCCAGTACTACGGCTACTGGGACGTGGGCAAGGTATGGAACGAGAAGCCGCGCTACGTGAACTCCGAGAGCCTGGCCTCGGCCGGCTTCGGCGCGCACTTCCAGGTGGCCAGCGACACCTACGTGAGCCCGGAACTGGCCTTCCCGCTGACCCGTTCGGTGTCCGCCGAGGAACTGCACGACAAGAACGGCAAGTCGCCGCGCTTCTACCTCAACCTGCTCAAGCTGTTCTGACCCTCCCTCCGCCTGGTGGCCAGGTGCCACCGGGCGCATTCGTCGCGCCGGCTTGTACCCTCGCGCTCCCTGTCTATCGTTCTTCCTGCCATTGCCGCCCCGACGGTGCCGACGAACGGTCGGCGCCGCTGTCGATTGCGCCACCCGCGCATCGACTAACCGGCAGAGCGGGGCAGTGGGCCCACTCGACTTCACGAGAAGAGGAGAACCACCATGCGCTTCATGGCGATAGTCAAGGCCACCGCCGACTCCGAGGCCGGCGTCATGCCCTCCGAAGAGCTGCTGGCGGCCATGGGCAAGTTCAACGAGGAACTGGTGGCCGCCGGGGTGATGCTCGCCGGCGAGGGCCTGCAGCCCAGCGCCAAGGGTGCCCGGGTGCGCTTCGACGGTGCCTCGCGCACGGTCATCGACGGCCCCTTCGCCGAGACCCGCGAGCTGATCGCCGGCTTCTGGCTGCTGCAGTGCGATTCGCTGCAGGAATGCGTCGACTGGATCAAGCGCTGCCCCAGCCCCTTCGACGGCCCGTCGGAGATCGAGATCCGCCAGGTCTTCGAGGCCGAGGATTTCGGCGACGAATTCACCCCGGAACTGCGCGAACAGGAAGAACGCCTGCGCGCCCGCATCGCCGGCAAAGACTGAACCGGCAGGAGACTCCAGATGAAAATCCAGGCCTACCTGATCTTCGATGGCAACTGCGAGGCAGCCTTCAACCGCTACGCCCAGGTGCTCGGCGGCAAGCTGCCGATGCTGATGCGCTTCAAGGACGCCCCGGACATGGGGCAGATTCCGCCGGATGCCGCCGACCGCGTGATGCACGTGCGCCTGGAGGTGGGCGACCAGGTGCTGATGGGCTCGGACAACTGCCCGCCGATGCCCTACGAGGGCACCAAGGGCGTGTCCGTTTCCCTGCAGGTGGACAGCAAGGCCGAGGCCAGGCGCATCTACGACGCCCTGAGCGAGGGCGGCCAGGTCACCATGGAACTGCAGCAGACCTTCTGGGCTGCCGCCTTCGCCATGTTCACCGACCGCTTCGGGGTGCCCTGGATGGTCAACTGCGAGCAGGATCGCTGACTGCGGATGCTCCCGGGACGTAGGGCGTATGACGCTCCGCGTCATACGCCGTTTGGCCTTGGTTTCAGGCAGCGCCGAATTCGGCCTTGGCGCCACCGGTGATCGCGGTGAATCGGCGTACAACCGCGAACGGTTGTATGCCCTACGCCCAGGCATCCATGGCAGTAGAAGTGTTCGATAACCGCACCGATAGTCGATAATCGCATTGTTTGGTCCCGGTGGCCGGCGCTACTGTCTTGCCCATCGGCATCCCCGGATGCCCTGGACCCAAGACGAGACCGACAATGGCTGAACTCCTGACCCTCCGCGAAGCGGTCGAGCGTTTCGTGAACGACGGCGATACCGTCGCCCTCGAAGGCTTCACCCACCTGATCCCCACCGCCGCTTCCCACGAGCTGATCCGCCAGGGCAAGAAAGACCTGCACCTGGTGCGCATGACCCCCGACCTGGTCTACGACCTGCTGATCGGCGCCGGCTGCGCGCGCAAGCTGACCTTCTCCTGGGGCGGCAACCCCGGCGTCGGTTCGCTGCACCGCCTGCGCGACGCGGTGGAGAAGGGCTGGCCGCGGGCGCTGGAGATCGACGAGCACAGCCACGCCGACCTGGCCAACTCCTACGTGGCCGGCGCCTCCGGCCTGCCGTTCGCGGTGCTGCGCGCCTACGCCGGCTCCGACCTGCCGAAGGTCAACCCGAACATCAAGTTCATCGAGTGCCCCTTCACCGGCGAGCAACTGGCCGCCGTGCCCTCGGTGCGCCCGGACGTCACCGTGATCCACGCGCAGAAGGCCGACCGCAAGGGCAACGTGCTGCTGTGGGGCATCCTCGGCGTGCAGAAGGAAGCCGCCCTGGCCGCCAAGCGCTGCATCGTCACCGTCGAGGAAATCGTCGACGACCTCAACGCGCCGATGAACGCCTGCGTGCTGCCGACCTGGGCGCTGTCCGCCGTCTGCCACGTGCCTGGCGGCGCGCACCCGTCCTACGCCCATGGCTACTACGAGCGCGACAACCGCTTCTACCAGGCCTGGGACCCGATCGCCCGCGACCGCGAGAGCTTCACCGCCTGGATCGACACCTACATCCGCGGCACCCAGGATTTCAGCGAGTTCCAAGCCAAGATCGCGGAGGGCAAATAATGAGCGCCTACAGCACCAATGAAATGATGACCGTGGCCGCCGCCCGCCGCCTGAAGAACGGCGCCGTGTGCTTCGTCGGCATCGGCCTGCCGTCCAAGGCCGCCAACCTCGCGCGCCTGACCTCCTCGCCGGACGTGGTCCTGATCTACGAATCCGGCCCCATCGGCGCCAAGCCCAGCGTGCTGCCGCTGTCCATCGGCGACGGCGAGCTGGCCGAGACCGCCGACACCGTGGTGCCCACCGGCGAAATCTTCCGCTACTGGCTGCAGGGCGGGCGCATCGACGTCGGCTTCCTCGGCGCCGCCCAGGTGGACCGCTTCGGTAACATCAACACCACCGTCATCGGCGACTACAACTCGCCGAAAGTGCGCCTGCCCGGCGCCGGCGGCGCCCCGGAAATCGCCGGTTCCGCCAAGGAAGTGCTGATCATCCTCAAGCAGTCGCACCGCACCTTCGTCGACAAGCTGGCCTTCATCACCTCGGTCGGCCATGGCGAGGGCGGCGACCACCGCCAGCAGCTCGGCCTGCCCGGCAAGGGCCCGGTGGCGATCATCACCGACCTGTGCATCATGGAACCGGAAGCCGGCACCAACGAATTCATCGTCACCGCGCTGCACCCGGGCGTGAGCCGCGAGCAGGTGGTGGAGAACACCGGCTGGGCCATCCGCTTCGCCGAGCAGGTGATCGAGACCGTGGCCCCCACCGAGGTGGAACTGGAAGCCCTGCGCGCCCTCGAAGCCCGCACCGCCGCCGCCCATGGCCAGCAAGGAGGTGAGGAATGAGCCGCGAGGTCTTCATCTGCGACGCAGTGCGCACCCCCATCGGCCGCTTCGGCGGCGCGCTCTCGGCGGTGCGCGCCGACGACCTGGCCGCCGTGCCGGTCAAGGCCCTGGTCGAGCGCAACCCGCAGGTCGACTGGGCGCAGCTGGACGAGGTGTACCTCGGCTGCGCCAACCAGGCCGGCGAGGACAACCGCAACGTCGCGCGCATGGCGCTGCTGCTGGCCGGCCTGCCGGAAAGCATCCCCGGCGTGACCCTCAACCGCCTCTGCGCCTCGGGCATGGACGCGGTGGGCAGCGCCTTCCGCGCCATCGCCAGCGGCGAGGCCGAGCTGGTCATCGCCGGCGGCGTCGAGTCCATGTCCCGCGCGCCCTACGTAATGGGCAAGGCCGACAGCGCCTTCGGCCGCGGCCAGAAGATCGAGGACACCACCATCGGCTGGCGCTTCATCAACCCGCTGATGAAAGCCCAGTACGGCGTCGACGCCATGCCGCAGACCGCCGACAACGTCGCCGACGACTACCAGGTTTCGCGCGAGGACCAGGACGCCTTCGCCCTGCGCAGCCAGCAACTGGCCGGGCGCGCCCAGGCCGCCGGCTACTTCGCCGAGGAAATCGTCCCGGTGGTGATCAAGGGCCGCAAGGGCGAAACCGTCGTCGACACCGACGAGCACCCGCGCCCGGACACCACTGCCGAGGCCCTGGCCAAGCTCAAGCCGGTCAACGGCCCGGACAAGACCGTCACCGCCGGCAACGCCTCGGGCGTCAACGACGGCTCGGTGGCGCTGATCCTGGCCTCTGCCGAAGCGGTGAAGAAACACGGCCTGAAACCCCGCGCCAAGGTGCTGGGCATGGCCAGCGCCGGCGTCGCCCCGCGGGTGATGGGCATCGGCCCGGTGCCGGCGGTGCGCAAGCTGCTGGAGCGCCTGAACCTGGCGGTGAGCGACTTCGACGTCATCGAACTGAACGAGGCCTTCGCCGCCCAGGGCCTGGCGGTCACCCGCGAGCTGGGCATCGCCGACGACGACGCCCGGGTCAACCCCAACGGCGGCGCCATCGCCCTCGGCCACCCGCTGGGCGCCAGCGGCGCACGCCTGGTCCTGACCGCCGTGCACCAGCTGGAGAAGATCGGCGGCCAACGCGGCCTGTGCACCATGTGCGTGGGCGTGGGGCAGGGCGTGGCGCTGGCGGTCGAGCGCGTCTGAGGCTGTTTGCTGGGTTCCCGCGTTCGCGGGAATGACGCCGGCAAACGCGACGCTCGATCCGTCATTCCCGCGAACGCGGGAACCCAATAAACCTGCAACAATCTCGACGCCCGCACCCCAGCGGGCGCCGTACTGATCCACGGGAGCTCCCAATGCCTACCGTCAAACTCGCCGACGGCGACCTGAACTACCTCCTCGAAGGCCCGGCCGGCGCGCCGGTGCTGGTGCTGTCCAACTCCCTGGGCACCGACCTGCACATGTGGGACGCGCAAGTCCCGGCCTTCACCCAACACTTCCAGCTGCTGCGCTACGACACCCGCGGCCATGGCGCCTCGCTGGTCACCCCCGGCCCCTACAGCATCGAGCAGAACGGCCGCGACCTGCTGGCCCTGCTGGACGCGCTGAATATTGCCAAGGCCAGCTTCTGCGGCCTGTCCATGGGCGGCCTGATCGGCCAGTGGCTGGCGATCAACGCCCCCGGGCGCATCGAGCGCCTGGTGCTGTGCAACACCGCTGCGAAGATCGGCACCCCGGAAGTCTGGAATCCGCGCATAGACACCGTGCTCTCCGGCGGCGCCCAGGCCATGCGCGACCTGCGCGACGCCTCGATCTCGCGCTGGTTCACCGCCGACTTCGCCGAGGCCCAGCCGGCCAAGGTCGAGCCCATAGTGGCCATGCTGGCGCAGACTTCCCCCGAGGGCTACGCAGCCAACTGCGCCGCCGTGCGCGACGCCGACTTCCGCGAGCAACTGGGCAGCATCCGCGCACCGACCCTGGTGGTCTGCGGCAGCGGCGACCCGGTGACCACCACCGAGCATGGCCGCTTCCTGCAGGAACATATCCAGGGCGCCGAACTGGTGGAATTCCACGCCGCGCACCTGTCCAACGTCCAGGCCGGCGAAGCCTTCAGCGACAAGGTGCTGGCCTTCCTGCGCGCTTGATGCGGCTCCGCTCCACGCTCTTGTAGGAACTGTCTTGCAGCCTGCGCCGAGATGCTCTTCGTAGGAGCGAGCTTGCTCGCGAACAAAAGCGGTGCCATGCGGTTCGCGAGCAAGCTCGCTCCTACAGGTTGCCGGAAGGCGTGGCATTTCCCTGTAGGAGCGGACTTTGTCCGCGATTGGATTCACCCGCCACGCCGGACACCCCGATGGCACGGCCAACGGCGGATAACCGCGAACGGCTATTCGCCCTACGGTCAATTGCCTCTGCCACGCGGAACCATCCGGTGGCACGGTCGTAGGAGCGGACTTTGTCCGCGATAGCTGGAACCACCGGCGCGATTCGCGGATGAGATCCGCTCCTACAATTGGTGCATCCTGATACCCATTGCGCGATGGCCGCGACATGACCGCGCAGCGTCATCATGACCGCATGCGCCCCGCAAACCCCCGCCATTGCTGGATTATTGCCTTTTAGTACGAGGTATTTTTGGCTTCCGGGCATATGAATATGCCCGCCGCGGACCTACCATTTGCTTGCTGTTGAAGCGCGCCGCAACACCCAAGAACCCGATAGCTACATCCCCAAAGACATCTTCCCGATGAAGCCGCCGAACTTCGTCCTGGCCACGTGCGCCCGGATGCGGCTCCCGCTCGGGAAAAAGGCAGGAAAACTCATGAAAGCCCTAGTCGTTCTGGCCCTGGCCAGCTTCTCCACGCTCGCCCTCGCTGCGCAGGCGGACGATGCTGCCCAACCTCAGAGTCCGGCAGTGGAGCAATACACCTACGGAATGAACCTGGACGTCGCCCACGTGGTTTCCACCACCGACGTCTCCAACCAGTGCGGGATAGTGCCCGCGCAGATGACCTACGAAGACTCGCAAGGCCAGCGCCACACCATCGAGTACCAGGTCTGGGGCAACGGCTGCACTGGCGGCTAGGCCCATCCGACGCCACCGCGAAGGGTCCACGCCCCCTTCGCGGCGCGTTGCTCCTTCCCTTCCCTCCCCTCGCCCTTCCCTAAGGCTGCAGCACCGACCTCGCCAGGTTGCGGCTGTGCGCCCCGAACGCCCGGATCAACGCCAGCAACTGCTCGTCCAGCTGCGCATCGTGCTGCAGCGGCGCCACCTCGTTGCCGGCGCTGAAACCGACGCCGGCATCCGCCGGGATCGTTGCCAACCAGTGACCGATCGCCGCATCGAAGGCCGCCGCATGGGCGTGGGATTCGGCCGCCACCACCTCCCGCGGGTAATCGGCCGAATACGCCGGGTAGCCGCCGTCGCCGGAGGCATCGGCATAGGCGGCCAGCAGCGCCGAACCCTGCGGCTTGCGCAGCGACTCCAGCAGCCAGTCCAGCTGGTAGCGCTCCACGCCCAGGTGGCGGCTGGCCACGCGGCTGATGGCGGCCTTCTTGTCGGCATCCAGGCCGGCCAGTGCCTTGAGCGCCGTCCACAGCATGCTGGCGGTGGTTTCGCCGGGCAGCGGGGTGCTGTGGTAGGGCTGCGTCAGGTCCTGGACGTAGTGCATCGACCAGCCGAGGAAGCGGTAGCCCCAGTACGGGTGGCCATGTTCGAAGGCGTAGCGCGCCAGGCCATGGAACTGGTAGGCGCGCCACTCAGGCCAGCTGCGCTGCAGGTAGGGCGCACCGGCGAAGATGATCGCCGACTCGTGGTAGAAGCCCATGTGGAACGGCGCCTGGGAGCTGAACTCGTAGCCCGGGTCGCCGAACGGCTGCGGGCCGAAGCCGTAGCGCTGACCGGCCGCGCCGGGGTTGTCGCTGAACAGGTGGATGTCGTGGCCGAAGTCCGGCTCGTCGCTGGCGCTGGCCAGCACCGCCAGGGCCGGGACCGGCTCGCCCGGCTGCAGGGCGATGAAGCGCCAGCGCGCCCAGCCGGAAAGGTCGTGGAACACCAGGACGTCCGAAGCCTTCAGGTGCGCCCGTGCCGGCTGGTCGCGGCCCGGCGCGGGCTGGATGGCGTTGGCCAGCTTGACCTCGGGGTTCAGGCGCAAGGCGCCGAGGAAGGCCTGGCGCAGGTCCTGCTCCGTGCCGCTGAAGCGCAGCGCGTCGGGGCGCGCCGGGTACTGCCGGAAGTGCTCGCGGGCGAAGCGTTCCTGCTCGTCGAGCAGGGCCACCAGGCCCTCGCGCTCGGCGGCGAGGAAGGCCTCCAGCGGCTCCATGGGCACCGCCGGCGCATGGGCCACGGCCGGCAGTTGCGCCAGGGCCTGGTAGCTGCCCAGGGCATGGTTGGACCAGGCCCACAGGCAACGCGGCAGGATCAGCAGGGCCAACAGCAGGACACAGCGCAGCAGGTGGTTCATGGGGCTTCCACTCTTGTCGGTCGATGCCGCGCAGCCTAGCAACCCGCACGCCGCGAAGCACTGTCGCACGGGGCCAGCACGATTCACCGATAAGGCCAGGCTGACCATCATCAATGGCGCCCCCGGAGCCAGCCACTACACTTGCCGGGCATGACCTGCCGGCATAGCGCCGTTGCCGCCGGCCACCGCAAGAAGGCGTTCCCCATGCTGCAATCCGTTTCCCCCAAGCACGACCTGCCGCTGAAGAACGAAGCCGACCCCCAGCGCAGCGGCGTGCTCGCCCCGTTCAGCATCGCGGCCTTCCGCATCATCTGGATCTGCAACCTGTTCGCCAACCTGGGCACCTGGGCACAGTCGGTGGCCGCCGCCTGGGTGGTCACCGAGGCCCACGCCAGCCCGCTGATGGTGGCGATGATCCAGGTCGCCTCGGCGTTGCCGCTGGTGCTGCTGTCGATCCTCTCCGGGGTGCTGGCGGACAACCACGACAGGCGCAAGATCATGCTCATCGGCCTGTCCATCGAGCTGTCCGGCGCGGCCCTGGTGACCGTGCTGGCCTTCTTCGGCTACCTCGACCCGCTGCTGCTGATCCTGTCGATCCTCTGGCTGTCCCTGGGCAGCTCCATCACCATCCCGGCCTGGCAGGCGGCGGTGAACGAGCAGGTGCCGGCGCGCCTGGTGGGCGATGCGGTGCTGCTCAACAGCGTCAACTACAACGTCGCCCGGGCGGTGGGCCCGGCCATCGGCGGCCTGCTGCTGTCGGCCACCGGCGCGCCCTGGGTGTTCCTGTTCAACTGCCTGTGCTACGCCGCGCTGATCTGGGCCATCTGGCAATGGCGCCGCGAGGTGCCCAAGCGCACCCTGCCGCCGGAGCACATCTTCGAAGGGGTGGTGGCGGCGCTGCGCTTCACCCAGTACTCCAGCGTCACCCGCCTGGTGATGCTGCGCTCGGCGGTGTTCGGCCTCTCCGCCAGCGCCGTCTGGGCGCTGCTGCCGCTGCTGGCGCACCGCAACCCGGACGGCAACGCCTCGGTGTACGGTTACATGCTCGGCGCCCTGGGCCTGG
The DNA here is from genome assembly GCF_003176655.1 of Pseudomonas sp. RW407. Classification (NCBI taxonomy): domain Bacteria; kingdom Pseudomonadati; phylum Pseudomonadota; class Gammaproteobacteria; order Pseudomonadales; family Pseudomonadaceae; genus Pseudomonas; species Pseudomonas sp. RW407. The sequence goes on along the minus strand of NZ_QGSL01000088.1, from coordinate 1,251,174 downwards.
GCGCCATCCTCGGCAGCACGCTGGTGGGCCGCCTGCGCAGGGTGATCGGCACCAGCCGCCTGATCAGCCTGGGCGGCGGCACCCTCGGCCTGGTGCTGCTGATCCTCGGCGGCGTGGACAACCTCTGGGTGCTGTTCCCGGCGCTGATCGTCGGCGGCAGCTGCTGGATCGCCGCGGTGGCCAGCTACAACTCGGCGGTGCAGATACTGGTGCCGGACTGGGTCAAGGCCCGCGCCCTGGCGCTGTACCAGACGGCCCTCTACGGCGGCCTGGCGCTGGGCTCCTTCCTCTGGGGCCACTTCGCCGGGACCATGGGCGTGCAGGGCGCGCTGCTCGCCGCCGGGGTGCTGCTGCTGATCTCGGTGGCGCTGCTGTACAACTCGCGCCTGCCGGAGCTGAACCCCGGCAGCATCGCCCGCGCCCCCGGCACCCTGCCGGGGGAGCCGACCTTCGTCTTCGACACCCAGCGCGGCTCGGTGCTGGTGACCATCGAGTACCGCATCCCGGCCGAGCGCACCCGCGACTTCGTCCGCGCAGCCAAGCCGCTGCGCCGCCTGCGCCTGCGCAACGGCGCCGAACGCTGGGCGCTGTACCGCGACATCAGCGACAAGGAGGCCTGGCAGGAGGTCTTCCTGGTGGACAACTGGATCGCCCACCTGCGCATGCTCGACCGCATGACGCTGGAGGACAAGACCATCATCGACACGGTCACCAGCCTGCACGCGGGCGACGCGCCGCCCAGGATGAGGCACGGGGTGAGCTATGAGTCGGGGAGCTACGAGGCGCCGCCGGAGACGTTGGGGTGAGGGTGTTCGCCTGGGGGTGAGGTGCCCGGCGGGAAGTCCGCTCCCTCTCCCCAGCCCTCTCCCTGAAGGGAGAGGGAGCTTGTCCGTGCCGAGAGAAGGAATGGCTTCAGCCGGAAACCCTCAGTGTTGCCGGCTGACTCAGGAATATCCAAGCGCTCCGAACGGTCCCCTCTCCCTTCAGGGAGAGGGTTAGGGAGAGGGCCGGCGCTCACCCGACACACCGGCCTAACCGACTGATTGCCTCGGCCCTAGATCGCCAACGCCACCAGCACCGCGCACTCCACCAACTCCACCAAAGCCCCCGCCGTATCCCCGGTGGTGCCGTCCAGCCTCGCCATCAGCCGGTTGCGCCACCAGAGGAACACCGCCAGGGCCACTACCAGCGCGACCAGGCCACTGAGGCCGGTCAACGGCATCAGCGCGGCGTTGAGCGCCAGCATCCAGGGCAGCGCGCGGCGCGGCAGGTGGTCGGCCAGGGCCTGGCCGAGGCCGCCGGGGCGGGCGTAGGGGGTGGTGAGGAACAGCAGCGGCAGCGCCACCCGCGCCAGCCACGGCGCCAG
>NZ_QGSL01000088.1:1239559-1249798 GCF_003176655.1 Pseudomonas sp. RW407 | reverse complement strand
CCGAGCCGAAGCAGACCGTGCGCGCCACCGTGATCGGCGCCGGCGCCCACAGCCTGTCGCTGTCCGGCAGCACCATCTGGCTGCGCGAAATGCAGCTGCCGATGCGCAACGTGCCGGTGGTGCCCTGCGCGACCAATTGGGCCACCGGCCAGGGCGAGGGACTCGCCGACGGCTGGCGGCAGAACCTGCGGCGCATGGACCTGCGCGCCGACGAAGACCTCTATGCCCTGGCCCTGCCGGCGGACCTGCCGGTGGCCTACCGGGCCATCCAGCGCTGCGTGGACGAACTCGCCGGCTTCCAGCGCCATGCAACCCAAGCCCATCCGCTGCTGGTGGTGGCCGCCCAGGACCTCGGCAAGGTCCTCGGCATGCTCCTGCAGCCGCGCCTGGCCGGCCGCGCCCTGGCGGTCATCGACGAAGTGGCGACCAGCGATGGCGACTACATCGATATCGGTAGCCCGTTATTCGACGGCGAGATCCTCCCGGTCACCGTCAAGTCACTGGCTTTCCCTTCCTGAGGTGGTGTTATGAAGCTCAAGACCCAGTTGTTCGGCAAGACCTATCAGTTCAAGGACGTCAAGGAGGTCCTGGCCAAGGCCAACGAGCCGCGCTCGGGCGACGTGCTCGCCGGCGTGGCGGCGGCCACCGCGCAGGAGCGGGTGGCGGCCAAGCAGGTGCTGTCGGAACTGACGGTGGCCGACATCCGCATGAACCCGGTGATCCCCTACGAGGAGGACAGCGTCACCCGGCTGATCCAGGACGGCATCAACGAGAGCGCCTACGCGCGCATCGCCCAGTGGCGCATCGGCGAGCTGCGCGAGTACATCCTCGCCGACGACACCGGCGCCGACGACATCGCCTTCCTGCGCAAGGGCCTGAGTTCCGAGGTGGTGGCGGCGGTGGCGAAGATCTGCTCCAACGCCGACCTGATCTATGGCGCCAAGCGCATGCCGGTGGTGAAGAAGGCCAACAACACCATGGGCCTGCCCGGCCGCTTCAGCGCGCGCCTGCAGCCCAACGACACCCGCGATGACGTGCAGAGCATCGCCGCGCAGCTGTACGAGGGGCTGTCCTACGGCATCGGCGACGCGGTGATCGGCGTCAACCCGGTGACCGACAACGTCGAGAACCTCACCCGCGTGCTGCACACCGTCTACGAGGCCATCGACAAGTTCGCCATCCCCACCCAGGGCTGCGTGCTGGCCCACGTCACCACGCAGATGGAGGCGATCCGCCGCGGCGCGCCGGGCGGGCTGATCTTCCAGAGCATCTGCGGCAGCGAGAAGGGCCTGCGCGAATTCGGCGTGGAGCTGGAGATGCTCGAGGAGGCGCGCGCGGTGGGCGCCGAGTACAACCGCATCGCCGGGCCCAACTGCCTGTACTTCGAGACCGGCCAGGGCTCGGCGCTGTCCGCCGGCGCCCACCACGGCGCCGACCAGTTGACCATGGAGGCGCGCAACTACGGCCTGGCCCGGCACTTCGACCCGTTCATGGTCAACACCGTGGTCGGCTTCATCGGCCCGGAGTACCTGTACAACGACCGCCAGATCATCCGCGCCGGCCTGGAAGACCACTTCATGGGCAAGCTCAGCGGCATCTCCATGGGCTGCGACTGCTGCTACACCAACCACGCCGACGCCGACCAGAACTCCAACGAGAACCTGATGATCCTGCTCGCCACCGCCGGCTGCAACTTCATCATCGGCATGCCGATGGGCGACGACATCATGCTCAATTACCAGACCAACGCCTTCCACGACACCGCCACCATCCGCCAGCTGCTGGGCCTGCGCCCGGCGCCGGAGTTCGAGCGCTGGCTCGAACGCATGGGCCTGATGAGCGACGGCCGGCTGACCGACCGCGCCGGCGATCCATCCATTTTCTTCTGAGGGAAGCGACATGTATCAGCAGCAGATCGAGGACATCGTCCGTTCGGTATTGAATGAACTCCAGGCCCGCCCCGCGGCCGCGCCGGCCACCGCGCCGACGCCCGCCGCGAGCGCCGTGGAAGACGGCCTGTGCGCCTGGGACCTGGGCTCGGAACAGGCCCGGCAGTGGATCGGCGTCGAGGCCCCGCAGCGCGCCGAGGTGCTGGAGGAATTCCGCAAGGCCACCGCCGCGCGGGTGTGCCTGGGCCGCGCCGGCGTGCGCCCGCGCACCCAGGCGTTGCTGCGCTTCCTCGCCGACCACTCGCGCTCCAAGGACACCGTGCTCAAGGAGGTGCCCGCCGAGTGGGTGGCCCAGCAGGGCCTGCTGGAAGTGCAGTCGGAAATCGACACCAAGGACCAGTACCTGACCCGCCCGGACATGGGCCGCCGCCTCGGCGAGAAGGCAGTGGCGACCCTGCTGGCCGAGTGCAGGAAGAACCCGCAGGTGCAGGTGGTGATCTCCGACGGCCTGTCCACCGACGCGGTGACGGTGAACTTCCAGGAAATCCTCCCGCCGCTGCTGGAGGGCCTGAAGAGCGCCGGGCTGGACGTCGGCACGCCGTTCTTCGTGCGCTACGGGCGGGTCAAGGTCGAGGACCAGATCGGCGAACTGCTCGGCGCCCAGGTGGTGATCCTGCTGGTGGGTGAGCGCCCCGGCCTGGGCCAGTCCGAGAGCCTGTCCTGCTACGCGGTGTACAAGCCGACCCTGGCCGGCACCGTGGAAGCCGACCGTACCTGTATCTCGAACATCCACCGCGGCGGCACGCCGCCGGTGGAAGCGGCGGCGGTGATCGTCGACCTGGCCAGGCGGATGCTGGACAAGCAAGCCTCCGGCATCGCCCTGAACCGCTGAGCCCCATCCTGAGGAGCAACCCGACATGAGCATTCTCGATCCGATCAAACCGAGCGTCACGGCCATGCGCCTGATCGCCTCGTTGCAGGAAGACTTCCGCCGCGAGCTCAAGGTGGGCGAGCACATCCGCAGCCTCGGGCTGATCAGCGTCGACTCCGACGACGTCGCCTACATCGCCGCCGACGAGGCCACCAAGCAGGCTCAGGTGGAAGTGGTGTACGGCCGCTCGCTGTACGCCGGGGCGGCCAACGGGCCGTCGTCCACCGCCGGCGAGGTGCTGATCATGCTCGGCGGCCCCAACCCCGCCGAGGTGCGCGCCGGGCTCGACGCCATGAACGAGGTGATCGAGGCCGGGCCGAGCTTCCGCTGGGCCGACGACGCCCACAGCGTGGCCTTCCTCGCCCACGTGGTGTCGCGCACCGGCAGCTACCTGTCGGCCGGCGCCGGCATCGCCCTGGGCGACCCCATCGCCTACCTGGTGGCGCCGCCGCTGGAGGCCACCTACGGCATCGACGCCGCGCTCAAGGCCGCCGACGTGCAACTGGTGACCTACGTGCCGCCGCCCTCGGAAACCAACTACTCGGCGGCCTTCCTCGCCGGCAGCCAGGCGGCCTGCCGCGCCGCCTGCAACGCCTTCTCCGAGGCGGTGCTGGAGATCGCCCGCAACCCCATCCAGCGGGCCTGAGGAGGTGAGCGCCATGATCGATGCCCTGGGGTTGCTGGAGGTCAGGGGCCTGGCCTGCGGCATCGAGGCCGCCGACGCCATGCTCAAGGCGGCGTCGGTGCGCCTGCTGCGCCAGGCCGTGACCAACCCGGCGCTGGTCACCCTGGTGGTGGAGGGCGACCTGGCCGCCTGCCGCGCCGCGCTGGACGCCGGCGCGGCGCTGGCCAGCCGGCGCGGCTGCCTGGTCGGCCGCAAGGAAATCGGCCGCCCGGAAGACGACACCGCCTACCTGCTGGGCACCCTGCTGGACGCCGGGCAAGACCCGGCGCCGCGCCCTGCGCCGGCGCCGGAGGAGGCGCTGCTCGGCCTGCTCGCCCGGCGCAGGCAGGGCTACAGCGCCAGCGAGGTGGCGGCGGCCTTCGACATCCCGGTGGCGCAGGCCCGGGCCTGGCTGGAGGGCCTCTTCGCCCAGGGCCGGCTGCGCCGCCGCAGTAGCCGCTACCGCCTGCCGGGAGGGGCGCCGCGATGATCGCCGTGCAGGCCCTGGCGCCCGACGAGATCCGCCGCCGGGTATTCGCCGCCGGCGTGGTGGGGGCGGGGGGCGCGGGCTTCCCGACCCACGTCAAGCTGCAGGCCGAGGCGGAGATCTACCTAGTCAACGGCGCCGAGTGCGAGCCCCTGCTCAAGGTCGACCAGCAGCTCGCCGTGGAACAGGCCGAATGGCTGCTCAAGGGCCTGCTCCACGGCATGGCCGCCACCGGCGCGAAGGAGGGGATCATCGCCCTCAAGGCCAAGTACCGGGCGGCCATCGACTGCCTGCAACCGCTGCTGCCCGAGCGCGTGCGCCTGCACATACTGCCGGACGTCTACCCGGCCGGCGACGAGGTCATCACCATCTGGCTGGCCACCGGCCGGCGCGTGCCGCCGGCGGCGTTGCCGCTGGCCATCGGCGTGGTGGTGAGCAACGTGCAGACGCTGATCAATGTCGGCCGCGCCGTGGAACTGCAGGCGCCGGTGACCCACCGCACCCTGACCGTGAACGGCGCGGTGCGCCAGCCGCTGACCCTCGACCTGCCGCTGGGCACGCCGCTGCGCGAAGCCCTGGCCCTGGCCGGCGGCAGTACCGTGGAGCGCCCGGCCTTCATCAACGGCGGGCCGATGATGGGGCGCCTGCTGGACGACCTCGACGAGCCGGTGAGCAAGACCACCGGCGGCCTGCTGGTGCTGCCGGAAGACCATTTGCTGGTGCGCCGCCGCCGGCAGGGCATGGACTCGGTGCTGGCCATGGCCCGCTCGGTGTGCGAGCAGTGCACGCTGTGCACCGAGCTGTGCCCGCGGCACATGATCGGCCACGAACTGCCGCCGCACCTGATCGTGCGCGCCACCAACTACCGGCACGTGGCGCAACCCAGCGTGCTGCTGTCGGCGCTGACCTGCTCCGAATGCGGCATCTGCGAGGCCTACGCCTGCCCGGTGGACATCTCGCCGATGCGCCTGAACCAGGCGCTCAAGGCCCGCCTGCGCGAAGAGGGCGCCCGCTACCAGGGCGAACTGCGCGCCGCCGACCCCATGGCCGAGTACCGCCTGCTGCCGGTCAGCCGCCTGGTCTCGCGCCTGGAACTACAGGCCTACAACCACAAGGCGCCATTGCTGGCGCAGGAACACCACCCCGCCGAGGTGCGCCTGGCGCTGCGCCAGCACATCGGCGTGGCCGCCCGGCCCTGCGTCGCCGTGGGCCAGCAGGTGGCATTGGGCGACTGCATCGCCGAAGTGCCCGAAGGACAACTCGGCGTGCCGCTGCACGCCAGCATCGCCGGCCGCGTGGCGGAGGTCGGCGACAGCCACATCCGCCTCGTCGCCAACCCGCCAGGAGAAGCTTCATGCACCACGCCATAGGCTTGATCGAACTGACCAGCATCGCCCGCGGCGTGCAGCTCGCCGACCTGATGCTGAAGAGCGCCGACGTGCAGCTGCTGGCGGCCAAGACCATCTGCCCCGGCAAGTACATCGCCATGGTCGGCGGCGAGGTCGCCGCGGTGCGCCAGGCGGTGCAGGCCGGCGCGGAGGAAGGCGGACAGATGCTGGTGGACCAGTTCGTCCTGGCGAACATCCACGAATCGGTGCTGCCGGCCATCAGCGGCGTCAACCCGGTGGACGAGCCGCGTGCGCTGGGGGTGGTGGAAACCTTCAGCGTGGCGGCCTGCATCGAGGCCGCCGATGCCGCGGTGAAGGCGGCCAACGTCACCCTGGTGCGGGTGCACATGGCCTTCGGCATCGGCGGCAAGTGCTACCTGGTGCTGACCGGCGAGATCGCCGACGTGGAGGCGGCGGTGCGGGTGGCCTGCGCCAGCGCAGGGGAAAAGGGCCTGCTGGTGCACGCCATGACGGTGGCCAGGCCGCACCTTGACCTGTGGCAACACCTGCTCTGACGAATTCTCCACAGTGTGAGGCAGCCACAGAGCTACCCACCTGGCCGTGCCTTGCAGACGAAACCCGACCCGCTCGCGCGGGTCCCTGAAGTCATCGGGCAAGGCGTCATGTCGGACAAGAAAAGCGCAATCGATCTGCATCACCTGTGGGCGTGCGAAGGCGCGCCGGGCGGGCTGGACGAACCCCTGGGCCACGGCGACGGCGTGCGCCGGCGGCAGACCGGCGACGTCTACGCCCACGCCTGCAACATCACCGCCTGGCAGCAGCTCTACGACCAGCTCGACCCCGGGCCCTTCCGCGGCGAGCTGACCGAGGTCTGGCTCGACGGCCTGCAGTTCTTCCGCGAATACACCAGCCACGCGCTGCACCAGTCCTGCATGGTCTGGCCCGGCGCCTTCTGGTTCGGCATCCCCTACGGCGACAAGGACGTCGGCTACATCGGCCGCGATTGCATCGACGCCCAGGCCATCGCCGTGCGCCCGGGCGGGCGCGAGTTCGAGCTGAGCACCCCGGACGACTACAACATCCTCGGCCTGGTGGTGGAGCGCGAGGCGCTGCTGGAGCACCTGGAGCTGGAGGAGCTGCGCCACCTCGGCCTGCTGCTGGAGGAGTCGCGCCTGCTGCAGGTCGAGCCCGGCGCCCGGCGGCGCCTGTGCGACTTCATGCGCGCCGCGCTGGCGCTGGCCCAGGTCGAGCCGCTGAGCCTGCGCGAGCCCGCGGTGGCGCGGCAGCTGAACCACGACCTGCTGTTCTGCCTGCTGGACCTGCTGCAGGGCGCCGAAGCGGCCCGCCACGCCTGTTCCCGCACCCTGCTGCGCAAGCACTGGGTGGTCGCCAGGGCGCGCGAATACGTGCTGGAAAACCCCGCGCGGCCGGTGAGCGTGCTGGAGCTGTGCCGGCTCCTGCACGTCAGCCAGCGCACGCTGCGCAACTGCTTCCTGGACGTGCTCGGGCGCAGCCCCATCCACTACCTCAAGGCCGTGCGCCTGAACGCCGTGCACCGCGAGCTGGGCAGCCCCCACTCGCCCTACGCGACCGTGCAGGACGCCGCCATGGCCTGGGGGTTCTGGCACATGGGGCAGTTCGGGCGCGACTACCAACTGCTCTTCGGCGAGCGGCCCTCGGCCACCCTGGCCAACCGCGAACGCCTGAGCGCGGCCTGGTAGGCCGCACCTCTTCCTCCCGGCGCGCCCGTGCCCGGCCCTTCGCGGTCCGGGGCGGCGTGGCGCGCCGGGCTCTCCCTTGTCCTGCAGGAAACCCTTCCATGTCCGACCGAAGCATCCTCGTCATCAACTGCGGCAGTTCGTCGATCAAGTTCGCCCTGGTCGACGAAAGCGCCCCCGAGTTCCGCGCCAGCGGCATCGTCGAATGCCTGGGCACGCCCCAGGCCAGCCTGCGCATCGTCGACGCCGGCGGCCGCGCCGACCTCGCCCTGCCCAACGCCGACCACCGCCAGGCCCTGGCGCGCCTGCTGCCGCTGGTGCAGGCGGCCGCCGAAGGGCGCCTGCGGGGCATCGGCCACCGCGTGGTGCATGGCGGCGAGCACTTCAGCCAGGCCTGCCGCATCGATCCGCAGGTCATGAGTACCATCCGCGACACCGTCGCCCTGGCGCCGCTGCACAACCCCGGGGCCCTGGCCGGTATCGAGGCCGCCCTGGCGCTGTACCCGCAACTGCCGCAGGTGGCGGTGTTCGACACCGCCTTCCACCAGAGCCTGCCCGAGCACGCCTACCGCTACGCCCTGCCGGAAAGGCTGTACCGGCATTTCGGGGTGCGCCGCTACGGCTTCCACGGCACCAGCCACCGCTACGTCAGCCAGCGCGCCGCCGCCCTGTGCGACCTGCCGGCGGAGGACAGCTGCTGGCTGTCGGCGCACCTGGGCAACGGCAGTTCGACCTGCGCCATCGTCAACGGCCGCAGCCGCGACACCAGCATGGGCATGACGCCGCTGGAGGGGCTGGTGATGGGCACGCGCAGCGGCGACGTCGACCCCAACCTGCACGGCCACCTGATCCGCAGCCTGGGCTGGAGCATCGAGGAAGTCGACAGGATGCTCAACGAGGACAGCGGCCTGCTCGGCCTGTCGGGGTTGTCCAACGACATGCGCACCCTGGAGCAGGCGCGTGCCCGGGGCCATGCGGGCGCGGCCCTGGCCATCGAGGTGTTCTGCTACCGCCTGGCCAAGTCCCTGGCGGCGATGGGCTGCGCCATGCCGCGCATCGACGGCCTGGTGTTCACCGGCGGGATCGGCGAGAACTCGCCGCTGGTGCGCGCCAGGACCCTGGCCCACCTGGCGTTTCTCGGTTTCGCCGTCGACGAGGCGGCCAACGACGCGTGCGTGGGCGGCCGCTGCCGGGCCATCCACCGGCCCGGCTCGCCGCGGGTGCTGGTGGTGCCCACCGCCGAGGAGCGCATGATCGCCCTGGACACCCTGGCGCTGCTGGGCTGACGCGGTCCGGCGCCGCGCGCCGGGGCTCAGGCCTCGGGCGCGGGGGTGGCCAGCTGCGCCAGGCGCGCGGCGATGGCGCGCTCGATGCCGGCGGCGTCCAGGCCGCATTCGGCGAGCATCTGCGCCGGCTTGGCGTGTTCCACGTAGTAGTCCGGCAGGCCCAGGTGCAGCAGCGGCAACTGGCGGTTCTCGCGGGCGAGGAACTCGCCGACCGCGGCGCCGGCGCCGCCCATCACGGCGTTCTCTTCCACGGTCACCAGCAGTTCGTGGCTGTCGGCCAGTTCACGCACCAGGGCCTCGTCCAGCGGCTTGACGAAGCGCATGTCGGCCACAGTGGCGTCGAAGCGCTCGGCCACCTGCAGGGCCTCGGCCAGCTGCACGCCGAAGGCCAGGATGGCGACCTTGCCGGCCTTGCCCTGGCGGCGCAGCACGCCCTTGCCGATTTCCACCGGCTCCAGCGCCGGGTCGATCGGCGTGTTCGGGCCGCTGCCGCGCGGGTAGCGCACCGCCGCCGGGCCCTGGAACAGGTAGCCGGTGGTCAGCAGCTTGCGCAGCTCGTCCTCGTCGCTGGGGGTCATCACCAGCATGCCGGGGATGCAGCGCAGGTAGGAAAGGTCGAAGCTGCCGGCGTGGGTCGGGCCGTCCTCGCCCACCAGGCCGGCGCGGTCGATGGCGAAGAGCACGTCGAGGTTCTGCACGGCGACGTCGTGGATCAGTTGGTCGTAGCCGCGCTGCAGGAAGGTGGAGTAGATCGCCACCACCGGCTTGATGCCGTCGCAGGCCATGCCGGCGGCCAGGGTGACCGCGTGCTGCTCGGCGATGGCCACGTCGAAGTAGCGCTCCGGGAAGCGCTCGGCGAAGGCCACCAGGTCGGAGCCTTCCTTCATCGCCGGGGTGATGCCGACCAGGCGCGGATCCTGCGACGCCATGTCGCACAGCCACTGGCCGAAGACGTTCGAATATTTCGGCCCGCCGGCCTTCTTCGGCGCGGCGCCCGCCGGCTCCAGCTTGGTGATGGCGTGGTAGCCGATGGGGTCGGCCTCGGCCGGGGCGAAGCCCTTGCCCTTCTTGGTCACCACGTGGAGGAACTGCGGGCCCTTGAGGTCGCGCATGTTGCGCAGGGTGGCGATCAGCGTGGGCAGGTCGTGGCCGTCGATGGGGCCGATGTAGTTCCAGCCCAGCTCCTCGAAGAGGGTGCCGGGGACCAGCATGCCCTTGGCGTATTCCTCGGTGCGGCGGGCGATCTCCCAGGCCCCGGGCAGGCGCGAGAGCACCTTCTTGCTGCCCTCGCGCATGCTGCTGTAGGTGCGGCTGGAGAGGATCTTGGCCAGGTAGTTGGACAGGCCGCCGACGTTGTGCGAGATCGACATGTCGTTGTCGTTGAGGATCACCAGCATGTCGGCCTGCACGTCGGAGGCGTGGTTCAGCGCCTCGAAGGCCATGCCGGCGGTCAGCGCGCCGTCGCCGATCACCGCCACCGACTTGCGCCCCGAGCCCTGCATGCGGGCGGCGATGGCCATGCCCAGGGCGGCGCTGATGGAGGTGCTGGAGTGGCCGACGCCGAAGGTGTCGTACTCGCTCTCGGAGCGGCGCGGGAAGGCGGCCAGGCCGTCCTTCTGGCGCAGCGTGCCCATGCGCTCGCGGCGGCCGGTGAGGATCTTGTGCGGGTAGGCCTGGTGGCCGACGTCCCACACCAGGCGGTCGTCCGGGGTGTCGAAGACGTAGTGCAGGGCGATGGTCAGTTCGATCACCCCCAGGCCCGCGCCGAAGTGGCCGCCGGTCTGGCCGACGCTGTAGAGCAGGTACTGGCGCAGTTCGTCGGCGAGGGTGACGAGCTCCGCCTCGCCCAGCCGGCGCAGTTCGACCGGCGTGCCGGCGCGGTCGAGCAGGGGAGTGGCGGGGCGCTCGCGGGGAA
>NZ_QGSL01000088.1:1217956-1239549 GCF_003176655.1 Pseudomonas sp. RW407 | reverse complement strand
GCCTGCAGCATCGAGGGCACGAAGTGCAGCGTGGTCACGCCTTCGCGATTGATCAGTTCCACCAGCTTCGCCGGGTCGCGGTGATCGCCCGGTGCCGCGACGACCAGGCGGGCACCGGTCATCAGCGGCCAGAAGAATTCCCAGACCGAGACGTCGAAGCTGAAGGGGGTCTTCTGCAAGACGGTATCGCCGGCATCCAGGCCATAGGCCTGCTGCATCCAGCACAGGCGGTTGGTCAGCGCGCGATGGCGGTTTCCGGCGCCCTTGGGCTTGCCCGTGGAGCCGGAGGTGTAGATCACATAGGCGAGGTTCTCGCCGTCCACGAGCGCAGCGGGATTGGCGTCGCTGTAGCCTTCCAGCCAATCGCTCTCCTGGTCCAGGTCGATGCGCTGCACCCCCTCGGCCGGGGGCAGGTCAAGGTGCGACTGGCTCAGCAGCAGTTTCACGCCGCTGTCTTCCAGCATGTAGGCCAGGCGTTCGGCCGGGTACTCCGGGTCCAGCGGCACGTAGGCGCCGCCGGCTTTCAGAATCGCCATCAAACCAACGACCATCTCGATGGAACGTTCCACCGCAATGCCCACCAGGCTGTCCGGCCCCACGCCGCGCTCGATCAGGGCATGGGCCAGGCGGTTGGCGCGCTGGTTCAATTCCGTATAGCTCAGGCGCTGCTCGCCGAAGGCCAGCGCCGGTGCATTCGGGTGACGTTCGACCTGCTCTTCGAACAGCTGGTGTACACCGCGTTGCAGTGGGTACTCGGTAGCCGTGGCATTCCACTGTTTCAGGATCAGCTCGCGCTCGCCGGCGTCCAGCATCGGCAGTTCGCCGACCGCCTGTTGCGGGTTGTCGATCATCGCCCGCAGCAGGTTCTGCCAGTGCCGCGCCATGCGTTCGATGGTGGCCGGCTCGAACAGGTCGGTGGCGTAGGTCAGCGCGGCGTACAGGCGGCCGCCCTTCTCGTAGGTGTCCAGGGAAAGGTCGAACTGGGTGGTGCGGCTCTGCCAGTCCAGGCGGCTCAGGCGCAGGCCGGCCACGTCGTCCAGGGCCTCGATGTCGGCCACCTGCGGCTGGTGGTTGTACATCACCTGGAACAGCGGGCTGTGGCTGAGGCTGCGCTCCACCTGGAAGGCGTCCAGCAGGCGCTCGAACGGCAGGTCCTGGTGGGCCTGGGCGCCCAGCACGCTGTCGCGCACCTGGGCCAGCAGGCGCTCCACCGGCGTCTGCCCGTCGAATACCGCGCGCAGCACCTGGGTGTTGACGAACAGGCCGATCAGCCCCTCCACCTCGGCGCGGTTGCGGTTGGCGATGGGCACGCCGACGCGCAGGTCGCCCTCGCCGCTGTAGCGTTGCAGCAACACGTCGAAACCGCCCAGCAGCAGCATGAACAGGGTCAGCCCCTGGCGCCGCGCGGCGGCGCGCAGCGCTTCGGCCAGCGCAGGCTCCACGGCGAATTCGTAGCGGGCGCCGCGGTAGCTGGCCTGGGCCGGGCGCGGGTGGTCGCCGGCCAGCTCCAGCACCGGGTGCTGCTCGCCGAGCTGCTTGCGCCAGTAGTCCAGTTGGCGTTCCTGCTCGCCGGCCTCCAGCCAGCTGCGCTGCCACAGGGCGTAGTCGGCGTACTGCACCGGCAGTGCCTGCAGCTGCGCCTCGCCGCCCTGGGCGTAGGCGCTATAGAAGCGGCCGAATTCCTCGATCAGCAGGTTCATCGACCAGCCATCGGAGACGATGTGGTGCAGCGTCAGCAGCAGCACGTGCTCCCGTTCGCCCAGGCGGATCAGGCGCACCCGCAGCAGCGGGCCATTGCCCAGGTCGAAGGGCTGCAGCGACTCGCGCTGGGCCTCCTCGCGCACCCGCGCTTCCCGCTCGTCCGCCGCCAGGGCGCTGAAATCCTCATACACCACCTGCAGCTCGCCGGGCATGGGCGCCAGCCGCGGGGTGCCGTCCGCACCGGGGACGAACACCGTGCGCAGCGTCTCGTGACGCTCGACCAGGCTGGCGAAGGCTCGCTCCAGGGCCTGGCGGTCCAGCGCCCCGTCCAGGCGCACGGCGCCGGGCAGGTTGTAGGCGCCGCTGTGCGGGTCCAGCTGCCAGAGCAGCCACATGCGTTGCTGGGCGTAGGACGGCCGGTCGCGCTCGGCGCCCGGCACCCCGGCCGGAATCGGGAACAGCGAGAAGTCGACGCCTTCCGCGCTCAGGCTCGCCAGGAACATCCGGCGTTTTTCCAGGGGCAGCTCCAGGAAGCGGCGGGCGAGTTTCAGGGACTGTTCTGCGTTCATCTGTCTTCTTCCGTGCACGTGGGCAACGAGCGCCAGGGCTCGAGTGGGCTCATGGGGAACGGACAGGAACGCCGGAAAATTAGCTTCGCGGCGCAGCCGGGGACCACCGGTCGAAGCGAACTTTCAAATTGATATCAAATACTTGTGGGCAGGCAACGACGAAAGCCGGGTGCCCTCGCCTGCACCCGGCTCGACCGTCATGCGCGAGACGTCAGAAGGTCGCGGCGGCCGCCGCCGGCGCCAGCGAACCCTCGCCGGCGCGCCAGCGTTGCAGGCGCTGCTCGATGCAGCCCAGCACGGCGGCCTCATGCTCGTGGATGAAGAAGTGCCCGCCGTCGAACAGTTGCAGCCCGGAACCGGCGCAGGTCTCCTCGCCCCAGGCCCTCAGCTGTTCCTCGCTGGCCTTGTCGGCGCGGCCGCCGAGCACCTGGATCGGGCAGGCCAGGGGCGCGCGGCGCTGGTAGCGGTAGCCGCCGCAAAGCAGGAAGTCGGCGCGCAGGATAGGCAGCGTCAGGCTCATCAGCTCCTGGCTGGCCAGCACTTCCTCGGGGGTGCCCTGCAGGTCGCGCAGATCGGCGATCAGTTCGGCGTCGCTCTTGGGTTCGGCGAAGCCACGGTCGTATTCCGCGCGCCGCGAAGGCGCCGCGGTGCCCGAGGCGAACAGCCCCAGGGGCGTCGGGCTGCCCAGCTCGCGCAGAGCGTAGAGCAGCTCGCAGGCGAGCAGCGCGCCCAGGCTGTGGCCGAGCACCGCGTAGGGGCCCTGGCGCACTTCGTCGTGCAGCTCACGGGCCAGTTGCCGGGCCAGGCCGGCGAGGTCGGTCTGCAGCGGCTCGGCCATGCGAGTGCCACGGCCCGGCAGCTCCACCGGGCGCAGTTGCAGCCAGGCCGGCAGCTTGCGCCGCCAGCGCCCGTAGACCATGGCGCTGGCGCCGGAGTACGGCAGGCAGAAGAGTCGCAGCGCCACTCAGCCGGCCGCCTTTTCCATGTGCTGGCGCAGGCTCAGCGGGCGCATGTCGGTCCAGACTTCCTCGATGTAGGCCAGGCAGTCCTTCTTCAGCCCGCTCTTGCCCACGGCGCGCCAGCCGGCGGGGATTTCCTTGTACTGCGGCCAGATGGAGTACTGCTCCTCGTGGTTCACCACCACTTCGAACTGGATGTCTTCACGGTCGAATACGGACGTCATTGCACTTTCCTCAACTGGATGGACAGGCCGCCCCGTGGGTGGCCGCTATGGGTTAACGAAGTTGGCGGGGAGAAAATTAGGTGATCTTCGTAGGAGCGAGCTTGCTCGCGAACGGTGCTAGCCGGTGGTTCAGGTGTTTGGGGTTGACGCCGCCCCCTCTCCCCAACCCTCTCCCTGAAGGGAGAGGGGGCCGTTCGGCGTGGGCGGGACGTTCGGCGTCAACCTGTAGGAGCGCGCCCTGCGCGCGATTTCGCGGGCAGGGCCCGCTCCTACGGTTTGCCAGCAGGCACGGCCGCAGCCAGCGCGCGGGCGAAGCGGCGGGCCACTTCGTCGATCTGCTCGGCGCTGATGATCAGCGGCGGCAGGAAGCGCACCACCGCGCCGTGGCGGCCGCCCAGTTCGAGGATCAGCCCGCGGCGCAGGCATTCGCGCTGGATGCGCGAGGCCAGCGCGGGGTTGGCCGGCGGGTGGCCGAGGCTGTCGGCGGTGCCCTCGGGGTCGACCACCTCCACCCCGAGCATCAGCCCGCGGCCGCGGATGTCGCCCAGTTGCGGGTAGCTGCGCTGGAGGATGCGCAGGTGCTCGGCCAGGCGCTCGCCCATGGCCGCGGCGTGGGCCGGGATGTCGTGTTCCTTCAGGTAGCGCATCACCGCGGAGCCCGCGGCCATGGCCATCTGGTTGCCGCGGAAGGTGCCGGCGTGGGCGCCGGGCTGCCAGGTGTCCAGCCAGTCGCGGTAGACCACCACCGCCAGCGGCAGGCTGCCGCCGATGGCCTTGGACAGCAGCACCACGTCGGGGACGATGCCGGCGTGCTCGAAGGCGAACATCCGCCCGGTGCGGCCGAAGCCGGTCTGGATCTCGTCGACCACCAGCGCCACCCCCGCCTTCTCGGTGATGCGCCGCAGGCCGCGCAGCCACTCCAGGTCGGCCGGGACCACGCCGCCCTCGCCCTGGACCACCTCGACCACCACCGCCGCCGGCAGCGGCACGCCGCTCTCCGGGTCGTTCAGCACGCTTTCCAGGTAGTGCAGGTTGGCTTTCACCCCGGCCTCGCCGCCGAGGCCGAAGGGGCAGCGGTAGGCGTAGGGGTACGGCAGGAACTGCACGCCGTTGCCCAGCACCGCGCCCAGGGCCTTCTTCGGCCCGAGGTTGCCCATCAGCCCCAGGGCGCCCTGGGTCATGCCATGGTAGCCGCCCTGGAACGACAGCACGGTGCTGCGCCCGGTGGCGGTGCGCACCAGCTTGAGCGCGGCCTCGGCGGCGTCGGCGCCGGTGGGCCCGCAGAACTGGATCTTCGCCTCGCGCGCCAGTTGCGCCGGCAGCAGGCCGAACAGGTCCTGGACGAAGGCGTCCTTGACCGGGGTAGTCAGGTCCAGGGTGTGCAGCGGCAGTTCGTCGGCCAGCACCTGCCGGATCGCCTCGATCACCACCGGGTGGTTGTGGCCCAGGGCCAGGGTGCCGGCGCCGGCCAGGCAGTCGATGAAGCGGCGCCCCTCGACGTCCTCGACGTACAGCCCGCTGGCCTTCTTCAGCGCCAGGGGGATGCGCCGTGGGTAGCTGCGCGCGTTGGATTCCTGGTGGCGCTGGCGCGCCAGCAGCGGCGACTCGCTGAATTCGTAGAGGGTTTCGCCCGCGGCCGGTTCGGCATGGGCAGGCTGGTCATCGATGACGCTGGTAGCGACTTGCATGTCTTCAACCTCGAGACGTGGTGGTGTGCCACGGTTGACGGGTGCCCCGCGATGGCGGAGCGGCTGTAGTGAATAACGCAGCGCGGCGCTCGGGATTTACTGCCGGCCACGCCCTGCCCCGGCGCCCTTTTCACGGACGCGGGGCGGCCCGTGCGCGGCAGGCCGCGCACGGGTTGCAAGTGTTTGGCGATGGGCCCGCGGGGCCCCGGCGGCCCCGCGGGAAGCGCCGCTCTAGAGCATTTCCAGCTGCGACATCAGGTCGTCCAGGCGCGCCGCCTTGTGCTCGTCGATGGCGCTGGCCGCCTGGGCCTCGATGTAGCTGGCCAGCTCCTCCACCGTGCTGCACTCGAACATGGCCCGCAGCGGCACGTTGCGTTGCAGGGCCTTCTGCACCCGCGAGGCGATCTGCGTGGCCAGCAGCGAATGCCCGCCCAGCTCGAAGAAGTTGTCCAGCACCCCGACGCGCTCGACCTTGAGCACCTCGGCCCAGATCTGCGCCAGGGTGCCTTCCAGCTCCGTACGCGGCGCCTGGTAGGCGTGGGCCAGGGCCTGGCCGATGTCCAGCGCCGGCAGGGCCTTGCGGTCGAGCTTGCCGTTGGCGTTGAGCGGCATGCGCTCCAGCACCTGCCAGTGCAGCGGCACCATGTAGTCCGGCAGGTCGGCGCGCAGGTGCTGGCGCACCCGTTCCAGCCAGGCGCCCTCCTCGGCTGGCGTCGCGGTGGGCACCAGGTAGCCGACCAGGTACTTGCCGGTGGCGCTTTCCTGCACCGCCACGGCCGCCTCGCGCACGTCCGGCAGCTCGTGCAGGCGCGCCTCGATCTCGCCCAGTTCGATGCGGAAGCCGCGGATCTTCACCTGGTGGTCGACGCGCCCGACGTACTCCAGCACGCCGTCGGCGCGGCGCCGCGCCAGGTCGCCGGTGCGGTACAGGCGCTCCCCCGGCGCCCCGAACGGGTGCGGCACGAAGGCCTGGGCGGTGCGCAGCGGGTCGCCGACGTAGCCGCGGCCAACGCCGGTGCCGGCCACGCACAGCTCGCCGACCGCGCCCAGGGGCACCAGGTCGAAGTCGCCCTCGGCGTCCAGCAGGTACAGCTGGTTGTTGTCGGTGGGGCTGCCGATGGGCAGGTAGGTGGCTTCGGTGGAGGCCGCGTCGACGCGGAAGAAGGCCACGTCGTCCGAGCATTCCGCCGGGCCGTAGGCGTTCACCAGGCCCACCTGCGGGTAGCGCTGCAGCCACTGCCGCGCCAGTTCCGGCGGCATGGCCTCGCCGGTGGGCAGCATCCAGCGCAGGCCGGGCAGCGCCCCGTGCTCCTCGGCGAGCATGCCCTGGATCAGCGAGGGCACGCTTTCCAGCACGCTCACGCCCTGCTCCACCACATGTTCCAGCAACGCCTGCGGGTCCTGGGCGATGGCGTTCGGCACTATGGCCACGCGGCCGCCGAACAGCGGCGCGGCGAGGAATTGCCAGACCGAGATGTCGAAGCTCTGCGAGGCGGTCTGGGCGATCACGTCGCCCTCGCCGAGGGCCAGGTAGGGCACCTTGCTCAGCTGGTTGTTGAGCATGCCGGCCTGCTCCACCATCACGCCCTTGGGCAGCCCGGTGGAGCCGGATGTGTAGATCACGTAGGCCAGGTTGCCCGGCCCGCTGTAGCGCTGCGGGTCGTGCTCGGCGGCCGCGCCGTGCTGCACCTCGTCCCACACCAGCAGGCGCGGGCGGCTGCCGCAGCCCAGTTCGGCGAGCAGCGCCAGGGCCTGCTCGTGGCAGGCGGCGCTGCACACCAGCACCGGCGTGCGGCTGAGCTCGAGGATGCGCGTCAGGCGCTGCGTCGGGTGCGCCGGGTCCAGCGGCAGGTAGCCGGCGCCGGCCTTGAAGCTGCCGACGATCATGCCCAGCAGGTCCAGGCCGCGTTCGCCCAGCAGCGCCACCGGCTGGTCGAAGCCCACGCCGGCGGCCAGCAGCGCATGGCCCAGGCGGTTGGCGCGGCGGTTCAGCTCGGCGTAGCTCCACTGCTCGCCGAGACAACTGGCGGCGATACGCTGCGGGTGTGCCGCCACCCGCGCCTCGAACAGGCGCACGTAGCCCTGCTCCAGCGGGTAGGCGTGCTCGCTGCGGTTGCAGTCCTCCAGCAGGAAGCGCCGCTCCTGCGCGCCCAGCAGCGGCAACTCGGCCACCTCGCCATGGAAGCCGTCGGCCAGGGCCAGCAGCAGGCGCTGGAACTCGCCGAGCAGCCGTTCGATGGTCGCGGCCTCGAAGTAGCGCTGGTCGTAGGACAGGTGCAGGCCCAGGTCGTCGCCGGGGTAGCAGACCACGGTGAGCGGGAAGTTGGTGTGGGTGCGCCCGGAGTCGGAGCTGGCCTTCAGGCTCTGCGCGCGGTCCAGCACCGAGACTTCCACCGGGGCGTTCTCGAACACGAAGAGGCTGTCGAACAGCGGCTGGCCCTTGGGCAGCTCGCTGCTTTCCTGGATGGCCACCAGCGGCAGGTGCTCGTGCTCGCGCAGCTCCAGGTTGCGTTCGAACAGCCCGGCCAGCCAGTCGCGCACCGTCTGCCGCTCGCCGGGCGCCGGCAGTTGCACGCGCAGCGGGATGCTGTTGATGAACAGCCCCACGGTGCGCTGCATCTGCGGCATGCCCACCGGGCGGCCGGCCACGGTGACGCCGAACAGCAGGTCGCGCTCGCCACTGAAGCGGCGCAGCACCAGGGCCCAGGCCGCCTGGGCGAAGGTGTTGACGGTCAGTTGGTAGCGCTGCGCCAGTTCGCGCAGGCGCGCGCCATCGGCGGCGTCCAGGCGGGTGTAGCGGTCGCCCACCATCATCCCGCCGCTTTCCCCGGCGCGCTCGTGGACGATCGGCCGGTCGCTGGGGACGTAGGTGGCGCGCTCGAAGCCGCGCAGGTTGCCGCGCCACCAGCGGCGCGAGTGGTCCAGATCCTGGCGCTGCAGCCAGGCGATGTAGTCGCGGTAGCGCGGCGGCGTCGGCAGCTCGGCCGCGCGGCCCTCGCCCAGGGCGCTGTAGATCTCGAAGAAGTCGCTCATCAGCAGGCCGCGGCACCAGGCGTCGATGAGGATGTGGTGGTTGCTCATCATGAACCAGTAGCGCGCCGCGCCCAGGCGGATCAGGCGCAGGTGGAAGGGCGGCGCGTTGAGCAGGTCGAAGCCGGCCTCGCGTTCCCGCTTGTGCAGCGCCTGCAGGCGTTCCTCGTGGCCTTCCTCGGGCAGTTCGCTCCAGTCGAGGTAGTCCAGCGCCACCGGGCCGGGCTTGTGGATCACCTGCAGCATGGCCTCGCCGGCGTTCCACGAGAAGGACGCGCGCAGCGCCTCGTGGCGCGCCACCACGGCCTGCCAGGCGGCGGCGAAGCGCTCGCGGTCCAGCTCGCTGTCGATGCGGTAGCGGTCCTGCATGTAGTAGATGCCGGTGCCCGGCTCCAGCAGGGTGTGCAGCAGCAGGCCTTCCTGCATGGGCGTCAGCGGGTAGACGTCGTCGATCTGCGCCGCCGGCACCGCCAGGGCGTCCAGCTGCGCCTGGCTCAGGCGCGCCAGGGGGAAGTCCGAGGGCGTCAGGCCGCCGGCCTTGTCGTCCAGGCAGTGGACGACCAGGGCCTGCAGCTCGCCGAGGTAGGCGTTGGCCAGGTCGGCGATGGTCCGTTCCTCGTAGCGCTCGGCACTGTAGGTCCAGCGCAGCACCAGTTCGCCGCCGTACACCTGGCCGTCCACGCTCAGCTCGTTGGGCAGCGGCGCGGTGGCATCGTGGATGGCCCCGGTGGGCTCGTCCAGCGGGCGGAACAGGGCGTCCTCGGTGAAGCTCTGGTCGAACTGGCCCAGGTAGTTGAAGGTGATGCGCGGCTGCGGCAGCGCGGCCAGGGCGCGGCGCCCCGCCTCGTCGCCCAGGTGGCGCAGCACGCCATGGCCCAGGCCCTTGTGCGGCACGGCGCGCAGCTGTTCCTTGATCGCCTTGATCGAGGCCGCAAGCCCGGCCTCGCCCGCCTCGGTGGCGGGCGCCAGGCGCAGCGGGAAGGCGCTGGTGAACCAGCCCACCGTGCGGCTGAGGTCGATGTCGTCGAACAGCGCCTCGCGGCCGTGGCCTTCCAACTGCACCAGCACCGAAGCCTCGCCGGTAGCGCGGCAGAGCACCCGGGCCAGGGCGGTCAGCAGCAGGTCGTTGACCTGGGTGCGGTAGGCCGCCGGCGCCTGCTGCAGCAGCTGGCGGGTGCGCTCGCGGTCCAGGCGCAGGCTCAGGCTGCGGGCCAGGGCCTCGTCGTTGCGCCCCTGGGGGTTGTCGCAGAGCCAGGTACCGGGGGCGCCGTCCAGCTGGCCGTGCCACCAGTGCAGCTCCTCGCGCAGCGGTTCGCTGCCGGCATAGGCCTGCAGGCGCGCGGTCCAGTCGCGGAAGGCGCTGGTCTTGGCCGGCAGTTGCACGGCCTCGCCGGCGGCGAGCTGGCGGTAGGCCTGCTGCAGGTCTTCCAGCAGCACGCGCCAGGACACGCCGTCCACCACCAGGTGGTGGATGGCCAGCAGCAGGCGCTGGGCGCCGGGGCCGTCCACCAGCACCGCGCGCAGCAGCGGGCCGTCCAGGGCCAGGCTGCGCTGGGCGCGCTCGAACACTTCGGCGCAGTCGGCGAAGCTCGCCACCTGCGCCTGCCACACCAGCCAGGCGCCGTCGTCCGGCGCCCGGTGCTCGGCCTGCCAGCGGCCGTCTTCCTGGCGGAACGCCAGGCGCAGCGCGTCGTGGTGCCTGGTCAGCTGCAGCAGGGCCTGGCGCAGCAGGTCGGCGTCCAGCGCCTGGCGCGGCTCCAGCAGCAGCGACTGGTTCCAGTGCGCGCGGTTTTCCTGGGGCAGTTCGAAGAACCAGTGCTGGATCGGCGTCAGCGCGCTACCGCCCTGCACTTCGCCCTGCTCCGCCTGGCTGGCGCCGACGCTGCGGGCGACGCCGGCCAGGCTGCGCACGCTCTGGTGCTGGAACAGGTCGCGCGGGCTGAACTGGATGCCCTGCTGGCGGGCGCGGCTGACCACCTGGATGGATAGGATGGAGTCGCCGCCCAGCTCGAAGAAGTTGTCGTCCAGGCCGACCTGGGCGACGTTCAGCACCTCGCCCCAGATCGCCGCCAGCTGGCGTTCCAGTTCGCTGCGCGGGGCCTCGTAGGCGCGCTCGCCAAGGCCGGCGTCCGGCGCCGGCAGCGCGCGGCGGTCAAGCTTGCCGTTGGCGGTCAGCGGCAGGCCCTCCAGCAGCACCAGGTGCGCCGGCACCATGTAGTCCGGCAGTTGCTGCTTGAGGTGGGCCTTGAGCGCCTCGCGCAGTTCGGCCTGGGCGGCCGCGTCGGCGGTTGCCAGGGCGGTGCCGACGTAGCCCACCAGTTGCTTGCCGCTGGGCCCGTCCACCGCCAGCACGGCGGTTTCGCGAACCTGCGGGTGTTCCTGCAGGCGCGCCTCGATCTCGCCCAGTTCGATGCGGAAGCCGCGGATCTTCACCTGCTGGTCGATGCGCCCGAGGTATTCCACCTGGCCATCGGTGCGCTGGCGCACGCGGTCGCCGGTGCGGTACAGGCGGCCGCCGGGGGCGCCGAAGGGGTCGGGCACGAAGCGCTCGGCGGTCAGGCCGGGGCGCTCGTGGTAGCCGCGGGCCAGGCCGGCGCCGCCGACGTACAGCTCGCCGCCGGCGCCCTGGGGCACCAGGGTCAGGTCGGCGTCGAGGATGCAGGCGCTGCGTTCGCCCACCAGGCTGCCGATGGGCACCCCGGCGCCGGCTTCCACCTGCTCCGGGGCCAGGGCCGCCAGGGGCATGACCACGGTTTCCGTCGGGCCGTAGGCGTTGAAGAAGTAGCGCGGCGCGAAGGCCTGGCGGATGCGCTGCAGATGCTCGGCGGTCAGCGCCTCGCCGCCGGTGATGCACAGGCGCACCGGCAGTTGCCGATCCTGCGTCTGCAGCCACTGGGCCAGCTGGCTGCCGTAGCTGGGGGTGAAGCCGAGGATGCTCACGCGGTGCTCGGCGATCAGTTGGCAGATGTCCTCGGCGCCCCATTGGCCCTGGGCCCGCAGCACCACGTGGGCGCCGCACAGCAGCGGGCTGAGCAGGCGCTCGCTGGCAGCGTCGAAGTTGATGGAATAGAAGTGCAGCTCGCAATCGTCGGCGCGCATGCCGAAGCGCTCGATCACCGCCCGGCAGTGCATGGCGATCTCGCCGTGGGACACCACCACGCCCTTGGGCTTGCCGGTGGAGCCGGAGGTATAGATCAGGTAGGCCTGGTGCTGCGCCTGGCTGGAGGACGGCAGCGGGCCGTCGTCCAGCGCCGCCAGGGCCGCGCCCTCCTCCGCCGGGCAGCAGCGGCCGACGCCGGCGGGCAGCTCGCCCAGGGCCTCGAACAGCGCCGGCTGGCCGAGCAACAGGCGCACGCCGCTGTCCTCGATCATGTAGTGCAGGCGTTCCAGCGGGTATTCCGGGTCCAGCGGCACGTAGGCGCCGCCGGCCTTGAGGATGGCCAGCAGGCCGACGACCATCTCCAGCGAGCGCTCCAGGGCCAGGCCGACGCGCACTTCGGCGCCCACGCCGCGTTCGCGCAACAGGCGCGCCAGGCGGTTGGCGCGCTCGTCCAGCTCGGCGTAGCTCAGCGTCCGGCCGGCGAAGGTCAGCGCCGGCGCCTGCGGCGTGGCCGCGGCCTGGGCGGCGAACAGGCCGTGCAGGGTGTCGCTGAGTTGCGGCCCGCTGCAATGCAGCAGCGCATCGCGCTCGCCGGCCTCGAGCATCGGCAGCTCGCCCAGGCGCTGCTGCGGGTCGGCGATCATCGCCTCCAGCAGGTTCTGCCAGTGGCGCGCCATGCGGGCGATGCGCGGCTCGTCGAAGAGGTCGCGGCTGTAGGTCAGGCAGCAGCCCAGGCGCTGGTCGAGGTCGGTGACTTCCAGGTTGAGGTCGAACTTGGTGGCGCGGGCGTCGTTGACCAGGTATTCCACGGTCATCCCGGCCAGCTCGCGGGTCTGCTGGAACTCCCAGCGCTGGACGTTGCACATCACCTGGAACAGCGGGTTGTAGGCGGCGCTGCGCGGCGGCTGCAGGGCGTCCACCAGGTGGTCGAAGGGCAGGTCCTGGTGCGACTGGCCGTCGATCACCGTCTGCCGCACCTGTTCCAGCAGCTGGGCCACGCTCAGCTGCCCGTCGAGGCGGCAGCGCAGCACCTGGGTGTTGAGGAAGGCGCCGATCAGGCCCTCGCTCTCCGGGCGGATGCGGTTGGCCACCGGCGCGCCGATGCGCAGGTCCTGCTGGCCGCTGTAGCGGTACAGCAGCACGGCCAGGGCGGCGGTCATGGTCATGAACTGCGTCAGGCCGTTGCCGGCGTTGAAGCGGCGCACCCGCTCGGCCAGCTGCGGCGCCAGGTCGAAGCGGTAGAGGTCGCCGCGGTGGCTTTGCAGCGGCGGCCGCGGGCGGTCGCCGGGCAGTTCCAGCACCGGGTGCTCGTCGCCCAGCTGGGCGCACCAGTAGTCCAGCTGGCGCTGGCGTTCGCCAGCCTCCAGCCACTGCCGCTGCCATACGCTGTAGTCCAGGTACTGCACCGGCAACGGCGCCAGGGGCGATTCGCGGCCTTCCAGGAAGGCCTCGTAGAGCGCACCCAGCTCGCGGGCGAAGATGTCCATGGCCCAGCCTTCGGTGACGATGTGGTGCAGGGTCACCACCAGGTAGTGCTCGGCCTCGGCGAAGCGGACCATGTACACCCGCAGCAGCGGGCCCTTCTCGAGGTCGAAGGGCTTGTGCGCCTCGTCGTCGGCCAGTTGCTGCAGGGCCTGCTGGCGGCCCTCGGCGCCGAGGTGGGAGAAGTCCAGGCGCTGCATGCGCAGGTCGCTGTCCTCCTGCACCTGCTGGTGGGGCACGCCGTCCACGCTGGGGAAGCAGGTGCGCAGCGTCTCGTGGCGCTGCACCAGGGCCTGCAGGGCGCGTTCGAAGCAGTCCAGGTCCAGCGCGCCGCGCAGCCGCGCCATGCCGCCGACGTTGTAGGCCGGGCTGTCCGGCTCCAGTTGCCAGAGGAACCACATGCGCTGCTGCGAGAAGGACAGCGGCACCGGCCGGCTGCGGTCCGCCGGGTGGATGGCGCCCTGGCTGTCGACGCTGCCGGCGGCGCGCAGTTGGCGCACCCGCTCGGCGAAGGCGCCCAGGGTGCTGGCCTCGAACAGCTCGCGCAGCGGCAGCTCGATGGCGAAGGCCTGGCGGGCGCGGGAGACGATGCGGGTGGCCAGCAGCGAGTGGCCGCCCAGCTCGAAGAAGTCGTCGTCCAGGCCCACCTGCGGCAGGCCCAGCACTTCGCTCCAGATGGCGGCCAGGCGCTGCTCCAGCTCGTCGCGCGGGGCGACGTGCTCGCGCTGCCGCCAGGCCGGTTCCGGCAGGGCCTTGAGGTCCAGTTTGCCGCTGGGGCCCAGGGGCATATTGGCCAGGCGCATGAGCTGCGCTGGGACCATGTATTCCGGCAACGCTGCCTGCAATGCAGTGCGCAGGGCCTGGTTGTGTTCGGCCTCGGCCGGGGCATCGGCGCTGGCGGTGTAGTAGCCCACCAGCTGGCTGCCGAGGTTGCCGGCCTGGCGGATCACCACCACCGCCTGGGCCACGCCGGGCTGGGCCAGCAGGCGCGCGCGGATTTCGTCCAGTTCGATGCGGAAGCCGCGCAGTTTCACCTGGCCGTCCTGGCGGCCGAGGTATTCCAGCACGCCCTGCTCGGTCCAGCGCGCTCGGTCGCCGGTGCGGTACAGGCGCGCGCCGGGCGCGCCCAGCGGGTCGGCGACGAAGCGTTCGGCGCTCAGCCCCGGGCGGCCCAGGTAGCCGCGGGCCAGGCCGGCGCCGCCGATGCACAGCTCGCCGGCGGCGCCCGGCGGCAGCGGGTTCAGCTCGCTGTCGAGGACGCGGCAGATGACGTTGCCCAGCGGCCGGCCGATGGGTGAGCGCGCGCCGTCTTCCACCGAGCACTGCCAGTGGGTGACGTTGATCGCGGTTTCCGTGGGACCGTAGCGGTTGTGCAGGGCCACGCCCGGCAGGCGTTGCAGCACGCGGTCGCGCAGCTGCGCCGGCAGCGCCTCGCCGCCGGAGAACAGGCGGCGCAGGCTGGTGCAGGCGTCCACGCCGGGCTCGTCGATGAACAGTTGCAGCAGCGGCGGCACGAAGTGCAGCGTGGTCACGCCGAACTGCCGCACCAACTGGGCGATGCGCGCCGGGTCGCGGTGCTCGCCGGGGCCGGCCAGCACCAGGCGGCAGCCCGCCAGCAACGGCCAGAAGCATTCCCACACCGAGACGTCGAAGCTCACCGGCGCCTTCTGCATCAGCACGTCGTCGGCCTGCAGCGCGTAGGTGGCCTGCATCCACTGCAGGCGCTCGGCCAGGGCGGCGTGGGTGTTGCCCACGCCCTTGGGCTGGCCGGTGGAGCCGGAGGTGTAGATGACGTAGGCCAGGTTGTCGCCGTGCAGGTGCAGGCCCGGCGCGCTGGCGGGCCAGCCGTCCAGCTTGAGGCCGTCGAAGCACAGGGTGGCGACGCCTTCCTGGCTGGGCAGGCGGTCCAGCAGGTGGGCCTGGGTCAGCAGCAGCGTGGCGCCGCAGTCGGCCAGCATGTAGGCCAGGCGCTCGGCGGGGTAGTCCGGGTCCAGCGGCACGTAGGCGCCGCCGGCCTTGAGGATGGCCAGCAGGCCCACCAGCAGCTGCGGCGAGCGTTCGGCGCAGATGGCCACCGGCACGTCGGGGCCCACGCCCTTGTCGCGCAGGTAGTGGGCCAGGCGGTTGGCCCGGGCGTGCAGCTCGGCGTGGCCCAGCTCGGCGTGGCCCAGCTCGCCGCCATCCCATTGCAGCGCCACGCGTTCGGCGTATTCCGCCTGTGCGCGTTCCAGTTGCTCCGGCAGCCAGCTTCGCGCCGGCTCGCAGGGCGCGCTGCCCCACTGTTCCAGGCGCGCCAGCTCGGCGTCGCCGACCAGGGCGATGTCGCCCAGGCTCAGCTGCGGCTGCGCCACCACCTGGCGCAGCAGGGCCACGTACTGGTCGGCCAGGCGCTGGATGCTCGCCGCGTCGAACAGGTCGGCGGCGTAGTCGAAGTTCAGGCGCAGGCGGCCGCGAGCGTCTTCCTCGGTCTGCAGTTGCAGGTCGAACTTGGCCTCGCGGCTGTGCCAGGGCAGTTCCTCGGCGAGCAGGCCGGGCAGCCGGCGCAGGGCCGAGAGGTCGTGCTGCTGGTGGTTGAACAGCACCTGGAACGGTTGGCCGCCGTGGCCAGGCAGGGCTTCCAGCAGGTGGTCGAAGGGCAGGTCCTGGTGCTCCTGGGCGCCAAGGGTGGCCTCGCGCACCTGGGCCAGCAACTGGCCGAAGGCCTGCCGCGGGCCGGGGGTGGCGCGCAGCACCAGGGTGTTGATGAAGAAACCCACCAGCCCCTGCACTTCCAGGCGCTGGCGGTTGGCGCTGGGCACGCCGACGCGGATGTCGGCCTGCCCGCTGTGGCGGTGCAGCAGGGCCTGGAAGGCCGCCAGCAGCCACATGAACACGCTGGCCTGGTTGGCCCGGGCCGCCTCGCCCAGGGCCTGGCCGAGCTTGTCGTCCAGGCGCAGGCTCAGGCGCGCCGCCGGCGAAGCGGCGTTGCCGCGCGGGTGGTCGGTGGGCAGTTCCAGGCGCGGCGCTTCCTCGCCCAGTTGCGCCTGCCAGTAGGCCAGCTGGCGGGCGCCCTCGCCCGCCTCCAGCCACTGCTGCTGCCAACTGGCGAACTCGGCGTAGCCGATGGGCAGCGGCGCCAGGTCGGCGCTCTGGCCGCCCTGGCTCTCGGCGTACAGGCGGGCGAACTCGTCCAGCAGCAGGTTCAGCGACCAGCCATCGGCCACGATGTGGTGCAGGGTCACCCACAGCTGGTGCAGGTCGTCGCCCAGGCGCACCAGGCTCACGCGCAGCAGAGGGCCCTGCTGCAGGTCGAACGGCTCGCGGGCCTCGGCTTCGCGGCGTTGCGCGGCTTCGGCGGCGTCCAGTTCCAGCACCTGCCAGTGGAACTCGCCCCTGGGCTCGATGCGCTGCAGGGCCTGGCCGTCGCGTTCGAGGAAGCGCGTGCGCAGCGCTTCGTGGCGCTGCACCAGGCGGGCGAAGGCGTCGTACACCGCGTCTTCGTCCAGTTCGCCGCGCAGTTGCAGGCCGCCGGGGATGTTGTAGGCACAGCCCCGGGGTTCGATCTGCCAGTTCAGCCACAGCCGGCGCTGGGCCGCGGACTGCGGCAGGTCGCCGCCGCGCGGCAGGCTGGCGATGGCCGCCTGGGGCGTGGCGCCGGCGGCCAGGCGGGCAGCCACGGCGGCGCTGAAATCGGCCAGGCGCGGCGCCTCGAACAGCAGGCGCAGGTTGAGCTCGGCGCCCAGGCCGTCGCGCAGCGCGGCCATGGCCTGGGCAGCGGCGATGGAATTGCCGCCGAGCAGGAAGAAGTTGTCGTCCGCGCCCACGCGCTCGACACCCAGGTGCTCGCGCCAGACCTGGGCGATACGCGCCTGCAGGGCATCATCGGCCTCGACGGCGGGCGCGGCGGCTGCCTGAACGCCGGGGTAGACGGCGTAGGCATCCAGGCTGCCGTCGGCCAGGTGCGTGCGGCAGGCCGAGCGTTGCAGCTTGCCGCTGGAGGTGCGCGGCAGCGCGCCGGGGTTGAGCAGCGCCACGACCTTGGGCGCTTCCTGGCAGGCTTCGGCCACCGCCTGGCGGATCCTGTCGATCAACTCGGCGGCCGGGATGCGTTTCTGCAGGGCGCGGCCGACCTCGGCGGCGATGCCGATGCCCTCCTCGCCGTCGACCTCCACGGCGAAGGCCGCCACCCGGCCCTTGCGCACCGCGTCCACCTCGGTTTCCACGGCGCGCTCGATGTCCTGCGGGTAGAGGTTGTGGCCGCGGATGATGAGCATGTCCTTCAGGCGCCCGGTGACGTACAGCTCGCCGTCGCGCAGGCAGCCCAGGTCGCCGGTGCGCAGCCAGGTGCGGCCGTCGCGCTCGACGAAGGCCCTGGCGCTGGCCTCGGGGTTGCGCCAGTAACCATGGGCGATGCTCGGCCCGGCGGCCCAGACCTCGCCCACCCGGTTCTCGCCCAGGCTGGCGCCGCTGTGCGGCTCGACGATCATCACCGCGTGCTCCGGCTGGCTGCGGCCGCAGCACATGAGCACGCTGCCGCTGCCCGCCTCGATGCGGTTCTGCGCCAGGGCCGCCTCGTCCACGCCCAGGGCGGCGATGCCCTGGCCGCGCCGGCCGCCGGTGACGAACAGGGTGGCCTCGGCCAGGCCGTAGCAGGCGAAGAAGCTGGAGGCCTCGAAGCGGCTGGCGGCGAACCTGGCGGCGAAGCCGTCCAGGCTGTCCTGGCGGATCGGCTCGGAGCCGGAGAAGGCCACGCGCCAGCGGCTCAGGTCCAGCCCGGCCAGGGCCGACTCGCTGACGCGCTCGGTGCACAGGCGGTAGGCGAAGTCCGGCCCGCCGCTGACGGTGCCGCCGTGCTGGCTGATGGCCTCCAGCCAGCGCAGCGGGCGTTCGAGGAAGTAGCGCGGCGACATCAGCACGCAGGGCACGCCGCTGTAGACCGGCTGCAGCAGGCCGCCGATCAGGCCCATGTCGTGGTACAGCGGCAGCCAGCTGACGATCACGTCGTCGGCGCCGATGCCGAAGCCGCCGCGGATCAGCCGTTCGTTGGCCACCAGGTTGCCGTGGCTGACCTGCACGCCCTTGGGCAGCGCGGTGGAGCCGGAGGTGTACTGCAGGAAGGCGATGTGCTCGGGACGGATGTCCACTTCCCGCCAGGCCTTGGCGCCGGCCGGGTCCAGTTCGTCCACGCACAGCAGCTGTGGCGCGGCGGCGCCGGACAGCGCCGGGCAGCCTTCCAGCAGGGCCCCGCGCAGTTCGGCCTGGGTCAGCACCAGGCGCGGCGCGCAATCGTCGATGATCGACAGCAGGCGCTCCTGGTGGTGGCGACGCGCCGATTCCGGCGGGTAGGCGGGCACCGCGACCATGCCGGCGTACAGGCAGCCGAAGAAGGCGGCGACGTAGTCCGGGCCGCTGGGGAACAGCAGCACCGCGCGCTCGCCCTGCCCCGCCCGGGCCTGCAGCGCGGCGGCGATACAGCGGGCGCGACGGTCCAGCTCGGCATAGCTGAGCACCACGTCGCCCGCGCCGTCCTCGGCCAGGAAGCGCAGGGCCAGCCGGTCGGGTTGGGCGCCGGCGCGCATGCGCAGGGCCTGGGCCATGGAGAGGGGATGTTCGAACGCGTCCATTGTGTGTTTCCTGCTGAGTGCACCGCGACTGGTCAATCGACCGGCAAAGGCCTACTCGGGCCTACAGCCGGTTCTCTCAGAGGTGTACGGACGGTCATTCGAAATAATTAGTAATCTCAACTGGCCAAAGGCGCTGGCGGAGATGGCACAAAGCCAGTCTGCATGGGGCTTTCCGGCCTGGAAGAACATTCATTTACAATTGTTGACAATGATTCTCATTTCAAATACTTTCCGGCTCGGCTCGCTGGATGCGTACCTCCACTAGCGAATTGCCCACCCACACTGCCGCTAGGTGATTCTCATGCTGGATGAACTGCCCACCTCCCGTTATGCCTCGCCGTTGGTCGCGACCTTCATCGAGAATCGCTCCATCCTGGTCAAGTTCGCCTCGCGCTTCCTCGGTTGCCGCGCCCATGCCGAGGACGTGGTGCAGGACACCTTCTTCCGCCTGCAGAACGCCTCCGGCGCCTCCATTCCGCTGAAGGCGCAGATGAGCTACCTGTTCCAGGTGGTGCGCAACCTGGCCATCGACCACTACCGCAAGCAGGCGCTGGAGCAGCGCCACACCGGCGCGCCCCAGGAGCTGATGGAGGCCGAGGCGGCCTACGGCGCCACGCCGGAAACCCTGCACATCAACTTCGATACCCTCGAGCAGATTGACGAGGCCCTGAGCCAACTGCCCGAGCGCACCCGCTACGCCTTCGAGATGTACCGCCTGCACGGCGTGCAGCAGAAGGAGATCGCCCGCGAGCTGGGGGTTTCCCCGACCCTGGTCAACTTCATGATCCGCGATGCCCTGCTGCACTGCTGCGCCAGCGTGGCCAAGGACGAACAGCCGGCCCGCCGCGCCTGAAGCCCCTTGCGCCCCGCTGCCGGAACCAGGCACGCCGGGGCAAGGGGCGGCCGCCCCTACTCGTCCCCCCCCGCTCGTCCTATAGCTCCGACGGAACATTCCCGCTTTCCAGGCCCTACCTCTGAATCTCCGCCGATACCCCCGGCGCGGCGCCCGGCCTTGTCCATAATGGCGCCCTAGCGTCCGCGATCCCCCTCGTCCGGCCACGGCGTCGAGTGCCTCGAAAGCCCGCTCGCGCCGGGCATGTCCGGCCAGGGTGGATGGCGAGGCGATATCCATAGCATCGACGGAATTCGCCATGTCCTTGGGGCCCATGCCCAGGCTCAACCTGCGCACCTTGATCCTCCTGTTCGCCTCGCTGGCGGCCATCGCGACCCTGGCCAACGACCTGTTCACCACCTACCGCATCCAGCGGGAGGCGCTGGTCCTCAGTGCGCTGGAGCACAACCGCGCCTATGCGGCCAAGGTGGCGCTGAGCATCAGCCAGAGCCTGGCCTCGTCCCTGGACCGCCTGGCCTACAGCGCGACCCTGCTCGGGCAGGATTTCGCCGATGCGGCGGTCCGCGACGCCGAGGTGGAACGCCTGGCCCGCCAGGACGGCAGCTTCAACACCGTGGTCATCGCCGACGCCTCGGGGCGGATTCTCACCGCCGTTCCCCGCTGGCTCGGCGCCAACGGCCGCAAGATACTGTCCCGGCGCCCCCTGGAAGAGCGCCAGGCGATGATCAGCCCGGCCTTCCACTCGCAGTCCGGCGAACGGGTGGTGTTCGTCTCCCAGCCGGTGTGGAACGCCCGCGGCGACTATCTGGGCCTGGTCGGCGGCACCATCTACCTGAACCGTACCAACTCGCTGAACCACATCGTCAGCCGGCACTTCCAGGAGGACACCTCCTTCGTCTACCTGGTGGACGAACAGCGCCAGTTGCTCTACCACCCCCAGCGCGAGCGCATCGGCCAGACGGTCGGGCCCAACACCGCGGTGGACGCCGCGCTGCGCGGCGAAAGCGGCGCCCTGCAGATCATCAACACCCTTGGCCTGGAGGTGCTCGCCGGCTACGCGGCGGTGCCGGACAGCGGCTGGGGCGTGGTCTCGCAGCAGCCGCTGAGCGTCACCCTCGGCGCCGTGCGCACGCTGATGCTGCAGGTGCTGGCGGGAATCGTGCCGATGATCCTGCTCGGCTTCCCGCTGCTGTGGTGGATAGCCGCGCGGATCAGCCACCCCCTGCGCCGGCTGGCCGACTACGCGGCGCAACTGGACAACACCGAGCGTATCGAGGAGGTGCGTGCCTGGTACTTCGAGGCCTGGCGCATCCGCCGGGCGCTGATCATCGGCGGGCGGATGACCCAGGAGCGCATCGGCCAGCTCAACCGCCAGGCCCAGAGCGACCCGCTGACCGGCCTGGCGAACCGCCGGGCGCTGGAGGCCACCCTGGCGAGCTGGGTGGCGCGCGGCGAGCCCTTCGCCGTCATCAGCATGGACATCGACCACTTCAAGCAGGTCAACGACAGCTTCGGCCACGCCGCCGGCGACCAGGTGCTGCAGGTCTTCGCCGAGGTGCTGCGGTGCAACTCGCGCAGCGGCGACCTGCCGTGCCGCGCCGGCGGCGAGGAATTCATCCTGCTGCTGCCGGGCACCTCGCTCGGCGTGGCGGCGGAAGTCGCCGAGCGCATCCGCCTGTCGACGGAGCAGACGGCGTTCCCCCGGGTGGGCCGGGTGACCCTGTCGCTGGGCGTGGCCTTCAGCAGCGAGGGGCGGACGGATGCCGACGCGGTGCTGGCGGCGGCGGATACCCTGCTCTACCAGGCCAAGCAGGCCGGCCGCAACCGCGTCGTGGTGGCGGACGAACGCCCGTCCGGCGTGGCGCAGCCTCATCCTTCCTGAGGGGCGGTGAGTCCAATCGCGGACGGAGCCCGCGCGCTTCCCTGGAACCGTAGGAGCGGACTCCGTCCGCGATTTTCCGTCGCTGAAAACCCGGCATGTTGCCAGGGAGCTTCGCGATTGCGCTTCGCGCCGAACGGTCCCCTCTCCCGCTTGCGGGGGAGGGTTAGGGAGGGGGAACGGAGTCAGGGTTGGCAGAGGTGTGTGAGTGGAGTCCGTAACCCTCTCCCCAGCCCTCTCCCTGAAGGGAGAGGGAGCCGTTCGGCGTGCACGGATAACACAGCGTCAGCCGGCAAACTCGTAGGGCGAATAACCGTTCGCGGTTATCCGCCGTTGGCCGATGCGCCGATACACGACGCAAACGGCGGATAACGCCGTAGGCGTTATGCGCCCTACGGGTTTCCAAAGGAATATCCGCGCGCACCAGAACGCCCCTTCAGAAGGCCGAGCGAAACCGGCGCTCAGGAGGTCATGCGACATGGATGTCGCGAGAGCCCCGATGGGT
>NZ_QGSL01000088.1:1212499-1217946 GCF_003176655.1 Pseudomonas sp. RW407 | reverse complement strand
CACCCCCCGATCCTCCCGAGGACACACCCCGAACCGCACCCGATAGCTGCGCGACAGATACGAAGGCGACTCGAACCCGCACGCCAGCCCCACCTCCAGCACGCTCATCTCCGTCTGCCGCAGCAGCTGGCGGGCCTTGTCCAGGCGCAGGCCGAGGTAGAAGTTCGACGGCGTGTCGTGCAGGTGCAGGCGGAACAGGCGCTCCAGCTGGCGGCGGGTGACCTGGATGCGCTCGGCCAGGTCCAGGGTGGAGAGCGGCGGCTCGGTGTGCCTTTCCATCTCGCCCAGCACCTGGATCAGCTTCTTGTTGCTCACCCCGTAGCGCGCCGCCAGCTGCAGGCGCTGGTGGTCCTGGCGGGTGCGGATGCGCCCGACCACGAACTGCTCGGAAACCTGCACCGCCAGCTCCGGGCCCTGGGCACGGGCGATCAGGTCGAGCATCAGGTCGATGGACGCCGTGCCGCCGGCGGAGGTGATGCGCGCGCCGTCGATCTCGAACAGCTCCTGGGTCGCCTGCAGCTGTGGATAAGTCTCGCGGAAGGCATCCAGCGCCTCCCAGTGCACCGTGCAGCGGTGGCGTTCGAGCAGCCCGGCCTCGGCGAGGACGAAGCTGCCGGTGTCGATGCCGCCGAGGGTCACGCCCTCGCGGTCGAGGCGGCGCAGCCAGTGCAGCAGCGCCGGGGTGCAGGCCTGCAGCGGGTCGAAGCCGGCCACCACGAACAGGGTGTCGCCGCGGCCCAGGGCCTCCAGGGCGCCGTCGGCGTTCATCGACATGCCGCTGCTGGCCAACACCGGGCCGCCGTCGATGCTCAGCAGGTGCCAGCGGTAGAGCCCGCCGCGGAAGCGGTTGGCGACGCGCAGCGGCTCCACGGCGGAGATGAATCCCATCAGGGAAAAACCGGGCAGCAGGAGGAACCAGAAGTCGTTCGACATGGCGTCATCCAGGCGATTCGGGGCAGCGATCCGTTGGTATGGAGCATTTGCCCGGCCCTGGCAATGGCCGAGGTCGCCAGCGTGCAAGAGCAGGTCGCCGGAGTGCGATTTTTCGTCGCAGCCCGTGCGTAACTTGAACACCAGCCACCGCCACGCGGGGCCATGACACAACAACGATAACCATTGCCGCAAAGGCCTTGAGGAGAAGTCATGAAGCTATCGATCAAAGCGGGCGCCTGCGCCGCGCTGTTCACCCTGGTTACCAGCGCCTGGGCCACCGAGCCGGCCTCGTGCCAGAACGTGCGCATGGGCTCGGTGAACTGGACCGACGTGGTGGCCAGCAGCGCCGTGGCCGAGGCCCTGCTCGACGGCCTGGGCTACAAGGTCAAGCAGACCAGCGCCTCGCAGCAGATCATCCTCGCCGGCATGGCCGACAAGCAGCTCGACGTCTTCCTCGGCTACTGGCAGCCAACCATGCAGCCGGTGGCCAAGCCCTACCTGGACAAGCAGCAGATCGAAGTCATCACCCCGGCCACCCTGGGCGACGCGCAATCCACCTACGCGGTGCCCACCTACGTCTACGACGGCGGCCTGAAGACCTTCGCCGACATCGCCAAGTTCCGCGACAAGCTGGACAACAAGATCTACCTGATCGAGCCCGGCAGCGGCTCCAACCGCATCACCGCGGACATGATCGCCAAGGACAAGTTCGGCCTGAAGGGCTTCCAGGTCGTCGAGTCCAGCGAGGCCGGCATGCTCACCGCGGTCAAGCGCGCCATCAAGCGCCAGCAGTGGGTGGTGTTCTTCGGCTGGAAACCGCACCCGATGAACCTGCAGATCGACATGAAGTACCTCACCGGCAGCGACGACGTGTTCGGCCCCAACGAAGGCGCCGCCACCGTCTCCATCATGACCGCCGCCGGCTACCAGCAGCAGTGCGGCAACGTCGCCAGGCTGCTACACAACCTGCGCTTCAGCAGCCAGGAAGTCAGCCAGGTGATGGAACCCATCCTCGACCGCAGCCAGCCGCTGGACGCCGCCCGCACCTGGCTCAAGGCCCACCCCGACCAGCTCAAGGCCTGGCTCGACGGCGTGACCACCTTCGACGGCAAGCCGGCCGAGCCCGCCTTCGTCGCCAGCCTCAAGTAAGCAACCACGCCCCACCCTTGCGCGGCGCCCCGGCCGCGCAGGGCCCCCGTACGCCTGAAGAAAGGACAGCCACCGTGAACTACGAAGTCATAGTCACCTGCGCGGTGACCGGCGCCGGCGACACCGTCGGCAAGCACCCGGCCATCCCCGTCACCCCCAGGGAAATCGCCGCCGCCGCCATCGAGGCGGCCAAGGCCGGCGCCACCGTGGCCCACTGCCACGTGCGCGACCCGCAGACCGGCAAGCCCAGCCGCGACGTGAACCTGTACCGCGAGGTGGTGGAACGCATCCGCGAGAGCGACACCGACGTCATCATCAACCTCACCGCCGGCATGGGCGGCGACCTGGAGATCGGCAAAGGCGAGCAGCCCCTGGAGTTCGGCGCCGGCACCGACCTGGTCGGCCCGCTGGAACGCCTGGCCCACGTCGAGGCGCTGCTGCCGGAAATCTGCACCCTGGACTGCGGCACCCTGAACTTCGGCGACGGCGACTTCATCTACGTTTCCACCCCGGCGCAGCTGCGCGCCGGCGCCAGGCGCATCACCGAGCTGGGGGTGAAGGCCGAGCTGGAAATCTTCGACACCGGGCACCTGTGGTTCGCCAAACAGATGCTCAAGGAAGGCCTGCTGGAAGACCCGCTGATCCAGATCTGCCTGGGCATCCCCTGGGGCGCGCCGGCCGACACCACCACCATGAAGGCCATGGCCGACAACATCCCCGAAGGCATCACCTGGGCGGGCTTCGGCATCGGCCGCTCGCAGATGCCCATGGTCGCCCAGGCCATGCTGCTGGGCGGCAACGTGCGGGTGGGCCTGGAGGACAACATCTGGCTGGACCGCGGCGTGCACGCCAGCAACGGCAGCCTGGTGGAGCGCGCGGTGGAAATCATCGAACGCCTCGGCGGCCGCGCCCTCACCCCGGCCGAGGGGCGCAGGAAGATGAACCTCAAACCCCGCTGATCCGGAGCTGCATACGTCGACGTAGGGCGAATGACCCGGAACGGGTTATCCGCCGGATACACCGACCCCAATGCCCGGCCTCTGGTTCGAACCCGGAGCCCCCCTGGACAGGCGCTCCGCGGCCAAGTCCGAGGCGCGCCTGGAGCCAAGGCCAAACGGCGGATAACCGCGAACGGTTATTCGCCCTACGAAAAGCCCGCCCCCCTTTCCTGCTGGAGCCCTTCATGTCCTACATCACCGAAATCAAGACCTTCGCCGCCCTCGGCAGCGGCGTCATCGGCAGCGGCTGGATCGCCCGCGCCCTGGCCCATGGCCTGGACGTCGTCGCCTGGGACCCGGCGCCAGGCGCCGAGGCGGCCCTGCGCCAGCGCGTGGCCAACGCCTGGCCGGCGCTGCAGAAGGCCGGCCTGGTGCCCGGCGCCTCCCAGGAGCGCCTGAAGTTCGTCGACACCATCGAGGAATGCGTGCGCGACGCCGACTTCATCCAGGAAAGCGCCCCCGAGCGCCTGGACCTGAAATGCGAGCTGCACGCGAAGATCAGCGCCGCGGCCAAGCCCAACGCGCTGATCGGCTCCAGCACCTCGGGCCTGCTGCCCAGCGAGTTCTATGCCGACGCCACGCACCCCGAACGCTGCGTGGTCGGCCACCCGTTCAACCCGGTGTACCTGCTGCCGCTGGTGGAAGTGGTGGGCGGCGAGAAGACCGACCCGGCGGCCATCCAGGCGGCCATCGCGGTGTACCGCAGCCTGGGCATGCGCCCGCTGCACGTGCGCAAGGAAGTCCCCGGCTTCATCGCCGACCGCCTGCTCGAAGCGCTCTGGCGCGAGGCCCTGCACCTGGTCAACGACGGCGTCGCCAGCACCGGCGAGATCGACGACGCGATCCGTTTCGGCGCCGGCCTGCGCTGGTCGTTCATGGGCACCTTCTTGACCTACACCCTGGCCGGCGGCAACGCCGGCATGCGCCACTTCATGGCCCAGTTCGGCCCGGCCCTGCAACTGCCCTGGACCTACCTGCCGGCGCCGGAGCTGACCGAATCGCTGATCGACAAGGTGGTCGAAGGTACCGCCGAACAGCAGGGCAACCGCAGCATCGCGGAGCTGGAGCGCTACCGCGACGACTGCCTGCTGGCGGTGCTCGGCGCCATCAAGGACACCAAGGCCCGCCACGGCTTCGCCTTCGTCGACTAACCTCGATCCATCCGCCCCTCCGGACGGCCCCCTCTCCCTTCAGGGAGAGGGCTGGGGAGAGGGGCTCTTCGGAAGCGCACCCATGCCCACCCTGAAAACCTACGAAACCCCGGTGCTCGCCGAGTGGACCGACTACAACGGCCACCTGCGCGACGCCTACTACCTGCTGATCTTCAGCTACGCCACCGACGCCCTGATGGACCACCTGGGCCTGGACAGCGCCGGCCGCGAGGCCAGCGGCCACTCGCTGTTCACCCTGGAGGTGCACCTGAACTACCTGCACGAGGTGAAGCAGGGCGAGGCGGTGGAAGTGCGCACCCAGCTGCTGGCCCACGACCGCAAGCGCCTGCACGTGCACCACACCCTGCACCGCCCCGGCGAAGCCGCGCCGCTGGCGGCCAGTGAACAGATGCTGCTGCACGTGAGCCTGGACGGCCCCCGCTCGGCGCCCTTCGAGGGCGTGGTGCTGGAGCGCGTGCTGGCCCTGGCCGAAGCGCACCGCGCCCTGCCGCGGCCGGAGCACGTCGGCCGCGTGATCGGCCTGCCGGGTTGAGCGTGGCGCGCGAGTACCCGCTGTCCCCCGGCATGGCGGCGTTCGTCGCGCGCACCCGCGCCTTCGCCACTGCCGAACCCTCCCTGGCCGCGCAACGCGCGGCCTATTCGCGCATGGCCGCCGCCTTCACCCCGCCGCGCCCAACGGGCCTGCGGGTGAGCGACCTGGCCCTGGCCGGCCTGCCGCCGCTGCGCCTGTTCCGCCCGGCGGGCACGGCGCCCGCCAGCGGCTGGGCGGCACTGCTGTTCCTCCACGGCGGCGGCTGGATGCTCGGCGACCTCGACTCCCACGCCTTCTTCTGCGCCGAGCTGGCCGCCCGCCTGGGCCTGCTGGTGGCGGCGGCGGACTACCGGCTGGCCCCGGAACACCCCTTCCCCGCCGCCCTGCAGGACAGCCTGGCGGCCTGGCGCGCCCTGCGCGACGGCACGCTGGGCGAACCCATCGACCGCACCCGCCTGGCGGTGGCCGGCGACAGCGCCGGCGGCAACCTGGCCGCCGCCCTGTGCCTGGCCCTGCGCGATGCGGGCGAGGCGCAGCCGCGGGCCCAGGCGCTGGTCTATCCGGCCCTGGGTGACGAGGCGACGGATTCGCGAGTCGAGTGTGCGGATGCGCCGTTGTTGTCTGCTGCCGATATGCGGGTGTGCATCGATGCCTACCTGCCCG
>NZ_QGSL01000088.1:1031532-1212489 GCF_003176655.1 Pseudomonas sp. RW407 | reverse complement strand
ATCGGGGGCTCCTTGGGGTGAGACGTCAGGCCGGGCGGCGCTGGAACAGCCGGTAGGCCAGGGCCAGCGCCGCCGGCGTCCAGGCGGCCAGAGCCAGCCAGAGCAGGGCGCCGGGCACCGGCAGGTCGCGGCCCAGGACCAGTACGCCGTCGATTTCCGGGCCGAGCCCGGAGAGGTTGATCAGGCGGTAGATGTCGGTGGGGTTGAGCAGCAGCAGCCAGGGCAGCAGCTCCGGGCTGAGGCGGCCCTTGCCCAGCACCAGCAGGGCCAGCAGGGCGAGGTCGAACAGCAGCACGAAGAAGAACCACAGGCCCAGCGCCAGGCCGGCGGCGGTGGACTTCTCGCCGACGCGGCTGCTCAGGGCGTAGGCCATGGCCAGGAAGGCCCAGCCGAGCAGGGTGGACGACAGAATGAAGCGGGCGAAGGCCCACAGCAGCTGGGGCAGCTGGATGTCCTCCACCAGCACGGCGATGGACAGCGCGGCGGCGGCGAAGCCGAGCAGGGTGGCCAGAGCGAGGATCAGGCCGTGGCCGAGGAACTTGCCCAGCAGCAGCTGGCCACGGCTCAGCGGGTAGGCCAGCAGGAGCAGCAGGGTGCCGCCTTCCTCCTCGCCGACGATGGCGTCGTAGGCCAGCAGCAGGGCGATCAGCGGCATGAGGATGGTGGCCAGGCTCGCGAGGCTGGCCATGGTCGCCGGGATCGAGGTGAAGCCCACCTGCCCGGCGGTGGCGGCGCCGAACCAGGCGATGCCCACGGCGAGCAGGGCGAACAGCAGGCTGATCGCCAGCAGCCAGCGGTTGCGCAGGCCGTCGGCCAGTTCCTTGCGGGCGATGTGCCAGACCGGCTTCATGGCGTTTCTCCGCAGGCGCGCCCGGCGCCCTGCATGTGGTGGAGGTAGAGGTCCTCTAGCGAGGGCGGCAGCACCTCCAGGCCCAGGGGCTGCTCTTCCAGCAGCGCCTGCAGCAGCCGGCGCTGCCGTTCCTCGGCGGCCAGCAGTTCGATGCGCCCGCCGTCCAGCGCGCGGACGGTGTAGCCGCTGGCGCGCCAATGCTCCAGCCAGCGTTCGCTGCGCGGGCCGGCGATGCGGATGCGCGTCGGCAGCCCGGCCTCGCGGCGCAACTCGGCCAGGCTGCCGCAGGTCAGCAGGCGGCCGTGGGCGAGGATGGCGGCGCGGTCGATGTGGGATTCGACGCCGGGCAGCACGTGGGAGCAGAGGATGACCCCGGTGCCCTGGCTGCGCAGACGGTCGAGCAGGCGGTAGAGCTCGACGGTGGCCACCGGGTCGAGGCCCACGCTGGGCTCGTCGAGCAGCAGCAGGCGCGGCCGGCCGAGGATCGCCTGGGCCAGGCCGAGGCGCTGGCGCATGCCCTTGGAGTAGGTCTTCAGGCGCCGGTTGGCGGCCTGGGCCAGGCCCACCTGTTCGAGCAGCGCGTCCACCTCGGCGGGCGCGGCGCCCTTGAGGCGGGCGAAGTGGCGCAGGGTCTCGCGGCCGGTCAGTTGCGGGTAGAAGGTGACATTCTCCGGGAGGAAGCCGAGCTGGCGGCGCACCGCGGGGGCGTCGGCGGCGTGGCCGAACACCCGCACGCTGCCTGAGTCGGGGCGCAGCAGGCCGAGCATCAGCTTGATGCTGGTGGTCTTGCCGGCGCCGTTGTGGCCGAGCAGGCCGAGCACTTCGCCGGCGGCCAGGTCCAGGTCGAGCCCGTGCAGGGCGGTGAAGGCACCGTAGCGCAGGCTGGCGCGTTGGATTTCCAGCAGCTTCATGGGCGCGCCTCCGCTTGTGGTTCGCGCATCAGCGGATGGCTGTCGCGCACCCCCGGCGAGCGCGTCACCGGGAAGGCGCGCTGCACCCAGCGCAGCAGTTCGATGGAGGGGCTGGCGAGCAGCAGGCGCACCTGCGGGTACAGCCACAGCAGGCGGTCGACGTTGTCGTTGGGCTCGTAGAAGACATCGCCCAGGCCGTCGTCGTCGCGGTCCCAGCCCAGGTAGTCGCTCCAGTAGTTGCCGCGGCCGTCGACCGACCATTCCTGGGTGCGGTTGGCCACGTAGAGCACCTGCTGGCGGTTGCCGACGAAGGCGTTGCCGGCGATGCGGTTTTCCTCCGAGCCCGCGGTCAGGTGGATGCCCAGGGCGCTGCCGGCCAGGCGGTTGCCCTCGATGCGGTTGTACAGCGAGTTGTAGATGAACAGGGCCTTGCCCTCGGCGCCGGCGATCATGCCTTCGCCAGTCACGCCGCTGCCGCTGCGCACGCCCTCGACGCGGTTGCCTGCGAGGGTCGAATAGGTGATGTAGTTCATCAGGATGCCGTAGTTCTCGTCGTCCACCGAGCGGTTGCCGATCACGCTGAGCTTGCGGCTCTGCATCAGCGCGTAGCCGGTGCGGGTGCGGCGGGTCAGGTTGCCGATCACCCGGCTGTCGTTGGTGAACATGTAGTGCACGCCGTAGCGCAGGTCTTCCAGGCGGTTGTGCTCGATGGCGCTGCCGTTGGCGGTGTCGATGTAGATGCCGTCGCGGGTGTGGCGCACCCGGTTGCCGCGCACCAGGGCGTTGCGCACCGCGTAGAGGTGGATGCCGTTGCCGCGGTCCTGGGAGCGCAGCTGCACATCGCCCTCGATGCGGTTGTCCAGCACCTGGGCGTCTTCGCTGGCGTCGAGCCAGATGCCGAAACCCGGGCCCTGCAGCCGGTTGCCGCGCAGGACCACGCCGCGGGCGCGTTTCTCGACGAAGATCGCCGAGTCCATGTCGGTCAGGTTGCGGCCCCAGTTACGCACCCGGCAGCCTTCGAGGGTGACCTCGGCGCTGCGCACGGTGAGGGTGCTGCCCTGGCCCTGGCCGTCGAAGGTGGCGCCGTCCTCGCAGCGCAGGTGCATTGGCCGGTCGATGAGGAAGTGGCCGGCGTAGGTGCCGGCCGCCAGCGTCCACAGCCCTTCGCCCGCCGCGCGCAGGGGCAGCTCGTCGATCGGCTGGAGCGCGGCCAGCGCGGGGCCGGCGAGCGTCAGCAGCAGGGCGAGGCAGGCGCGGGAAGTGGGCACGCGGAAGCATCCTCCGGGGGCGTTCGCAGGTGGCGCTGCCGGGCCCCCGGGCCCGGCAGCGCCCGCGGCCCGTATCAGGCCTTTTCCACCAGCATGCGGCCGACCATTTCCATGTGCAGGGCATGGCAGAACCAGCTGCAGTAGTACCAGTGCACCCCGGGCCGGTCGGCGACGAAGGTGATGGACGAGGTCTGCTGCGGGCTGATCTCCATGTTCACGCCGTGGTTGACCATGGCGAAGCCGTGGGTCACGTCCTCGATCTCGTCGAGGTTGGTGATGGTCACCGTGACCTCGTCGCCCTGCTTCACGGTGAACTCGGTGATCCCGTAGGTGGGCGCCATGGAGGTCATGTACACGCGCACCTGCTTGCCGTCGCGGATGACCTTGTTGTCCTTGAGCAGGTCGATGCCGTCCTTCTTCGCCCGGGCCACGGTCGGGGCGAAGAAGGGGTCGTCGCGCGACCAGATCTTGCGCGGCTTGATCTGGTCGCGGCGGGCCATGATGCAGTCGTGCGGCTCGGCGAAGGTGGGGCCGTCGTGGACCAGCTGCATCTCGTCGCCGGAGATGTCGATCAACTGGTCGTTCTCCGGGTGCAGCGGGCCGGTGAGCAGGAAGCGGTCCTTGGAGAACTTGCTCAGCACCACCACCCACTTGCCGTCGGCCTCGCGGGTCTCGCAGAGCGAGGCGTGGTTGTGCCCCGGCTGGTAGTGCACGTCGAGCTTCTGGCGGATGTAGTCGACCTTCTCGCCCTTGTAGGCGCGCACTGCGTCCTCCAGGTTCCACTTCACCAGCTGGCTGTCGATGAACAGCGTGGTGTAGGCGTTGCCGCGGCCGTCGAAGGTGGTGTGCAGCGGGCCCAGGCCCAGTTCCGGTTCGGCGACTACGGCCTCGCGCGGGTCCTTGAGCTTGCCGGCGAAGAGGTCCGGCAGCCTGTCGATGGCGATCATGCTGCAGGTCGGCGACAGCTTGCCGTTGGCGATGAAGTACTTGCCGTCCGGCGAGGTGTTCAGGCCGTGGGGGTTCTTCGGCACCGGGATGTAGCGCGTCACCGCGCTGTCCTTGCCGTCCTTGCGGCGGCCGTCGACCACCGGGACCTTGGAGTCGCCCAGGGTGACGAAGCGCTTGGCCTTGATCTCGGCCTCGATGCGCGGGATGTCGAACACCACCACCCAGTCGCGCTCGTTGCGCATCATGCCGGCCAGGTCCACCGCCTTCTCCGAGTTGTAGCAGGTGGAGGCGGCGAAGCGGCCGGTGTAGTCCATGTCGGTGTTGTCCAGGTTGCCGTCGACGATCACCTGCCAGGCCACCTCCATGGTCTCGGCGTCGATGGCGTTGTACATGGTGAAGGCGTTGTCCGCGCCGGGGTCGAAGCTGGAGCCGTCGTTGGGGTGGGGAATGATGAACTCGGCGTTGCAGAACACGTACTTGGTGTGCGGCACCTTCTGCAGGCGCAGGCCGTGGATGGCCTGGACGTTGGGGACGGTGACGATCCTGTCGCACTTCATGATGTCCAGGCGGATGCGCGCGACGCGGCTGTTGGCCTTGTCGTTGATGAACAGGTACTTGCCGTCGTACTTGCCGTCGGTCATGGAGATGTGCGGGTGGTGGCAGTCGCCGTTGTGGAAGCGCGCGCTGTCGCCGAGGATGTGCTTGCTCTCGTTGGTCAGGCCCCAGCCGGTGGCCGAGTCGACGTTGAACACCGGGATGCGCATCAGCTCGCGCATCGAGGGGATGCCCAGCACCCGCACCTCGCCGGAGTGGCCGCCGCTCCAGAAGCCGTAGTACTCGTCCAGCTCGCCGGGGCCGACGTGGGCCTTGGCCTGCGCCGCCTTGACCGTGTCGGCCCAGGCCTCGCGCGGGATCACCGCGCTGCCCAGGGCGCTGGCGCCGACCAGCGCCGCGGCGCCGGTGACCGCCGAGGCGCCGAGGAAGTCACGGCGGCTGAAGCCGCTGGCGTCTTCGGGTTGCGGGTGTTTCTTCTCGTTCATGTCCGATCCTCCCAAGTTGCTATTCAGAGTTGGCGCACGGCGATCCGCTCGCCGTCGTCCGCCGGTGCCTGCTTGCTACGTTTCTTGCGCTTGTTCACCAGCGGCGGGCACTTGTTTTCGTCGTGGTAGGTGAGTTGGCAGTCGAGGCAGTAGTGACACTCGTTGGCGTTGATCCGGCCGTCCGGGTGGATGGCCTGGATCTCGCATTCGCGGGCGCACAGCTGGCAGGGCTGGCCGCATTCCTTGCGCCGCTTGAGCCAGTCGAACAGGCGCGCCTTGCCGGGGATGGCCAGGGCCGCGCCGAGCGGGCAGAGATAGCGGCAATAGACCTTGCGGGTGAACAGGTTGACCAGCAGCAGGCCGGCGGCGTAGGCGACGAAGCCCCACTGGCGGGCGAAGCCCAGGGTGATGGCGGTCTTGAACGGCTCCACCTCGGCGGCGCGCTCGGCG
The DNA here is from genome assembly GCF_003176655.1 of Pseudomonas sp. RW407. Classification (NCBI taxonomy): domain Bacteria; kingdom Pseudomonadati; phylum Pseudomonadota; class Gammaproteobacteria; order Pseudomonadales; family Pseudomonadaceae; genus Pseudomonas; species Pseudomonas sp. RW407. Next base: position 1,207,022 of record NZ_QGSL01000088.1, on the reverse strand, counting down.
GTGGCGAGCGATTCGAGGGAGAGGCCGAACAGCGCCAGCAGGATGATGTACTTGACCGCCCAGAGCCGCTCGTGGACCGCGAAGGGCAGCTCGAACTGCGGCACCCGCAGCTTGCGCGCGGCCTCGTTGAGCAGCTCCTGCAGGGCGCCGAACGGGCACAGCCAGCCGCAGAACACGCCGCGCCCCCAGAGCAGCACGCTGGCGGCGGTGAAGGTCCAGAGGATGAACAGGATGGGGTCGCTGAGGAACAGCTCCCAGCGGAAGCCTTCGAACAGCGCGTGGACGAAGGTGAGCACGTTGACCACCGACAGCTGGCCCAGGCAGTACCAGCCGATGAACACCAGGGTGAACGCCAGGTAGCCGCGGCGCACCCAGTGCAGCAGGTGCGGCCGGCGGGTGAGGGCGTCCTGCAGGAAGAGGATGGTGGCGAGCAGCGCCAGGGCGCCGAGCAGCACGCCGATCTGGAAGCTCTTCTGGTACCAGATGCGCAGCCACAGCGGGCGCTTGGCCTCTTCCAGGGCCGCCAGTTCCTCGGCCGTCGGCTGCGGTCGCAGCAGGTAGGCCTCGGGTGTCTGGTAGGGCAGGGCGAAGCTGGTGAACAGGCTGGCCACCGGGCCGGTCTGGCGGCGCACCAGCAGCTCCAGGTTCCACGGCGTGCCGGGGTCGAAGCGGTGCTGGGCGCGGACGATGAAGATGGCCATCTCGGCGAAGGCCGGCATGCCCTCGGCGTAGACGTCGGACAGGCGCTGGTAGTCGAGGTCGCGGAAGCTGAGGATGTCGCCGAACTGGCGCAGCTGCACCCGGTCGAAGATGCCGCCGCGCACGTAGCCCGAGCCCTTGAACGAATACTGGCCGTTGCCCAGCACGGCGATGGCGTATTCACCGGGCTTCAGCGCGTCCATCAGCTCCTGGTACTGGCGCTCGCCGAGCAGGTTGCGGCCGATGCCCGGCGGGTTGAGCAGGGCGGTGTAGAGGTCGATGAAGTCGTCCGCCCGGTGCGCTGCATCGGCCGCGCCGACGTTGGCGGCCTCGGTGCCCTTGAAGGCGTCGTCGATCTGCCCGCGGTTCAGCTGCAGGCGGCGGATCGCGCCGCTGCCGGTCAGCTCGGTCCAGGTCGCCGGCTGGAACGCGTCCAGGCGCACCTGCGCAGGCTTGGGCCGGACGCTGCCGCCGTCCTCGATCAGCCCCAGGGACACCGCCACGGTATGGGCGGCGCGCATGACGATCTCGTTGACCACCATGACGGTGACAGTGGCGCCGGCGACGGCATCGATGGTGGTGGTCTGCTTGTCGCTGGAGCGCCCCACCACCACGCGCTGGTCGGCCCGCACGCCGGCATAGCCGGCGGTGAAGGCATGCAGTTTTTCTACGGGAATGCCGATCAGCAGGATCGGCTCGTGGTGTTCGAGCACATAAGCGTCGCGGATCACCGCATGGGGATCGAGGATCACCTGCAGGTTGATCGGCTTGCCGGAATAGGCCGGCATCTGGGTGACGCGGATGCTCTGGAAGGCATAGCCGAGCAGCTCGTCGCCCTTGAACAGGCGGCGCACGCCGAACTCGCCCTCGGCCTCGCCGATGCGCTCGACGCCGGGGAATACCTGGGTGATGCGGGTGCGTTCCAGGTCGCTGAGCTCGGCGCCCTGGGCGGCCAGGCCGACCAGTAGCAGCAGCCAGCCCAGCAGCAGGCGGAGGTAACTGACGGCGCCTTCGCGGCAGGCGTCGGGCTCCGTGCTGCAGTGGGCATCCTGGTCGGCGGCCATCGGGTTTCCTCCCCTGCGCGATAACTTACTTGAGCGTGACTATCCACTCGGCAAGGGTCTTGGCCTCATCCTCGCTGACGGCGTTGGGCGGCATCTGCATCGTGCCCCAGACACCCTTGCTGCCTGTGCGGATGCTGTGCATCACGTGGGCTACGCCGTCGGGCTGGTCGCCGTACTTCTTCGCCACGTCATGGAAGGCCGGGCCCACCAGCTTCTTGTCCAGCGTGTGGCAGGCCACACAGGCCTTGGCCTTGAACAGGTCCTCGGCGCTGCTGGCGAAGGCTGGCGCCTGTGCCAGCAACCCGGCGGCCAGCAGTACGGCCATTGCTTTGTTCATGGTTCTCTTTCCTCGCAGGCTTGGCGCCGCAGCGCCGGATCCAGGTGCCGGCGTCCCGCCCGGCGGTGGCTGCGATTCTAGAAGGGGCCCGTGGCGCAAACGCTTGATGACAATCAAGAACTTCCGGCGCCGCGCTTGAGGCCGATCGCCGCGCTGGCTAGCGTGCCAAGCCGTGGAACCCGATGGAGAACCCCCGCTCATGAACGCACCCGCCCAGGAACTTCCGCTCTTTTACCAGCCCAGCGGCAACGAGGTGACGCTGTTCAGCGAGGCCGCGGCGCAAGGCATGCCGGTGCTGATCAAGGGGCCGACCGGCTGCGGCAAGACGCGCTTCGTCCAGTACATGGCCCAGCGCCTGGGCCGGCCGCTGTACACCGTGGCCTGCCACGACGACCTGTCGGCGGCGGACCTGGTCGGCCGCCACCTGATCGGCAGCGACGGCACCTGGTGGCAGGACGGCCCGCTGACCCGCGCGGTGCGCGAGGGCGGCATCTGCTACCTCGACGAAGTGGTCGAGGCGCGCCAGGACACGGTGGTGGTGCTGCACCCGCTGGCCGACGACCGCCGCGAGCTGTTCATCGAGCGCACCGGCGAGTCGCTGGTGGCGCCGCCCGGCTTCATGCTGGTGGTGTCCTACAACCCCGGCTACCAGAACCTGCTCAAGGGCATGAAGCCGAGCACCCGCCAGCGTTTCGTGGCGCTGCGCTTCGACTACCCGGCGGCGGAGGTGGAGGCGGGCATCATCGCCCGCGAGGCGAACGTCGATGTGGCGTTGGCCCAGCGCCTGGCGCAGCTGGGCGTGGCCCTGCGCCGCCTGGGGCGGCAGGAGCTGGAGGAAGTCTGCTCGACGCGCCTGTTGGTGCTCACCGCGCGGCTGATCCACGCCGGGCTGGCGCCGCGCGAGGCCTGCCGCGCCGGGCTGGCCGAGCCGCTGTCCGATGACGAAGGCACCGTCGCCGCGCTGATGGACCTGGTCGATGTCCACTTCGCCTGAGGCCCTGGCCGGCACCCGGCGGCTGCCGGGCGACCTGGCGATGTGGCTGTTCATCCTCGCCGAGCTGAGCGTCTTCGCCATCCTCCTGCTGGTCTTCGCCGTGGCCCAGCGCCTGGACGCCGAGGGCTTCCGCGCCGGCCGCGCGGAGCTGGACCTGTCCCTCGGCCTGGCCCTGACGCTGAGCCTGCTGACCGCCGGCTTCCTCGCCGCCGCCGCGGTGGAGCTGGTGCGCCGCGGCCACCAGCGCCGCGCCGGGGCCCTGCTGCTGGCGGCGCTGGCGCTCGGGCTGCTGCACGTGGCGCTGAAGGCCGGCGAGTACCACCACCTGGCGCAGCGCGGGCTGGACCTGGAGCACAGCACCTTCTTCACGCTGTTCTGGCTGGTCACCGGCTTCCATTTCCTGCACGTCTGGCTGGGCCTGGTGATCCTCGGCTGGATGGCCCTGCGCTGCCTGCGCGGCGCCTATGCCCAGGGCGCCCTCGGCGGGCTGGAGTCCGGGGCGCTGTATTGGCACATGGTGGACCTGGTGTGGGTGATGCTGTTCCCGCTGGTCTACGTGCTGGCGCCCCTGCCATGAGGTCGCTGGCCCTGGCCTGGGCGTTGCTGGTGCCGCTGGCGCTGGCCGGCATCTGGCTCGGCAACCACGCCGCCAGCGCGTTGTTGCCGGTGGCGAGCATCCTGCTGCTGGCGCTGGGCAAGGCCTGGCTCATCGTGCTGCGCTTCATGGAGCTGGGCCACGGCCCGGCGCTGTGGCGCCGGCTGCTGCTCGGCTGGCCGCTGGCGCTCGCCGTGCTCCTTCTGGCTGTCCACGCAAGCTACTGATTTCCCTGAAAATAAATACCTGACAGGAAGCATTGGTCTTTCTTGATCGCCATCAAGCGGATCGGCCCGGGGGCCTTCCTAGAATGGCCGCAAATCGAGACCGAGGAGGACCCCATGTCAGACACCTTCACCAAGGGCATGGCGAGGAACATCTACCTGGGGGGAGGCGTTTTCTTCTTCCTGGTGTTTCTCGCCCTGACCTATCACACCGAAACCACCTTCCCCAAGCGCACCAACCAGGCCGAGCTGACCGAGTCGGTGGTGCGCGGCAAGCTGGTGTGGGAACAGAACAACTGCGTCGGCTGCCATTCGCTGCTGGGCGAGGGCGCCTACTTCGCGCCGGAGCTGGGCAACGTGATCGGCCGCCGCGGCGGTGACGCCGCCTTCGACAGCTTCCTCGCCGCCTGGATGAAGATGCAGCCGCTGGGCATCCCCGGGCGCCGGCAGATGCCGCAGTTCCACCTCAGCGACCAGGAGGTGGCGGACCTGGCGGCCTTCCTGCGCTGGACCTCGAAGATCGACACCAACAAATGGCCGCCGAACAAGGAGGGTTGAGCATGAACCCGGGCAATCCCCATCTGAAATTCGCTTCGCAAGCGGTGGCCAAGCCGTACTTCGTGTTCGCCCTGATGCTGTTCGTCGGGCAGATCGTCTTCGGCCTGGTCATGGGCATGCAGTACGTGGTCGGCGACTTCCTGTTCCCGGCCATCCCCTTCAACGTCGCCCGCATGGTGCACACCAACCTGCTGATCGTCTGGCTGCTGTTCGGCTTCATGGGCGCGGCCTACTACCTGGTGCCGGAGGAGGCCGACCGCGAGCTGCACAGCCCGAAACTGGCGATCCTGCTGTTCTGGGTGTTCGCCGTCGCCGGCGTGCTGACCATCCTCGGCTACCTGCTGGTGCCCTACGCGGGCCTGGCGCGGCTGACCCACAACGAGCTGCTGCCGACCATGGGCCGGGAGTTCCTCGAACAGCCGACCATCACCAAGATGGGCATAGTCGTGGTCGCCCTGGGCTTCCTCTACAACATCGGCATGACGCTGCTCAAGGGCCGCAAGACCGTGGTCAGCGTGGTGATGATGACCGGCCTGGTGGGCCTGGCGGTGTTCTTCCTGTTCTCCTTCTACAACCCGGAGAACCTGGCCCGCGACAAGTACTACTGGTGGTGGGTGGTGCACCTGTGGGTGGAAGGCGTGTGGGAGCTGATCATGGGCTCGATGCTGGCCTTCGTGCTGATCAAGATCACCGGCGTCGACCGCGAGGTGGTGGAGAAGTGGCTCTACGTGATCATCGCCATGGCCCTGATCACCGGCATCATCGGCACCGGCCACCACTACTTCTGGATCGGCGCGCCGGGCGTCTGGCTGTGGCTCGGCTCGATCTTCTCGGCGCTGGAGCCGCTGCCGTTCTTCGCCATGGTGCTGTTCGCCTTCAACATGGTGCGCCGCCGTCGCCGCGAGCACCCGAACAAGGCCGCCGCGCTCTGGGCGCTGGGCACCACCGTCACCGCCTTCCTCGGCGCCGGCGTGTGGGGCTTCCTGCACACCCTGGCACCGGTGAACTACTACACCCACGGCACCCAGCTGACCGCCGCCCACGGCCACCTGGCCTTCTACGGCGCCTACGTGATGATCGTGATCACCCTGATCAGCTATGCCATGCCGCGCCTGCGCGGGATCGGCGAGGCGCCTGACGCCCGGGCGCAGAGCCTGGAGATCTGGGCCTTCTGGCTGATGACCGTGTCGATGCTGCTGATCACCCTGATGCTGACCGCCGCCGGCGTGGTGCAGGTGTGGCTGCAGCGGCTGCCGGCCGACGGCGCGGCCATGCCGTTCATGGCCACGGTGGAGCAGTTGAAGGTGTTCTTCTGGCTGCGCCTGTATGCCGGCGTCGGCTTCTTCATCGGGCTGATCTGCTACCTGCTGAGCTTCCGCCAGCGCGGCCGCATCGCGGTGGGCGTGGCGCAGCAGGCCGGTTGAGTTCCCTCCCCCGGGGCCCGTCTGCCTGGCAGCGGGCCCTTTTTTTCGCGAGGTCGCGATGACCCTTCACCTGGAGCTGGAAGAAGGCTTCGGCCGCGCCTGGCACCGCTTCATCACCCGCCGCGCCAGCCCGACGTTCGAGGACGCGGCGGTGAGCCTGGACGAGGTCCGGCGCAGCCTGCTGCTGCTGTTCCGCGCCACCGGCGGCGAGGCCGGCGTCGGCGTGGAGGCGGCCAGCGCGCGCGAGCTGCTGGTGCGCCGCAGCCTGTTGCAACAGGTGGCCGGCACCTGCCAGCAGTTGCCGGTGGCCTGGTTCGACGCCGACTCCCTGCGCCTGCCGGCCAGCCTCGCGGTCTACCCCGAGGCGCACCTGAACCTTGAACTCTACCGCTGGCTGGCGCTGCTCGCGGCGCACAGCCAGCCGCTGCGGCACTGGGCCGGCGACAACCAGGCCTGGACCCTCGCCGTGCTGCAGCGCTACCCGCTGCTGCGCCCGCGCTACGAACGGCTGGTGGAAGCGCTGCTACCATTGCGCCCGGACCCGGCCCAGTTGCCGCCGGCCGAGGCGGCGCTGGAGCGTGCGCTGCGCCAGGCGTTGCGCGAGCCCGGCAGCGTCAGCGGCCTGCCGCGTAGCGAGCGCGCGCCCTGGCCGTTGCCGCTGTGGTTGTACCCGCCGCAGCAGCTGGCGGCGCCGCAGCGGACCGAACTGGTCGACGGCGGCGAGCAGGGCAGGGCGCAGGGCGAGGTGCGCAACGGCGCCGCCCGCAAGCGCGCCGAACGCGCCGGGCAGGACCCGGGGCGCGGCGGCCTGCTGCTGTTCCGTCTGGAGAACCTGTTCAGCTGGTCCGAGCACGTCGAGCTGGACCGCGCCGGCGACGACAGCGAGGACCTGGACGCCGCGCGGGTGGCCGAGGACCTCGACCACCTGAGCCTGTCCCGGCAACGCCAGCGCAAGGGCGGCGGCCTGCGCCTGGACCTCGACCTGCCGGCGGCCGAGTACGACGACCTGCCGCTGGGCGAGGGCATCCGCCTGCCGGAGTGGGACTACCGGCGCCAATGCCTGCTGCCCGACCACGTCTGCCTGCAGCCGATGCTGCCGCGCGATGCCGCGCCGGCGCCATTGCCGGACGCGCTCGCGCCCATCGCCCGGCGCCTGCGCCGGCAGTTCGAAGGCCTGCGCCAGCAGCCGCAGTGGCTGCGCCGCCAGCCCCAGGGCAGCGAGCCGGACCTGCAGGCCTGGCTGGACTTCAGCGTCGAGCGGCGCCTGGGCGCCTGCGCCGAGACCGGCCTGTTCCTCGAACGCCGGCAGACCCGCCGCGACCTGGCCTGCCTGCTGCTGGCCGACCTGTCGATGTCCACCGACGCGCACCTGGACGACCGCCACCGCGTCATCGACCTGATCGGCGACAGCCTGCTGCTGTTCGGCGAGGCGCTGCAGGCGGTGGGCGACCGCTTCGCGCTGTACGGCTTTTCCTCGCTGCGCCGGCACCACGTGCGCCTGACCCAGCTGAAGAGCTTCGAGGAACGCCATGGCGACGCCGTGCGCGGGCGCATCCGCGCGCTGCGGCCGGGCTACTACACGCGCATGGGCGCGGCCATCCGCCGGGCCACGCAACTGCTGCTCGAACGCGGCGAGCGCCAGCGCCTGCTGCTGATCCTCACCGACGGCAAGCCCAACGACCTGGATTGCTACGAGGGCCGCTACGGCGTCGAGGACACCCGCCAGGCGGTGCTGGAAGCGCGCCGCGCCGGGGTGCTGCCGTTCTGCCTGACCATCGACCGCGAGGCGGCGGACTACCTGCCGCACCTGTTCGGCCACCAGGGCTACCTGATGCTGCGCGATCCGGCCCAGCTGCCGCTGCGCCTGCCGCAGCTCTACCGCCAGCTGACGCGGCGCCGTGAGTGACGCGGTGGACAGCTCTTCGTAGGAGCGAGGGGGACGCCTAGTTCTTGCTCGCGAACCAACCCCCGCAGCGGGACCCGTTCGCGACTGGATTTACCGGCCACGCCGGAACGGCCAACGGCGGATAGCCGCGAACGGTTATGCGCCCTACGGTGAGAGTAGCCAGGAGTATCAGGATGGCTCCGGATTTCCCGACTGCTCAGCCCGTGGCACTGGAACGGCGGATAACGCTTGGGGCGTTATGCGCCCTACACCACCCCACATATGCCGTTCCCCTGTAGGAGCGCGCCCTGCGCGCGAAATCGCGGGCAGGGCCCGCTCCTACAAGGGGGCATTCATCGAGCGTAGGGCGAATAACCGTTCGCGGTTATCCGCCGCAGGTGCCTGTCAGCGCGGCAACCAGAGCGCCATCGCCAGGCAGAACAGGGCGAGGGCCATGCAGAAGAGCTTGAACCGGCGCAGCCGCTTCTGCCTAGCCAGGGCCTGTTCGACCGGCAGCGGCATGCCGCAGTGCGGGCAGTCGGCCTGGTCGTCGGCGCTGGGCTGCTGGCAGTACAGGCACTGGCGCATGCCTACTCGAACTGCTCCAGACGCAGCGGGGCCAGGACCTGGACGGTGCGGCCCTGCAGGTCGATGATGCGTTCGTCGATCAGCCGGCGCAGCACGCGGGAGAAGGTTTCCGGCTGGATCGACAGGTGCCCGGCCACCAGTTGCTTGGCCATCGGCAGCTCGAAGCGCAGGTCGGCGTCGCCGTGGCGGTTGAGCAGCGTCAGCAGGTAGCGCACCACCCGGTGGGTGGAGTTCTTCAGCGACAGCGTCTCGATCTCGTTGATCCGCCTATGCAGGCGGATGCACAAGGTGCCGAGCAGGGCGAAGGGCAGCTGCGGGTTGCTGTGCAGCAGCTCCAGGTAGGTGCGGTTGGCGAAGCGGTAGACCTGCGTCGGCTCCAGCGCCTGGGCCGAGGCGACGTAGTCCGGGGTGTCCATGAACATCATGGCCTCGGCGAAGGTCTGCCGGCCGACCACCACTTCCAGGACCTTCTCCTGGCCCTCCGGGGTCAGGCGGAAGATCTTCACCGCGCCGGATATCACGAAGAAGAAGGCATGGGCCGGCTCACCCTGGTGGAACAGCTTGTCGCCCTTGTCGAGGTTGAGCAGCTGGCAGGTGGCGAGCAACTGTTCCAGCTGCGCCTCTTCGAGGGCATCGAACAGGTGGTGCCCGCGCAGGATCTGCTGGTGGACGCGCTGGGACTGCATGGCGGAGCCTTCCTGAACCGTGGGTATCCGGTCAGTATGCTCGCCATGCCCGGCTTGGTGGGTGAGGCATGCTGTCACGTCGGGCTCCGGCCGATGGGCGGTCATTGCGGGCGGTTGGCGCCGATGAACAGCAGGTTGTTCTCCAGGTGGATGTGCTGCATCAGGTCGCGGCGCAGCTCCTCCAGCCCGGCGTAGAGCGCGCGCCAGCTGGTGCAGGCGTTGGCCGGGGCGGTCAGGTCGTCGGTCAGCTCGGCCAGCGCGGCCAGGCTCTGGGCGTGTTCGTCGTGCTCGTGGCGCATCACCCCGATCGGCCCCTGCACGTGCAGCAGCGGCACGCCCTGGCTCAGCCAGGGGAACAGGATGTTCTCTTCCTTGCACATGTGCGACTCGAGTTCTTCCTGCATCTGCTCCAGCAGCGCCACCAGGCCGTGGGGGCAGTGCGGGTGCGCGGCGTGGGTGCGTTCCACGCGCTGGGCCAGCGGCAGCAGCGCGGGGAACTGCTGGCGATGGCGCTGGTGGTAGCGTTCGAGGATGTGTTCGATCAGCTCGGTGTTGCTCGCCTGGCGCCAGTCGCGCTCTTCGCTGGCCGGGCGCAGGGCGCGCAGTTCGCTGGCGATGCGTTCGGCGTCCAGGCCCAGTTCGCTGGCGGCCTCGCGCAGGCTACGCTGGCCGGCGCAGCAGAAGTCCAGCTTGTAGTCGCGCAGCAGGCTGGTGCTGCCGGGCAGGCTGCAGGCCAGGTCGCTGAGGGTGCGTTCGGTCAGGTTGTCGTGCATGGCGGCGGCCTCGGGAGTCGGTGTGGGGGCTGGCGCCAGTCTAGGAAGGGCGCGGCCCCGGGCTCCTTGATTGCGGTCAAGCGTCGCAGTGCGCGGGTTCCCGCTCGTCGTCGCCCTCGGCGATGTGCAGCAGTTGCTGCGGGTTGCGCACCAGCAGCTTCTGCCGGCCGCCGCGCACCAGGCCGCGCCCTTCCCAGGCGCTGAGGATGCGCGAGACGGTGTGCAGGGTGGTGCCGGTCATCTCGGCGATGTCCTGGCGGCTGACGGGAAAATCGATGCGCACGCCCTCGGATTCCGCGCGGCCGCTGTTGCGCACCAGGCGCAGCACGGCGTGGGCGACGCGGCGCTCGACCTCCTCGGTGGCCAGCTCGCAGAAGCGCACGTGGGCTTCCTGCAGGCGCACGCCAATGGCCTGCACGGTGTTCAGGGCGAAGCCGGGGTGGCGCGCCAGCAGCGGCTCCCACAGCGCGGTCGGCCAGGCCAGGGCCAGGCTTTCCTGGGTGGCGCTGGCGGTGGCGGGGTAGTCCTCGCGGCCCAGGGCGCGGACGAAGCCGAACAGGTCGCCGGGGTTGACCAGGCGCACCAGCACGCGCTGGCCGTCGCAGGTCACCTGGGTGGCCTTGAGGCGGCCGTGGACCAGCAGGTAGAAGGCCTCGGCCGGTTCGCCCTGCTCGAACACAGTGGCGCCGCAGTGCAGCGGCAGCACGCTGGCCGGGCGAAGGATGTCGTCCTGTTCCTCGCGGGTGCAGTTGGCGAACGGCGGCAGGTTCGCCAGCCAGGCGCGGTTGATCGGTGGCTTGTCGCTCACGGTCAGGATTCCCTGGGGCCCGCCGCAGCATACCTGCATCGTGCTGTGGCGAAACTTGAGTGGGATCAAGTCAAGGCAGCTCTCTGACCAGGCGGAACCCCAGGTTGTCCGGCGGCTGCCCGGCGCTGCAGCCGCCGCCGCGGGCGTCGCGGACGAATTCGTTGATGGCGGCGCGGTGGCGGCCCTCGGCGATGCGGATCGAGCAGGCCTCGACGCGGGTCTTTTCCGTGCCGCCGGCATCCAGGCTGACCCGCGTGTGGCAGCTCTGCGTCCATTCCCAGACGTTGCCCGCAAGGTCCGCCACCCCCAGTTCGTTGAGGCCGTGGCTGCCGCGCGGCTGCGCCCGGGCCGGGCCTTCGCTGGCCGCCGCGGCCTCGAAGCGGTAGCGCGCCAGCCAGCGGCGCGCCGGGTTGCGGCCGTCGTCGTCGATGCGCAGGGCGTCGTCGGCCCAGCGCGAGCCGGCGAAGAATGCCCATTCGGCGTCGCTGGGCAGGCGCCAGCGCTGGCCGGTGCGCTTCGACAGCCAGTCGGCATAGCGCTGCGCATCCAGCAGGCTGGCGCCGGTGAGCGGCAGGTCTTCGCCGGGGGCGGCGACCTGGCTCTCCAGCGCCAGGCAGTCGCCGGCGTCCACGCAGCGGGCGTATTCGACCTGGCTGACCTGGTATTTCATCACCGCGAAGCGTGGCGCCAGGCGTTCGCTACGCAGCGGCGCATCCACCGGGCGGGCGTCGCGCCAGTAGTCGCCGGCGGGGCGGAAGCGGTATTCCCGTGGCGTCAGGCTGACGGTCTCCGGCGCCAGGCTCGGGTCGGTGCGCGGCAGCCATGCGCCCAGGGCGATGGCCACCAGCAGCAGCGGAAGGGCGATGGTCAGCGCCTTGCGCATGGGCGTTCCCTCGTGGCGGGGCCGGCCCTCGCGGGCCGGCCGGTGGCGTCACTTGATGGGGGAGGGCGGTTCGACCTGGCTCATCAGGTCGGAATCCCACTGCCCCTCGACCTGGAAGTGCGCGGTGGCGCCCAGGGCCACGCCTTCGATCAGGTTGTGGTTGAGGTAGGCGTACAGGCCCGGCTGGCGGAAGGTGTACAACGCAGCGCCAGCGGCGCCGCCGGGGATGAACCAGGTCTCCAGGCCTTCCTCCGGCGGGTTGCCGAACTTGCCGGTGGCCCAGACGTGGTCGCCGTGGCCGCCGATCAGGTGCGGGCGGGTGTCGCGGTTGGCCTGGGAGTGGACGATCAGCACGGTCTCGCCGACCTTGGAGGTCAGCGCGTTCTTGCCGGTCAGCGCGCCGACCCGGCCGTTGAACACCACGTGGCTGGGGATCAGCCCCTTCATGGTCTGCATCGTGTCGTTGAAGCTCTCGGTGGGGCTGGCGTAGCGCTTGAACTTGCCGTCCTTGTCGCGCGGGACGTAGAAGTCCTGCTCGCCGACGTAGAACACCTTGTCGTACTTCAGCGGCCGGCCTTCGCGGTCCTTCAGGCCGTCGCGCGGCAGCACCATGATCGCGCCGTTCATGCCGGAGACCACGTGCCAGGGGATCATCATCCCGCCGGGCGCGCAGTGGTAGACGAACACGCCGGGGCGGGTGGCCTTGAAGCGCAGCTTGACCTGCTCGCCGGGGTTGACCACGGTCAGCGAGCCGCCGCCCAGGGCGCCGGTGGCGGCGTGGAAGTCGATGTTGTGGGCCATGCTGTTGCTGGCCGGGTTGACCAGGGTGAGCTCGACGTAGTCGTCCTGGTGCACCACCATCAGCGGCCCGGGCACCGAGCCATTGAAGGTCATGGCGTGGATGTGGGTGTCGTCGTCATCGATGATCAGGTCCTTCTCCTCGATGACCATGCGGAACTCCACCACCCGCGGCTTGCTGCTGGTGCGCTGTTCGTGGGCGTGGACGAAGGGCGGGACGAGCAGCTCGACCTTGCTCCTGGCCAGCTTCGACAGGTCCGGCGCCGGCCCGGTCTGCAGCGGCGCCGACTCCTTGGCGAAGGCCAGACCGCTGCCGAGGACCGAACCGGCGACGCCGAGCGCGACGGCTCCGGCGAGCAGGCTGCGGCGCGAAAAGGGCATTTTTTCCAGGTCAGGCATGGGTACATCTCCTAATGGACGAGATTTCGTTGTCCACAGGGAACTCCCTTGGGCGAAAACCTTCTTTGCGCGGAAGCAAATAGCGGCGCAGCTGGACAATCTGCCGCAGCGCGCTGTCAGGTTTTTCCGTCGACGCCTGTGTGAATGCGGCAAGTGCCGGTGCGCCGAGGTAAGATTCCTGCCCAATGAGCGAATCTCCCGCGCCAAGGCGCGGGCTCCAACGGACAAGGACCTTGCATGCGCCCGCGTGGACTCCCCCTCCTGGCCCTCACCTTCGGCGTGCTTGCCGCGCAGCAGGCCTACGCCAGCAGCGACGATTCCTGCTACCCGAGCTGGAACCTCAAGCGCGACACCCTGGACGTGTGCAACAGCCTGCCGTTCCTGAGCCCCGGCAACGACAGCCGGGTCAACCTGCAGCTGCTGCTGGCCGACGCCGGCCGTGCCAGCCTGCCGGTCAAGGCGCTGTCCGATGACGAGCAGCAGCTGGGCTACGGCCTGGTGCCCTTCCCGCTGATGCGCCTGTTCGACGAGCCCCTGGCCCCGGAGGCCGCGACGGCCGCCGACGCCAAGCCGGCGGCGCCCCTGGCGGAGCTGGCGGTGCGCATCGGCCTGCCGGCGGACGCGGTGCCGGCCGAGGGCGAGCGCTTCGCCAGCGGCGAGGGCAGCCGCTGCCGCAGCAACAACCCGGCCACCGCCCAGGACTTCCTCGCCCAGCTGCTCGCCGCCGACCTGCCGCCGGCCGAGCGGCAGAGCCTGGCGCGGGCGCGCCTGGCCCTGCTGCAGGGCTGCCAGTGGGACGAGGCGCAGCTCGCCGGCCTGTTCCCCGGCGACGTGGACTCCCCCGGCGGGCGCGAGTTCGCCGGCTACCTGCAGGGCATCGCTGCCTTCTACAGCGGCCACTTCCCGGCCGCGCGCAAGAACTTCCAGGCCCTGCGCGACAGCCGCCTGCCCTGGCTGCGCGAGACGGCGCGCTACATGCTCGGCCGCAGCCAGCTCAACCAGGCGCAGCAGAACGCCTTCGACGACATGGGCTACCCCGACCTGCGCAAGGTCGACCAGGCCGCGCTCAAGGTCGCCGAAAGCGACTTCAAGGCCTATCTGCAGGCTTATCCACAGGGCCGCTATGCCACTTCGGCCAAGGGCCTGATGCGCCGCGTGTACTGGCTGATGAACGACCCCGGGCGCCTGGCCGCGGAATACGCCTGGCTGTTCGCCCAGCCGGAGGCGGCCCAGGGCAATGCCGACCAGGCCCAACTGATCGCCGAGGTGGACAACAAGCTGCTGGTCAGCGCGCACCCGGCGGAGGTCAAGAACCCGCGCCTGCTGGCGGTGCTCGACCTGATGCAGATGCGTCACCATGAGGCCGGCGAGGGCCGCGCCCTCGACCTGCCCGGGCTGCAGGCGCAGAAACCGTTGTTCGCCGAGCTGCCGGGGCTGCACGACTACCTGCTGGCGGCCTGGCAGCTGTACGTCGAGGAGCAGCCGGGCAAGGCGGCCGAACAACTGCCCAAGGCCCTGCCGCAGAAGCTCGACTACCTCGCCTTCAGCCAGCAGACCCTGCGCGGCTTCGCCCTGGAGGCCGGCAACGACTGGCTGGGCGCGGAGAAGCTGTGGCTGCAGCTGCTGCCGCTGGCCCACCAGCCGCTGCAGCGCGAGCAGCTGGAACTGGCGCTGGCCTTCAACTACGAGCGCAGCGACCGCCTGGTGAAGGTCTATGCCGAGAACTCGCCGGTGCGCACCCCGGCCATCCGCGAGCTGCTGCTGCGCCACATCGCCGGCCCCGAGCTGCTGCGCCAGCAGGTGAAGTCCGAGACGGCGCCGGCCGAGGAGCGCGACACCGCGCTCTTCACCCTGCTGTACAAGGACCTGCTGCACGGCCGCTACGCCAACTTCGTCAACGACCTCGCGCTGCTGCCGGCCGAGCCCTCGACCAAGCCGCTGAGCGCAAGCCTGGGCTTCGTCTACGGCGGCGGGCAGCCGCTGAGCCTGTTCCAGTGGCCGGGCGGCAAGGGCAGCTCCAGCTACGACTGCCCGGCGCTGCGCGACCTCGCCCTGGCCTTGCAGCAGGAACCGCAGCCGCCGCAGGCGCTGAACTGCTTCGGCGAGTTCATCCTGCGCAACAACCTCGACAGCTTCCCGCTGGACAACCAGCCCGGCGTGCGCGAACTGGGCGGCAGCCCGTCGCTGTTCGAGGGCGAGCCCTACTCGCGCCTGGACGGCTACCTGAAGGTGATCGCCGACGCGCAGGCCGGCAGCGACGACAAGGCCTACGCGCTGTACCGCGCCATCAACTGCTACGCCCCCAGCGGCTACAACGGCTGCGGCAAGCAGGACATCGCCCCGGCGCAGCGCAAGCGCTGGTTCCGCACGTTGAAGACGCAGTACGCCGACACGCCCTGGTCGAAATCGCTGAAGTACTACTGGTAGCGCCGCCATGGGCCTGGCCGCGAAGAGCCTGGCGCTGGGCCTGCTGGCGCTATGGGGCGCCACGGCCAGCGCCGGGGTGGTCGACGCCGCCGACTACGACGCCTTCTGGCTGTGGGGCGGGGTCCAGGCCCAGCCGGTGCTGCGCCAGGCGCGCACCCTCTACGTGCTGCAGGGCCAGGTCAGCGCCCCGCGCGGCGCCCCCGGGCAACCGGCGCGCCTGCACGCCCAGGGCATCGCCATGCCGCGCCTGCGCTCGGGCCAGGTCTGGGTGGTCTACCGCGCCCACAGCCTGCGCTGGAGCGAGGACAGCTACGCGACCCTGCTGGCCCAGTTGCGCCGCTGGCAGCGCGCCGGCAACCCGCTGCTGGGCGTGCAGATCGACTTCGACGCACGCACCCGCTACCTCGACGAATACGTGGCCTTCCTGCGCGACTTCCGCCGGCGCCTGCCGCTGGAGTACCGCCTGAGCATCACCGGCCTGCTGGACTGGAGCAGCAACGCGGAGCCGGCGACCATCAACCAGCTGCGCGACGTGGTGGACGAGGTGGTGGTGCAGACCTACCAGGGGCGGCGGACCATCCCCGACTACGAACGCTACCTGCCCAGGGTGGCGCGCCTGCAGCTGCCGTTCCGCATCGGCCTGGCGCAGTACGGGCAGTGGCAGGCGCCGGGCTACCTGGAGCGCAGCCCGTGGTTCCGGGGGTATGTGGTGTTCTTGCAGAATCCGTGAGTTGGTGGGGTGGGGTTTGGTTGTAGGAGCGAGCTTGCTCGCGAACGGGGTTTGCCGGTTGCAACGGAGCCTTGGATTGACTCCGTTCCCTCTCCCCAGCCCTCTCCCTGAAGGGAGAGGGGGCTAGTCCGTGCCGAGAGAGGGTGTGGTTTCACCTGAAACCTGCGGAGCTGCCGGCTGACTCAGGAATACCCAAGCACGCCGAACGGTCCCCTCTCCCTTCAGGGAGAGGGTTAGGGAGAGGGTGCTCTTCAGGTCAAGCGCCGAGATTACCGGCGAAGTCCCGTTCGCGAGCAAGCTCGCTCCTACGAAAAACCTCCGCAACCACAACTCCCCCCACACCCCGCCTTAGCCGGCCGCTCCAGCAGATCCCGCATCAGCAACCCATAATCCAGCCCCACCTCCTCCGGCACCGGCAGATACACGACGTGCCCATCACCCGGCGCGACCTCGATGACTTCACCACGAACGTTCTCCAGACGTTCCAGCCGCAGCGTACGGTTGCCGGCTGGAGTCATGAGTTCGACGCTGTCACCCACCGCGAAGCGGTTCTTCACCCTTACCTCGGCGAGGTCGCCACGCCGCCCGCCAGTGAACTCCCCGACGAACTGCTGGCGCTCCGCCCGCGAGCTGCCGTACAGGTAATTCTGATACTCGTCATGCACATGGCGGCGCAGGAAGCCCTCGGTGTAGCCGCGGTGGGCCAGGGACTCCAGCTCGTCCATCAGGCCGCGGTCGAAGGGCCGGCCGGCCACGGCGTCGTCGATGGCCTGGCGGTAGGCCTGGGCGGTGCGCGCCACGTAGTAGTGGGACTTGGTGCGGCCCTCGATCTTCAGCGAGTGCACGCCCATCTCGGCCAGGCGCTGCACGTGCTGGATGGCGCGCAGGTCCTTGGAGTTCATGATGTAGGTGCCGTGCTCGTCCTCGTGGGCCTCCATCAATTCGCCGGGGCGGTTGCCTTCCTCCAGCAGGAAGACCGCGTCGGTGGGCGCGCCTTCGCCGAGGGTCGGCTCGCGCACCAGCTGGCCCAGTTCGTCCTCCCGGGCCGGGTGCGCCTGGTACTGCCAGCGGCAGGCGTTGGTGCAGGTGCCCTGGTTGGGATCGCGGCGGTTGATGTAGCCCGACAGCAGGCAGCGCCCGGAGTAGGCCATGCACAGGGCGCCGTGGACGAACACCTCCAGCTCCATGTCCGGGACCTTCTCGCGGATCTCGCCGATCTCCTCCAGCGACAGCTCGCGGGAGAGGATCACCCGGCTCAGCCCCTGGTCGCGCCAGAAGGCCACGCTGGCCCAGTTGACGGCGTTGGCCTGCACCGAGAGGTGGATGTTCGCCTGGGGGAAATGCTGGCGAACCAGCATGATCATGCCGGGATCGGACATGATCAGCGCATCCGGCCCCAGGGCCAGCACCGGCTCCAGGTCGGCCAGGAAGGTCTTCAGCTTGGCGTTGTGCGGGGCGATGTTCACCACCAGGTAGAAGCGCTTGCCCAGGGCATGGGCCTCGGCGATGCCGATGGCCAGGTTGGCCAGGTCGAATTCGTTGTTGCGCACCCGCAGGCTGTAGCGCGGTTGCCCGGCGTAGACGGCATCGGCGCCATAGGCAAAGGCGTGGCGCATGGCTTTCAGGGAGCCGGCGGGGCAGAGCAGTTCGGGGGCTTGGAGCATGGCGGCGGGACGCTTGTGGATAAAACGCCGCACTCTAGCCGGGCCGGGGGCTCGGTGCCCTGAGCGGGGTCAATGTTGCTGGTGGGCGTTTCGTAGGAGCGAGCTTGCTCGCGAATGGGGTTTCCTGGCTGCAGCGGAGCTTTGGATTGACTCCGCTCCCTCTCCCCAGACCTCTCCCTGAAGGGAGAGGGGGCCGTATGGCGTGAAGCGTAATGTCGAAGCTCATTGCAACGCCGAGGCTGCCGGCGAGCGCTGGTATGACGCTTGGCACGGACAGTCCCCTCTCCCTTCAGGGAGAGGGTTAGGGAGAGGGCGCTCTTCAGGTCAAGCGCCGAAATTGCCGGCGAACCCCCATTCGCAAGCAACCTCACTCCAACCACCGCCGCCCCTGCAGCTCCAGCAGCATCTGCGCCTGCTCCGGGCCGTTGCTGCCGGCGGGGTAAGGGCGCGGGCGCTGGTAGTGCTCCTGCCAGCCGGCGATGATCGGGTCGATCCAGCGCCAGGCCGCCTCCACCTCGTCGCGGCGCATGAACAGCGTCGAGTCGCCCTGGATCACGTCCAGCAGCAGGCGCTCGTAGGCGTCCCAGCGGCGCTTGCCGGGGCTGGAGGCCTGGGCCAGGTTGAGGTCCAGCTCGGCCGGCTCCAGGCGCATGCCCTTGCCGGGGGTCTTGGTCATGAGTTGCAGGCTGATGCGTTCCTCCGGCTGCAACCTTATCCACAGGCGGTTGGCCGGGCCGCTGCCGTCGCCGATCAGGGCGTGGGGCACCGGCTTGAACTGGATGACGATCTCCGAGCACTTCTTCGCCATGCGCTTGCCGGTGCGCAGGTAGAAGGGCACGCCGGCCCAGCGCCAGTTGTCGATCTCGGCGCGCAGGGCGACGAAGGTCTCGGTGTCGCTGTCGTTGTCCACGTTCTTCTCGAACCAGTAGGCCGGCACCTCCTGGCCGCCGATCCGCCCGGCGCCGTACTGGCCGCGCACGGTGCGGTCCTGCACGTCGAGGCCGCCGATCGGGCGCAGGGCCTGGAGGATCTTCAGCTTCTCGTCGCGCACCGACTCGGCGTCGAAGTGCACCGGCACCTCCATGGCCACCAGGCACAGCAGCTGCAGCAGGTGGTTCTGCACCATGTCGCGCATGGCCCCGGCGTGGTCGTAGTAGGCGCCGCGGTTCTCCACGCCGAGGGTCTCGTTGACGCTGATCTGCACGTGGTCGACGTAGGCGCTGCGCCACAGCGGCTCGAACAGGGTGTTGGCGAAGCGCAGGGCCAGCAGGTTCTGCACCGTCTCCTTGCCCAGGTAGTGGTCGATGCGGAACACCCGCGACTCGTCGAACACCTGGCCGATGGCCTGGTTGATCGCCCGCGCCGACTCCAGGGAATGGCCCAGCGGCTTCTCCAGCACGATGCGCGTGTTGGGCCCGGCCAGGCCGGCGACCTTGAGGTTCTGCGCGATGGGCGCGAAGAGGTCCGGGGCGGTGGCCAGGTAGTGCACCAGCACGCGCTCGTGGCCGAACTTCAGGCGCTGGCGCAGCCGGCTGAAGTCGGCGCTCTGGGAGGCGTCCATGGCTAGGTAGTCCAGGCGCGTGGCGAAGCTCTGCCAGTCGGCGACGCTGAAGTCGGCCCGCGCCACCTGTGCCCGGCAATGCCGTTCGGCCAGCGCCAGGTAGGCCTCCTGCGAGCGCTGGCTGCGGGCCAGGGCGAGGATGCGGGTGTCGGCCGGCAGGCGCTCCTCGCGGTGCAGGTGGTAGAGCGCCGGCAGCAGCTTGTGCAGGGCCAGGTCGCCGGTGCCGCCGAACACCAGGATGTCGCAGGAAAGGGGAAATGCGGAAGTTTCGGACATCATCGGGTACTGCTCCACCACTTATTGCCTGGGCGTGACCGCCTGACTTGTAGTATAACTACAAGCAGACTACATCCCATCCGCCGATCATAGCCGAGTCCAGCCCAGTGAACCTGTTGCAGCACATTGCCCAGTCGCGTCATCTGCTTCGCAAGTCGGAACTGAAGGTCGCCGATCACGTGATGCAGGACCCCGCCTCGGTCATGCACAGCTCCATGGCCGACCTCGCCCACGGCGTGGGCGTCAGCGAGCCGACCATCGTGCGCTTCTGCCGCGCCATCGGCTGCAGCGGCTTCCAGGACCTGAAGCTGAAACTGGCGCAGAGCCTGGCCGCCGGCGCCAGCTTCGGCCAGTTCGCGATCAACGAGAACGACTCGGTCACCGACTTCAGCCTGAAGATCTTCGACACCACCCTGCATTCGCTGATGGAGGTGCGCGAGAACCTCGACACCCACGCCCTGGAACGCGCCATCGCCGCCATCGCCCACGCCCAGCGCGTGGAGTTCTACGGCTTCGGCGCGTCCGGCGCGGTGGCCGCGGACGCCCAGCACAAGTTCTTCCGCCTGCTGCTGTCGGCGGCGGCCTATTCCGACCCGCACATGCAGGCGATGTCGGCGGTGACCCTGAAGCCCAGCGACGTGGCCATCTGCATCTCGCAGTCCGGCCGCTCCAAGGACCTGCTGGTGACCGCCAACCTGGTCCGCGAGGCCGGCGCCACCCTGATCACCCTGTGCCCCAGCCAGACCCCGCTGGCCGACCTGGCCACGGTGAACCTGGCGGTGGACGTGCACGAGGACACCGACATCTACACCCCGCTGACCTCGCGCATCGCCCACCTGGTGGTGATCGACGTGCTGGCCATGGGCGTGGCCATGGCCCGCGGACCGGACCTGGTCAACCACCTCAAGAGCGTCAAGCGCAGCCTGCGCAGCCTGCGCCTGTCGCCCAAGGTGGTGAAGAGCCACGAGGAGCCGCGCCCGGAAGAGGCGTCCTGAGGCACTTGTCTCAGAGCGCCCGGATCGAGGTGCGGATCGCCCGCGCGCACTCGATCACCGCCGGTGCCAGCTTGCGCTCGGCATCTTCCCGGCTCCAGCGGCTGGTCGGCGCCACCACGTGGACGGCGGCCACCGGTTGGCCGCGGCTGTCGAGGATGGGCGCGGCGATGCTCATGTCGCCCAGGAACATCTCTTCCGCGTTCACCGCATAGCCCTTGCTGCGCGCCGTGCGCACGGTCTCGAGGATCGCCTCGATGTCGGTCAGGGTGTTCTGCGTCAGGCGCTGCGGCTCGCTGCGCTGCAGCATTTCCACGACCGCCCGGTCGTCCAGGCCGCTGAGGTAGGCGCGACCGCAACCGGTGCAGTACATCGGGATGCGGCTGCCGATGGGCATGTGGATGGGAATGAACTTGGGCGCCACGAAGCGCGCCACGTAGACCATGTCCAGGCCGTCGGGCTCGGTGAGGTTGGTGGTTTCCCCGGTGATCTGCGACAGCTCGGCCAGGAAGGGGTTGGCCACGTCCACCAGGGTGTCCGCGGCCAGGTAGTTGTAGCCGATCTCCATGACCTTCGGCGTCAGCTGGAAGCGCCGCGTCTGCTCGTGCTTGCGCAGGTAGCCCAGCGCTTCGAGGGTGTGCACCATGCGCTGCGCCGAACTCTTGTTGATCCCCGCTGCCTCGGCCACTTCCGCCAGGCTCATGGTGCGCCGGCGCGCATCGAAGGCGCGTAGCACCGCCAGGCCCTTCTCCAGCGACTGATTGAACAGCAGGCTCCCTTCAGACATTTTTGTCTTCTCCGTATCGATATTCGATACTTATAAATCTCTTTGCGATTTTTGTAAATTGAATATATCGTCCGAATCGCCTCCTGCCGATTCAGAGGTACCCACACGCACAACCACAACAATGAGCGTCCACTGGGAGACCCACCATGCATCAGAGCATCCGTGCCTTCGTCCTCGCCTGCGCCGCCTCGGTGCTGTTCGCCGGCCCCGCCGCGGCCGAGACCCTCAAGGTCGGCGCCACCTCCACCGGCGTCCCCTTCACCTTCCTCGACATCCAGAGCCAGCGCATCCAGGGGATGATGGTCGACACCGTGGAAGCGGTGGGCAAGGCCGCCGGCTTCGACACGCAGATCCAGCAGACCAACTTCGCCGCGCTGATCCCCTCGCTGACCTCCGGGAAGATCGACCTGATCTCCGCGGCCATGCTCAAGACGCCGCCGCGGGAAAAGGTCGTGCAGTTCTCCGACCCGGTGTTCTCCTATGGCGAGGGCCTGGTGGTGCGCGCCGACGACAGCGGCGCCTATACCCGCATGGACGACTTCAAGGGCGAGGTGGTTGGTGCCCAGGTCGGCACCGTGTTCCTGGACGAGCTGAACAAACGCGGCATCTTCAAGGAAGTGCGCGGCTACGACTCCATCAACGACCTGCTCCGAGACCTGGCCCTGGGCCGCATCAAGGCGGCCTTCGCCGACCAGCCGGTGCTGGCCTACCAACTGGCCAGGGGCGGCCAGTCCAAGGTGCGCCTGGTCCGCGACTACCAGCCGGTGATTCACGGCGACGTCAGCCTGGTGCTGCGCAAGGACGACCCGGCGCTGCTGCAGCGCGTCAACCAGGGCATCGCCAGCATCCGCGCCGATGGCACCCTGCAGCGCATCCGCGCCAAGTGGAACCTCGACTGACCCGTCGCCGCCCGCGCCCGTGGGCGGCGCCTTCGCGCTCTACCAGGTAATCGCCATGTTTCTTCAGAACGCCATGGACTTCCTGCCCATCCTGCTCAAGGGGGCGGTGATCACCCTGCAGGTCACGGCGGCGTCCTTTCTGCTCAGTTCGCTGATCGGCCTGGCCCTGGCGCTGATGATGGTCTCCCGCTACCGCGCCCTGGCGCTGGCCGGCACTACCGTCGTCAACGTCATCCGCGGCCTGCCGATCATCGTCCAGCTGTTCTACATCTATTTCGTCCTGCCGGATTTCGGCGTCCAGCTCAGCGCCTTCCAGGCCGGGGTTATCGGCCTGGGCATCGCCTACTCGGCGTACCAGGCGGAGAACTTCCGCGCCGGCATCCAGGCCATCCACCAGGGCCAGATCGAGGCCGCCGAGTCCCTCGGCATGCGCGGCGCCATGGTGATGCGCCGGGTGGTGCTGCCGCAGGCCTTCCGCATCGCCCTGCCGCCCTACGGCAACACCCTGGTGATGATGCTCAAGGACTCCTCGCTGGTCTCCACCATCACGGTCGCGGAGATGACCCGCGCCGGCCAGCTGATCGCCTCCTCGACCTTCGAGAACATGACCGTCTACACCCTGGTGGCGCTGCTCTACCTGGCCATGAGCCTGCCGCTGTCGTTCGCCCTGCGCCGCCTCGAGGCGCGTATCGGCCGGAGGAGCAAGCGATGATCCGCATCCGTGACCTGCACAAGAGCTACGGCGACGTGGCGGTGCTCGAAGGCATCGACCTGAGCGTCGACAGCGGCGAGGTGGTGTGCCTGATCGGCCCGTCCGGTTCCGGCAAGTCCACACTGCTGCGCTGCATCAACGGCCTGGAGGACTACCAGGGCGGCGAGGTGCTGGTGTCCGGCGCCAAGGTCGACCGGCATGCCGGCAGCATCCATGCCATCCGCACCCAGGTGGCCATGGTGTTCCAGCGCTTCAACCTGTTCCCCCACCGCAACGTGCTGGAGAACGTGATGGAAGGCCCGGTCTACGTGAAGAAAGAGCCGGTTCGCGAGGTGCGCGAGCGGGCCCTGGCGCTGCTCGACAAGGTCGGCCTGGCGCACCGCGTCGAGGCCTACCCCGACGAACTCTCCGGCGGCCAGCAGCAACGCGTGGCCATCGCCCGCGCGCTGGCGATGCAGCCCAAGGCGATTCTCTTCGACGAGCCGACCTCGGCGCTCGACCCCGAACTGGTTGGCGAGGTACTGGGCGTGATGCGCCGCCTGGCCGACGAGGGCATGACCATGATCGTGGTCACCCACGAGATGGGCTTCGCCCGCGAAGTGGCGGACAAGGTGTGCTTCCTGCACAGCGGCCGTATCGTCGAGGAAGGGCCGCCGCAACAGGTGTTGGGGGCGCCGCAGCATCAGCGCACCCGAGACTTCCTCAGGCGCCTGCTGGAACCGTCGGGGGTACAGGCATGAGCGTCGTGCCACGCCACCTGCCGCAGTCCCTGTGGGCAGCCAGCGCCACGCCGGCGCAAGCGACGCCGCCCCTGCAGGGCGAGCTGGAGACGGATGTCGCCATCGTTGGGGCCGGCTTCACCGGCCTTTCCACCGCCCTGCACCTGGCGGAGCTGGGCATCCGCGCCTGCGTGCTGGATGCCGGCGAGCCGGGCTGGGGCGCCTCGGGGCGCAACGGCGGCCAGGTCATCCCGGGGCTGAAGTTCGACCCGGAGCAATTGCTGGCGAAATTCGGTGAGCAGGGGGAATACCTGTGCGAAGTGGCGGGAAACGCCGCCGACGAGGTGTTCAGCCTGATCCAGCGCCACGGTATCGACTGCGATGCCACTCGCAAGGGCTGGATCCAGCCGGCGGCATCCCCGGCGGCATTGCGTGGCATCGAGCAGCGCGCCGAACAATGGCGCCGGCGAGGCGTGCCCGTGGAGCTGCTGGACCGCGAGGCGGTGGCCCGGCGCATCGGCAACGACCATTATCTCGGCGCCTGGGTCGATCCGCGCGCCGGCAGCGTGCAGCCGCTGAGCTACGTGCGCGGCCTGGTGCGCGCCGCGCTGGCCGCCGGGGCGCGGGTGCACGGCCACAGCCCGGTGCTGAGCCTGCAGCGCCAGGCCGGGCGCTGGCAGCTGGCGTTGGCCGGCGGTGCGCGGGTTAGGGCGGAAAAGGTGCTGCTGGCGACCAACGGCTACACCGATGGCCTGTGGCCGGGCCTGCGCCGCACCTTGATCGCGGCGAACAGCTTCATCATCGCTACCCGGCCGCTGTCGCCGCAACTGGCGGCGAGCGTGCTGCCTGGCGGCGAAGTCTGCTCGGATGCCCGGCGCCTGCTGCTCTACTTCAAGCGTGATGCCCAGGGCCGCCTGTTGCTGGGCGGGCGAGGGCCGTTCGGCGAACCCTCCGGCGACGGCGACTGGAGCCATCTGCAGCGATCCCTGGCGCAGCTTTATCCACAGCTGGCCGGGGTGCCCATCGAGTACCGCTGGAGTGGCCGGGTGGCGCTGACCCAGGATTTCCTGCCGCACCTGCACGAACCGGCGCCGGGATTGTCGACGCTGCTGGGCTACAACGGCCGCGGCGTGGCCATGGCCACCACGCTGGGCCGGCATATGGCGCTGCGCCTGGCCGGGCGCGGCGAGCGCTTCCCGCTGCCGCCGGCACCGCTGAAACCGATCCCGCTGCATGGCCTGCAGCGGCTCTACCTGGGGGCGGCCATCACCTGGTACCGCTGCCTGGATGCGTTGTTCTGAGGGATGCCCGGAGGGCGCCGACCGCCCGTCGGCGTCACCGCGGCTTCACTGCCGCGCCCTCAAACTGTCATCCGTCGTCAGCATGCTGGCGTCTCCAGCCCTTCGGCCTTGGGAGATGCGAGATGCCACGCCATATCGACGACACCCAGCACCTGGACAGCAGGACCCGCCGCAAGCTCGAGGACCAGCGCCGCATGCAGTTCCGCCGGGCCATCGAGGAGCGCCTCGAAGCGCAACGCCTGGACCGCGAGATGTCCGATTATCCCGACCTGATCGCCGCCAACTACCTCAATTCTGCGCGGGCGTCGGCGAAAAACGCTCGGCCAGCTGGCTGATCAGCGCGCGCTCCTCGCGGATGAACGCGACGAACGCCTGGGCCACCGGGCTCAGGCGCTTGCCGCGGGCGTGCACCAGGCACCAGCTGCGGTAGAGCGGCAGTTCCTCCACCGGCAGTTCGCGCAGCAGCCCGGCGCGCAGTTCGCGGCTCACCGCGTGGCGCGGCAGCAGGGCCAGGCCGAGGCCGGCCAGCACCCCTTCCCGCGAGCCTTCCAGCGAGGCGAATTCCAGCGTCTGCGGGAAGTGCGCGCGCTTCTGCTGGAAGTGTTCCTCGCAGGCCTTGCGCGTGCCCGAGCCAGGCTCGCGGATCAGCAGCGGCCAGGATTCCAGGTCCTTCAGCGATAGCTTGGCGGCGCTGCACAGCGGGTGCTCGGGCGGCGCCACCGCGACTATCGGGTTGTTCAGGAAGGGCAGGAACTCCAGGGCCATGTCCTGGGGCACCAGGGACATGATCACCAGGTCGTCGCGGTTGTCCGACAGGCGCTTGATCACCTGGGCGCGGTTGACCACCGTGAGGTGCAGGCTGACGTCCGGGTGCTGGGCCTGGAAGGCGGCGAACAGGTGCGGGGTGATGTACTTGGCGCTGGACTCCACCGCCAGGCGCAACTGGCCCTGCAGCGAGCCCTTGAGGTCGGACAGTTGCATGTCCAGCACCTCCAGGCGCTGGAAGATGTCCGTGCTGGCGCGCAGCAGGGCGTCGGCGGCGTCGGTCTGGTAGAGCTTCTTGCCGATGTACTCGAACAACGGCTGGCCGACCAGTTCCTCCAGCTGGCGAATCTGCAGGCTGACCGCCGGCTGGGTCAGCGCCATTTCCTCCGCGGCGCGGCTGTAGGAACGGCTCTCGCACACCGCACGGAATACCTGCAGCTGGCGAAGTGTCATTCGCATCAAGGACTTACGCATTCGGACGGCTCCCGAACGGGGTGGTTGCGTTCGACTATAAGACAAAAGTTATGGCTATCCCAATAAATATTGATTTTGGGTAATCCTCGATCCCGCGTAGGGTAAAAAAACGCCGGAACCCTGCTCCGGCACGTGCCGAGCCGACGCGGATCGAACGCCGCGGCGGATTGCCGATTGGTTCAAGTGCCGGGTCCATCAGTCCCGGTCGAGGGAAACCGCAAGTGATCAAGAAAATCCTGATCGCCAACCGTGGGGAGATCGCTGTCCGCATCGTGCGTGCCTGCGCCGAGATGGGCATCCGTTCGGTGGCCGTCTACTCCGATGCCGACCGTCACGCCCTGCACGTGAAGCGCGCCGACGAGGCGCACAGCATCGGCACCGACCCGCTGGCCGGCTACCTCAACCCGCGCGCGCTGGTGAACCTGGCGGTGGAGACCGGCTGCGACGCCCTGCACCCGGGCTACGGCTTCCTCTCCGAGAACGCGGAGCTTGCGGACATCTGCGCCGAGCGCGGGATCAAGTTCATCGGCCCGTCGGCGGAAGTGATCCGCCGCATGGGCGACAAGACCGAGGCGCGGCGCAGCATGATGGCGGCCGGCGTACCCTGCACCCCGGGTACCGAAGGCAACGTCGCCGACCTCGCCGAAGCGCTGCGCGAAGGCGAGCGCATCGGCTACCCGGTGATGCTCAAGGCCACCTCCGGCGGCGGCGGCCGCGGCATCCGCCGCTGCAACAGCCGCGAGGAGCTGGAGCAGAACTTCCCTCGCGTCATCTCCGAGGCCACCAAGGCCTTCGGCAGCGCGGAAGTCTTCCTCGAGAAGTGCATCGTCAACCCGAAGCACATCGAGGCCCAGGTGCTGGCCGACGCCTTCGGCAACACCGTGCACCTGTTCGAGCGCGACTGCTCGATCCAGCGCCGCAACCAGAAGCTCATCGAGATCGCCCCCAGCCCGCAGCTGACCCCCGAGCAGCGCGCCTACATCGGCGACCTCGCCGTGCGCGCGGCCAAGGCCGTGGGCTACGAGAACGCCGGCACCGTGGAGTTCCTGCTCGCCGATGGCGAGGTGTACTTCATGGAGATGAACACCCGGGTGCAGGTGGAACACACCATCACCGAGGAAATCACCGGCATCGACATCGTCCGCGAGCAGATCCGCATCGCCTCCGGCCTGCCGCTCTCGGTCAAGCAGGAAGACATCCAGTACCGCGGCTATGCCCTGCAGTTCCGCATCAACGCCGAGGACCCGAAGAACAACTTCCTGCCCTCCTTCGGCAAGATCACCCGCTACTACGCCCCCGGCGGCCCCGGCGTGCGCACCGACACGGCGATCTACACCGGCTACACCATCCCGCCGTACTACGACTCCATGTGCCTGAAGCTGATCGTCTGGGCACTGACCTGGGAAGAGGCCCTGGACCGCGGCCTGCGCGCCCTGGACGACATGCGCGTGCAAGGCGTGAAGACCACCGCGCCCTACTACCAGGAAATCCTCAAGGACCCGGAATTCCGCAGCGCCGAGTTCAACACCAGCTTCGTGGAAAGCCACCCGGAGCTGACCCAGTACTCGATCAAGCGCAACCCGTCGCACCTGGCCATCGCCATCGCCACCGCCATCGCCGCCCACGCGGGCCTTTGAGGCTTCAGGCTGCAGGCTACAAGCGGCTGGCTGCAGCGGAGAGGAGAATTACGAGATGAGCAAGAAAATCAGCGTCACCGATACCATCCTGCGCGATGCGCACCAGTCCCTGCTGGCCACCCGTATGCGCACCGAGGACATGCTCCCGATCTGCGACAAGCTCGACAAGGTCGGCTACTGGTCGCTGGAAGTCTGGGGCGGCGCCACCTTCGACGCCTGCGTGCGCTTCCTCAAGGAAGACCCGTGGGAGCGCCTGCGCAAGCTCAAGGCCGCGCTGCCCAACACCCGCCTGCAGATGCTCCTGCGCGGGCAGAACCTGCTGGGCTACCGCCACTACAGCGACGACGTGGTGCGCGCCTTCGTGGCCAAGGCCGCGGTCAACGGCATCGACGTGTTCCGCATCTTCGACGCGATGAACGACGTGCGTAACCTGCGCGTCTCCATCGAGGCGGTGAAGGCTGCCGGCAAGCACGCCCAGGGCACCATCTGCTACACCACCAGCCCGGTGCACACCATCGACGCCTTCGTCGCCCAGGCCAAGGCCATGGCGGCCATGGGCGTGGACTCCATCGCCATCAAGGACATGGCCGGCCTGCTGACCCCCTACGCCACCGGCGACCTGGTCAAGGCCCTGAAGGACGCCCTGCCGCTGGAAGTGGTGGTGCACTCCCACGACACCGCCGGCGTGGCCAGCATGTGCCAGCTCAAGGCCGTGGAGAACGGCGCCGACCGCATCGACACCGCCATCTCCAGCATGGCCTGGGGCACCAGCCACCCGGGCACCGAGTCGATGGTCGCGGCGCTGCGCAACACCCCCTACGACACTGGCCTGGACCTGGAGCTGATCCAGGAGGTCGGCATGTACTTCCACGCCGTGCGCAAGAAGTACCACCAGTTCGAGAGCGAATTCACCGGCGTGGACACCCGCGTGCAGGTCAACCAGGTGCCCGGCGGCATGATCTCCAACCTGGCCAACCAGCTGAAGGAGCAGGGCGCCCTCAACCGCATGGCCGAGGTGCTCGAGGAAATCCCGCGGGTGCGCGAGGACCTGGGCTTCCCGCCCCTGGTCACCCCCACCTCGCAGATCGTCGGTACCCAGGCGTTCTTCAACGTGCTGGCCGGCGAGCGCTACAAGACCATCACCAACGAGGTGAAGCTGTACCTGCAGGGCCGCTACGGCAAGGCCCCGGGCCAGATCAACGAGCAGCTGCGGCGCCAGGCCATCGGCAACGAGGAAGTCATCGACGTGCGCCCGGCCGACCTGATCAAGCCCGAGCTGGACAAGCTGCGCGGCGAGATCGGCGCCCTGGCCCGGTCCGAGGAGGACGTGCTGACCTTCGCCATGTTCCCGGACATCGGCCGCAAGTTCCTCGAGGAACGCGAGGCCGGCGCCCTGAAGCCCGAGGAACTGCTGCCGATCCCCACCGGCAACGGCGTGGCCGCGGCCGGCGGCGAAGGCGTGCCGACCGAGTTCGTGGTCGACGTGCACGGCGAGAGCTACCGCGTGGACATCACCGGCGTCGGCGTGAAGACCGACGGCAAGCGCCACTTCTACCTGTCCATCGACGGCATGCCGGAAGAAGTGGTGTTCGAGCCGCTCAACGAGTTCATCGGCGGCGGCGGCAACAAGCGCAAGCACGCCAGCGCGCCGGGCGACGTCAGCACCACCATGCCGGGCAACATCGTCGACGTGCTGGTGAAGGAAGGCGACAGCGTGAAGGCCGGCCAGGCCGTGCTGATCACCGAGGCCATGAAGATGGAAACCGAGGTGCAGGCGCCCATCGCCGGCACCGTCAAGGCGATCCACGTAGCCAAGGGTGACCGCGTCAACCCGGGCGAGGTGCTGATCGAGATTGAAGGCTGACCGACGGACAGACGGGTCTCAAGGTTCAGTCCCCGGGGGAGCACGATGCTCCCCCTTTTTTATGTCTTTGCGAAAACCATCACCTTCCGGCGCGGCCGGGGCACCGCTTCATTGACCTGCATCCAGGCCCCGCGCCGCGCGCACGCCTATAAACGGCAAGCCGCAGGCCGAGTTCCGGGGAGGAGGCGATGCGTTTCGCGATTGCTCTGCTGTTGACCGTCAGCTGTACCGCCCTGGGCGACGAGGCCGCCCAGGCGCGCTTCGACGCCATCATGGCCGACCCCGCCCTGCGCGAGCAGGCCTACGCCGCCGGCCACGAGCGCATCGTGCTGTGCCGCAACTGCCATGGCGACGATGGCAACAGCCGGCGCGACTACATCCCGAACCTGGCCGCGCAGGCGCCGGGCTACCTGTTTACCGCCTTCGAGCGCTACGCCAGCGGGCAGCGCACCGACTTCGTGATGAACCAGGCCGCGAAGATGCTGAGCCTCGACGAGCGGGTGAACATCGCCGTGTACTACAGCCAGCAGCCGGTGCTGCCGCGCCAGGGCACGGTGGACGATACCCTGCGGGCCAGGGGCGAGGCGCTGTTCGGGCGGGTCTGCGTGGCCTGCCATGGTCCGCAGGGGCTGGGTCAGCAGGGCGTCCCGCGCATCGCCGGGCAGCCGGCGACCTACCTGCAGCGCACGCTGGAGGCCTACCGCGACAAGGACCCGCGCCGCGTCGGCTCGACCATGCTGGCGGTGGCGTCGCAGCTGCAGGCCGGGGATATCGAGGCGTTGGCGGCCTATCTGCAGCAATTGCATCCCTGAAGTGGGCAAAGCCTTATATAATGCGCGGTCTTTTCCACTGTCAGTGATAGCGATCATGAGCCTGCCACCCTGCCCGAAATGCAATTCCGAATACACCTACGAGGACGGCGCGCTGCTGGTCTGCCCGGAATGCGCCCATGAATGGTCGGCCGATGCCGCCGCCGAAGGCGAGGGCGACGCCAAGGTGATCAAGGACGCCGTCGGCAACGTGCTGCAGGACGGCGACACCGTCAGCGTGATCAAGGACCTCAAGGTCAAGGGCTCGTCCCTGGTGGTCAAGGTCGGCACCAAGGTGAAGAACATCCGCCTGGTGGACGGCGACCACGACATCGACTGCAAGATCGACGGCATCGGCGCCATGAAGCTGAAGTCGGAATTCGTCAAGAAGGTCTGAGCCGCTCGGGCTTCTCTTCTTCTTTTGTAGGAGCGGATTCATCCGCGATCGCCGTGCCTGGGCCCGGCCCATCGCGGACGGAGTCCGCTCCTACGTCAATTCCGGGCTCCCGTAGGATGGGTTGAGCGAAGCGATACCCATCACCGTGACCGCATGGGTTTCGCAAGCTCAACCCATCCTACGAAAAGCGCCTCGGCGCAGTCGTGTAGGAGCGGGCCCTGCCCGCGAATCGCGCGCAGGGCGCGCTCCTACATGGGCGCGGTTACGGTCATTCCGCCGGCTGCACATCCTGGCGCAGCAATTCCAGCGCCTCGCGCGGGCCGCCGGAGACGATCTGGGTGGGCACCGCCAGCATCAGGTTCAGCGGCAGGCCGAAGGCTTCCAGGACGTTGCCGTCGCGGTCGCGGCCGGGTTGCTCGCCCAGCCATTCCGGGTACTTGCGGCGCATGCGCTCGGCGTAGCTGCCGGCGTCCGGCAGGTAGCCGTACAGCGGCTTGCCCAGGGCCGCGGCGTAGCCGACCTCGAAGCAGGTGCCGCTGTCCGGTTCGCTGCCGCGGAAGGACGCCAGGTTGGCCAGCACCACGTCGGCCTCGGCGAGCATCCGCAGGTTGGCGCGGTACAGCCAGATCGCCTGCTGGTGCGGCTCCCCGATCTCCTCCGGCAGCCGGTTGTCCAGCGGGAACAGCCCTTCGAACCCGTATTCCGCGCACAGCGCCTTGAGCCGTTCGCCGTACGCGGCGGCGTCGGGGCGGAACACGTCGGGGCCGGCGAGGTAGATCTTCAGCATGCTTACAAACCCATGAGCGACAGCATCAGGAAGGTGGCGAAGAGCACGAAGTGGGTCATGCCCTCGATGGCGTTGGTCTTGCCATCGTGCAGGTTGAACCCGGCCACCACCAGGGTGATGAACATCATCCCGGTCTGCAGCGGGGTCATGGCCATCTGGAACGGCTGGCCCTTGAACAGCGCCAGGGCCTCGATCACCGGCACCGTGAGGATCACCGTGGACAGCGAGGCGCCGAGGGCGATGTTGACCACCGGCTGCATGCGGTTGGCCAGGGCGGCGCGCAGGGCGGTGAGGATCTCGGGGCTGGCGGAGATGGCCGCCACCAGCAGCGCCGGCACGATCGGCGGCACGCCGCTGCCTTCCAGGCTGACGTCCAGGGCCTTGGACATCACCTCGGCCAGGGCGCCGATCAGCACCACGCCGACCACCAGCAGGGCCATGGAGCCGTGGGTGCCGCCGTGCTCCTCGTCGGCCTCGTGGGGCTGCTGCTTGCGCACCGCGTAGTTGTAGCTGAAGAAGTAGCTGTGCTGGCCGGTCTGCATGCGCAGGAACAGGCCGTAGAGCATCAGCATGCAGCCGATGGTGAACAGCGAGTAGAGCTTCCACTGCGCGGCCGGGATCAGCTCGGGGATGACCATGGAGATGCCCACCGCGGTGAGGATCATGGTCACGTAGGTCTTGCCCGAGTCGTCGTTGTAGGCCTGCTCGCCGTGCTTGAGGCCGCCGAGCAACGCGGCCAGGCCGAGGATGCCGTTCATGTCCAGCATGACCGCGGCGTAGATGGTGTCGCGGGCCAGGGTCGGCGAATGGTTGTGGCCCATCATGATGGCCAGGATGACCACCTCCACCAGCACCGCCGCCAGGGTCAGGATCATGGTGCCGTAGGGCTCGCCGACCTTCTCCGCGAGCACCTCGGCATGGTGCGCCACGCGCAGCGAGACGCTGATGATCGAGGCCAGCAGCACGCTGGCGGCCACCCCGGCCACGGCCTTGCCGCCGGCCAGCAGGCTGTGCTCCAGGGCGTAGGCCAGCACGGCCAGGAGCAGGGCGAGGAGGAGGAATTTCTCGTCTTTGAGCAGGCGCAGCATTCGAGGGGGGATGTCCGTTCCGTGGGGTCGAGGCGCCCATCTTAGGCCCTGCCCGGGGCCTTGCCCACCGTCGGCGGGAACGTAGGAGCGGGCCCTGCCCGCGATTCGCGCGCAGGGCGCGCTCCTACAGGTGGAGCCGGAGGTGGGCATGGCGCGTAGGAGCGGATCTTATCCGCGATTCGCGCCGGCTATCGCGGACAAGGTCCGCTCCTACAGGGGCGTGAGGCGTCAGGCTCAGGCCGGCTCCACCAGCAGCACGGCGCCGTCCTGCCCGGTGACCTTCACCTGGGCGCCGGCCGGCAGGTCCGGGCCGCTGACCAGCCACAGGCTGTCGCCGACGCGGATCTTGCCGCGGCCGCCGATGATGGCGTCGTGCAGGGCGAACTGCCGGCCGACCAGCTCGCTGCCGCGGCGGTTCAGGCCGCTGGCGGCTTCGCCGGCGCCCGGGCGGTGCTGGTAGCGCCACCAGAACGCCACGGTGAGCAGCGCCAGGATGCCGAAGGCGAGGAACTGCCAGGTCCAGGCCAGGGCCGGGGCGAAGAAGGCCAGCACGCCGGTGGCCGCCGCGGCGATGCCGATCCACAGCAGGTAGCCGCCGGCGCCGAACACCTCGAGGATCAGCAGCAGGGTGCCGAAGGCCAGCCAGTCCCAGAAGCTCAGGTGTTGCAGGTAGTCCCACATGACCTCAGCCCCGGCCCTTGGCGCCCGGGGCGCCGTCGCCGAAGGTGGCCCTGACGATCTCGCCGATGCCGCCCACCGCGCCTATCACCTGGCTGGCCTCCAGGGGCATCAGCACGATCTTGCTGTTGTTCGAGGCGGCCAGCTGGCCGAGGGCGTCGACGTATTTCTGCGCGACGAAGTAGTTCACCGCCTGCACGTTGCCGCTGGCGATGGCCTCGGAGACCACCTGGGTCGCCCGCGCCTCGGCCTCGGCCTGGCGCTCGCGGGCCTCGGCCTCGAGGAAGGCGGCCTGGCGCTGGCCCTCGGCCTTGAGGATCTGCGCCTGCTTCTCGCCCTCGGCGGTGAGGATTTCCGCGGCGCGCTTGCCCTCGGCGTCAAGGATCTGCGCGCGCTTCAGGCGCTCGGCCTTCATCTGGCTGGCCATGGCTTCCACCAGGTCGGCCGGCGGGCTGATGTCCTTGATCTCGATGCGGGTGACCTTCAGGCCCCAGGGTGCGGTGGCCTCGTCGACGGTGCGAAGCAGGCGCTCGTTGATGGCGTCGCGCTGGCTGAGCATGTGGTCCAGCTCCATGGAGCCGAGCACGGTGCGGATGTTGGTCATCACCAGGTTGCGGATGGCGTTCTCCAGGCCGCTGACCTCGTAGGCCGCCCGGGCCGCGTCGACCACCTGGTAGAAGCACACCGCGTCGATCTGCACGATGGCGTTGTCGGCGCTGATGGCTTCCTGCGGGGGGATGTCCAGCACCCGCTCCATCATGTTGATCTTCTGTCCGACGCGGTCCATCACCGGGACGATGATGTTCAGCCCCGGCTTGAGGGTGCCGGTGTAGCGGCCGAAGCGCTCCACCGTCCACTCGTTGCCCTGGGGGACCACCTTGAAGCCCATGAAGACGATCGCCAGCGCGAGGATGACGAAGAGAATCAGGACACTGCCGGTTTCCATCTGGTGCACTCCTTGGTCGATTGGGACTTCCTGCATGGCGCCCCGGCCCACGAGGGGTGGGGCAGCGGGAAAACCTAACGCTTTCCCGTGTCATCCCGCGAGCCCCATCGGGCTCGGAGATTTCCTATTTCTGTTCGCTCTGCGGCGTCACCCGCAGCACTTCCTCGATGGTGGTCAGGCCCGCGGCGACCTTCTGCGCGCCGGACAGGCGCAGGCTGCGCATGCCTTCCTTGAAGGCGTGGCGGCGCAGCGGGATGAGGTCGGTGTCGGGGGTGATCTGTTCCTTCAGGCTGTCGGTCAGCAGCATGATCTCGTACACCCCGGCGCGGCCACGGTAGCCGGTGTCGCGGCACTCCAGGCAGCCCACCGCCTGCTGCGCGCCGGTGGGCAGCGGGGCGTTCCAGGGCCGCGTCAGGTCCTGCCAGTCGTTTTCCTCCAGCTCCAGCGGTGCCTTGCAGTGCGGGCACAGGGTGCGCACCAGGCGCTGGGCCATGACGCCGAGCACGGTGGCGCGGATCAGGTAGTAGGGCACGCCCAGTTCCAGCAGGCGGGTGATGGCCGTGGGGGCGTCGTTGGTGTGCAGGGTGGAGAGCACCAGGTGCCCGGTCAGCGCCGCCTGGATGGCCATCTCGGCGGTCTCCAGGTCGCGGATCTCGCCGACCATGATGATGTCCGGGTCCTGCCGCAGCAGGGCGCGCACGCCGCTGGCGAAGGTCAGCTCGATGTTGTGCTGTACCTGCATCTGGTTGAACGAGGGCTCGATCATCTCGATCGGGTCCTCGATGGTGCAGACGTTCACCTCGTCCGTGGCCAGCTGCTTGAGCGTGGTGTAGAGGGTGGTGGTCTTGCCCGAGCCGGTGGGGCCGGTGACCAGGATGATGCCGTTGGGCTGGTTGGTCATGCTCTGCCAGCGGCGCAGGTCCTCGGGGGAGAAGCCCAGCTGGTCGAAGCTCTTGAGCAGCACCTCGGGGTCGAAGATCCGCATCACCATCTTCTCGCCGAAGGCGGTGGGCAGGGTCGACAGGCGCAGCTCCACCTCGGCGCCGTCCGGGGTCTTGGTCTTCACCCGGCCGTCCTGGGGCTTGCGCTTCTCGGCGACGTTCATCCGCCCCAGCGACTTCAGGCGGCTGACCACCGCCATGGTGACCTGCGGCGGGAACTGGTAGACGTTGTGCAGCACGCCGTCGATGCGGAAGCGCACCGTGCCCTGCTCGCGCCGCGGCTCGATGTGGATGTCGCTGGCGCGCTGCTGGAAGGCGTACTGGAACAGCCAGTCGACGATGGTGACGATGTGCGCGTCGTTGGCGTCCGGCTCCTGGTCGCTGGCGCCCAGGTTGAGCAACTGTTCGAAGTTGCTCACGCCGCTGATCTTCATGTCCTGGGCGGAGGCGCCGCTGACCGACTTGGCCAGGCGGTAGAACTCGGTGGTGAAGCGCTGGATGTCCAGCGGGTTGCACACCACGCGCTTGATCGGGCGCTTGAGCACGTGGGTCAGGTTGCTTTCCCAGCTGTGCACGAAGGGCTGGGCGCTGGCGATGGTGACGCTGTCCGGCGCCACCGCCACGGCGAGGATCTTGTGGCGCTGGGCGAAGGCGTAGGACATCAGCGGGGTGACCGCGGCGACGTCGATCTTCAGCGGGTCGATGCGCAGGTAGGGCTGGCCGGAATACTCGGCCAGCCAGTGCACCAGGGTGTCGAGGTCCAGGTGGCGGCCGGGGTGGCGCAGGTCCGGCACCTGCTGGGCGGCGAGGAATTCCAGGGGGTGCTGCTGGTTCTTCACCGCGCTGCGGCGGATCGCCAGGCACTGCTCGGCGTCGCTCTGCGCGACGCGGCCCTGGGCGACCAGCTCGTGGAGGACATCGGCCAGGTCGAGCCAGCGATCCTGGGCGGGCGAAGCGAAGACGGACATTGGGGCTCCGGGGCTACAGGCTACAGGCTACAGGCTACAGGCTACAGGCTACAGGCTACAGGCTACAGGCTACAGGCTACAGGCTACAGGCGAAGAGCGTACGGCAGCCCGGCGGCAGGTCAAGCGCTCCGCTCTTGCCTGCAGCCTATGGCCTGCCGCCTGCAGCCTACTTCAAAATCGCCTTCCAGGGCTTGAGGGTCAGCACAGTATGGGCCTGGGCCGCCAGGGCATCCAGGCCCGCACTGTCGCGCTGGTGTAGGACCAGTTCCAGCTTGGCCAGTTCACCGTACAGGCGGTCGGCCTCGGGCAGGTCGAGCACGCCGCGGGCCAGGCGCAGCCAGACCAGCAGGCGCTGCAGGCGCGGCAGCTGCTCGACGAGCAGTTCCGGCTGCTGCTGGGCGCGGGCCAGGGGCAGGCCCTCGGCTTCCTCGGCGAGCAGGCGCGGCAGCCACTTGCCCAGGGCCGCGGCGCCCTGGCGGTTGCCGCGCTCGTTGCGGCCTTCCTGCCAGGCGCGGGCCAGCAGCCAGCGCGAGGCCTGCAGCGAGAACAGGCCCCAGCGAACCTGGCCGAGCTCGGCGCGGAAGGCTTCCGGCGCCTGCTGGCGCACGGCTTCGTCGGCCTCGCCCTGTTCCAGGCGCGGGCGCCAGTCGCCGATCAGCGCGTCCAGCGCGGCGCGCAGCTCGCGGCTGCTGGCGCGCGGCGCGGCCTGGCCGAGGCTGCCGAGCAGGGCGCGCAGGTCCACCAGTTGCTGCAGCCATTCCTGCAGCAGGCGCCAGTGGCCGTTGAAGCGGTACTGCTCGGCCAGGCGCTGGCTGCTGCCCAGCAGCCCCCAGGCGATGGCGGCGAAGGCGCCGTCCAGCGGGGTTTCCGCCAACAGTTTCTGGGTGTCCGGGTGCACCGTGTAGCTGGCCGGGTCGAACAGCCGGTAGCCGCGCTCGGCCTTGCTGATGTCGCAGGGCATCAGCGGCAGGTCGGCGGCAAGCTCCGCGGCCAGTTCCAGCAATGCCGCGGGCTCGCCCTGGCGCAGTTCCAGCTCCAGCTCGCAGATTTCCTCTTCCTGCTCCCCGGCCACCACCTTGCCCAGGTCCAGGGCGGCCTCGATCACCACCCGGGTCTTGCCGCGGCCCCAGGCGATCTCGGCGCGCTGGCGGGTGAAATCGGTGCTGAAGATCGGCGCCAGTTGCGCCTTGTCCAGGTCGGCCAGGGCCGCCGGCCAGCAGCTGTCGTCGAGCTTGCCCAGGTCCAGCTCGGGCTTGTCCAGGTACCAGTCCCACTCGTTGCGCTCGGACAGCCCGGCGACGCTGTGGCCGCGGCTCTTCAGCGTCTGGATGAACTGCTCGCCGTCGCGGCGCAGGCGCAGCGCGACCTTGGCCCGGGCCAGGTCGCGGCCGGGGGTGTCGTAGTACTGGTTGTACAGCTCGCTCTGCTGCCAGCCGGACTTGTTGCGCTTCTTCAGCAGCGGGTGGTCGCGTAGCGCCTCGAGGGTCTCGCGGCTGGCGCGCAGCTTGATTTCGGTTTCTTTCTGCATGGCGGAGTCCGGGTCGGGAGCGCGCTGCGCTCCGGGAAGAAAGGGTGGACGGGCGCGCCGGAGCGGGCGCCGGAGCGTTCGTCGAAGCCCGTTAGTGTACAGGACAGCACCGCGTCGGCGCTGTTCCGGCGAAGGATGGCGGTTCAACTGGCGGCCATCCTGGGCCATGATGGGCACAACGCTTCCGGAGACGCCCATGCCCCTGCCGAGCCTGAAAGACCGTTTCGCCCAGTTGCTCGCCCTGCCGTCGGTGAGCTGTACCCAGGCCGCCCTGGACCAGTCCAACCGCCCGGTGGTGGAGCTGCTGGCCACCTGGCTGGGCGACCTCGGCTTCGCCTGCGAACTGCAGGAGATCGCCCCGGGCAAGTTCAACCTGCTGGCGAGCCTGGGCAGCGGCCCCGGTGGCCTGGTGCTGGCCGGGCACACCGACACAGTGCCCTACGACGCGTCGCTGTGGAAAAGCGACCCGCTGCGCCTGGATGAGCGCGACGGCCGCTGGTACGGCCTGGGCAGCTGCGACATGAAGGGCTTCTTCGCCATCGCCATCGAGGCGCTGCTGCCGCTGCTGGAGAAGCCCCTGCGCCAGCCGCTGCTGATCCTCGCCACCTGCGACGAGGAAAGCTCCATGGCCGGCGCCCGCGCCCTGGCCGAGGCCGGCCGGCCGCTGGGGCGCGCCGCGGTGATCGGCGAGCCCACCGGGCTGCGGCCGATCCGCCTGCACAAGGGGGTGATGATGGAGCGCATCGACATCCTCGGGCAGAGCGGCCACTCCTCCGACCCCAGCCTCGGCCACAGCGCCCTGGAGGCCATGCACGCGGCCATCGGCGAGCTGCTGGCGCTGCGCGCGCAGTGGCAGAAGGAGTTCAACAACCCGCAGTTCGGCGTGCCCCAGCCGACGCTGAACCTGGGCTGCATCCACGGCGGCGACAACCCCAACCGCATCTGCGGCCAGTGCGCCCTGGAGTTCGACCTGCGGCCGCTGCCGGGCATGGACCCGCAAGCCCTGCGCCGGGCCATCGGCGAGCGCCTGCAGCCGGTGGCCGAGCGCTTTTCGGTGCGCCTGGACTACCAGCCGCTGTTCCCCGCCGTGCCACCTTTCGAGCAGGCCGCGGACAGCGAGCTGGTGCGCCTGGCCGAGCGCCTGAGCGGGCATTCGGCGGAAGCGGTAGCCTTTGGCACCGAAGCACCGTATCTTCAGCAGCTCGGTTGCGAGACCCTGGTCCTGGGCCCCGGCGACATCGCCTGCGCCCACCAGCCGGACGAACACCTGGAACTCGCTCGCATCCCGCCGACCGTGGAACTGCTGCGCGGCTTGATCCAGCATTACTGCCTGTAACCGCCCTGAAGAGGAGAACCCCGTCGATGTGCATGCGACGACGATAACCGCCGCTCCCGCCGCTTGCCGGCCAACTGCACTCGACAACCCTTCATCGCCCGCTCACAGGCCACCTGGACAATGCAAGACTACGTCACCTGGTTACGTCACGCTTCTCCCTACATCAACGCCCACCGGGACCGCACCTTCGTGGTCATGCTGCCCGGCGAGGGCGTGGAAGACCCGAACTTCGGCAACATCGTCCACGACCTGGTGCTGCTGCACAGCCTGGGCGTGCGCCTGGTGCTGGTGCACGGCTCGCGCCCGCAGATCGAGGCGCGCCTGGCCGCGCGCGGGCTGGCGCCGCGTTTCCACCGCGACCTGCGGGTGACCGACGCGCCCACCCTGGAATGCGTGATCGATGCCGTGGGCAGCCTGCGCATCGCCATCGAGGCGCGGCTGTCCATGGACATGGCCGCCTCGCCCATGCAGGGCGCGCGCCTGCGCGTGGCCGCGGGCAACCTGGTCACGGCGCGGCCGATCGGCGTGGTCGAGGGCATCGACTACCACCATACCGGCGAGGTGCGGCGCATCGACCGCAAGGGCATCGGCCGCCTGCTCGACGAGCGCTCCATCGTGCTGCTCTCGCCCCTGGGCTATTCGCCCACCGGGGAAATCTTCAACCTCGCCTGCGAGGACGTGGCCATGCGCGCGGCCATCGAGCTGGACGCCGACAAGCTGATCCTGTTCGGCGGCGAGCGCGGCCTGCTCGACGAGGACGGCAAGCTGGTCCGCGAGCTGCGCCCGCAACAGGTGCCGGCGCACCTGCAGCGCCTGGGCAACAGCTACCAGGCGGAACTGCTCGACGCCGCCGCCCAGGCCTGCCGCGCCGGGGTGCGGCGCAGCCACATCGTCAGCTTCACCGAGGACGGCGCGCTGCTCAGCGAGCTGTTCACCCGCGCCGGCAACGGCACCCTGGTGGCCCAGGAGCAGTTCGAGCAACTGCGCGAGGCGGGCATCGAGGACGTCGGCGGCCTGCTGGAACTGATCCGCCCGCTGGAAGAGCAGGGCATCCTGGTGCGCCGTTCGCGCGAGGTGCTGGAGCGCGAGATCGAGCAGTTCAGCATCGTCGAGCGCGAGGGCCTGATCATCGCCTGCGCGGCGCTCTACCCGATCGCCGATTCCGACGCCGCCGAGCTGGCGTGCCTGGCGGTCAACCCGGAGTACCGCCACGGTGGGCGCGGCGACCAGTTGCTGGAACGCATCGAGAAGCGCGCCCGGGCCCTGGGCGTGAAGACCCTCTACGTGCTCACCACCCGCACCGCCCACTGGTTCCGCGAGCGCGGCTTCCAGCCCAGCAGCGTCGAGCGCCTGCCGGCGGCGCGGGCTTCGCTGTACAACTACCAGCGCAATTCGCAGGTGTTCGAGAAGAGCCTGTAGTTCAGCCCCTCTGCCTTTCGTAGGAGCGAGCTTGCTCGCGAATGAAACCCGCTGCGGAATCCGTTCGCGAGCAAGCTCGCTCCTATGTATGGACTCACCCCCACCGTCAACCCGCTTTTGAACAGAGGAACCCGATTGCATCTATGTATTAGGCCTGTTCGAGGAAGCCACGTCGGGCTTCTGGCCAACATTGGGTAAGCCCGCGGAATGCCGATTACAAAGAGGCCTCGAAGGCCAGTAGGAGCGTAGGCATCAATCCGCGACGGTCTGACCAGGGGTCAATGTTCTTCAGCAGGGGTTGGAGCGGCTTGGCGCCCCGGTGGCGGGAACTCGTTGGATCAGTGACTCATCTCAATCTCCTGGCAAGCGTTCGGCTTGCGCTGGTAGGTCTGCTCGCTGCGCAACAGTACCCAGGCGATCCGCAGGTTGCGGTTGGCCAGTCGCACGGCCGCCCCCTTGCGCCCCAGGCGCTGTAGCCAGCGTTGCAGGCGACGGTCGTCCGGGTGCTCGGAATCCGGCCGCAGTTGCTTCAATACCGCATGCGCGCCCACCACCATCAGGCTGCGCACATAGGCGTCGCCACGTTTAGTCATCTTGCCCAGTCGCACCTTCTGCCCGCTGCTGTGCTGGTCGGGCACGATACCGAAGTAGGCGGCGAACTGGCGCGCATTGGCGAAACGTTCCGGTTCGGTCTGCTTGGCCAGCAGCGCCGTGGCAGTGATCGGACCAATGCCACGCACCGTCATCAGCCGTTTCGCTGCCTGGTCCGCATTGGCACACGCTTCCAGACGCTCGGTCAGCGCTGTGATGCGCTCGCCCAGTCGCCTCCACTCGCTCAGCATCTCGTCGATCAGCTCACGCAGCAGATCCGGCAAGGGCTGGCTGGCGTCTTCCAGTACCCGGGGGACACCTTGGCTCAAGGCCGCCTCCCCCTGAGCCAGGGCGATGCCCTGCTCCAGCAGTAGCCCACGTATCTGATTACCCGTGGCCGTACGCCGCCGCACATAGCCACGCCGAATCCGGTGGCAGGCCTGCATCGCCAGCGCCGCGACACTCTTCACCGGCACCGACGCGATGCTGCAATCCCGTCCCGCTCGCAAAATGGCATGGGCATCATTGCGATCATTCTTTGCCCCGCTACGATGCTCGGCCACACGCTGGGCCGGCAGGATACGCACCGGGTTGCCCTGCATCTGCAGCAACCGGGCCCAGGCTTGCGCACCCGGACCGGTTTCCACCAGCACCGTCACGCCCCTCGGCAGCTTCTGCAGGAACACCTGAAACGCTTCACGCGACTTGATCCGCTGCTCGTACACCAACTGGCCCTGGGCATCTTCCCCGGCCACCTGGAATACCTGCTTCGCCAAATCCACGGCGACTGTCGTGCAAGCCGACACATCCACTGCAGACATGGGCTTCGTCGTCGTCGTATGCTTTTTCATGGCCTCACCCTCACTGTCGCTGGCTTCTTAGAATGCCACCGTGGCGCTTCGACGCCTCGGTGAGGGTGAGTCCATCCAATTACACTACCCGCTGGCAACTCTTTTCGTAGGAGCGAGCTTGCTCGCGAACAAACGCGGTGCCATGCGGTTCGCGAGCAAGCTCGCTCCTACGAAGAGCATCTCGGCGCAAGCCGCAAGACAGTCCGCCTAAATGGCAGGAGAAGCCCCACCGTAGGATGGTGTTGAGCGAAGCGATACCCATCGCCACGGCCACATGGGTTTCGCAAGCTCAACCCATCCTACGAGATCAGGCCACCGGCGTACGCAGGGTGACGAACTCCTCGGCCGCCGTCGGGTGGATGCCGATGGTTTCGTCGAACACCCGCTTGGTGGCCCCGGCCTTGAGCGCCACGGCGATGCCCTGGAGGATCTCGCCGGCCTCCGGGCCGACCATGTGGCAGCCCAGCACCTGGTCGCTGTCGGCGTCGACGATCAGCTTCATCAGGGTCTTTTCCTGGGATTCGGTGAGGGTCAGCTTGAGCGCGCGGAAGCGGCTCTCGAACAGCTTGATCCGGTGCCCGGCGGCGCGCGCCTCGTCCTCGGTGAGGCCGACGGTGCCGATGTTCGGCAGGCTGAACACCGCGGTGGGGATCAGCTTGTAGTCCACCGGCCGGTATTCCTCGGGGCGGAACAGCTGGCGGGCCACCGCCATGCCCTCGGCCAGGGCCACCGGGGTCAGCTGCACGCGGCCGATGACGTCGCCGATGGCGCGGATCGACGGCTCGCTGGTGCGGTAGGCCTCGTCGACCTTGACGAAACCCTTGTCGTCCAGCGCCACCTCGACGTTCTCCAGCCCCAGGCCGTCGAGCATCGGCCGGCGGCCGGTGGCGTAGAACACGCAGTCGGCCTCCAGCAGGCGGCCGTCCTTGAGGGTCGCCAGCAGGCTGCCGTCGGCCTGCTTGTCGATGCGCGCGATGTCGGCGTTGAACTGCAGGTCCAGGCCCTTCTTCGTCAGCTCGTCGCGCAGGTGCTCACGCACGCTGCGGTCGAAGCCGCGCAGGAACAGTTCGCGGCGGTACAGCAGGGTGGTCTGCGCGCCCAGGCCGTGGAAGATGGAGGCGAACTCCACTGCGATGTAGCCGCCGCCCACCACCAGCACCCGGCGCGGCAGCTGCGGCAGGAAGAAGGCCTCCTGGGAGGTGATGACGTGTTCCTTGCCGGGGATGTCCGGCACCTGGGGCCAGCCACCGGTGGCGATGAGGATGTTGGCGGCGCGCAGGCGCTGGCCGTCCACTTCCACGGTATGGGCGTCGACCAGGCGCGCGTGGCCTTCGAGCAGGGTCACCCCGCTGTTCACCAGCAGGTTGCGGTAGATGCCGTTGAGGCGGTGGATCTCGCGGTTCTTGTTGGCGATCAGGGTCGGCCAGTCGAAGCGCGCCTCGCCCAGGCTCCAGCCGAAGCCGGCGGCCTGCTCGAAGTCCTCGTGGAAGTGCGCGCCGTACACCAGCAGCTTCTTCGGCACGCAACCGACGTTCACGCAGGTGCCGCCCAGGTAGCGGCTCTCGGCCACCGCCACGCGCGCGCCGAACCCCGCGGCGAACCGCGCGGCACGCACGCCGCCGGAACCCGCACCAATCACGAACAGGTCGAAATCGAAAGCCATCGTCGTTCTCCACTGGCAGATGCCCGGCAGCATACCTCATCGCCGCTGGCCTATCCTGCCAGCAGAGCCCACAGGAGGAAGCCGCCATGCGCCCGTCCCTGACCCACCTGGCCCTGCACGTACCGGACCTGGAGGCCTGCATCGCCTTCTACGAACGCTTCTGCGGCATGCGCGTGATCCACCAGCGCGAGGGCAAGGGCTCGCGCATCGTGTGGATGGCCGAGCCGGGCAAGGAGCACCAGTTCATCTTCGTCATCATGCCCGGCGGCGAGGCCCGCCACCTGGCCAGCGACGACTACAGCCACTTCGGCTTCGCGGTGGACAGCCACGAGAAGGTCGATACCATCGCCGCCGAGGCCGAACGCGCCGGCTGCCTGATCTGGCCGCCGCGCCAGGAGCCCTACCCCGTCGGTTATTACTGTGGCGTTCGTGACCCTGCAGGAAATTACGTGGAGTTCAGCTACGGCCAACCACTGGGGCCGGGCTCGGAAGAAATGCCGATTCCATCG
The DNA here is from genome assembly GCF_003176655.1 of Pseudomonas sp. RW407. NCBI lineage: Bacteria > Pseudomonadati > Pseudomonadota > Gammaproteobacteria > Pseudomonadales > Pseudomonadaceae > Pseudomonas > Pseudomonas sp. RW407. The sequence goes on along the minus strand of NZ_QGSL01000088.1, from coordinate 1,162,988 downwards.
TCGCTGTAGGCGCCGAACCGTAGGGCGCATAACGCCTCCAGCGTTATCCGCCGCCTTCGCAAGGCAACGGCGGATAACCGCGAACGGTTATTCGCCCTACGGCAGCCCCCCGCTCCGAAAGCGTGCGGCCCACGCGAACGGCGGAAACGAAGAAGCCACCCGCAGGTGGCTTCTTCGACGTACCGGGAACGCGCCGGGATTACCAGGCCTTGCCGGTCTTGTAGAGGTTCTCGTAGCAGAAGTTGGTCGCCTCGATGTAGCCCTCGGCGCTACCGCAGTCGAAGCGCTTGCCCTTGAACTTGTAGGCCAGCACGCAGCCGTCCTGGGCCTGCTTCATCAGGGCGTCGGTGATCTGGATCTCGCCACCCTTGCCCGGCTCGGTCTGCTCGATCAGCTCGAAGATGTCCGGGGTCAGGATGTAGCGGCCGATGATCGCCAGGTTCGACGGCGCCTCTTCCGGCTTGGGCTTCTCGACCATGTTGTTCACGCGGTAGATGTCGTCGCGGATCATCTCGCCGGCGATCACGCCGTACTTGTTGGTCTCTTCCGGCGGCACTTCCTGGATGGCCACGATGGAGCAGCGGAACTGGTTGTACAGCTTGACCATCTGCTTCAGGACGCTGTCGCCTTCCAGGTTCAGGCAGAGGTCGTCGGCCAGGACCACGGCGAAGGGCTCGTCGCCGATCAGCGGGCGGCCGGTGAGGATGGCGTGGCCCAGGCCCTTCATCTCGATCTGACGGGTGTAGGAGAAGGTGCACTCGTCGATCAGGCGGCGGATACCGACCAGGTACTTTTCCTTGTCGGTGTTGCGGATCTGGGTTTCCAGCTCGTAGCTGATGTCGAAATGGTCTTCCAGCGAACGCTTGCCGCGGCCGGTGACAATGCCGATCTCCGACAGCCCGGCTTCCAGCGCCTCTTCGACGCCGTACTGGATCAGCGGCTTGTTGACGATCGGCAGCATTTCCTTGGGCATGGCCTTGGTGGCCGGGAGGAAGCGGGTGCCGTAGCCGGCAGCCGGGAACAGACATTTCTTGATCATGGAAGTCCTTCGACATGAACGAGGGTGTGAATGGCGCGCAGTCTAATGAGCCCGCGTGCGGCTTACAATGCCCACGCTGCGCGCCCGCCAGCGGAGGCGCAGGCCCGTCGGCGATGGGCAACGGCTAGTCAGACCGCCGCGGCGCCGGCAAGTTCGGTCGATACTGGCAAAAAGTCAGCACTGGTACCTTCGGCGACCGTCTGTCGGCTCCATCCTACGCACTCTGAAGGGCGCCGACAGAGCCCGTGCTGACCTGGCTCAGTCTTCCGGCGGATCGTCGCGGCGTAGCGAACCGGTCGTATTGACCGGATGGGGGCGAGACCGGATACTGTATTTTCATACAGTATTCGGGATTTCATCTTGCTCTACCTCCCCTCTTCCCATCACAGGTGCCAACCATGGGCGTCGCCGTAGACCTGGGCGCGCTGCTCGACCAGCGACGCGTCTGGAAGGGCCAGGCCGGCACCACGCCCAGCGCGGCCCAGCCCACCGGCCACGCCCGGCTGGACGCCCTGCTGCCGGGCGGTGGCTGGCCAGAGGCGGCGCTGAGCGAGATCCTCCACGCCGCCGAGGGTATCGGCGAGCTGCAGTTGCTCTGGCCGACTCTGGCGCGCCTGAGCGCGGCCGGCGAGCGCGTGGTGCTGGTGGCGCCGCCGCACATCCCCTATCCCCGCGCCTGGCTGGAGGCGGGCGTCGAGTTGCAGCACCTGGCCTGGGTCGAGGCCAGTGGCCGCGATGCGCTCTGGGCGACCGAGCAATGCCTGCGCTCGGGCTGCTGCGGCGCCGTGCTGTGCTGGCCGCAGCAGGCCGACGACCGCGCCCTGCGCCGCCTGCAGGTGGCGGCGGAAAGCGGCCAGACCCTGGCCTTCGCCTTCCGCCCGCTGCGCGAGGCGTACAACCCCTCGCCGGCCGCGCTGCGCCTGGCCGTCGAAACCCGCCCGGCGCAACTGCGGGTGCTCAAGTGCCGTGGCGGCCTGGCCCCGGCCAGCCCCCTGCCGCTGGCCGCCCTGCACTGAGGTCGCCATGCGCTGGGCCTGCATTCTCCTGCCACAGCTGGCCATGGACGCCGCCCTGCGCCAGCGCAGCGATCCCGAGGCGCCTCTCGCCCTGCTAGCCGGCCCGCCACAACGGCGCGTGCTGCAGGCGGTCAACCCGGCGGCCCGCCGGCTCGGCCTGCGCCCCGGCCTGTCGCTGACCGCGGCACGCGCCCTGTGCCGCGACTTCGACTGCGCCGAGTACGACCTGGCCGCCATCCAGCGCAGCCAGGACCTGCTCGCCGCCTGGGCCTACGGCTTCAGCTCCCAGGTCAGCCAGCACTACCCGCGCGCGCTGCTGCTGGAGGTCGCCTCCAGCCTGGCGCTGTTCGGCCCCTGGCCACGCTTCGAGGCCCGCCTGCGCGAGGAACTGCGGGCCCTGGGCTTCAGCCACCGCATCGGCGTGGCGCCCACCCCCGCGGCCGCGCGGGTACTGGTCAACGCCGGTGACGGCCTGGTGGTGGAACACCCGGAAGCCCTGCGCAGCGTCCTCGGGCGCCTGCCCCTGGAGCGTTGCGGGCTGCCCCGGGAAAGCGTGGCCAGCCTGGCGCGCATGGGCCTGCGCAGCCTGCAGCAACTGCTCGCCATGCCTCGCGACGGCCTGGCCCGGCGCTTTCCGGCGGAACTGCTGCGGCAGGTCGACAACCTGCTCGGCCAGCGGTCGCTGGCCCTGGACTTCTACCGGCCACCGGAACGCTTCGAGAGCCGCATCGAGCTGAATTTCGACGTCGAATCGACCCAGGCCCTGCTCTTCCCCCTGCGCCGCCTGACCGGCGACCTCGCCGCCTTCCTCGCCGGGCGCGACAGCGGCGTGCAGCGCTTCGAGCTGTACCTGGAGCACCACGGCCGCGGCGAAACCTGCATGCCGGTCGGCCTGCTCAGCGCCGAGCGCGAGCCGGCCATGCTCTTCGAGCTGAGCCGCGGCCGCCTGGAACAGTTGCAACTGCCCGCCGCGGTACAGGCCGTGCGCCTGCAGGTCGACGACCTGCCGCCCTTCGCCCCCGGGCTGCGCCAGCTGTTCGACGAGCGCCCGCAGCAGACGCAGCCCTGGGAACAGCTGCGCGAACGTCTGCGCGCGCGCCTGGGCGACGATGCCGTGCACGGCCTGGGCGCCCTCGCCGAGCACCGGCCGGAGCAGGCCTGGCAACCCCGGGAAAGCCCGCGCGCCCTCCCCCTGCCGCCCTGCGGGCCGCGCCCCGGCTGGTTGCTGCGGCAGCCACAGGCGCTGCGCGAAAGCCTGCCCCGGGTGCTCGCCGGGCCGGAGCGCATCGAGTCCGGCTGGTGGGATGGCGCGGACATGCGCCGCGACTACTACCGGGTGCAGACCCGCGCCGGCCAGCAGGCCTGGGTCTACCGCGAGGTCGGCAGCGAGGGGCCGTGGCTGATCCACGGCTGGTTCGCATGACCCCGGCCTACGCCGAGCTGCACTGCCTGTCGAACTTCAGCTTCCAGCGCGGTGCCTCCAGCGCCCATGAACTCTTCGAGCGCGCCGCACGCCTGGGCTACCGCGCCCTGGCCATCACCGACGAATGCAGCCTGGCCGGCATCGTCCGCGCCTGGCAGGCGGCGAAGGCATTCGAGCTGGCGCTGATCGTCGGCAGCGAGGTGCGCATCGAGGCCGGCCCCAAGCTGGTCCTGCTGGCCGAGAACCTCGCCGGCTACCAGAACCTCTGCCGGCTCATCACCCACGCCCGGCGCCGCGCCGACAAGGGCAGCTACCGCCTGCTGCGCGAGGACCTGGAAGCCGACCTGGAAGGCCTGCTGGCGATCTGGCTGCCCGACACGGCAGCGGATACGGATGGCGCCTGGCTGCGCGAACGCTTCCCGCAACGCCTCTGGCTGGGCGTCGGGCTGCACCGCGGCGCGGACGACAGTGCCCGCCTGCAGGCCCTGCTGGCCCAGGCCGCCCGCCATGGCATCGCCGCCGTGGCCTGCGGCGACGTGCACATGCACAGCCGCGGCCGCCGGGCCCTGCAGGACTGCATGACGGCCATCCGTCACCACCTGCCGGTCAGCGAGGCCGGCGCCCACCTGTTCCCCAACGGCGAACGCCACTTGCGCCCGCGGGAAGTGCTGGCCGAGCTGTATCCGGCGCAGTTGCTGGAGGAGACGCTGCGGATCGCGGGGCGTTGCAGTTTCGATCTGGGGCAGCTACGCGAGCTCTATCAGTACCCTCGCGAACTCGTGCCCGCAGGACATACACCTACCACCTGGCTGCGTGAGCTGACTGAAAAGGGTCTACTGCGCCGCTGGCCGGAAGGCGGCTGCGGAGCAGAGGTGCGCAAACAGATCGAATACGAACTGGCATTGATCGCCGAGCTCGGCTACGACAACTACTTCCTGACTGTCCACGACATAGTCGCCTTTGCCCGCAGTCGGCACATCCTCTGCCAAGGCCGGGGTTCGGCGGCCAACTCCGCGGTGTGCTTCGCCCTGGGGATCACCGAGCTGAATCCGTCCCAGGGTACCCTGCTGTTCGAACGCTTCATCTCCCGCGAGCGCAACGAGCCGCCGGATATCGACGTCGACTTCGAGCACGAACGCCGCGAGGAGGTCATCCAGTACGTGTTTCGTCACTATGGCCGCTCGCGCGCGGCGCTGACTGCTGTTGTCAGTACCTACCACAGCGCCGGCGCAATTCGCGACATAGCCAAGGCCTTGGGCCTACCGCCCGACCAGGTAAATGCCCTGGCCGACTGCTGCGGGCGCTGGAGCGACGAAGACCCGCCGCAGGATCGCCTGAGCGAAGGTGGTTTCGATCCGGACAGTCCGGTGCTTCGCCGAGTGCTGGCACTGACCCGCGAGCTGATCGGCTTTCCCCGCCACCTGTCGCAGCATCCGGGTGGTTTCGTGATTTCCCAGCATCCCCTGGAAACCCTGGTGCCGGTGGAAAATGCCGCCATGCCCGAACGCACCCTGATCCAATGGGACAAGGACGACCTGGATGCGGTAGGCCTGCTGAAAGTCGACGTGCTTGCCCTGGGCATGCTCAGCGCGTTGCGACGCTGCTTCGACCTGATCGCGGACTATCGCGGCAAGCGCTGGACCCTTGCCGAGCTGCCGCAGGACTGCCCGGAAACCTACGCGATGATCAGCCGTGCAGACACCATCGGGGTGTTCCAGATCGAATCCCGGGCGCAGATGGCCATGTTGCCGCGGCTAAAGCCCGAGAACTTCTACGACCTGGTGATCGAAGTCGCCATCGTCCGCCCAGGGCCGATCCAGGGTGACATGGTGCATCCTTACCTGCGCCGCAGAAACAAGGAAGAACCGGTCGTGTATCCGCACGAAGAACTCATCCCGGTCTTCAAGCGCACGCTCGGTGTCCCGCTGTTCCAAGAGCAGGTCATGCAACTGGCGATCATCGCCGCCAAGTACACCCCGGGTGAGGCCGACGAACTGCGCCGCTGCATGGCCGCCTGGAAGCGTCACGGGGGCCTGGAGCCACATCGCCAGCGGCTGTTCGAACGCATGAGCGCCAAGGGCTATACCGAGGACTACATCAAGCGCATCTTCGAACAGATAAAGGGCTTCGGCAGCTACGGCTTCCCCGAATCCCATGCCGCCAGCTTCGCCCTGCTCACCTATGCCAGCAGTTGGCTGAAGTGCCACGAGCCGGCAGCCTTCGCCTGCGCCCTGGTCAACAGCTGGCCGATGGGTTTCTACAGCCCCGACCAGGTACTGCAGGATGCCCGCCGCCACGGCATCGAGGTGCTGCCGGTGGACGTGCGCCACAGCCACTGGGACTGCAGCCTGGAGGATAAGGGCGAGGCACAGCCGGCAATCCGCCTGGGGCTGCGCATGGTCCGCGGCTTCCGCGAGGATTTGGCCCAACGCATCGTCCAGACCCGCGAGCGACGGGCTTTCGAAAGCGTCGAGGACCTCAGCTACCGGGCCGGCCTGGACGCCGCGGCCCGCGAGCGCCTGGCCGACGCCGGCGCCCTGCGCGGCCTGGCCGGGCATCGCCACCGGGCGCGCTGGGCCGTGGCCGGGGTGGAACCGCAGCTACCGCTGTTCGCCGGTCAAGACGCCATGACGGAGGCCGCGGTGAGCCTGCCGTTGCCCAGCCTGGGCGAGGAAATGCTCACCGACTACGCCAGCCTGGGCACCACCCTAGGCCCGCACCCGCTGCGCCTGCTGCGCGGCCAGTTGAAAGCGTTGCGCTGCCGCAGCTCCCGCGAGCTGCCCGGCCTGGAGCACGGCCGGCCACTCAGCGTCGCCGGGCTGGTGATCGGCCGGCAGCGGCCGCAAACCGCCAGCGGCGTCACCTTCGTCACCCTCGAGGATGAGTTCGGCCTGGTCAACGTCGTGGTCTGGCGCGACGTTGCCGAACGCCAGCGCCGCGTATTCCTGCAAGCGCAGTTGCTGCAGGTGCGCGGCCGGCTGGAAAGCGAGAGCGGCGTGCGCCACGTGATCGCCGAGCAACTGGTCGACCTGACGCCCCTGCTCAGCGGCCTGGACGTGCCCAGCCGCGATTTCCGCTAGTGGCTCAGCTGGCCAGGCGGTGCAGGTTCCAGCGCACCACGCCCCAGATCGCCAGTTCGTCGCCTTCGCCGATGCGGATCGGCGGGTAGCGGTCGTTGGCCGGCAGCAGCGCGTAGGCGCCGTCGATGATGTCCAGGCGGCGGATCAGCGGCTCGCCGTTCACCGCGGCCACCACCACCTCGCCGGAACAGGCCAGGGAAGCGCGGTCCACCACCAGCAGGTCATTGTCGTGGATGCCGGCACCGGTCATACCATCGCCATGTGCGCGGACTATGTAGGTATGGGGCGTGTGCAGCTCGAGCAGGTCATCCAGCGACCGCGGCTGCGCCTGGAGGAACGCCGACGGATCGGCGACGGCAGGATGGAAAGCGGCATGAGACATGGCGGAGCACCCTCGGAATACTGTACATGCATACAGATACCAGAAATAATGCGAACCCGGCAAGCCATCCGCCACTCCATTGATGGCCGCCGGCAACCGCTGCGGCGTGGTCTATCCTTCGTGTGGGGGCGAGGACTTTCAGCATGAATCCTGGCACGTTCGTCACACTCATGATTTTCGGCTGGCTGCTGCTGGCGGGCGTCACGCTCTGGGCCTTCCTGCGCGTGCCCATGCGCAGGGCCCGGCTGCATTCGCGCAGCGAAACCCCGGCCCATCCCCACGAGGCGCCGGCACCCCAGGCGCAGCCGGAGCCGGCCCCGCGCAGGCGTCATGCCGGCTGGCTGGCGTGGAATCATCGCTGAGGCGGCCGCAGGCCGCCGTCATCCAGGCTTTTCGGAAGCTCCATACAGCCCCCTTCCTCAGGTCCCCTCGCCCGACAGGCTCGTCCGGATGAACCCGACGGCCAGCGATGAGCTCGCAGGGGCTGGGCGAGGTGGTGGATCCGCAGCGGACACAGTCGCACAGGAGCAGGACGGCCCTCCCGGCTACACGGGCCGGGCCGCCAGCCGCGCGCCAAACTCAGGCCAGGCGAATGTCCGCCCCGGTGACCTCGTCGCGCAGGGCGCGCAATTCGGCGGCGTCCTGGTTCAGGTGATGAATGGCCTTGAGCAACCGCTGGCGCAGCAGTTCGTCCGGCACTTGCTCCACGGCGCGCATCACTTCGATGGCAGTGGCTTCGTTGTTGCTGGCTACCGAGTCCAGCACCTTGCGGATGTTACGGGCTGCACGTTGCACGTCAGGTCCTCATGACAAAGTGCGAGCACCGTAGGACAACAATATTTCTCAAAGATTTCAGCGAGTTGCATTCTGACCAGCGGTCAGGCGCATCCCCCTTGCGCAAGCCGGCGGACGATGCGGCGGCGAGCGTTGGCAGCGCGGCCGATTGTCACGCTGCCGAGTCGGCAAGTCGGGAATGCAGGGAGGAATTCTGGTGCTCGGAGCGGGACTCGAACCCGCAAGACCGTTAGGCCGGCGCATTTTAAGTGCGCTGTGTCTACCAATTTCACCATCCGAGCCGGGCGGGCATTGCCGAGGCCGGAAGAGTTCGGCCACCGGGCAATGTGGAAGGGCCGAGACTATACCGAGTCGACTCGTTGCGGTAAAGCCGGGGCCGGGCGCCTAAGCACTTGATGGCGCAGCCGATTCCGCCCTCCCCGAGGCTCGCTGCGCACCCTGCGTCCCCTGCACAAGGGACTAGTCGGAATTACCGGCTTTTTGCCATCTCCCATGTCGCATAAGCTGCCCACCCACGGGGCGGAAGGGAAGCCAACCCCGGCTTGGGCCGCATTACCCCGGATGCGGCCGCTTTTTCTTCTGCCACCTCCCGGACAGCGGGACAATGTGAATCCAGTCACATAACTGCCGAAAAACCGGCACAGCGCCATCATCGGTACAAGACTTTGACGTTCAGTGGATCACGAAACGCCAAACAGGAGAGCTCCGATGAGGCAACGTATTGCCACTCGCGTGGGCAGGTCCCTGGTCGTTATCGAAACCAAGGACATCACGCATTTCAGCGCGGAAGAAAAGTATGTGACAGCCTTCACCGCCAAGGGCCGGATCCATTTCGACGCCACCCTGAAGGCCCTGGAAATCGAGTTCGCCGAAGCGTTCATCCGCATCCATCGCAGCCACCTGGTGCGCAGCAGCCTGGTCAGCAACCTGCGCTGGGACGCCTATTCGGCCAGCATCGGCATAGAAGGCACGGAAATCCGCCTGCCCCTGAGCCGCCAGCGCGTCAGCGCGGTTCGTAACCTGTTGCGGGCACGCAGCGGAGCGACCGTGATCGCCACCCTAGACGGGCCGTTGCCGCTTTCCATGCTGGCCACCCAGCAGGCAGCCCCTGCCCTGCGGGTTCCCTGACGAAAGGGCGTATCGCTCGTCCATATGCAATATCAAAGTAACATCACCCATCTATACTGCAGGAAGGCTGACGGACCAGCCCCCATCGGCAGTACGAAGAAGCCTCGCCTCACCCGCGAGGCTTTTTCTTTCCACCGCCCATCGACCACCTGAAACGCCGTGCCGGCCGGGGACATGAGCGGCCCGCATACATGCACACGAGAATGTATGTTTATTTCGCTGTCGTGTAATGGCAATATGCCTGGCCCTCTTGCTGAGGACATGGCCGGCCGAGCAGGGACGCGACGGCCAGCCACTTACCCTTCCCGGCGCGCAGCCCTGCCGCGCAGTCCCCAGAGCAGCAGCACGATGGCGAGCATGATCGCCAGGCCGACGCTGACGAAACCGAAGGTCACCAGCAGTTCCTGCCAGGGCTCTCCGCGATGCCCCGCGGCGGTGACGGGCGACATGGCCGCGGTGCCGAAGACCGCGGCGAGCAGGGTGAAGGCCCAATTGGCATAGGCGCCGTAGAGCAATGCGCAAAAGGCGACACCCTGCCACCGGGACGACAGCGCCACCTCGCCCCAGATAGCCCCCAGCGCCAGCAACAGCAGGCCATTGAGGATGCCCTCCAGGTGGGCCGCCAGGGCCATGCGCGGATTGCTCAGCTGCGCCTCGACCAGTCCGGTGAGCAGGCCGAGCAACAACAGCAGCAGGCCGTGCCAGAGCAACCGCCGATATACACCAGCCATGCCGGGCACCTCCGCGACCGGGTCTCCCCTTCACTCTAGACGGTGCGGGCTAGCGCAGCGGCAGCCAGCCGGGCGCGATGTACTCGGAGGGGAGCAACAGGCAGACGACCAGATAACAGGCGATGACAAGGCAAGCGGCGGCCACTACGAGCCATTCGAAGCGCGACATCTCTCATCCTTGAGCAGCGCAATTTCAGAATGACAGTATGCCATGGCGAACAACGCATGACATCAGAACGCCATCCCCATGACGCATCCAAGCCATCGGCAGGCGGTAAACGAGCAGAGAAGCGCCGGGACCGGTAGAATTTCGCGCCCCTGGGAACCGGAACGGCTCCGGCCGGTCTGAAACCGCCAGCGAATTCACACCACGGGTCGGCATGCGATCCGGACGATCGACCATCCCGGGCGGCAAGCCTGCCGCCCTTCATTCCTCGAGGTTAGCAATATGCGCAAAGCACTCCCCGCCCTGGCCCTGAGCCTGCTGTTCGCCCAAGCCGCCATGGCCGGCGGCGGCACCCAGGCAGCCGTCGGCGGCGGCCTGGGCGGTGCCCTGGGCAACGTCATCGGCCAGCAGATGGGCGGCAGCACCGGTGCCGCGGTCGGCGCCGGTCTCGGTGGCGCCGCGGGTGGCGCAGCCACCGCCAAGAAAGGCCGGAAGACCAAGGCGGCCATCGGTGGCGGCCTGGGCGCGGCCGGCGGCTCGCTCATCGGCAACAAGCTCGGCGGCAGCACCGGCGCGGCCATCGGCGCCGGCCTGGGTGGCGCGGCGGGCGGCGCGCTCGGCGGCAAGAAGTAAGTCCGGCTGCTCCGTGTGAAAAGCCCCGTGGGTTCGCTCCCACGGGGCTTTTCTTTTGCGGATGTCCCGCCCGAAGAACGCTCGCCCCAGCCATGACGCAAATACCTGCGCATAGCGAACTCGGCCGCGATCAATAGCCCGCTTCGCGTTGATGCCGAATGGCGAGAATCACTATGGTCTCGTTATCGATGCGATACCGGGCGACATAGCCGCTATCACCGAACTCGATTGGCCATTCTCTGAAGGAGACGGGCAGGCTCTCGATTATCCGTCCCACCTGCGGGCGATTTCCCAGCGCCTGGGTGGCCTGGACGACCGCCTGAGCAGCCCGCCTGGCCGCATCAGGACTCCTGGAGCGCAAGTATTCCCGAAGGCATTCGAGATCGCGTATCGCGGCCGGAGCGTAGATCACTCACGTGCGGGAGCGAGCCGCTCGTCAACCTCACTCCAAGTGTTCAGCCACTCATTGACCGCTTCGGACGTCACATGCTTGCCGGTGGCCTGATACTCATCCCATGCCACCGCCGTCTCACGATTCAGCGCCTCACGCCTTTCCTCGCGCTCAACATACTGGGCAATCGCCTCACGCATGATCCATGTGTGGTGAACGCTGGCGTATCCCCGCAAGGTTGCGTATGCGCGCCATCATCGCATCGTCGAGCTTCACCGAAGTGGCCATCACGCCCCGAGTAGTCAAAGGTAATACCCGCGATGCTCCGCCCAGCCATGGAGCCTGTCAACCCGCATGCCACCACTGCTCGAAGCAGGCGCCGGCACGAGCAGTACGGGAAATACTTGCCTGGAGGAGAAAAGAAAAAGCCCCGAAGACCTGCGTCTTCGGGGCTTTCATGTTGGAGGCTGAGGTCGGAATCGAACCGGCGTTCACGGATTTGCAATCCGATAGAAAGACTCAGCAATGACGCAATGTGCAACGCATTTGGCGTCCCATTATCATTTCAAAATCACACCTCTGTAACCCGCATGGTTGATAGGGGTGCATCTCCAGTTCTGGAACCAAAATTCCGGCCCTCTCTGCCCGTTCTGGGCGCCCAATCACACCGATCTAGCGATACTCCGCGACGCCCTTCCCAGCCGACCGCCATTCTTCTTGTGGCGAGTTAGACCGGAGCATGACGAATGCTTCAACCTCCTGCCCCTCTTTCGGTTCCGCCGGGGAGATAGCGGCATGGCGACCAGCCGCGTGGCCGGGGAACATGTCGGAGTTCGCCGACACGTGGTATTCCCAAATCCCGAAATTTCCCGCGTTGCCGACCATGCGCTCCAGCTGAAGCCGCGAGAAAGTGCCCTGACGAATGATGAGCATGCCGATCTCCGATAATTGAAGGCCGGCATTCTACCGCAGGCCATCGTAAGCCGCCTCGCAGGCTAGCCCCCGGGCTCTGGACTGGTCAGCAATGTCTGCCAGGCGCCCCGCTCTTTCGTCAGCGCGCTTGAGCACGTCGGCGAGCACTCGGGCGGCAGCGGCAGCTGCCTTGCTTGCTCCGGCAGTGCAGGTATCGCCGCGGGCTTCACTTGCTGCCAGTCTGGCTGCGAGTTGATCGGCGGCGTCCCGCAGGCTGCCAGCAGAAGCACGAGCAGCGGCAGCATCCATTTGAGCTTTGTCGATTGCACGTTGGCCGTCCTCGGCGAGTTTGTTGATGGACTGTTGGCGGGATTGCTCGATAGTGCGCTGTTCGGCCTGGGCCTTGGCGGTAGCCGCGGTGTCGGCGGCCAGGTGCTGGTCCCATCGAGCCTGCCAAGCTGCATCCGTCGTCGTCACGCCGTGGTGCCAGCATCCAATGCCCACGGCGGCGATGATCAGCACCATCAGGAGTTGGCGCCAGTAGCTGAGCAGCCAGGTCATACCAGCACCGCCTTCGCCTTCTCCCAGAGCGCCAGGCGATCAGCCTGACCGTTCAGGCCACCGTTGATCACCCGGGTGATCTGCTCGAACTTGCCGGCGTCGGCCAGCTCGTTCAGGCCATTACTCGACCACCACCAGGCTGCGGACGTGGCTGCCCACTCTGCTTGTTCCAGTAGCTCAGGCTGGTCGAGCAGCGGCAGGCCAAGGGCGCCACCAGCCTTCCGGTAGTTCTCGCGGCCGGTGATCTGGATCAGGCCGCGGCCCTTAAATCTGGCCCCGTCGCCGGGCTGGGTATTGCCCAGGTCCTTGCGGCCCTCGTAGCCCTTCTGCGCCGCGGTAGGTCCCCATATCTCGCGCACGTAGCGCAGCTGGCCTGACTCATGGCCGATCTGGGCCAGGAATGCCGCCTGCCGCACCGGCGAGTCGATCCGGTAGCGCTGCATGGCTCGGTTTAGCGCAGGAACAAAAACGCCAGCTCTCTGGCTGGCGTTGGGGTAGATGCGCAGCAGTTGCTGCTCGGTGAGGGGCATTCGTCTCTCCGTGCCGGATACCGGCCTTTGATTGGAAATGGCTTTTGGCTATTATCAATGTGTCAAGGAGGATACATGCGATACAACCCAGCATTTGATGGATTGCGCGCCATCTCCGCTTTAATCGTATTAGCATTCCATTGCTTAACGCCGAGAATGGACGGCTGATATATTGGGGTTGATCTGTTTTTTGTCCTTAGCGGATTCCTAATAACAACGCTCATAATTGAGAAATCAAGACTAGGCGAGTTCTCATATTTAGAATTCTATAAGCGCAGATTCTTAAGGCTTACGCCTCCACTCGCAATGATGCTTTGCATCTACCTAATTGCTGCTCCTTTTTTATGGGACATTCCATTCATCAACCATTTACGAGACTCGGCAGTCTCAATAACGTATCTGAGCGATTATGCTCGCGCCTATTTCGATATCCCTGACATACTGAGGCACACCTGGTCCCTGGCGGTAGAAGAACATTACTATCTGATCTGGCCTTTATTGCTATTGACAATCGCAAGTGGAAGAGGGTTGCTGCGCACTGCGGTCAACATAATACTACTGGCAATACTGGCCACTCTCTGGAGAAAATACGAACTCTACTACTCAGACAATTCATTCATGAATGTTTATCAGCGATTCGATACGAGACTCAGCGGCCTGCTGATTGGGTCAGCCGCCGCATGCGTATCAATGGCTATTTCTTTTAGCGAGCGAGCAACCAGGCTTGCTGCGATGTTTTCTACTGCATATCTGATCTACGCCATACTTGGACTAAGAAGACTTGATTTCCAAGCACTTTATTCAGACTTAACATACATAGAAATAGCCGCTGCAGTATTAATAATATCAATCCAGCAAAACAGAAAATCAGATACAGCATCAATTCTATCCATTCATCCGCTCCCATACCTAGGGAAGCTTTCATATGGAATCTACCTATACCACTACCCAATATCTTACTACCTAAGAAAACAGCAAGAGATAGACAATATATTCTTAACCACCGCCCTATTATCGATACTGCTCTCAGCAATTTCATATCATTCAATAGAGGCGTACTTCAGGAGGGCTCGGCATGCAGCGACGAAAGAATCAATAGAAAATACAGCTTGATTACGGCGGGGAGTTTTTATAAGGATGTCCACTTGGCAGGCTTGATTGAAGACCATACCTCCAGGCTGCCCATCCAAACAAACGATCAACATCATCAGTCGAAAGTTGCGAATTCCCCATGAGCGAGCATGCAATTTCCACATCAGCCCACGCAGCAGCAGAAAATCCACTACTAGAGAACGCACCGCCTATACCAATAGGGCCAGTACTGATTGTATTGCTCGTCGCACCGGCACCTGTCCATAGGCTCGTTCCAGAAGCGATTAACTGGCCATCCAAATAGGAGTCGACTTGCCGATCCGCCCACCTGAAATAATCAAGGCGCATATACCACGTACCGGCCGAGGCAGCGCCATCTGCGGCATATCCGAAAGAATCCGTATCCAGGCGCCTGCCTCCACCTGCGTGGACGTTTGCTCCACCGACATCAATTCCTATGTACTGTGCTGCTCGAATGCCAGGCGTAGAACCGCCGCGACTGACGCTCGCAATGATCCGATTTATCGCAGAACCATCCGCCGCCGTCTTCTTCACGACCGAAAACATGTACCCGTAAGTGCGGTTCTGGAACAGACCGAACGCAGCAGTGGCCGTTGTCTGCAGGACATCGTTCACGCCGTCGAACAGCACGGTACGGCGCCCATTCAGCCCACCACTGACCGGCGTGGGACGGTTTGCGGCGGTAGTCTGGGAGACATCCCAGGCATTCCCGGAGCGATCGCCCCACACGCTGACAGCACCCGATGCCAGCGTCATGGGGCTGGAATCGTCCAGCCATAGGCGAGGAACAGCGGTCAGCAGCGATGGGTTCCAGCCCTGAGCATACGACATCAAAAGCGATTGCATGCTCATGTCAGGCCTACCCCGCTGATCAGCCATTCGGTTGCAGTCACCTTGACTGCTGTGGCGATCCCATTCGGCGCCAGAGTCCGACTTCCCGTTGCGCCAGATCCGGCCAGGCGCATCGTATCGGTAGTGATCGCAATCGTGATCAGGCCCGCACCGTTCTGATTCAAGAACGTCACCATGTCACCGATGTTGAACGCCACGGAACTGTTCGCCGGGATGGTGAACGTCCGGGCAGTCGTATCAGCGCTGGGGTGCAGAATGTGCTTACCCACATCTCCGAGGACCAGGGTGTAGTTCGCCGATTGTGAGTTCTGTGGCATGTTCCCCGACGATCCCCCGCTTGAGGAAACAGCCCAAGCCGTACCGTTCCACTCATAGGTCACATGCTCATCGAGGACGCGTACGGACAGCCCCTCGCGAGGAGCGACGAACGTCCAAACCCCGAATGCCGTGATCCAGTAGGCCAGGTTGTTCGCCTTCCCAGCCCATGCTCCAGTGGGACTGGCGCCAACGATGTATAGAGCCCCATTTGCCGGACTCCCAGGGGGCGCTGACAAGTCCTTGTCCAGCGCCGCACAACCGATGAGTTGATCGATCATGGCGAACGCCTCGTTGGCGTTCAGATAGTTCGCCTGTCCGTTCGCTAGATCAGGCATGCCGAATTTGACGGTCAAAGTGTCGCCTCCAGGACGTAGCCGCGGCCGACAGTGCCGCTGAGCTGGTAGATGCGGAATGTGATCGAGGACTGAGCCGAACCGAAGTCGGTCGCCTGGTCTGCGGCGCTATAGGTCCAAGCCGGCGATGTCACGGAGATCGTCCGCTTCACCGTGGCTCCAGACATCACATCGATCTCATAGGCCTCGGAAGTCTCACCAATCGGAGCAACGACGCCATTGGTCCACCAGGTGCTGCTCAGCCGGCTGCGGCGGGTGAAAGATCCCGAGAAGTTGCTTGAGGTGTCGCGTGCACCCTTTGCATATACCGGACTCAAGCACTCAAGGTTGACACCCTGGTAGGTGAACGCAGTGTCGTCTGCACTATCAATGCTGGCCCCTTGGGTTACTCCACGATAGAGCGAGGGAACACCGATCGAGCCAATGGCCATATCAATGAAGATGTTGTCGGGATCCGCAAGGAGAACCAGATAGTCGCCAGATTGGTGAAGCCCTGTCGTCCACTCGGTTCCGCGATCCCCCCGAACAAACCCGGACAGTCGATAGCTACCATCGGCCTGCAGCACAGCATCCTGAAACCGAATGATCTCCCACCGGCCGTAGGCCCCATAGGCTGCATAGTTCGCACCCAGCAGCATCTGGTCACGCGTGATCGACTCAAGCTCGCCCGAAAGCATGTCGACCACCAGTGCGCGCTGATCAATGAGCGTGCACGCACTGACAGGCAACGTCCCCCGAGCGAACCCGATCGTCGCTTTCCCGGTGAAACCCTGCAGTTCTGTCCAAGTCTGCCCGTTGTCGACCGACCGGACCATTACACCACCTGGCCAGCCATCGGTGTAGCCACTCATCACCCCCACGAATCCAGGGGTGTTCTGTACGGTCTCGTCGACAACGGGAATGTCGAGTTCAAGCGCCAGCGATTGGCCGCGCAGGGGAACATTGCCACTTGGACCCGGGCCAGGTGCTCCAGCCGCGTTGCTCGAATAGATGGCGGCGTTGCTCAGCTTGGATTTGCAGGTGAGACGGCCATCCGATTCGTAGTTGATCTCGGTCAGACGCAGCTCGAAGGTGCCGAACTTGGCCTGCACGGCAACCACATCAGCCGTTTCAAGCGCCAGATAGGTTGGCGGCAATACCGGGCCGTCAAAGTCATCTCGCTCCAGCCAACGCAAGAACAGTAGTTTCTCGGACATCTGCGCGATCTCGTCATCGCTCAGAACCAGCGGAATGTCACGCTCCTCGGCATTGACCGCCGAGGTGTTCAGGCGCTCGTAGGACTGCGTTGCCGATGCGTATTCGCGGGTGGAACTCAAAGCAGTGATAGTCACCTTCTGCGGCAGTTGAGAGTCCATTTCTCGGCTATATGGAAGGGAGTCACCGATGTCCGCACTATCGTTCGCCGCCAGGTCTTCCCATGGGATCGTCATCACCGAAGACTGCCCACGCGGGACGAACTTGATCTTGTAGCCGGAGGGGACGACATCGAACGGATATGCACCTTGCAGCGGTTCGATCACAGACCTTATGGTGCCCCCCGGAACCCTATAGCCCCGTACGTCCTGGGTGAGCAGCGAAACATTGATGTCGCTCGGCTGAATCAACTCGGAAAGCGCGACCTCGCTGGCAATGACGTCACCAAGATTTTGGTATCCGTAGTCGAATTTCACTGACCGGATGAAGGAGATGATCGAACTGCCAAACACCAGAGTCAGCACACCATCCGAAGCTGCTCCCCATATCTGATTGGTGGAGAAACTATGCGAGAGGACTTCATCCTGTACGAAGTTGCCCGAAGAATCGCGCAGAAACGTCCGCACGCTCGGGCCAATAGTTGCGCCATCACCGGAGTCGATCAACCACATGACCTCTCCACCGGCCTCGACAATCGGCGTCGCCCCCTTATCCGGGTGGTAGATGTAGTTGCCGATCCAGCGGGTGTAAGGAACCCCGGGAGAAAGCTGAACCTCGTGCGTCGAGGTCAAGACGCCATCCGAGTAGATCTCGTAATAGCTTGACAGGTCTGCTCGGCGGCGGAAGACGTAGAGCAGATCGTCCACCACATAGGCACCAAAGCCGATATAGCTCTCCCCTGCATATGGCGTCAGCAGGGCGGTCTGGAGCCCGTTGGTATGCGCGCCGTATACTGAAACGTAGGTATAGGCATTGTTGTAGTGGTACGACCACGCCCATTTTCCATCGTGTCCAATGGGGTAGTTGAACGAGGACAGGGCAGGATTGACGTATTTCCCCGCAACCGACTGCGCCGAGACGAATTGACCATCTGCCAGCCGATATTTGAACTCGAAGTACCCTCCCACATCGCCGAGGTCTGGACGCGGATCACTAGGGTTTGCAGCGAAGGTCACCACTCCGCCCCCTGCGCTTACAACTGTAGCCGTATCGTTCAGCGCAATTCGCCCCTGGGCGGTCTCCAGGTATTCACGGAGCCCCTGGCCGTCAACCTCGGCAATCACCTCTACCTTGAACTGCGCCGCCTGCAGAGTATTTCCGTAGTCCGCCAGGGCAAAATCATCGAACACGATGTAGGAATAGCCCCTGAACGCCGGCGCATTCCCCACGCCTACGTCAGCCTCATAGCGCGGATCTGGCAATTGGTCATCGGTGCCGCGGTAGAGCCTCCAGCCCTTCGCTGCCTGGTTCGAGGCAATGATGGTTTCCAGGTCATCACTGCCGGCGTTGTAGATGAGCTTGTCGGCGCACCAGATTCGGCGGATACCAGCAATCTCGCCTTGGCAGAGCATGAGCGCGAAGGTGGCGAAGTACGAATAGGTCTTGGTGACCGTCGACGCCCCGCCCTTCCCGCCCGATTTCTTTTTCTTGACGACTTCCTTGAGCTGGTTTTTCTCCATCCAGACAATCTGGCTACCGGATAGGCCGACGGTGCCGTAGACGCGAGGAATGTCGCCGCCATACTCGCTGCCTTGGAAGGTTCGATTGGAGAGCTTCCCAACCTCGATAGTGGTCTTCTGCTGTTGAGAAAGACCAACAAGGAGTGCACCAACTACCCCGACGCCGATGCCTATCGTTAGGGGATCAGACATCAGTCACCTCGGAAAATCTGTAGGCACGTACAACACGTCCGAACCAGCGCGAATCCAGGCGGTGGACGCAGACCTTGCCGTGCTGCTCGCTGGCATGGATGACGTAGGGATGGCCGCGGTACTCGCCGGCATGGATCGCGATGTGTTGGGGCTGCTTGGTCATGCGCATCAGAAGGACGTCGCCAGCCTGTGCGTCGGAAACGGCGATACGCTGCAGGGATGGCTGGGCATCCATCTGGCGCTCAAGCTCCCCGTCGAAGGGCGTGCGCGGATAGCCCTGGGCATCACGATGGGGAATGCCCAACGATTGGCAGACGACGACGTAGAGGCCTGCGCAGTCGAGCCCCAGGCCAACGATACGGCCCTGGTGCCGAAACGGCGTCCCCTCGGCTTCCAGGGCGGCGGAAACGATTTCGTCGCGAGTCATGCGCCCCTCCCCACTGCTCCAGATTGGGAGGCGGTCGGCATATCGGGCTGGCCACCGAAGTTCGGGCCGTTGCCGTACTTGCCCACGCAATCTTCGGTGCGGCGCTTGCGGCAGCCGGGAATCATCACGTAGGCATCCCCGGGCGCGATGGCATAGGGGAACGGCTCGTGCGTGGTGATGACGCCAGCCAAGGTCGACGACTTGATCTGCTGGGGCTTCAATCCAGCGTTGAGCCCAGTGGTGAACATCACCTGTCCGGCGGTGAACCAGTCATCTGCCTCTGCCCTGGATGCGTCGGTGAAGGCGTACTGGCTGGTCACCCCGGTGACGCTGCCGCTGACCTTGTAATCGTTGATATCCGGGCCGTCCGGGTTGGAGCGAGGGCCGGTACAGCGGCTACGGGTAGATGCGATGATCCGGCCATCCAGCGTCTGGTCGAACAGGGTGTAGGGGCATTGAGCGGTGAACACCGCACCGACCGACTGATTCAGGGCATCCACGATGCTCATCATCTCGGCCTTGTAGGCGTCATCGGTGAGCGTGGTCTTGCCGAGGATCATGACGCCAAGCGGCTCTTCGTCCTCGATGGGCGCCTTCCAGGAGGTGGCGAAGATGTAGCAGCGAGCGTTGTCGAAGACACCAGTGGCCAGCTGCTCCCGGGTGATTCCCTGGTTCAGGATGCCGGTCAGGTCCACGCTCGACGGCGACATGCTGTCGGTCGCATCCAGCCCGCTGAACTCGTAGCCCGACTCGGTCGAATAGACCGTTCCGTTGCTCATCACCAGGTCAGTCGGATAGGCAGCCAGGCGAACAAGAGTGCCGTTCTCGGCCACGATGCGGGCGCAGTAAACCCTCGTCTTCCAGTCTGCGACGTGTGGTTTCATGGATGATCTCTGGGAGGGTCAGCGAGCAGCGAGAACGAGGGCAACGCCGGAGAGGATGAGGAAAGCGGTAATGCCGAGGGAAATCAGGATGCCGGCGATATTGGCTGCGCGCGGCGTCATCTGGAAATCGCCCCAATTGCGGTGATTAGCTCTGGCAACCTCGCGATCAGAACCAGGGCGCCAATGGCGAGCGCGGCATGCCACAGGTTCTTGCGGAACTCGGCCGGTTTGATGTTCACGGATTCCATGAAAGCTCCTAGGAATTTGAGGGTGAACCTCTTATCCTTCATCTACGTTCTGCTCCTTGTCCTTCCAAGGGGTGGAAATAAAAAGCCCCGGACGTTGCGAGCGCTCGGGGCTTTTGCTTTTTAGTAGTCCGAATAGGGAGCCAATCGAATTGGCGTTTCCCTAGCCGTGTAATAGGCCAATTATCCGACCACCCACCGTTCTGACCTAGCGCCACTCCGGCTATGCCAGATTCAAAGCTTCGTAACTTATGGGTTCAGCAACTCAACAAGGGTAAGACCCGAAGCTTGCCCAACATCTGCGCTCAGTGCCTGGACGTTGAAGTTGGAGTCGAAGGCAACGGGAATGTCGAACTCACAGCCCCCCGTCACGATGTCGGTTCCGGTATTGAGCGGGCGTGTCTGGACCGTGCCGCCGCTGGTGTAATCGCTGAAGCTGGTGGAGTTGATCGCAACGGTGATGGATGTTCCGGAGCGTGCGGTGATGATGCCGCGGCGCCCGTTTATCTGCGTCATGCCAGCCACGCCGGAGATCACTACCGACTCACCGACGGCGAAGCTGTTGGCTACCGTGATGACCGTGGTAGCGCCCTTCGTGATGCCAGTGATGGTGCCCGTCTTGTTCGCCGCCAGCGTCACCCGGCCGGTCGTGTAATCGATGGTGGTTCCATTGGGGTAGGCCAGGCCGGCAACGGCGATGACGGCCTTCCCGGACACCGGCTTGAAGATCGTGCGGCGCGGCCGGCCGATGCTGGCCAGGCCGGGCTTGTCCCGGCCGTATTCCTTCACCAGTTGGTAGACGCCATCACTCACCACATCCAGCACGCAGTCCAGCGAGGTATAGGCGGATTGCCCATCGAGCGCCGTGGTGTAATCCGCCCAGGCCTTCACCCGGAAACCCGCGAATCCACCCCAGGTCCGGTAGTACAGGCTGGCCACTTCCTGAGCCAGCTCCTTGTTGTACTTTACGTACTCGATGTCGAAGGTGCGGTATGGCTTGCCATTCTTCAACGAGACAAACCGCGAGCCGCCGGCCGTGGTGGTGACGCTGGTGAAGAAGCTGTCCTCTGCCTCGGCGCCGATTCGGAAGCAGGTGTCCAGGCGCTCCTCGATGAACTCGCCCATCAGCTATACCTCCCGGCCGCATCGACTGCACGAGCGATCTGGCGCGCCGCTTTGGCAGTGCTGGCCTGCTGTTCGCGCGAGCTTCCGCCACCTTGCTGGTAGAAGTTGATGACGGTACTGCGATTGTCATTGTTCGCGGCGATCATCGCGGCACTCGCCTTGCCAATAGATGTGTCCAGCTTGCCGGCGCGCAAGGCCTCTAGGTTGTCAATACCAATCCTGGAGGTCGCTGCGGCGTCGAAAACAAACTCCTTGCCATGGACCACACCTGCAACATCGTTCACGCCACCATTGCCGGTATATCCACCTTCGCGGAAACCACCGCCAAGAAGCGACGTAGTGGCTGCGCCAGCAGCCATAATCCCCGCAATCGCAGCAACAGAGTTCACGCCGAAGCTGGCCAGCGAAGCCATGGTGGCAGCCGGAGCATAAGCTTCTGCAATGGCGGCCCCGGTTGTCGTAGCCTGAGTCACTGCGGTAGTGGATCCAGCCTGCCCGATAAATGCCTGCGCAGCCTGAGCTACAAGCCATTGCGCCGCCATCTGGGCCAGCGCCTGGACGATCGACTGCCCAATAGTCGCAGCGATATTGCCGAGCGCATCATTCAAGCTCTCGGCGCCAGTCAGAACATCGTAGATGCCATCGCTAAGCCCCTTAACGGAGCCATTCAGAATGGTGTTCGCGGCATCCGCCGCCTGCTGGTAGTAGTTGCTGGCGTTGTCGACGTAGTTCTGCAGGGATTCCTGTACGCCTTTCCCCCAATCCTGCTGGGCGGCGTCCAAATCTTCATAATGCTTCTTCTGCTTCTCTTTGGACTTGGCGTAAAAGTCATCGAGAGCATCCAATTGCTTCTTGTACTGCGACTGGCTAATTCCGCCATTGCCCTCGCCCAGGGTGGCCAATTTCGCAAGTTGGGCCATATCGTTCTGGCGACTCTGCTCAAGCCTCAATTGCTCCTGAATGCGCTGGCGCTCTTTGGAGCCCGCCCCAAGTCCAGCAAGATCCAGGTCATAGGCCTGCTGCTGGGACTGGAGCTTGCTGTTCAGGCTATCCTGATAGGCCAGAACCTTCAGGTTTTCCTGGCGCAGTTTCAGCTCCTGCTCCAGGCCAGCATTTCGCTTCAGCTGAGCCGTGATCAGGTCGGAGCTGGCCAGTAGCTGCTGCTGGTCTGCGGTGAGCGTCTTCTTCGACTTGATCTGTGCGAGCTCTTCTTCCCACTTAGCCAGCGCCTGAGCCTGGGCGCCCAGCTTTTCGCCGGTATCCAGTTGTAACTGCATGGAGGCGTATTGCTGGCGGAGGTTGTCCAGCATCTTGGTGCCGGCGTCTTCTTGGTAAGCCTTGGGCTTGGCGGTGGACTTCTTGTCGAACTGATCGTTGATTTGCTTAACCCGCTCGGCATAGGAACCACCAGAAAACTCCTGGCCGTTGTACTCGACGCCGGCCAGCAGCGGGCTTGATTGACCGGTAATCGCGGAGGCCTTCATCAACCCAAGGTATTCGTCTTTCAGATCATTCAAGGCCTTCGCCTTGCGCTTCTCTGGCGATCCATTGGAGAGCGCAGCATCAATGGTGCCGGACAGGCGGATATAGTCCTGCTGCGCCTGGTTAACGTCGGCCTGGGCTTGCGCCAAGTCCCCTTCGGATTTGACCTGTGTATCCAGCAGCTTGAGGCGCTGCTGAAGGTATTGGATACCTTCCTGGCCGGTGACGGTGCGACGCTCACCAGGGACGGAAACCTCTTGTCCCGGAAACTTCTGCAGGAAATCCAATTGGCTCTTGGTCTGAGTCAGAAGCTCGGAGTTAGTCTGTGGCATGAACTTTGAGCGACCGAAGTTGTAGGCACTGGCCGCAGCCTCAGCGATGCTGTTCCAAATCTGCTGTACGCCAGTAAGGGATTCCTTGTAATCCTTCAAGCGCGCCATTGCGTTCTTGTTCAGGCTTTCCCCGAGAACATCCAGAGCCTTCTGGTGGTCGCCTTGATCATCAAGGGCCTTGATAAGATCGTATTGCTCGGCGGTGACAAGGTGATATTGCTCACTTGCCTTCTGTGCCGCTTCAGTGGCGTTTTTACCAAGCCCGGCAAAGGCAGTGGCGATGTCGGCAGCGCTCTTGCCTGTGTACTGAGCCACGGCAGCAGCAGCTTCGCCGAGATTAGCGACTTGGCTATAGCTGAGGTCACCGGCAGTGGCCAGGGCTTTCACCGCATCTTCAGCATCACTAAAGTCTCCGACCGTAGCGCCAATCTGACTGGAGAGCGCAATTAGTTGCCCAGTGGTAGCGCCGATGGTCTTGTTTCCAGCGAGGAGAGCTTGATCGAACTCGCTCTGCGTCTTCTCTGCATCGTAATAGGTAAGCGCAAGTGCAGCGACAGTCGCTCCAGCCAAAGTCGCAGGCCCAACCAACCCAGCAATATACCCGGCAGTACCTTTCAAGGCAGAGCCAACACCGCCAAACTGATCCTTGATTTGGCCGCCTTGTTGCAGAAATACCGTCAGCGGATTTTGTCCGGCCTGAAGCGATACGGCGATATCTGTGAACTGGGCCGGAAGGCCGCGCATGGCCCAAGCTGCTTGTTTGGCAGTTTGGCCATACTTATTTAGCGAAGAGCCACCAGCATCCAAGGAATTTCGCGCTTCATTAATAGCTTTGCTGAGGTTCTCATATTCCGTCTTATCAATAACCCCGGAACCGCTTTTGAAAATGCGATTCAGTTGTTCTTGTCTCTTTTCCAGACGATCATAGGCAGCAAGCGTCGGGTCGAATTCTTTCCGGAGATTCTCCAGGGCCTTCTGCTGCCCCTTGATGGTCCGCTCTGCCTGATTCATACCGCGCTCAAAGCCACCGGTATTGGCGATCAGATCGACCGTCAGGGTGCCAAGGGAATCTGTTGCCATATCAATCTCCGGACAATAAAAAACCCGCCTAGGCGGGTTGTGTTAAAAACACAATCAATAGAATCTGATAACGAATCCGTGCAGTTTAATTTTTTTGTCAATTTCTTCTGCCTTCGAATCAGCAATGCTCCTGCTGTCGAAAGGCCCGGCGTAAACTAAATTAACCCCATCCCGCTCCTTGATATATGACGGGATATCAATAGATTCGACATTCCCCTTGATTTTTTCCGCTCTATCCCTTGAAGAAAGAGATGCCAGCATGACAGACCATTTAACATTACTGGCCTCTGTATTTGCTGGCTCTATTTTATACTTTTCCGGATCATACCCGATCACGCACCTGGGATTCCAAAATGTCATTTCGAAAGGAGTTTCCAGCCTACCGGGAACGAATTTATCTTCTCCAGTATCCATCTGTGCATCTACTACAATCGCGCCAGATTTAGACAGAATTGTTTTTGCCACGAATCTAACTGATCCGGCATAAGCTCCAAATGCATTCTTTCCGTTTACGTATCCGCAAACATAACCTATCGGCTGATTGTCTACTGACTCTTCCGATCTTTTTAATGCGACATCTTCAAATTTTGCTGAATCCGGGTCCTTCAGCATCCTTGCTATTGATTTCTTGGCTTGGCTAATTGCCAGCTGCTCATTATCACCGCATCCGACAAGCAGAGCGGAAACAATACAAATAAGCGCTACTTTCCTCATGGCATCCCTCCCAGTCATAGACCGGTCGGAATCTAGCATGGAGCAGCGCCTGGGCCTAGATGCGAGAAGCCCCGCACGGGGCGGGGCTTCTTCTAGGTATTCTTCTTCTGCGAGGGACACACTTCATGATTCGGATCGTGCCACAGTACCTTGAAAGCCGATCCGGCCTGGAACCCGAAAATCCTCAGCGTTCCCGTCAGACGCATCGAGAAGATGGAATCCTGATCGTCAAGTTTCAGTTCAGTCAGACGAGCCTGCGCCTCCTTCGATATCTGATCGACGGGAATGCTATGACTGTTGGTTCCGTTGGTCCTTCCTCCAGAAGCGCTCTTGATTTCCTGCCAAGTCATTGTCTCGATGTTGGCAAGATGGCCGGAAGTGAACAAATCCCAGCAGGACTGAGCTTCCAGCTTCGACCATCCCCAACGCTCATGATCTTTGTCGATACGCGAGAATTGCCATGAGACCTTCTGCGTATCCTGTGATGCAGGATTCACCCCTGCCCTGGGAGAGCCAGCGGCAACAGCAGCGCCCTGCTTTGGCTTTCCAGCCTTAGGCTGGCTCCTTGCCTTAGGGGACGCCATCAGAGCGAACTGTAGTATTCGATCATGGACTCAAGCGTGATCGGGTTGCTCGACCGTTCCCCATCAGGAACATCATGGCGCGCAAGCCGCCAAGGTTCTTCCATGTGAGTCAGATTGCTGAGCCACTGAGGGTCTTTATCCCCGTAGAAGGCAAGCACCTTGTCTATACTTTCGGCCTCGTGCGGTTGCAATTCTCCGGTTCTGGAGCCAGCAAATTGCCCGGGGGTTACGCGGAAATTACCGCGATGAGCCGTATACAGCTCCTTGACTACGGGGCCGTTAGCCCAAGCCTCAATCTGCTCCGAGAACAGAGGATGCTCGTGCCAGGTGAGGTGCCATGCCTGGCTGTAATAAACGAGCTTCTGCAGCTTCATGGCGGACATGTCACCAAGACGTTGAAGTATGTACTCCGCCACGTCAAAGACGTTTGCCATTCCCTGCCCTCCTCTCGAAACCGCTACGTCATCGTCTTGATTACGCATATGCATAATCAAAAAATGAGGCGAATTCTCCACAAGTCAAGAGCTGTGTCAAACCGTACCAGTCCGTGTCACTCCGTCCCAATCCGCTGTAGCCCGCTCTGCGCCGGACCTGTAGTCATGCGGAACACCGGCAAAGAGATTTGTAACAGCGGAACGCCAGCACCAAAACCCAGCTTGGGCTGGGTTCTGGATCATGCTTGGAGTCGTGCTACGCGACCATGCCGCGCGCCGCGCAGTCCTCGGGACGTAGTGCCAGGTTAGAAACCCCGGACGCCGTCAGTTCTCAAACTCTTGGCTGTCTCGTCGGTCTTGAAGGTGATCGACCGTTCATCACGATGCTCCCACACCCCGTGCATCTGCATGGAGATATCCCTGTAGCTCTCCAGGTGGTGACGCATGGCCAGAACCTCAATCCGGCAAGCATCCACCTCATAGCCATTTCTGGAAAGCGTTCCGAGTAGCCGCAACGTGGGAGACTTCGAATCCATCCCGCACAGCCCTTTCAGCGGGATTCCAATGCTTGGATCCGAACTGGAAAACCGCCCATAGACATGCGGGTTCAGTTCCGCCAGACGCTCTGCCGGCCAATCAATAGGCAGCCGCTCTGCCTTTCTCTCCCGCGGAAGCCATTCTCCCTCCAGGGCATACGCCCCGATGAAGTTGCGCACGCTGTCCATCTGGCTGGCCGGGATATCCTCGACGCTTACCACGCTGAACGCCTTGTGAACCTGCGACCAGATGTGGTTCTTGGCGCCGCGGCGATACGGGGCCGGCAGATGACGGACCTTGCCGTCGACTACGGCAGCCAGGCAGTGGAAGCCATCGGTGCCGATGGTCTGGCCGACGAGCGTTGCCATGCGATTTTCCGTGTCCTCGTACCGGCCGTGCTTGCGGATTGCCGGGAGGACTTCGGCGGTTACCCATTTACGGAACCGATGCTGAGGGGTTCCCGGAGTGGTCGCTTCACGGCTGCGCAGGATCAGGGTGAAAAGGCCGGATTCGTTGATGATATTGGCCTTCCCCTGACGGCCTATGTTGAACATAGACCGTTCGTCATCGTCCAGTGCCTGCAGCGCCTGGGTGGTGTTTGCGATACCAAGAGCCTTGCAGATGTCGCTCGCGACGAACCACGGATCGCTATCTATTACCAGGGTGCGTACCTCGCGAGTCTCAAACCGGAATGGAATGATCTGCGCTGTCGCAGCCTGGACATTGTTTTCTACTGAAATTGCGGTAGCATTCATCTCGTGAACTCCTTCCAAAGTTTTCACACCCGAAGCCCTAGGTGTTCCAGCACCTGGGGCTTCTTCGTTTCTGGCCATCAGGCCGCCTGCCGCTTCAGTTGCGACAGGAGATCCACCAACTGGCTGTTCATGGAGCGGTTCTGCTCTTTCGCCTGCTGCTTTACCCAGTCCATCAGGTCGCTCGGAATCCTGACCTGGGTTCTGGTCATCTGCTTCATTTCAGCCTCCGATTAGTGACACTCAGTCACTATACGAACCACTTTCCGTAGTGTCAACCTAGTGACATGGATGAAATCTACCGCTCACAATTCAGGCTGCCATACCCGCTGTATGAGCAGCTCAAGGCTTCCGCAGATGCCAATCGCCGCTCGGTCAATGCCGAGCTAGTCGCTCGCCTGGAAGAAAGCCTTCTCCGTGAGCAAGATCCTCGTATTGAGCTTCCAGACAAGGATGGCGACCTCCATAGCCTCTCCGTGAAGGAGGTTGAAGCCGCCTTACTTCAACTGAACAGCTTTGTGCGAAACGCGCTGGAGAAGCGCAAGAAGAAATAATCAAAAGCCAAGGAGACGGCCATGCTCGACCGCGACATCCAATACCGCATCCTGACCATGCTTGCTGATGCCTATCCAACTGGAATCTCAAATCCATCCGAGGAGATGGAGCTGGATGCGAAGGTCGGCGCGCAGAACTTCTACTACCTGGCCGAGCATGGGCTAATCCAGGTGAACCGCACCAGGGAGATCGGGCCGACCTATCCCACTCCGGCGATTGCCACCATCACAGCTAGGGGTCTCGATTTCCTCGCTGATGACGGAGGCCTCGGAGCAATCCTGGGCACCGTCACCGTCAAGCTCCATCAGGACTCCATCAAACAGATCATCGAGAGCAAGATTCAGTCCTCTGGCCTGCCAGAGCAGGAGAAGACCGGCCTTCTGAAAGCCGTGCGAGAACTTCCCGGCGAGGCCATGACACACCTGACAACGAAATTACTGGACCTGGGCATGGACAATCTGCCGGCAGCAGTCGGGCTAATTCGTAAAGCCCTCCATCACCTCTCCCAGTGAACTCTTCGCTACCGGCCAGTAGCAATTCTGCGTAGCCGATGACGCCATGGCTTCGGCTGTGCAGTTCGATGAAGAGCTTGGGTTCAG
Source organism: Pseudomonas sp. RW407 (assembly GCF_003176655.1). Classification (NCBI taxonomy): domain Bacteria; kingdom Pseudomonadati; phylum Pseudomonadota; class Gammaproteobacteria; order Pseudomonadales; family Pseudomonadaceae; genus Pseudomonas; species Pseudomonas sp. RW407. The sequence goes on along the minus strand of NZ_QGSL01000088.1, from coordinate 1,134,750 downwards.
AATGGCCATGAATCGCCAGGAATGCCTCGGTCGAGTCAGCAGACAGCCGGCCGGCGGCGAAGATGCAGATCAGGTCACGCTGTTCGATTTTCACGCCGCATCTCCACCTAGCAAGCCCTTCTGCCCATCCCGCTCGGCCGCAACCTCTTCCAGGTCCATGTGCAGCCGGGTGATTTCCTCGTGCAGATCAGCCGCGGGGCCGGTGAGGTTCATGGGACCCCAGGCGCCACTCTTCAGCATCGCTGCCATTCGAATGACGCTTTCCTCTAGCTCGGCGTTCTTGCGTGCGCGCATTGCTTTCGTCTCCCTCGTCAATCCGATGCTCATCCGAGCAGTCTGTCCCACGGAAGATTTCCAGACAGGTATCCAACTGCAAGCACGATTCCGATCAGCCATAACGCCCAAAAGCGCGGCGGTGATAGCTTGTCAGTCATGATTCGCACCTCGCGAATGATCTTGCTAAAATCCAATCACGTTCTCCTCATGCTGCTTCATGGGGTATGAATGAAAAACCCCCGGACGTTGGCGCGTACCGGGGGTTTTGCTTTTGGCTCAAAGGTATGGGCTTGTGTCTACCGAACCCTGGCCATGCTCAGGATCGCCGCGAACTGTTCAATGGAAGCCTCTTGCGGCTCTGGATCTCCATATTCAGGTAGGAAGTCCTCCACTGCTGCTTTGCCGCCATTAACCCGCTGGATCACCCAGCAGACCTTGGCAAGCATCGCCTCGACTCGTCGGGTCGAGTTGATGGGGCCGTTTTGCTTGATGAATGAGGCCCATTGCTGGGCCTCTCGGTAACTCATTCGGGACTTAGCCTCGGCAACCGTCACCCCTCCGACACCGGCCAGCACGAGCTCATGCCAGAAGGCGTCGGAGGGATCTAGTTTTTTGCCGGTTCAGCCTGATAACCGTTGGCTGAGTTGATCGCGCCCAGCAGCGCGAAGAACAGGGTGTCGATCATCTTCCCTTCGCCAGTCTCGGGATCACCAGTGATCTGCTCCTGCGAGGTGAACACCGGCTTTCCGGAACGGTCGACGATGGACGACACGATGCGCGCCACCAGGACGTCGTTGCTCTCTTTCTGGAGCTCGAATTCGCGCATGGCGCGGTCGTAGGAAGAGAGGCGCACGAAGACGGTAGCCTTGTGCTCCTTTCCGCCCACTACCCAGGTGATTTCCTTCTCCACGGGGGCGCCGATTGCGGCGCCGGTCGATTGGATCAGGTCGAGGCTGAAGTCAGTCATGAGGTTTCCTTAGCTGCTGGATTTCGGGATCAGTACCGGCTCACCCGACACCTGGATGCCGATGCTCGACGTCACGACAGCGTTCTGCGCGAAGTCGAAGCTGAAGCTGTTCATGTAGCCCTCAAAGAGCAGCCAGGAACGGTCTTCCGGCAGGTCGAATTCGTAGTCGCCATCGCTGTTCGCAACGGCAGTCGGGGTGCTGGTGCCATCGGACCAGCCCACAGCCCAGTCCAGGCTCGCGCCAGCGTTCTTCAGTTCGAGCAGGCGGATGTGGACCGCATCCTGCGGGTTGGTGTTGATGCTGAACGTGGCGGTGCCCGGGGTGGCCAGGCCGGCGACGTAGCTGCGAGCGGTCTCGTTCAGGCAGGTGGTCTCGATCTGATCAATCGAGGTGTCGATGCCGGAGAGCGACGTGATGCAGCCAGCGTTCAGAACCTGATGGGAATCAGGATCGATGCAGAACAGGTCAGTGCCTTGGGCCTTGACCACGTTGTTTTTTGCCATGGGTGAATCTCCAGTACTGGACTTGGCCGCTTCACAGCGGTCGGTTGGCTGCCTCCCGGCAGTCGTTTTCCTTGCGCAGGAAAAGAAAAGCCCCGGCATGTGCCAGGGCTTGGAATTTGGTGCGCCCTGTCGCAACGTCTCCCGACGTGGCTAGGGGCGGCTTTGGAGGCGCGTCTCTCGACGAGGCCTAAGAACGTGGTTCGATCCAGTTCACATCGAAGCTGGACCGGTAATTCTGGGTTTCTGGATCGCGGAATTCGCCGTTGTAGCTGACCACATGGCAATCGAGCTCGATGGCATGCTCGATGGCATCCGCCGCTGAACGAGCCGCCGATGCCGTACTCGCATAGACATCGATCTGAATGCGATACCGGGCGCCGCCAGGCCTGCAGTTGAGGTGGTTATAGGGAACCCCGCCGGAGACCAGTTGCCACACCGCATAGGGCTTCTGAACGCCTTGTGTCGCTTGCCCAAAAGGGAAGAACCGAACCGGCGATGATCCAAGAAGTGCAGTCACTCCAGGATCGGCGGCCACCTTGGCGAAGATTGGCGGATACATCAGTACTCACCCAGCTTGATCAGTTGATACCGTGCGGAACTGATGAACTCGCGGAAGACCGCCTCCCTGTTTTGCTCCAGGGCCGGGCGAACGAAGGGGTGCGGAGCCGAATGCTCAGTGCCCAGCTCAACCCACCACCAGTAGAAGGTGTTCCCGCCGCCCTGCCCTTTCTTACGCTTGCGAACGCCCACCGATACGTAGGCTGCGCCCATTTCCTCGCCGAGCTTCTTGCGCTCGACCAAGGCGATGTTCTTGGAGATATCCGGCCAGGTCTTGGGATCGTCGACGCGCGATGCTCGCTCTTCCGCATCGGCGCGAACGATCTCCATCGCGTCCTTCGCCGCAGGAACCACTACCTTGCGCCTGACGTTCTCGGACAGGTTGCGGAACTTCGCCACGATATCGTCGGCGCCGCGCAGCTTGAACTCGATGAAGTCAGCCATGACGGCGGAACGCAAAGGAGGTGATGCCTTCCCGGCCAAGCTCGGACTCGGCGTGGTTGATCTCCATGACCTCGAAGCCTTGGCGGTCCATCCAGGCGATGAAGCCCTCCAGGGACCAGTACCATAGGTGTTCTGCCGGCTTGTAGTGCTTGCTCGCCAAGCAGTCCTTGGCGTCCTTGTAGATCGGCATGGAGACGAAGGCCCATTCACCGATGCCCTTCAGCACAACCTCAGGCTCGGGGATATGCTCCAGGCTGTCCCAGAAGGTCATGGCCGGCCAGCCGAAGTTCGGGTTCTTGTAGCGGCCATTGGCATGCAGCCACGCCAGGGCTTCGGGGTTCACGTCGAAACCGAAAGCATCGGCTTCCTCGACGAAGCGACCGCCGCCGATACCGATATCCAGCACCTGGCCGTCGAAGTGGCGACGGACCAGTTCAATGCGAGCGCGAGTCAGCGCCTCACCCATCGGCGTAGCATCGAGCTTCTGGTACTTCGCGAAATACTCCCCGCTATAGTCCATCGGCTGGCGAGGATGGAAGCCCATGCCAAGCTCTTCAGACCAGAGCAGGCAGTCGGTCAGCCCAGGCGGCAAAGCGTGCGTCATGATCGGCGATCCTTTTGTCACAAGTGTGCTGTTTCAGGGTGCAGCGGCAGAACCTGTCGGGGACCGCGAAGGTGATGCGGGAAAGGTCCATACATTTGTCAGTGATGTGTTCTGGCGAGTTGTATCCGCCCTGACCGCCGCAGATGATCCAGGCCGGCACCTTGGCGGCGATGGCGGCCGGAACGATCCAGCCAATCCCACCGATTACCGCGTCAGCGTGCTGGAGCAGCGCCAGCAGTTGTTCAACTGGCAGCTCGCCCTTGTGGAACTGGATGTCAGCCGGCGGAAGTGGATCGAGCGCCCACTCCTTTCCCGGCTCCAGGTCCGCCACGGAAACCACTTTCCAGCCCCTGCGGCGCATCTCTTCGGCAGCGCTGGCGATGTACTCAGGCAGTGGGTTGCGCGTGTCTGCGCGCCACTCAGCGCGAACCGTGGCTGGGCGAACCAGCACATAGCGCCCATCGACTGGCGGAGGACCAAAGTCCGGCAGGTCGAACTCGCCGGGTTCGCAACGGAACGCCTTGCGCAGCCCCTGAATGATCGGGTCTCGGCCGTAGGCGATGCGCATTTGGCCGCCGCCGACAGGGCGGTGCCAGTCGTGCTCGCGCTGGATGTTCTTGGCCTGGGTTCTCAACTGCGTCGCCGGGCGAACGCACTTCACGTCGAGGTCGAGGTAAAGCTCTGGCCAGGGTGTTTCGAGGAATGCGCCTGGGTACTTCCTCAGGAATGCCCTGGAATAGATCGAGTCGCCGAGGCCGAGCATTCCACGGATCAGCATGGATCAGTCAGCCAGTCTGCTACGCAGTTCGTAGCCCATCAGTGGCCAGATTTTGGAGACGGCATTCTGCCGGGAGATTTTCCGGCCGATCTCCGCGTCGAAGTTCGCCGGGCTCGCACAGGCCGACTCGCCGGTGACGGTGAAGCCGTTCTTCAGTACCAGTACGCAGAAGGTCAGCAATCCCAGCTCGGCGTGGTATCCCGTCAAACGCGTCAGCTCATCCTGCTGGTTGAAAGCGGTCTTCACCCCATCCTCGGCAGTGAAGAAGTATTCACCCACGATGTTCGCCTCAACGTCAGCAGGCGTGATGCGGGGAGCGGTCAGGCCCTTGGCCTGGATTTCTTGCTCGATTGCTTGGTCGGTCATTTCATGATCTCCAGAAACGACGAAGCCCGCTCAAGGCGGGCTTTCGTTCGTCGCGATTGGGTTAGGCGGCGTCGAGGCCGAAGGTCAATTGAAGCTGGTTGATGTACTCCAGCAATTCCTCCCCAGGGCTGAACCATTCGCCATGCTCGCGCAAACCAGTAAGCCGCGCGTGTAGCTCTCGCTCCGCACCGAAGGATCCTGGTACAGAGGCTATAAGTTCGAGGCGTTCGCCAGCTCCAGTTTCAAGCTGATGTAGGCGATCCTCGACATTCATACTCGAACCGATCTTGATCGATCCACGACTGTTCCGAATGAAGTAAACCATGCGGCGCTTCACCTTCCCGTCACCGTCGATCATCAATTCGTTTTCCCCTACGCCAGATAGCTCCAAAGCGTAGCGACACAAGCCCGCGACGCGCGAGTCTTCGCCAGAGGCTTTGATGCAAAGATCGATCTCGTTGATCGCTTCGAGGACTGCCATCTCATCGAATAGGCCGACAGTTCGGACGAGGCTGCATTTCAGGAAGACAGCGGCTATCCGATCTATTAGGTACTCATAGGCATCGGTCGCCTTCAAAGCAGCGTCCAGCCCATCAGCCAATCTCTTAATCTCGAAAACATTACTGTCGCGCATCTGTCGTTACCTCGCTCATCAGGCGAATAGAAACGCAGCGGGGCGGACGGATGAGCGACATCCGCCGTTCGGCTGTACGGGCCTAGCTGCGTGTTAGGTGCCCTTGTGGGCCAAATAGTTACCGACCGTCCGTCAATCCATCAGAACAGCGCAGTCTCCATTCGCGCCGAGCGGTGACATCGGTCTCTGCGCTGGTGATGTTGTAGACTCGGCCATCCCAGATGACCCGCCAGGTGTAGAGTTCTAGCCGGTCAATCGGAAACCACCGGCAGTTGATGCGAGCAGTGGTTTCGGCCTGCTGCGCATCGGCGGCGATCAGTTCACGGCCGGGGCCTGTCAGCACCTCTGCGGGCACCTCGGAACGACCGGAAAACAGAACGGTCTCCCAGGTCGTTATCACCTCACCAGTCACCGGATCTTGGGTATGCACCTGACGCTGGAACTCGATGCGGTGGCGCATGCGGTAGGCGAGCATTCAAACCCCCAGGCCGCAGCGGTACGGCATCAGTTTTACCTCGGCCGCCTTGCGCAGCGTCTCGATTTCATCGGGAGCGGCCTGGTAATTCGCCTGGAGCAGCAGCAGAACTCCTACAGTCACACTCGGCGGAAGTCCTGGCTCGCTGCTGGCCGCCTCGCTGCTCTCTTCGCAATTGCACAAGCCGTCCAGGGATTGCCGCCACATGAACTGGCAGGCTTCGTCTTCAGCACCATCCAGCAGCAGTTGAAGCTTCGCGTCATCCGAATCGTGGATCACATCCAGAAATGCCTTGGCCGTTTCAAGCGGGATCAGGCTCATTCAGCATTTCCTCCAGGGGGCGCCGAGCGAAGCAGGCCAGCGCTGTTTCGCGAGTGCAATTGATGATCTCGATTGCCGGGTTGTTGCGCTTCAGGCGCTCGAACTCGGATGGCCATTCCGCGATCTTGCCGGCGCTCCCAAGCCCCTTCGGGTGGTCGCCGTGCCAGTGTGATTGGCCATTGGTTTTCTGCATGTCATAGCCCAGCAGGATGATGCGCTTAGCGCCCCTGGCGATGGCCAAGGAAACTGCGCCGCCACCTGAGTTCCTGTAGTGCTCGATGCGTGCCGTCTTGATGCCGAAACGGTTGGCGTTGAGGGTGAGCAGTTCGCCCTGGAAAAGGGATTTGGCTTCCGATGCGTATCGCTCCCACCAGACCTTATCCATTGCCCAAAGGGCATCAGCCCAAGGCGTCAGTCGGAATGTCGTGTTTGTGCAGACGGCCGCCCTCTGCGGCGCGGCTGCTCTCCATTGACGGACTCGCTCGCAGTCTTCTGTAGTGAGACTTGGGCCGCTGGCGATGCAGACGGCGACTCGCCAGCCGGTGTCTTTGGGCGCTCGGCCTCCACAATGCAGCAGAGGCCGCGTGCCTCCAGTTGTTTTGCCAGGTGCGCGGAGACAGGGTAATCCGCCCCTCCCGCCTTCCTGATGATGCCGCGGTCCATGTAGGAGCGCAGCGGCCTGACCATGACTTCGGACATGAACACCTCGAAAGCGGGGCCGGTTGCCCGGCCCCTATCGGTTAGCTGGCGGTCAGCGAACCAGTGACGAACGCTTCGGGGCGATAGACCGCGAAGGCCAGTCGCTCTTCGGCGCGGATGGTGACCATATTGTTCTCGAAGTCCTTGTCGTTCTCGGTGGATACCAGAACCTCGATGTCCATGCGGTCGAAGATCTGGGCGCCGAGGGTGAAGGCTCCGGTCAGGAACTCGTCCTGGGCGATGGCCTGGGTTTCCACCACCGGCAGACGCCAGAGCGTCGGAGTGGTGCCATTCTGCGGGCTGCCGATGATGTAGCGGTTCTCGGCGTCCTTGGTCAGTTCGATCAGCGCCCAGTCGATGGGGTTGAGTACGATGCCACTGGCCGGAAACTCGGCCAGTTGCGCCTGCAGGATTGCCAGGCGGATGCGGTCGATGCGCTGCTCGGCCACCACCGATACACCACTCGGCGCGGCGTAGGCCTGAGCCTGCGGGATGATGCCGTGCAGGTTGGCGCCAGTGCCGTTGCCGTACAGCAGTTGACCCTCTTCCACCAGCATCAGGCCGTAGCGAGCGCGGGCGTCGATGTAGCTCTGCAGGGCCGCGGCATCGTCCAGGATCTGGCGGCTCGCCTTGAACAGGTGCGCGATGGTGCGAACCGGCGCGTTTTCCAGCTCGAAGGTCAGGTCGGAGTAGGGCTTCTGGGTGCCTTCCGAGACAGGAGCGGCGTTGTTGGTGAAGCCGGTCTCGCGGACGTACTCGACCGAATTGCTGGAGGTGGTGCCAGGCGCCACCAGGTCGCGGATGGTCAGGCGGCGCTGCGGGGCAGCCACGATGCCGGGGCGACGGTCAGGGGCAACCAGGGCGCCGCCGGAGCCGTCGATGGAGGTGATGGCCGAGCGCGGCATGGAGACGCGGTGCGAGCCGCGCAGGGAACTGTTCACGCCCTTCTCTTTCAGGCTCTCGGCCACCAGTTCGCCGGCGGTCTTCGGCGCGTCTTCACCGCCTTCACGCTTCTCGTTGGCCAGCATGGCCTGCTCGGCAGCACTCAGGCGCGCCTGCAGTTCGCCCTGGGCAGTCAGCAGGTCATCGACCTTGGCGCGGGTTTCCTTGTTCATCTCGCCGAAATTGGAGATCTGGGTGTTGACCTGTTCGGCCTGGGCTTTGATCTGGTCGCCGACCTGCTTCAGGCTGGCATTCAGTTCGACGATTTGTTTCTCGAAGTCGCTCATTGCGATTCTCCCTGGAGTATCTGGGTAAGTTCTCGCGCCGCACGAAGGGCGGCAGAAAGGTCAGGAGCGACAGCGCCAGGCATATCGGTCGGGGTGTCGCCACCCCCGCCAGCAGCGCCAAGCATGCTGGTCTTGAAATCATTGATGAGTTCGTTGCGCTGACTGCGCGGCATCCCGCTACGAGCCAGGGCGGCGTCAATCCGGCGCTTGGCCAGAATGGTTTCGCTGCGGTTGCTCGGGGCGCTGGAGATTTCGTCGGACTCCAGGAAGGCATCTGCCCATCCCTTGTCGACAGCCTCGCGTCCACCGATCCAGGTCTCGGCATCCATCTGTTTCACGATGTCGTCGAGATCGATGCCAGTGCGCTGGGCGTAGATGTCCGCCAGCGTCATATCGAACGGCTCCAGCCAATCGGCGATCTCGCGGAGGTCGTTCCGATTGCCCATGGCGATCAGCCAGGCGTTATGGATCATCAGGAAGGCGGCGCGACCGATGCGGATTTCATCGCCAGCCATGGCGATGAAGGAGGCTGCGGAGGCGGCAAGGCCGATGATGTTCACCGTGACCTTGCCCTTGTGCTCGCGCAGCAGGTTGTAGATGGCCAGGCCTTCGAACACATCGCCGCCGGGGCTGTTGATGTTCACGATCACGTCGACATCGTTGCCGATGGAGCGAAGCACTCCGGCAATGCGCTTTGCCGTCACTCCCTCCCCAGTCCACCAGTCATAGCCAATGGGCTCGTAGATGGTGATGGTGGTGTCGGGACTGTCGCCGGCGGCCGCACGAAGCTCAGGACGCCATGCATCCAGCGCTTTCGGGGCGAGGTCGCACTGGACGCCCGAGCGCGGGCGAGCCTCCGGCGCCGCCGGAAGATTTCGCAGAGTCATGGGTTACTCCTGTGGTTCTTCGAAGTCAGGCCCCGGAACCTTCAGTCCCGCGCCATGCTGATTGACGAGTTGCCTTGCTTCGTCGGCGGTGATCATCTTGCCGACGCCTAGATATGCCTTCTGTACTGCCTCTACAGCTGAGAGCTTCCGCTCGCCCCCCCCAATTGATCCAGAGGGACCAGGTTGGATTGGACAGTGAGCACGTCGGCATTTCCACCCTTGCGAGGAAGGTTTTCCTTAACCCTGCAATCATCGCGCGTGTAGATGCCGTTCTGAGTCATCTTGCTGTAGAGATCAGCGCGGCCCGCACTGTCGGCCCGAAGGAAGGCCTCAAGCGAGAATTCGGAGTAGTACCGCTGGCGTTCAACCGAAGTCAGCAGGCGTTTGTTCACGCATTGCTGAATCTGGTTGGTGAATGAGCTGATGCAGAAGGTAAGGAAGGCCAGCATTTGCTGCTCAAGCCCTGTCCCCCAGTTACTGCCCTTGTCAGTCTGCCCGATCATCCAGGGCGGAACCCCGAACCACCGACAGATTTCCTCGATGCTGAAAGATCGGGATTCCAGGAGTTGGGCATCGGCTGGGTTAATGCCAATGGTCTCCGGGGTAATCCCTTGCTCCAGGACTGGTGATTTCCCAGAGTTCAGAGCGCCGGAGATAGTCTTGACGTACTCGCGGAACTCATCGCGCTGGGCTGGCTGCAGCACCCGGTCAACCTTGAAGGCCACCGTAGGCAAAAGGCCGTTCTTGAACGTCCCGTTCGCCGCATCATCTGCCGACATTGCTGATCCAAACACGTCCACGCCGTAGCAGATGGCCGATAGGCCAACACGTCCATCAAGCGTGAAGGCCGGAATGTGCAGCATGTTCTTCCGGTCAATCTGCCGGCGGCTGCCTTTCTTCGGCGTGTAGTAGTACTCCAGTCGCCCGTTGTCGTCGCAATCCAGGTCGATTCGAGACGGGAGCAGGAAATCCAGTGCCGCCACTCGATCACCAACTCGCCGGATCTCGGCATAGGCATTCCCCCAGAGCAGCATGGAGGAAACCATTGCCTGCCAGAACTGGAAAGCGGTCATGTCGTCATTGGGGCTGGTATGAACGATGTCGTAGAGCGGCAGGCTCCGGGCATCCTCTCGACTGCCATCTGCCTTGCGCTCGTATACGCCCATTGGCAGGCCGGCAACCGATGTGGAGATGATCCGCACGCAAGCCCAGACCGCAGACAGCCGCATTGCACTATCAACGGTTACGGGCTTCCCGCTGGACGAGGTTCGACCAAGAATCTGCGTCCAGAAATCTCCGTCGGTCAGCCGGATCGTTTTCCCTGCCCAACCAAGCAGGGAAGCCCGGGGGGCTTTCACCGCACGATTCAGAACATGAGCCAAGCTCTTACTCACCGGTCAGCCCCTTGCGGATGAAGGCCGCACCAACGAAAGAGGCGCAGGCGCCAGCCATGAGCGACCAGCCAAGCCCGAAAAGGACAAATGCGCCGGCGACAAAAAGCGCCAGCCCAATCACGCCGAGCAGGAGATAGAGGCCAGTGGCGATGTTCATGCGATGATCGGGTTCCGTATGGCATTCATGAAGTCGTCACCGTCATCAATGCCGGCAACTAGAGCTCGCCCCATCGTCATGATCAAGGTCACCGGACCATCGATCTTGCAGTTGGGGTCGTTGTCGTTTTCCTTGCGCGGGTAGATGTTTTCCTTGGCGTCGATCTTCGCCGCCACGTTGCCCATCATCCAGGTCATGACCGGATTCCCGTCATGCCAGAGCGTCCGCGCGATTACCCTCGCCTCCACCTCCTTCATCGGGTCACTCATGTTCTTCACCGTCTGGTTGAAGTCCACAACCGGAATTGAGGTGCTGGAAAGCCGGGTGATCAGGTAGTTGGCCTGCCAGTCATCGAAGGCGACATCCTGCAGTTCTACCTTCTTCGCCAGGTCCAGGATGTCCGCCTCAATGAAGGCGTAATCGGTCATGCTCCCGGGCGTCAGGATCAGATGCCCGTCGAGCGCGAAATTCTGGTACTTCTCGTTTTCTTCGGCCGCTGCTTCGGGAGCGTAGAACCGGGGAATGCAGTAGAACTGCCCCGCCTTCTCGAACAGCATCACCAGGGCGGCCACGTCCTTCTTGCTGGCCAGATCGAGCGCCATCCAGCACCGGCAACCCGCCATGTCGGCTACCGTGAAGTCGCGCTTCTGCCGCTGCCAGGCCAGCATGTTCATCCAGACCGTCCGAGCCCCCACCCACTGGTTAAGGTGCTTGGTGCGGAAGGCGTTCTGTTTCGATGCCGAGCGCTTGGCTTGCTGGAGCTGGGCCAGGAGAAAGTCAGGGAATACCGATATGCCGTAGTTCGGGTTGGCCTTGATCAGGCTGGCCGGGTCGTCCCAGGCGTCATCCTCGTCGATTGTGTAGATGATGCCGAAAATCGTCTCATCGACCTCCTGTCCTTCGAGAATCCGAATCACATCCCGGCGCTTTTCGTAGCACGGGCCGCCAAGATTCGACCCCGCCGTCGTGATGATTGACAGCAGCGGCTGCTCGCGCGCGCCCATGCCCGTTTGCATGGTGTCCACCAGGGCATCGGTGTCGTGCTCGTGGTACTCGTCCACCAGGGCTGCGTGGGGACTTGCACCATCCCCCGGATTGCCGATAACCGTCTCGAACTTCGACATGTCCTCCATGACGAACATGGGGCCAGGGTTCTTCTGGTTGCCGGACAGTTCTATCCCAAATCGGTTGCGCAGATTCTCCAGCTTGTGAGCCATCATCCAGGCCGGACGGAATACCTCGAAGGCCTGCTTCTCGGTGGTGGCGCCGGAATAGACCTCGGCTCCCGACTCGCCATCCGCGGCGAACAGGTAAATGCCCCTGGCGGCCAGGCGAGCTGACTTTCCGTTCTTCCTCGGGATCTCTTCGTAGGCTTCACGGAACCGGCGCTTGCCGGTGTCCTTCTTCACCCAGCCGAACAGGTTGACCTCGATGAACACTTGCCAGGGCTCAAAGACCAGCTTCGACTTCGCTGCACTCCATTTGCCCTTGGTGTGGGGCATGAGCTGCATGAATTTTACGGCGCGGTCGGCCTTCGCCTCGTCGAAGACATAAAGCCAATCGGCATCGGCCTGCCGCGCCAGGTCATTCAGGAAACGCTGGCAGGCCAGCTTGACGTAGCGGCATGCAATGACATGCCCTTCCACGACATCGCTCGCATACTGTCGCGCAATGTCGCTGGGGGCCATGTCAGAAATCCTCGAATTCGTCCCTCTCCTTCGGCTTCTCCAGGCCAAACTTCTGGCGGTCGGATGGGGTCAAACCCAGCCGGGCCAGGTTACCGATCAGGTGGGTGTACTTGCCGACCGCGAACTCTGTCGGGTTGGCGCGGTATTCAGCGAGCAGGTTGGCCGTCACCTCCAGGATGATCCGGTCCGAGCCGGTCAGAACACCCTTCAGCGATTGCGAACAGAGCTCTTTCCACGCGAGCCGAGCTGGACCTTGCAAATGGATCGGGGCATCGCCGACATTGCCCTCGCCCTTCGCCGATTCCTGCCGATAGCGCTGGGGGTTTTTCTTGTCAGCCCCCTTGAACTTCGCCACCTCGGCAGGCTGCTTGTGACGGGCCATCTTGGAACCTGAATTCTGTGGAAATGAAGAAAGCCTTGGGGCGGGCGCGGTATCCCCTTGATTGCCCAAGGTTTCAGACCGCCCTACCTTGGTGCATTTTCATGCACTATTTTGGATCACTTTATTTTGCACCAAATTGGTGCGCAATATTGAGAACATTTATCATTTAGACGACAAGGTCATCATCCCCGGCCGTATACCGCTTCCACCACTGCACAGCGAGGTCGGCCCACTTCATTGGATCAGCTCTGGCCCTGGTCCTGCGCTCGCACTCCATCGCATCGACCGCGAGGACAATGCTGGTTGCATTGAGCATCTCTTTCCATCTGCGGCGCTCTCCCCATGTGGGGGCAGAGACGATGAGCCAGCAGCGTTCGTACCTGACTGGCTGCTTGGCCAATGCCCCGAGCTTGGCATTGCGCTCTCGCAGGGCTGGCTTCAGCCAAGAATCATCGACCTGATGCATTGGCTGGCCTGACAGCCTTACCTTGATCACGTCCAAGTCAAGCACCAGGTCGTTTGGGCCTGCATGCTCTTTGACGTATCGGCTCTTGCCGCTTCCACTCGGGCCGCACACTATGGTCACTGGAATCAGCGGCTTAAGTTTGAAGCTCGGGATGGTCGCCACCCGCTGGAGGCCTTGCTTGGATTCCTCTGCCGTTTTCTTACGATGGCATGGAATGCAGATCGCCTGAAGGTTGGAAGGATGATCCGTCCCGCCTTGGGCGAGGGAGCGAATATGGTCAACCTCTTTGGCTATCCTGGTTCGGCCTTCCTTGGAGCAAGGCTGGCAGAGGAACCCATCGCGCTTGAGGATTCGCTCCCTGAGCAACATCCAAGCTCTGCCGCCGCGGCTATTGCCCCATTGCGAAGGGAACTGTGCCGAAGGTGGCTGCTCTGATGTCGCCTGATGTTTTCTTACTGATGCTTTGGGCTTCCTATGCTTCTGCGGAAGGTCAGGCATCGCTCAATCCCAAGTACTTGGCAACCATCAGCGATTCGGCCAGGTCGCTGCCGTTCGCATCGCGCCATTCAGACACGCCGGCATCCTCCCAAGTGACAGGCTGGCCTGGCGGGTTAAGCCGGGCTCGCACGACCTTGTATCTCACCTGCAGGATCAGCTTGCCGAACCAGCCGCGGCGCACACGCACAGCATCGATCTCGGTTAATTTGGAACGACCGTAGATTGGCATTAGCGCTTCCTCACGAACTCAACATGAGGAGGCTCTTGAGGGATGGGCTCTCCATTCAGGTAGGTCTGAGGCTCTGCATCCGGATCGCGCTCATCGGCCATTGCCTCAACCAAGGCGAGGAGCAGGCTATTGGTCTTGCGCTGCTCATCGAGGAGCGACCGCAAGAGTGGGCAGATGTCGCTATGGATTCCCACCTGATGACCGTCACTCAGGATCAGCGGTTTGGCTCCGATGCTCTGGGCTATCGGCTCCAGCGCCTTGGTCATCTTCTCCCGGGCTTCGCTCGACAGAGGGCGGTCCGTACTGATTACTAGCAGGGGCTTTGCGCATTCGTTCATGGGCTACCTTCCACCATTTCTTCAGCCAGGCTCGGCGTTTCTCACAACCTGCACAGGCCATCAGTGACGAACTCCCTGCATGGCGAATCAAGACCGGTAACCTCGATCACGTCGACATCGAAGATGGGCTCCAGCTTGATCGCAATCTGGTTGCCCCAGGTATCGCAGAGGATCGTCTCGCGGGCGGGGACCATATGCTCCTGACCATCCAGGATGATCTTCACCTGAAGTGGTTCAGACATCTGGATACATCGCCGCTTCAAGGATGACTTGCTTACCCATTTCAAGTAGACCGATGACCTGGAGGTCGTCCGATTTCGGGCCAAAGCCCAATGTGTCGAGTGTGCCGTTCTTGCCCATCAGGACAACACATCCGGTTTCGCAGGGCTCGATCTCGCCGGATTCCAGTTGGGCGATGATGTTCTTCAGGGCGTCAATGGCGTCGGAATAACCATCGCGCTTGATCGGGACGACTTTCAGGTCGGTCATTCGGGCTTCTCGACCAGCTCATAGCGCTGGACTATCTCGAAGATGTCCTCAACCTGTTCTCGCTCTGGGCAGTAGCTGACATCAACAGCAACCAAGGCGTTGGTCTTCATCTCGAGCTTGATGGCGGTGACATGCTTTCCATCGAGGCCAAGGGCCTTGATGAATTCTTTGCCGATCGCCTGAGAAAGAACCGCCATCACTTCCTCCCCATCCGGATCTTCATAGCGCGCGTTACGGTAGCAGCGATCTTTTCTTCATCAGGCTCCATGCCAGTAAGCCAGGCGAAGAGCATGCAGGCGCGCAGGTAGGGGATTACCCACCAGGAGCGCTTGACGGAGACGGTCATGGTGCAGGTTGCCATCAGCAAGTAACCACCGGCTGGCCAAGGAAGTACGGATCATGCGGCCGACGGAATGGCCACACATCATGCGATCGCTCCCCGGCCTCGCGGATCGACTCAACGATCTTGTCGAGATCGCCAGTCGGTGCCTTGATGTCGACCTTGACCTCGGGCGTCACCTTCACGAAGACGGTCTTCAGGTGATCCTTGATGGACTGCCATTGCTCTGCTGTTGGCTCGGAGCCATTCAGCTCAACGAAGCCTTGGAGCCAGTAGGCGAACTGTTCGCTGGTCATGCCTGATCCGCCTTCCGACCAAGCCAGCGGTCGGCATAGTCCCTGATCTTCTCCACCCCCATGAAGCCAACCATGCAGCCGGCGAAGGTGGCAAGGTTGCTGGGGAGGCTCAAGTATTCCAGGACAGGGACCAGGGAGACGGCGATCAGGCCGCACAGGGCTCCTTCCAGCATCATCTGGCGCCGTCCGCCACCGCCGTAGATCACGCGCACCAGCGCGGTGAGGCCAGCCGTCAGGCCGGCGTAGATCTGCGGCTGGTGCAGGGAGAGCCAAGCCAGCAGTGCAGCCCAGAAGCTGGGATCTTCTTTCATTCGTGGCATCTCGGTTGTCCTAGCCCTTCGCCGGGCAGGCACTGCGCGTTGGTGAGGCGATGTGGTGCCGCCACAAGGACTTGAACCCTGGGCCTTCCGCTTACAAGGCGGCTGCTCTACCGGCTGAGCTATAGCGGCGAAGAAAACGCCCGGGGCCTACGGCTATACCGGGCATGCGCTGGGGAGCGCGAAAACTAGATCAGGCTGATGACCAGGAAGGTCAGGACGCTGATGACGGTCCAGCCGATGATGTTCAGGGTGGCCATGTCGTTCGGGCGAGTGGACATGGCTATCTCCTGGCTCAGAAGGCTGCGATGCGCTCAGCCAGAATTTGCTGATATTCGCGCATGGCGCCGAGCTGAACGGTCAGGCGCTCTTGCTCGGCAGCATCCAGCGAACGGAAGAATTCGCCATCGAGGAAGTCGGTCAGCTTGCCGACCTTGTCATCCAATTGCGCTTTCTCGCCAATCACTCGCTGCTGATGAGCAGGCAGATGATCAACGTGGCCGATCGGGATATATGCCGCTTCGAAAACGTCCTTCGGGCTCCAGCTCACATAGCCGTCTGCGTATTTAACCGCGTAGCCGGGCTGGCCGTCCTTGTCCTGTTCCCAGGCCAAAATCTGCTTGGTGCCGATGTAGCTCTGAGTCATTTCCAATCTCCAGAAAATTTTTTAGGCGACCCGCGCGAACTCTCCGTGGAGTCGTTCAGCAGCCTTCTGGTAGGCCTCATACGCCTGCTCAGCGGTATCAAAACGACCAAGACTGTGCTTCCTTCCGTTCGCGCGAATCTGCGCCCGCCAGGGCCGGCCGTTCTTGTCTGGATCGAAGTAGACGCCCTTGTAGCCAGACCGGTTATTCCGGTTCATCGTTCGGTTCCGCATGTTCTCGCCATGACTGCATACCCGAAGGTTGCATCGCCTATTGTCGAGCCCATTGCCGTTGATGTGGTCAACCATTTGGCCCTCACCGCAGTCTGTTATTAGCCTGTGGAGGCTTTCATAGCCGACGTACTCATGGCCGGAGTAGATGGTCCGCTGAACATATCCAGTAGTGCCGCTCATGCGAATCGTCCATCCGCTTATCTCAAGAAGATGGACATCTTGCTCATCGAGCAGGACGTCATGCCCCGCAACCTTGATTGTGGGCATGCTCAAAGCTCCGGAACGTCAGAACTTTCGTGGGCGCATAAAAAAGCCCCGGCATTGGCCAGGGCTTCTTGATCATCGATTGCGTAAAATCCGCAGGATGAGGAAATTTTGTTGCACAGTTGCACGAAAGTCAAGCGGCTTCGTTGAGAATAACCCCTTCATTGCGCAATAGTTCTCCAGCCGCATTCAGGGCCTCTTTCACCATCTCGTCGAGACGATCCTCGATCTGCTTCCTCCATCGCCAATAGGTCGACCGATTAAGCCCCTGATCGTCCCACTGCGCCATGTCATAGAACCTTGCTGGCAAAATGATCATGTCGGTTGATCGTTTCCCGTCCATCCCTTTGAGCTGAGGTATGGCCCAAACGGTTACGGCCTTCTGCACGAAGAGCTTCGGGGCATGGCTGGCTATCAACGGACATAGCTTTCCGATCGAATCGACCTTCCTGCCCTTGTGGGTGCTGTACCGGGCAACCAGCGCATCCCAATGCCGGGGCTTCAACTGGCTGTGCAGCCTGGCGAATACCCAACAGTCCGCATCGGTGCGCTGGATTCCGTCAGAGCCTCCGCTTCTGATCAGGGTGGCTAGGTCGAGACCATCCTGATACCCAGGTCGATAGAGCTTCTGCCATGCCTGCTTGCTAGTGTTGTCGATGGTCTCGGCGGCGAGAGCCGATACGACTGCAGCCAGGACGCTGGTATAGATCATTCTCCTTCCCCCTTGATCAGCCCGCACTCTCGAAGGATTGCCCATTGTTGGGCCACGTATTCGGCTAGTGTCATGCCGGTTTTGCCTCCTTGCGGAAGGCGGTGGCGACGATCAGGAACTGCACCATGAATACGGAGGCGCCAAGCATCGGATGTCCGCTGAAGATCAGGGCATAGACGTAGAAGATGGATGGCATGAATTGAATCCAGAAGGTCCGTCGAACGCGCGCACTGACCTCGTCCTTGACCATGCCGAGGAGCATCCCGATCCAGGCAAGAACGTTCATGATGACGCAGACGTAGAAGGCGAACTGCGACAGTTGACCGATGCCGGACAGCAGGGAAAGACTCAGCGTCATGCTGATGATGATCGAGATGGCAGTTTGCATCAGGCAGTCCTCTTCTTCAGTTCGCGCAGCTTGGCGCGGTATTCGGCCGTGATGGCCTTCAGTTCGTCGCTGGTGTACTTGCGGGGACGGTGATCGGCTTCCAGGGCCTCTACGGCTTCCAAGCCGATTCGTTCGATCAGGCCCTCCCGGAACCCCTGGGCAACGGTCAGCCCCTTCCTGGCGTACTTGCTGGAGCCGGCGTTACAGGCTTTGCACTGAAGCCATATGTTGGAGGGCTCCAGGCGGTGCTCAGGACGGGCTCCCTTACCGAGGAAATGCCCGGCATCGAAGGCGCCGCCGGTCTTCCACCCCTGGGCCGCCTGGACCTCTGCCTGCGACTTCCCGCAACTGATGCAGCCGCTGCCGATGGACAACTCGTAGGTGCGGCGGTAGTCGCGCACCGCCTTCTCGGCATCCTTCACGAAGTCGCTGTGGCTCTTCAGCTTCTCCTTCCGCGCCTTGATCTCCCGGCGGTTGCGGTCGGCGATCGCCTTCCTCGCCGGAGCCTGGTGCTTGTCCTTGGCGGCCAAGGCGCAGGCCGGTGAACAGACGCGCTGTCCCAGGCGCTGCGGGATGAACTTGGTGCCGCACTCGGCGTTCTGGCAGCGCTTAGGTTTTGGCTGCTTGCCTTGGATACCCATCAGTACAGGTCCTCGCTGAACAGCTCAGTGGAGTCGGGATGCGGGGTCTTAAGCCGGCGCACGTTAAGCTGGCCGGCAGCCTTGGCGACCTTGAATGCCTCTTCGCGGCTCATGAAGACGCCGAACTGGTCGATAAAGCCCTGCTCAGCCCGACCTACCGCCTCGAAGTCGAACAGCTTGTCCTCGCGAATCTGGCGAAGCTGGGAGTGCATCACCATGTCGTAGTGGCGGGCGCCGCAGACGATCAGGTCGCCATAGCGGCAGGCAGCGCAGACGACGAAGCGGCCTTCGATCAGGACGTTGCTCATTGGTAGATGCTCCCTGGCTGGCCTGTCTCGTTACTCCCAGTGCACCGTAGGCCGTGATCACTGGCGTGCGGGCATCGCTTGTTCCCACAGAGCGGGCAAAGGATCATCTTCGTAGCGGATAGAGGGAGCTTCAGAACACCCTCCCCGGTCAGGCCCTTCTCCCGGATGCAGCGGTGGCATTCGCAAGTGTTCTCAATCATCAGTAGGTCACTCCAATCCAGAAGTGGCCGACGCGCAGGTAGCAGTGGTGGCCGTCGTAGTACATCGGATTGCACCAGATGAATGGATCATCGGGCTTACTACCCCACTGCGGGTCCCAGCCGGCGCTCCATGCACCGTGACGAACCGCCCACCAGACGTGCTTGAAGATGCTCACGCTTCCACCTCCTTCGCCTTCTGCTGCTCGGGCTGGAAGTCGCAGCTCCGGAATCCGTTAGCTGCTTCGTAGGACTTCCTAGCGCAGGCTGCATCGAAGATCGTCTCGAACGAACCGAGATAAATGCTCTTTTGTTTTTCGCCAGTCCTGACCTTGACCTGAGCAACCCAGCGTGAGAAATCAGGACGCCATTGAACGCCCGCGATTCCTGACTTGTTGTTGCGCAGTAGCGGGAGATTCCTGCCATTAATCGCGTGAGTGACCATTCGAAGGTTCTCAGGGCGATTGTTGAGGCCGTCGCGGTCCTTATGGTCAATTTCGCTCTCGGGCCATTCGCCGCGCGTGATCAACCAAACCAAATGGTGCTCGCGAATGCTCAGCTGCTTACCATCGAAGTAGACCTTATGGCAGCGATAACGAGCCTGGCCCTCCTTTGGCTCAAGAATCCAGCCTTCAAGAACTCTGTTCGAAAAATGCGAGCAGACTCGGCCGCTAGCTTCATCCAGGAAGTAACGCTTTCGCATGGTGTCAATGAAGTCTCTGGAGCGCTTATCGATACCACCCGCCTTGAACTTGCTCATGCCGCTCTCCCCCTGCGCTCGCCGTAGATGGCCATCATCAGTTCATCCGGATGCGGCAAAAGCAGGCCCAGGTGCTCGGCGCAGTACGCATCGAGTAGCTCCAGGTAGGTCGTCATCTGCTGGATGTTGAAGGTCCGAGTCTTGGCGCGACCGACGCGGTACTTGGTGCCATCTGGTAGCTCTACTGGGTGGATCTGGCTAGGCCAGAGCTTGGCCACCAGGATCTCGTGCCATTCCTCTGAGCTGGCGATCTGGCCGAACGACTCGCGCAGGTGCTTCTGGATCTCGCCATTCCACATCCAGAGCAGACGGTTCTGAGCATCGCTGCGCTTGCTGCGGACTTCGCTGATGGCCACCTTGCGGGGCTTGCTCAGGTCCAGTCCGGAAATGAAGCCCAGCAGGCGCCTGCGGTCGGATTCGGTGCGGAGCTGGAGATCAGCCATGATTCGCCCTCCGCTCGCAGTTCTTGCAGCGCTTCCAGCTGCCAGCCGCGAACATCGGCACTCTGTCCGCGGTGACAGCATCCACTCCACAGAGAGCCACCCAATACTTCTCGCGCCCATGCGGGCCGATACTGTCGGCGTAGATGAGTTCGAAGAAGTGGGCCTTGTTCCCGCAAAACGGAGCCTTGCCCCAGCCTTTCTTGCCGGGAAGGGGGCCGTCAGATACCTGCGTTGTTGGGGAATTGAGGCGATCAATGAAGTCAGACATTGCGCGCCTCCCTGGCCTTCGCCTTGCAATCGGCACAGCGCCAAGCCTTGGACGCCGGAGCCTTGTCGCGGGGCTTCACCTGGTTGCAGCCGAAGCACATGCGCTTGTTGTAGGGAAGGTGGACGCCGTAGCTGGCTTGGTAGAACTGGCTGGGCTTATCCATTGGCTACCTCCACCGGGTGCGGAATGGTGTCGTAGATGAACTCCTTCACGTGCTGGAGGAACTGGCGAGCCACGTCCTCTCCGTAGCCGGTTGCCTCGTCGACCATGCGTTCAATCTCGCTGCGAGGGAGTCGATTTCCGGTCAGGCGAAGCCATTCGTTCAGGAAGCCGGATTCCACTGCCTCGTGGACGCACATCCAGAACCAGGGATCTGCGAAGTGGCGGTTGTCAGTCATGGCTCAGGCTCCTCTCCGGTTCCACGGGGGCGTTGAGCTTCACCTCGATGGCTGCGAGCAGCAGGTCACGCTGCCGTGTCACGACCTGAAGTTGCTCGCGAAGCGCAGCAGCTTTCTCGTGCGCGCAGATGTAGCAGTCGGGCACTGGCCCGCCCTTCTGCTCATGCCAGTCGTCGAACTGCTCGAAGCGCAGGCCGTGCTTTGTGCATTCCAGGGTTGTCTTACGGCTCATTGCACGCTCGCCTCCGGCCAGATGCTCTTCACGACCTGCAGCGGATCGCAGTCTTCCATCAGGATCATCACGAATGGCGCGCGGCCAGGGATAAAGACGTTCCAGGAGCGTTTCATTGGGAGGCCCTCCTTCCTGCCGAAGCCGATGCGGCGGGACCAGTCCCGGTGGGGAAGTAACGGTTTCGCCACCAAGCGATGCCGCGATCTGAAATCGACAGTTCGCGGTCAATCGAGCGGCGATCATCATTGGTTCGTTTGTGGGTAAGCCGGAGGCAGTCCTCTGCTTCGCTCCTGCCCATCGTTTCGAGCAGGACCTCGTCAAGGACTTCGCTGGCCGGGCGCAGACAATCCAGGATGTTTTCGCGAACCGAGAGAATCGCCCTGTGCCATGCGTACTCGCCGGCTGCTTTCAGAAAAATCTGACCAAGCCAATCCAGCGACATGGCTGCCCACTCGTCATCGCGCGGAACCAGCAGGTAGCAATTCATGAATCCGCGGGTGTCGCTCTGCGGCCTGGAAACCAGAAACACGACGGGGCGCCCCGTTGTCGTATGAACCTGTTCGGCTTTTGCCTTCTCGATGTCGGTCGGCCGCGTGCCTTTGACCTCCAAGTACATATCAGCCGACGGCAAGTAGAAATCGGGCAGGTACTTGCAGCCTTCGACTTGGAGCAGGTGAGGCTCGTAGAGGTAGAAAATATCCAGCGCATCCATGAGTCGAGCCCACATCAGTTCGGTGTACGAGCGGAGCTTGTATCCCTGGTGCTGGTAGATGGTCCGGCGCTCTTTCATCACCAGTCCTCCTTCTGCTCAGGCTGTTCGCGGTAGTGACTTGCCAGGGGTACGAATCGGGATTTGCTTCCCTGGAAGGCGGTGAAGACGCTGCCGATCTCCCCATCCCGGTTCTTCCGGATCAGGATTTCGCCAATGCCCTTCTTCTCGCTGTTCGGGAAATAAACCTCGTCCCGGTACACGAACATCACGATGTCCGCGTCTTGCTCGATGGCGCCGGACTCTCGCAGGTCGCTGAGCACCGGGCGCTTATCGGGGCGAGACTCACATCCGCGGTTCAGCTGGCAGAGCGGGAGCACCGGACATCCGATCTCCCTGGCCAGCAGCTTCATCTGGCGCGACATGGTGGTGACGTCATCCACGCGCCCCTTACCCTCGCCTTCCACTAGGCCCAGGTAATCGATGACGATCAGGCCCAGGTCGCCCATGCGGTGCTTCTGCCGGCGGGCAATGGAGCGGATGCGCGGCATCGTCATGACCGGTACGTCGCTCACGGCGATCTTGGCGTCGCGCAGCTTGAGGGTGGCCGCAGCGAGTTCGGTCGACTCCTTGTGGGTACAGGAACCGTCCTTTAGGTTTTGCAGGGGTATCCCGCCGACAGCAGCGATCAGGCGATCCATCAGCTGGCTCTTGGTCATCTCGAGACTGATCACCAGAACCGGCCTATTCTGCTTGATGGCCACGTCTGCCGCGATGTTCATTGCCAGGGTGGTTTTTCCCATCGCAGGACGACCAGCGACAACGATCATCTGCCCCGGCTTCAGGCCTTGCATGTACTGGTCAAGGTCGGGAATGCCGGTGCTCAAGCCATCCATCGTGTCGCCTTTCTGCGCGCGGTCATGGCGCTCCTGAAGCACCTCGACATGGTCGCGCAGGATGTCTCCCACCATCTGGCACTCACCATCAGCGCCGCCCGCATCCAGGCTGAGCACCAGGGCTTGCGCCTGGGCGATCTTGTCCTCAATGGAGCAGTTCTCGTGGGCGATCTGCTCGATCCCGCTGGCGGCGTCTGCGATCTGGCGGGAAATGGCGCGCTCACGAACGATACGGGCGTATTCCTTGGCGTTGGCCACGCTCGGCGTGTTGAGCATGATCTCGCCGGCATAGGCCATCGTGCGCGTTTCGTCCGAAAGGCACTCCCTGGCTTCTCCGAGCGTGATGATGTCAACCGGCGTGCCGGCCGATTCCAGATCGAGGATCAGGCGATACAGCTCGGCGTTGACGGAGTAGGCGAACGCATCCGGCGAAAGCTCGTCGGCGATGACGCTGATCAGGTGCGGCTGCTTGAGCATGGCGCCAATCACGCCGTGCTCCGCTTCGAGGCTGTGAAGTTCGATCATGCCTGCTCCTCCAACTGGCGGAACACGGCACGCGAGCAGATCACTTCGAGGCGCGGCACAACGTTGGCGCCGCGATACCAGACCTGGCTCAGGCGATTGGCACGTTCGAAGATGGTCTTCCACAGCGGGCTGGCCTGGTGCTTGTCGCTCTCGTTCCAGCGCTCGACGATCAGGGCGCGGAGAACCTTGTCGTTGGCGACGGATACCGCCGGCAGGTTCGGGCAAACGCGGTGGTACAGGTCGATGATCTTGTCGACAGGAACGCCCGACTCGCTCACGGACTTGTCGGCGCTCTTCGCCAACCACTTGACCAGGAACATGCGCCAGTTCTTCTTCGCCTTGCGAGGATTCGCGGCAGCCCAGACGGCAGCCCGGGAAACTTCGGTCTCCACGTCAACCGGGGCGTAGGCGCTAGTCCATTTGGCGATCAGGGCTGGCTCGACGTGGAACTCCTCGCCATCGAACGAAACCCCGTTCGGTTTTTCGATGGGGGACTGAGCAGCCCCTTGGGGGGCGGAAATCTGTTCCGAAGGAACAGTTTCAGGGGGTAGATCTTTTTTCTTTGTATAGAGAAGGGAGTGAGCAATTTTGGTCTCACTCGCATTACCGCTCAGTGAGACCACATTGTCCGAGTGAGACGATTTGGTCTCACTGAGACTGCTTTTCTTCTCTTCGTGGAATACCCACTCGTTGGCGGGCGATACGCCGAGCTCACCGCGGCTCCCACCGATACGGAACAGGATGCGACGCTCGAGGAGGTGGCTGATCGCCTTGGAAACCACGTCCCGGCGCATGTTGGTCAGTGCGCCAATCTCGTCTGCAGTAAGGCGCTTCGCCTCGACCTGGTAACCGATCGTCTGCCGGCTGATTGCGAAAAGAACCCGGAACTCGCGGGCAGGCAAATCGACCTTGGCCAGCGACTCCATCAGGCTGTTGTCCATTCGGGTAAACCCCCTGGACTTGTCAATCTGGACTACGTTTGTCATGATTCATCCCGTTCACAGCTTTATCGAATCAGCCGGGCCGCAATCCCGGCTTTTTTGTGTCTGTAATTCAGCCGACCACGCGGAACGGCCGGCCACCAACGTGGATGGCCAGTTCGTTTTCCATGCGGCGGCGCATCTCGAAGCTCTTCGACTCGACCAGTCGCAGGCGGTCGATAGCAGCCGGGAGTTCCGGCACGTCCTGCTCGTCGATCTTCCCGTCAGCCAGAACGGCGCTGCAGCGCTCCACGGCCTCTCCAAGGCCGGCGACCAGTTGGCCGAAGGCGCTCACCGGGCAGCCATTGACACCCTCGGAGCGGGCACCGATCAGGCCGTAGCGGGACGCCAGTTCGTTGATGCAGCGCTCCCGCCATTCGGGCTCAAGGGCTTCCACCCAGGCCTCTTCCACCCAGGCCGGAATCTCCTGGTCATCCAGAAGGCGCTGGACACGTTTCAGCCAGCGGCCGCCGGCCTTCAGGAACTCTGAAGGGTTGGCGCACAAGAGGTCTGATTCGAAATCCGGCACGCCCTTCTCTGCAGCCTTGGTCGGGCAGCGATCATGCAAGGCACGGCTCAACGCCTGGGCGAAGTCATCCGTACTGAGGCTGGTGCGCGCGATCTGGTCCGCGGCGTAGGCCACCAGAACCTGGTCGCGCGTCTGGGTATGTCGAAGGCTGGACGTTTCCACGTTGTGCTCCTGCTCGTAGCCTGTCATCACTCGATCAACCGACAGGGATTTCCCCATGGCCGACCTCTCCGAACTCCAGGGCGAAGTGCTCGCGCTTCGTTGCGCGCTTGCCGCCCTACTTCACTCACTGCCGCTGACCTATCAGTTCAAGGTCTGGCCGGCGTTCAATCACTACTCAGAACTGGTGCAAGACCGGCTGGATGACGCAGGAAAGACAGCCTTCAACCATGCGGTCACCCGGCTTGCGGCGCGCCGCAAATGACCGGTCTCAATGGGCGTCAGGCGCTCCGTGCTATCGTTTTGCTTCCACACACAACGAAGGCCGCGGAGGCCCGACATGAGCGTCGAAATCACCAAGCTTTCCGATCCGGTTGTCGATCCAGAAAAGGCTGCACACGAAGCGCTGGTCGCTCTGATTTCCTCTGCAGGGGGCGATCTTTTCCGTACAAAGGGAGTGAGCTCTGCGTCTGGAGCAAACGCCGCTGCTTTCCTGGTCGCGATGTACAAGGGGCTCACAGAGCACTACCGGTCGCTTCAGAAATAAGCCGCAGGCCGTCCACCAGTGCCTGCGCTACGTGGGCGGCCTTCTCTTTCAGCTCTTCACCACTGCAAGGCACCGTGGCCATTTCACGAACGGCATCGGCATACGCCTGGCTGGCAATCTGGACTTGGAGTTCGTTCATGGAGCGCTCCTATGAATTCGTGAGGCTGTCGGCTAGGCAGCGGACGGCTGACGACTGCGCAGGTACGCCCAGTCGATATCCGGGCGCAGCTGATCGCAGCTAACCGCCCCCTTGGTTTCCCGGTCGATATCGATTGCCAACGCAGCGCTTGCCCGGCGATGGCCGTAGGCGACCTGTTTGATTTGCCCGGCGCTGGTCTTGCAGCGAGCAGCGAAATCCTCCAGCTCCTCGCGCGACAGCGGCTTCATGTATTCGAGTAGGTTCATTTGAGCCTCCTTTTCTTGGAGCAAGATTAGCGTTTGCTAATGGCACAGGCAATAGCAAACCGTAATTTACAGTTTGCTAACTGGCTGCGACGATCAACGGATGGACATGAACCAATTACGAGTTGAGGCCCTTAAACGCCTGATGGGCGGCCTCACGCAGGCAGAATTTGCGAACAGGCATGACCTGAACGCCTCCTATATCTCTCAGTTGCTGAACGGCACCAGGAACTTCGGGGAGCGCGCTGCACGCAACATGGAGAAGAAGATCGGTCTACCGCCTGGATCCCTTTCCAGGCTGGACGGAGACGCCATTGATGGCGAGTTCGTCAGGATCTCAGGCGCCCTTCAGCATTTCCAGAACGTGGAAGGCGCGCCGATGGCAGTTAAGGACGGATTGGTTCCAGTCGTAGGGATGGCGCAGTTGGGAACGGATGGCTATTTCGAGGCCTTGGATTACCCCGTTGGCCACGGGGACGGGTATATCAGGATCAGCAGTGATGACCCAAACGCCTATGCGTTGAAGGTCGTCGGCGACAGCATGGAGCCAAGGATACGCAGCGGCGAGTTCGTCATCATTGAGCCAAACAAACCCTACGTCGCCGGGGATGAGGTGTTGGTCAGGACGACGAATGGCCAGTCCATGATCAAGGTCTTCATGTACGCGAGAGATGGCATGGTTCGCTTGCTTAGCGTGAACGATGCTCATCCGCCCCTAACGATCGCCGAAACCGACATAGAGAAGATCCACTTCATGGGGGCCATCTCGAAGTCGACCAGGTATGTCGAGCTCTAGCTCATAAGACAAGGAGGTCGCCATGCGCACCCTAGCCATCGCCATCATGGCTTCAATTCTTCTGACGAGCTGCGCCATCGTTGGAAAGAGAATCACCGATGCGCAGATGCAGCAGGTCATTCCTGGGAAGACAGACCGGCAGGACCTGGTTGCCCTCTTCGGGAATCCAATTTCAGAGACGCTCGACTCTGACGGCAATCGAACACTCGGCTGGTCCTACGTGAATACCGGATTCATGGGGATCGGTACCGAAATTCAGAGCGTGGGAATTCAGCTTGGGCCGGATGGCACAGTGACTAGGTTTACCCGCGGCGGGACAGCACCTATTTCGCCATATGAGCGAACCGTTCGCCCTGCTCCCACTGCAAGCACGACAGGTCAGCCGGCAGCCCTAGTATCTCGCGAGCAATGGCAACAGCAGCAACTCGAAAAGCTGAACGCCGAAACTGGCCTGAGCTACGACGAATACCAGCGCCGCTATAGGCAGATCATGGGGGAGTGAGCGGAGAGCACCGTCATGGCGATCAGATTCAGGAAGAGCTTCAAGGTCGCACCTGGAATTCGGGTGAACGTCAGTAAGAGCGGCGTGAGCGCGTCGATTGGCAAGAAGGGGCTCACCGCCAACCTGAGTAAAAAAGGTACACGGATGACCGCAGGCATTCCCGGCACCGGCCTTTCTGCGTCGAAACTCTACGCGAAAGGCGGCGGGCAGAAGACCGAAACCACAAACCTTGGTTTCGGCGGGTGGCTGATCGTGATCTTGATCGCCATCACAGTCGTGGCATGGCTAGCGCTGCGCTAGGTCCTCGGCGCCACGATGGAGCGGTGCAATCGATTGCACATGGCGATAGCTGCCTACAACAAAAAATGCGACAACGCCAAGCGTTTTTTGCAGAAAAGCATTGACGTCATCATCACGACGCTTATACTTCGCGGCATGAGTCGGGAGCGCTGACCTTCTTGCAGTGCGTCGGGGTTTCTACCCTGCCCGGCTTACCTAATTCCAAAGGCCGCGCATTGCGCGGCCTTTTCCTTTGGAGGCATGGATGCATCTACTGTACCTTGACGAATCGGGAAGCGTTGCCGATCCACAGCAACGTTATTTCGTGCTCGGCGGGGTCAGTGTCTTTGAGCGGCAATCTCACTGGATAGAGACTGAGCTCAATAAGATTGCAGAACGCTTCAAGCCTGCTGCTCCTTACGACATTGAGCTCCATGGATCTCCCATGCGGTCAGGCAGGGATGGCTGGAAGCAATTCCCGCTTGCGGACAGGGTTCAGGCAATCAAGGACTCGCTCGCTGTCAGCCTGACCAGCAAGCATGTACGTCTCTTCGCAGCAGTGATCGATAAGCAAGGATTTGCCGGGGCAGATCCCGTAGAACATGCGTTTGAGAAGCTTTCGATGCGATTCGATCTTTTCCTTCGCAGGCTCTATGCCAAGCATGGCGACCCCCAACGCGGAATTATGCTTTTCGATAAGAGCAGTACTGAGCGCAGAATCCAGACGCTCGCGCGCGAATTCAAGCATACCGGGCATAGCCAAGGCCAAACCAAGAATTACGCTGAAGTCCCCGTATTTCTGGATTCCAAAGCCTCTCGCCTGATCCAGCTCGCTGACCTGGTTGCATTCGCGATCTTTAGGAAATTCGAGCATGGAGACGGGCAGTTCTTTGAGGTAATCAAAGACAACTTCGATATCGATAGCGGAATCCAGCACGGCCTCTATACCAAGACTCAATCGAATCCAGCACCACAACCGGTAATCCAGGCGCGCCCGGCAAAAAATTAACCCCGCACCCGCGGGGCTTTTCGTTTCTGCCTATCCTTCCCTCCCGGCTCTCTACTGAGCTGACGACCGCCCCGCCCCGGCGCTGAACTCGCTCCAGCGCCGCCCCTCCCCGCCTGACACCGAATCCTGAGCCCGCCTAGTGCGGGCTTTTTTGTGGGCGTGAGAAAATATTTAGCAATTGCTATTGCAAAGTAATTTAGCGATTGCTAATTTCTCTACACACCAACGCAATCCACCGCGCTGGCAGGCCCCTCGGGGCAAGGCAGAGATGCCTCGGCGAAGCCGGAACGCTCTTTAACAACGCAGACCCCACCGCAGTCCCGACGCCACAGAACAGCGTGGCGAGCGACGGTGGATAAACACGACTGCTGATGCCGGGTAACCCCGGCCAGCTCGACGCCAGGCGGCGCGCTCCCTCAGCTCAGGACACTGAGCAGATAGCGCAAAGCGGGCTGAGGGTTGCACTGCTAACGCTCCCTGCTCGGGCCATGAATTGGCGCTTTCCCGGGCAAAGCGGACAGGCCATGCAAAGGCTTGCGGTGAACACAACCAATAGGAGGAACCCACCCATGCAGTAACAAGCCCAGCCGATGTTCGGATCGGCACCTCGCGAGCAGCTGCCCACATCACCAGGCCGCCGGGCTGCAGCGAACCCGCGAGATCACCCCTAGTCCCCCATGACCTGCTCCGTAAGCCGATTGAAGGCGCGGCGAGGGAAGCCCAAGGCCAAACACATCGAGTCCGAGCTGCTATCGGCAGTGGTGAGGACATGACGCCGCGCAAGACGCCAGATTGCTGAGCGCGGCGGGAAGCATCACTGAAGCGCCTTCACCCGAGGGCGCTTTGGGATGACAACCGGAACAGGAGAGGTCAATGAACGCTGCGATGACCGCCGACGAACAGTCCATGTTCGAGCTTGGGGCCAAATATCAACAGGCCGGATTGATGCTGACGCCGTATGACTGCCAGCCGGTCGATCAATTCATTTTTGCCGAGACGCGCGGGCTGGATCGCACTGAGCGGGCGCGTATCTACAACCGGCTGCGTGGCGCCTTCAACCGCGGATGGCATACCTCGAACGCCGCCGCCTGAATTCCCGGATCGCAACCGGGGTGTAGCAGAGGGTGCGGTAGCGCCGCACCACGAGTCGGCTCCGACCAGGGCGCACGGCGGCTCTGCGGATGGCGTATCCATCCAACCGCCACCCGATTTCCTCGATGCGCCTCCACCAGAGGCGCATCCGGGAAGACAACCGCCCGCAGGGCGCAGCAGAAGGGAGAACCGAGATGGACGAGACCAAGCTGAAGTTTCAGCGCCGCATGATCAACGCCATCGAGCGCGGCGACATGTACTCGCTTGAGAACTGGACCACCTACGAGCTGCACGACCTTGAGTTTGCCGCCGAGACCTGGGGCGCGAAGAAGGCCCAGGCGGCAATCCTGAGCGAACTCGATCGCCGCGATTTGCAGGTCAAGCTGTGCGTGGCCACTGCGCGCGATGCGAACCACGTTCGCATCCGCATGCTGAAGACCGGCTACCCACAGCACGCCAGCGCAGCGCTCGGCATGCGCGTTGCCTCCATGGTCAGCGCCCGTGAGCACGCCGGCCAGGTCGGCAAGGTGCCGCGCCTTCTTGCGCAGCTCCAGGCCTAATCCGCCGCCCTGCCGACGGCAGGGGCTCCCGAGAGCATCACTTCTGCACCTGGGCGACCGGGTGCAGCGGGATGACAACAGGAGGAACGCCATGCGCATCAACGTCTACAGCCAGGAGCTGACCAGCGAGGTCATCACCGTGGCGAAGGAATCGAACACCGGCATCGTCTACCACGCCGCCCAGCTGATCCTGCACAGCAGCGAGCGCCTGCACCACCCGCCGGCGGATGACGACCGCAGCGCCGTCACCTTCTGGCTGCCGAAATCGCAGGAGCGGCGCGAGGAAATGGCCCAGGCCTTCGAGCGCATCGCCGCCGTCTTCCGCGAGGCGCCGCCGGAAACCGGACTGGACTGAACCCGATCCCCTGGCCCAGCCAGGGCGCATCAAACCTTGGAGTCGTGAGGGGAGCGGTCTGCAAGTGAGTAGCCAGGCACCTGACTTGTAATCAGGCCGATGCCAGGTGGAACGCAAGCAGCCATCGCGAAAGCTGGGGACGCCCACGCAGACCGCTCCCCCATGGCTCCATACCTAAGACAGGAGAACAGCATGAGCATCACCGTTTCCGAGTACGTGGCGAAGCGCAAAGAAGAGCTGGAGCAGTTCGAGCGCTACTGGCTGCAGAACCAGGGATCACCCGGCTGGCCGAAGAAGATGGCCGAGGGCGAATGGTTCGAGCAAGAAGCCGCATGGGGCACTTACTCCGAACGTGTCGACTGACTTCCCCGGCAAGGACGCCACCTCTTAGCCCGGTTCGCCGGGCTTCTTTTCCCCGAGGAACCACCATGCTTCTGATCATCCTGATCGGGGTGTTGCTTTCGTTTGCGCCGCCGGAATCGGCGCAACCTGAATTGCCTACCCGATCCACCGGAAAGCCGGTGCGCCGGCATTGGTTCGGTCGATGTACCACCGGGCGCCACTGCAATCCGGTGCATAGCGTCCCGCCAACAAGCCTCAACCGCGCCGAAAGCCCGTGACACCGCACGGGCTTTCTCTTTCCGCCCTCTTTCGCATGCCGACGCATCGCCGGCAGCCGAAAGCGCGCACCGCCCAAACCACAAAGGAAACCCGACATGATCCCTGCATCGATCAAAGCATCCGAACTCCCCGCCTTTGGCCAGCCCTTTGCTGATGGCACCCTCTTCGCCCGCCAGTGGTACGGCAATTCCGAATACGCCCTGGTTGCTCTCGGCGCCGACGCTGAGATCAAAGGCGAATGGGGTAAGCGCGGGAAGAGTGTCGATACCAACCATGGCGACGGCGAGGCTAACACTCGCGCCATGGCTGAAGCGGGAAGCGAGCTGGCGGCCAAGGTTCTGGCCCTCGGCGCCGTCATCCCCTCGGCGCTCGAATCGCACCAAATGATGTTCGCCAAGCAGCAGGGGTATCTGAGCGACCTGGACGAGAGCGAGTGGTATTGGACCAGCTCGCAGTACTCCTCCGACCTCGCCTTCCCCGTGCACTTCCTCGGCGGCAGCACGTACATCGGCCTCAAGGACGGCAGCTTCCGCGTCCGCCCCGTCCGCAAGATTCTCATCCTCCACTGATTCAATCATTCAGTCCTTCTGGAGCACACCATGACCAAGGTCATTACCACTATTCTTGCGGATGAACTTCCGGAAATCGGTCAACCGCTGGCCGACGGAATTTTCAGTGCCCGCTACTGGCTGAACGGCTTCGAGAGAGCCCTGATCGACATCGGAGCTGAACGGGAATTCACCGGTAAATGGGGCGAGTACGGCGTCAACGTCGAAGGCGCCAAAAGCTTCCGCGACGGTGCTGCAAACACTAGCGCGATGGTCGAGGCCGGCAGCCCCATCGCCAAGCTGGCTGTGGAGATCGGCGATGGCGTATTCATCCCTTCCGCCCTGGAACTGAACCTTCTGTTCGCGGCGAAGCATGCTGGCGAGATCGGCAGATTCCAGGATCGCTGGTACTGGTCGAGTTCGCAGTACTCCTCCTACGACGCCTTCAGCGTGGACTTCGGCGCCGGCGGCACGGACATCATCAACAAGGACTACAGCTTCCGCGTCCGCCCCGTCCGCAGCCTCATCATTCAGTGATCCATTCCTTCAATCCCTTCTTGCAGGCGATTCGCGGGACCGTAGCCCCTCGACGGTCAGACCAGATGCTTGCCGAGTAGCGCCGGCCGCCTGCTCTTTTCTTCAGGAGTCGACATGACCACTGTCATCATCAAGTCCGGAAACACAGATATCGCCACCGATAAAGTGGAGTTCGCTGCGCTGATGCTCCAGATGCTGAGAGAAGAAGCCCTGGAGGCTGCTTCCTCTGCAGTAGGAACCCGGCCCGCCATCGGCACCGAATGGCCCGAGCAAGGAGGTATCTACCTTGGCGTCATGCGCGGTCGCGATGGTCATCCCGATTACGATCTCATCGTGGCGAAGGCCGAGAGCGATACGAAGCTCAAGTGGGGCGCCCACGGAGAGGATTCGAAGGCGACCAGCAAATGGGATGGCCTGGCGAACACCAGAGTGCTGATCGAGGAAGGTGATCATCCGGCTGCGGAGTATGCCGCAGGCATCACCATCGACGGGCACAGCGACTTCTACCTTCCAGCCCAGGCAGAGCTGATGCTGGCCTGGGCGAATGCCCCGGAGGTCTTCAGCGAAGGCTGGCACTGGAGCAGTACGCAGTACTCCTCCTACTACGCCTTCAACGTGGACTTCAACGTCGGCACCACGACCATCGACGGCAAGGACGACAGCTTCCGCGTCCGCCCCGTCCGCAGAATTCTTCGGTAATTCAGTCATTCAATCCATGGGGGTGCCAGGATGGCGATTCACACCGAACTGGCGATTCACAAGGCAGCCGAAGAGCTACTTGGGCTCACCCTTGATCTGGTCCGCAACATCCCGCGTGATCTGAAGCAGGTTGTTGGTTCCAAGCTCCGCGATGAGGTACTGCAGATCATGGTGCTGATCGGCAGAGCAAACATGGCGAAGGACAAGGTCGCTCACCTAAACCAATTGCTAGAAAGCGTATGGATGGTGAACTACCTGCTCCGCGCTCTCGCCAACAAGCGCTTCATCAGCCTCAAGCAACATGCTGCAGCTATGCAACTCACTGCCTCCATCGGCAAACAGGCAAATGCCTGGAAAGGAAAGTTCGCAACCGCGCCCGTTGCGTGAAGGTCAAGGCCTCCGCGCCTGCGCGCTGAATCTGGTCTCGCCGCTGCCTTCGGGCACCGCCATGCGCACCACGGAAACCATCAGGAACGACTGGAACGGTCCGGCGCAGTTTCTCGGCTGAGCAATCGGCTGGGCGACGTAGATAGCGAGATAGGTCGCAGTACTCCTCCAACAACGCCTTCAACGTGAACTTCAACGACGGCAACACGAACATCAACAACAAGAACAACAGCTTCCGCGTCCGCCCCGTCCGCAGAATCAGGAGTTGCGATGATGTTTCCTTTCGAAGATCTGGTTCAGGCCTACTACGACTGCCGTCGGCGCAAGAGCAATACGACCAGCGCGCTGAAGTTCGCGGAAAGCCTGGAAGAGAACCTGGTCGGCCTGTACGAAGACCTTCAGGCCGGAACCTACACCCCTGGCAAGTCGATTTGCTTCGTGGTGACGCGGCCCAAGGCAAGAGAGGTATGGGCTGCCGACTTTCGCGATCGCATCGTGCATCACCTGCTGTACAACCACGTCGGTGCGCGAATCGAAGCTACCTTCATCGTCGACAGCTGCGCCTGCATTCCCGGCCGCGGCACCCTGTACGCCGCCGAGCGGCTCGAAAGCAAGATACGGAGCGTGACGCAGAACTGGAGCCGTCCATGCTTCGGAATGAAGCTGGATTTGGCTAATTTTTTCGTCTCGATCGACAAGCGCGTACTGAACGACCAGATCGCCCGTCTGATTGACGATCCATGGTGGCAGTCGCTGGCCTTGCAGATCCTCTGGCACGACCCGCGCACCGACTACGAGACGCGGAGCCCTAAGCACCTGTTCCGCGAAGTGCCGCAGCACAAGCGCTTGACCGCGCAGCCGGCGCATCTCGGGCTGCCCATCGGCAACCTCAGCAGCCAGTTCTTCGCGAACATCTACCTCAACGATCTCGACAAGTTCGTGAAGCACCAGATTCGCGCCAAGCACTACATCCGGTATGTCGACGATATGGTGCTGCTGCACGAATCACCGCAACAACTGAACGCCTGGAAGGCAGAGATCGAGGCCTTCCTGCCAACCCTGGGCGCCCGGCTCAATCCTTCGAAAACGATTCTTCAGCCGGTAGATCGGGGTGTGGACTTCGTCGGTCACGTCATCAAACCCTGGTGCCGCACCACTCGCTCGCGAACGGTTGCCGAGGCTCACAGGAGAATCGCTGCGGCGCCCGATGAAGACATACGCACGCTCGCCAACAGTTACCTCGGCCTGTTCCGCCAGGCCAGCCATTCCCACAAATACCGCGCCGTAGTCGCCCGAGCCCTGCTCCGCAGAGGCTTCTCAGTCGATGCTGCGCTGACGAAAACCTTCTCTCCCAGGAGGAAGCCATGAACGCCAAACTCCAACGCGCCCAGGCGGCGTATGACGCGATGCTTCCTGACGATTCACCTTCCTGGTCTGAGAGCAGCGAATGGGAAAACCTCCACTTCGTCTGCGTCGATGACCTGATCAACAAGGGATTCGTCAGGGTGGCCGGCAAGAAGGTGCTGGAGGCCGACGTGCTCGCCATCAAGCTCCAGAAGGCCGCCGAGGACGCGATTCCGAGTGACCACGAATGCAACCTCGGCCAGCTCATCGTCGCGCTCGAAGCCAACAACCTGAGCGAAGCCAAGCGGCTCATGCGCTGCTTCATCGGCAACGACAAGGTGCGCGATATCGCTGGAGACCTGGTGAGCGCGAAGGAAGACGAGATCTACCGGCTGTACGTAGCAGCGCAGGAGGCGGCATGACAATCACCATCGACCTGACCAAGGCCGCCAAGACCATCATCTTCGCGGCCTTTTTCGTGGGCAGCGTTCTGGCCTTCGCCTGGGCTTTTGTGGGGATGGTGACGCCATGAACGGAGTTCAGCTTTTCGACGGCGACGCTACTTTCGTCAACAGCTTCACGAAGATCGGCTGGGGCGAAGAAACCGGGCAGAAATTCACCTTCGGTTTCAAGCCAGAACGCGGCAAGAAGTTCGTCGTGATGCTGCTTGGCGAGGTCGACAAAGACGCCACCGGCTACGACCTTGAGGCAGCCCTGAATCGCCTTGGCTTCTATCGGAAGGAGGAATAGCCATGCTCAGAAAAGCCCTCCGCAACGGCCTGATCCTCGCCATCGTCGCCATGCTCCTGTTCTTCAAGGCCATCGAGTTCGCTGACTCCATCACGGGGCGGTACAGCATCGAGTCGCCTCAGTACCCAATCACGCACCCGAGCGCAGCGGGCCGGTAAACCGGATATCTGCGACTGGATCAGCCGGATAGTGCCAGGTGTGAAAAACCCAGGCAGCCAAGGCCCGGAGCGCCCTTTTCTACGCCCGGACGACTTGGCCGAGTGGCGCCGTAAGCGCCTTCCCCTCCCTTCTACCTGGAGAACAGCATGAGCCATACGCCTGGCCCGTGGTTCGTCAATGGGCATGAACGCTACACCAAGTACGTTGAGGCTCGCATTGGCGGCGGCCTTCTACAAGAAGTCGCAGCTTGCGGGCCTACCGAAAGACAAGAGCAGCAGGAAGCCAATGCGCGCCTGATCGCTGCTGCGCCTGATCTGCTGGAGGCGCTGATCGATGCTGAGAAGAAGCTCTGCATTGCCGAGCATCTTTTGGATCTCGGAGAGGATGATTCGATCGCCTTTGAATCGGAAATCCTCTATGCCAGAGCCGCCATCGCCAAAGCCACCGGCCAGTAACCATCCCTCTACCAGCTGCGCGCCGCGCGGCAAAGGACCTGTACGCATGAAACTCTTCAAGAAAGCTGAGAACACCCAGGCCTACCTGAAGGCCGGCATCATGGGTTTCGCCGGTGACGGCAAGACCTTCACCGCGACCGAGATCGCCATCGGCATGGTCGAGCACATGCGAGCCAAGAGCCTGCCGGGTGGCGACAAGCCAGTGATGTTCCTCGACACCGAAACCGGCTCTGACTGGGTAAAGCCGCGCTTCGACGCTGCTGGCATTCCGCTGTTCGTAGCCAAGACTCGCGCATTCGTGGACCTGCTGACCGCCATCGACGAGGCCGAGGCTGAGGGCGCCTTCTTGCTGATCGACTCCATCAGCCATTTCTGGACCGGCCTCTGCGATGAGTATGCCAAGCGCCGCGGTCGCAAGCGTGGCCTGGAATTCAGTGACTGGGCGTGGCTGAAACAGGAATGGCGCCGCTTCACCGACCGCTACGTGAACAGCAACTGCCACATCATCCTGTGCGGCCGTGCCGGCTACGAGTACGATTTCTTCGAAGGTGAAGACGGCAAGAAGAACCTCGAAAAGACCGGCGTGAAGATGAAGGCCGAGGGCGAGACCGGTTACGAGCCGTCAATCCTGATCCTGATGGAGAAGCAGATGGACATCACCACCAGCCCTCCGCAGGTCTGGCGCACCGCCACGGTTCTGAAGGACCGCAGCACCAAGATCGACGGCAAGCAGTTCGCCAACCCCTCCTTCAAGGACTTCCTGCCGCACATTGAGTACCTGAACCTCGGCGGCCAGCACATGGGCGTCGACACCACTCGGGACAACGCTGAACTGTTCGAAGAAGACGGCGAACCACGCTGGCAGAAAGAGAGGCGCATGAAGGAAATCGCCCTGGACGAGATTGTGGAGCTGCTGAACAAGCACCACGGCGGCACCAGTAACGATGCCAAGAAGGCCAAGGGCGACATGCTGGAGTTCGCCTTCAACACCCGTAGCTGGGAGCGCATCAAGACCTTCGACTTCGCAGCCGTCAGCACGGCCCGCAATGCCCTCTGGCAGCGCCTGGAAGGCGTGGAATACCAGTGGGTTGAGCCTGGCAATGCGGAAGCCTATCAGGAGCCGCAAGCGGCCCAGGACGACGCGGCATGAGCATGATCCCCATCGACTACCGCACACGTCATCCTCTGGAAGATCGGCGGGAGCAACTGGCCGGCCAGGTTGAGCAGTACCTGGCGGCGGGTGGCGAAATTCACGTCATCCCGGGAATCGAACAGCGTCTAGACCAGCCGTACCAGTGGAACCGCAATGACCTGATCCTTTCCGGTAGCAGTCTCTCCAGCCCGGAAGAGAACCGAGTGGCTGCGGCGGTACGTAGGATTCGCGAGCTGGCTGAGAATGGAGCCGGCATCACTGCCATGAAGATGGACCTACGCATGGACTCCAGCCGCATCAAGCGTATCGCGGCTGAGCACGGTATCGAGATTCGGCACTCCACTGCTCAGCAGCGTGTGATCGGCGAGAAGGCCCGTAATGCATGCGTGGACGCCGGGAAGCTTAGGCGATCCAAGCTCGCACCGGTTATCCGGAAGCTCTGTGCAGAAAGCCTGACTATCGCCCAAATCGCCACGCGGGCCGAGACCTCCACCACCACGGTCCTACGGATCATCGATGAATATCAGATCCAGCGAGCCCGTCATGAGCAGTGAGCCCTACGGCCGGCTCGGTAACTCCGAGCTGGCCCTGGCCTACGAACTCCACTGCTCCGGATACGACTGGCAGCACATCGCAAGCGGCCTAGGCGTGAATGCCGACTGGCTGCGCAAGCGGGTGCGGCAGGTTGAGATCAACGGCCTTTCCGCGCCTCGCCTTCCCCGATAACCATCCACACGCCCTCCGCTGCACCGCGGCGGAGCTTTGTCTGGAGAAAGCCATGAACCCATATCACATTACTGGACCGGCACAGATCGGTTTCAGCGGCG
Source organism: Pseudomonas sp. RW407 (assembly GCF_003176655.1). Lineage (NCBI taxonomy): Bacteria > Pseudomonadati > Pseudomonadota > Gammaproteobacteria > Pseudomonadales > Pseudomonadaceae > Pseudomonas > Pseudomonas sp. RW407. The sequence continues at coordinate 1,097,106 of NZ_QGSL01000088.1, read as the reverse complement.
GGAGATCGTCAGGCTTCATGCTCTACCACATCCTGGAAGGGCACGGCGGACAGTTACCCAGTGACGTGCACGTGACATTCCAGAATACTGGAAAGGAACGGCCGGAAACGCTCGACTTCATCCGCGAGTGCCAGCTTCACTGGGGAGTGCCGATCACCTGGCTGGAGTTCGACGGCGTTTATGGTCAAGGCCTGAGCTGGAAGGAAGTCACCTACGAGTCCGCGTCACGGAATGGCGAGCCATTCGATCTCATGCTCCGTTACTACGCCGACTACCGCCGCGAAGAGAAAGAAGAGCCGCCAATTCTTCCCAACCCCGCCAATCGAATGTGCACAGATCGGATGAAGATCAAGGCGGCCACCTGGTGGATGCGTGACGTCCTCGGCCACAGTTCCTGGGACGCGATCATCGGCATCCGAGCTGACGAGCCGAAGCGGTACCACCGGATGATGGCGGCCAACGAGAAAGGCTCCAACCGCTGGGAAAACGTCACCCCCATGTACCACGCAGGGGTGCTCAAGGCGGACGTGAACAGCTTTTGGGCGCGCCAGTTGTTCGACCTCGGTATCGATTCCGACCTTGGCAATTGCGACCTCTGCTTCCTGAAAAAGCCCGAGAAGATCATCCGCGCTATCGTGGAAAACCCGCAATGCGCCAAGTGGTGGATCGAGGCCGAGGATCGCTCGGGCCAAGTCTTCCGCCAGGACCGACCCAACTACCGCGCCTTGGCTTGGATGGCAGACCAACTAAGGCGGCAGATACCGCTCGACCTAGACTTTTCCGAAACGGAAGACCTGATCGACTGCATGTGCGGCGACTAGTCCTGGCTTAGCCAGGTGAACGGCAGGTCCCCGTAGGCCCATATCAAGGTCCCCACGATCGTCAGGCAGAACACCGTTAGCTCCGGCGCATTGAATTTCGGAATAAACCGATCTCGTTGCTCTTGGAGGCCGCCCCACCCCCACCCAACTGGTGTGATGGAGAGCTTCGCCCTAATAAGCACAGACTCAGCCAGGAGGGCAAACACAGTCGTGACCGCCCCGCTCCGACTAAACCAACCGCCAAGCTCAAGCCCTTTGAATGGCGGCATCGGCAACATAAGCGCCAGCATAGGGCTGATGAATGCTATGACGAGCAATCCATATGCGATGAAGAGGCTTGTCTGAAGCTCTGGATCAGTCGGTTCCTTCACTGCCACCCATTTCTCCTTGATCCGGCCCTATGCCGGGCCATCCGAACCTACCCCACTCCATGCCATTGCGCCACTACGGCGCGAGGTAACTTCCATGCCCCTCGACGAATCAGCCGTTCAGCGCGGTATCACCGAGCTGATCGCGAACCCGCACGCGCATTACCAGGCGCAGCTTGCTGAAGCTCTGTTCCACCAGCAGGCCCTGGACCTGATCCGGCGCATGAAATCCCACCTCACCAACGGAATCGGCGGCCAGCAGCTGAGCACAGAGGCTGCTGAGTTCATCGCCAAGCACACGAGGACGAAAGTATGAGCAAGGAACAAGAGAAGAGCGACGCCTGCGACTGGCTGCAGAACCTGGAGGGGGATGCCTGGGCCGATGCATGCGAGGAAATTGCGGCATCTGTGCGGAAGCAGGCAGAGGGCGCGCAGGGGGAGTTGTGGGCGATCCATGCACAAGGGCCTGACGACCTGTATGCAGCGTTCAACCGCGAAGACGCCGAGAAGCACGCCGCCGAGCTGAATGCCCTGCCAATGCCTGAAGGCATCTCCGTCGGCGCCGTGGTGATTCCGTCGCCATGGACACCTGCTGAGCACTGGCAGTACCTGGCAGAGCAAGAGCGCGAGCACAAGGACGCTATCGAAGGGCAGCGCCGCAACCTAGCAGCAACCCTGCTCAGCCAGAACCACGAACTGATGGAGGCCCGCGCTGCCCTGGCGCCGGAACTGGAGCAGCCGGGAGTCGTGGACTTCAATCCATATCGCCGCCATGCCGAGAAGATTCGGCAGCGAGTAGAAGAGGCGGCCAGCGTATACGAAGCCGGCGGAAGTGCTCTCGGGCACATGGAGGACATTGCCGAATCCGCGCTCATCGTCCGCAATGGCCTGGATGAACTGAGCGTCCAGCATGACCGCATCGTCGGCTCCCTGCGCTACAAGGCCGAGCTGTACGACGAAGTGTGGGAGTTGGTCACCGGCAAGGGCTACATGAACGTCACCACGGCGATCAGCAAGCTGGAGGCAGAGCGCGACACCGCCCAAGCCAGGCTCGCCGAGTTGGAGAAGCAGAAGCCGTTCTACTACTTCGCCGACTGCGACGATCCGGACTACTCCCGCCTGTACAACACCGAAGGCGATGCCCTTTCACAGATCAGCGATCACGGCGGTGACGTGGTGAAGCTCTACGCCGCCCCGGTCGCCCAGGCTGGGCAGGTGCCCCAGGCCTGGCTCGACGTGCAGGCCGAGCGGCGCCGCCAGGTGGCGGCCGAGGGCTGGACGCCGGAGCACGACAACGAGCACGACCACGGCCAGATGGCCCGCGCCGCCGCCTGCTACGCCCTGGCCGGCTCCAGCGCGGCGGATGATAAAACCGCAGCTCTGCTGGTTTCGCTGGCCTGGCCGTGGGACCAGCAGTGGTGGAAGCCGACCACCGCGCGCCGCGATCTGATCAAGGCCTGCGCGCTGGCGTTGGCTGAGATAGAGCGCCTGGACCGAGCCGCCGCGCCTCAGCCGGCAGAAGGTGAAGCGTGATCTACCGCATCCTGCTGCGCATCACCGAATGGCTGGAGCGGCTGATGAAGCGCAGCCCCAGCTACTCCCGAAACGATCCAGACTGGAACGAACTGCAGAACGAGGTCACCGCCCTGAAGCGTGACCTCCGGAAGAAGGGAGGCCGGGATGGACGCGATCATCAGTGACTGCGGCCTGTACCGCTACCTGCTCACCCGCGAGACCGGTCTGCTGCTGGCCGAGAAGCCCGGTGCGCTGTTCGTCATGCTCAACCCGAGCACCGCCGACGCCACCCTGGACGATCCGACGATACGCCGCTGCATCGGCTTCGCCACCGCCTGGGACTGTGCCGGCCTGGCCGTGGCCAACCTCTACGCGTACCGGGCAACGGATCCCCGGGAACTATGGAGGTGCGCCGATCCGGTCGGGCCGGAGAACGACCGGCACCTGGCTGCGCTGGCCGCCGAGTACGGCGACATCGTCTGCGCCTGGGGCTCGCACGCGAGGCCGGAGCGAGTCGCCGCAGTGGTGAACCTCCTGCAGGCCGCCGGTGCGCGCCTGTGGTGCCTCGGCGCCAATCAGGACGGCAGCCCGAAGCACCCGCTCTACATCAAGCGGGACCAGCCGCTGGTCGAGTGGCAGCCGTCAGCACCGCTCCAGCGCTAACCCCCCCATTCAGCACCACCCCACTCCAACATCGCCGGCCAGCATCAGTCAGCCGGCGCGATGAGGTATTGCCCATGGAAAGCGAAATCCTTTCCGATGAGGAACTGGCCGAGATCACCGGCTACAAGGTCAGAGCCTGGCAGCGACGCTGGCTTGATAGTCACCACTGGGTTTATGTCGAGAGCCGCGGAAAGCGTCCGCTGGTTGGGCGCCTCTATGCCCGGATGAAGCTCGGGATAGTCCCGCCGCAGGTAGATTCTGCTCCGCCGCCCAAGCCCAAGCGCGGCCCTGACTTCTCACGGATCAACGAATGAGACCCCGCAAACCAGAGAACCGACACCTCCCCATCAACGTCTACCAGCGCAACCGCAAGCGCAAGAACGGTAAGGTCTGGACCAGGTACTACTACCGCACGCCTGACGGCAAGGACATCCCGCTTGGCGCCGACCTGAACGAAGCCCGGCGGAAATGGGCGGAGCTTGAATCCACAGCTATCCCGGGAGAGGCAACGCTGATGCGATCAATCTTCGACCGGTATGAGCGGGATATCATCCCCAAGAAGGCCGCGCGCACCCAGGCGGACAACAAGTCGGAGATGAAGCGCCTGCGCCGAGCATTCGATGAGATGGCCATCGAGGACATCACTCCGTCGATGATCGCGCAGTATCGAGACGCCAGGGAGGCCAAGACTCGGGCAAACCGGGAAATCGCCCTGCTCAGCCACGTCTTCAACACCGCCAGGGAATGGGGGCTGTGCCAGCAGGCCAATCCTTGCCTTGGAGTGCGAAAGAACAAGGAGAAACCCAGGGACTACTACGCCAACGACACGGTCTGGAAGGCGGTCTATGCGCAGGCCTGCCATGAGTTGCGAGACGCCATGGACCTGGCCTACCTGACTGGCCAGCGCCCTGCCGACGTGCTCGGGATGCGCAAGGATGACATTGTCGACGGCTATCTGCTGGTCACTCAGGGAAAGACCGGCAAGCGCCTGCGCATCCAGGTCGAAGTCGATGGCGAGCAGAACTCGCTCGGGAAGCTGCTGAAGCGTATAGAACAAGGGAATGATGGACTGCTGTCGCCGTTCCTGGTGCTGAGCCGGAACGGCAAGCGGGTGTCCTGGCCAATGCTCAGGAATCGGTGGGATGAGGCCAGGTCAAAAGCGGCCAGTGAAGCGGAGGCGAATGGTGAGCCCGATCTTGCAGTGCGTATCCGGCAATTCCAGTTCCGCGACATCCGACCAAAGGCGGCGAGCGAAATCCGGGATGTGGCCGACGCGAGCGTACTGCTGGGGCACTCGAAGGAGGGAATTACAGAGCGGGTTTATCGCCGAGTGGGTGCTGTTGCGAAGCCGGCGAAATAGGAAAGATTCTGGAACGCGTACCAGAACATACCGTTTCGCGTGGCTATCTGGAGCGCAAATAAAAAGCCCCGTAGACCTTGATCTACGGGGCTTTCATGTTGGAGGCTGAGGTCGGAATCGAACCGGCGTTCACGGATTTGCAATCCGCTGCATAACCACTCTGCTACTCAGCCTTTGAACCTGGCAAACCGCGTTGCGATTCGCTGCAATTCTGTTAGGTCCGGCTCTCTTTCAAGCTCTAACCTATTGATTACACAGAGTTTTCATCGCCCTGCGCTTTCGATGGCCGGGATTATGGACTAATGGGACAAGACTGGCAACACCTGAGATTAAATTTCTTCATGACCCGGCTGGCGGCAGGAGAGGAAGCAAGTCCATCAGGTCTCGTGATGCAAGCCCGAACACGGACTGCTTCACCTTCCCTTCGCAATCCTGTCAGTTGCAAAGGAGCACAGCCAACCGTTACTTACACTGCAATCGGGGTTTTCGCGACCTGAATCGGGTAGTGGTGCAAATGTGAATTCGTATCATTCACACCTATCTCATTCAGGCGTGAATTCCATGGCTCGCACTCCCCTCTTCCAGTCTGCCCGCTGCCTCCTTCTGTTCTGCGGTCCCCTGCCGTTGCTGCAAACCGCCCAGGCGGCCGATTCCGCCCCCAGGGAGTTGGATGCCACCGTCATCACCGCCACCAAGCAGGACACCCCGGAGTTCAACACCGCCAACAGCGTCAGCGTGGTGAGCGGGGAAAAGCTCGCGGACAGCCACCTGGACACGCTGGGTGACGTGGCCCAGCGCCTGCCCAACGTGTATTTCAGCACCTTCACCCAGCACACACCGTCGTTGACCATCCGCGGCCTGGGTTTCTCCGACGACGAAGGCGACAGCATCAGCAACAGCGTGTACATCGATGGTGTGCCGATGAACGGCATGGTCCTCGGCCAGCTCTACGACCTGGAGCAGATCGAGGTGCTGCGCGGCCCGCAAAACACGCTCTATGGCCAGAACAGCATGGGTGGCCTGGTAGCCCTGCGTACCCGCGACCCGGAGTTCGATGCCGGCGGCAAGCTCAAGCTCGAATACGGCAGTCACAACCGGCAGCGCGCCGAGTTCGCCGGCAACCTGCCGCTTTCCGGGAATACCGCGTTGCGGCTCAGCGCCGGCGGCGAGCAGAGTGACGGCATGGTGGCCAACCCGACCCTCGGGCGTCACGACAGCGCTGGCTGGAACAGCGGTTTCGGCCGTATCAAGCTGTTGCACCTGGACGATGACGGTGGTGAATGGCGCTTTGCCCTGCACCAGATGAACACCCATGGCGACAACGACTACTTCGCCCCCCGCGAGTTGGCCAGGAAGCACGAATCCAACGCCACCGACACCGGCAGAAACGACACCGCATATACCCTGTTCAGCGGTGAATACCGCAAGCGTTACGCCGACGACACGCAGTTGGTGGTCAACCTCGGCGCCAATCGGACCGAGTGGGACTACTGGTTGCCCGAATCGATTTTTGGCGGCGAGGCTGGCTACGACATGGAGACCCGCCAGTACAGTGCCGAGGCCCGCCTGAACGGCGAACGGGGAAAATGGGACTGGCTGGTGGGCGGCTTCCTCTCCCATGTACGCCGGGACGCGCCCTACACCTTCGACCTGAGCCCGTACTACCTGAGCGATACCAAAGCCAAGGTCACCGGCGACACCGCGGCGGCTTTCGGTGAGCTGGGCTGGCGCTTCCAGCCGGACTGGCGCCTGGCCGCCGGCCTGCGCCTGGAGCACAACCGTCGCAGTATGGACTGGAGCAGCCACCAGAGCGGCCTGTTCGACAGCAACGGCGACGGCGTGCCGGATACCCCGTTCGACAGCCTGGAAGCCTTCGACGACCGCAAGGTCAACGAAACCGTGGCCCTGCCGCGCCTGAGCCTGGAATACAGCCCCAGCGACCAGCACTTCAGCTACCTGGTGCTGGCCCGCGGCTACAAGGCCTCGGGATTCAACACCTATGCCACGGGTGCCGCCGCGGCGGGCAATGCCTATGATCCGGAATACGGCAACTACGTCGAGTTGGGCTACCGCTATCGCGCCCCGGACAATCTTTGGCAAGCGGGTGCGAACCTGTTCTACACCCGCCTGCGCGACCAGCAGGTGATCGTCGAAGATGTCGGCGGCCAGACCTTCACCAGCAACGCCGGCAAGTCCCACAACAAGGGGGTGGAACTGACCGCCACGCTTTTCCCGCTGGCATCGGTGCAACTCAACGCCTACGCCAGCTTTGTCGAAGCGGAGTTCGACGACTACAGCCGCGGCTCGGTGGACTACGCCGGCAAGCAGTTCCCCAGTACCCCCAGGCACAGTTTCGGGGTGTCCATGGACTGGGCCGCCACCGACCGCATCACCTTCGGCACCGGCCTGACCCGCCAGGGCGAATCGAACCTGTACCCCAGCGCCAACATCGAAAACGACGCCTACACCCTGTGGGACGCCAACCTCGACTACCGCCTCAGGCAGTGGAGCATCGGCCTGTTCGGCAAGAACCTCAGCGACGCCACCTACTACACCCGCGCCATGGCCAACGACATGGTCATCGCTGGCCAGCCGAGGACAGTGGGAATGCGCGTGGGCATGGAGTTCTGAGCCTCTTGTCGAAGTGTGACCGAAGCTGCAGAAACGGCGCCCGGATGCGGGCATCAAACTTGAAAATGATAATCATTGGCAATAACATGGAGTCCATCTTGAACGCTCGCAGGGATCTCCGAGCCCCATAGCGAATGGATTCGTTCCACCGCCATAAGCAGGGAGACCTGCGAGCCCTCTCCCTATGCCCAGCCCACCTGGGCGCAGGCCCGCGAGGACGACCATGTACCAGCTTCGCGCTTCCACCTTTTTCGACACGGCAACGCCCAAGGCCGGCCCGCCTGGCTGCCACGTGCTCACCCAGGTTTTGCAGCCGGGCCTGGAAGTCTCCCTGGTGTCTTTCGATGCCACCCGCAACCTGAGTATCAGCACCATCGACGACAGTTCGCACCTGCACTTCAGTTGCATGCTCAACGGCGACGTCGACGTCCGCACCGGGCAGAGGGGCCTGCGCCTGGGCCAGAACCAGCTGATGGCCAGCTTTGCTCCGGCCGAGCGTTTCGAGCTGGAGTTTGCGCCGGCCCACCGTAACCTCGAACTGCGCATCACCCCGCAACGCCTGCACGAACTGGCCGGCGACGATTACCAACGCCTGGGGGACAGCATCGAACGCAGCTTCTACCTGCAGGTCAGCCACGGCAACCAGAGGATCAAGGACGCGGCGCTGCGCCTGGAACGCCTGCTGGGCGACGAGACCGCCTTACCGTTGCTGGTGCATTCGGCCACCCTGGAGTTTCTCGCCTGGCACCTCAAGGCCTGTACCCCGCAGGACCTGGGGGAACGGGTATCCAAGCGTGAACAGCGGCTGCTGCTTGCCGCCCGCGAGCGCTTGCTGATGGACCTCAGCGCGCCCCCCACCATCGAGCAACTGGCACGGGAAATCGGGCTCAACCAGCTCAAGCTCAAGCGCGGCTTCAAGGCCCTGTTCGATACCAGCATCTACGCGCTGTTCCAGCGTGAGCGCATGGGCAAGGCCCGACAGTTGCTGCAGCAGCATGGCGTCACCGATACCGCATCGATGCTCGGCTACAGCAATATCAGCCACTTCAGCGCAGCCTTTCGCAAACAGTACGGGGTACTGCCCCGCGATGCCCGCAAAGGCGCGCTGGAATAACGCCTCAACCTGCCTGCTGGCGGCGCCACAGTTCGGCATACAGGCCATTCTCGGCCAGTAGTTGTTCGTGGCGACCGCGCTCGACGATACGCCCTCCTTCCAACACCAGAATCAGGTCGGCATGGCATACCGTGCCCAGACGGTGGGCAACCACGATCAGCGTGCGCCCCTGGGCCAACTGCGAGAGCCCTCGCTGGATCTCGTACTGCGCCAGTGGGTCCACCGAGGCGGTAGCCTCGTCGAGCAACAGTATCGGCGCATCCTTGAGCAGCGCCCGGGCAATCGACAGGCGCTGACGCTCACCGCCGGACAGGCGCTGGCCATTCTCGCCGATCCGTGTGTCATAGCCCTCGGGCAGGCTGCGAATGAACTCATCGCAGCAGGTCTGGCGACACACCTCGACCACCTCCTCCAGGCTGGCCTCGGGCTTCGCCAGACACAGGTTGTCCAGCACGCTGCCGTCGAACAGCTGCACATCCTGAAAGACGAAACTCGACTGCCGGTAGAGCTGCTCCAGGCGCATCTGCCGCAGGTCGACGCCTCCCAGTTCGATGCTCCCCTGCTGCGTGTCATGAAAACGCGCCAACAAGTGCAGCAGGCTGCTCTTGCCGGCACCGGAGGGACCGACGATCGCCACCATCTGCCCTTCCTCGACGACGAACTCCACCCCCTGCAGCGCCCATTGCGCTTGACCCGGATAGCGCAGGCCGACATTTCTGAAGACGACCCGATGGCCATGCAGCGAGGCCGGCGCCAGAGGTTCCTGCACCTCGGGCAATTGCATCAGTTCCTGCAGACGGGTTTGCGCCTGGGCCAGGCCGCGCAACTCACTCAGGTAGGCCGCGGCATCCAGCAAGGGATCGAGCAACCGGTTGGCCACCAGGGCGAACAGCATCCAGCTCAGGGCCGACAGCTGCGACGTCGCCGCCAACCAGGCCGCAACGGCCAGCATGAGCGCCAGGCTCATATCGATGCAGATGCGATACAGCTGAATCGCACTGCCGGCCCAGGCTTCCACCCCCAGGCTGTGACGCTCGATGGCGCGGAACTGGCAGTCCAGCCGGGTACGCCAGGGCTCTGTACGATCGAACAGACGCAAGGTACGCAGACCGCCGATGAACTCCACCAGCAACCCCGCCGCTTCGAGAAAGCCTTGCTGCTTACGCCGCCCCACCGCGAGGAAGAAGCCGTTCAACAGGTTGAGCATGGCGAACGCCAGGGGCAAGGTCACCAGCAGCGCCAGGGTCAAGCGCCAGTCGACCCATACCAGCACCAGCATGAACATCAGGGGCACGCTCAAGGCCGCCAGCAGCTCGGCCAGGACGTGGGTGAAAATGCTTTCGATGCGCTTGACGTCCTCGGTCAAGCGCTCCCCCAGCTGGCCGATCCGCTCACGCCGCAATGCCCCCAGGGGCAGCCGCCCGACATGGTCCAGCAAGCTCCGGCGATAGCCGTGCATCAGTTGATAGCCGCCGAGAAATGTATTGAGCTGGCCGAAGTGCGAACACAGCAGCTGTACCATCAGCAATGCCAGCAGCCCCACTGCCAGCCAACCCGGCGACGCAGACTGTGCCAGGCCCTGGTTGCCCGACGCGGGATCACCCAGCCAGAAAAAGCCGAGAAAGAACGGCGCCATGGCGCAGGCCCGCTCCAGCACCCGCAGGGCCAACCCCTGCCACAGGCGCGGCGCCCGCGTATTCGCCGTAGCCATCACCTGACGCAGCCCTTCAGTCAGCCACCGCATGCTGCGGGCTCCTGTTGCGGATGGACCACTGCTCGGTCTCGAACTGGCGCCGCCATTGCTGCGCATACAGGGGGCTGCGCTCCAGCAATTGCGGATGCTGCCCCCGGTCGGCCAGTACGCCGCGTTCCAGCACCACGATCTGCTCGGCATCGCGGACGCTGCCCAGACGATGGGCAATCACCAGCACGGTCTGCTCCGGCCAGGCCTGGCGCAGATCGCGATAAAAGCGCTGCTCGGTACGGCTATCGGCGAAGGCCGTGGCTTCGTCCAGCACCAGGACCGGCGTCTCGGCCAACAACGCCCGGGCCAGCCCGATGCGTTGCCGTTCGCCACCGGACAAGCGCACGCCCCGCTCGTCCAGCGGCGTATGCAGGCCCTGGGGCAAGGCACGCACGAAGTCTTCGGCCTGTGCCACGCGCAAGGCGGTGAACAGCTGTTCCTCGCTGGCGTCGGGGCGGCCGATCAACAGGTTGTCCAGCACGGAGCCCCGAAATACGAAAGCCTCCTGGGAAACCACGCCGACCGTCACCGCCCGCGTCGCGTCACTCATCGCGGCCAGGGGCCTGCCGCCGATGCTCACCCGTCCGGAATCGGCGTCAAGAAGGCCGCCGAGCAGCCAGGCCAGGGTACTTTTGCCGCTCCCCGACGGACCGACCAACGCAGTCATCTGCCCGGCAGGCAGGCACAGGTCGATATCGCGGAGCACCGGCCGCCCGTCATAGCTGAAACACACCGCCTCGAAACGTACCTCCAGCGCCCCCTGTGGCACCTGCTCGTTTCCTTCTGCGGGTTGCGGCCACTGCAGCAGAGGGGCGAAGCGCCGTACGCCACCGATGATTTCCTGAATCTGCGAGTTGAACCGCGCCACCCGCAGCAATGGCCTGAGCATGCCAGTACCGAGGATCAGCACCAGTACCAGGTCGGACAGCCCCAGTTCACCCCGCGCATACAGCCACAGGCCTAGAGGGAAGAGGATGGCCACGTTGGCCCCCAGCAGCACCGTGAACGCCGACCAGCCGGGCACGCTCAGGGCGATCATGCGGCCGATCAGGCGCCGGTAGCGATCCAGGGCTTCGCGCATACGCTTGAACGAGCGCGAGTCCTGGCGGAAGGCTTTCATCAACAGTGCATTGCGCAGGTATTCCAGTGTCGCGCCGTCCAGATCGTCCACGGCGCCGGCGTACTCCCGCAGCCGTCCCTCCAGGCCGCGCATCATCCAGCCCTGGGCGAACAACGCCAGGGGTACGGGAAGCAAGGCACAGAGGGCCAGGCGCCAATCGACGGCGCACAGCAGCGCGAACGCCCACAAGGGGCTCAGCAATGCCGCCACGCACTCGACGCTGTGGTGGGCGATGAACTGCTCCATGCGCTCCACGTCCTGGATCAGCCGCCGCTTGAGTTCGCCGCTGGACAAGCGGCCGAGCCAAGGCAGGGGCGCCCATGACAAATGCCGTACCAGGGCCCTGCGGGTGTTGAACAGTACCCGATAGGCCGCCACGTGGCTGAGGTAGTAGGCGAAGGTGTAGAGCATGTACTTGAGCAGCACGCACAGGGCCATCCAGCCGGCCAGTTGCAGCAGACTGGCGCTTGGCGCCGGTTCCTGCAGAACCAGGTTCACCGCCTGGGCCAGCAGCACGAAAGGCAGCAACTCGACGCCGGCAGCCAGCACCGCCATCGCCACCGCCCCGCCCAGGCGCCAACCCTGCCCACGCAACAGCCAGCGCCTGGTAGGCCTTTGCCCTCTGCTGAACTCGCCCCCCATGACCGTCCCCACTCGCCAACAGTGCCGACAGCATCCGCTACGCCCTGGCCAGGGGACTGCCCTGATCGGTTCTGACAGACCCCGGATGAGGACTATTGCCCTCCCGCCATGGCCCTGCGCCCTGCCATCCGGGAGCGTCGACGGCTTGGGCATAAGCTCATGACAAAAAATGCCGATCGGGGCTGAGGCGTTCGGTTTCGGGGAGTCTCCCCACAAAGCATAACAATAATCATTCTCAAATTTTGGAGTTTCCTGCGACCCTGCAAAAGGAGCAAGCCCATGCCCACTCTTCACTGGCGTGACACCCAGGCCCGGAAATTCGTGCAACAAGGCTATTGGGAACCCCGGAGCCTGAATGAGCACTTGCAGGAGTGGAGCCACCGATTCGGCCCGCGCATCGCCCTGGTTGAAGGCGAACAACAGCTCAGCTATTTCGACTTCGAACAGCAAGTCTGCTGCCTGGCCGGTGGCCTGGCCGACCTGGGTATCCAATGCGGTGACCGGGTACTGCTGCAACTGCCCAATGGCATCGCTTTCGCCAGCAGTTTCTTCGCCCTGCTGCGCCTCGGCGCCTGGCCGATCCTGGCCATGCCGGCCCACCGCGAACGGGAGATCCAGGCCCTGTGCGAGCTGGCCGAGCCGACTGCCTACATAGTCGCCGAACGTTTTCTCGGCTACGACTACCGGCCCATGGCCGAGCGGCAACTGGGCAGGCAAGCGAGCCTGAGGCACCTGATCATCGCCGGCAAGCCAAGCAATGCCGGGGTCCCCCTGAGCGCGTTGAACGGAGAAATTCGCCGCCCAGCCGTCGTGGATCCCCTGGACACCGCCCTGTTGCTGCTGTCCGGCGGGACCACCGGCACCCCGAAGCTGATTCCCCGCAGCCATGCCGACTATGCCTATAACGCCAAGGCATCGGCTCGCCTGTGCGGCTTTGCTGGCGACTCGGTATACCTGGCCGCCCTGCCCATCGCCCATAACTTCCCACTGGCCTGTCCAGGTCTGATCGGAACCCTGTCGATGGGCGGCAGGGTGGTGTTCGCTCTTACCCCGGGGGCCGACGAAGCCTTTGGCCTGATCGCGCGCGAAGGCGTTACCCACACCGCGTTGGTACCATCACTGGTCAAGCTGTGGCTACAGGCCCGGGAGTGGGACAAGAGCGACCTGTCCAGCCTGCGCCTGTTGCAAGTGGGTGGCGCACGCTTGCCGCCGGAACTGGCGGCGCAGGTCACACCGATATTGGGCTGCGCCCTGCAACAGGTGTTCGGCATGGCCGAAGGCCTGCTCTGCTACACCCGCCTGGACGATCCTCAGCAGGTGGTACTCAATACCCAAGGCCGCCCCCTTAGCGAAGCTGATGAAGTGCGTCTGATCAGTGCCGACGGGCAACCGGTAGACGACGGTCAAACCGGTGAACTGATCGTGCGCGGCCCTTATACCATTCGCGGTTATTACCGCGCCGAGGCGCACAACCAGCAGGTGTTCGACGCCGAAGGTTTCTACCACTCCGGCGACCTGGCGCGCTGGTCCCCGGATGGAAATCTGGTGGTCGAAGGCCGCCTCAAGGAACAGATCAACCGTGCCGGCGAGAAAATCGCCGCTGCTGAAATAGAGCAATTGCTGCGTGAACACCCCCAGATCCAGGACGCCGCGGTGATCGCCCTGGCCGATAAGCGTCTGGGTGAACGACTGTGCGCCTGCGTGATTGTGCGAGACGACCAAACTCTCGAACTGACTGACCTGCACCAGCACTTCCAGGCCCTGGGTCTACCCCGCCACAAATGGCCAGACCAGTTGGAAACCCTACACAACTGGCCGCTGACCAGCATCGGCAAAATCGACAAGCGCCAGCTGCAACAACGTTTCCAGGATGAAGCCGCGTCGCGCGCGGCCTATCTGGAGTGCGGCGTGCCCATCCGCGAAAAACCTCAGGAATTGGCAGCAGCGCTGGTCGAGCATTACCTGCCCGACGACCTCACCCTCTACGAACACAACGGTGAATGGGCCCTAGGCATTGGCAGCGCGGCATGCATCCGCTTGCTTGGCAACCAACTGCAATTGAGCATCGCCGAGCAGCGCAGACAATGGCCCGCCGAGGACCTGCCCGAAGCCCTGGGCAAGGCCCTGGGGGAGCTGCCCTTCCAGGACTGGCGAGCTTACGGTACCGCCTGCTTCGAACTGGCCCGGCGCCTCCATGGCCTGCCTGTGCAGGATGGCAACCGCCCGCCGCTTCGGTTGGATATCCCGGCCGTGGATATTCGTCTGCGCGACGGCACGGCGCTGATCCGGGCCCTGCAGCCCGAGGCACTGGCCAGCGCAAAAGCTCGCTTGCAGGAACTGGATGCCAAGCCACTTGCTCCCATCCGCACCGGCCATGCCCAGCCGAACGTGGCAACCCACGACGCCGCGCTTTATCGCGGTCAGGTGGCCAGCGCCGTGGCGGAAATCCGGCAAGGCCGATACCAGAAGCTCATCCTGTCACGCAAAGTGCCACTCAAAGGCAATCTGGATCTGGTGGCCAGCTATCGTGCCGGGCGCCAGGCCAACACCCCGGCCCGCTCCTTCATCCATCACCAGGGCGACTTCGCCTGCGTTGGCTTCAGCCCGGAAACCGTGGTCGAGGTCAGTGCCCAAGGCCTGGTCGGCACCCAGCCCCTGGCCGGCACCCGCGCGCTGGGAGACAGCGTCGAGAAAGAAGCGCAACTGCGTGACGAGCTGTACAGCGACCCCAAGGAAATCGCTGAACATGCGGTTTCGGTCAAGCTGGCTTTCGAGGAACTGCAGGCGATCTGCGAGCCGCAACAGCTGGGGGTCAGCGAGTTCATGGCAGTTTCCCGGCGTGGCAGCGTGCAACATCTGAGCTCGCGGCTCAGAGGCCAGCTCCGGGACGGCTGCAACGCCTGGCATGCCTTCGCCGCGCTGTTCCCGGCGGTCACCGCCTCGGGCATTCCCAAACGTGAGGCCCTGCAGGCCATCGCGGCCCATGAGGGGGCCCCCCGTGACCTCTACAGCGGCTGCGTGATGATCTGCGACAGCCACGGCATGCTCGACGCCGCGCTGGTGCTGCGCACAGCGTTCCAGCATCGCGACCAGGCCTGGGTCCAGGCCGGCGCTGGTATCGTCTCCCTCTCGCTGCCGGAGCGCGAACTGGAAGAAACCCGTGAGAAGCTCGCCAGCATCGCGCCCTACGTACACCTGGCCGAACATCAGCTGGCAACCGTGCGGCAAACAGCCGAGGTGCAGCCATGAGCACGCTGCACGCTACCCTGCTACGCCAGCAGATTCGTGCCTTGCTACCCCAGGGCGAGTTGTTGGACGACAGCGCCAACCTGATCGAACGAGGCCTGGACTCACTACACCTAATGCGTTTGGTCAACGAATGGCGCCAGGCTGGTGCCCAGGTCACCTTTGCCGAACTGATCGAACAACCGTTCCTCGAGCACTGGCTGCCGCTGCTAACCAAAACCAGCGGAATACCTGTAGCACTCCTGCCTCTGCCTCGTGACGAACCAACCCCACAGGCGCCCTTCGCCCTGACCGATGTACAGCACGCGTACTGGATAGGCCGCGGCGATGAACAGCTACTCGGCGGAGTCGGTTGCCACGCCTACCTGGAATTCGACGGTGCGACTCTACAACCCCGGTGCCTGGCAACGGCCTGGCAAGAGGTGCAGCAATGGCACGGTATGCTGCGTGCCCGCTTCGACGATGAAGGCAGGCAGCAGGTGTTGGAACGGGGCCAGTCCCGGTTACGCGTGCAGGACCTGCGTCAGCTGGACGAGGCCACCGTACAGCAGGCCCTGGTGGCGACCCGTGAACGCTTGTCGCACCGGCGCCTGGCGGTGGAGCGCGGCGAAGTCGCCGGGCTGGAGCTGAGCCTGTTGCCAACGGGCGCCTGTCGCCTGCATTTCGACATCGACCTGCTGGTGGCCGACGTCCATAGCCTGCATCTGATCCTGCGAGATCTGGCTACTCGCTACCGTGGCGAAGCACTGCCGGAAGCCGGCCGGGACTGGTATTTCGCCCGTTACCTGGCCGTACGCCCAGCCCCTTCGGCCAGTTCCGCCCTTTATTGGCAGGCACGCCTGGACCAGTTGCCGGCGGGACCGGAGCTGCCGCTCGCACGTCCTCCCGAGTCGATCGAGCAGGTACGCTTCTCCCGTCGCCAGCAACGGCTGTCGGTCGAGGTCTGGACGCGCCTGCGCGAACAGGCTGCACGGCACTGCGTGACCCCTGCCATGCTGCTGGCCGGATGCTTCGCCCAGGTGCTGGGGCGCTGGAGCCGCGTGCCGCACTTTCTCCTCAACCTGCCGCTGTTCGATCGCCAGGGCGGCCAGCCAGCACTGGACCAGGTGGTAGCGGACTTCACCAACCTGCTGTTGCTGGAGGTCGACCTGCGTAGGCCCGGCACCTTCGCCGAACAGCTGAAACGCCTGCAGACGCAGTTCCACCGAGACATGGCCCATGCCGACTATTCCGGCGTCCAGGTGCAACGAGACCTGGCTCAGCGCCATGATGGCCAGCGCAGTTTTTCCCCCGTGGTGTTCGCCTGCAACCTCGGCACGCCGCTGCTCGACCCGGCGGACGCCGACGTCCTGGGTCGCCTGAACTACATGATCTCGCAGACCCCGCAGGTCTGGCTCGACCATCAGGTATACGAAGAGGACGGCACCCTGCTGCTGGCCTGGGATGCCCAGGACACGCTGTTTCCGGAAGGCCTGCTCGACGCCATGTTCGGTACCTACATCGACCTCTTGCATGACCTGCAGGGGCCAGCAGCCTGGGATTCACCAGTGCTACCGGATCTACCTGAGGAGCAGCAGGCGCTGCGCCAACGGGTCAATGCCACCCAGGCCAAGATCCCCGTCCGTACCCTGCTGGAAGCGCCCTTCGCCATTGCTGGCGAACGCCTGGCGCTGATCGATGGTGAACGCCGGTTGAGCTACACCGCCTTGCGGGACGGTACCCTGAGAATTGCCAGTTACCTGCTGGAACAGGGAATACAGCCCGGTGACGCAGTGGGCGTGTGCCTGCCACGTGGCAGCGACGCAGTGATCGCCCTGTTCGGCGTACTGGCCGCTGGCGCCTGTTATGTGCCGATCAGTCCCGGCCAACCACCTGCCCGCCGCGAGCGCATAGCGCAACGTGCCAACATTCGCAGCCTGATAGATATGGAACTGCTGCAGCAAGCCCTCGATTACGTGCCCTTGTCCGCTCCCGTATACGTCGATCCGCAGAGCCCGGCCTATGTGATCTTCACCTCCGGCTCCACCGGTGAACCCAAGGGCGTGCAGGTCAGCCACCGTGCCGCCTGCAATACCCTGGACGACCTCAACCAGCGCTTTGCCGTCGGCCCCGAGGACCGCGTACTGGCAGTCTCGGCGCTGGATTTCGATCTGTCGGTCCACGACCTGTTCGGCGTGTTGGCGGCAGGTGGCTCTGTGGTACTGCTGGATGAACAGCAACGCCGCGATGCCACTGCCTGGCTCAGGCTGATCCAGCAACACCAAGTGACCTTGTGGAACTCGGTGCCATTGTTGCTGGACATGCTGCTGACAGTGGCCGAAAGCGATGGGCGCACCCTGCCCTTGCGCCTGGCCTACCTGTCCGGCGACTGGATCGGCCTCGACCTGCCGGCCCGCCTGCACACCGCCACTGCCGGCGGCTGCCGACTGATTGCCATGGGCGGCGCCACCGAAGCCGCCATCTGGTCGAACTGGCAACCCGTGACGCTGCCCTTGCCTGAACACTGGACCTCGATCCCCTACGGCACGCCCCTGGCCAACCAGTGCTTCCGCGTGGTCGACAGCCTGGGCCGCGACTGTCCGGACTGGGTCTCCGGCGAGTTATGGATCGGCGGGGTCGGCGTCGCTGACGGCTATCGCGGTTCGGAACAGCTCAGCACCGAGCGTTTCGTCCAGCATGAGGGCCAGCGCTGGTACCGCACTGGCGACATGGGTCGTTACTGGCCCGACGGTTGCCTGGAGTTCCTCGGCCGCCGCGACCAGCAAGTCAAGGTCCGTGGCCACCGCATCGAACTGGGGGAAATAGAAAGCACCCTGCTCGCCCTGCCCGAGGTACGCCAGGCCATGGCCGTGGTACTGGGTGATCCGCCCAGCCTGGCGGTGGCGGTAGTGCTGCATCGGGAAGTCGCGCCGGACCACCTGTGCCAGCAGCTGCGCGACAGTCTGCCGGACTACATGATTCCTGCCAGCCTGCATACCCTCGACAGCCTGCCCTTGAGCATCAACGGCAAAGCCGACCGCGCGGCCCTGCGCCAGCAGTTGCTGGCCTGTCGCGGAGCAGAGACCGACAGTACCGGTGAGGCCCCACAGGGAACCACCGAGCAGGAAATGGCAGCGCTGTGGAGCGAGATACTGCAACGCCCGGTTGTCGATCGACACATCGATTTCTTCCTCCTGGGCGGCGACAGCCTCAGCGCCACGCGCCTGATCGAAGCCGTGAAACGTCAGAGAGCGGGCAACCGCTCCCTCACTCTGCGCGAACTCTTCGCCCATCCCAGCATCGCCGAGCTGTGCGCGTACCTGATCGCTCCTGGTGAAGCCCCCCAGCATCCTCACGCCACGCACTTCGAGGAAGGCAGCCTATGAACACCCTCAACATCTCCGCTCTCCTGGCCGACTGCGAAGCCCTGGGCATCCAGCTTTGGACCAAGGACGGCCAATTGCGATACCGCGCGCCGAACGGCGTCATGGACGACACCCTCAAGCAACGCCTGCGCGAGCACAAGAACGGGCTACTGGCCCTGCTCGCACCGCAGGAAGTCCAGGTGCAGGCCGATCCCCGGCATCAGTTCGAACCCTTCATCCTGACCGACGTGCAGGCAGCCTACCTGGTGGGACGCAGCGACGCCTATGACTATGGAGGCGTAGGCTGCCACGGCTACGTAGAACTGGATGGCCCAGACCTGGACCCGAAGCGTCTGGAACTAGCCTGGCACACCCTGATCCTGCGTCATCCGATGTTACGTGCAGTCATCGCCCAAGCCGGCTTCCAGCAGGTCCAGCAGCGGGTGCGCCTGCCTCCATTGGTTTGCAACGACCTACGCGGGCGCAGCGCCTCGCAGGAAGAACAGGCGTTGCTGGCCACCCGTGCGGAACTGGCCAACCGCGTCTACTGCGCCGATACCTGGCCCCTCTATGAACTTCGCCTGAGCCAGCGTGACCAGGGTAGCCGAGTACATCTGTCCATCGATCTTCTGATCGCCGACTTCGTCAGCATCCAGTGCCTGCTATGCGAGCTCGACCAGCTTTACCACGAACCCGAACAAGCATTGCCGGAGCTGCAACTGACTTTCCGCGACATCCTCCTGGCCGAACGCACGGCCCGTGACGCCCCGGCGGCCCGCGCTCGACGCGAGCGCGACCGCGACTACTGGCTGCAGCGCCTGCCGACACTGCCAGACGCTCCCGAACTGCCACTACTGGAACAACAGCAGCCAGGCACAGGCTTCGATCGTCATGCCTTGTACCTGGACTCCCGGCAATGGCAAGGCTTCTGCCAACAGGCCGCCGAATTGCGTCTGACGCCCTCGGCAGCAGTGCTCGCGGTGTTCGCCGAAACTCTTGGCCACTGGTCGCGGCGCCCGCACTTCAGCCTCAGCGTCACGGTGCTCAGACGTCCGCCGTATCATCCGGACATCGGGCGCATCGTCGGCGACTTCACCGCAATCAACGTGCTGGCGGTGGAGCCACCCGGCGCCAGTGACTTCAACCAGCGCGCCCAGGCCTTGCAGCAGCGCCTGTGGCAAGACCTGGAACACGAAGCGTTTTCCGGCGTAGAGGTGCTGCGCGAGCGGGCCCGGCTGCAATCCCGCAGCCTGCTGCCAGTAGTGTTCACCAGCACCCTGGGCGTGGGCGACAACCGCCATGCCGAGGGCGACTTCCTGCGCGGAGCCAGGCTGGGCTACGGCATCACCCAGACCCCGCAGGTGTGGCTCGACTGCCAGGTGTCCGAGCGCAATGGCAGCCTGCTGATCAACTGGGACGTGCGCCAGGGCCTGTTCGCCGAAGGCCTGATCGAGGCCGCGTTCAGCAGCTTCCACGGTCTGCTGCTGGAGCTGGCCCAGGGGCCCGGCGCCTGGCACCGGACGCAGCCACTAACCCTGCCGGCGACCATGGCCGAGCGCCGGCAGGCCAGCAATGCCACCGAACAAGACTTGCCGGTACGTTGCCTGCACGACGGCTTTCTCGACAGCCTGCGCGCCATTCCAGACGCCTGCGCACTGATCTGTGCCAGCGGCCACTACAGCTACCACCAGTTGGCAGAACGAGCCAATGCCGTAGCTGAATGTCTGCGCGACAGCGGCTGCCAGCCGGGCAGTCCGGTGGCAATCATCCTCGACAAAGGACTTGAGCAGGTTGCCGCGGTACTCGGCACCCTGTTGGCAGGTGCGGTCTACGTGCCAGTGGACAGTGGCCAGCCGGATGCCCGACGTGATGCCATTCTCGATGATGCGCGAATTCGCTGGGTGCTCACCGACGCCGGGCAGCGCGAAAGCCGCGCATGGCCTGGCAACGTGGCCCTGATCGCCGTGGACAGCCTGTCCCCACTGCCGTTCCGCCAACTGCCCCGACACCACCTCTGTGACCCGGCCAACCTGGCTTATGTGATCTACACCTCGGGCACCACCGGCCGCCCCAAGGGCGTGATGATGAGCCACCGCGCCGCCTTCAACACCGTGGCCGACATCAACCAGCGCTTTGCGGTAGACGCCAACGACCGCCTGCTGGGCCTGGCCAACCTGGGCTTCGACCTGTCGGTCTACGACCTTTTCGGCACCTTCCTCGCCGGCGCGACTCTGGTGCTGCCATCTCCCGCGCAGCGCAACGACCCGGCGCACTGGGCCAGCCTCATCAACCGCCACGCTGTCAGCCTGTGGAACTCGGTACCGGCACAAATGCAGATGCTCTGCAGTTACCTTGACGCGGAACCAGCCACCACACCCCTCAGCCTGCGCCTGGCGATGCTTTCCGGCGACTGGGTCGGCGTCGGCCTGCCCGCCGCGATCCGCCACCATTGCCCGGCATTACGCCTGATCAGTCTGGGCGGCGCCACCGAAGCGGCCATCTGGTCGATCAGCCATGAGATCCACCAGGTACCGCCAGGGACGCGCAGCATTCCCTATGGCACGCCACTGGCCAACCAGCGCTTCCATGTGCTCGACAGCGAGTTGCAGACGCGCCCGGACGGCGTAGCCGGCGAGCTGTACATCGGCGGCGCCGGCCTGGCCGAGGGGTACCTCAACGATACCGCACGCACGGCCGCACGCTTTATTCACCATCCCCATAGCGGCGAACGCCTGTACCGTACCGGCGACTTCGGCCGTTACCGTAGCGACGGCCTGATCGAGTTCCTCGGCCGCGAAGATACCCAGGTCAAGCTGCGTGGCCACCGCATAGAACTCAGTGAGATCGAAAGCCTGCTACAGGAGCATCCGGACGTGGCCCAAGCGGTGGTGGTGCTGGCCGGCGAGGCCCAGGAGCGGCGCCTGGCCGCCTTCGTTACGTCTCGGGGCCTGACCACCGCCACGCACGACAGCTGGAACACCGAACTGGCGGCTTGCGCCATGGATTGTGGCGAACGGGCCACCCTCGGGCTCGACCGGGCGCTGCTCGCACAATGGGTGGACATGGCCAACCACATCGCCCTGCTGGATATCCTCAAGACCCTACGTGGCGCCGGCCTTTTCGTCGATCCACGGGCCTGCCACAGCATTGCAAATGTACAGCAGCAATGCCGCGTTGCTCCGGCCCATAGACGCCTGATGCGACGCTGGCTCAAGACACTGGCCAGCGAAGGCTGGCTAATCGAGGACAAGGCCACGGCCAGCTATAGACTCGTCGATGCGCCGGACGAGCGACAGAGCGCCCAGTGCTGGCAAGCCATGGGCGAACTGGAAGCACGCCTGCACTACGGCACTGAGCTGCTGCGCTACCTGCGTGACTCCAGCGACCGCCTGCCACAGTTGCTCAGCGGTGAGGTCGACCCGCTGGCCCTGCTGTTCCCCCAGGGGCGCATGGACACGGCGCTGGCGGCTTATAACGACAACCTGCTGATGCGCTGCATGAACCAGGTGATCTGTGCCTGCGTGCTCCAGATCGCCAGTACCCGGGCGCACAGCGGACGACCCTTGCGGATCCTGGAAGTCGGCGCCGGCGTGGGCGGGACCAGTCGCGAGCTGATCCCGGCGCTGGACGGTTTCGCCGTGGACTACCTGTTCACCGATGTTTCGGCCTTCTTTCTCAACGAAGCGCGGGAGCAGTTCGCCGACCGGCCTTGGGTGCGCTTCGGTCTGTTCGACATCAACGCCGACGCCCTCGGCCAGGGCCTGCACGGCAGCAGCTGGGACGTGATCGTCTGCGCCAACGTGTTGCACAATGCCCGCCACGCCCCGACGGTGCTACGCAACCTGCGCGAACTGGCTGTACCCGGCGGGCACCTGTTGGTGATGGAAGCAACCCGGGAGATTCTCTCGCTGCTGACTTCCATGGAGTTCAAGGAAGGCCTGGACAACTTCACCGACTTGCGCGCCGACAAAGACCAGACCTTCATCAGCCGTCATCAATGGCAGGAACTGTTCGAGGATACCGGAGCTGAGCTGGTCGCCGCGTGGCCGGTAGCCGAAGACCCGCTGGACTGTGCCGGGCAAACCACCTTCATCGTCCGCTTCCCATGCGAACAGGTCGAACTGAACCGCGAGGACCTGCTGCATTACCTGCAACGATGCCTGCCGAGCTACATGCTGCCCAGCTACCTGGAAGTGTTGGAATGCATGCCGTTGTCGCCCAATGGCAAGATCGACCGTGCGTGCCTGAGCGCTCGCCTGCCCGGCCACGGCAGCCGCCAGATGGTCCCCGGCGAAGCCCCCCGAGGGGACCTGGAACAGCGCATCGCCGCGCTCTGGAGCGCCGCCCTGGGTTGCAACGACATCGCCCGTGACCAGGACCTCTTCTCCGCCGGCGGCGACTCACTGCTGGTGGCACAGATCGTCGCCAGGATGCGTGAACAGATTCCGGAAAGCGCGTGCTGGGAGTGGGATCGACTATTGCGTGAAGTGCTGCGCGAACCGACAGTGCAAGCCTTGGCCACACGCTTGCAGGAAAGCCCCGATGAGCGCGACGACGAGCCCGCCAGCCGGCACTCGCCCCTGAACGTGCTGGCCCCGGCCCGAAGCATCGATTGCAACACCGTGCATGTGCTGGTGCACGATGGCAGCGGCACCCTCGCGCCCTACCGCGCCTTGCTCGGCGCCTTGCGCAATGAGCCAGCGCGCCAGGGCGCGATCCTCGGCCTGAGCCTGCCAGGGGAAGCCGACTACCTGGCGCGCCCTGCCGCAGGTTTGATCGAATGGCTCGGTGCCGAGTACGCCCGCTACTTGCTCGATTACGGAGTTCAGCGCTTCGAGCTGGTGGGTTACTGCATGGGTGGCTTGCTGGCCATCGAGACTGCCCGGGGGTTGCTGGAAGCCGGGGCCGAGGTAGGTATGGTGAGCGTCATCAGTAGCGACCGCTTCCGTTACCAGATCGACGACGAACTGCTGCTGGAACGGGCCTTCGGCCGCCTGCTCGGCGCCACCATCGAAGCCGCTGGCCACGAGATAGAAGATGCCGTACTGCACCGGGCCCTGGAGCATCTGGTCAAGCGCCACGGCCCGCGGTTGCCGGCCGGTTGCCTACAAAACCTGGACGGCGAATGGGCCCCGGTCGCCGAGTGTTATCGCCGCCTCGCACAATGTCCCGCCGAACAGCGCCTGGCAACCCTCGCCGGCTGTGTGCCGACCCAGGCCGCCCCCCTGTCGGCCGTGCAGGCACACAGCCTGTTCCGGGTATTCCGCCATAGCCTCGACGCCGTAGCGGGGTATCGGCCCGCCCCCTTCGCCGGCAACCTGCAGGTACTGCTGGACGACCAGAGCCTGCATTTCCTGCCGGGTCTGCAAGGTAACATGCGAGGCTTCTGGAGAGACCTCGCTCTTGGCGACATTCGCCTGCTGAACATCAATGGCAACCACGTGAGTTGCATGCAGCCTCCCCATGTTGACCAGTTGCTGCCGGTGCTGATGGGTGAGGTGTCATGAGCGCGCCACTGATCGGCCTGGTCGGCTCCGGCGGCAGCGTCGGTGGCGCAGCACTGGCCCTGCTGCGCCACCGACCGGGGCTGCGCCTGCGCTGCGGACAGCGACGCCCACAGGCCCAGTCGGCAACGCTGGAGACACATCCGCTGGATGTTTTCGATGCCGCGCAACTGGCGACGTTCTGCGAAGGTTGCCAGGTGGTGCTCAACTGCGCCGGCCCCTCCTGGCTGATCGGTGAGCGTGTTGCCTGTGCTGCCCACCGGGCCGGCGCGGCCTATGTCGATGCCTTCGGCAATGCCGCCTTGCTGGAGGCGCTGCAAGGAGCCGATAGGCCCTCGATCATCGGCGCCGGTGTCTTCCCCGGCCTCACCGCCCTGCTGCCACGCTGGCTGGTCAACCAGGGCCTGGAACGCCCGACCCACCTGCGAATCCTCTCTGGCGGCCGCGAACCTTGCAGCAGCGCTGGCGGCGCCGATGTACTGCTCAGTGCGCTGGGCGGCTTCGGTACGCCCAACACCCACTGGTACGACGGCCAGGTGCAGGCCCTGGTACTCCCCCCGGGCACCGAGGAACTACCGGGCTTCCCCGAACTGGCCCACCGCTCGTCCTACCTGACCAATGAACTGCTGCAACTGGCCCAAGCTCTGGAACTGCGCGAAGCGAGTTTCTGCAACGTGTTTTCCAACCCCGAGTTGCCCACGCTGATCGCCAGTCTGTGCCAGCGCCTGAGCCAATCGCATGACCCGCACAGTCTGCAACAGGCAGTGGCGCAACTGGTTCGCGCGGCAGACCTGGAGCTGCAAGGGCGCACACCGTACTACCGCCTGGTGGTGGAGCTGGAGGGTTGGCGCAGCCAGCAACCCTACTGCCAACGGGCGGTATTGCGCAGCCACGACAGCTACAGCCTGAGTGCCACAGTAGCGGTATGCGCCACCGTACGGCTGCTGGAAGACGATGCCTGGAGTGGTGCCCATTGGGCGGCACAGGCCCTGCAACCCGCCACCGTCATCGACGCCGTCCTTCAGCAGGCCTGCAATGACCTGAGCCTGGTCGAACTGCCCGGACAACAGGCCCGTAATTCCGGCAAAGAAGAAGGAGCCCTATGAACCAGCCTCTGCGTGTCATCGTTTGCGGCACCACCTTTGGCGCCATCTACCTGCAAGGTATCGCCCGCCTGCCACAACACTACCGGCTGGTAGGCATCCTCGGGCGGGGCAGCGAGCACTCCCGCGCCTGCGCCAAGCGTTGGCAGGTCCCCTTGTACGAGTGCGTCGCGGCTCTGCCGTCCGAAGTCGATCTTGCCTGCGTGGCGGTACGCTCGGCGGTAGTCGGCGGCCCGGGCACCGAGCTGGCCAAGGCTCTGCTCGAGCGAGGTGTTCATGTGATCCAGGAACATCCGGTGCACCACGACGAGGTCGCCGCATGCCTGCGCATAGCCCGGCAAAGGGATCTGCAGTACCGGCTCAATCCGTTCTACAGCGACCTGGCGCCGGTGCGTTGTTTCATCGATGCCGCGCGACATGTCCTGGGCCAGCGGGAGGCGTTGTATGTCGACGCCGCTTGCAGCGTGCACGTGCTGTTCCCGCTGGTGGAAATACTCGGCCAGGCCCTTGGCGGCCTGCGCCCCTGGGCCTTCACCGTGCAACCCCAAGACACAGGCCCCTTCCTCAACGTAGCGGGTAACCTGGCCGGGGTGCCCCTGGCCTTGCGCGTGCAGAACCAGCTAAACCCGGCCGATCCAGACAACCACACCCAGGTGTTGCATCGCATCACCCTGGGCACCAGCGGCGGTACCCTGAGCCTGACCGATACACATGGCAGTGTACTGTGGAGCCCGCGGGCCCATGTCCACCGCAACCCCCAGGGCGTGCTGGAAATGGATGGTGACTCGGCGGCCCTGGACCTGGCCGTCAGCAGCCTGATAGGCCACCCGCAGCCACCGACTCTGCGCCAGGTATTCGCCAAGCTGTGGCCAGCCAGCATCGCCTGCAGCCTGGAGCGTTTCCACCTGAGTCTGCAAAAGCCCGCCGAGCCAGCCCTGGCACAATTCCACCTGAGTTGCTGCAAGGCCTGGCAGCAGTTGGGTGCCGAGTTGGGCCCGCCCCAGATCATCAACCCGGCGCCTCCGCTGCCGCTGGACCTGGGTCAATGGCCTCCGCCGCGGGAGAGCATCTCATGCTGAACGAAATCAGACAGTTGCAGCAGTACCAGCAACGCTGGTTCCGCCGTTTTACAGAGCGGCCCCGAGCACGCCTGCGCCTGTTCTGTCTGGCCCACGCTGGTGGCGGTGCACGCTTCTTCGCCAACTGGGCACAACTGTTGCCCGAAAGCATCGAACTGGTCGCCATCCAGCTACCAGGGCGCGAAGAGCGCATCGACGAGCCACCAATCGAGCATATGACGCCACTGGTCAGCGCCATCAGCAATGCTCTGCAGCCTTGGCTGGACCGGCCTTACGCAATGTTCGGCCACAGCATGGGCGCCGCAGTGGCCCACGAACTGTGCCTGAGCATACAGCGCCAGGGGCTGCCACTCCCACTGCGCCTGCTGGTGTCCGGCCGCGAAGGACCTAGTCGCAATCACAGCAGCAAGCTGCACAAGGCCTCAGACGAGGACTTCCTGGCTGCGATCATGGCTCTAGGCGGCACCTCGCCGGCGTTGCGGGAATCCCCGGAGCTGTTCACCCTGGCGCTGCCGGTCCTGCGCAACGACTACCGTTTGATCGAGACCTACCACCCCGATCCACGGCGGCCGCCCTTGAGCCTGCCGATCGAGGTGCTGTTCGGACAGGATGACCCGGAACTGCACCCAGGTGATGCCCAGGCCTGGACGTTGGAGAGCAGCCAGGGCGTACGCCTGCACGGCTTCCATGGCGGACATTTCTACCTGACGCCACAGTGTCAGGCAGTGACGCAATGCATCAGCCGATGCCTGGGAGAGTACTCCCCGGAGTCCCTGGAAATGCCCTAGGTTCGGCCATCGTCCAGACCGGCTCCGGCGGTGCTGCTGCGAACCTGCCGCAGCACCGCCAGCGCCGCGCATAACGCCAGCAGGCCAATGCCGAGACCACTGGCGTACCCCCAATAACCAGCCACGCCGATGGCCAGTGACGACACCAGGATTTCGCCAAGGGTTTGCAGCCCCAGGAACACCGAGCAGTCGGTACCGGGCTGCTCTCCTTGCTGGGCGAAACGCATCGCCAGGGTATAGGACGCTACGCTGGTGACACCGATACCCAACCCACCCAGCAATGTCGCCAGCCCCACATAGCCGCTGCCGGCGAGGCTTGGTTGCAGTACCAGTGCAAGCCATAACAGCCCGGCAGCCCCCACCAGGAGCAAGCCGCAGAGCAGAGTGTTCCAGCGCGACACCTGACGCAGCAGCAACCCGGCCAGACCGCAGCCGAAGATGATCGCCAGCAATTGGCCAACCCCGGCCAGCACACCGACATCGCTCATCGACCAGCCGATGTCCAGCAGGATGAGCCTGGCCAGACCGAAGAAGATCGCCCCTGCAAGTGTCACCAGCATCACCAGAGCCGTGAGTCGCCCGGAAAAGCGCCGCTTGAAAAAGCGGCGCAGGCTGGCCTTGGACGGAGCCACCAGCGGCGCCGGCTCGCGCCAGAACAGCACCGGCAGGCCACACAGCAGCGCCACCGCAGCCAATAGAAGAAAGGCAGCAGACGCATCGAAATGATCGAACAGCACCATGGTGCCCGGCCCGCCAAGCAGCATGCCGCCCATGAAGCCGGCAACCTGGAAGGTATTCACCCGGCCCAGGCTGGCGCTGGGCAAACGCTCTGCGGCCAGGCCGTCGACAGCGATGTCCTGGGTGGCGCAAAGCAGCGAGAGCAAGGCGATCAGGCCCAACAGCATCCCCATGTTGGCTACGTCGAACGGTACCAGCGCCATCAACGTCAGGGTCGCTACCGAGCCGGCCTGCAACGGCAGGATCCAGCTACGGCGGCGACCGATGCGCTCACTCCAGCGGTTCTCCACCGCCGACGCCCACAGCAGCTTGGCGACCCACGGCAAGCTGGCCAGGGGCGTGAGCGCTACCAGGTCCAGCGAAGCACCCATGTTGCGCAAGAGGGTCGGATACGCCTGGAAGGCCAGCCCCACGGGTAAGCCTTGGGCCAGATACAGCCCACCCACCAACAGCAGAACCTGCCATGCACGCCCCTGCTCCCGCGGCAGGGGCTTCGCTTCTACGGCAACCGACGTCATGTGCTCCCCCAAAACCAAAGCTGTAAAGGCGCCATGGAAGTCCATGCCCCCTCAAGGCGCCACCCGAAACCAGCGGCGCATCCCCCGAATAGGAATTAGCTGTGTGGACGGCGGCGCAGCACCGCGGCCGGGATCAGCGCGTCGCCCAGCGGCTCCAGGACAAAACCCGCTACGCCAGCCTCCTGGGCAACCTGTTCCAGGCCAAAGGTGTGCCAGTCATGCTTGGCGCTGAAACGGCGCACCACGCTGTTGCCGGCCAGCACCTGGTAGTCGAGGGTCCAGTGCATCAGGTCCCCACCCGCCGGCTCACCCTGCAGGAAGACCCG
Source organism: Pseudomonas sp. RW407 (assembly GCF_003176655.1). Lineage (NCBI taxonomy): Bacteria > Pseudomonadati > Pseudomonadota > Gammaproteobacteria > Pseudomonadales > Pseudomonadaceae > Pseudomonas > Pseudomonas sp. RW407. The sequence continues at coordinate 1,068,482 of NZ_QGSL01000088.1, read as the reverse complement.
GTAGAGGTGCTCGCCGATCTCGGCACAGGCCACCTGCATCAGCGGCACCGGCTGCGGCGTGTCGAGCATCATCACATCGACAATCACGATGCCGCGCTCATCCAGGCGCTCCGACAATTGCTGCCATAGGCATTGGCGCTGGAGTACATCGAGGTAGCCGAGAGTGCCGCAGATCACCGCCGCTGACAGTTGTGGCGGCAAGGTCACCTGCTCTAGCGTGCCTGCCAGCACAGTGACCCGCTGACGCAGATCGGCGCTGCGCATCAGCCGGCCAAGCAACGCCGCTCGCATGGCCGCCGAGGGTTCCACCGCAAGAATCCGAGCCTGGGGCAAGGCATCGGCGATCACTTGCACGCACGGCCCGGTGCCAGCGCCGACATCGAGAATCAGCCCCTGCGGATCGATCTCCTGCAATGCCGCGCTTATGGAGTCTCGACGTTTCAACCATTGCTGCTCGCTGAGCACGTCATAGAATTCTGCGGACAATGCATAGGGATCGGAGTACTGGGTAGACGCCATGGGAAACCTCCCGGGTGCTGAAATTTAAATGATAAAAAGTCTCACTATCATTTAAGCATCATCAGCGTCCCTCGTCCTATGCCAGGGAGCGGATGCATTCTCCGACAAAGATTGTTGGCCTGGCCTGAATTTCCGTCTGAATTCACCCCATCGCCATTTGGCGAGGGCCGACAGGCTTCCGATGAATGCCGCCCAGGCCGACCCAGCCGGATACCTGGTTTTCAAGGGCAACACCGGGCTCTGGCAGGTTGAGCTGTTCGAGCAGGAAGGACATGAGCTACCGCTCGTGTCAGATAGATTCGTCGCCGACACCTACGAAGCGGCCAACCACAAACGCACCAACACCGAACGGCAATCCGGGCCGAACGTAAAGACCTGATACGGCGCTGTAGTGGCAACTGCACAGCGGTTTTCGCCAGGATTGGCAGGATTAATCTGTCAGGAGAACACCATGAAAGTCAGTGCCCGCAACGTCTTCAAGGGCAAGGTTCGCGAACTGCGCCCTGGCGCGGTGAACAGCGAGGTCATCCTAGAGCTCGCCGGCGGCGAGACGCTGGTGGCGGTCGTCACCGTCGAGAGCGCCAACAACCTGAAGCTGGCCCCCGGCGCCGATGCCATCGCCCTGGTCAAGGCACCCTGGGTGATGCTGATGACCGATGCCAGCGACATCCGCCTGTCCGCCCGCAACTGCCTGGCCGGCAAGGTGCTGAGCGTCACCGATGGCGCGGTGAACGCCGAGGTGGTGCTCGAGTTGCCCGGCGGCGCCAAGGTCTATTCCATCGTCACCCGCGATGCCGTCCAGGAGTTGGGCCTGGTGCCTGGCGCCAGCGCCACCGCGGTGATCAAGGCGTCCCACGTCATCCTCGGCGTGCCGGCCTGACCTTCCCAGCGGAGCCTCGCCCGGGGCTCCGCATCTTCAGCACCTCCAGCACCCGGCATGGCCAACGGCTGCGCCCACGGCACAGAAAGTGCCCCCTCCGAACTGCAGCCACACCTTCTCCATGAGCACTGCCCGAGACCATCGAGGTTGGGACGCGAGTGTCGTGGGCAGGGATCATTACGACGTTCCGCGACTCGGCAGGCAAGGCACAGGCGTCTATAGTGGGGGCGCCTCGGCCTCCAAGCGGCGGGGCCAATCAGAACAATGATCCGGCCCGCTGTGCAACCGGGCCACAGGAGTGCCTGCCGTGTTCATCAGGCAATTGAACTACCTGGTCGCACTGGCCCGCGAGCAACATTTCGGCCGTGCCGCCGAGGTCTGCCATGTGTCGCAACCGGCCCTGTCCGCCGCAATCCGCAGTATCGAGGTGGAGCTGGGCATCGTCATCGTCCAGCGCGGACGCCGCTTCCAGGGCTTCACGGCCGATGGACTGCGCGTCCTCGCCTGGGCCCGCCGGGTACTCGCCGACTGCGAACATCTTCGTGACGAGGCCCGCTCGAACGAAGCGGACCCACAGGGCACCCTGCGCCTGGGCGCAATTCCCGCGGCGCTGCCGCTCGTGCCCCTGCTCACCCAGAGCTGCCTGCAGACCTACCCGCGTATCCGCCACGGCATCCACACGCTGCCGGCCGAGGACATCCTGCGCAAACTGCTGGATTACGAGCTGGACGTCGGGCTCACCTACATGGACGACCCGCGCCTAGCCCGTTATCAGGTCATCCCGCTGTTCCGCGAGCGCTATGTGCTGCTGGCCGGCAGCCGCGAGCAACTGAATGCTGTCGGCGCCTTTACCTGGGAGGTCGCAGCACAACTGCCCTTGTGCCTGCTGAGCACCAACATGCAGTGCCGGGCGGGGATCGACGCCCTGTGCGCCGCGCGCGACCTGAGCCTGACGCCCCAGGTCGAGACCGACTCGCTCACCGCGCTCTGTGCGCACGTGCGCCATTCGGGCTTCTACAGCATCGTGCCGCACAGCGTGCTGTGCCAGCAGGAAGCCGGCGCGCCGCTCTATGCCCATGTGCTTCAGCCGGTCATGGAGCGCGATATCGGCCTGGTGGTCCGCCGGCAGGACAGCCAGGGCCCGCTGCTGGACGCCGCGCTTGGCAGTTTCGCCAGCCTCGACGTACAGGCCTGGGCCGATCGGTTCCTGCCGGCGGAACCCGCCCGGCGCCCCCGGGCGCGCCGCTCAGCGCCGGGGGCCCCACAGGTAGCGATGGGCGAGCGCGATCACCACCAGCAGTGACGCGCCAGCCAGTGTCGGCAGGAGCAGGAAGCTCCAGTCCGGCTGGTAGAGGAAGATGATCACCGGGTTGCTGCCCGCTGGCGGGTGCACCGTATCGGTGGCCACCATCAGTGTCGCCGCCAGCGCCCCGGCCAGGGCCATCGCATACCAGGCGTCCCCGGCCAGGTGCAGGACGGCCAGGCCGATGGCCGAGGCGATGAGGTGGCCGCCGAGCACATTGCGTGGCCGTGAGAACGGTGCCTCGGGAAAGCCGAACAGCAACACGCAGGACGCCCCGAACGAGCCCATCACCCAGGGCATGCCCGTGTAGTGGGCAAGCGCCCCGACCGCGGCCAGCCCCAGGAACACGCCGGTACCGACCATCAGCAGGCGGCGAGGCCGCCTGGCTGAGGTGGCCGTGGTGGCCAGGCTGTTCATGTACGGGCCTTGTAGCGCGCCGCCTCCTCGGAACCGCCAGTGGCATTGCCGGCACTGTAGGAGTGGGCGCCGACACCCGCGAGCTCGCCGCCCTGGACGATCAGGTACTCATCGCGGATGGGCCGGTTCTCGAAATAGCACTCGAGGATCTCGCGCGTGCCGGCGGCATAGCGGGCCTGTGCCGAGAGGCTGGTGCCGGAGATGTGCGGGGTCATGCCGTGGTGCGGCATGTGCCGCCAGGGATGGTCGGCCGGCGCAGGCTGCGGGAACCAGACGTCACCGGCATAGCCGGCGAGCTGGCCGCTCTGCAGGGCCGCGACTATGGCGTCGCGGTCGCACAGCTTGCCGCGCGCGGTATTGATCAGGTAGGCCCCGCGCTTGAAGTACTTGAGCGTATCGGCGTTGATCATGTGCTCGGTTTCCGGGTGCAACGGGCAGTTGAGAGTCACTACGTCGCACACCCGGGCCAGGCTTTCCAGGCTGTCGTGATGGGTGAGGTTGAGTTCCCTTGCCACCGCTTCGGGCAGGCGGTGGCGATCCAGGTAGTGCAGCTTCACGTCGAACGGCTTGAGCAGGCGCAACACGCGCAGGCCGATGCGCCCGGCGGCGACGGTGCCCACGTGCATCCCCTCCAGGTCGTAGGAGCGCGCCACGCAGTCGGCGATGTTCCAGCCCCCCTGCACCACCTGGTTGTAGGACGGGATGTAGTTGCGTACCTGCGAGAGGATCATCATCAGCACGTGCTCGGCCACGCTGTTGCTGTTGCAGTAGGTGACCTCCGCCACGGTGATACCGTGGTCCATCGCCGCCTGCAGGTCGGTGTGGTCCGAGCCGATGCCGGCGGTGACGATCATCTTCAGCTTCGGCGCCCGGGCGATGCGCTCTGCCGTCATGTATGCCGGCCAGAAGGGCTGCGAGATGACGATCTCGGCGTCGTGCAGTTCACGATCCAGAACGCTGTCGGCGCCGTCCTTGCTGGACGTCACGATCAACTCGTGCCCCAGCGACTCCAGGTATTTACGCAGGCCCAGTTCACCGCTGACGCTGCCCAGCAGGGTACCGGGCGTGAAGTCGATGGCCTCGGGGGTGGGCAGGGTCTGCCCGTCGGGGTAGCACTCCAGCTTCGGCAGGTCGTCGCGGGCATAGCGAGTGGGATAGCCATCTACGGGGTCGTCGTAGAGAACGCAGATTACTTTGGCCACGTGAGTCTCCTTGTTATTGGGTTGCTCGTTCCTGCCGTGTCGGCTGACCGGTCAGGTGCGGCCATCATGGTGCGGGGGTTCATGGGTGATCCAATCGTTTGGCTGGATCACCTGATAAGGCCCGGTTATCAAGCGCACGTGCTTTCAAGCCGGCTGTGCAGTGCCAAGGAGCCCGCTGGGCAATCGGCGCCAGGCCATGGCGCAATCTGGAGCACGTCGCCATTTGTTGGTGCAGGTGCTACCCGCCTAGGCGCTGTCAGTCGCCCTGAGGCCCGCCAGCGGCGGCGCTTCCAGCCGGTCGGCCGGTAGCTGGCACAGGCATTGCCTGGTTGACCCCGGGCGATCAACGTCGATCGCCCCACTCACGACAACGACGCCGTGCAGCCCCCGTGACAACGGAGGGCTGCATGGCGTTTTTGCTTTTCAGGGGCGGAACGGCCATGGCGGAAAAGACGATTCGGAGCGTGTGTCCCTACTGCGGCGTCGGCTGCGGCATCGTCATGCAGGTGCGGGACGGCCGCGTGGCCAAGGTGGCGGGCGACAAGCAGCACCCGACCAACTTCGGCCGCCTGTGCACCAAGGGCAGCACCTGCAGCCAGGCCATCGCCGAGTCCGGCCGCATGGAACATGCCTACCGGCGCGACGACAGAACCCGTGAGCCGGTGCGCGCGCCGATCGCCGAGGTCATAGGTTCCACAGCCAAGCGTCTGCGGAGCATTCTCGACACCCATGGCCCCGACGCCATCGCCTTCTACGTGTCCGGGCAGATGTCGCTGGAGGCGCAGTACCTGGTCAACAAGCTGGCCAAGGGTTATGTCGGCACCAACCAGATCGAGTCCAACTCGCGCCTGTGCATGGCCAGCGCCGGCAGCGGCTACAAGCTCTCCCTCGGCGCCGACGGCCCGCCCGGCTCGTACCAGGACTTCGACAAGGCCGATGTGTTCTTCGTCATCGGCGCCAACATGGCCGACTGTCACCCCATTCTCTTCCTGCGCCTGATGGACAGGGTCAAGGCCGGGGCCAGGCTGATCGTCGTCGACCCGCGGCGCAACGCCACCGCCGAGAAGGCCGACCTCTTCCTGCAGATACGCCCCGGCACCGACCTGGCGCTGCTCAACGGCCTATTGCACCTGCTGCACGCCAACGGCCACACCGACGCACGGTTCATCGCCGAGTTCACCGAAGGCTGGGAAGACCTTCCCCCCTTCCTCGCCGAATACACGCCGGAACGGGTCGCCGAACTGACCGGCCTCGATCCCGCGGCCCTGCGCCAGGCCGCGCAGTGGATCGGCGAGGCCGGCGCCTGGATGAGCTGCTGGACCATGGGCCTGAACCAGTCGACCCACGGCACCTGGAACACCAATGCCATCTGCAACCTGCACCTGGCCACCGGCAAGATCTGCCAGAGCGGTAGCGGCCCCTTCTCCCTGACCGGCCAGCCCAACGCCATGGGCGGTCGCGAGATGGGCTACATGGGGCCGGGGCTGCCAGGGCAGCGCTCGGTGCTGGTCGAGGACGACCGGAGCTTCGTCGAGCGGACCTGGGGCGTCCCCGAAGGCACCCTGCACACCCGCCTGGGCGGCGGGACCATCGCCCTGTTCGAGGACATGGCCGCCGGGAAGATCAAGGCCTGCTGGATCATCTGCACCAACCCGGTGGCCAGCGTCGCCAACCGCGGCAAGGTCATCGAGGGCCTGCAGGCCGCGGAACTGGTGATCGCCCAGGACGCCTTCCTCGACACCGAGACCAACCGCTTCGCCGACGTGCTGCTGCCCGGGGCACTCTGGGCCGAAGCCGAAGGCGTGATGATCAACTCCGAACGCAACCTGACGCTCATGCAGCAGGCGGTGGAACCGCCCGGGGAAGCCATGGCCGACTGGCGCATCATCGCCGAGGTGGCCCGCGCCATGGGCTTCGCCGAAGCGTTCTGCTACGCCTCGGCGCAAGAGGTGTTCGAGGAGATCAAGCGCTTCCACAACCCCAAGACCGGCTACGACATCCGCGGCGCCAGCCACCGGCGCCTGCGCGAGACCCCGCTGCAATGGCCATGCGCCGATGCCGAAGGCGACGACCGCGCGCCCATCCGCTACCTCAACGACGGCATCAGCCAGAAACCCAGGCTCAGTGACGACGGCTCCTGCCCCCGCCTGGCCTTCCCCACGCCCAGCGGCAAGGCGCAGTTCTTCGCCCGGCCGCACCTCGACCCGGCGGAAATGCCCGACGCCGACTATCCCTTCGTGCTCAACACCGGCCGCCTGCAGCACCAGTGGCATACCCTGACCAAGACCGGGAAGATCGCCACCCTCAACAAGCTCAACCCCGGCCCCTTCGTCGAAATCCACCCGGAAGACGCGGAAGACCTCGGCGTGCGCGACAAGGACCACCTGGAGATCCGCTCCCGCCGTGGCCACGCCGTATTGCCCGTGGTAGTGACCGACCGGGTGCTGCCCGGCGGCTGCTTCGCGCCCTTCCACTGGAACGACCTGTACGGCGAGAACCTGGCGATCAACGCCGTCACCAGCGACGCCATCGACCCGCTTTCGCAACAGCCGGAATTCAAGTTCTGCGCCGTCAGCCTGCGCCGCGTCGAACTGATCGACCACCAGTTCCTGGAAACGCCCGCGGCTCGCAGCCACGCGGATGCTCCCCACCCCTTGCCCGAGGAAATCGATATGGCCCCTGTCGATGCATTCGCCGCCCTGCTCGGTGTGTCCGGCACGACACCGCCGCCTTTGAGCGAGCCCGAACGCGCCTACATGAGCGGCTTCATCGGCGGCTTGCGGATCACCCCGAATGCGGGCGTACCCACCCTGCCCTCCAGTGCGCCCCTGGCCATACCGACGCGGCTCTGGCTCGACGGGATGCTGGCCGGCATGTTCAGCCGGGCCAACCAGCAGCCGGTGCAACTCGAGGCCCCCGTCCAGCAGTCGCTGCCCACCCCGCAAGCGGCGGACGCGGCCCCTGTCACCCTGCTCTGGGCTTCCCAGACCGGCAACGCCGAGGCCCTGGCCGAGCGCGTCGCCAAGCGCCTGGAAACCGTGGGATGCAACGTGGAACTGGCCGCCATGGACAGCTACCCGGCGGAAAAGCTCGGCAGCGTGCGCAACCTGGTACTGCTCAGCAGCACCTTCGGCGACGGCGACCCGCCGGACAACGGCCGCAGCTTCTGGGAAACGCTCAACGCAGGCACGCCGGACCTGGCCCACCTGCGCTATTCCGTGCTCGCCCTGGGCGACCCCAGCTACGACCAGTTCTGCCAGCACGGCAAGAACCTCGACCGCCGCCTGGCCGAGCTGGGTGCCAGCCGCCTGGGCGCACGCCTCGACTGCGACACCGACTTCGAGGAAACCGCGGAACGCTGGCTGGGCGAGCTGCTGGCACAGCTGGAGCCCGGAAAGCCGGCCGCCAGCACGCCCCCTCCGACACCTTCAGCAACGCCGGTAGCGATCGGCAAGGAGCATCCCGTGCCCTTGCGCCTGGTCCTCAACCGGCGGCTGAACGGCGACGGCGCCAGCAAGGACACCCGCCAGTTCGCCTTCGCCCTGGACGACTCGGGCCTGCAGTACGAAGCCGGTGACGCTCTCGGCGTCTGGCCACGCAACTGCCCGGAGCTGGTCGAGGAAGTACTGCTGCTTACCGGTCTGAACGGGGAGCAGTCCGTGACCGTCGCCAAGGTCGGCGACATGCCCTTGCGGGCAGCGCTTGCGGACCACTACGAGATCGCCCGGCCCAGCGGCGAAGCCCTGGCCCTGGTCGCCGAACGCAGTGGCCAGGCGGAACTGCGCGAACTGCTGGGGCCGCGCAAGGCCGAGCTGAAGGACTGGCTGTGGGGACGGCAACTGGCCGACGTGTTGCAGATGTTCCCGGCGCGCCACGACGCCGGCGAGTTCCTCGGCGCCCTCAAACGCCTGCAGCCGCGCCTCTACTCCATCTCCTCCAGCCCCAAGGCCCAGGCCGGCGAGGTCCAGCTGACCGTCTCGAGCGTCCGCTACGGCCGGCGCAAGGGCGTAGCCTCGACCTACCTGGCCGACCGGGCCGGCGAAGCCCGGGTACCGGTCTTCGTCCAGGCATCCCGGCACTTCCGCGTGCCGGAACAGGGCGACCGGCCGATGGTGATGATCGGCCCGGGCACCGGCGTGGCGCCGTTCCGCGGCTTCCTGCACGAACGCCGGGCGCGCGGCGATGGCGGACGCAACTGGCTGTTCTTCGGCGAACAGCATGCGGCCACCGACTACTACTACCGGGACGAACTGGAAACCCTGCACAAGGACGGCCTGCTCACCCGCCTGAGCCTGGCCTTCTCCCGCGACCAGGCGGAAAAGATCTACGTGCAGGACCGCATGCGCGAGCACGGCGCCGAGCTTTGGCGCTGGCTGGAAGAAGGCGCGTACTTCTACGTCTGCGGGGATGCCAGCCGCATGGCCAAGGACGTCGACCAGGCACTCCGAGAGGTGGTCCAGGCCCATGGCGGTCTCGACGAGGAAGGTGCCGCACAGTACCTACGCTCGTTGAGCGAGCAGAAGCGCTACCTCAGGGACGTCTATTGAAGCGTATGTCCAGGAGACACCTGCCAGCCCGCAGCCAGTCCATCACGCCCCTACCAACTCGCCCGTGATACGGGCTTCCCTCCCCAACGGAAGAAGAGGCGAAGTCCGCTTATCAGGCGGATGATCTCGCCCAGGGTGGCGTCGTCGAGCACCACCATCAGGCGTCCCAGCAGGGCCGCCGTGAAAACCTCCCGCAGCGAGCGGGAACGGGGCGGGCCCTCCCCTCAAGCCCTTGGCCCCCGCTCGCCGCCGGCATGAGCGGCTGCCTCCGGCTAGGTACCGCGCTTCAGCAGCAGCCTCTCGATATGCCCGATGGCCGCCCGTGGCTTGAGCTTTTTCGGGCAGAAGGCGATGCAGTTGTAGATCGAGCGGCAACGGAACACGCTGAAGGGGTCGTCCAGCGCCGCCAGCCGCGCCTCGGTGGCCGTGTCGCGGGAATCGGCGAGGAAGCGGTAGGCGTTCAACAGGCCCGCCGGGCCGATGAAGCGGTCCGGGTTCCACCACCAGGACGGGCACTGTGTCGAGCAACATGCACACAGGATGCACTCGTACAGGCCATCCAGCCTGGCCCGCTCTTCCGGCGACTGCAGCCGCTCAATGGCCGGTGGTGGCTCGTCGTTGATGAGGTAGGGCTTTATCCGTTCGTACTGCCTGTAGAACGTCCGCATGTCGACGACCAGGTCCCGTATCACCGGCAGGCCGGGCAATGGCCGTATGACGATGTCCACGTCGCCCCGCAGCGGCCTGATCGCCTGCCCGGATGGCAGTTGCCCGCCGTGGAGCAGGGTCGAGACGCTGGTGATGCAGGCCAGGCAGTTGGCGCCGTTGATGTTCATGCCGTCGGAGCCGCAGACGCCTTCGCGGCAGCTGCGCCGGTAGGTCAGCGTCTGGTCCTGGGTCTTCAGGTGCTCGAGCAGGTCGAGCACCATCAGGTCCTCGCCCGGCTGCAGGTCGTAGGTGTAGTCCTGCAGGCGCGGCGCTGCATCCTGTTCCGGGAGATAACGGTAGATACGGACTTTCATCTCGCTCACCTCCGGGCCGATCTCCAGCGTGGACCTTCCAGGCGATCTGGCCGGGCCTCTGTCGGCAGCCCAGGAATTATACGACTCATCGATATGAGCAGCACCGGCAGAGGCGCCGAGTTGCTGGCCAATGGCAAGCTATGTGATGATTAGTATCGATTCTCATTTACCAGAAGACTCTGATGGCCGCGGGACACCACCCAGCGGCGTGGTGACTGTCTGTGAGTTCATCTGCCTATGCCACCCCTCCATCACTGGAGACACTGTACTGCGACCATCACGGCTGGCTGCAGGCGTGGCTGCGCAGGCGCCTGGGGCACGCCAGCGATGCCGCGGACCTGGCCCACGACACCTTCCTGCGGCTGATCGGCGGGGCCAGCCAGCCGCGCTTCGCCAGCATGGCCGAGGTGCGCGCCTATCTGCGAACCACCGCCAGGAACCTGTGCATCAACCTGTGGCGGCGCCAGGAAATCGAACGCGCCTGGCTCGACACCTTGGCGGCGCTGCCGGAAGAGCAGTGCCCCTCCGCCGAGCGGCAGGCCGCGGTTCTGCAGGCCCTGGAGGAAATCAGCTGCATGCTGCAGACGCTGTCCGCCAAGGCGGCACGGGCCTTTACCCTCGCCGTGGTGTGCGAGATGACCGACGACGAGGTCGGCGCGCAGCTGGGGGTTTCCGGGCGCATGGTACGCAAGTACGTGGCCCAGGCCATGCTCGCGTGCCTGACATTGCGCGCCGGCGAGACGGTTGCCGCGTTGCGCCAGGAGCCGCTCTACTGATGGCGAGCCCCGGTCACGAAAGCCCCCTGCCCTCGCACGCCGTGCTGGAGCAGGCGGCCTACTGGTACGCCACCCTGCGTGACGGCCAGGCCAGCGCCCAGCAGCGCGCCCACTGGCAGGCATGGCTGGGCGCGGATCAGATGCACGAGCAGGCCTGGCGTTATGTCGAAGGCGTCAGCCGCAACTTCGAGCCGCTGCGTGGCCGGCCCGACACGCACCTGGCTGCCGATGCGCTGGGTATCGCCGCCGAACGCATGCATTCGCGTCGCCGGCTGCTGACCGCAATGGCGGCCATCGGCACTGGCACCCTGTGCGGCTGGCTGGGCTGGCGTGAAGCGCTGCTGCCGCCCGCCCTGATGGCCTGGGGCGCGGATTACCGTACCGCCACTGGCGAGCAACGTGCGATAACCCTGGCCGATGGCTCCCGCGCCTGGCTCAACACCGCCAGTGCCATCGACCTGGCGTTCAGTGCCCGGGCCCGCCGCGTCACCTTGGTGCGCGGCGAGGTGTTCATCGCCACCGCCAAGGGCGCGCGGCCCTTTTACGTCGAGACCGAACATGGGCGCCTGCAAGCGCTGGGCACGCGCTTCAACGTGCGCTGCGAGGGCGAGCGAACCTGGCTGGCCGTCTATGAGGGCGCTGTGGAAATACGCACTGCCAAGGGCCCCGTCCGCGTGCTGAAGGCCGGCCAGCAGGCGCATTTCAGCGCCAGCCGCATCGGTGACAGCCAGGCCGCCGACGCGGCCCGTGAAGCCTGGACCCAGGGCTCGCTGCTGGCCGACAACATTTCCCTGCGCGAGGTGGTGCAGGAGTTGCGCCGCTATCGCCACGGCCACCTCGGCGTTGCCGATGAGGTGGCCGACCTGCGGGTGTATGGCAACTTCCCCATCCAGGACCCCGAGCGCGTGCTGCGCATGCTGGCCTCGGCGTTGCCGATCCGTATCGAACAGCCCCTGCCCTGGTGGGCGAGCATCGAAGCCCGGCGCTGAGCAAGGCGGGCAAAAAAAATCGGAAAAAGGGTTCCGGGTTTCGCCTGCTCGCTGGTTTACCCAGTGAGAAGACGTGAAACATCGCCGCATCGGCGCCTTGAGGGGCCGTATGGCATCGGCTGTCGAGGGTCTTCGCTCATCAACCCTTGTCCCCAGAGGAATGCCGTCCATGTCCCTCCGCTGTCACCCGCGCGCTGCCCACCCGGGTGTTGTCGCACACGCTTTTGCCCTGCGCCCGCTGACCCTGGCGCTTCACCTGGCGCTATCGGGTAGCGCCATGGGCCTGGCCGGCTGGTCGCCGGTCGCCATGGCCGGGGACAGCGTCGTGGCTAGCGCCGAGCGCAGCTACGACATTCCCGCCGGCCCGCTGGCCAGCGCGCTCACGCGTTTTTCCCGTGAGGCAGGCGTGTACCTGGTCGGTGCCGGCAGCATGGCCGAGGGCGTGACCAGCCCGGGCCTGCAAGGCAGCTACACGGTGTCGGACGGCCTGGCCGCGCTGCTTTCCGGAACCGGCCTGGAGGCCGTTCAGCAGGCCGATGGCAGCTATGGGCTGCAGAGGGCGCCAAGCGCGGAGCCCTATCGCCTCGCTCCCGTCATCGTCAACGCCCAGGCGGTAGCGGACGACCCCTCCGCCTCGGTGGTGACCCGGGAACTGTGGGTCGGCGGCAAGGTGGCGACCAACATCCAGAATACCCCGGCCTCGGTTTCCGTCGTGACCCAGAAGGAAATCGAGCAGCGCAGCGCCAGCACGACCGAGGAAATCCTCCAGTACACCCCGGGGACCATCACCGACTACTACGGCACCGATGACCGCAACGACTACTTCCTGATTCGCGGCTTCCAGGCCACCACCTACCGTGATGGCCTGACCCTGGGCTCGATGCGTGGCGTGCGCGAGGAGCCTTTCGCCTATGAGCGCGTCGAGGTGCTGCGCGGCGCCAACTCCACGCTGTTCGGCCCGGCCGACCCGGGCGGCTCGGTGAACTTCGTGACCAAGCAGCCGCGTTTCAACAAGTTCGGCCAGGTCTATGCGACCTACGGCTCGTTCAACCACATGGAGGCCGGCCTGGACACCGGCGATGCGAACGAAGAGAAGACCCTGGCCTACCGCTTCACCGGCAAGTTCCAGGACAGCGATCGCGAATACGACCACTCCCAGGACGACAACAACTTCCTGATGGGCGGCCTGACCTGGGCGCCGACGGCCTATACCTCCGCCACCCTGGTGGTGGATCACCTGCGCCAGGACAACACGCCCAACAGTGGCGGTTACCCGATGGACAGGGAGTATGACCGCGACAAGTTCTTCGGCGAGCCGAGCTACAACTTCCACGATGTCGAGCGCACCAACGTCAGCGCCAACTTCACCCATGATTTCGACAACGGTTTCACCCTGCGCAGCAACCTGCGCCACAGCGACCTGAGCGATGAATACGGCTATGCCTATATCAGCGACGCTTCCGGGCATACCGGAACCCTGGTCGACCGTGGCTACCTGGGTTCCGACAGCGAAGCCGAGCAGTTCAACGGCAACCTGATGCTGCAGTACGACGCGCGCTTCGAGAACATCGATAGCAGCAGCATCGTCGGCGTGGAATATCTCGACTCCTCTGCCAAGAACGTTTCCGTCTATGGCTCCGCCGACCCGATAGACGTTGCCAACCCGGTATACCGCGGCGTTTCGCCGGCCATCGTCTACCAAGACAAGGACCAGGACAGCACCATCAAGTCGGTGTTCCTGCAGCAGAACCTGTCGTTCTTCGAGCGTTTCATCGTCACCGCCGGCATGCGCAACGACTCCATGGACGTTTCCGAAACCGACCACCTCTACGGGGTCAAGTCCTCGGACAGCTTCTCGGAAAACTCTTTCCGCGGCGCGCTGACCTATATCGTCAACGATGAGGTTTCCACCTACGTCAGCATGGTGGAGTCGGTTTCCCCGCCCGAGGTCGGCGTCACTCCGGAGCGCGGCACCCAGTACGAAGTGGGTGTGAAGTATTCGCCGCAGGAGATGAACGCGCTGTTCTCCGCTGCCGTCTACCAGCTGACCCAGGACGATGTCGCCACCGCGGTCGTGCAGCCGAACGGCGTCATCGACCAGCAGACCGTGGGCTCGCAGCGCGTGCGTGGCCTCGACCTGGAGGTCAAGGCCGAGCTGACGGAGAACCTGAGCCTGGTCGGCGGCTACTCCTACATGGACACCGAGGTGCTTCGCGGTGCGCTGCAGGTATGGGCCGGGACGGGTTACGAGGTCGTGTCGATCAAGGGCAACCAGCTCGTCTCCGCACCCAAGCACTCGGCTTCGCTCTGGAGCTATTACAACGTGCCGGGAACGGATGTCAGCGTCGGCCTGGGCGCCCGCTACACAGGGGCCTACTATTTCGGCGACTTCAACAATACCGGCAAGAGCGACGCCACCACGCTGTTCGATGCCGCGTTCAACTACCAGATACTCAAGGACACCGACCTGGCCATCAACGTCAGCAACCTGTTCGACGAGCAGCACGTGGTCGGTCGCGGTAGCGCGGACTACTACAACCCGGGCCGCGAGATCACGGCCAAGGTGAGCTACAACTGGTAAGGCAGAGCGCGCTACCCGATCGATTCCGCTCGGGTAGCGCGTCCGGCTACGGCTTGTTTGTGAGCAACGCCGCGAATTGAAAAGGCCGCCTGGGGCAACCCGGCGGTCTTTTCTGTCTGGGGCTCGGCAGGAGGGAGGGCTGAGCGCGCCTTCTTCAGGCGGGCGCTACTGAAGCAGGCGCCCAGGCAGGTAATGAGTGTGGAACAACGGCGCCGCTCCTACCTGCTGGAAAGCCTGAAAGCAGACCAGCGACACTCGCTCGACGAGGCCTGGCAACAACTCAAGGCTGCCCGGTAGCGACTACCGGTCGAGCAGCCCTCCGGTCGCCGAGGCTCATCCTCTCCCACGCCATCGGAGTTGGGCATCTCTTCCAACGCAACCAGTGGATGCCCTGCGCCGCTCGATCCAGCCCAGCACGTCCACCAGGAAGGGGAAAAGCTGCGGGCGGTACCGATCCAGCAATTTCGCCCTGAACCATGGCGCCAGCATCGAGGGCAATGGCGCTGGTGCCGTCGAAAGAGACTCATGCGTGGCGCGAAGCTGTACGCGCCTGGGGCGCCCTCTGCGGAATTGCCGGGCGGCCGGGCCGCACTACACTGCGGTGATACCGACGCTCCTGGCCGAGACCACTCACATGCCGAACGATGCGCCTCCCGGGCCCTGGTGGTTGGATACGAGCGTAGGCACAGAGCCCACAGGCCCCCACGAAGGCTTGTCGGCCAGCGAGGCCAGGGAACGCCTCGCCCGCTTCGGGCCCAATGCATTTCACCGGCTCCGCGGGCGCTCGATGCTGCGTCAGTACCTCAGCCGCTTCAGGAATCCGCTGGTGCTCATCCTCCTGGCCGCGAGCGCCGTCTCGGCGTTCAGTGGCGAACTGGTCAACTTCACGATCATCGCCACGATGGTGCTGCTGAGCGTCACCCTGGACTTCGTCCAGGAATACCGGGCCAATGCCGCGGCGGAAAAGCTCCAGCAATCCGTCGCCGTGCGCACCAGCGTACTGCGCGACGGCGCACCGCTGGAGGTCGCGGTCACGGACGTGGTGCCCGGCGACCTGGTCCTGCTCAGCGCCGGCGACATGGTTCCCGCCGACGGCCTGGTGCTCGAGGCGCGGGACTTCTTCGTCAAGCAGGCGCTGCTGACCGGCGAGCCCTACCCCGTGGAAAAACACCCGGAGCGGCCCCCCGCCTCGGCCACCGAGTTGGCCGAGGCCAGCAATGCGGTGTTCATGGGCACCTCGGTGATCAGCGGCAGCGCCCGGGTGCGCCTGGTCAGGACCGGCGCCCGGACCGCCATCGGTGCCATTTCGGACAGCATCGCGCGGCCCTCGCCGCCGACCTCGTTCGAACTCGGCACGCGCCGCTTCGGCCTGCTGATCATGCGCCTGACGATGCTCATGGTGCTGTTCGTGCTGTTGGTGAACACCGCCTTCCACAAACCCTGGCTGGAGTCGTTCCTGTTCGCCGTGGCACTGGCCGTGGGCCTGACGCCGGAGCTGCTGCCGATGGTGGTTTCCGTCACCCTGTCCCGCGGGGCCCTGCGCATGGCCCGCAAGCAGATGATCGTCAAGCGCCTGTCGGCCATCCAGGACCTGGGCTCGATGGACGTCCTGTGCACCGACAAGACGGGCACCCTGACCGAAGCGGTCATCCACCTCGAACGCTATGTCGATCCACTCGGCCGGCCCAGCGCGCGGGTGCTGGAGCGGGCCTACTTCAACAGCTTTTTCGAGACCGGCCTGAAGAGCCCGCTCGACGAAGCCATCCTCGCCAATCGCCAGGTCGAACCGGGCAACTGGCGAAAAATCGACGAGGTCCCCTTCGATTTCGAGCGACGCCGTGTCTCCGTGCTCATCGACAATGGCCAGACACGCTGGCTGGTGGTCAAGGGCGCACCCGACGACGTTCTCGGCCTCTGCACGCACTACGAAAGCGGGCCGGAAGCCGCCGCACGCCCCCTGGACGAAACCGCGCAGGCAGCCGTCCATGGCCAGTACCACGCCCTCGAACAGGAGGGGCTACGGGTGCTGGGCATCGCCTGGCGCCCAGTCCCACGGGACCATCCCCACGCGCGGGTCGACGACGAGAGCGCGCTGGTGCTGGCCGGCTTCGTGGCCTTTCTCGACCCACCCAAGGCCAGTGCCGGCGCCGCCCTGGCCGCCCTCGCCAGGGTTGGCGTGGGCATCAAGATCGTCACCGGCGACAGCGACCTGGTCACCCGGCACGTCTGCGGGCAACTGGGCGTGCCGGTCAGGGGCCTGCTGACCGGCAAGGAAATAGCCGGGATGGACGACCAGGCCCTGCGCGCCCGGGTGGAGACGGCCAACCTGTTCTGCCGGGTCAACCCCGGGCAGAAGGAGCGCGTGCTCCGGGCCCTGCGCGCCCGCGGCCATGTGGTGGGCTACCTGGGCGACGGCATCAACGATGCGCCGTCGCTGCACGTGGCGGACGTCGGCCTGTCCGTGGATTCGGCGGTGGACGTGGCGAAGGAGGCGGCCGACATGATCCTCCTGAAGCACGACCTGCACGTACTGCTCTCCGGCGTGCTGGAGGGCCGCCGGACCTTCGGCAACGTCATGAAGTACATCATGATGGGAACCAGCTCCAACTTCGGGAACATGTTCAGCATGGCCGGCGCGGCGTTGTTCCTGCCGTTCCTGCCCATGCTGCCGACGCAGATACTGCTCAACAACACCCTCTACGACCTCTCGGAAATCGCCATTCCGCTGGACAAGGTGGATACCCGGGACATCCGCCACCCGCAGGTGCTGGACCTGGACTTCATCCGCAACTTCATGCTGATCATCGGGCCGATCAGCTCGGTGTTCGACTTCCTCACCTTCTACGTCATGCTGCACGTGCTGCAGGCCGGCGAGAAACTGTTCCAGACCGGCTGGTTCGTCGAGTCGCTGTGCACCCAGGTGCTGGTGATCTTCATCATCCGCACCCGCGGCAACCCGCTCCGCAGCCGTGCGCACCCGCTGCTGACGATGACCTCGCTGGCGGTCGTGGCCCTGGCGATAGCCCTACCCTTCACGCCGCCGGGGCGCTACTTCGGCTTCGTTCCGCCACCGACGATGTTCTACGCCCTGCTCGGCGGGATGGTGCTGGCCTACCTGCTGGCCGTGGAGTTCGCCAAGCGGTGGTTCTACCGCTGGATGCAGGCCCGCACGGCCGCCCACCCAGCGACGGGCCAGGCGCCTCCGTGACGGATGCGGGCTCGCGGCGGCGAAACAGACCAGAAGTGAGCCAGGACATTTTCGCCCCGGGCCACGCCTGGAGGCCCTGAAGCCGGCTGCGGCGGACCGGGCCAACTGTTGGCCTGGAGACAGCCGCCCAACAGTATGGCCGGAAGAGCAACAGTAAAGGCCCGGCGCAAGGCCACAGCCCCCGGAGCCACTGGGGGCGCCGGTGGCACAGGGATTGCCTCGGGGCACCACGGCGTATTCCCGGGAACACCTCGCATGAGCCCTGCCCTGCCAGGTGCGCAGCGTCAACCTGACTAGCCTGTTCAGCATCGCCTGCGCCTGCCGGGGCAAAGCACAAAGGGAACGCCTGTCGATCCGAATTCCAGCAAGACCCCGTGCCATGCGTGCACCCACGGGGAACGCCCCAACTTCGACGATGGCAACGAGGATAGCAACATGAGTCTGGACGCATTCTGTGCCCCACCACCTTCCGGCGACCCAAGCCTCCCCCACGACGACCGGGAACAGGAGATCCGAGCATGAAGATCATCGACATGCGCTGCCGCCCCGCCTTCCTGCATCCCTTCTTCGGCGCCGTGCCCGGCTCGGCCGAACACGCTACGGCGCGCTGGCTGAACCGGCGCGTCGGCACCCGTGGCGACGATACCCACTTCGAACGCTCGCTGAGCCACGAAGGCTTCCTTGCCGAGGTGCGCGACGCCGGCCTGTACAAGGCCGTGGTGGTCGGTCGGCATACGCCAACGCAGCACCTGCCCAACGAACGGATCCACGCCATCGTGAATGGCCATGCGCAATTGCTTGGCATAGGCGCGGTGGACCCGGCGTTGCAGGGCGTGGAAGCTGCGCTGGCGGAGATCGATCATGCAATCGACGAGCTGGGCCTCGCCGGCATCGACCTGGAGCCCGGCTTCGGCGAACCGGCCCGGCACCCTGACGATGCGCTGTACTGGCCGATCTACGAGCACCTGCAGAAGCGCGCCATTCCCTTGTTCCTGATGAGCGGGCCAACGACGCCGGACCCGGCCTACAACGACCCCGGCCGCCTGGCGGCAGTGGCCCGGGCCTTCCCCGACCTGCGGATCGTCGTCTACCACGGCTTCTGGCCCAACGTGCAGCAGGCCATCGGCCTGGCCTTCCGCTACGAGAACATCCACCTGGTGCCGGACATGTACCTGTTCCTGCCCGGTAGCGAAGCCTACGTGCAGGCAGCCAACGGCTTCCTCGCCGACCAGTTGCTGTTCGGCTCGTCCTATACCTTCAGGCCCATCCGCCAAAGCATCGAGGACGCCTTGCGCCTCGGCCTGGCCGAGCAGGTCCAGGAGCGTTTCTTCCACGGCAACGCCGCACGCCTGTTCGGGCTCGACTGAGTGGCGCAACGCCCGCAGCGCCGTCGTGATCACGGCGCTGCGGGGAACGGATAACGAAACAGTTGCCGAAACCCGGTACGCAACCCGGAACGCCTGATTACGACCGATCCTGGGATTGGGCCTTTCGTCAGCAGGAATCCGGAAAGTGCCTGCGGAAAGGCTGGACTTGAAGATGGGCCTGAAAGCCCTGGCCGGGGGTGGATTCCGGCAGATGGCGCAGAAACGAAAAAAGGGCCTTTCGGCCCTTTCTTCAGCGACTTACAGCATTCACCGAACCCTGCAAGTCAATATTTGGAGCGGGAAACGAGACTCGAACTCGCGACCCCGACCTTGGCAAGGTCGTGCTCTACCAACTGAGCTATTCCCGCGTCGTGTTGACGGGCGCCATTCTATCTTTTTCTGGAGCCTCGTCAACCCTTTGATTCAAAAAAAGTTATTTCTCTTTCGGGGTGGTGCTCAGGTGCGGCCAGGCGGCCAGCAGGTAGTGCAGCATGGACCACAGGGTCAGGGCCGCGGCGACGATCAGCAGCCCGTAGCCCAGCAGCACCCAGAAGGTGAACACCGGGGCGTTGGCCAGCAGGATCACCAGGGCCGCCATTTGCGCGGCGGTCTTCCACTTGCCCAGGTTGGACACGGCGACGTGGGCGCGGGCGCCCAGTTCGGCCATCCATTCGCGCAGCGCCGAGACCACGATCTCGCGGCCGATGATGATCACCGCCGGCAGCGTCAGCCACAGGTTGGCGTGCTCTTCCACCAGCAGAACCAGGGCCACCGCGACCATCAGCTTGTCCGCCACCGGGTCGAGGAAGGCGCCGAACGGCGTGCTCTGGCCCAGCTTGCGCGCCAGGTATCCATCCAGCCAGTCGGTCGCCGCGGCCAGGGCGAATACCGCGCTGGAGGCCAGGTGGCTGCCCGGGAACGGCATGTAGAACAGCAGGATGAAGATCGGGATGAGCAGGACGCGGAGCAGAGTGAGCAGGTTCGGAATATTCATCGGGACCACTGGCCGGTGAGTTGAGCCCGGCATTCTACTCGCTGTGCAGGGCAGCATAAATCTGCTCGGCCAGCTTTTTGCTGATGCCCGGGGCTTTGGCGATCTCCTCGATACTGGCCCGGCCCAGTTCCTGCAACCCACCGAAATGCTTGAGCAGCTCGCGGCGGCGCTTGGGCCCCACGCCCACCACCTCTTCCAGGCTCGAGGTGCGCCGGGCCTTGCCGCGGCGCGCGCGGTGGCCGGTGATGGCGAAACGGTGCGACTCGTCGCGGATCTGCTGGATCAGGTGCAGCGCCGGGGAATTCCCCGGCAGGGTGAATTCGTGCTCGGCATCGTTGAGGTAGAGGGTCTCCAGGCCCGGCTTGCGCGTCACGCCCTTGGCCACGCCGAGCAGGATCAGCCCGCTCACCGCCAGTTCCTGGAGCACTTCCCGGGCCATGGCCAACTGGCCCTTGCCACCGTCCACCAGGAGGATGTCGGGCATCTTGCCCTCCCCCTCCTTCAGGCGGCTGAAGCGCCGCGTCAGGGCCTGGTGCATGGCGGCGTAGTCGTCGCCGGGGGTGATGCCCTCGATGTTGAAGCGGCGGTAGTCGGACTTCAGCGGGCCCTCGGGGCCGAACACCACGCAGGAGGCCACCGTGGCCTCGCCGCTGGAGTGGCTGATGTCGAAGCACTCCAGGCGTTGCGGCGGCTCGTCCAGGTCCAGCGCCTCGGCCAGGGACTCGAAGCGCGCGGCGACGTGCTGGCGGTTGGCCAGGCGCGCGGCCAGGGCCTGCTCGGCATTGGTGATTGCCAGTTGCTGCCAGCGCGCACGGGTGCCGCGCACCCGGTGGCTGATCTCCAGCTCGCGGCCACGGGCGCTGGCGATGGCCTCCACCAGCACCGGGAAGTCCTCGTGCACGGCGTTGACGATCAGCTCGGCCGGCAGCTCGCGCTCATGGTGGCTCAGGTAGTACTGGCCGAGGAAGGCCAGCAGCACCTCGCTCAGGTCTTCCTCGATGCCCACCTGGGGGAAGAAGTTCTTGCTGCCCAGCACCCGCCCGCCGCGCACGCTGATCAGGTGCACGCAGGCGCCGCCGGGGTTGACCATGGCGGCGATGACGTCGACGTCGCCGTTGCCGCCCTCCATGCTCTGCTGGTCCTGCACGCGGCGCAGGATGGCGACCTGGTCGCGCAGCTCGGCGGCGCGCTCGAAGTCCAGGCGCATCGCCGCCTGCTCCATGTCGCTGCTCAGCTCGTCGGCCAGCTGGTTGCTGCGGCCTTCGAGGAACATCACCGAGTGGCGCACGTCCACGGCATATTCCTCGGGCTCGACCAGGCCGACGCAGGGGCCCTTGCAGCGCTTGATCTGGTACTGCAGGCAGGGCCGGGTGCGGTTGCGGAAGTAGCTGTCCTCGCACTGCCGCACCAGGAAGGCCTTCTGCAGCAGGGCCAGGCTCTCGCGGATGGCGCCGGCGCTCGGGTAGGGCCCGAAGTAGCGGCCCTTGGCCTTCTTGGCGCCACGGTGCAGGGCCAGGCGCGGGTATTCGTCCTCGCTCGACAGGTAGACGTAGGGGTAGGACTTGTCGTCGCGCAGGAGGATGTTGTACGGCGGCCGCCACTCCTTGATCAGCGTCTGCTCCAGCAGCAGCGCCTCGGTCTCGTTGGCGGTGATGGTGGTCTCGACCTGGGCGATGCGCGCCACCAGGGCGGCGGTCTTGGGCGCCAGGCCGGTCTTGCGGAAATAGCTGGCCAGGCGCTTCTTGAGGTTCTTCGCCTTGCCGACGTAGAGCAGCTTGGCGTCCGCATCGAACATGCGATAGACGCCGGGGCGGCCGCTGCAGGTGGAGAGGTAGGCTGCCGAATCGAACACTGCGCTCATCTAGTTGCTGGCATCCACCATGCCGTGGCGCACTGCCAGCAGCGCCAGCTCGACGTCGCTGGTGATGGAGAGCTTCTCGTAGATGCGGTAGCGGTAGGTGTTCACCGTCTTGGGCGACAGGCAGAGCTTGTCGGAGATGCTCTGCACCTTGTGGCAATTGGCGATCATCAGGGCGATCTGGATCTCGCGCTCGGACAGCGAGTCGAACGGCGAGCCGCCCTTCTCCGGCTCGAAGGACTTCAGCGCCAGGCTCTGGGCGATCTGCGGGCTGATGTAGCGCTGCCCGGCGAAGACCTGGCGGATGGCCTGGACCATTTCCTCCAGGGCCGCGCCCTTGGTCAGGTAACCGGAGGCGCCGGCCTGCATGAGGCGCGTGGGGAACGGGTCTTCCTCGCAGACGGTCACGGCCAGGACGCGCACGTCCGGCTGGCTGCGCATCAGCTTGCGGGTGGCTTCGAGGCCGCCGATGCCGGGCATCTTCACGTCCATCAGGACGACGTCGGGCTTGAGCTCGCGGGCCAGCCGCAGGGCGTCCTCGCCGGACTCCGCCTGCCCCACCACCTGCAGGCCCTCGATGTCGGCCAGCATGCGGGTAATTCCGGTGCGCACCAGATCGTGGTCATCGACCACCAGCACCTTGATCACACAGCACCTCATGCATAAAGAGTGGAACCGGGCGCTGTGCGAGCGCCATCGAATCCGCGAACCTTAACAGAAAGCGATGCCCTGACCTAGCTTGGAACACAGCCGTCAAATTGCAAGCGCCAACGAACCAGCGAACGCCCCCTGGGCGCCCGCGCCAAGCTCACCAGGCCGCCAGCGAAGCGTCAAGGGTGGGCATCACGGCCATTCTTTCGGCTGAGACCGACGGTCGCGGGTACGCGACGGCGCGAAGGCCGCGGGCCATGCATCGACGCCCGCCGATACCGCCGCGACACGACCGCCCGGGCCCCGCCCCGACGAACGTCCCCGCCGCGTTACCAAAAGTGCCCGCCACGCACCAGCATGACGCACGCCGCGGCCAGGAAGTTACCTTTCGATGCCCCACCGGCAGCCTGCTGCCCTCCCCCATCTTCCCCGAACCTCTGGCGGATCAAGTACTTGCGCCTCGAACAGCCGTCCTGGCACGGCACCTGCTTGATTGCATGCATGGATAATTGGATACAGAAATCCAAAAGGAGCGCCCCATGCGCCTGGTACCCAACTACGACCGCCAACCCGTCACCGCCGAGGAAGAGGCCTACAGTTACCTGCTGGACGCCATCTGCAAGGGCCAGTACCGCACCGGCGACCGCCTGATCGCCGAAGACATCGCCAACGACATCGGCATGAGCCGCATGCCGGTGCGCGAGGCCTTCCGCCGCCTGGCCGCCGAAGGCCTGGTAACGCTACGGCCAAACCGCGGGGCCATCGTCAGCGGGCTGAACATCGAGGAAATGCGCGAAGTCTTCGAGATGCGCAGCGCCCTGGAAGGCCTGGCCATCCGCCTCGCCGTGCCGAAGCTGGGCGAACGCCAGCTGGCGCGTCTGGAACGCCTGCTGGACGAGATGGACGACTACCGCGACGACAGCGCCGAGTGGGTGAGCCGCCACCGCGTCTTCCACGAATACCTCTGCAGCCTGGCCGAGCGCCCGCGCCTGCTGCGCCAGATAAACGCGCTGTACTCGGTGATCGAGCCACACATGCGCCTGTGGCTGCAGCACGTCGACAAGCCGATGAGCGCCCGCGAGGAGCACGCGGTGATCCTCGACGCCCTGCGCAGCGGCGACGCCCGCGAAGCCGAGCGCGTGCTCTGCGAGCACATCGAGGGCACGGTGCCCTCGCTGCTGAAGTTCCTCGAAGCGACGGGCGCCTGAGACCCGGCCTTCGCCTGTCCCGTTGAACTGCCACGGCAACCCCACCCACTGGAGCTGAACATGTTCGTACGCAGGATTCCGCAGTGCCTTCTCGCCCTCTGCCTCACCGCCCCGCTGGCCCACGCCGACGCGGTGAAGATCCCCGACCGCCTGCAGGCCGCCGACAAGGTGGTGTTCTGCGGCGGCATGGACTCCCCGCCCATGGGCTTCTACGACGCCTCGCAGAAGCTCACCGGAGTGACCGTCGACCTCGGCGAGGCCATCGCCAAGCGCCTGGGCGACAAGCGCATCGAATGGCGGGTGACGCCCTTCTCCGGGCTGATCCCGGCGCTGCTGGCCAGGCAGTGCGACATGCTGGTGGACCAGCTGTTCGACAAGCCCGAGCGGCGCGAAGTGATCGACATGGTCAACTACATGTACTCCAGCCAGGCCGTGGTGGTCGCCAAGGGCAACCCCAAGGGCATCCATACCCTGGACGACCTTTCCGGGAAGAAGGTGGCGGTGCTCAACGGCTCGACCATCCGCACCCTGCTCGACGCCCATAACGAGAAGCTGAAGCAGGCCGGCAAGGCGCCGCTGAAGGTCATCGTCTACAACACCGACACCGACGCCTTCCAGGCCCTGCGTATCCAGCAGGCCGACGCCTACGGCACGACCGTGGAAACCGCCGGCTACTACCAGGGCATGGCCCCGGACCTGTTCGAGATCGGCGTGCCGGCCTTCGCCCGCATCCTCACCGGGCTGGGCATCCGCAAGGACGACAAGCAGCTCAGCGAAGCGGTGCAGCAGATCATCAGGAACATGCAGGCCGACGGCAGCTACCAGGCGTTGCTCGCCAAGTGGCACATCGAAGGCGACAAGCTCGACTGAGCCGAGGTAAGCGACCATGAACTTCAGCTGGGACGTGTTCTGGCAATACCTGCTCAAGCCGAGCGACATCTACCTGTACGGGCTCTGGCTGACCTGCGTGATCGCCGTCAGCGCCATGCTCCTGGGCTGCGTGCTCGGGCTGCTGGCGGCGCTGATGCGGCTGTCGTCCAACCCGCTGCTGCAGTACCCGGTGCGCTTCTACGTGTGGCTGATGCGCGGCACCCCGCTGCTGGTGCAGATCGTCTTCCTCTACACGGCGCTGGCCGCCGGCGGGGTGTTCCGCTTCGAGGACCTGGACCTTGGGCTGTTCGTCCTGCCCGGCAACATCCAGGCGGCGATCATCGCCCTGGGCCTGAACGAGGGCGCCTATATGGCCGAGATCATCCGCGCCGGCATAGGCGCGGTGGACAAGGGCCAGTACGAGGCCGGGCGTTCCCTGGGCATGACCTTCGCCAAGCTGATGCGGCGCATCGTCCTGCCCCAGGCCTTCCGCGTCATCGTTCCGCCGCTGGGCAACGAGTTCAACGTGATGCTCAAGAACACCACCCTGGTCAGCGTGATCGGCGTGCAGGAGCTGCTGCTGAGCACCCAGATGGTCACCTCGGCGACCTTCCGCGTGTTCGAGCTGTACCTGGTGGTGGCCATCTACTTCCTGCTGCTGACCACCCTCTGGGGCTTCTTCCAGCGCTGGCTGGAGAAACGCTTCGGCAAGTCCGAAGGCAACGCCCCGGCGGCGCCGAGCCGGATGTTCGGCCAGCAGGCCATGAAACTGCTGAGGGGGCGCTGAAATGATCCCGACCGCGAAAGAAGTGGTGATCCAGGCCCGCGACGTGCACAAGGCCTTCGGCGAGCTGGAGATCCTCAAGGGCGTGTCGCTGGACGTGCACAAGGGCGAGGTGGTGGTGCTGATCGGCGCCTCCGGATCGGGCAAGACCACCTTCATCCGCTGCATCAACCTGCTGGAAGACATCCAGGGCGGCAGCATCCGCGTCAACGGCGCGCTGATGGGCTACCGCGAGCGCGCCGACGGCAAGCTAGTGCGCGACTCGGAAGCCAACATCGCCCGCCGCCGCCGCGACATCGGCATGGTGTTCCAGCGCTTCAACCTGTTCCCGCACATGACCGTGCTGGAGAACATCATCGAGGCGCCGACCCAGGTGCTCGGCCTACCGCGCGGCGAAGCCATCGAACTGGCCCGCCGGCTGCTGGCCCGGGTGCGCCTGGCGGACAAGGCCGAGCACTACCCGGCGCAGCTCTCAGGCGGCCAGCAGCAGCGCGTGGCCATCGCCCGCGCCCTGGCGATGAAGCCCCAGGCGATGCTGTTCGACGAACCCACCAGCGCGCTGGACCCGGAAACCGTGGGCGAGGTGCTGCAGGTGATGAAGGAGCTGGCCGAGGAAGGCATGACCATGGTGGTGGTCACCCACGAGATGGGCTTCGCCCGCGAAGTGGCCGACCGCGTGGTGGTGCTGCACCAGGGCGAGCTGATCGAAGAAGGCCCGCCGGCCCAGGTGTTCGGCAACCCCCACCACCCGCGCACGCGGGAATTCCTCAGCCGCGTACTCTGATTCAAGGACGCCCTCCATGCTGCGTTTCTCCGCCCACGAATACCCCTATGCCTCCCAGCGCCAGAGCGTCTTCGCCCGCAACGGCATGGTCGCCGCCTCGCAGCCGCTGGCCGCCGAGGCCGGCATCGCCATGCTGCGCGCCGGCGGCAACGCCATCGACGCTGCCATCGCCACCGCGGCGGCGCTGACGGTGGTCGAGCCCACCGGCTGCGCCATCGGCGGCGACGCCTTCGCCCTGGTCTGGATCAAGGACAAGCTGCACGGCCTGGACGCCAGCGGCCATGCCCCGGCCTCGCTGAGCATCGACGCGGTGAAGGCCGCCGGCCACGTGAAGATGCCGGTGCACGGCTGGCTGCCGGTCACCGTGCCGGGCATTCCCTCGGCCTGGGCCGCGCTGTCCGAACGCTTCGGCAAGCTGCCCTTCGCCGACCTGCTGCAACCGGCCATCGCCC
Source organism: Pseudomonas sp. RW407 (assembly GCF_003176655.1). Taxonomy (NCBI): domain Bacteria; kingdom Pseudomonadati; phylum Pseudomonadota; class Gammaproteobacteria; order Pseudomonadales; family Pseudomonadaceae; genus Pseudomonas; species Pseudomonas sp. RW407. Next base: position 1,042,070 of record NZ_QGSL01000088.1, on the reverse strand, counting down.
TGGCCCGCGACGGCTTCCCGGTGTCGCCGGTGGTGGCCCACCAGTGGCGCATCGCCCAGGACGAATACCAGGCCAGCCGCGAGCGCGAACCAGCCCTGGAAGCCTGGTTCGCCACCTTCCTGGTCGACGGCGAGGCGCCGCAGGCCGGCCAGCTGTTCCGCAACCCGGCCCAGGCGCGAACACTCGCCGAACTGGCCGAGACCCAGTGCGAAAGCTTCTACCGCGGCGCCATCGCCCAGCGCCTGGCCGCCCATGCCGCCGCCAGCGGCGGCCACCTGGACGCGGCGGACCTGGCCGGCTACCGGCCGAAGTGGGTCGAGCCGATCAAGACCAACTACCGCGGCTACGACGTCTGGGAAATCCCGCCCAGCGGCCAGGGCCTGATCGCCCTGATGACGCTGAACATCCTCCAGGGCTTCGACTTCGACCAGCGCGACAGCCAGCTCACCTGGCACCGCCAGCTGGAAGCGATGAAGAAGGCCTACGCCGACGGCCTGCACTACATCACCGACCCCGAGCACATGCGCGTGGCCTGCGCCGACCTGCTCGGCGCCGACTACGCCGCCCGCCGCCGCCAGGAGATCGGCGAGCGCGCGCAGCCACCGCGCCACGGCGACCCGCACGCCAGCGGCACGGTGTACATCGCCGCCGCCGACGGCGAGGGCAACATGGTCTCGTTCATCCAGAGCGCCTACCACGGCTTCGGCTCCGGCGTGGTGCTGCCGGACAGCGGCATCGCCCTGCAGAACCGCGGCTCGGAATTCAGCCTCGACCCCGACCACGCCAACGCCCTGGCCCCGGGCAAGCAGACCTTCCACACCATCATCCCCGGCTTCCTCAGCAAGGACGGCGTGGCGGTCGGCCCCTTCGGCGTGATGGGCGGCTACATGCAGCCGCAAGGCCATGTGCAGGTGGTGATGAACCTGGTGGACTTCGGCCTCAACCCGCAAGCGGCGCTGGACGCCCCGCGCTGGCAATGGCTGGGCGGGATGAAGGTGGGCATCGAGCAGACCGCCCCGCGCGACCTGGCCTTCGCCCTCGCCCGCCGCGGCCACGAGGTGCAGGTGGCCTGCGACCTGACCGACTACGGCCGCGGCCAGATCATCGTCCGCGACCCCGTCACCGGCGTGCTCTGCGGCGGTACCGAACCACGGGCGGATTCGCATATCGCGGTGTGCTGAGGCGCCCCGCTCCTACGGGGTGGGAAAGCCGTGTCTCACGGCAACTGTAGGAGCGGGCCCTGCCCGCGATTCGCGCGCAGGGCGCGCTCCTACAAGGGGGCACGGTGCATGAGCAACCCGGAGCCGATCTCATCCGCGAATCACGCCGGAACGGCCGGCTATCGCGGACAGTGGAATACCATGCCTCATGATGAACTGTAGGAGCGGGCCCTGCCCGCGATTCGCGCGCAGGGCGCGCTCCTACAAGGGGGCGCGGTGCATGAACAACCCGGAGCCGATCTCATCCGCGAATCACGCCGGAACGGCCGGCTATCGCGGACGGAGTCCGCTCCTACAGGGCGATACCGCCCATCTTCCCCGTCGGCCCATCACCGCGTAGGGCGCATAACGCCTACGGCGTTATCCGCCGCCCCCAGGCCCGCAACGGCTCAGGCCGCCAGGCACTGCTCCAGGCCGGCCTCCAGCCTTTCGCGCAGGCCGGCATCGGCGCTGGCGATGAACACCAGGCAGTTCTCCCCCTCCTGCGCCTGCGCCGCCAGGAACTGGCTGCGGCCGCCCACGTACTGCAGCCACAACGGCTGTTCGCGGCCGCGGACCTGGACGCGGCCCTTGAGGCGGAACAGGCCCTCCGGCAACTGCTCGAGCCAGGCGCGCAGGCGCTGCGGGTCGAGCTGGCCGGCGTGGCGCCAGGTCCAGCTGTCGAACAGCTCGCCGTGGTTCTGCCTGCCCACCGCCTGCAGGCGCCGCGGGCGCGCGTCCGGGCGTTCGCCGTAGAGCAGCTCGTCGGGGATCTGCGCCTGCACCGTCTGCAGCATCCGCCGCGGCTCGCCGAAGCGCTGGCGCAGGGCCTGCAGTTGCTCCGGCGTGGCGATGTCGGCCTTGTTCAGCAGCAGCAGGTCCGCTGCCGCCGCCTGGCGCCGCTCCAGTTGCGCGTATTCGCCTTCCAGCGGCTGGCTGCGGGCGGCGTCCACCAGGGTGACCAGCGCATCCAGGTGCATGTGCCTGCGCAGTTGCGGGTAGCCCAGGGCCTGGACGATCGGTTGCGGGTCGGCCACGCCGCTGCATTCGATGACGATGCGTTCCACCGGCGGCTGGACCTGGGCCAGGCGGCCGAGCTGGGCCAGCAGGTCGTCCTGCATGGTGCAGCACAGGCAGCCGTTCTGCAGGGCGTACACCGCGTCGCTCTGCTCGGCGATCATCTCGGCGTCCACGTTCAGCTCGCCGAAGTCGTTGACGATCAGCGCCAGGCGCTGCCCGGCGCACTGCCGCACCAGGCGGCGCAGCAGGGTGGTCTTGCCGGCGCCGAGGAAGCCGGCAACCACGGTCACCGGGATGCTCATCGGTCGTCCCCCATCACCTGCGGCACCTCGCCCTGCCATACCGCCTGCAGCGGGCCGTTGGCGAAGGTGCCCTGGCGGTCGTACACCGGGCGACCCTCGACGAAGGTCTGCTCGACCTGGGTACGGTGGATGTAGCCGCGCGGCGGCTGGGCGAAAAGGTCGCGGTCGAGGACGATGAAGTCCGCCGACTTGCCGGCCTCGATGCTCCCCGTCAGCGCCTCCAGGCCCATGGCGTGGGCGCCGTTGAGGGTCACCACCTTCAGCGCCTGCTCCAGGCCGATGGGCTCGCCGAAGCAGGCAGGGTCGTCGTTCCAGGGGTTCTGCCGGGTGACCATGGTCTCCAGGGCCAGCCAGGGGTCGATGGAGGCCACCGGCCAGTCGGTGCCCATCACCGCGATGCCGCCAGCGGCCAGCACGCCCTTGTAGTCGTAGATGCGCTTCAGCCGCTCGGCGCCGTAGCCGGAGCGCGCGCCGCTGGCGAAGGGCGTGGGGTACCAGGCCGCCGGGGAGAACTCGGCGATCACCTCCAGCTCGCGGAAGCGCCTGAGGTTGCCCGGATGCAGGAGAGTGCTGTGCGCGCACTGGTGGCGGATGCCGCTGAAGCCGTTGCGCCGGCGCGCCTCGGCCACGGCGTCGAGGAACACGTCGGAGGCGCCGTCGCCGGTGCAGTGGGCGATGACGCGGATGCCGCGGCGGTCCATGTCCACCACCATGTCGGTGATGTGCTCGGGGGTCAGGTTGAGCTTGCCGCGCCAGCTGTCCTCGCCCGGCCAGGGGCTGATGAGGAAGGACGAGCGCGGTTCCACGGTGCCGTCGAAGTGGAACTTCACCGCGTTGGCCGACAGCCGCGCACTGCGGTAGTAGTGGCGCTCGCCGCTGAGCAGTTCCCAGCGCCGGCGCACCGGGAAGATGTCGTCCTGCCAGCTGATGGCCGCTTCCACCCGCAGGGTCAGCTGGCCGGCGTCGTCCAGTTCCTTGAGCGCCTGCAGGCGGCGCTCGCAGACGTGCACGTACTTGCTGGCGGTCACGCCGCGGGCGCTCTGGAAATGCACGCCGTCGCGGTAGGCGCGGCGCAGCACCTCGATGGGCGTCGGCGGCATGGCGGCGTGGATCAGCGCGTAGGCGCCGTCGATCAGCAGGCCGTTGGGCTCGCCGGTCAGCTCGTCGCGCTCCAGGTAGCCGTTGCGCGGGTCGGGGGTGCTGGCGTCGATGCCGGCCAGCGCCAGGGCGCGGGAGTTGGCCATCATGGTCCCCCACATGCGGTCGAGCAGCGCCACCGGGCGGTCCGGCAGCACGCTGTCGAGCCACTCGCGGCCCGGCTTCAGCCCGGCCTCGCGGAAGGTGTAGCGCACCCAGTACTGGCCATAGACCCAGCCGTCGCCGGGGTGACTGTCGGCGTAGGCGCGGATGGCCGCGGCCAGCTGCTCGGGGCTCGGGTCCTCGATGCCGACGTCGAGGTCGTCGGCGTAGCGCGGCGCCAGGGCCAGGTCCGGGTGGGTGTGCATGTCGTGCAGGCCGGGCATGCAGAAGGCCCCGCCGAGGTCGTGCTGCAGGGTCCGCGGCCCCACCAGGTGCTCCAGCGCCTCGGCACGGCCGACGGCGAGGAAGCGGCCGTCGCGGATGGCCACGGCCTCGGCCCAGGGCTGCGCCGGGTCGAGGGTGTAGAAGCGGCCGTTGCGCAGCAGCAGGTCGGCGTGGCGGTTGGCAGGCGAATGGGACGAACGGAAAGTATCGGGCGCCGTCATCTCGGTGCTCCCTTGTTGTTTTGCGCCGAGTATAGGGAGCTGCCAGCGACCACGGACTAGCATAAGATGACAACTCGCTAGCCTCAGATAACAACAACATCCATGCCCGACCAGCAGTCCGAGATCGACTACGCCGCGCGCCAGCTGTACCAGCGCTTCCTCGAGGAATGGCAGGCCCGCCCGCACCTGCCGCCCCTGGCGCCGCTGCTCGCCGGCCTGGGCGTGCCGGCCGCCGAGGCCGCCGCCGGCATGACCTTCGCCCGCTACTACCGCCTGCTGCGCCAGGCCGCCGGGCTGCTCGGCGCCAGCGACTTCTTCCTGCGCCTGGGCCAGCGCTACAACCTGTTCGACCTCGGGGTGATCGGCTACGCGCTGATCAGCGCGGCCAACCTGCGGCGCTCCTGGGACATCTCCCTGGGCCAGCCCTCCAGCCTGCTGCCCCACCCCATCCACGTGGCCCGCGAGGAACACGGCGAGCACCTGGTGCTGGCCCTGCAGGCGCCGCCCTACAGCCCGATGGAAAGCCAGGCGCTGCTGGAGGAATGGTTCAGCAGCACCTGGCGCTGGTTGTGCCAGCGCCTGCCGGAGCTGGCCGAGTGCGACGGCATGCAGGTGCGCCTGCCGTTCGCCGCGCCGGCCCATGCCGCGCTCTATGGCGAAATCTTCCCCGGCCGCGTGGAATTCGCCACCAGCCGCGCCGAACTGCGCATCCCCAGGGCCTTCCACGACCGCCCCTTCTCCACCTCCAACCCCTCGGTGCTGCGCCTGTGCCAGGCCCAGGGCGCGGCCACCCTGGCCAGTTTCGAGAGCGGCGAGGCGCTGCCCGACGACCTGCGCTTCTACCTGCTGCAGAACGCCCGCGTGCCGCTGCCGGACCTGGAGCAGGCCGCCGCGCACTTCCGCCTGCCGCCGCACACCCTGCAGCGGCGCCTGCGCGCCCACGGCCTGACCTTCAAGGGCGTGGTCTACGAGGTGCGCATGGCCCTGGCCGAGCGCTACCTGCTGGCCAGCCACATGAGCCTGCAGGAGATCGCCTTCCTGCTCGGCTACGAGCACGTCACCAGCTTCCACCGTGCCTTCCTGCGCCATGCCGGGACCACCCCGGAAGGCTTCCGCCAGCGGCGCGCGCAAGCGCGCCAGGAGTGACCCCATGCGTTTCCCCTCGATGACCGCCCTGCGCGTGCTCGACGCCGTCGCCCGCCTGGGCAGCCTGTCCGCCGCGGCCAGCGAGCTGAGCCTCACCCGCAGCGCCGTGAGCCACCAGTTGCACAGCCTGGAGGACTGCCTGGGCACCGCGCTGATCGAGAAGGCCGGGCGCGGCATCGTGCTCACCTACCGCGGCGAGTACTTCGCCCGCGAGACCCAGCGCGCCCTGGCCATCCTCAACGAGGCGCGGCGCTTCACCGACGCCCAGGAGATCGCCGGGCGCCTGTGCGTGAGCTGCACCCCGGGCTTCGCCACCTACTGGCTGTGCCACCAGATCGGCCAGTTCCAGCGCGCCCACCCGCAGGTGGAGCTGAACCTGGTGGCGCCGCGCATCCCCGACGACGTCAGCAACCGCGACGTCGACCTGTTCATCGCCTACGGCGTGGGCGACTGGCCGGACCTGCACGTGGAGCTGATCGCCACCCTCGACACCTTCCCGGTGTGCAGCCCCTCGCTGCTCAACGCCGCCGGCGGTCTGGACTCGCCCGAGGACCTGGCCAACCTGCCGCTGCTGCACATGGTCGACCACTCCGACTGGCTGCTGTGGGCCGCGGCCGCCGGGGTGCGCGACCTCAACGTGCGCAACGGCATCGTCTTCTCCGACGCGCACCTGGTGCAGTCGGCGGCCATCGCCGGCCAGGGCGTGGCCATGGGCGACGCCCTGGTCAGCGGCGACGCCATGGCCAAGGGGCAACTGGTACGGCTGTTCAACGTCTCCATCGAGCCGCCGAACCGCTACTACTTCGTCACCGACGCGGCCAAGACCGAACGTCCCGACGTGCAGGCCTTCAAGGCCTGGATGAAGGCCGAGCTGCGGCTGTCCGAGCAATTCCGCAAGGGCAGCCGCGGCGGTGTGATAGGTGAAGGAAACAGGTGAAGGAATTTGAACAATGACGGCAAAAAAACGCGATTGAAGCGAAGAAGGATTTGACAATACTGCGCAAAAGGGCCGCTGACCGACCAGTCGGCCCACTCGTACAAGAACAAGAAACGAGGTAAAGCGCAGTGGAGCGACAGCCCCAGCTTCGTGCCATCCAGATCGGCAAGCGTTACGGCGATTTCCGAGCCCTGGACGAGGTGTCCATCGATATCCAGCAAGGCGAATTCCTCACCCTGCTCGGCCCTTCCGGTTCCGGCAAGACCACCTTCCTGATGATCCTCGCCGGCTTCCAGGACCCGTCCAGCGGGCGCCTCGAGGCCCAGGGCGGCGACATCACCCGGCGCCCGGCGGAAAAACGCAACTTCGGCATGGTGTTCCAGGGCTACGCCCTGTTCCCGCACATGAGCATCGAGGACAACGTCGCCTTCCCGCTGAAGATCCGCGGCGTGAAGGCCGAGGAACGCAACCGCCGGGTGCGGCGCATGCTCGAGGTGGTCGGCCTCGGCGAGCACCTGGGCAAGCGCCCCGGCGAGCTGTCCGGCGGCCAGCAGCAGCGCGTGGCCATCGCCCGCGCCCTGGTGTTCGAGCCGGACATGCTGCTGCTCGACGAACCGCTCTCGGCGCTGGACAAGAACCTGCGCGAGCAGCTGCAGCAGGAACTGCAGCGCATCCACCGCCAGGTCGGCACCACCTTCGTGTTCGTCACCCACGACCAGAACGAAGCCCTCGCCCTGTCCACCCGCATCGCCATCTTCAACCGCGGCCGCATCGCCCAGATCGACACCCCGCAGACCATCTACAACCAGCCCAGCAACCGCTTCGTCGCCGAATTCCTCGGCAAGATGAACCTGTTCCCGCTGAGCCAGGTGGGCCGCGCCGGCGCCCTCGCCCGCGGGCGCTTCGGCGACGCCGAGCTGCACGCCGAACCCTCGGCCGCGCTGGACGCCGCCGCGCCGCTGCTGGCGGTGCGCCCGGAGCACATGCAGCTGCACAGCACGCTGCCCAGCGTCGCCGGCCACAACGTGGTGCAGGCGGTGCTCACCGCCAAGACCTACCAGGGCGCCAGCACCGAGCTGGGCCTGGCCACCGCCGCCGAAGGCGCCTTGCCCATGAGCCTGGCGGTGCACGCCGACCACCAGGCCGCGCGCCTGAACCAGGGCTCCCGCGTCTGGCTGAGCTGGCCGATCGAGAAGAGCCTGCTGCTCGCCTGACCCGGGCCCCGCGCCCATCCCCTTTCGCTATTCCCCTGCCTGGGAGCCGCCACATGTTCAACCCGCATCAGCAAGACTGCATCGAAGTCCTCATGGACAAAGCCCGCCGCGGCCAGGTCGACCGCCGCACCTTCCTCAAGGGCATGGGCCTGCTGGCCGCCCTGCCCCTGGCGCTGCGCAGCGGCGTCAGCTTCGCCGCCGGCGACAAGCCGCTGGTGGTGGTGAACTGGGGCGGCGACGCCATCAAGGCGTTCGGCAAGGCCTGGACCGAGGGCTTTTCCAAGGCCACCGGCATCCCGGTGAAGATCGACGGCAGCGGCCCCACCGAGGGCGCCATCCGCACCCAGATGAGCAGCGGCCGGGTGAGCTGGGACGTGGTCGACGCGGAAAGCTCCATCCTGCAGAACCTGGGCAAGGAAAACCTGGTCGAGCCCATCGACTACAGCATCGTGTCGAAGGACAAGGTGCTGCCCGGCTTCGCCTACGAATACGGCATCGCCGACTACATGCTCAGCTACGTGATCGCCTACGACAGCGAGCGCTTCGGCGACAAGGCGCCGAAGACCTGGAAGGACTTCTGGGACGTGGAGGCCTTCCCCGGCAAGCGCACCCTGTACAAGTGGATGAACGGCATGCTGGAAGCCGCGCTGCTGGCCGACGGCGTGCCGGCGAACCAGCTCTACCCGCTGGACGTGCCGCGCGCGCTGAAGAAGATCGACGAACTCAAGCCGCACATCCTGGCCTTCTGGGGCTCGGGCGCCGAGACCCAGCAGCTGCTGATCGAGGGCGAGGTGAGCATGGGCGCGATCTGGAACACCCGCGCCCAGGTGATCACCGAGGACAGCGAAGGGCGCATCAAGTGGACCTTCGACAACGCTCTGCTCGGCTGCAGCAACTGGGGCGTGCTCAAGGGCAACCCGGCGGGCAAGGACGCGGCCATGCGCTTCATCGCCTACGCTCAGGACCCGCAGTCCCAGGTGGAACTGTTCAAGCTGTTCGGCAACGGCCCGGCCAACCCCGCCGCCGCCTCGCTGATCCCGGCCGACCGCAGGCACCTGAACTGCACCGACCCGGACAACCTGCCGCGGCAGATCATGCTCAGCCACGAGTGGTACACCGACCACTATGCGGTAGCCCTGGAGCAGTACCTGACCCACGTGTCCAAGTGAGATAAGCCCATGGCCGAGAACCCCTCGCGGCTGAAGCTGGCCTTCCTGCTGGCGCCGCTGCCGCTGGTGCTGCTGCTGTTCTACGTGCTGCCCTTCGCCGGGGTGGTGGGCTGGAGCTTCAGCCTGCCCACCCCGGGCATCGAGCAGTACCAGCGCATCGCCAGCGACCCGGCGATCCACGACGTGCTCTGGCGCACCTTCCGCCTGTGCACCACGGTGAGCGTGGTGTCGCTGCTGATCGCCTACCTGATGGCCTACTGCTGGGTGTACAGCCCGCCGTTCTGGCAGCGCATGGTGGAGATCTGCGTGTTCATCCCCTTCTGGCTGTCGGTGCTGGTGCGCGCCTTCGGCTGGCTGATCGCCCTGCGCAGCAACGGCCTGCTCAACGGCTGGCTGCAGGCCCTGGGCATCACCAGCGAGCCGCTGCAGCTGACGCGCAACGAGCTGGGCGTGGTGATCGGCATGGTCCACTTCATGGTGCCCTTCGCGCTCTTCCCGCTGGTGTCCACCATGCGCCGCCTCGACCCGCGCGTGCTGCTGGCCGCGCGCGGCCTGGGCGCCGGGCAGCTGCGCACCTTCTGGAGCATCTTCGTGCCGCAGACGGTGCCGGGCATCCTCGGCGCCTTCATCATCGTCTTCGTGTTCTGCCTGGGCTTCTTCATCACCCCGGCGATCCTCGGCGGCGGGCAGACGGTGATGGTGGCCGAGTACGTCTACCTGCAGATGTTCCAGACCAGCAACTGGGGCCTGGGCGCGGCGCTCAGCGTGGTGCTGCTGGCGCTGGTGGCCGGGCTGATCTGGGCGCTGCTGCGCATGACCCGCGTCGATAAACTGGTGGGCTGACGAGATGAACGCACACGAAAGCAAGGCACCAAGCCGCCTGCTCGCCGCCATGGCGATGATCTTCATGCTGTTCCCGCTGCTGGCGGTGATCCCGGTGTCCTTCACCGGCAAGCGCTTCCTCTCGATGCCCGACGGCAACTGGTCGCTGCGCCACTACAAGGCGCTGCTGGACAGCCCCGAGTGGCTCTCGGCGGTGGGCCAGAGCCTGGTGGTGGCCAGCGCCACCTGCGTGGTCGCCACCGCCCTGGCGGTGAGCTTCGCCCTGGGCATCTGGTACCTGCGCTCGCGCTGGGCGACCCTGCTGATCGGCCTGGTGCTGCTGCCCATGGCGATCCCACCGATGATCTCGGCGATGGTCCTGTACTTCATGGAAACCACCGTCAGCAAGTTCGCCCCGGGCCTGGGCTACGACACCCTGTTCGGCCTGACCATCGCCCACATCGTGATGGTGGTGCCCTACGGCGTGGTGACCATGCTGGTGGCGCTGAGCCAACTGGACCGGCGTATCGAACTGGCCGCGCGCAACCTCGGCGCCAGCCTGGCGCAGACCACCTTCCTGGTGGTGCTGCCGAACCTCAAGCTGGGCGTGGCCAGCACCGCGCTGCTGTGCTTCGCGCTGAGCTGGGAAGAGATCGCCGTGACCCTGTTCGTCACCAGCACCGAGGTCAACACCCTGCCGCGGCAGATCTGGTCCGGCCTGCGCGACAACATCGACCCGGCGGTGGCGGCCATCTCGGTGCTGCTGATCGCCCTAACCCTCATCGCCCTGCTCGGCCGCATGCTGGCCAGCCGCGCCGCCGCAAGACCGGCCGGGCACTGAGCAGCCAAGCCGGCGGCGTTGTCCGGGGGATTGTCGGCGCCCCGGACAGCGCCGCCGGCCTGGTTCACCTACAGGCACCACGGGGCCGCTTTTCGTAGGAGCGAGCTTGCTCGCTCCTACGAGAAGCCATGCTCGCCAGCAAC
>NZ_QGSL01000088.1:1028793-1031522 GCF_003176655.1 Pseudomonas sp. RW407 | reverse complement strand
CCCTAACCCTCCCCCGCAAGCGGGAGAGGGGACCGTTCGGCGCAATGCGGAACCGCGAAGTTCCCGGGCTCCCCGTAGGGCGCATAACGCCTACGGCGTTATCCGCCAGATCGCGGACAGAGTCCGCTCTTACGGTTCCAGGAAGCACGGACGTAGGAGCGGGCCCTGCCCGCGATTCGCGCGCAGGGCGCGCTCCTACAGGGGATTGGCATGGCTCGGGCGTAGGAGCGGACTCCGTCCGCGATTGGGCTCACCGGCCGCGCCAGACGCTCCGGTGGCGTGGCCGACGGCGGATAACCGCGAACGGTTATTCGCCCTACGGTGGCGGGGTGTGAGGATGACGCCGGGCTCTCCGCCTGCACAGGACAGCCCCCCAAAATGCCACTCCAGTCCCATTCCCGAAAAATCGCCCCCCGCGCCATGGCCGCTCCGCCGGGCCGTGCCTATCCTTTGAGCATTCCACCGCCGTAAACCACAGCGTCGCCACCGGTCACCGACCCAGGAGCCCTGCATGGCCGCGACCAGGAAGATGGGCCTCACCGGGCTGACCACCCTGGTGATGGTCAACATGATGGGCTCGGGGATCATCATGCTGCCCTCCAGCATGGCCCAGCTGGGCGCGGTCTCGCTGCTGTCGTGGGTGTTCACCGCCGTGGGCTCCATGGCCATCGCCTACTGCTTCGCCCAGTGCGGCATCTACTGCCCGCGCTCCGGCGGCATGTCCGCCTACAGCGAGGAGGCCCATGGCAAGTCGGCGTTCTTCCTCTGCTCTTATCTGTACTTCCTGTCCCTGGTGATCAGCAACGTGGCCATCAGCCTGTCCGCGGTGGGCTACCTGACGCCCTTCTTCCCCTGGCTGGGCAGCGGCGCGGTGCCCCTGTTCCTCGGGACCCTGGGGCTGATCTGGCTGACCACCCTGGCCAACTTCGGTGGCCCGCGGATCACCGGGCGGCTCGGCTCGGTCACCGTCTGGGGGGTGATCATCCCGGTGGCCGGGCTGGGCTTCTTCGGCTGGTTCCGCTTCAGCCCGGAAACCTTCGCCGCCGCCTGGAACCCCAACAACCTGCCGGTCAGCCAGGCGATCACCGACAGCATCCCGCTGACGCTCTGGGCCTTCCTCGGCATGGAGTCGGCGGCGCAGAACTCCGACGCGGTGGACAACCCCAAGCGCAACGTGCCGCTGGCCTGCCTGCTGGGCACCTTGGGCGCCGCGGTGGTGTACGTGCTGTCCACCACCGTGATCCAGGGCCTGGTGCCGAACCCGGAGCTGGCCAACTCCAGCGCGCCCTTCGCCCTGGCCTATGCGCACCTGTTCAACGACGGGGTGGGCAACCTGGTGATGGCCCTGGCGGTGATGGCCTGCGTCGGCTCGCTGCTGGGCTGGCAGTTCACCCTGGCCGAGACGGCCAAGGTCACCGCCGCCCAGGGCCTGTTCCCGCAGCTGTTCACCCGCGTCACCGGGCGCGGCGCGCCTTTGGCCGGGCTGGTCACCTGCGCGGTGCTGCAGAGCCTGATCGCCCTCTCGACCATCTCGCCCAACGCCACCGCCCAGTTCACCAAGCTGGTGAGCCTGGCCGCGGTCACCAACATCATCCCCTACATCACCTCGCTGACCGGGCTGGTGGTGATCCTCTACAAGGCCGGCGTCGGCCTGGAGCTGGTGCGCCGCAACACCGCCGTGATGCTGGTCGCCGCCTGCTACTGCTTCTACGCGCTCTATGCCTCGGGGCTGGAGGCGGTGTTCGGCGCGGCCCTGGTGATGGTGGTCGGCTACCTGCTGTTCGGCTTCATCGCCAAACGCTTCGTCAAGGCCTACGAGCGCCTCGCCGCGCCGCCGGAGTCGCCATGAACCGCCTGTTCGCCGCCCTGTTCCTGCTGTCGCTGCTGCTGGCCCCCGGCGCCTGGGCCGACAGCCTGGCGCGCATCCACGCCAACCATACCCTGGTGCTGGGCTTCCTGGCCGACAACGCGCCCTTCTCCGAGGGCGACGAGCACGCCGCCAGCGGCTACGCCATCGACCTGTGCCAGGCGCTGGCCGCCCGCCTGCGCAGCGCGCCGGGCCTGGCCGACCTGCAGGTGCGCTACCAGCCACTGCCCCTGGAACAGGCCCTGGCGGCCGTGAGCGGCGGCCAGGTCGACCTGTTCTGCAGCCCGCTGGTGGAAACCCTGCAGCGCCGCGAAAGCGTCAGCTTCTCGCTGCCGGTGTTCACCGCCGGGCTCGGGGTAATCCTGCGCCGCGACGCCGACGCCACCCTGCAGGCCGCGCTCAGCGGCGCCCCGCGCGAGCGCACGCCGACCTGGCGGGGGACCGTCAACCAGGGCCTGAACAAACGCAGCTTCGCCGTGCTCAAGGGCACCACCAATGTCCAGTGGGCGCAGCAGAGGGTGCGCGAGCTGGGGCTGCAATCGCGCCTGGTGGAGGTGGCCAGCTACCAGGACGGCGTCGACCGTGTGCTGCGCCGCGAGGTGGACGCCTTCTTCGGTGAACGCCTGTCGCTGCTCAACTACCAGGCCCGCTCGGCCCAGGCCGACCGCTTGCAGGTGTCCGACCACCTGTTCGAGATGGCCAGCGTCGCCCTGCCCCTGCCCCGCAACGACGACGCCTTCCGCCTGGAAGTGGACCATGCCCTCAGCGACGCGCTGCGCGGTGCCGCGGGCGAGGCGCTGTACAGCCGCTACTTCGGCCCGCCTTCGCCACAGCAGCGCCTGCTGCTGCGCCTCTACTCCCT
>NZ_QGSL01000088.1:990250-1028783 GCF_003176655.1 Pseudomonas sp. RW407 | reverse complement strand
CCACCCCTGGGCGGAGCTGGCGCCGGAGCATTTCCGCCTGCTGCGCCTGGCGCCCCAGCCCACCGACCGCAACACCGGCACCCGCGCCCTGCGCTTCGTCCAGCTCGGCCGGGTGGAACGCCACGCCCCGGAGCAGAGCCTGCTGCGCCTGAGCGTCCAGCTGCCCGGCCAGGCCCTGCGCAAGGAGCAGAACCTGTTCGAAGTCTGGGCCGACCACCGCAACAAGGAAGTGCGCTTCGGCGCCGACAGCGGCTTCGCCCTGGAGCCGATCAACCGCGGCCTGGGCCGCTTCCTGCTGGCCCAGGGCATCGCCTGGGCCAAGCAGAAGTGGGCGCACTACAAGGTCGAGGGCGGCACCCTGGGGGTGAAGGACGCGCCCAACGAGGACATCCGCCTGCGCCGCGACCATTTCCTGCGCGCCCAGGGCTTCGACGTGGACTACGAGGACTCGCGCCTGCTCAAGGCCCGCTACGGCGCCGGCCGGGTGAGCGAGCTGTACGACGACTGGAACAAGGACAAGGTGCAGCTGGTGCCGCTGCTGGACGCCGCGGCCATGCTGGAGCAGGCCGACCAGAACCTGGCCAGCCAGGACAACGAGATCCGCAAGCTGCAGCAGCGCATCGAGACCTTCCGCCGCGACGACACCAGCCTGCGCTTCATCATCGCCTGCCTGACGGTGTTCGCGGTGTTCCAGGCGGGGCTGCTGATCTGGATGGCGACGCACTGAGGCCTGGGGATTCGGTTTTGCGCGGAGGTCCATCGCGGACGGAGTCCGCGCCTACGACCGTGCTTCCTGGAACCGTAGGAGCGGACCTTGTCCGCGATGGCCGGGCGTTCCGGCGCGTTTCGCGGTTGAGATCCGCTCCGCAACCATTCCCCCTGTAGGAGCGCGCCCTGCGCGCGAAATCGCGGGCAAGGCCCGCGGCGCCTCAGCTCACCCGCGAGCGGAACAGCGCCTGGTGCTCCCGGCACTGCTTCGCCGAGAGCAGGAACACCCCGTGCCCGCCGTGGCGGAACTCCAGCCAGGTGAAGTCCACCTCCGGGTACAGCGCCTCGACGTGCACCTGGCTGTTGCCCACTTCGACTATCAGGGTGCCCTGCTCGGTCAGGTGGTCGGCGGCCTCGGCGAGCATGCGCCGCACCAGGTCCAGGCCGTCGTCGCCACAGGCCAGGCCCAGTTCCGGTTCGTGCTGGTACTCGGCCGGCATGTCGGCGAAGTCCTCGGCGTCGACGTAGGGCGGGTTGGACACGATCAGGTCGAAGCGCTGCCCCGGCAGGCCGGCGAAGCCGTCGCCCTGCACGGTGTAGACGCGCTCGCCCAGCTCGTGGCGCTCGATGTTGACGTTGGCCACTTCCAGGGCGTCGAAGGACAGGTCGGCCAGCACCACTTCCGCCCGGGGGAACTCGTGGGCGCAGGCGATGCCGATGCAGCCCGAGCCGGTGCACAGGTCGAGGATGCGCGCCGGCTCCGCCGCCAGCCAGGGCGCGAAGCGCTGGCGGATCAGCTCGGCGATGGGCGAACGCGGGACCAGCACGCGCTCGTCGACCACGAAGGGCAGGTCGCAGAACCAGGCCTCGCCCAGCAGGTAGGCGGTGGGCACGCGCTCCTCGATGCGCTTGCGCAGCAGCTCGCGCAGGTAGTCGCGCTCGTCGTCCTCGAGGCGGCAGTCCAGGTAGGCATCGGCCATTTCCCACGGCAGGTGCAGCGCACCGAGCAGCAGTTGACGCGCATCGTCCCAGGCGTTGTCGGTACCATGCCCGAAGAACAGCCCCTCGGCATGGAAGCGGCTGACCGCCCAGCGGATATGGTCTCGAAGGGTCAGCAAACGGGATTCGGTCACGGCGCAAGGTCCTCGCAACGGGCAAAAGCCCGGCATTCTAGCCCAAGGCGGCGTACAGCGGGCGCATACCGGCGTCGAGGGGGTCAATACCACTTTGCGCGGGTTTCGCATAGATTCACAGCGCCCGCGGAACAGACCACAATGGTGGCATACGCATCATCAGGAGTACGTCATGTCCCAACCGCTCAGCATGCTGAAGATCAGCGGACGCGGCTATCCGCCCGCCACCCTCCGCCAGAGCACGCTGCTGATCATCGACGCCCAGGAAGAGTACCGCAGCGGCGTCCTCGCCCTGCCCGGCCTGGAACCGGCGGTCGCACAAATCCGCCTGCTGCTGGATGCCGCGCGCAGCCAGGGCACCCCGATCGTCCACGTGCGCCACCTGGGTATCCACGGCGGCCTGCTCGACCCGCAGGGCCCGCGCGGGCAGTTCCTGCCCGAACTGGCGCCGCTGCCCGGCGAGGTGGTGGTGGAGAAGCGCCTGCCCAACGCCTTCTCCGGCACCGAGCTGCATGACCGCCTGCAGCACAACGGCCGGCTGGACCTCATCGTCTGCGGCTTCATGACCCATTCGAGCATCAGCACCACCGTGCGCGCGGCCAAGGACTACGGCTACCGCTGCACCCTGGTCACCGCCGCCTGCGCCACCCGCGACATCCCCACCCCGGATGGCGGCGTGCTCTCGGCGCGCGACCTGCACCACGCGGAAATGGCCGCCCTGGGCGACAACTTCGCCGCCGTGGTCGGCGAGGCCCAGGCGCTCATCTGAGCACCGTCCGTCCCGCTGCGGCGGCGCCTTGCCGCCGCAGCTATTAGGCTGTAAGGCAACGCATCCAGCGGGCACGCGCCGGACGGGCGGGCCAGGCATTCCCCGCAGGGGCGGAACCCCCTCCCGCCGACACCGGTCATAGCCTCGTTCAGCAGATGAGGAAGCCGGGATGAAGATGTCCGACAGTTTCGATCCACGCACGCTGCGCCCGAAGCGACCGGGCCGCTGGCGCTGGCGTTTCGTGGCCGCCGTGGCCGCACTGATCGCCGCGTTCGGCGTGCTCGGCGCCCTGGCCGGCGGCGCGGCGTTGCTGCGCCGGCAACCGGCGGCGGGGGTGATGCACATCGAACCGGCGGCCGGCGCGGTCTTGCTGGTGATCGGCCTGCTCGCCCTGTGGCTGGGCGTGCTGTTCTGGCGCCTGGCACGGCGCCGCGCACGGCGTGGCGACGGCCTCAGCCTGTCGCCGCGGCTGATGAAGAAGCGCGGCTGAGCGGGCTTGCCGCAAGGCGCCCGTGATCCGTTAGAATGCCGCCTCTTCGCGGAGGCTCCATGCAAGACGACGATTTTTCCCTGTTCGCCAACGAGATGCGCGGCGTCAAGCGCATCGAGGTGGACCAGGCCGACACCGGCAAGCCCAGGGCCGACCGCCAGCAGGTCCGGCTGCGCCAGCAGAACGCCACGACGAAGGTGGAAAACCTGCGCGTCGACGGATTGTCCGACCTGTTCGTCATCGACGTCGGCGCCGAGGACGAGCTGTACTGGGCCCGCGACGGCGTCCAGGAAGGCCAGATGCGCAAGCTCAAGGCCGGCCAGATCGGCTTCGAGGGCAGCCTCGACCTGCACGGCATGAACATCGAGAAGGCCCGCGAGCTGCTCTGGGACTTCCTCGCCGAGGCCACCCGCCTGGAAGTCCGCTGCGTGCGCGTCACCCACGGCAAGGCGGCACGCACCGACGGCCGCCGGCCGCTGCTCAAGAGCCACGTCAACACCTGGCTGCGCCAGCACCCGCAGGTCCTGGGCTTCACCTCGGCCATGCCGCGCCACGGCGGTACCGGCTCGCTCTACGTGATGCTGCGCCGCACCATGCTGGAGGGGCGCGACGAATAATCCGTCGTCCCCGCTGGCGCACCGCGCCCTTGCCAGCGCGCGACGCGCGCCCTACCCTGCGTCTCCTGCGCTTCAACGAGTCCCAACAGGTAGATCATGTCCCTGGAACAAAACTATTCGGAGATCCTCAGCCAGCTCGGCGAGGACGTCACCCGCGAAGGCCTGCTCGACACGCCCAAGCGCGCCGCCAAGGCCATGCAGTACCTCTGCCGCGGCTACCAGCAGACGCTGGAAGAGATCGTCAACGGCGCGCTGTTCAGCTCCGACAACAGCGAGATGGTGCTGGTCAAGGACATCGAGCTGTACTCGCTGTGCGAGCACCACCTGCTGCCCTTCATCGGCAAGGCCCACGTGGCCTACATCCCCAACGGCAAGGTGCTGGGCCTGTCCAAGGTGGCGCGCATCGTCGACATGTACGCCCGCCGCCTGCAGATCCAGGAGAACATGTCCCGGCAGATCGCCGAGGCCGTGCAGCAGGTCACTGGCGCCCTGGGCGTGGCGGTGGTCATCGAGGCCAAGCACATGTGCATGATGATGCGCGGCGTGGAGAAGCAGAACTCCTCCATGGTCACCTCGGTGATGCTCGGCGAGTTCCGCGAGAACGCCGCCACCCGCAGCGAGTTTCTCAGCCTGATTCGCTGAGGTCGCTTGTGGGATGAAAAACCGGCCTGTGGGGCCGGTTTTTCTTGTCTGTAAGACGGAGTCCGCTCCTACGGGGGAATACCGTGCCTCATGGTGGATTGTAGGAGCGAGCTTGCTCGCGAACGGGGTTTGTCGGTGGCATCGGCGTTGGGTGTAAGAGCACCCTCTCCCCAGCCCTCTCCCTGAAGGGAGAGGGGGCTGTTCGGAGTGGCTTGTCGGTCAGGCGCCATCCTTCCGCCCCGTCATTCCGGCGAACGCGGAAACCCAGAAGCGTGGGGGCTTGGTGTAACGCGCCGCTCCGAGTGCGTTGATGTCTCTTGTTTCGCCCCCTCGGGCGAGTCACTTCTTTCAAACGCCAAAGAAGTAACCAAGAAGGCTTGCCGGTACGACTCACCCACATAGGTGACAAATCGGTTCAGGCACATGGGTAACAGTTTCTAACCTGCAGGGGTCACCTCACGAGGACTGGCCCATGCCTTGGCGAGAGCTGAAACCTATGGATGAGAAAGTACTGTTCATTGCCGACTATCTGCGTGAGCTCTACAGCTTCACTGTGTTGTGCGAGCGCTTCGGCATCAGTCGCAAGACCGGCTACAAATGGGTGGAGCGCTACCGACACGCGGGTCTGGAGGGGCTGGACGAACAAAGCCGGCGCCCCCATAAGCAAGCGTTTACGACGCCTTACGTGATCCGCGAATACATCCTCAAGTTACGTCGGGATTCGAATGTCGATTTAGGCCCGAAGAAGATCCAGGTGCTGGTCGAGCAGCGTTACCCCGGGCAGAGCCCTTCGCGGACCACGATTTACAACATCCTCAAGCAGGCGGACCTGATCGCGCCGCGACGAGTGCGCCAGCGGATACCAGCTTATCCAAAACCACTGACCCCGGCGAAGGCTCCCAACGACCTCTGGACGGCCGATTACAAAGGGCAGTTCCTCACCCGCGATGGGCAATGGTGCTACCCGCTTACGGTCATGGACCATGCCAGCCGCTACCTCCTGGCCTGCGATGGACTGCTTGGCCCACGCCTGGCCGAAACGCAGGCGGTCTTCGAGCGCCTGTTCCGTACCTACGGACTACCGTCCCGCCTGCGCACGGACAACGGCACGCCCTTTGTCAGCAAGGGGCGGGCGGGCCTGTCGCGGTTATCCATCTGGTGGTTGCGCCTGGGCATCCTCCCCGAACGCATCGCACCCGGCCACCCGGAACAGAATGGTCGCCATGAGCGTATGCACCGCACGCTCAAATTCGCCACTGTCCAGCCACCCGAGGCTGATCTGAGCAGTCAGCAGACCTGCTTCGAGAACTTCCTGCAGCACTACAACCATGAGCGGCCGCATGAAGCCCTGGAGCAGAAAACCCCGGCGCAGTGCTATGTCCCTTCACCACGAGCCTTCCCGGACCGCCTGCCTGAGCCCAGTTATCCAGGGCACATGGAGGTATACCGGGTCGACGGCGCAGGCTTGGTCAATCGACGGGGAATGCAGATTTATGTGGGCTATGTGCTACAGCGCGAACTCGTCGGACTGGAACTCACCGGTGAGGGCATCTGGGCTGTGCATTTCGGCCCAATCGTTATCGGCAAGCTGGACGAACACGAGCGAAATGATCGATACCTGACGATGCGAGTGTCACCCATGTGACTGAACTCATTTGTTACCCATGTGCTTGTCCTCTACATTGCCCGCATACGGGCCCGATGGAGCCGGGCTACCCTCACGAATTCCCCCGCCACGGAGGCCCGCCCCGAGGGTACGTCCCTGTAGCCCATCGGGGCTCTCGCGACATCCATGTCGCATGACCTCCTGAGCGCCGGTTTCGCTCGGCCTTCTGAAGGGGCGTTCCGGTGCGCTCGGTTGTTTCTCTGGAAGTCCTAAATGCAAATGCGAGAGCAAAAGCGCTTTTGCTTTTCGTAGGATCGAGGGGGACGCCTAGTTCTTGCTCGCGAACCCTGGCTCCCCGCATTCGTGATGGTTGGTAGGGCGGATAAGAACCGCACCACCTGTGTGATTCCCATGTAGGAGCGCGCCCTGCGCGCGAATCGCGGGCAGGGCCCGCTCCTGCAGGTGTGGGATGGGGGCGGGCGTCACTCCTCCGAGGAGAAGTCGTAGTCCATCGCCTGGCTCGGGCCCTGCAGGTAGCGGCCCTGGATGTAGTTGGCGCCGGCCTGCCAGAGGGTGGCCAGGGCGGTGGCGCTCTCCACCATCGGCACTATGGTCAGCTTGGCCTGGGCGTGCAGGCTGGCCATCAGGGTGCGCAGGTTCTCCTGGTTCTCCGGGCGGCTGAGGTCCTGCACGTAGGAGCCGTCGATCTTCACGAAGTCGACGTTCATGTGCTTGAGCGTGCTGAACGGGTTCAGGGCGCAGCCGAACTGGCCGAGAGCGACCTGGCAGTGCAGCTCGGCGAGCCCCTGGCTCAGGGCCTTGGCCTGCTTGAGGTGGGCCACGGCGTCGGTTTCGCTGATCTGCAGGATCAGCGAGTCGGCCGGCAGGCGCGCGGCCTTCAGGGCCACAGCCAGCCAGGGCAGCAGCCCGGCGTCCTGCAGGCTGGGGCCGGACAGGTGCACGAAGAGCTTGGTGTCGTGGCCCTTGGCGCGGTGCTCGGCGAGCAGCTTGATGGAGTTGAGCAGCACCCAGCGGTCGATGCGCTCGGCCAGGCCTCCGGCCCTGGCCGCGCCGAGGAAGTCGGCGGCGGGTACTTCCTCGCCCTGCGGGTTGAGCAGGCGCAGCAGCACTTCGTACAGCTCGTGGCTGTCGCCGCGCAGGCTGATGATCGGCTGGAACAGCAGGCGGAAGGCGTTCTTCTCCAGCGCCTGCTGGACGATGGCCAGCAGGTCGCCGCGGCTGGCGGCGGCGGCCAGTTCGTCGGCCGGGTCGTAGAGCTTGATGCCGTTGCCCTCGGCCTGGGCGATTTCGTCGGCGCAGCGGTGGGCGCGCTCGATGACGTCCTGGGCGCGGCTGGTCTTTTCGTCGAGCCCGGCACAGCCGATCGACAGGGTGACCTGGGCGGTGCGCCCGTGGATGTCGAACAGGTGGCCCTCGATGCGCTTCAGCAGGCTGGCGAACAGCGCCTTGCTCTGTTCCGGCGTCTGGCCGTCGAGCAGCACGCTGAAGGCGTCGTCGCTGAAACGGGCCAGTTGCGCGTTCTCGGGGAAATGCTCGCGCAGCAGGTGGGCGAGGTCGGCCAGCAGCAGGTCGATGCTGGCGATGCCCAGGCTCAGCTGCAGGTTCTGCGCACGGTCGAGCAGCAGGTAGGCGAGGGTGGCCGGCTGGCCGGCAGTGATGGCGCGCTCCACGGCGGCATCCATCAGGTCGAGGAAGTGGGCACGGTTGAACAGGCCGGTGACCAGGTCCTGGCTGCTGACCTCGCGCAGCTTCTCCTGCAGTTCGCTGTTGTCCTGCTCGGCGCGGATCACCACCTGGATGCAGGGCTCGCCGTCATAGGTGGCCGGGGAAAAGCCCATGCGCGCTCGCAGCGCCTGGCCATCGACGCGCACGCCGCTGCACAGCAGCTCGTTGTCGCCGTCGCCGTGCTGGTAGCCCTTGAGGAAGTCCTTGAAGGTCGCCTGGTCGGCCGGGGCGATCAGGTCGATCATCGGCAGCCCTTCCAGCTCCTCCGCGTCCTCGTAGCCGAACAGCGCGACGTAGGCGCGGTTGGCATAGATGTGCATGCCGTCGTGGACGTAGGTGATGGCGTCCACCGAACTGTCCAGCAGCAGCTGGCAGCGCTTTTCCGCCTCGCGCAGGGCGACTTCGGCGGTGCGCCGGGCGCGGCGCTCTTCCAGGGCGGCGATTTCGCGGTTGGCCACCAGCACCAGGCGCTCGTCCTCGCCCTGGGGCAGGGCGTCCTGGGCGCCGAGGGCCAGTGCCTCGGTGATGCTGTCGGAGTCGTTGCCCTCGACAAGCTGGATGAAGGGGATGTCCTTGGCCTGGCGGCGCAGGCTGGCCAGGGCCTCGTCCGGCGCCAGGGCGCCGCTGTGCGGGGCGGCGATCAGCAGGTCCCAGGTCTGTTGCAGGGCTTCGGCGAGGTCTTCGCTGGAGGTGACGCGGTGGACGCGGGTCGCGCGCCCGGCATTGCGGAACAGGCTGACCAGGCGCTCGGCCTCGTTCTGCGAGTCTTCCAGGATCAGCAGGCGGACGGTTTTCTTTTCATTGGCCATGAAGAGCTGCTTATAGCGCGCCGGATGGCAGCCAGGAGGCGACGAATGGAGTGCGGCCGAATCTACAGCGACTTCCAGAGTGAGTCAAAGTCTTCCTCCCCATGCCCCGTATGGCTGCTCGTCCCTGTGACGGGCTTATCGTCGGCGCCCTTCGGACGCTCCTGGGTACTGTATTCGAACTGGCTGAAACTGCCGGTGGCGGTGAGCTTGCGCGTCAGGGTAGCGCGGCGTTCCTCGCCGTGCAGGTTGATCTGCACGCGGCTGCCTTCCTGGAAGGGCAGGCGTGGCGAGATCAGTGTCGCCGGCCGCGAGATGGCGGCGATTTCCGGCAGCAGCAGGGCGCGCAGGTAGTGGCTGCTCTGCTCCGACTTGCGCAGCAGTTGCAGGCCGCAGGGCTGGGCGATGGGGGCGATCAGTTCGATGCCCATCTGCGTGCCGCCGCCACGGACCTGGCGGATCCAGCGCACCACCGCGACGCTCCAGCTGTGCCCGGGGGCATCCTGGATGCCGAGCAGCTCGCCGGCCTGCAGCTGGCTGGGGATTTCCTTCGGCCAGGTCAGGCAGTAGCCGCCGGGGCTGTGGTTGACGATGGACAGGGTGAAGACCGGGTACTCGTCGCTGGCAGCGGCCCCGGCGGCGTCGGGCGAGCCCTGGTCCGCCGACCGCAGCGGCTGGTATTCGATTTCCTCCAGCGGCATGCCTGGTTGCCAGTCGGTGACCTTCTGCGCGTCGAAGGCATTGGCCCAGGCGTCGTTCACTTCCGCCTGGAAGGTCGCCTGTACAGGTTCTGGCAGCTTGAGCAGGTCGGCGAAGGGGCGTCGGCCGGACAGGTAGTAGTGCAGTGCGCTCATGCCGATGCACAGGGTCAGCTGGCCCTGGCCGGAGGTGCGCTGGAAGCTGCGTTCGGCGATGTCGCCCCAGGCGCTGGCCAGGTGCTGCAGCAGGTCGATGCTGATGCGCTCGCCGCCCTTGAGCGGCAGCTTGTCGCGTTGCTCGGCGGGGGCCTGCATGTATTCCTTGATCGCCGCCACCAGGCGCTGCGGGTCCATGCCCAGGCCGTTGTGCAGGTCGCTGGCCTTGTACAGCGAACGGTAGCGCGGTGGGCCGTCCACCTGTGGGGCGACCACGAACAGGCTGGACGGCAGGTCGGCCTCCTGCAGGCGTACCAGCGAGCCCCAGGCCTCCAGGGCCTCGGCCACCTGGGCGATGCCGGCCTGGCGCATCTGGTTGCAGCGGGCGCAGCCCAGCAGCAGGGCCACCAGGTAGGCCTGTTCGACGTTCAGGCTGTTGCCATGCTTGGCAAGGTCGTCGCGGACCGCCAAGCCCTGCACACCCTTGCTGCGGGCCAGCTGGTAGAGCTGGTGCAGCTCCAGCCACAGGCTTTCCGGCACCGGGCAATAGAGCTGCTGGGCGCGGATCAGCGGGCCGCAGAGACTGCGGATGGCCCGCTGCAGGGCGAGGGTGAGGATCTGTGCGCGTTCGCGGGTGAAGCGCGGTGCCTCGCGCACCACCACCAGCTTGTAGCCCACGGCCAGGTGGTTCTGCAGGGCCTGGCAGAGGTTGGCGACCTTGCGCGGGCGCTCGTCGAGGACGATGGACTGGTTGAGAAAGTGGCGTTCGAGGTTGTGGCAGACCGACTGGACTTCCGGGCGGAACAGCTCCAGCAGCTGCAGGCGGGCCTCCACCGGGAGTTTCAGCTGGTTCAGCTCGATCAGGCCCTGGTACAGCTGGCGTGCGGTCTCGCCGAGGTTGGCCTTGGGCAGGTGGTCCAGCCAGTATTTGATATCGCGCGCAGTGACGTTGCAGAAGCTCAGGCTTTCCTGCGTCGGGGTGGGGACGCGCAGCAATTGCTGGGGACTCGTATTGTCCATGGTCGGATGAGGTGCTCCACGATCTGGGCCGTTCGCTGGACCGTTGTGCCGGTCTTGGGCGCCGGTTTTTTCCAAACTCTAGCAGTATCCACCTGAGAAGGCAGCCCGTTCCCTGGTTGGGAGACGGGCCTGCCGTTGGCTTTCAGGTAACAGGCCGGTTACAGGGGGCCCGGCTTGCGCCGGCTCACGCCTGGCGGGCGTTGCCCAGCAGCTGGCCCATGCGCACCGGGCTGCCGGCGGCCAGTTGTTCGGCCCAGGCGACCTGCTCGGGGCCGAACAGCACGATGGCGGTGGAGCCCAGCTTGAAGCGCCCCAGTTCCGCGCCTTTTTCCAGGTGGATGGGCTGGCGGGCAGCTTCGTCGTAGGCGAAGGCCTTCAGCTCGCGCCTGGGCGGGGTGACCAGGCCGGCCCACACGGTTTCCACCGAGGCCACGATCATCGCGCCCACCAGCACCACGGCCATGGGGCCGCGTTCGGTATCGAACAGGCAGACCACGCGCTCGTTGCGGGCGAACAGCTCCGGCACCTGCTCGGCGGTGAGCTGGTTCACCGAGAACAGCCGGCCGGGCACGTAGACCATCTCGCGCAGGGTGCCGGCCAGCGGCATGTGCACGCGGTGGTAGTCCTTCGGCGAGAGGTAGACGGTGGCGAAGCTGCCGCCCATGAAGGGCGCGGCGCGCTCGGCGTCGCCGCCCAGCAGTTCGCTCAGGCTGAAGCTGTGGCCCTTGGCCTGGAAGATGCGCCCGTGCTCGATGGGGCCGAGCTGGCTGATGGCGCCGTCGGCCGGGCAGAGCACGCCGCCGGGAGTCTCGTCCAGCGGCCGCGCGCCCTCCTTGAGGGCGCGGGTGAAGAAGGCGTTGAAGTGCTCGTAGGCCTGCAGGTCTTCCACCAGCGCCTCGCGCATGTCGACCTGGTAGCGGCGGGCGAACCAGCCGATCAGGCGGTTCTTGAACCAGGCGGCGCGGCATTCGGCCGCGCAGCCGACCAGGCGCGACAGCAGATGGTGCGGCAGCAGGTACTGGCCGAGGATGAACAGACGATCTTTGAACGACATTCCTTAAACCTCTACGGGGGTGTCGGGGTGGTTGCCCCATTCCGACCAGGAGCCGGCGTAGCCCTTGACCCGCGGGTAGCCGAGGGCCTTGGCCACCAGGTAGGTGAAGCCGGAACGGTGGTGGGTCTGGCAGTGGGTGATCACTTCCTTGTCCGGGGTGATGCCCAGGTCGCGGAGGATCTGCGCCATGTCGGTGCGGATGCGCAGGGCGCGGGCCGCGTCCATGCCGGCGGTCCACTCGAAGTTGACCGCGCCGGGGACGTGCCCGCCCTTGGCCGCCAGCACCTTCTGGCCGCTGTATTCGCTGGGGTTGCGCGCATCCCAGACGGCCAGGTCGGCGGCGCCCAGGCGGCTCTGCAGGTATTCGCGGGTGGCGGTGGGTTCGTCGTGCAGCGTCAGCGGCAGCGGGCCGCCGGCTGGCGCCGGGACGTCGCGGCTCAGTTCGCGGCCTTCGGCCAGCCAGGCGTGCAGGCCGCCGTCCAGGTAGTGGTAGTGCGGGTGGCCGATGACGTCCAGCAGCCAGATGAAGCGCCCGGCCCAGCCGCCGCCTTCGTCGTCGTACACCACGTACACGGCGCCCGGGTTGTGCCCCAGTTCGCCGAACAGCGCTTCCAGGTCGGCCTTGGCCGGCAGCAGGCCGGGCGCCGGCGGCTGGCCCCACTGGGTGCGCGCGGGGGCGACGAAGCGGGCGCCGGGCAGGTGGCCCTCGGCGTAGCGCGCCGGGCTGGTCAGGTCGACCAGGATCAGCTCGGGGGCGTCGAGGCGGGCGGCCAGCTCGGCCGGTTCTATCACCAGGGGCAGGTCGGAAAAGGCGGACATGTCGGCATCTCCCTGAAGGCGGGTGTCGTGGGACGGGATGGCGTGAGCTGGCGCCCTGGGCTACCCGCGAAACCCAGCAGTTTAACGAAAAAGCGCGCGGCGCTGGCGGGCAATCGCTTCAGGGCGTGTCACTGGGCCGGCGCCGCGCCGAATTGCTGCAGGGCGCGCTCGATGCACTGGCAGGTCTTGTCGAAGGCCTGGCCCTGTACGCTGCCGATGGGCTGGCCGTGGCGGTCGGCCACCACCAGCATCACCACGCGCTGGCCGCGGGCCAGGGAGCGCAGCAGCAGGTGGTTGCCGGGCAGCGCCGCCTTCAGGCGGCCGGGCAGCAGCGCGGAGTACTCGGCCATGTTGGCCGGGGTGAGGTGCAGGCGCGCCGGGCGTTCCAGCAGGCGGCGCAGCAATTGGCTGCCGGCCACCGGCAGCTGCAGGTTCTGCTCCGCCGGGGCCAGGCCGAAGCTGCGGCGGGCCTGCAGCAGGTTCTGCTGGCGGTCGGCGAGCAGCAGCACGGCACGGTCCAGGCCGCAGGCGTGCAGGGCTTCGGCCGCGCATTCCAGCAGGGGCACCAGGTTGCCGAACGGGCTGGGCGTGCGCAGCAGTTCGGCGCACAGCCGGCGCCACTGCCCGGGGTCGCCGGCGGCGGGTGCATCCGCGGCCGCGGCGTTGTGTCGCGGCTGCCAGCGCTGGCTTTCCCACGGCCAGAGCAGTGCCTGGGCCGGGTGCCAGTAGCGGGCGTCGGCGTCGCGCCGGGCGCTCTCCACGGCCAGGGCGTGGACCTGTTGCTGCAGCGCCTCCAGCGGCTCCTGCAGGTAGAGCGCGGTGAGCCGCTGCCAGCGCAGCATGTGCGGCCCGCCCCAGGACTGGTGCGCGGCCATCGCCAGGCTGTTGGCCAGGAGGATGGTGTTGGCCGGGCGGGTCAGCCAGCGCGCCAGCTCGGGGTCGGCATCCAGGCGCTGCTGCTGGGCCAGCGGTTCGCTTTCGGCGTGCGCCAGGTGCAGGGCGCGGACCAGCAGTTCATGGTCCTCGCCGAGCAGGCGCAGGCCCTGGCCGATCCACTCCGGCAGGCGCCAGCGCTCGGCCAGGGCCGCGCACAGCGGCAGCAGGCGCATGCCCAGCAGTTCCTGTTCCACCTCGGCGCTGGCGCGGCCTTCGCCGAGCACCTGCTGCTGCCATTGTTCGAGCAGCTCCGGGCGCGCCGTGGCCAGCGCCCAGACCGGCGCCAGGATCAGCAGGCTGCCCCAGTGGATTTCCTGCCACAGCCGCGCCAGGCGGCTGGCGAACAGGCCGCTGGCCTGGTGCATGGCGTGGCGGCTGATCAGCAGCATCTGCCCCAGGGCCGGCGGCATCTGCGCGGCGGGCACGCTGGGCAGGCTCTCCAGCAGGGCCGTGGCGCGCACCAGGCCGAGGCGGCTGAGGGCCACCTCCAGGCTTTCCGCCGGGTTGTCCCGGGCCATGCGCGCGCGGTTGGCCTCGCGCAGGATGGCCAGGGCCAGTGTCGGGCAGTCCTGCAGCAGGTCGGCGATGTCGCGCAGGGACCGGCGGTTGTCCGCCAGGGCGCGGCGCACGCGCTCGTGCTGTTCGGCGGGCACCGGCAGCGGCAATTCCTCCAGCAACTGGAGCCAGGAGGCGAGGCGCTGCGGGTCGGGTGTCTGGATGGGCATGCTTGGGCCGCCGAACTGGTTTTTACAATTTGCAGCCTATAGTCTTGCGCGGTTTCTCCGATAACAAGAGGGCGGCGCATATTGGCGCCCCCGTCCCGTCCACCGTTCCAGTCGACTCTTCAATGGCAAAAATCATCGGCATCATTGTCCTGCTGGGCAGCGTCCTCGGCGGCTACCTGCTCTCCGGCGGCAAGATCATGGCCATCGTGCAGCCCTTCGAAGTGCTGATCATCGGCGGTGCCGCGCTGGGCGCCTTCCTCCAGGCGAACCCCGGCAGCACCTTCATGACGGTGCTGAAGAAGGCGCCGAAGATGTTCAGCAACCGCTTCACCCACGTCTTCTACCTGGAAGTGCTGGGCATGCTCTACGAGATCCTCAACAAGAGCCGCCGCGAGGGCATGATGGCCATCGAGGCCGACCTCGAGGAACCCGCCTCCAGCCCGATCTTCAGCAAGTACCCGGCGGTGCTGAAGGACGAGCGCATGACCGCCTACATCTGCGACTACCTGCGCATCATGTCCTCCGGCAACATGGCCCCCCACGAGCTGGAAGGCCTGTTCGACATGGAGCTGGGCAGCCTCAAGGAAGACTTCGAGCATCCGTCCCACGCGGTCACCCGCGTCGCCGACGCGCTGCCCGGCTTCGGTATCGTCGCCGCGGTGCTGGGCATAGTGATCACCATGGCCCTGCTCGGCCAGGGCAGCCAGGCGGAGATCGGCCACCACGTGGCCGCCGCGCTGGTCGGTACCTTCCTCGGTATCCTCGCCGCCTACGGTTTCGTCGGCCCGCTGTCCAACGCGCTGGAGCACGACGCCAAGGAAGAGCTGAACCTCTACGAGGCGATCAAGGCCTGCCTGGTGGCCTCGGCCTCGGGCATGCCGCCGTCGCTGGCGGTGGAGTTCGGCCGCAAGGTGCTGCTGCCGGCGCACCGCCCCAGCTTCTCCGAGCTTGAGCAGGCAGTGCGCGGGCGCTAAGCGATGGACAACAACCAGCCGATCATCGTCAAGCGCGTCAAGCGCTACGCCGCCGGGCACCACGGCGGCTCCTGGAAGATCGCCTTCGCCGACTTCGCCACGGCGATGATGGCGTTCTTCCTGGTGCTGTGGCTGCTGTCCTCGGCCACGCCGGAGCAGAAGAAGGCGATTTCCGGCTACTTCCAGGACCCCATCGGCTTCACCGAGAGCGCCAGCCCCTACGTCATCGACCTCGGCGGCACCCCGACGCCGGCCCCGGACAAGACCCTCAACCCGCAGATCCAGGCACAGCCGGAGGCGGACGAGACGCGCATCAGCCCGGAGTCGGAGAAGGAGGTCAACCCCGCCGAGGCCGAGCGCCAGGCCGAGCAGATCGAGCACGAGCGCCTCGAGCTGCTGCTCCAGGAGCTGCAGAACAAGGTCGACGAGAACCCCACGCTGCGCCGCTTCAAGGACCAGATCCTGTTCGAGATCACCCGCGACGGCCTGCGCATCCAGATCGTCGACGCCGAGAACCGGCCGATGTTCGACCTCGGCAGCGCGCGCCTGCAGCCGTACTTCGAGGACATCCTGCTGGCCATGGCCGAGACCATCAAGCAGGTGCCGAACAAGATCAGCATCAGCGGCCACACCGACGCCAAACCCTACGCCGGCGACGAGTTCGGCAACTGGGAGCTGTCGGCCAACCGCGCCAACGCCGCGCGCCGCGCCCTGGTGGCCGGCGGCTACCCGGAAGGGCAGATCGCCCGGGTGGTGGGCTACGCCTCGTCGCAGCTGTTCGACCGCAAGAACCCGCTGAACCCGGTGAACCGGCGCATCGACATCATCGTCCTGACCAAGCGCGCGCAACGCGCCATCGAAGGCCAGGACGGCACGGCCGAGGAACCGGCGGCCAGCCAGCCGGCCACGCCGCCTGCCGGCGCCGCACCGGCGCCTGCATCCCAGCCGCTGCCGGCCGGGCAGGTGCGCGAGAAGCTCAACCTGTTCGACGACGGCAAGCTGAAGCTGGACGAGCTGAAGAAGCAGTGAGATGGGGCCTGGCGCTCCGGCAGGGTTGTCGGAGCGCGGGCGTCGATCAGTAATCCGTTTCCGGCAGGCTGGTGAGAATGTGCCGATAACTGGCCATGCGCTGCGGGCTGATGCGGCCTTCCTCCAGCGCCTGGAGCAGCGCGCAGCCCGGCTCGCGGTCGTGCTTGCAGTCGCGGAAGCGGCAATGCCCGAGCAGGTCGCGGAACTCGATGAAGCCGGCCTCGACGTCGTCGCGGGTGACGTGGCCCAGGCCGAACTCGCGGATGCCGGGGGAGTCGATCAGGTCGCCGCCGGCGGGGAAGTGGAACAGCCGCGCCGTGGTGGTGGTGTGGGTGCCCTTGCCGGTCACCTCGGAAAGATCGCCGACGCGGGTGTCCACCCCCGGCAGCAGGGCGTTGACCAGCGACGACTTGCCCACCCCGGACTGGCCGACGAACACGCTGACGTGGTCGTTCAGCGCCGCGCGCAGGGCGTCCATGGCCAGGCCGTTGAAGGCCGAGACCTCCAGCAGCGGGTAGCCCAGGTCGCGGTAGGTGCCCAGCAGGGCATCGATCTGCTCGGCGTTCTGCTCGTCGATCAGGTCGGCCTTGTTCAGCAGCAGCAGCGGCTGGATGCCGGCGTGCTCGGCGGCGATCAGGTAGCGGTCGATCAGGTTGGCGTGGGGCTCGGGCCGCGGGGCGAAGACGATGACGATGCGGTCGACGTTGGCCGCCACCGGCTTGAGCAGGCCGCGCATGTCCGGGCGGCACAGCTCGGAGGTGCGCGGCAGCTGCGCGACTATCACGCCGATGCCCTGGTTGCCCGGGCGCCAGACCACGCGGTCGCCGGTCACCAGCGGCGGCAGGTTGGCGCGCAGGTGGCAGCGCAGCACCTCGCCGGCGTGCTCGCCTTCCAGCGCCTCGACTTCCACCTGGACGCCGAAGTGGGCGATCACCAGGCCGTTCTGCTCCGGCCCCAGGTCGCCGCCCTCCAGCTCCTCCAGGGCGCGTGACTCACGCTTGGCGGCGCGCGCGGCGCGCTCTTCCTGGATCTTTTCGATGCGCCAGCTCTGCCGGCGGGTGAGATGACGCTTGGCCATAGGCAACCCGAGTGAAAAATCGCCGGCGAGTTTAGCATGCCCCGGCGCGCTTCCCGCTAAACTAGGGGGCTTGAGCCGAGGAGCGCAGCATGCAGAACCCACAGAACCTGATCTGGATCGACCTGGAGATGACCGGCCTGGACCCGGACCGGGACCTGATCATCGAAATGGCCACCATCGTCACCGACAGCGAGCTGAACATTCTTGCCGAAGGTCCGGTGATCGCCGTGCACCAGAGCGAGGAGACCCTCGCCGGCATGGACGAGTGGAACACCCGCCAGCACGGCCAGTCGGGCCTGACCCAGCGCGTGCGCGAAAGCACCATCGACGCCGCCCAGGCCGAGGCCATGACTCTGGCCTTCCTGGAGAAGTGGGTGCCCAAGCGCGCCTCGCCGATCTGCGGCAACAGCATCTGCCAGGACCGCCGCTTCCTCTATAGGCACATGCCGAAGCTGGAAGCCTGGTTCCACTACCGCAACCTCGACGTCTCCACCCTCAAGGAACTGGCCGCCCGCTGGGCCCCGCAGGTGCGCGACGGCTTCAAGAAGGGCAATACCCATCTGGCGCTGGACGATATCCGTGAGTCCATCGCCGAGCTGCGCTATTACCGCGAGACCTTCATCAAGGTCTGAACCCTCGCTTTTCGTAGGAGCGAGCTTGCTCGCGAACGGGGTTTCCAGGCGGCTTAGGTATTTCGGCTTGGCTCCGCTCCCTCTCCCCAGCCCTCTCCCTGAAGGGAGAGGGAGCTTGTCCGTGCCGACGGAGAGTATGGCGCTCGCCGGCTGCCTCCGTTGTTACCGGCTGACTCAGGAGCATCCGAATACTCCGAACGGTCCCCTCTCCCTTCAGGGAGAGGGTTAGGGAGAGGGCGCTCTTCAGGGCGAGCTCCGAACCCAACCGGCAGAGCCCCTACAGTCCCACCCCATGCCGCCGCAGCGCCCATTCCACATGCTCGCGCACCAACTCCGACGGAAACTCCCGCCTCGCCTTCAGCGCCTCTATCACCGGAATACTCGACGGCGCATTACCCAATCCCACCGCCAGGTTGCGCAGCCAGCGCTCATAGCCGGCGCGGCGTAGCGGTGAGCCTTCGGTGCGGCTGAGAAATTCTTCCTCGCTCCACAGGAACAGCTCGGCCAGCCCGGCGTTGTCCAGGCCGTGGCGGGGCTGGAAGTCGCCCTGTTCGCTGGGCCGGGCGAAGCGGTTCCAGGGGCAGACGATCTGGCAGTCGTCGCAGCCGAACACCCGGTTGCCCATGGGCGCGCGCAGTTCCTCGGGGATCGGGCCCTTCAGCTCGATGGTCAGGTAGGAGATGCAGCGCCGTGCGTCCAGCACGTAGGGGCCGACGAAGGCGTTGGTCGGACAGATGTCCAGGCAGGCGCTGCAGCGCCCGCAGTGCTCGCTGCCGTGGGGCTCGTCCAGGGGCAGCGGCAGGTCGGTGAACAGCTCGCCGAGGAAGAAGTAGCTGCCGGCCTTGCGGTTGAGCAGCAGGGTGTTCTTGCCGATCCAGCCGAGCCCGGCCTGTTCGCCGATGGCCTTTTCCAGCACCGGCGCGCTGTCGACGAAGGCGCGGTAGCCGAACGGCCCGACTTCCGCCTGGATGCGCTCGGCCAGCTGCTGCAGGCGCTTGCGCACCAGCTTGTGGTAGTCGCGGCCCAGGGCGTAGCGCGACACGTAGGCCTTTTCCGGCTCGGCCAGGCGCTGCGCCATGCGCGTGTCGACGGGCAGGTAGTCCATGCGCAGCGAGACCACCCGCAGGGTGCCGGGCACCAGCTCGTCCGGGCGCCAGCGCTTGCTGCCGTGGGCGCCCATGTAGTCCATCTCGCCCTGGTAGCCGGCGGCCAGCCAGCGTTGCAGGTGCTCGCCGTGGCTTTCCAGGTCCAGCCCGCCGATGCCCACCTGCTGGAAGCCCAGTTCGCGGCCCCAGGCCTTGATGCGCTCGGCGATGGTGCTGTAGTCGGAAGTGGAATCGTGCATGGGAGGGCGGGAAAGCGGGACCGGGGTAGGTATAATTCTGCCAGACCGCGCCGACCGGCGCCCGATTCCCCGCGGAAACCCGATGAATTCGCATCCTCACGACAGCCTGCCGACCGCGCTGTACAGCGCCCGGCAGGTGCGCGACCTCGACGCGCGCCTGATCGCCGCCGGCACCCCCGGCTTCGAACTCATGCAGCGTGCCGCCCACGCGGCCTGGCGCGCCCTGCGCCGGCGCTGGCCGGACGCCGGGCGCCTGACGGTGCTGGCCGGGCACGGCAACAACGCCGGCGACGGCTACCTGGTCGCCGCCCTGGCCCGGCGCGCCGGCTGGAACGTGCGCGTGCTGGCGGTGGGCGATACCGCGCGGCTGGCCGGCGACGCCGCCTCGGCCCATGCCGAGGCCCTGGCCGCCGGCGTGACCATCCTGCCCTGGCACGAACACGCCGAACTGCATGGTGTGCTGGTGGATGCGCTGCTCGGCACCGGTCTTGGCGGCACGGTGCGTGATCCATACGCGACGGCCATCGCACGCATCAACGCCAGCGGCCTGCCGGTGCTGGCCATCGACATCCCCTCCGGCCTCAGCGCCGACACCGGCCAGGTGCTGGGCTGCGCGGTGCGCGCCGACCTGACGGTGACCTTCATCGGCCTCAAGTTCGGCCTGTTCACCGCCGAAGGCCCGGACCAGTGCGGCGAGCTGGCCTTCGACAGCCTGGACGCCGACCCCGCGCAACTGCCCGGGGACGCCCAGGCCACGCGCCTGGCGCCGACCAGCCTGGCGCACCTGGCGCCGCGGCCGAAGGCGGCGCACAAGGGGCTGTTCGGCCACCTGCTGCTGATCGGCGGCGACCACGGCATGGGCGGCGCCAGCCTGCTGGCCGGCGAGGCGGCCCTGCGCAGCGGCGCCGGGCTGGTCTCCGTCGCCACCCGCGCCGCCCACGTGCCGGCGGCGCTGGCGCGCTGCCCGGAACTGATGACCCGCGGCGTGTCCTCCTCCGCCGAGGTGCTGCGCGCCGCCGAGCGCGCCAGCGTGCTGGTGGTTGGCCCCGGCATCGGCCGCAACGCCTGGGGCCGCTGCCTGGCCAGCGCCGCGGTCAGCCTGGCGCTGCCCCAGGTGTGGGACGCCGATGCGCTCAACCTGCTGGCGGAGGGCCGGGTGCAGCGCCCGTCGGGCAGCCTGGTGATCACCCCGCATCCCGCCGAGGCGGCGCGCCTGCTGGGCCGCTCCACCGCTGAGGTGCAGGCCGACCGGGCCGCCGCCGCGCGCGAGCTGGCCAGCCGCTACCAGGCGGTGGCCGTGCTCAAGGGCGTCGGCAGCCTGGTGGCCGCGCCGGATGGGCGCCTGGCGCTGTGCTCCCATGGTCACCCGGCCATGGCCACCGCCGGCCTGGGCGACGTGTTGTCCGGCGTGGTCGGCGCGTTGCTGGCGCAGAAACTCGAGCCCTTCGACGCCGCCTGCCTGGCCGTCTGGCTGCATGCCCGTGCCGGCGAGATGCTTGGCGCGCAGGGGCGGGGCCTCGCCGCCAGCGACCTGATCCCTGCCGTTCGTCAGTTGCTCGAGGAGTTCGCCCCATGCCTGAACTGAAGCTGTTCGCCGACGGCGAGGAGGCCATGTACGCACTGGGGGCGAGGATCGCCCAGGCTACCGGCGGGCACGGGGTGATCTACCTGCACGGCGACCTCGGCGCCGGCAAGACCACGCTCTCGCGCGGCATTCTGCGCGGCCTGGGCCATGCCGGGGCGGTGAAGAGCCCGACCTTCACCCTGGTCGAACCCTACGAGTTGGGCGAGGTGCGCGCCTTTCATTTCGATCTGTACCGCCTGGCCGACCCCGAGGAGCTGGAATATCTGGGCATCCGCGACTACTTCGAAGGCGACGCCCTGTGCCTGATCGAGTGGGCCGAAAGAGGCACGGGCATTTTGCCAAAGGCCGACCTGGACATTACCATTACTCCGCAAGCGGGCGGCCGCATGCTGCGCCTGGAACCGCACGGAGTGCGGGGCGAAGCCTGGTGCGCCGTCCTGGCTACGGGAGCATGAGAAAAAACATGGGTTGGGGGTTGCGCCTTCGGGCGCTGTTGGCCGGGTTGTTCATCCTGCTGGCGCTGGGCGCCGGCGAGGTTCTTGCCGCCGCGCAAATCACGCAGATCAAGAGCGTGCGCCTGTGGCGCGCACCGGACAACACCCGCCTGGTGTTCGATCTGTCCGGCCCGGTGCAGCACAGCCTGTTCACCCTCAGCGCGCCCAACCGCATCGTCATCGACCTGAGCGGCGCGCAGATGAGCACCGCGCTGAACCAGCTCAAGCTGAAGAACACCCCCATCACCTCGGTGCGCTCGGCGCAACGCTCGCCCACCGACCTGCGTCTGGTGCTGGACCTGTCCGCCCAGGTGACGCCCAAGAGCTTCGTCCTGCCGCCCAACCAGCAGTACGGCAACCGCCTGGTGGTGGACCTGTACGACCAGGGCGCGGACATCACCCCCGACGTGCCCGCCACGCCCACGCCGAACCAGCCGGCCACCCCGGTGACGCCGACGCAGCCGGTGGCCAAGGCGCCGGTGCCGGCCGGCGGCAAGCGCGACATCATCATCGCCATCGACGCCGGCCACGGCGGCGAGGACCCGGGCGCCTCCGGCCCCAGCGGCCTGCACGAGAAGAACATCACCCTGTCCATCGCCCGCGAGCTGCAACGGCAGATCAACCAGATGAAGGGCTTCCGCGCCGAGCTGACGCGCACCGGCGACTATTTCATCCCGCTGCGCGGGCGCACCGCCATCGCGCGCAAGAAGGGCGCCGACCTGTTCGTCTCCATCCACGCCGACGCCGCGCCCAGCCGCAGCGCCTTCGGCGCCTCGGTGTTCGCCCTCTCCGACCGCGGCGCCACCTCCGAGACCGCGCGCTGGCTGGCCGACAGCGAGAACCGTTCCGACCTGATCGGCGGCGACGGCAGCGTCAGCCTGGACGACAAGGACCACATGCTCGCCGGCGTGCTGCTCGACCTGTCGATGACCGCCACCATGTCCTCCAGCCTGGACGTCGGCCACAAGGTGCTGACCAGCGTTGGCCGCGTCACCTCGCTGCACAAGAACCGCGTGGAGCAGGCCGGCTTCATGGTGCTGAAGTCGCCGGACATCCCGTCGATCCTGGTGGAGACCGGCTTCATCTCCAACCCCGGCGAGTCGCAGAAGCTCAACAGCGCCTCGCACCAGCAGGCCCTGGCGCGCTCGATCGCCGCGGGCGTGCGCCAGTACTTCGTGCAGACGCCGCCGCCGGGCACCTACATCGCCTCGCTGCGCGACGGCGGCCAGCTTTCCAGCGGGCCGCGCCAGCACGTGGTGCGTGCCGGCGAGAGCCTGTCGATGATCGCCGCGCGCTACGACGTGAGCATGGCCACCCTGCGCAGCACCAACAACCTGAAGAGCGACAGCGTGCGGATCGGCCAGGTGCTGAACATCCCGGCCACCGCCCTGGCGGCCCAGCAATGAACGCGTTGCACCGCATCCAGCTGCTGAGCCCGCGGCTGGCCAACCAGATCGCCGCCGGCGAGGTGGTCGAGCGCCCGGCCTCGGTGATCAAGGAGCTGCTGGAGAACTGCCTGGACGCCGGTGCCAGGCGCATCGACGTCGAGGTGGAGCAGGGCGGCATCAAGCTGCTGCGGGTGCGCGACGACGGCGGCGGCATCCCCGCCGACGATCTGCCGCTGGCCCTGGCGCGCCACGCCACCAGCAAGATCCGCGAGCTGGAAGACCTGGAAAGCGTCATGAGCCTGGGCTTCCGCGGCGAGGCCCTGGCCTCCATCAGTTCGGTCTCGCGGCTGACCATGACCTCGCGCACCGCCGACGCCGAGCAGGCCTGGCAGGTGGAGACCGAGGGCCGCGACATGCAGCCGCGGGTGCAGCCGGCGGCGCATCCGGTGGGTACCAGCGTCGAGGTTCGCGACCTGTTCTTCAACACCCCGGCGCGGCGCAAGTTCCTGCGCGCCGAGAAGACCGAGTTCGACCACCTGCAGGAAGTCATCAAGCGCCTGGCCCTGGCCCGCTTCGACGTGGCCTTCCACCTGCGCCACAACGGCAAGACCATCTTCAGCCTGCACGAGGCCGGCGACGAAGTGGCCCGCGCGCGTCGCGTCGGCGCCGTGTGCGGCCCGGCCTTCCTCGAGCAGGCGCTGCCCATCGAGATCGAGCGCAACGGCCTGCACCTGTGGGGCTGGGTCGGCCTGCCGACCTTCTCCCGCAGCCAGCCGGACCTGCAGTACTTCTACGTCAACGGCCGCATGGTGCGCGACAAGCTGGTCGCCCACGCGGTGCGCCAGGCCTACCGCGACGTGCTCTACAACGGCCGCCACCCGACCTTCGTGCTGTTCCTGGAGGTCGACCCGGCGACGGTGGACGTCAACGTGCACCCGACCAAGCACGAGGTGCGCTTCCGCGACAGCCGCATGGTCCACGACTTCCTCTACGGCACCCTGCACCGGGCGCTCGCCGAGGTGCGTCCGGACGACCAGCTGGCGCCGCCGGGGGCCACCACCCTGACCGTGCCGCGCCCGAGCGGCCTGGAGGCCGGCGAGTTCGGCCCGCAGGGCGAGATGAGCCTGTCCGAGAAGGTCCTGGAGGCGCCGGCCGCGGCGCGTACCTGGAGCGGCTCCGGAGGCTCCTCCGGCGGTGGTGGCGGCTATTCCTACCAGCCGCCGCGCCAGGACCTGCCGCCCGCCGCCGAGGCCCAGGGCGCCTACCGCGCCTATTTCGCGCCGCTGCCGGAGCAGTCCGCGCCCCAGCCGCTGCCCGAGAGCGCCCAGGACGTCCCGCCGCTGGGCTATGCCCTGGCCCAGCTCAAGGGCATCTACATCCTCGCCGAGAACGCCCACGGCCTGGTGCTGGTGGACATGCATGCGGCACATGAGCGCATCACCTACGAGCGCCTGAAAATCGCCATGGACAGCGAGGGCCTGCGCGGCCAGCCGCTGTTGGTGCCCGAGTCCCTCGCGGTGAGCGAGCGCGAGGCCGACTGCGCCGAGGAGCACTCGGCCTGGTTCAGCCGGCTCGGCTTCGAGCTGCAGCGCCTGGGCCCGGAAACCCTGGCGATCCGCCAGGTCCCGGCGCTGCTCAAGCAGGCCGAGGCGACCCAACTGGTGCGCGACGTGCTCGCCGACCTGCTGGAATACGGCACCAGCGACCGCATCCAGGCGCACCTCAACGAGCTGCTCGGGACCATGGCCTGCCACGGCGCGGTGCGCGCCAACCGGCGCCTGACGCTGCCGGAGATGAACGCCCTGCTGCGCGACATGGAAATCACCGAGCGCAGCGGCCAGTGCAACCACGGCCGGCCCACCTGGACGCAGCTGGGCCTGGACGAGCTGGACAAACTCTTCCTGCGCGGGCGTTGAAATAAAGCCAGCCGCAAGCCAAGTGCAGTAAACTGCGCGCCAATCGATTCAGCGCGCGGTTGGCGCGCGCCCGTTGCGCCGAAGAGTTGCCGATGTCCTCCCTGCCTCCCGCCATCTTCCTCATGGGCCCGACCGCCGCCGGCAAGACCGACCTGGCGCTGGAACTGGCGCGGCTGCTGCCCTGCGAGCTGGTCAGCGTGGATTCGGCGCTGGTCTACCGGGGCATGGACATCGGCACCGCCAAGCCGTCCAGGGAGATACTCGAACAGTTCCCGCACCGCCTGATCGACATCCGTGACCCGGCCGAAAGCTATTCGGCGGCGGAATTCCGTGCCGATGCGCTGGCGGCCATGGCCGAGATCACCGCGGCGGGACGCATTCCCCTGCTGGTCGGCGGCACCATGCTGTATTTCAAGACATTGCTGGAAGGCCTGGCGGACATGCCCGGCGCCGATCCGGCGGTGCGCGCCGAGCTCGAGGCCTGGGCCGCGGCCGAAGGCTGGGCGGCCCTGCATGCGGAGCTGCAGCGGGTCGATCCGGAGTCGGCGGCACGCATCCACCCCAACGACCCGCAACGCCTGGTCAGGGCGCTGGAAGTGCAACGCGTCAGCGGCTTGTCGATGAGCGACCACCGTCGTCGCCAGGCGGCTGAAAATGCCGGTGCCAGCGCGCCAGGCGGGGCGCAATTGCCGTATACTGTGGCGCAACTGGCGATTGCACCTCAGCAGCGCCAGGTACTGCACGCGCGAATCGCGCAACGTTTTCGTCAGATGCTGGAACAGGGCTTCATCGCCGAGGTCGAAGCACTTCGCGCGAGAGACGACTTGCACGCCGGGCTGCCATCCATTCGTGCCGTGGGCTACCGACAGGTATGGGAATACCTCGAGGGCAAACTGTCCTACGCTGAGATGGAGGAGCGCGGCGTGATTGCCACCCGGCAACTAGCCAAGCGCCAGTTCACCTGGCTGCGCAGCTGGGGCCATCTACACTGGTTGGACAGTCTGGCAGGCGACAATCTGCCGCGTGCCTTGAAATATCTTGAGGCGGTCTCCATATAGGTTCGAGACCATAATTCAGCCGTCTATCCTTGGGGTTACCGACGGCAAGAAGCCATTCGACTACTACTAAATCTATTGATTCCCTAAAGGAGTGCGGCATATGTCAAAAGGGCATTCGCTACAAGACCCTTACCTGAACACCCTGCGTAAAGAACGCGTACCGGTCTCCATCTATCTGGTGAACGGCATCAAACTGCAAGGTCAGATCGAATCCTTCGACCAGTTCGTGATTCTGCTGAAGAACACTGTCAGCCAGATGGTCTACAAGCACGCCATTTCCACCGTCGTGCCCAGCCGTCCGGTGCGTCTGCCCAGCGGCGATCAACCGGTCGAGCCGGGCAACGCTTGAGGGTAGCCCGCCTTGTTCTTTGAGCGCCCGGGTGGTGGGGAACGGGCCATTCTGGTGCATCTGGAAGGTCAGGACCCCGAGGCGCGCGAAGACCCGCAGGAATTCCAGGAGCTGGCCCGTTCGGCGGGTGCGGAGTCGGTGGCGTTCGTCAACGTTTCGCGCCATCAGCCGTCGGCCAAGTTCCTGATCGGCAGTGGCAAGGTCGATGAGCTGCGCGACCTGGTGCAAGCCCAGGAAGTCGAGCTGATCATCTTCAACCACACCCTGACGCCCAGCCAGGAACGCAACCTCGAACGCGTCCTCGAATGCCGGGTGCTCGACCGTACCGGTCTGATTCTCGACATCTTCGCCCAGCGCGCCCGCACCCACGAGGGCAAGCTGCAGGTGGAACTGGCCCAGCTCGAGCACATGAGCACGCGCCTGGTGCGCGGCTGGACCCACTTGGAAAGGCAGAAGGGCGGTATCGGCCTGCGCGGCCCGGGTGAAACCCAGCTGGAAACCGACCGCCGCCTGCTGCGCGCACGCATCCGCCAGATCAAGCAGCGCCTGGAGAAGGTCCGCAGCCAGCGCGAACAGGCCCGCCGTGGCCGGCGCCGGGCGGAAATCCCCTCGGTTTCGCTGGTCGGCTACACCAACGCCGGCAAGTCCACGCTGTTCAATGCCCTGACCACGTCCGAGGTCTACGCGGCCAACCAGCTGTTCGCCACCCTCGACCCGACCCTGCGTCGGCTCGAGCTGGAGGACGTCGGCCCGGTCGTGCTGGCCGACACCGTGGGCTTCATCCGTCACCTGCCGCACAAGCTGGTCGAGGCCTTCCGCGCTACGCTGGAAGAGTCGAGCAACGCCGACCTGCTGCTGCACGTGATCGACGCCCACGAGCCGGAGCGCGACGCGCAGGTGGAGCAGGTGCACGCGGTGCTGACCGAGATCGGCGCCAACGAGCTGCCGATGCTCGAGGTGTACAACAAGATCGACCTGCTGCCGGAAATGGACGCGCGAATCCAGCGCGACGAGACCGGCAAGCCGGTGCGGGTCTGGCTCTCCGCCCGTGACGGGCGCGGGCTGGAGCTGCTGGAAAAGGCGGTGGCCGAGCTGTTGGGCGACGACCTGTTCGTCGGTACGCTCTGCCTGCCGCAGCGCCTGGGGCGCCTGCGCGCACAGTTCTTCGAGCTGGGTGCGGTGCAGTCCGAGGACCATGACGAGCAGGGACGCGCCGTTTTGCAGGTTCGCCTGCCGCGTGTCGAGTTGAACCGCCTGGTCAGCCGCGAGGGATGGCAGCCGGCGGAGTTCATTGCGCAACACACTTTGCAATAAAGCCCGGGACGGTGCTTTTGGCACCGAGGCGGGCATTCGGTAGCATGGGTGGTCGCGCCGCAGGCGCGTTTCGCGTTACTAGATGGAGAGCGCTATGGCTTGGAACGAGCCGGGTGACAACTCGAACAAGAATGATCAGGACCCCTGGGGTGGGCGCCGTGGTGGCGGCCGCCAGGGCCCTCCGGATCTCGATGAGGCCTTCCGCAAGCTGCAGGACAGCCTCAATCGCATCTTCGGCGGCAAGAAACCGCGCGGCGGCAGCCCCGTCGGCGGCAAGGGCGGTGGCCTGGGCCTGTTCGGCATCGGCCTGGCCGTGCTCGCCGTGCTCTGGCTGTACAACGCTATCTACGTGGTGGACGAGCAGGAGCAGGCGGTCATCCTGCGCATGGGCAAGTACTACGACACCGTGGGCCCGGGCCTGAACTTCTACTTCCCGCCGATCGACCGCCGGTTCCAGGAGAACGTCACCCGCGAGCGTGCCTACAGCAAGCAGGGGCAGATGCTCACCGAGGACGAGAACATCGTCGAGGTTCCGCTGACCGTGCAGTACAAGATCAGCAACCTGAAGGACTTCGTGCTCAACGTCGACCAGCCCGAGGTCAGCCTGCAGCACGCCACCGAGAGCGCCCTGCGCCACGTGGCCGGTTCCACCACCATGGACCAGATCCTCACCGAGGGCCGCGAACAGATGGCCACCGATGTGCGCGATCGC
Organism: Pseudomonas sp. RW407; assembly: GCF_003176655.1. NCBI lineage: Bacteria > Pseudomonadati > Pseudomonadota > Gammaproteobacteria > Pseudomonadales > Pseudomonadaceae > Pseudomonas > Pseudomonas sp. RW407. The sequence continues at coordinate 1,000,984 of NZ_QGSL01000088.1, read as the reverse complement.
CTGCAGCGCTTCCTGGACACCTACAAGACCGGTATCACCGTCACCCAGGTGAACATCCAGAGCGCCGCCGCCCCGCGCGAGGTGCAGGAAGCCTTCGACGACGTGATCCGCGCCCGTGAAGACGAACAGCGCGAGAAGAACCAGGCCGAGGCCTACGCCAACGGCGTGGTGCCCGAAGCCCGTGGCCAGGCCCAGCGCATCATCGAGGAAGCCAACGGCTACCGCGACGAGGTGGTGTCCCGCGCCGAGGGTGAGGCGGATCGCTTCAGCAAGCTGGTCGCCGAGTACCGCAAGGCGCCCGAGGTGACCCGCGAGCGCCTGTACTTGGACTCCATGCAGGACGTGCTGTCGCAGAGCAGCAAGGTGCTGGTCACCGGGCAGCAGGGGCAGAACAACCTGATCTACCTGCCGCTGGACAAGATGATCGACGGCCGTGGCTCGGCGACCCCGGGCAGTGGCGCGACGGGCACGACGAGCAGCACGCCGGACATCGGCTCGCGGGTCGCCAGCGACCTGCAGCAACGTGACCTGCGCACCAGGGAGAGCCGCTGATGAGTAACAAGTCCCTGATCGCCCTGATCGCCGCCGTGGTGGCTGCCGTGGCGCTGTGGAGCAGCATCTACGTGGTGCAGCAGACCGAGCGTGCGGTGCTGTTGCGCTTTGGTCGCGTGGTCGAGCCGGACGTGCAGCCCGGCCTGCACTTCAAGATTCCGTACGTCAACCAGGTGCGCAAGTTCGACGGCCGCCTGCTGACCCTGGACTCGCCGACCCAGCGCTTCCTCACCCTGGAGAAGAAGGCGGTGATGGTCGACGCCTACGCCAAGTGGCGCGTCTCCGACGCCGAGCGCTTCTACACCGCGACCTCGGGCCTCAAGCAGATCGCCGACGAGCGCCTGTCGCGGCGCCTGGAAGCCGGCCTGCGCGACCAGTTCGGCAAGCGCACCCTGCACGAGGTGGTGTCCGGTGAGCGCGACGCCCTGATGGGCGACATCACCGCGTCGCTCAACCGCATGGCGCAGAAGGAACTGGGCATCGAGGTCATTGACGTGCGCGTCAAGGCCATCGACCTGCCGAAGGAAGTCAACCGCAGCGTGTTCGAGCGCATGAGCACCGAGCGCGAGCGCGAGGCCCGCGAGCACCGCGCCAAGGGCCGCGAGCTGGCCGAGGGCATCCGCGCCGACGCCGACCGCCAGCGCCGTGTGCTGCTGGCCGAGGCCTATCGGCAGTCCGAGGAAACCCGCGGTGAGGGCGACGCCAAGGCGGCGGCGATCTACGCCAAGGCCTACAGCCAGGACCCGGAGTTCTACGCCTTCACCCGTAGCCTCAAGGCCTATCGCGACAGCTTCGCCGACAAGAAGGACGTCCTGGTGCTGAGCCCGGAAAACGAGTTCTTCCGTTACCTGGAGAAGTCCAAGCCCTGAGTGGGGTTCTCCGGCGGGCGGCAGCGCCCGCCGGAGAAAACGTGTTATCATGGGTCAGCCGGGAAATCCCGGCTTTTTTGCGTCCGCGAGATCTGTGTACAAGGGCCATGTGGCAGGAATTCGGCAAAGCGTTCTGTCTGTTGCTGGTGCTGGAGGGCATCCTCCCTTTCCTGTATCCGCGTGGCTGGCGTGAGGCCGTCAGCGGGCTCGGTCGCCTCGACGACCGGCGCCTGCGGCTCATCGGGCTGGGCAGCATGCTGCTCGGCACCGGCCTTCTTTACTGGATTCACTAGATGAATTGCCGCCCGGCTGAAAGGGGAGAGGCGACATGGCAACGGTAGACCGCTGGCTGCTGCCAGATGGGATCGAAGAAGTGCTGCCACCTGAGGCGGCGCGCGTCGAAGCAGCCCGGCGTCAGGTGCTGGACCTGTTCCAGCGCTGGGGTTACGAGTTCGTCGTCACCCCGCACATCGAATACCTGGAGTCCCTGCTGACCGGTGCCGGCCAGGACCTGGACCTGCGCACCTTCAAGGTCACCGACCCGGCCTCGGGCCGGCTCATGGGCTTCCGTGCGGACATCACGCCGCAAGTGGCGCGCATGGACGCCCACAGTCTGCGCCGCGAGGGCCCGAACCGCCTGTGCTACGCCGGCAGCGTGCTGCATGCCCGCCCGCGTGCCCTGGCCACCTCGCGCAGCCCGATCCAGCTGGGTGCCGAGCTTTATGGCGACGCCAGCCCGGCGAGCGACGTCGAAGTCATCAGCCTGATGCTCGACATGCTGGCCATGGCCGAGGTGCCGGACGTGCACATGGACCTCGGCCACGTCGGCATCTACCGTGGCCTGGCCCGTGCCGCCGGCCTTTCCGGCGAGGCCGAGCAGGCCCTGTTCGACGCCCTGCAGCGCAAGGCGGTGGATGAAGTCGCCGCGCTCACCGACAGCCTGCCGGCCGAACTCGCCGGCATGCTCCGCGCCCTGGCCGAGCTGTGCGGCAGCCGCGAGGTGCTGGAGCAGGCCGCCGCAGTGCTGGCCGGCGCGCCGGCGGTGGTCAAGGCCGCCCTGGCCGACCTGGTCGCCATTGCCGACGCCCTGGCGCAACGCTTCCCGCAGCTGCCGCTGTACTTCGACCTCGGCGAGCTGCGCGGCTACCACTATCACACGGGGGTGGTGTTCGCCGCCTTCGTGCCCGGCGTCGGCGAGTCCATCGCCCAGGGTGGTCGCTACGACCACATCGGCGCCGACTTCGGCCGTGCGCGGCCGGCCACCGGCTTCTCCACCGACCTGAAGACCCTGGTGACCCTGGGCCAGGCTCAGTTGGACGCGCCGGTGCAAGGCATCTGGGCGCCGGCCGAAGGGGCCGGCCTCTGGCAGGCGGTGCAGCAGCTGCGCCGCGACGGACGGCGCGTGGTTCAGGCGCTGCCCGGGCAGGATGCGGCTTCGGCGCGCGAGGCGGGTTGCGATGCGCAACTGCAGCTGCGCGAAGGCAATTGGCAGGTGGTGCCCTTCTGACCCGTGATCGACGGGCACCGCGAGTTTCCGCCGGCCGAGGCCGGCACCGAATATCCACGATGGGGACAAGTGTTATGGGTAAGAATGTCGTAGTCCTGGGCACCCAGTGGGGTGATGAGGGCAAAGGCAAGATCGTCGACTTGCTCACCGACCAGGCTGCTGCCGTGGTTCGTTACCAGGGCGGCCACAACGCCGGCCACACCCTGGTGATCGACGGCGAGAAGACCGTGCTGCACCTGATTCCGTCGGGCATCCTGCGCGAAGGCGTGCAGTGCCTGATCGGCAACGGCGTGGTGCTGGCGCCCGACGCGCTGCTGCGCGAGATCGTCAAGCTGGAAGAGAAGGGCGTACCGGTGCGCGAGCGCCTGCGCATCAGCCCGTCCTGCCCGCTGATCCTGTCCTTCCACGTGGCCCTCGACCAGGCCCGCGAGAAGGCCCGCGGCGACGCCAAGATCGGCACCACCGGCCGCGGCATCGGCCCGGCCTACGAAGACAAGGTCGCCCGTCGCGGCCTGCGCGTGGCCGACCTGTTCCACCGCGAGCGCTTCGCCGCCAAGCTGGGCGAGCTGCTGGACTACCACAACTTCGTCCTGCAGAACTATTACAAGGAGCCGGCGGTCGACTTCCAGAAGACCCTGGACGAGTGCATGGCCTACGCCGAGCAGCTCAAGCCGCTGCTGGCCGATGTCACCTCGACCCTGCACGACCTGCGCCGCGCCGACCAGAACATCATGTTCGAAGGCGCCCAGGGCTCGCTGCTGGACATCGACCACGGCACCTACCCGTTCGTCACCAGCTCCAACACCACCGCCGGCGGCACCGCCACCGGCTCCGGTTTCGGCCCGCTGTACCTGGACTACATCCTGGGCATCACCAAGGCCTACACCACCCGCGTGGGTTCGGGCCCGTTCCCGACCGAGCTGTTCGACGACGTCGGCGCGCACCTGGCCAAGGTCGGCCACGAGTTCGGCGCCACCACCGGCCGTGCCCGCCGTTGCGGCTGGTTCGACGCCGTGATCCTGCGTCGCGCCATCGAGATCAACAGCCTGTCCGGCCTGTGCCTGACCAAGCTGGACGTGCTCGACGGCCTGGAAACCGTGCGTATCTGCACCGGCTACAAGAACGCCGCCGGCGAACTGCTGGTCGATGCGCCGACCGACGCCGACAGCTACATCGGCCTGCAGCCGGTGTACGAGGAGTTGCCGGGCTGGAGCGAATCCACCGTCGGCGCCAAGACCCTGGAAGCCCTGCCGGCCAACGCCCGCGCCTACATCGCGCGCATCGAGGAGCTGGTCGGTGCGCCCATCGACATCATCTCCACCGGCCCGGACCGCAACGAGACCATCGTCCTGCGCCATCCGTTCGGCTGATCCGTCGCGGCTTCGGCTGCGAAGGGCGTGAAAAGCCGCTTCTCCTGATGATGGGGGAAGCGGCTTTTTTCGTTTGGCTTTTCGTAGGAGCGAGCTTGCTCGCGAACCCTGCTCGCCTGTGGCTACGGTGCCTTGGTTTGACTCTTCCCTCCCCCCAGCTCTCTCCCTGAAGGGAGAGGGGGCAGTCCGTGCCGGCTGAAAGCTAAATTTCAACCGGTAGCTTTCGGCATTGCCGGCTGACTCCAAAGTATCCAAACACACCGAACGGTCCCCTCTCCCTTCAGGGAGAGGGTTAGGGAGAGGGTGTTCTCGGGGCGAACGCCAAACGCTCACCAATAAACACCCTTCGCGAGCAAGCTCGCTCCTACGAAAAAGCCCCCAACCCCACTCCGCCGGTAAATGGCCACCTCGACGGCACGCCCCTTGCTGGCAAATGGCATCGGCGCATCCCGCGCCAGTATTCCGTTACCCGAGGAGGCACTCCGTGTCCGCCGTCCTTTCGCTTTTGCGCAGCCGCCTGCTGCGCCCCGTGTTCATCGCCCTGGGCCTGGCGCTGCTGGTGCAGTTGCTGATCGCCCTGTGGCTCACCCGCAGTACCGTGGACCAACTGGTGGCCGACCTGGGCGAGCGCCTGGGCGGCCAGTCGCAGCGCCTGGCCGGCGAGCTGGAGCGCGCCGGTGGCGAGCTGAGCTCCGGGCTGACCGAGTTGTCCGCCCGTACCCGCGAGCGCCTTGGCGCCGCCTTGTCGGCGCGCCTGGAGGAGGAGCGTGGTGAAACCCGCCAGAGCCTCGAACAGAGCCTGCGGCAATCCGCCGAGCAGCTCGCCCAGCTGCTCGCCGCCGTGGCGCCCAAGGCCATGTGGGACAACGACGTGCCGACGCTCTCCGAATACGCCCGGCGCGCCCAGGCCAACCCCAACGTGCTCTTCGTGGTCTACGACGATGCCCAGGGGCAGCACCTGACGCGCTACCTCAACCGCGAGGACCCGCGCATCCAGGCGCTGCTCGCCAAGGGCCAGGGAGAGCGGGCCCTGGACAAGGTGCTGGAGGCGGCGGCCCACGACGATTCGGTGATTCTCGCCAGCGTGCCCATCAGCCCCAATGGCGTGGTGATAGGTACCGTGCGCCTGGGCATTTCCACGGCCGAGGTGGAAAAGCAGGTGGAGGCCCTGGACAAGCGCTTCTCCGCCCTGATCGCCAGTGGCGACCAGCTGGTGGCCGACAGCCTGGCCGGCGCCGCCGCGGACAGCAACAAGGCGCTGAGTGCCCGCCTGCAGGCGGCGCAGCAGGCGGCCGGCGAGATGAGCCAGGGCGCCCGCGGCGCGGTGGAAGCTTCCGCCAGCAGCCTGCGCTGGCACATCGGCCTGGGGCTGTTGCTGGTGGGGCTGGGTGTGCTGCTGGTGCTGGCCCTGGTGCTCGGGCGGCGGGTGGTCAATCGCCTGCGCCTGTTGATCGATGCGCTCGACGACCTGGCGGCCGGGGAGGGCGACCTGACCCGCCGCGTGCGCCTGGACAGCCGTGACGAGGTGGGTGAGATGGCGACCGCGGTGAACCGCTTCGTCGACAAATTGCAGCCCATCGTCCGCGAGGCGGGGCAAGTGGCGCAGCGTACCGGCAGCGAGATCGCCGCGCTGGCCTCGCGCAGCGCCAGCGCCGAGGCGGCCGCCGACCGCCAGCGCAACGAGGTGGCGGGCAGCCTGGAGGCGCTTGCCGGTATGGCCGCGGAGGCCCAGCTGGAAAGCCAGGCCATGCAGGAGGCGCTGCTGCGCGTGGCATCCATCCGCAAGGCGGCCGACGACAACGCCGCCATCGCCCGGCGCGTCGGTGGCCTCATCGAGACCCTGGAGTCCCGCGTGCAGAGCGGCGCCGGGGTGATCGAGAAGCTGGCGCAGCAGAGCGAGCAGATCGAGGTGGTGCTCTCGGTGATCCACGGCATCGCCGAGCAGACCAACCTGCTGGCGCTCAACGCCGCCATTGAGGCGGCCCGCGCCGGCGAGAGCGGCCGCGGTTTCGCCGTGGTGGCCGACGAGGTACGGGCGCTGGCGAGCAAGACGCAGCAATCCACCGGCGACATCCAGACGCATATCGACGCCTTGCAGCGTGGCGCGCGCGAGGCGGTGGAGGCCATCGGCCAGGCGCGCGAGCAGGCGGTGCAGGGGCTGGCCGCGCTGCATGACAGCGAGCGCCTGCAGCGCGAAGTGCAGCGGGCCGTGGAGGAGGTGCATGGCGCCATCGAGTCGGCGGCCCATGCCGCCGAGCAGCAGGCCGCCGGTGCGGTCGCGGTGCGCGGGCGTGTCGAGGTGATCCATGCCGAGGCGGGGCGCGCCGCGGAAGCCGTGGCGGCAACCGCCAGCAGCGGGCGTGTGCTGGATGGCCTGGCGGCGCAGCTGCGCGCCAGCCTGGGGCAGTTCAAGGCATGAGGGGAGGGGCTGGGCGATGTGTCCGGCCCGCACCTGCGAACGACGGAAACGAAAAAGCCGAGCAGTGCTCGGCTTTTTCGCTTGAAGATGGTGCCCAGGAGAAGACTCGAACTTCCACGGTGTTGCCACCGCTAGGACCTGAACCTAGTGCGTCTACCAATTCCGCCACCTGGGCATGCTTTTCAGCATGGGGTGCGATGATCGCTCATCGTCTTGCGGTATTGCAACCTTTCGGTCGCTTCGGCGTCTCAATGTCCGGTTATCAGGGTTCCGAACCGCCGCGATACAGCCATTGGCTCTATCGTGAAAAATGGTGCCCAGGAGAAGACTCGAACTTCCACGGTGTTGCCACCGCTAGGACCTGAACCTAGTGCGTCTACCAATTCCGCCACCTGGGCACTGGATGCGATGATTGCTCATCGTTTCCGTGTTACAACGTCTCAGTGACGCTGTGGGCGCGAACTATACGGAGCCCACTTTGGCTTGTAAACCCCTGATGCGATAAAAAATTTATTCTTGGTCAAAGCTGACCGACGAGCGGATTTCGCGCTTCAATAAGCAGATGACGCTCATATCTATAGACGAATAAGGTGCTCTCACCCTGATGGCCGATTGGCAAACCCTCGATCCCGAGGCCGCCCGCGAAGCGGAAAAATACGAAAACCCCATCCCCAGCCGCGAACTCATCCTGGCGCACCTCGCCGAACGCGGCGCGCCTGCGACCCGCGCGCAACTGCTGGAAGAATTCAAGCTCGCCGACGAGGAGTCGGAAGAAGCTCTGCGCCGTCGCCTGCGCGCCATGGAGCGCGATGGCCAGCTCATCTATACCCGCCGCGGCGCCTACGCCCCGGTGGACAAGCTCGACCTGATCCGCGGCCGTATCGCCGGCCACCGCGACGGCTTTGGCTTCCTGATCCCCGACGACGGCAGCGACGACCTGTTCCTCAGCCCCACGCAGATGCGCCTGGTGTTCGATGGCGACCGCGCCCTGGCGCGGGTCTCCGGCTTCGACCGCCGCGGCCGCCGCGAAGGCGCCATCGTCGAGGTGATCGAGCGTGCCCACGAGACCCTGGTCGGCCGCTACTTCGAAGAGGGCGGCATCGGCACCGTGGTCGCCGACAACCCGAAGATCCAGCAGGAAGTGCTGATCGCCCCGGGCAAGAACGGCACCGCCAAGCACAACCAGTTCGTCCAGGTGCGCATCGAGCAGTGGCCCAGCGTGCACCGCCAGGCCCAGGGCGAAGTGGTGGAAGTGCTGGGCGACTACATGGCGCCGGGCATGGAGATCGAAGTCGCCCTGCGCAGCTACGACATCCCCCATGTCTGGCCCCAGGGCGTGGAGACGGAAGCGGCCAAGCTCAAGCCCGAAGTGGCGGAGAAGGACAAGGAGAAACGCGTCGACCTGCGCACCCTGCCGTTCGTGACCATCGACGGCGAGGACGCCCGCGATTTCGACGACGCCGTCTACGCCGAGAAGCGCAAGGGCGGTGGCTGGAAGCTGTACGTCGCCATCGCCGACGTCTCCCACTATGTAAAAGTGGGCTCGGCGCTGGACGAGGAGGCGGCCAAGCGCGGCAACTCGGTGTACTTCCCCGAGCGCGTCATCCCCATGCTGCCGGAAATCCTCTCCAACGGCCTGTGCTCGCTGAACCCGCTGGTCGACCGCCTGGCCATGGTCTGCGAGATGAACCTGTCCAAGGCCGGCAAGATGACCGGCTACCAGTTCTACGAGGCGGTCATCCACTCCCACGCGCGGCTCACCTACACCAAGGTCAGCCAGTACCTGGAGACCCCGGACAGCCCCGAGGCCGCGCGCCTGGCCGAGCAACTGCCGAACGTGGTGCCGCACCTGCGCACCCTCTACGACCTGTACAAGGTGCTGGTCGCCGCCCGCCACGTGCGCGGCGCCATCGACTTCGAGACCCAGGAGACGCGCATCGTCTTCGGCGCCGATCGCAAGATCTCGGAGATCCGCCCGACCCAGCGCAACGACGCGCACAAGCTGATCGAGGAATGCATGCTGGCGGCCAACGTGGCTACCGCCAAGTTCCTCGAGAAGCTGGAAATCCCCGCACTGTACCGCGTCCACGACGGCCCGCCGCAGGAGAAGCTGAACAACCTGCGGCAGTTCCTCGGCGAGCTGGGCCTGACTCTCTACCGCGGCAAGGGCGAGCCGACCCCCGGCGACTACCAGGCGCTGCTCGAGTCCATCCAGGGCCGCCCGGACTTCCAGCTGATCCAGACGGTGATGCTGCGCTCGCTCAGCCAGGCGGTGTACAGCCCGGAGAACCACGGCCACTTCGGCCTGAACTACGAGGCCTACACCCACTTCACGTCGCCGATCCGCCGCTACCCGGACCTGCTGGTGCACCGCGCCATCCGCAGCGTGGTCCGCTCCAAGCGCGAGACCGACCTGGTGCAGCGCGCCGGCGCCACCAGCATGGCCAAGGCACGCATCTACCCGTACGACGAGCCGCGCCTGGAGCAGCTCGGCGAGCAGTGCTCGATGACCGAGCGGCGCGCCGACGAGGCCACCCGCGACGTCACCAACTGGCTGAAGTGCGAATACATGCGCGACCGCGTCGGCGAGACCTTCGACGGCGTGATCACCGCGGTCACCGGCTTCGGCATCTTCGTCGAGCTGACCGACATCTATGTGGAAGGCCTGGTGCACGTCACCGCGCTGCCCGGCGACTACTACCACTTCGACGCCGTGCACCACCGCCTGGCCGGCGAGCGCACCGGGCGCAGCTTCCGCCTCGGCGACACCACCCAGGTGGTGGTGGCGCGGGTCGACCTGGACGAGCGCAAGATCGACTTCGAACTGGCCGACAACGTGCTCAGCGCGCCCATCGGTCGAAAGAAGCGCGGCGACAAGGCCGAAGCGGCCAAGCCCGGCAAACCTGCCAAGGCCGCCAAGCCGGCCAGGGCCAAGGGCCAGCCGCGCGAGCTGGCGCAGGAAGTGCCGGAGCCGCCGCTGCCCAGCGTGCAGCCGCGCAAGCGCAAGGTCGGCGTGGTCCAGGCGTTGCCCTCGGTCGCGCCGGAAATGCTCGCCAAGGCCGACGAGATGCTCGGCAACACCGACGTCAGGAAAAGCCGCGCGCTGAAGCAGGCGTTGCTCGACGAAGCCAAGGTGGGTAGCAAGCGGCCGCCGGCCAAGGCCCAGGGCACGCCGGCGAAGAACGCCAAGGCCGCTGCGGAGAAGCCGCGCAAGCCGTCGAAGCAGAAGGCCAAGGCCGCCAAGCCGAGCAAGCATCGCAAGGGGCCGTCCAAGCCCAAGGCGGAAGGCACCGGCCAGGGCGACGCGGCAAGCAAGCGTAAGGCGAAGCCATGAGCCAGTGGGAAAAGGTCTACGGCGTGCACGCCGTGGAGGCTTTGCTGCGCCATCACCCCAAGCGCGTCAAGCAGCTGTGGCTGGCCGAGGGCCGGCACGACCCGCGGGTCCAGGCGCTGGTGGAACTGGCCGGGCAAATGCGGGTGCCGGTGGGCACCCGTGACCGCAAGGAGCTCGACGAGTGGGCCGAGGGCGTGCACCAGGGCGTGGTCGCCGAGGTCAGCCCGAGCCAGGTGTGGGGCGAGAACATGCTCGAGGAACTGCTCGAGCGCACCCCGGGGCCGGCCTTGCTGCTGGCCCTGGACGGCGTCACCGACCCGCACAACCTCGGCGCCTGCCTGCGCACCGCCGATGCCGCCGGTGCGCTGGCGGTGATCGTGCCCAAGGACAAGTCGGCGACCCTCAACGCCACCGTGCGCAAGGTCGCCTGCGGCGCCGCCGAAGTCATCCCGCTGGTGGCCGTGACCAACCTCGCGCGCACCCTGGAGAAGCTCCAGCAACGCGGCCTGTGGGTGGTCGGCACGGCCGGCGAGGCGACCCAGACCCTCTACGAACTGGACCTGACCGGGCCCACGGTGCTGGTCATGGGCGCCGAGGGCAAGGGCATGCGCCGCCTGACCCGCGAGCACTGCGACTACCTGGCCAAGCTGCCCATGGGCGGCAGCGTCAGCAGCCTGAACGTG